>CAVXJL010000012.1:0-476441 GCA_963762015.1 uncultured Actinomycetota bacterium
CAAGTTGGTCAAGCCACTGGAGCGCCGACGGGCTGCCATCGGCGAGGAGGGCGGCATCGACTGGGGTCACGCCGAAGCGCTCGCCTTCGGGTCACTGCTGCTCGACGGAACGAGCGTTCGCCTAACGGGCCAGGACACCGCTCGCGGGACGTTCTCCCACCGGCACGCCGTCCTGCACGACGTCAAGACGGGCGCCGAGTTCATTCCACTGCAGCATCTGCCGTCGGCCAAGGGCGCGTTCGAGATCTACAACTCGCCGCTGTCGGAGACTGCCGTGCTCGCGTTCGAATACGGCTATTCCACCGCCGCACCGAATGTGCTCGTATTGTGGGAAGCGCAGTTCGGCGACTTCGCCAACGTCGCCCAGCCGGTCATCGATCAGTTCATGGCCGCTGATCGCGCGAAGTGGGGGCAGGATTCGAGCGTCGTTATGCTCCTCCCGCATGGGTACGAGGGACAGGGCCCCGAGCACTCGAGCGCTCGGCTCGAGCGCTTTCTCCAGTTGGCGGCCGAGGGGAACCTGCGCGTGGCGTACCCGACGACGCCGGGGCAGTACTTCCACATCCTGCGACGGCAGGCACACCTCGACCCTCGGCGGCCGCTGATCCTGATGCAGCCGAAGAGCCTGCTTCGCCTTCCCGAGGCCGCGTCACGTCTCCCGGAGCTGGCGACGGGATCGTTCCAACCGGTGCTCGATGATCCGGCCCGTTCGCCCGTGCCGCGCGAGGTAAAGCGGCTCGTACTCTGCTCGGGAAAGCTCTACTACGATCTGGCCGCGGCCCGCACGAGCGGAACTCCCGCGAAGCATGCGGCGATCGTGCGCGTCGAAGAGCTCTATCCGTGGCCGCACGAGGAGATCGCCCGCATCATCGATCGATACGGCGGCATCGAGGAAGTGGTGTGGGCGCAGGAGGAGCCGAGGAACATGGGGGCGTGGTCGTTCGTGTGGCCACGACTGCGTGCGTCCACGGGGAACGCGATTCCCATTCGATACATTGGTCGTCCGGAGCGCGCGAGCCCAGCCGAGGGATATCACACGGCTCACGCGGAACAGCAGGCTCGCATCGTGACTGAAGTTCTCGCGCCGCAGAGCGGAGGGCGGGAGGGCGCGGGGTCGACACGCGCAAAGAAGGAAGCCGGAAGAGGGTGAGAACACCGCGACTGCTCGGGACGTTCCTTCTTTTCCTTTGCTCGTCGAGCGCCAGCCTCGCACAGGATCGCGGCTCGGCGGCGCTGGGCGAGCTCGTCGACGGACTCGGGGTGAGTGCGCGAGTTCTGCTCGTGGCCGCGCATCCGGACGACGAAGACACGGCCCTCCTTGCGTGGCTGGTCCACCGCGAGCATGCCAATGCCGCCTATCTCTCGCTCACCCGTGGGGACGGGGGGCAGAACCTCATCGGGGATGAGCTGGGCGAGGCGTTAGGTGTCATCCGCACCGAGGAGCTGCTGGCGGCGCGGCGCCTCGACGGCGCCGCGCAGTACTTCACTCGTGCCTACGACTTCGGTTTCTCGAAGAGCGCCGAAGAGACGTACACGCATTGGCCGAAAGATTCCCTGCTGCGCGACGTCGTGACGGTGATCCGCGCGTACCGCCCGCACGTCGTGGTCGCCATCTTCAGCGGAACGCCGCGCGACGGCCATGGACACCATCAGGTCTCGGGTATCCTCGCGCGCGAAGCATACGACGCCGCGGCCGACACCATCCGCTATCCACGCAGCGTCACCGCCGGCCATGGCGGCTGGGCCCCCGCGAAGTTGTACCTCGGGCCCTACCAGTCCCGCGACCGCGCGACCGTGCGCTTCAACGTTGGCGAATACGATCCGGTGTTGGGGCGCTCGTACTACGAGATTGCGATGGAGTCCCGGTCACAGCACAAATCGCAGGCATTTGGTCGGCTGCAGCGACGCGGTACACAGCTCGACTGGCTGATGGTCGAGAAGGCAGGATCGGGCGCGGCCGTGAACGGCGTCACCGAGCGCTCGCCCTTCGACGGAATCGACACCACGTGGGCCCGGCTGCGCCCTGCTGCCGCGCGCGTTTCTCGTGAGGCAGCGGCGGCGCTCGACTCGCTTCCGGCTGCGACCGCTGCCGCGCGAGCGACGCTCGACTTCCGACGTCCGATGACGGTCGTTCCAGCGCTCGCCCGCGTGCACCGTCTGCTGGCGCGGGTGCGAGATGCTCGCATCGCCGATCCGGATGTCGAGGCGTCGGTGCGCTCCGGATTGTCGCGCGCGACCCGCGCGCTTGTCGAAGCGACCGGTGCGGCGATCGAAGCGACCGCCGGGCGCGCCACGGTGGCGCGGGGCGACAGCGTCCCGGTCGAGGTGACGTTCTACACCCGCGGTGATATGCCGGTCGCAGTGACGGGCGTTCGCATCGATGGACCGGATGTCTCCGCCGCGACCCTGCTGCGTGATGCCGCCACCACTATACCCGCCGATAGCGCCGCGTCCTGGCGTGGCGCCGTCCGCGGCGTGCGCATCACGCAGCCATGGTGGCTGGGATACGGCCGCCGCGGCGACTTGTTCGACGTTCCCCGCGCCGAGGTTGCGCAGGCGGAAAGCGAACGACCCACCGCCGCTGTTGCACGCGTCACCATGGCGATCGATGGGGCAACGGTCGAGGCGAGCGCACCCGTCGTCCATCGCCGCGCCGATCCCGTGCGCGGCGACGTGCAGCGCCCCTTGGCGGTGGTGCCGCCGATCGCGGTCACCCTCGAACGTACCGTCGAGTACGCACGCGCCGGCGTACCCCTCGCGCGTGCCGAGCGCGTCGAGCTTCGGTCCGCGTTGACGACCCCAGCCAATGTGGCCGTGACGCTGGCGGTCCCGGGCGGCCTTACGAGCGACGGGACAAAACGCGTGACGCTTCGCGCCGGGCGCCACCCAGGGAGTCGAGTTCAACGTCCGGGGCACGCCGCGCGCGACGCGCGGAGAGATGAGTGCCGTCGCCGAGGGACGAGGTGAGCGGTTCCGCGACGGGTACACGGAGATCGAATACGATCACATCACGCCTCAGCGGATGTACCGTGAGGCGGCGGTCGATCTACAAGGCGTTGACGTGGCGTTGGGCGCGGGTCTTCGCGTGGCGTACATCCCGGGCGCGGGCGACAACGTCGCGCCGATGGTGCGCCAGCTCGGAGTCCCCATTACCGTCCTCGAGCCCGGCGCGGTGGCGACGACTGATCTCTCCCAGTACACCGCGGTTGTCGTCGGCACCCGTGCGTACGAGTCGCACCCCGAGCTCATTCAGCATAACGCGCGATTGCTCGACTACGCTCGGCGCGGCGGAACGCTGGTCGTGCAATACGGACAATACGAGATGATGCAGGCCGGCATCATGCCGTACCCGATTACGATCTCACGACCACACACCCGCGTCACCGTCGAAGACGCGCCGGTCACCATTCTCGATCCCGAGCATCGTACGCTGCGCGCGCCGAACCGGATCGGCCCGCGCGACTTCGACGGGTGGGTGCAGGAGCGGGCGCTGTACATGCCCTCGCAGTTCGACAGTGCGTACACGGCGCCTCTCGCCATGAGTGATCCCGGCGAGCCGCCGTCGCGCGGCGCGCTGCTCGTCGCTCCGTACGGACGCGGACTCTACGTGTACACGACGATGGCGTTCTTTCGAGAGCTACCGGCCGGGGTTCCCGGTGCTGCGCGGCTATTCGTGAACTTGCTCAGCGCCAAGGCCGCCGAGTCCGCGCGAGTGCTGCCGTGAGCTGGAAGCTCCCGCTGTTCGGCGTCGCTCTGCTCATGGCGTGCGGCGGCGATTCCGGGAGAAGCGTTCTCACCGTCTATTCACCGCACGGTAAGGATCTGCTCCAGTATTACGAGGAGGCCTTCGAGCGCACCGACTCGACGATCGACGTCCAATGGGTGGACATGGGGTCGCAGGAGGTGCTCGACCGGTTGCGCGCCGAGGCGGCGAATCCCCAGGCAGATGTGTGGTTCGGAGCGCCGGCAGAGATTTTCGAGCGGGCGGCGAAGGAAGGGCTGCTTCAGCCGTACCGGCCCACGTGGGCGAGCTCGGTACCTGACGAGGCACGCGATCCGCGCGATCTCTGGTACGGGACGTACCTCACGCCGGAAGTGATCGCGTACAACTCCGAAGCCATCACTGACGCCGAGGCGCCCACGGATTGGGATGATGTCATCGATCCGAAGTGGCGCGGCAAGATCATCATTCGAGACCCGATCGCGTCCGGCACCATGCGAGCGATCTTCGGGGCGATCATTGCCCGTGAGTTCGCGCGCACTGGCTCGACGCGTGCCGGCTACGACTGGCTGCTGAAGCTCGATGCCAACACGAAAGAGTACACACTCAATCCGACGATCCTCTACCAGAAGCTGGGCCGCCAGGAGGGCGTGGTCACGCTCTACAACATGCCGGACATGGCGACGCTGCAGCAGCGGACGAAGATCCCGGTGAAATGGGTCGTTCCGGCGAGCGGCACGCCGGTGTTGGTCGAGGGACTGGCGCTGGTAAAGGGTGCACGGCATCCCGAGATCGCGAAACGCTTCTACGAGTTCGTCACGACGCAGGAGGCCCTCCGGGCCGCGGCGAAGGACTTCCTCCGCATACCCGCACGTACCGATCTTTCCTCCGATTCACTCCCCGCGTGGATACGTGAGGCCAGGTCGACGATGAAGACGATGCCGGTGGATCGGCAGCTCCTGGCTGATTCACTCGATGTGTGGATGCGCTACTGGGACGCCAACATTCGGAATCGCGGCAAGCGCCGGTGACCACAGCGACGTTGTCGCTGGTGGGACTGACGCGCCGATTTGCCGGAGCCGGTGGTACGCCGGCGGTCGATGGACTCACGCTCGATGTGCAGCAGGGCGAGTTGCTCGCCCTGATCGGCGCGTCCGGATCCGGCAAGACGACGACGCTGCGCATCATTGCCGGCCACGAGGCGCCTGACGAGGGACGGGTGCTGCTCGACGGGCGGGACATCACCGCCCTCCCTCCACGCCATCGCGGCTTCGGCATGGTGTTCCA
This sequence comes from uncultured Actinomycetota bacterium, assembly GCA_963762015.1. Classification (GTDB taxonomy): domain Bacteria; phylum Actinomycetota; class UBA4738; order UBA4738; family HRBIN12; genus JAJNBA01. The sequence continues at coordinate 5,009 of CAVXJL010000012.1, forward strand.
GCACTACGCGCTCTTTCCCCACATGACCGTGGGAGAGAACGTCGCGTTCGGCCTCGAGGCGCGCGGCGTTCCGAAGGCCGAGCGCCGGGAGCGCGCCGCACGCGCCCTGGCGAACGTGGGGCTGGCAAACGCGAGCTCGCGACAAGTGCAGTCACTCTCCGGCGGTGAGCAGCAGCGGGTCGCGCTCGCGCGCGCCCTGATCATCGAGCCACGCGTTCTGCTCCTCGATGAGCCGCTGTCGAATCTCGATCCGACCTTGCGACGGACCACGCGCGATGAGCTTCGCGCGATGCTTCACCGTTTGGGTGTGACCGCGGTCTTCGTCACGCACGATCAGGAGGATGCGTTCGCTGTCGCCGATCGGGTCGCGTTGCTGGAGCGTGGACGGTTGCTCCAGGTGGGCCGAGCGGAGGAGCTCTACGATCGGCCAGCCACTCGCGCAGTGGCGGAGTTCATCGGTCGCGCCACGCTGGTTCCAGCGCGTCTCGAGGGCGACCGGGCGGTGGTGGCGATCGGGGGCGTCACACGTGAGCTACGAGTCGTGACCGGGAACGGCGCGCCGCGGAGCGGGCCGGCGTTCGTTGTTCTCCGCCCGGATGCGCTCGAGATGGTCGAGCCCACGGGGCGCGGCGATTGGGCCGGCACGATCACGGAGCGCCGCTTTGCCGGCGCGCTGCTCGCCTATCGAGTGAAGCTGGCCGACGATGTGGAGGTGGAGGTGCACACGACGGAGCGCGGGCGTGAAATCGGGGAATCCGTGGGAATCCGAGTGTCTCGCGAGCCCGTGGCGGTGGTGACATGAACGAGGAACGAGGAGCGAGGAAGACCCTTCGGTTTCCCGTCCCTGTCATTGACACGGCGGGGGCGCCGCTTCCTCGTTCCTCGGTCCTCGTTCGTTCGACCTTCCTTCTCGCCGCACCCGTCATCGCCCTCCTGCTCTGGGCCGTCGTCTACCCCAACCTGTCCGTCATCGCCGGATCGCTGGCCGACGGCGCGCGCGCGTGGAAGGAGTTCTTCGCCAGCCCCGCCGACCGTGAGGCCGTCGTCTCGACGCTCATTGTCTCCGTTGGCTCGGTCGTCGCCGCCACCCTGATCGGGCTTCCCCTGGCGTTCCTCCTGGCGCGCTTCGAATTCCGCGGCCGTCGAACACTGAGTGCGATCGCGACGCTTCCTGCGGCGCTGCCGCCACTCGTTGGGGTGGTGGCGTTCATGTTTCTGTACGGAGAAAGCGGCGTCGTTACGCGAATCGTGCAGCACGCTCTCGGGCTCGAGCACGCGCCATGGTCGCTTACGGGTCTGTGGGCGATCGTCTTCGTCCACGCGTACACGATGTACGTCTACGTCTTCCTGTTCGTCTCGGCGGGCCTCGAGCGCATTGACACGACGCTCGACGAGGCGGCCGAGGGGCTCGGGGCGTCGCGCGGCGTGCGTCTGCGCCGCGTGACACTTCCACTGCTCACGCCCTCGATTGCCGGCGCGATGCTCCTGGTCTTCATGAGCGCGCTCGGATCCTTCTCCGCGCCTTACGTGTTTGGCGGCGGCATTCGCGTGCTGTCGACGCAGATCGTCGCATCGAAGCTCAATGGCAACCTTGGTCTTGCGTACGCGGAGACGGCGGTCCTCGCACTGGCGGCGGTCGTGGGGCTCGTCGTTCTGCGACGCTTCGAGCGCCGCCGCAGCTACGCCATGTCGGGAAAGGGGCGCCAGACGCGCGTCGCCGTGACGTCGCCCGTCGCGCGCGCGCTGCTCCCGGCGCTCGCGTTCGCGACGGTGGCGGTGCTGCTCCTGCCGCACGCCATGGTGATTCTCGTCTCATTCGCGCGCGATGGGGCGTGGACGACACAAGTCCTGCCGCCCGAGTATACCCTCGACAACTTCCGCCGCATGGCGACCGACCCCGCACTCTGGGTGCCGATTCGCAACAGCGTCTCGATGGCGGTGATCGCGACGGCGGCGAACGTCGTCGTGTGCTTCGTCGCCGCATACCTGGTCGTGTTGCGACGGTTCCCCGGACGCCGGCTGCTCGAGCTGCTCATCGCGCTCCCCTGGGCGATTCCGGCGACCGCCATCGCAATCGGACTTGCGTCGACGTTCAATCGCAACGATCCACTCACGCTGCGCGTGCTGCTGGTCGGCACCTTCTGGATTCTTCCGCTCGCCTACTTCATTCGCGGCATTCCGCTCGTCGCGACCGCGATCGAAGGATCGCTCAAGCAGATGGATCCGTCACTCGAGGACGCCGCCCACGGACTGGGCGCATCCTGGCTCATGGCGGTGCGACGCGTGATTCTTCCGGCGGCGCGGCCGGGCCTTATCGCCGGCGCGCTGCTCGCCGCCGTCACCGCGGTCGGCGAATTCGTGGCCAGTGTCGTGCTCTACACGCATGCGAATCGGCCGATCGCCGTCGAGATCCTGGCGCAGCTGCGCAACCTCGCGTTCGGCACGGCGGCAGCGTACAGCGTACTGCTCATCGGGCTCGTGCTGACGATTACGCTCATCGCGAGGTGGAGCGAAGGGCGGCTGGCGAGGGGAGGCGCGGCGTTAGGGGCGTAAGCGCGAACGGCAAAGATGACAGAATTCAGAATCCAGAAATACAGAATTCAGAAATGACCACGGGGACCCAGTTATCTGCGCCCCGTAGGTCTGCTGAATTCTGAATTCTGTATTCTGAATTCTGTCATCTTTGCCGTTTACCGCCCGTCGCGTGCCGCCTTGACCAGAGAGTCGCGACGCACTCTCTCGAATCGAGGCACAGACCCGGAGACAGAATCCGCCGGCCGGAGCAGCCACACCTCCCGATCCGGATGCTCCGCCAGAAGCAGCGTATCCCGCGCGTGCAGGTCGCGGACGTACAGCGTACCATCGGACCCAGCGAGCATGAGCGGCGTCAGCAGCGTGAACCCCCGGCGGTCGTCGGCGATGCGCTGAAGACAGCGCGGGGTGTACCGGGCACCAGGGAGCACCCGCTCGCTCGCGTCCGGCGAGAGCGTCGAGGGGATCACCCGCAGCGAGTCGCGCATGAGCGGCGCGAACGCCTCGGCCGCCGCCTGGCCGCGCACCCCCTGCTGCTCCAGGCGATCGAGCCCCTGTTCCAGCAGACACGCATCGACCCGCGCGTAGAGCCGCTCCGTCTGCGCCCTCGTTAGGCCCAACGCCCACAGGCGCGCCACGAGCTGAGACCCCCAGCTTTCGCGGACAAACACCAGCCCTCGACGGACGCCGGCGTCGCTGGCCGCGGCGTTTGCATCCCAACGCATGGTGGTGAGTCCGGCCGCGTACTGACGGGCGCGCTGCGGCACCAGCGATATGGTCGCGATGACCGTCGCCGCCGCGAGCGAGTAGACCGTCGTCCGCAGCGGCAGCCCATCGCCCAGTCGTTCATGGATGAAGGCGGGAAACCGGGCGGTCCACAGCGACAGCAGCGGCGCCAGCGGATACATGTACCGCGGGCCGAGGTAAAAGCCGTCGTGCCAGAACGCGAAGTACATGGTCACGAGCAAGGCGCCACTGCCTAACAAATACCGGTCGTGCCGATCGAGGCGCGGCGCAAGCGCGAGTGCACCGACCGCCGGCAGCAGCGACGGAATCGGCCACTCGAAGAGGTAGGTCTGAAGGCGCAGGAAGTAGAGGTTGATGAGCTCGATCCCGCGAGCCGGCGAATGGGATGCGCCCCAGGCGCTCGAGCGGAAGCCGAGCCCGTGCTCCTTCCCCCACAACATCTCGTACCCGAGCAGGAACGGATCGCCGGTCGTACGCGCATTGAACCAGGCGAGCGCGGCGAGAGGGAGCACGACACCGACGCCGGCGACGCTGGCCTCGAGCCACCGCTTGGGGTTCTTGATCGCACGAACGAGGAGCCAGGCGCCCGCGGGAAGTGCAAAGGACACCGCATCGATCGGCCGAATCGTTGCCGCGATGCCAAGCCCCAATCCGCACACCAGCGCGGCGAGGGGATGCGTGCCCTCGTCCTTCACTGCATGCGCAAGCGCCGCAACGGCGATCATGAGCCACATGAGCGCGGTCGCGTGGTTCATGTACGTTGCCGACATGAAGGCGACGAGCGGCGCCAGCGCGAACAGCACCAGGGCGCCCAGACGAACCGTCGCCCGGGGTTCTGCCGAGCGGAGGTAGACTCCGAACGCCGCCACGGTCACCCCGCCGGCGAGCGGGACGATGATCCACGGCGCGCCTAACAGCTCGCCGACCATCAGCATCGCCGAGTGGCCTGGCGGGAAGTGGGAGAAGGCCCGTCCCTCCGCCTCGACGAGATGCATCCCGCTGAAGAACTCCGGGTGAGCAGCCACCGGCGACGTCAGGCGGCCCTGCCCAAAGACGCGCGCCTGCCAGACCTGAAAGATCTCGTCGACGAGCAGCGGCCGCGCGTCGAACACCAGATGCGCGATGACGGCGTAAACGATCGTGCTCACAACGGCCAAAGCGGCCAGCACCACCAGCGGCGAGTGGTCGAGCGCGACGGCGAAGCGGGTGCCGAATCCATCGTGCCAGAGCGCGGGGATTCGACGCGAGGCGATGGCGAGGATGAGACCGATGCCGATCGCCAGTACGCTTCCGGTAACCCACGTCGCCGCCACGGCGCCATACCACGGAGCGTCGTGTCCACCTGCCAGCCAGTTGGCGACCGGCAGAAACGCGAGCACGGCGATCGCCACGGCAGTGGCCATCGCGAGGGGATCGAGCGAGCGGGAATGTGAAGGCGGGGGTCCGTGCATGCGCGAGGTGGACGAGTCACGCACACCCTATGCAACGGGATGCCTCGCCTCGCCCTTGGTATGCGTTCTTCGTAGATTCAGGGCAGAGAATCGGAATCGTGGATGGCAGGTCGCAGGGCCCTTCCGCGGTACCCTCGCTGAGCAAACGACATGGCCCCTGAGCTCTCGCTAGGCAAGGGCGACGACTTTCCCGCGCGCGTGGGGCGTCTCGAGGCGCTCCTTAATGCCATCCCCGCACCGCTTGCGGTGCTGGATGCCGCCACATCGAGCCTGGTCCTCACGAACCGTCGGTTCGTCGAGCTCACCGGCGTCGATGCTTCTGCGTGCCCGACAACAACGTTCCGTCAGGCATTTCCCTCCGCGGACATCGACCTGCGCGAAGCACTCGCCGAAGCCAGCGAAGGGCGAATCCTCCGCGCGCTGCGCGTCACAGTGCGAAACGGGCCGCGCATTCGTGTTCTGGAGGCCGTCTTTCGCGCGCTTGGCGACGCCCGCCCCGCGCCTGAGGTGGTATTCGCCGCGGTCGACGTCACCGAGCGCGAGCAGCTCCGGGAAGATCTCGCGCACCTGGTTGGGCAGCTGACGTCCATCTTCGGCGTCATTCCCGACGCCGTGCGAGTGTTCGATGTGCACGGAAACGTCGTGCGCGCCAACGCTCAGGCAATGCGGGACTGCGAGCTCGGCGTGTCCTCGACGCTTCATGATCAGATCGAGTGCGAGCAGCCGTGTTCGCTCGACGACGTGCCGGTGGACCTCGAGCGTCATCCCACGTCTCGCGCCCTCCGCGGGGAACGAGTGCGCTCGGAGATGATGCGAGTCGCGCGTAACTCGTCGGCACCGCGCGTGATCGAGGTGAGCGCGAACCCGCTCCACGATGATCTCGGCGAGGTACGAGGCGCGGTGACCGTCGAGCGAGACGTCACCGATCGACTGGCGCTGTTGCGCGAGCTGGAGGAAAAGGCGAAGCAGATCGACCAGCTCTACGCGCGCGCGTCCACCGAGACGGAGCGGCTCGAGCGCATGGTCGGTGAGCGAACGGCGGAGCTGCTCGCCATCCAGGAGCGCCACGCGCGTGAGCGTCGGCTGGCGGCCATCGGCCAGCTCGCGGCTGGTGTGATGCACGACGTCAACAACGCGCTCAATCCCATCATGGCCGCGGCGTATTTGCTCGACCGTCACGCCAATGACCCGGCTGCGGTCCGCGAATACGCGGCGCGCATCGCGAAGGCCGCTGAAACTGGTGCGGCGACCTCCGCGCGCGTTGGCCGCTTCATTCGCCAGGATCCGCTCGATGAGGGGAGTGAATCCCAGCTGGATCTCGCGACGCTGGCTGGCGAGGTCGTGGCGATGATGCGATCGCTGTGGGCCGAGCGGCAGGTCGGTGGTCCCATCAAGCTCGAGCTTCGGCTGGCGGCCGCACCGGCAGTGGGCGTCGCGGGGGAAGTGCGTGCGGCGATCATGAACCTCATCCACAACGCGCTCGACGCCACCGTCAATGGCGGAACCATCACGATCGAGACCCGCAGCAATGGCGTCGAGTCCTTCGTGGAGGTGGGCGACACCGGAGTCGGGATGACCGAGCACGTCCGCGAGCACGCGTTCGAGCCCTTCTTCAGTACCAAGGAGGCCACCGGCAGCGGCCTCGGCCTCGCCGAAGTGTACGGCATCATGAAGCGCCATCGCGGATCCGCCGAGATTGTGAGCCAACCGGATGCTGGCGCCACCGTGCGGCTGCGCTTTCGCGCGCACGCCACGTCCACGCGCGAGACCCCGATGGCGATTGCGTCACCCGCTTCACGGCGTCGCATTCTGCTGGTCGAGGACAATGATGACGGCCGTGAGTTCCTGAGGCTCGTGCTTCAATCGCACGGGCACCACGTCGAGTCGGTCGCGACGCTCGGCGAAGGCCTCTCCAGGCTTGAGGCCTCCGCATCGGATCCGTTCGAGGTGCTCATCAGCGACATCGGGCTTCCTGACGGAAGCGGCTGGGACCTCGTGCGAAAGGCCCGTGCGCGTTGGCCGCACATGCGCATCGGAGTAGTCACCGGATGGGAAGGAAACCGCGCGACGACGACCGAGGCGGACTTCGTGCTTCGCAAGCCCATTCCACCCGCCGAGCTCGTCGCGCTCGTTGCGCCGACCTCATGACGACCTACTATCCATGCCTACCCGTTTGTCTGACCCTCTCATGACGCAACCGGCGTCCTCGATTCGCGTGCTCGTCGCTGAAGACGATGAGAACGCGCGCTCCCTGCTCGTCGATCTCCTGCGCGAGCTCGGTCACGAGGTCGTGGCCGAGGCGGGCACCGGAGAGCAGGCGATCGCGAGCGCTCGCGCAGCGCGGCCGGACGTTGTGCTGCTGGACGTTCACATGCCGGGTCGCTCGGGGATCGAGGCGGCCGAGGCGATCGCGCGCGAGGTCAATGAGGCGGCGGTCGTGCTCCTGACGGGCGACAGCACGCTCTCGTTGAGCGATCGCGATGCCGACGCGACGTCGGCGATCGCCTTCCTGGCGAAACCGGCGTCTCCGCGAGTCATCGACTCGACGGTACGCCTCGCCGCCCGGCGAGCGCGTGACCTCGTGAAGGCTCGGCGCGATGCGAGCGACGCACGACGCGATCTGGAGAATCGCAAGATCATTGAGCGCGCAAAGGGCATCCTGATGCGCCGCACCGGCTCATCCGAGCAGGAGGCCTATCGCATCCTGCAGCGAACGAGTCAGGACCGGGGCGAGCCGATGGTCGACATCGCGCGTGCGGTCATCGAGAGTGAAAGAGGACGCTAGAGGCGCTGGAAGCCCCATAGCGCCTCCAGCGCATCGGCCTCACGTCGTCATTCTCGGCGGCGGTTTCGGCGGAACGCGGGCGGCGCGGGCGCTTCGCACCGCGCCGGTGCGCATCACCGTCATCGATCGCACCAACCATCACGTCTTTCAGCCGCTGCTCTATCAGGTGGCGACGGCAGGGCTCGCGGGCAGCGACATCGCGTCCCCCATTCGATGGATCCTGCGGCACCAGAGAAACGCGACCGTGCTCATGTCCCAGGTATCCGAGGTGGATGCGGAGCGTCGCGTTGTTCGGCTCGACAATGGTCAGGAGGAGATGGCGTACGACTACCTGATCGCCGCTACCGGCGCGCGCCATTCGTATTTCGGTCATGGCGAGTGGGAGGCGCATGCGCCCGGACTCAAGAGCCTGGAAGACGCGCTGGAGATTCGCCGGCGATTCCTCCTCGCGTTCGAGCTGGCGGAGAAGTCCGACGATGCCGACGAGCGGCGCGCGCTCCAGACGTTCGTGCTCATCGGTGGTGGGCCGACGGGCGTCGAGCTCGCCGGGGTCATGCAGGAAATTGCTCGCGCCATGCGGAGCAACTTTCGGCGGATCGATACGCGCGAGACGCGCGTGATCCTGCTCGAAGGCGGGCCGCGCGTCCTGCCATCGTTCCCCGAGTCGCTGTCGGCACGGGCACACCAGGATCTGATCGAGCTTGGCGTCGAAGTCCGGGTCAACGCGCTCGTCACCCGCGTAGAGCCCGACGGGGTGTGGGTCGGCGAGGAGCGCATCGCAACGCGAACGGTGTTCTGGGCCGCCGGGAACGAGGCGTCGCGTGTGGGACGATCGTTAGGCTCGCGTCACGACCGAGCCGGCCGAGTCGAAGTCGAGCCCGATCTGTCCGTCCCCGGCCGCCCCGAGATCTTCGTCATTGGGGACCTGGCGATCGTAAAACAGGACGGCAAGCAGGTACCGGGGGTCGCTCCGGCCGCAATGCAGATGGGCACCCTCGCCGCCCGGAACATCCGTCACGATCTTCGCGGCGAGCCACGGGTATCATTTCGATATCGCAACAAGGGCGACCTCGCGACGATCGGCCGCTACAAGGCCATCGCCGATTTCGGCAGGTTCCACGTCACCGGGCGGCTCGCATGGTGGTTCTGGCTCTTCGTTCACATCATGTATCTGGTCGGCTTCCGCAACCGCCTGAGCGTGCTGCTCCAGTGGGCGTACGCCTACATCACCTATCAGCGCGGCGTTCGCCTCATCACGCAGAAATCCCGCCTCTGCTGAGCAGGTCATTGGCCGTGGGCCTCCTCACGCTTCTGATCGCGTGCGGAGACGGACCATCTGGCCCTTCCAACAGCGGCACCTCGGTCGCGCGGGTCATCATCGTGCCGGACAGTGTCGCGCTTCCGCGCGCGCAAACCATGCGACTCGAGGCGCTCGTGGTCGACGCGGCCGGGAACGCACTCGATGGCCGCGAGGTTCGCTGGACCAGCTCCGACACGATGCGCGTGAAGGTCGCCTCGGGCGGCATGATCACCGCCGCCGACGTCGGCTGGTCAGTCGTGCGTGCGACGAGTGAAGGGAAGTCGGATAGCGTGAAGGTGATAGTGACTCAATGAGGAACGGCCGCTTCCTCCTTCACCGCCGACTCCGGCACCCGAACCGCCAGAAACGCCGTCGCCGCAACGAGCGCCGCGGACGCGAAGAAGGGAATGTAGGACCCGGCCTGCCCCAGGCGCGCATGGCCAATGTCCCACACCTTCCCCGCGAACAGCGCGTAGAGGACACGGGTGATGTTGCCGACCGTCTGCTGCAACCCCATGTACAATCCCCGCTGGTGATCTCCGACCACTTGCGAGAGCATTGCCGTGACGCAGGGGAAGAGCAGGGTCGCGCCGAGTGGCAGAAGGGCGGTGGCGATGGCGAGCGTCGCGATCGAACGGGTGAACGGCAGCGCCAGAAAGCCTAACGCCAGCGAGAATGATCCCGAGCCGCGTCGCGCGCGCTTCCCCGACGCGGTCGATGACCTTCCCGAGCAGGCCGATCCGGAACACGACGTTGAGCACGCCAATGTAGGCGAAGAACGCGCCGATGGTCTTCGCGGTGATCCCGTGCCGCTCCATGAGGAAGAACGGCATGACCCCGGACAGCGTGAGACCGTAGAACGCCCCGATGGCGATCGCATACACCCAAATGAATCGCTTGGCGAAGTCGGGCCGCGGATGCGTGAGCGCTGCCGCCTCCTGAGCGCCAAGCGTAAGCCGCGTGACCAGGGTGACGGGCCAGATGGGAGCGATGCGCCACACCGCCTTCACGGTCGCCCACCGCTCGCGGCGCGCCCTCGCCTTCATCGCCGCGCCATGCGATTCGCTCAGGAACCGTGACGCGAACGCAATGTTGAGAAGGCACAGCCCCGCCGCGATCAATCCGGGTGCGCTCCGCCCCCACGTCGAGGCTGCGGAGCCGAGCAGCGGTCCAATCATCACACCGACGTTCGTTGCCGCGGAGAGCCAGCCCAATCCCTTCGCGCGATTCTTCGGCTCCACGACGTCCGAGACGTACGCCTGTATGACGCCGACCGTCCCGCCTCCCGCGCCCTGGATGATGCGCGATATGAACAGCAGCCAGAGCGAGTCCGCGTACGCGAAGACGACGTACGCGACCGCGGACGCGGCGAGTCCGATGATGAGCGCTGGCTTTCGTCCATAGCGGTCGGACACGCGGCCCCACAGGGGCGCGCTGATGAGCTGGGCGATGAGAAAGGACGATCCCAGCCACGCCATCACGAAGCCGGTGGCGCCGAGGTCCTTCGCGTAGAAGGGCAACAGCGGCAGCAGCATCAGCACGCCCACCATGTCCATGAACGCCGTCAGCATGAGGACGGCGAGGTTGGCGGGGATGGCGGATGGGAGCTTCAAGAGCCGGTCATTCCTCCACCTTGCCCAGCGCCGCCGGCGGCGTCGATCGGGCGACGAAGCCCCCGACGGCCACGATGGTGAGGACGTACGGGATCATTTGAACGAATTGACTGGGGATGCCCTGCATTCCCTGCAGCTGGATCTGCAACGTCTCCGCGGCTGCGAACAGCAGACACGCGAGACCCGCGCGCACCGGCTCCCACCGGCCGAAGATGATCGCGGCAAGCGCAATGAACCCGCGGCCCGCGGTCATCGAGTCGGTGAACTGGTGCTGGTCCAGCGCGAGATACACCCCGCCCAATCCGGCGAGAATCCCCGACAGCGCGACCGCGAAGTAGCGCACCCGTCGCACCGGAACGCCTAACGTCTCGGCGGCCGCTGGGTGCTCACCGACGGCGCGCACACGCAAGCCGAAGGGCGTGTAGTGCACGAGCCAGGCGACGGCCGGAATGGCCAGGAGGCCGAGCCACACCAGCGGGTTCCGGAGCAGCGCACCCGTGAAGCTCGTGGCCTCGCCCGTGATGCCGAAGCCCGGCACGCGCGGCGAGTTCGACGAGCTGTCGAACGCCATCAGCAGAAAGAACCGCGTAAGGCCCACCGCGAGGAGATTGATCGCGATGCCGGTGACGATCTGGTCGGCGCGATAGCGGATCGAAGCGACCGCGTGGATGAGCCCGAACAGCAATCCGCCACCGATGCCGCACAGCACGCCGATCCAGGGACTCCCGCTGTAATAGCTGCCGAGCGTGGCGGCGAACGCTCCAGTCAGCATGAACCCCTCGAGCGTGAGGCTCACCACGCCGGCACGCTCGGCCACGACGCCACCCGAAGCCGCGAAGAGATACGGGAATGGCGATGCGGATCGTCTGCGCGATGAAGGCGGCGATCTCGGTCATGCCGCCACTCCGCCGCGCGCGCTGCGGACCAGGCGGCGCACTTCCGGGACGGCCGCCGCGACCGCGAGAATCACCACCCCCTGAAGCACTTCGACCATCTGCTTCGGCACCAGGGCGTGAATCGCCAGCCCGCCCTGTGACAACGTCGCAAAGAGGAAGGCGGCGATGGCGACACCTAACGGGTGATTGCGCCCCACCAGCGCGACCGCGATGCCCAGGAAGCCCGCACCGCCGGCGAATCCTTCCTCGTAGTAGTGCTTGTAGCCCATCACGTAGTTGATGCCGCCGAGTCCGGCGAGCGCTCCGGAGATGAGGAACGCCTTCATCCACACCGTGCCGACGCGCACTCCCCCGTACTCTGCCGCATCTGGCTGGAGCCCGACGGCGCGCAGCTCGTACCCCGCCCGCGTGCGGAACAGCATCCAGCCTACCAGTACCGCCGCCGCTATGGCAATGAAGAGCGCCGTGTTCACCGCTGAGCCATGGAACGGCGGAACCCAGTTCGATCAGCCGGGCGAGCGTACCGGCACGCATCTCGGGCGTATGCAACGTCTCCGGCACGTGGAGATGTGACGCAACGATCCAATTGAGAAACGCCAGCACGATGAAGTTGAGCATGATCGTGACGATCACTTCATGGGCGCCGAACCGCGCCTTCATCACGCCGGGAATCGCGCCGACGAGACCACCGGCGGCGAGGGCCGCCGCGATGCAGAGTGGGATCGCCAGCGAACCCTGGCGTCCCGGCCGGCAGGACGAGTCCCACGACTGCCGCGGCGAAGCCACCGGCGGCCAGCTGGCCTTCGGCTCCAATGTTGAACAACCCCGCGCGCAGCGCGATCGAGACGGCCAGACCAGTGCAGATGAGCGTCGTCGCCTTGTAGAGCACCTGCCCGAAGCCGTACCAGTTTCCCCACGTGCCGCTGAGCATGAGCCGGAACACGGCGCTCGGCGATTGGCCGACGAGGATGATGAGAATGTCACCGACCACGAGCGCGACGAGAAGCGCGACGAGTGGAGGCAGGACGGCTTCCTCCACGCCGTGAGCGCGCGGTGGCGGTCGTCACGCGGCGGGTCTCGTCGTGTCAGTCGCGCCCGTCATCAACGGACCGAGCCGTTCCTCGGTCGCTTCGCGCCGGGGCAGGATCGCGACGATCCGGCCGCCATACATCACGGCCACGCGGTCGGCGAGCGCCAGGATTTCCGACAGCTCCGCCGACACCAGGAGAACCGCCTTGCCCGCCTCACGAGCCGCGCGGATCTGTCCGTGGATGAACTCGATCGCGCCGACGTCCACTCCGCGCGTGGGCTGCGAGGCGAGCAGCACGTCGTACGCGCCCCCCATCTCTCGCGCGATGACGATCTTCTGCTGATTCCCTCCCGACAACGCGCGGGCCGGCAACAGCCCGTCGGGGGGACGGATGTCGAATCGTCGGATCTCATCGTCGGCGTTGGCGCCGATCCGCGTCGCCGTCGAGAGCCCAGGCGGCCCGCGCACCGCGCGCGTACTTGTGCTGGTCACCGAGGATGAGGTTGTCGGCGACCGAATAGTCGAGGACGAGCCCTCGCCGGTGACGATCTTCGGGAATGTGCGCGAGCCCGCTCTCAGTGCGGTCACGCACGGAGGCGCGAGTCACGTCGCGCTGTCCCAGCCGAATCGTTCCCTCCGCCACCGGCCGCAGTCCCGCGAGGGCCTCGATCGAGCTCCGTCTGGCCGTTCCCTTCCACGCCAGCGATACCGAGGATCTCGCCCGGTGCAACGGTGAGCGAAACGCCATCGAGTGCGCGGAGCCCGCGGTTCAACACCACGAGATCGGTAACCGTCAACGAAGATTGCGGATTACGGATTGCGGATTGCGCCGAAGAGCCCCTCTGCATCCGCACTCCGCAATCGAACATCCCTCCCCACCATCGCTTTCGCAATGACCTCAGGGGTCGCCTCGCGCGTCTCGAGGCGAGCCACCGTCTGGCCGTGTCTCATCACCGTGATGCGATCGGAGATGTCCATCACCTCGTCGAGCTTGTGCGTGATCAGCACGATGGTCGCGCCATCATCGCGGAGCCGCCGGAGCACGCCCCACAGCTCCTTGACCTCGAGCGGCGAGAGGACCGCCGTCGGCTCGTCGAGAATCAGAATGCGCGCGCCGCGAAAGAGCGTCTTCAGGATTTCGACGCGCTGCGCCTCTCCCACGGAGAGCTCCCCGACCAGACGCTCGGGCTCTACCCGAAGGCCGTACTGCTCGCCGATGCGTCGCACGTCGGCCATTGCTCGCGCGACGTCGAGCATCGCGCCACGCACGGGCTCCCGGCCGAGCACGACGTTCTCGGCCACCGTGAGCGTGCGCACGAGCATGAAGTGCTGGTGCACCATGCCGACGCCGGCCTTGATCGCGTCTGCGGTTGACCAGCCGGTGACATCCCGCAGCTCGCCCGTTGGCGCGGCCACCTCGACCGTTCCCGCGTCGGGCGCGATACAGCCCGGCGAGGATGCGCATCAGCGTCGACTTGCCGGCGCCATTCTCCCCGACGAGCGCATGAATCTCCCGCGTTCCCACCTCGAGCTCGGCGCCGCGATTCGCGCGAACGGGGCCGAACGACTTGTGGATGCCACTCATCCGAATGGCGAGCGACGGACCCGTCATCGCGTGCTCGGCACTCTGATTCGACCGGCGATGATCTCCGCCTTGAGCTGCTCGACGCGCGCGATCACGTCGGCCGGGATGAGGCTGCGGTTGTTGTCGTCGTAGATGTAGCCGACGCCGCCTTCCTTGAGCCCGTACGAGTAGATGCCGCCGCGAAAGGTCCCTTCGCGCACGCGTCGAATGGCGTCGAACGTCACGGCATCGACCCCTTTCACCATCGAGGTCATGATGTAGCCGGGAGCCTCGCTGTACTGATCGGCATCGACGCCGATCGCGTACTTGCGGGTTTGTCGCGCCGCTTCGAACACGCCCAGTCCGGTGGAGCCGGACGCGTGAAAGATGACGTTGACGCCGGACTGGTACTGGCTCAGCGCGAGCTCCTTCCCTTTGCCCGGATTGCGAAACGCTTCGGGCGTCACGCCGGCGTATTGGGCAATGACGGTGCAGTCGGGGCACACGTGCCTAACGCCCGCGCGATACCCCGCCTCGAACTTGTGGATGAGGGGAATATCCATCCCGCCGACGAAGCCAAGGCGCTTCGAGCCGCCCGCCAGCACGGCGATCGCGCCGACGAGGAACGACCCTTCCTCCTCTCGGAACTTGAGGGCGGCGAGATTCGACGGCGGCTGCACGACGTTGCCTTGATCATCGACCGTCACGGCATAGTCGACACCGGCGAACTTCACGCTCGGATACTCGACGGCGAGATCGGTGAGATCATCGGTGAAGATGAATCCGACTCCGAGGACGAGATCCATTCCCTGCGCCGCGAGCAGACGCAGCCCGGCCTCCCGATCGCTTCCCTCGCCAGGCTCGATGAAGCGGATGTTGGCGCCAAGCACGGCTTTCGCCGAATCGGCGCCCTTGTACGCGCCGTCGTTGAACGACTTGTCGCCCCGTCCGCCAACGTCGAAGACGATCCCCACATCGATGCCACCTGTACCCTCCGCCACTGCCCCCCTCGGCTGCACGAAGAGGAGCGCGACGTGTGCGGCGAGCAGGACGGCGATCAGAATGACGAGACGGCGCATAAGTGGCTGCTGAGTGGATTACGAGTCTTTCGCGCCACGGTCCTGAAAAGCATTAGCACAGAGGACACAGAGACATGGCACAGAGACACACAGAGAACTTCAACGGCAGGAGCTTTTTCAAAAGCCCTTGCCGTTGAAGCTCTCTGTGTGTCTCTGTGCCATGTCTCTGTGTCCTCTGTGTCAAAGGCTGTTGGGGCTCGTTGCGGCACGAGCCCTCGGGCGGTCCAGAATCTGGCTGACGGACGAGGGGCGGGGGAAGAGTGCCGTTTCCATGAGCCGCGTCCTGCCTATCTTCCTCCCTCCATGCCCGAACGACTCCGTACTCGCTTTCTCGTTGTCGGCAGCGGGATCGCCGGCCTTCACACCGCCTGGCGCGCCGCGGAGGATGGCAACGTCATTCTCCTGACCAAGCGCTCGCTCTTCGACAGCGCGACCGCCTATGCGCAGGGGGGCATCGCCGCCGCGCTCGGAGCCGGCGACTCCCCGGCGCTTCACCGGCGGGATACGCTCGCCGCCGGCGCCGCGCTCTGTGACCGCGAAGCGGTTGAGGTTCTGGTCGAGGAAGGACCAGCGCGCGTTCAGGAGCTCTTCGCCGCCGGTGCCCGCTTCGACCTGGCACCGGGTGGCCGCTTCAAGCTCGGACGCGAAGCTGCCCACTCGCGCAATCGCATCGTGCATGCGCACGGGGATCAGACGGGCGCCGAGGTGGCGCGCACGCTCATCGAGCGCGTCCGCCAGAGCCAGCACGTCGAGGTGATCGAGTCGGCACGGGTGCTCGATCTCATCGTGCACAGCGATGAATGCCTCGGGGTTCGCGCCAGCGTCTCGGGCCGGCCGGTCGAGATCATCGCCGACGCGACGGTCCTCGCCACCGGTGGCTGCGGGCAGGTGTACCGCTACACCACGAACCCGGTCGTTGCCACCGGTGACGGCTACGCGATCGCCTGGCGCGCCGGTGTACGGCTCATCGACATGGAGTTCGTTCAGTTCCATCCGACGGCCCTCGACACACCGGAGAATCCGCTGGCCCTCATCTCGGAAGCCGTGCGGGGCGAGGGCGCAGTCCTGCGCAACGATCGTGGCGAGCGGTTCATGAAGAAGCGACATCGCCTCGCCGACCTCGCGCCCCGCGACATCGTCGCGCGCGAGATCTTTCGCGAGCAACGACCCGCGCGGCCCGGCGGAAAACCGCGACGCGTTTCCCTCGACGCCACCGCGCTCGGCGACACCTTCACCCAGCGATTCCCGGGCATCTTCGCCCTGTGCGAAGCCCGCGGCATCGATCCGCGCCGCGATCTCATCCCCGTCACGCCCGCCGCGCATTACATGATGGGTGGGATCGTCACCGATCTCGCGGGCCGCACCAGCATGACGCGTCTCTATGCCTGCGGGGAGGTGTCGCGCACGGGGGTGCACGGCGCGAACCGGCTGGCATCGAACTCTCTCCTCGAGGGCCTCGTGTTCGCCGAGCGCGTCGCGCGCGACATCCAGCGCTCGTCAGCGCCTCGAGCGTCTCCCGCGCGTTCGCTCCTGGGACGTGCCGCCGCTGATCGACCGTGGCGCGGCGCAGGTGGCCGCCGATGACGTGCGCCGCACGATGTGGGAGCACGCCGCTATCGATCGCTCCGCCGAGGGCCTCCAGACATGTCTCGAGGATCTGATATCGATCGAGTCGCGCCTGCCGCAGGGAGCCACGGAGGAGCTGAATCTCGTCCAGTCCGCGCGTCTGATCGCACAATCCGCCTTGATGCGCAAGGAATCACGCGGCGGGCACTTTCGGTCGGATTTTCCGAAACCGAAGCGGTCGTGGGCAGCGAAGCACATCGAGTGGTAGGGGTCAGGAGTCGGGTCAGGGTCAGGAGTCAGGGATCAGGGATGGAAAGGCGAGCGGCCGTCGGCCGCTCGCTCATCTGATGAGGCCGCGGGCGCGAAGCGCCGCGGCCATTTCCATCCCTGATCCCTGACTCCTGACTCCTGACCTCTCTCCTTGCACAGTCCTCCCGCCCCGGGTACGCTCCTGACATGAGTCTCGATCTAGCGGCCGAGATCCGGTCGCTCGCCAAGGAGCGCAACGCCGTCATCCTCGCGCACAACTACGAGCGACCCGAAGTGCAGGACGTCGCCGACTTCGTCGGCGACTCGCTCGGACTCTCTCGCGAGGCGGCGCAAGACACGTCGGCCGACGTCATCGTCTTCTGCGGCGTGCATTTCATGGCCGAGACCGCCGCCATTCTCTCGCCGCAGAAGATGGTTCTCCTTCCCGATCTCGCCGCCGGCTGCTCGCTCGCCTCCACGATCGACGCCGAACAGCTTCGCGCCTGGAAGGCGGAGCACCCCGGCGCAGTCGTCGTCTCCTACGTCAACACGACCGCCGAGGTGAAGGCCGAGAGCCGACTACTGCTGCACGTCGGGGAACGCGGTCGAGGTCGTCAACTCGATTCCCGCCGACAAGGAGATCCTCTTCCTCCCCGACATGTTCCTCGGCGCGCACGTGCGCGCGTGACCGGACGCGAGAACATGCACGTCTGGCTGGGTGAGTGTCACGTGCATGCCGGCATCGATCCGGAGCACATCGCGCTGCAGCGCGCGATGCACCCGGACGCCGAGTTCCTCGTGCATCCGGAGTGCGGATGCTCCACGAGCGTGCTCGAGGCGATGTCGGCGGGCGACGTGGACGCCGACGGCGTGCAGATTCTGTCGACCGAGGGGATGATCCGCCGGCCGGCGCGATCGCCGACGCCAGCGAGTTCATCGTCGCGACCGAGGTCGGCATCCTGCATCGGCTGCGGCGCGAGAACCCGACGAAGCGCTTCTTCGCGGCGAACGATCGCGCCGAGTGCGCCTACATGAAGGTGACGACGCTGCCGAAGGTGCTCGAGTCGCTGGAGAGGCTCAGCACCGGATCACCGTGCCCGCGGACGTCGCGGCGCGCGCACGACTGGCGCGATCGAGCGCATGATCGCGATCGGCGGCAACCGGCGCCCGGCGCCGCTCGGCTGGCCGAGTCGCCGGACGATCCCGGCGAGTGAATCATCCGCAGGAGATCAGGAACCGCTCGAGCCGACGTCGCCGCCGCCCGCGCCGGGTGACGCCGCTGGCCATCCGCGCCGGTCCGGCTGCGCTGACGAGCTGCGTTTTCCGCTGATGCGGCCGCGATCGAGAAGCTCCGCCTCGTTCGCGCGGCGCTCGACGAGGACGGGGCGTATCAACGACATCACGACGATCGCCACCGTGCTGTCCAACCGGCGCGCGCGCGCGGCACGCTCGTCGCGCGACAGTGCGGGGTCGTCGCCGGCATCCCGCTCGCGCTCGAGGCGTTCCGGCATGCTCGATCCGAAGGTGTCCATGCGCGTCGACGTCGAAGACGGCAGCGCGCGTCGAGGCGAACACCGGTGCTGTTCATCACCGGCCACGCGCGCGCGATGCTCTCCGCGGAACGGGTCGCGCTCAACTTCCTGCAGCGGCTGTCGGGGATCGCGACGCTCACCTCGCGGTACGTCGACGCCGTGCGCGGGACGCGGGCGCGAAGATCCTCGACACCCGCAAGACGACGCCGGGGTGGCGGAAGCTCGAGAAGTACGCCGTGCGCGCCGGCGGCGGCACTGAACCACCGCATGGACCTCGCGAGCGGCGGTCCTGATCAAGGACAACCACCTCGCCGCCGTGGACGGCGACGTCGGGCTCGCCGTGCGTCGCGCCCGCGAACTGGCGCCACGCGGGGCACGCGATCGAGGTCGAGTGCGAGCGCCCGGAGCAGGTCGAGGCCGCGGTCGCCGCCGGCGCCGACATCGTGATGCTCGACAACATGCCATCACGACGATGCGGGAGTGCGTCGAGCTCGTGGGCGGCCGCGCGATCGTCGAGGCGTCGGGCGGCGTGACCCTGGACACCGTGCGCGCGATCGCGAGACGGGTGTCGACTGGATCTCGGTCGGCGCGCTCACGCATTCCGCGTCGTCGATGGACGTGGCACTGGAGTTCGATCCGGCGTGAGCGGGCTTTTCGTCACCGCTCTCCTCCTCGGAGCCGCACACTCGTTCGCGCCCGACCACCTCGCCGCGATCGGGGTATTCGTGAGCCGGCGGCCGCAGTGGCGGCGCGCGCTCGCGATCGGAGCGCGATGGGGCGTTGGTCATTCCATTGTCATCGTCATAGTGGGCGGCGCGCTCATCCTCACCGGGTGGCGGTTTCCCACCGCATTGGCACCCTGGGTCGAGCGACTCGTGGGGATGACGCTCATCGCCGTCGGCATCGCCGCCCTGGTGCGCGCGCTACGCGTTCACGGCCATCGGCACGACCACGATGGGGTCGCGCACTGGCACTTGCATTCCCACCGCCGCTCCGAGGAGCACGATCACGTTCATTGCGCGGCGCTCGGCATGGGAATGTTGCATGGACTCGCCGGGACCGGCGCGCTCGTCATCGCATTGCCGCTCGCGGTCACCGAATCAGTGCCTCTCGCGTTAGGGTTCCTTCTCGCCTTCGGCGTCGGGACGATTGTCTCCATGGCCGCCTTCGGCGTCGTGGCCGGCTGGGCGGTTCGCGGCGCTGGTCATGGCTCCCCGAGGCTCGTCCGTGCCACCGCGTCCGTCGCCGCGCTCACCAGCGTTCTCGTCGGCGCATGGTGGGTCGTCGTCGCGTGACGGGTGATGAGCGACCCACAGCCTGACGAGCCCCCACCCGACCCAGAGGAGATTTGTGAGGTGTGCGGGTCGGTGGACGTCGTGTGGATGCAGTGCAAGCTGCTGTGCCGGAACTGCGGGTCGATCGTGAAGTCATGCGCAGACCTCGGCTTGGCATGAAACGGCAGAGACGTCAGATGTCGGAATTCAGAATTCAGAATTCAGAAACCGCCGCCGAGAGCCGGTTCCCAGCCCGCGGGTTATCTGAATTCTGAATTCTGAATTCTGACATTTGACGTCTCTGCCGTTTGTGCAGCTTCGTTCAGCAGAGTGCTCAGACGAGCCGGCTCGGAGGTCGGCTCCGCGCAGAGATACTGACGGCAGACGTACCCCGTCGCTCGTCCCTCGCGCGCCTGACGGTCCTCCAGCAACGCAATGCCCTCGCCATCCCCAGGCGCGCCTCCGGCGAGGACCAGCGCCGGCAGGTACTGCCGCGCCACCTCCGCCGTCAGCGCGCGGAAGTCGGCGGATGCCGGGTCGCCCACGATCGCGACTTCAGTGGCGCCGTGGATCGCCAGATCGGCCGCGCCTAACAAGTATCCGAACGCTGCCCCGTGTTGGGCGAGGGGAGCGGCCAGCGTCTGCAGCGTCCAGGTCGCGCGGCGCTGCATGTCGGCGTCACGAGAGAGCTCGGCGAGCCGAAGGAGCAGCTCCACCGCCATCGAGGTGCCGGCGGGCGTGGCATTGTCGGTGACCTCGCGCGGACGCGTGATCAGGCGCTCGTGATCGTGCGCGGTGTCGAAGAACACGTTCGTCTCGCCGTCCCAGAACGACGCGACCATGGCGTCGCCGAGCGCCCGGGCGCGGGCGAGCCAGGTATCGTCGAAGGTGAGCTCGTACAGCGACAGGAACGCAAGTGCGACGGACGCATGATCCTCGAGAAAGCCGGAAATGTGTGCGCGGCCGTCCTTCCATGACCGGAACACCCGGGACTCGCGCGTCATTTCGCGGGCCAGGAAGTCGCCGGCGCTGATTGCGACCGCTCGCCAGTCCTCGCGCGCGAACCCGCGCGCGGCCTCGGCGACCGCGCGCACCATGAGACCGTTCCACGACGCAAGCACCTTCTCATCGCGTGCGGGCCACACACGAGCGGTGCGGCGCGTCGTACAGCGTTCGTGCGGGCCGCGCGATCACGACTCCGGCGGGCGCGAAAGCTCGATCCCCCCCGCGCGCCGCGCACCGCCGACGGGTCGTCGGGACGTAGAGGATGTTGTGCCCCTCGAAGTTGCCTCCCTGGCGTCACGTCCCAGTAGCTCGCGACGAGGTCGGCGTCGGCCGTCGACGAGCCTCAGCACCTCGTCCCGGCTCCAGACGAAGAACTTGCCCTCCTCGCCCTCGCTGTCGGCGTCGTGTGCCGAGTAGAAGCCGCCCTCGGCGACGTCATCTCGCGCGACGACCCACTCGAGGGTCTCCTCGACACCCGCCGGAGTCGGCGTCGCCCGTCGCCTGCCAGGCAGGTACAGCCGCGCGAGCAGCGCGTTGTCGTAGAGCATCTTCTCGAAGTGCGGCACCAGCCAGAGCGCATCGACCGCAGTAGCGCGGGAAGCCACCGCCGACCTGGTCGTAGATGCCGCCCGCGCGCCATGCGCCGAGGGGAGCTGACCATCTCGAGCGGCCACGGTCCCTGGTGCACGTGCGCGCCGTAGCGGAGAAAAGTCCATCGCCATCGCCTGCGGAAACTTCGGCGCGCCCCCGAACCCGCCGCTCGTGCGCGTCGTAGTGCCGGCGCGAGCGACCGGTACGCGCGCTCGAGAGGCGCAGGGTCGAGCGGGCCCGGCTTCGCGGCGCTCACCGTCTCGAGGTCCGCGAGATCGCGTCCAGGCGTCTGCTCGGCCGCTCTGCCACGTCGTCCGGCTTCTGGTAGGCGTCCGCGACGCCTTAGCAGCGCGGAAGACGGCATGCCCATGGCGGTCCTCCGGCGGGAAGTACGTGCCGCCGAAGAACGGCTCGCCGTCCGGCGTGAGGAACACGGTCATCGGCCAGCCGCCGTGGCCGGTCATCGCCTGCACGGCCCTCATGTAGATCTCGTCGAGGTCGGGCCGCTCCTCGCGGTCGACCTTGATGCTGACGAAGTGCTCGTTCATCAGCGCTGCGCCGTCTCTCGTCCTCGAACGATTCGCGCTCCATCACGTGGCACCAATGGCACGCCGCGTAGCCGATGCTGAGGAGGATCGGGCTTGTCCTCGCGCCGCGCGCGCTCGAGCGCCTCCGGCCCCAGGGGTACCAGTCGACCGGATTGTGGGCGTGCTGAAGGAGATACGGGACTGGTTTCGCGTGCGAGAGCGGTTAGACATCGGATTGCGGATTGCTGATTGCTGCATTGCGGAGAAAGACCGGCTCCCTGTGCCATGCGTCCATCCGCATTCCGTGTTCCGCGTCGTCCCGGACTCACCTTCAGCTCGGATCGCTGCCGCCTGGCCGACTTCCCGTGACCGCAATACCGCTAATCGCAATCCCATCTCCCATGCCTCTGCTCCCGACCTCGACGCCTTCCTCACCGCGAACGACGCGCGCATCCACGACGAGCTGTTCGAGTTTCTCCGCATCCCGAGCGTCAGCGCGCGCTCCGAGCACGGCGCCGACACGCCGCGCGCGGCCGAGTGGCTCGCCGGCGCGCATGCGAGACGTCGGGCTGCGACCGCGATCGTTCACCGACCGAGGGGCACCCGATCGTCGTCGGCGAATGGCGCAGCGCGCGCCGCCGGCGCGCCGACCGTGCTCATCTACGGCCACTACGACGTGCAGCCGGCCGAGCCGCTCGAGCTCTGGACGTCGCCGCCGTTCGAGCCGACGGTGCGCGACGGCCGCATCTACGCGCGCGGCGTCCGTCGACGACAAGGGGCAGCTCTACCTGCACGTCAAGGCGCTCGAGGCGCATCTCGCGCGTGCGCGGCACGCTGCCGGTGAACGTCATCGTGCTGGCCGAGGGCGAGGAGGAGGTCGGCAGCGAGAACCTCGCGAGTTCATCGAGAGCCAGGCCAAGACGCGCTCGCGTGCGACGCGGTCGTCATCTCCGACTCGGCGATGTTCGCGCCGGGCACTGCCGTCGATCCTCTCGTCGCTGCGCGGGCTGGCGTACTTCCAGATCGACGTGCAGGGTCCGGCCGGCGACCTGCACTCCGGGATCTACGGCGGCGCGGTGGTGAATCCCGCGATGGCGCTCGCGCGCATCCTCGCGACGCATGCACGACGCCGACGGCCGCATCGCGATCCCCGGCTTCTACGACAAGGTGCGCGATGGGTCGCCGCGAGGCGCGCGCAGCGGATCGCGCGCTGCCGTTCGACGAGGAGACGTTCCGCGAGGAAGTCGGCGCGCCGGCGCTCGGCGGCGAGAAGGGGTACTCGACGCTCGAGCGCATGTGGACGCGTCCCACCTGCGAGGTGAACGGCCTGCTCAGCGGCTACACGGGCGAGGGCGCAAAGACGGTGCTTCCCGCGAAGGCGATGGCGAAGGTGAGCTGCCGGCTCGTGCCCGACCAGGATCCGGACGAGATCGAGCGGCTGGTGCAGCGCGCACGTCGAGCGCGTCGCGCCGCCGGGCGTGACGGTCGACGGTGACGGCGCTGCACGGCGGCCGGCCGTGGCGCGCCGAGCTCGAAGGCCCGCTGTTCGACGCCGCGCGCCGCGCGCTGGCGACGGCGTTCGGAGCGCGAGCCGGTGATCACGGGCGAGGGCGGCTCGATCCCCGTCGTCGGCGACTTCGAGCGAATTCTCGGCGCGCCGGTCCTGCTCGTGGGGTTCGGGCTGCCGGGCGAGAACGCGCACGCGCCCAACGAGTGGATGAGCGAAGAGAACTACTTCAAGGGGATGCGGGCGGTGGCGGCGCTGTGGGACGAAATGAAGGCCTGAGGAAGAGGGTTTCCCCCAGTTAACCCCCGAAAACCTGGCAATAATGGGCTTGACGCCGCCGCAGATTTATGTATTCTAAATCTGCCATTATCTGTTACTAATTCCGCCTTTCGGACCGTCTATTAGGTACAACACCAAGGCCCCATGCGACCCCCTCTGAGCAGCGCGTAGCGCGTAACGAGCTTTCATATGTCCAAGGATTCGCTCCTCTCCCGTCGAGCTCTTCTCAAGGCTGGCGCGCTCGGCACCGTCGCCGCCGGAGGCGCCGCGGCGCTCCGCTCACTCAATAGCGTCGCCCAGGCTCAGCAGACCGTCGATTCCACCGGCGGGCGCGTGGTCGGGCCCGGCTCGCATCATGACATGGTGACGGTTGGCGAGCTCAAGGCCGGGTCGTTCGACCCCAGTGCCTATCTCCACACCTTCGACACCGGGAAGGTCTCCCCCCTGGCCAGCGGGCAGACGCTCCGGGAGTACACGATCGCGGCCGGACCGGGAGATCGAAGTCGCGCCGGGCGTATTCTATCCGGCGTGGACCTACAACGGCACGGTTCCCGGTCCGACTATCCGCTGCACCGAAGGAGACCGGGTACGGATCCATTTCCGGAACGAAGGCAGCCATGCCCACAGCGTGCATTTCCACGGGATTCATCCGGCCAACATGGATGGGGCCTTCGAGCCGGTGCAGCCGGGTCAATCCTTCGTCTACGAATTCGATGCCGAGCCGTTCGGCCTTCAGCTTTATCACTGCCATACGGTCCCGATCAAACGGCATATCCACAAGGGACTCTATGGCGTGTTCCTGATCGATCCCAAGGGCGGACGCCCCCCGGCCCATGAGATGGTGATGACGATGAACGCCTTCGACACGAACTTCGATGGCGAGAACGAGGTCTACGCCGTCAATACGGTGGCCTTTCATTATCAGAAGCACCCGATCCAGGTCAAGCTGGGCGAGCTGGTCCGGGTCTATCTGATCAACATCACCGAGTTCGACCTGCTCAACTCGTTTCACTCACGGCAACATGTTCCGGCTGTACCGCACCGGAACGAACCTGACGAATTACGAGTGGACCGACATCGTGTCGCTCGGACAGGGGGAGCGTGCGGTGCTCGAGTTCAGCTACAAGTTCCCGGGCCAATTCATGTTCCACGCGCATCAGAGCGAGTTCGCCGAGCTCGGCTGGAGCGGGATGTTCCGCGTGAAGGGGCCCGTTCGTGTCTGAGATAGTGCAGGCGCTAGTACCCCTAGCGCCTCTGGTCGCCGGCTTCTCCTTGGCCTCGGGCCGCTCGCTCTTCTCGCGGTGCTCGCTTCGGCTTCCTCAAGGTGGGTCCGCTCGGCGTGTTTCGCGCCGCGTTTCCACCGGTCGAGGAGCTGACGATCGAGCGCGTCACACTGCCCAAGCCCGGGAAATGGTCGTTCACGTCGTGAACGGCGGACCGCAGGCAGTGACAGTGGCGCAGGTGCTCGTGGATGACGCGTCTGGCTGCACTTCATCGAGGGTGACCGCACCATCGGCCGGCTCGACCGTCGCACGATCCGCATCCCATATCCGTGGGTCGAGGGCGAGCCACACGTCGTTCGCCTCATCACCAGTACCGGCCTCACCTTCGATACGACGATCGAGGTCGCCACGACGACGCCAAGCGCGGATGCGCGATATCTCACGACGTTCGCGCTGCTCGGCGTCTACGTCGGCGTCATCCCGGTGTTTCTCGGTCTTCTCTGGTTTCCGTTCCTGCGCAGGCGAGCCGGCGCTGGCTGGACTTCTTCCTCTCGCTCACCATTGGTCTGCTCGTGTTTCTCGGCGTCGGATGCGTTCGCCGAGGCATTGGAGACGGCGGCGCTGGTCCCGGGTGCATTTCAGGGCCCGGCATGGTCTTGTTAGGCGTGCTTGGCACACCGCTGGCGCTGGCCGCGATCGGCCATCGCAGGCGCGGAGCAGGGAAGGGGTCGCCGGCGTTTCACGTCGCTCTCCTCATCGCCATCGGCATCGGCTTGCACAATCTCGGTGAAGGGCTGGCGATCGGTGCCGCCTATTCGACCGGCGCCATCGCGCTCGGTACCTTCTTGATCATTGGCTTCCTGCTTCACAACACGACCGAAGGCCTCGGGATCCTCGCGCCGATCGCAACGGAGCAGCCGAGCGTCAAGCGACTCGTCATGCTCGGTGCGATCGCGGGTGTTCCCACTGTTCTTGGCGCATGGATCGGTGCGTTCACGTATTCGCCGCTCTGGACGACGCTCTTCTTCGCGGTCGGCGCCGGCGCAATCGTGCAGGTCGTGTGGGAGCTGATCAAGCTCTTCTCGCGCCGCTCCGAGGGCGGTCTCACCGCGCCGTGGAACGTCGCCGGCCTGATGGCGGGACTTCTGATCATGTACGTCACCGGCCTCCTGGTGCCGGCATGATGATCCGGTCGAGCTCGGTCGCTGCACTGCTCGCGGTGATGGCCGCGAGCGCAGCGGCCCAGACCAAGCCGCCGGTCCGCGACAACAGCTTCCTCGTTGAGGAGGCGTACAATCAGCCGGCGCGCGTTGTCCAGCACATCAGCGTGCTCTCCGTCGCACGCCCGGTGGGTGGGTGGGAGTACGGCTTCACGCAGGAGTGGCCGGTGGGCGGTCAGCGGCACCAGTTCAGCGTCACCGTGCCGATCCTCAGCGCGGCCGACGAGACCGGCGTCGGCGACGTCGCACTCAATTATCGCTATCAGCTCGCATTCGACAATGCGACCGGCAACGCGTTGGCGCCGCGCGTGAGCCTCGTGCTCCCAACCGGGGACTCCGAGCGGGGCCGCGGGACGTCATCGTTAGGCTTTCAGGTGAACCTGCCGGCCAGTTTGGGCCTCCACCGCGTGCTCGTCACGCATTGGAATGTTGGTGGAGCGTGGACCCCGTCGGCGCGATCGCCGTCGGGTGGGCGGGTCGCGACGCGCGACGTGACTGCCGCGGGGAGCGCGATCTGGTTGGCGAAGCGCGAGCTCAACTTCATGCTCGAGCTCACCTGGGCGCGCGAGGAGTTCGCGGTAGCAGCGGATACGCGCGTCGCCGAGGAATCGGCGTGGATCTCTCCCGGCGTGCGTGCCGCGATCGACTTCTCCAGCGGACTCCAGATCGTCCCCGGCCTCGCCTTTCCGATCGGGTTCGGCCCCAGCGACGGCGAGCGCCGGGTGCTGGTGTACTTGAGCTTCGAGCACGGCTTCTAGGGGTCAGGAGTCAGGAGTCAGGGGTCAGGGAAGGTAAAGGGGCCGCGGCGCTTCGCGCCTGCGGCCCCTCATCCGATGAGCGCGGCAGCTTCGCTGCCGCGCCTCCCTTCCCTGACCCCTGACCCCTGACTCCTGACTCCTGACTCCTACTAGAATCTCCACTCCCGAATCACGAACGCCCCGAGAATGTTCTTGCGCGGCGGGTCTGCCTGCGCGGCAAGCGTCGGCTCGCGAATGAGATAGCGCGGAATGTAGCTCATCTCGAGACGCAGTCCCTTGGGCATGCAATGCACGAGACGAACGCCGAACGGATTCTTGTTCGCCGGCTGGGCCTGTATCGCGACGAACGTGCGGCTCCGGTTCACGTATTTGCCCGCCTCGATCTCGGTGAGGCTGAGAGAGCTGATCACGCTGTTCGAGGACAGCTCCGCCGGCACATCCGCTGGGGTGAGTCTGAACTCGTCCGTCCCTAACGAGCGCGCCGCGTCCTGCTCGAGCTCGTTGGTCAGCACGTCGATTGCGGTGCCGGCGAGCTGGCGGGTCGCGATGCTCGCCACGGCGCCGGCGAGCTCGCCGCTCCCCGACGACTGCCCCGAGAGCGCCGAGCCTTGGACGTGCAGCAGCGAGGACGACGACCGCCCGAACGCGAGATAGCTCAACAGGTCCGACTGAGCGATGGGCGGCTGCGCGGTGCTCTCGAGCGTGAGCTTGGGGCTCCGCAGCGTTCCGCCAATGATGACCTGGATGTCGAGCGCCCCCGTGCCGATCAGCGCGACCTCGTGGACAGCCGTGATCTGAAGCAGGGGATTGATCTCCGGGTCGCCGATGAACGTCGCCGAACCGCGGTTGATCACGAATCGCCGGCCCATGAACTCGTACGTTCCCTGGTCGGCATTCACGACGCCTTCGAGGGTCAGGGCCTGATGCGCCCGGTCCACGTGGATCGTGAGCGCACCGTACCGCTCAGGCGTGTACACCTCGACGTTCGCCTCGGACGATCGCACCCATGTGTCGCGCGACACGTTGAGCGTGACGTCCACGCGCAGGTTGTCCATCAACGGCGATTGTCCTGGCAGCACCTCCCGATCGCCGATCACCGAGGTGTCGACGACGGCAAACACTGCCGGATCGTCCGCATTGATCACGTCCTTGCCGTCCGACTTCGGGATGTAGATGACGCCGTTCCGGATGTTCGCCGTTCCCGTCACGTACACGGCATCGAACGACCCCTCAATGCCGATGTTCGCGTCGGCGTTGATACGACCCTGGTCGTTGTCGAGCACGCGCGCGTTCGTCGCCACGAGGCGCAGATCGAACGACGGACGTGTCAGCTCGGCGACACCGATTCCCCCGCGCACGCGGATCGGGCCATTCGCGTTTCCCACCAGCGAATCAATGACAATGGTGTCGCCGTTGAGCCTGACGAGCCCGTTGATGTCCCGCATCGTCACGCCAAGCGGCACGACCCGGAATGAGGCGAAGTCGAGGGCGAGGAGTCCCGTCAACTCTGGCGACCGCGGCGTGCCGCGCGCCGTCAGTACCCCCACCAGCTTGCCGCGCACCTCACTGATGGCATCGGTGAACTTCGGGAGCACGTCCAGGGGGAGCGAGTCGGCGCGAAGCTCGAACTCGAGCGGCCGGTCGAGCAGTCGTGGCCCGGTCACTCCAGCCAGGGCGAGGTTCACCGGAATCACGCCTTCCGCCACCGCGACCGGCGTTCCCGTCCCTCGCAACGCCTCCGCCTGCGCGTCGAGAACCTCATCGGCGTACGTGAAGCGCGCCCGCAGGTCGGGAACTCCCGTCCCGCGATACGATACCCCCGTGATGCCTAACGCCGCCCGCACGCGCGGGTCACGCGTCGTGCCCTCCACCCGCGCGACCAGCTGAAGGACGCCAGTGGCTTCGATGTCCGACTGCAACAGCTCGACGACATGCGCAACCTCCACCCCAGCGATCTCGACGTCGAAGCGCGCCGATCCCTGGGTAGGGATGAGACCGTTTACGTAAATTCGGCCGCGAGTCCCTTCGCGAAGATCGAGTGTGACAATCTCGATGCCGCGGGCGCCCCAGCGGACTGTGCTCGGGCGAGCAGACACCCACGTCGTGGTATCGAAGCGCAATTGAAGCCGAGCGAGATGCACCTCCCGGTGATCGGCGTGCAGCGCGAAGTCGCCACTCAGCCGATAGTCGTACGACTCGTGCTGATGAATCGCGACGTCCACCTTGCCCGTCGTGCCGTGCGAGGTCACGCGCGCCTCGACGCTGTCGAGCGCGAATCCGGCCGCCTGCACCGTGTCGAGCGAGAGCGCGGCGACCATTGTGGACGCCGGCGTCCGCGCCGCGAGCCACCCGTATTCCACGCGCCCACGCCTGACGGTGTTGCCACTGATTGCCAGATTCTCGACCGCCGCCCGCCCACGCAGGTCGAACCGCTGCAGGTTCCCCCGAATCGTGCCGGCTGCTGCGACGGTGCCAGCGAGCGAATCGCGTCGCGTCTCCGCGAGGGAGTCCACCTTGAGCACAGGGCCGGCGCCGCCCATGGCCGCCCGCTCCACCTCGGTGGCTCGCGCGACTTCCGCCGAGTCCCGTCGCGCCTGCCGAATCGCCTTCATCCGGCGACCCGGCCGTGGCGGGATGCGGCTGGTGTCCTGCGCCGGAAGCCAGCGAGACAGTCCCGAGATGGAATCGACGTTGACGCGGTACGACAACTCGCCGGTGCGGCCAGCGACCAGCCCGAAGGTGCCGCGGATGTCTGCCTGGGCGAACGAGGTGTGCACTGTCATCGGCTGCACTGTGGCCAATCCGTCGGCGATCGTCACGCGGACGCGGGCCGAATCGAACGAGACGCTGTCGATGGCCGAGCCGCGCAGGTCGGCGGAAATGGTCGCGCGCATTGTGCGCGGATCGCTGCCGGCGCCCCGAATTCTCGCGACGCCGCTGAGCGACGTACGCGGGAGCGCCGTGGCGACTGCGTGGAGATTGAAGACGGTCAGCGTCGCCTGCGCGTCGTAGCTGGGCGTGCCCTGCACGTCGAGGCGCGCGACGGTCAGGAGCTCCCCGCCGTCAGGCAGTCGCAGGTCGGCGCGAACGGAAAGATCATTCAGCGAGCCGCGGACGCGAATCGGGCCGGCGGCACTCCCCTGGAGACCTAACGCTGGCACGAATCGCCCGACCGTCACGAGGGACAACGGACGAGCGCGAAGATCGAGATCCATCCACGTCGTGCCGCCCATGGCCACGGCTCCGCGGCCGGTCACATGCGACCGTGCGCCGCGATCGACATGTTGAAGGTCCATGCTCGCCGTGAGGCGCGTTTTTGTCGACCCATCGAGTACCGCCGTACCGGTGACGACGCCGCCGATCGGGAGATCGGGCATGGCAATGCGGGCCAGGTCCACCTGCAACGGCTCGAGTCGCATGCGCAGACTGCGGGCACGCACTTCGCCGCCGCCGAAGCCGACCAGTCCCCGCGCGACAACGCGACTGCGTCCGTTGACCGCGTCGTCGAACGTCACGTCGCCATCGACCGTCATTGCACTCGTCGTCCCGTCGAGCGAGGCTCGGCCGCCGAGTGCGCCCCGGCGTGGGATGTCGAGCCCCGGGACGAGCTGCTCGATGAGGCGCGTATCGAAGCTGGAGAACGTCAGGTGCGTGTCGTGGAAGCGCGCGTCGGTCTCGGTGAGTGTGAGACCGAAGTCCCCGCCCACGCGCGACGTGCCCGAGCGGATGTCTGCATTGCGTGCGACGTAGTCGCTGGCGCCGCTGTCCCGCATGACCATGACGAAGTCGAGCGAGCCGCTGCCTTGCGACGGTATCCGTGGATACAGCCACCGCAAATCGGCCAGCGCCACGGGCGCACCACGCAGCGCGAGCCGCAGCTCCTGATTGTCGATGCCGTACCGGCCGTCCCCCGCGATCTGAGATCCCGGCAGCACGATGCGGACGTCATCGAATCGCAGCGTGTCGTGGACGATGTAGAACGTGCCCTCGACATCTCGAATCTCAGCGACTGGCGGGCGAAACACCGCCGCGATCCCGCTGAGTGCGGTGACCTGAATCGCGATGCCGCTCGAGTCCGGGTCCTGCAGCCGGAGTCTCGGCAGAGTGGTGTTGATCTGCCGGAAGTCCATCACCTGCTGATAGCCCTTGCGAGCTCGAACCACGTGCTGCCGAGTGCCACCCTCGAGCGCGTTCGCGATCACGCGCTCCCGAGCGGCTCCGACGGAATCGCCATCGGGCTTCCAGGGTGTGCGCACGATGAAGCGGCCACCAACGACCTCGACATTGTTGAAGGCAACCCAGTCGCCGAATCCCGGCGGCTGATCTGGCGCGTCAGGCGTCGTGTCCCCCGGGAAAATCGACTCGAAGTTCCAATCCTCATCCTCGAGCTTGTCGAAGATCACCAGCGGCCTGACGAGCCGGAGACTGTGGAGCTCGATGTGCTTCTTGGCGAATGCGATGAGATGGTAATCGGCGATGACGGTGTCGGCGGTCACGAACGGCCGCCCCGCCGTATCGGCGATCGAGAAATCGGTCATCACGACGCCGTCGAGCAGGTTGCCGCCGATGCCGCCGATCCGAACTTGCCCGTGCACCATATCGGTGAGGGTACGAAGCGTGAAGCGACGCACGCGCTCACGCCCGAAGTCGGTCATCGTGAACAGCAGCACACCCGCGATCGCGAGGACCGCGATCGCCCCGACGGCGATAGTGAGCCCGACCAGAACGCGCTTCATGTCAGAACGCCTGCCCGATGGAGAGGTGCAGCGTCAACCGGTCGAGCACTTGCCTCAGCCCGGACTTCGAGTCTTCCAGCGGATCGTACGCTTTCTTCTGCTGCAAGGGCACGATCCGGCGAACCCCGTTGTCATCGATCACCTCGGTGACGATCGGCAGATTCTCCGCCAGCCGCGGCTTGACGCCGAGATCGACGCGAATGGGCCCGACCGGCGTCGTGTAGCGGAATCCGAAGCCGGGCGTGACCGCGCTCGTGCCGCGAGTGACGGTCGAGACGTTCCCTTCGCCCACGACCGCGGCATCGACGAACAGCGCCATGTCGAGCGCGCGCCAGAGGGCAAACCGGTATTCGATGCTTCCTTCGAGCAGCGTGCTGCCACCCACCGGGCGAGGCTCGAAATCGCTCGACGGAAGCGTCGCTGCTTCATCACAGCTTCCCGCCACCAGCTCCTGCTGCGTACACAGCGCTGGCGTCGTGTCGTTCGGTGCGTTGAGCAGCTTTCCGGGATCGATCGTGAGCACGCGCGGACCGAGCTGGTTCTCGCCGTAGCCGCGCACCGACTGCGACCCGCCGGCGTAGAATCGCTTTCGCGGGTGCAGAATCGTGTTCGTGGTCGACGCCTCTCCAATGAGCGCTTCCGACGCGCTTTCGAGCGCGCGCACCCACCCGCCCCGCGCACGCCACGCGAGCACGGCGTGCCGGCCGAACGCCTTGTATTGGCGGTACTCACCGGAGATCCGGTTGTAGCGATAGTCCGATAGCGTGAACGCCGACGCATGCTCGAAATCCGCGCGCGCGAAATACCCGCGCGACGGATCGAGTGGGTCATCGCCGCGGTCGGTCACGAAGGAGAGCGCCAGCGGCGAGAGCTTCTGCCGCGCCCGAAGCGCGACAATGTCGTTCGGGTCGCAGATGCCGAAGTTCTCGCAGAAGTACACGTCGCTCGCCTCGACGCGCGTGAGCTCGAACCGATAGGTGAGGCTCAGCGGAGCGCGCGACGCGAGCATCCGCGTGAACGTCGCGCTCGTGCCAAGGCCCTTCTCCACGAAGATCCCCGGCGCGCTGCGACGGTGGGCGAATGCGCTGGCGCCGAGCGTGTTCTTTGGAGAGATGAACCACGGTTGGGTGAAGTCGGCGCTCGCCTCCCACGTCGGCGAGAAGTACTGGTCGGCGTCCTCCTGCTCCACCGGCCGCCGCAGCACTTCCTGGAAGGGGAATCGCGCGTTCAACGTGTTGGCGAACAGATTCCCCAGCGCACCGCGGAAGTCGAGTCGGCGCGCGCCGCCGAACCAGTTATATCTCGTGAGGCGCCCTTCGACCTGACCGAACTCGAGGGTGTTGAAGCCGGCGCTCACACGAATCTCGCGCAGCGGCGCCTCCTGCACGGTAATCTCGATGTGCTTGACGCTGTCCCCTTGCGGAGGGACAATGATCACCGCTCGGCGGAACAGGTTGGATTCGTACAGGTTGCGCTGGCTGGCGGTCAGCTCATGCCGCCTGTACAGGCGGCCTTCCTCCAGCTGAGCGAATTGCGGATCGTTCGCTCGAGACGCGGTCATTCCCGGTGCATCGAGATGCGGCCAACGGTCGTCGCCCACTTGGGATCGACGCTCGCCCGGACGCTCGCCGATTTGGTCGCGGTGTCGACCATGATCGTGTCGACGCGGGCGTCGCCGTCCCCGTACCCCCTGTCCCAGAGCGCCGCCCTGAGGAGGCAATGCTGGAGTCGAGCGCAATGAGATTGAGCGGGTCGCCGGCGCGCAAATCCATGGCGTTCGCGGACGGCGTTGTCATTGAGCAGTCCGCCGGCCGCTCGACGCGCGATGGAGCGATGCGCGTTGGCGGGCCTTCCTTCATCTTGAACGTCACGCGCACCCCGTCGTCCTTCGCGCGTAACTGCGGTGTCGACGCGGCGTCTCGCGGTACCCGCGCTTCCAGTAGAACACGCGGATGCGCAGCACGTCGCGCCGCAGCTCGTCGCGGTCGAGGTACGCCTTGTCCCAGAACAGCTCGAGCGGCTGACCAGGCAGAACGGCGTGAGGAGCAGGCTCGCGGCAGCGCGCTCTTCGGTCGCGATGCTCCCTCGAGCATCTCCTTGCTCACGGCCTGGACGCCGCGCACCATCGAGATCAGCGGACCTCCGGGCGCTTCGCGTCTCGTCGTCGCCTGGGCTGGACGAGTCCAGTCTGCGCTGGGGAGACAGAAGCACAGTGACAGGCTAGCCGGACGCGAGCGGGGCCCGGGGTGCAGGGGAGGGCCATTCCCAGGGGGCCACATCCGGGAAGCAGGCGCCGGGCTTCAGGGCAGGTGAACAGGGGGCGTAGCGGCGCCCTGCACGTTCCCGTCACCCCTGACCCCTGTCACTCCTCACCTGTCTAGAGTCCCGCCAGCAGCGCGTCGTTGCTCGGCGTTGCCGCGATCCGCTTGATCAGCCACTCCATCGCCGACTGCGGCGGCATCTGCTGGAGCCCGCGCCGCAGCGTGTAGACGGCGTCGAGCTGGTCGGGCGGAACAGCTTCTCCTCGCGCCGCGTGCCGCTCGTCGCGATGTCGATCGCCGGGATAGATGCGCTTCTCGGCGAGCGAGCGGTCGAGCTTGATCTCGCAGTTGCCCGTGCCCTTGAACTCCTCGAAGATCACGTCGTCCATCCGCGAGCCCGTCTCGACGAGCGCGGTGGCGATGATCGTCAGCGAGCCGCCGCCGTGCTTGCGGAGCGACTGAGCGCGCCGAGCCGAAGAACGCCTTCGGCTTCGCCATGGCCGTGGCGTCGAGACCGCCCGAGAGCGTGCGGCCGGTGCCGCGCTCCGGCCGTGTTGTGCGCGCGCGCCATTCGCGTGAGCGAGTCGAGCACGATGACGACGTCCTTGCCGCTCTCGACGAGCCGGCGCGCGCGCTCGAGCACCATGTCCGCGACCTCGACGTGACGCTCCGCGGGCTGGTCGAAGCTCGACGCGACGACTTCGCCGACGCCCCAGGAGATCGCCTCGCTCACTTCCTCGGGGCGCTCATCGACGAGCAGCACGAGCAGCGTCGGCGTTCGGATGATTGATCGCGACCCCTTCGGTGATCGCGTGCAGCAGCATCGTCTTGCCGGCGCGCGCGGGGGCGACGATCAGCGCGCGCTGGCCGTAGCCGATCGGCGCGATGAGATCGATCGCCCGCCGCGTGAGCTCCGGGCCGCCCTTCGCGGGACGACCGGTCTCGAGCGACGAGCTTGCGCTCGGGATACGACGCCATGAGCGACGAAAACTCCGGTCGGCGCAGTGCCGAGGCGGGATCTTCGCCGTTGACCGTCTTCACGTCCGCGACGGCCATCCGGCCTCGATGATCGCGGCCCACGGCCGTCTGCACCATGTCCCCGCGGCGAAGGCCTAGCTGCCTCACGAGATGCGGAGGCACGAACGCGTCGCTGGGGGTCGGAAGGTAGCTTTCGGCGGCGCGGCGAATGAATCCGCCATTGCGCGAGGGATCGAACCATCCCTCTGCTTCACCCTCGGCGACGATGACCGTCGGCACCGGGGCACCTCCCCCATGGTCGGGGCGAGGACCACCCCGGCCGCGGCCACGTCGTCCGCGTCGTCCATTCTGGCCAAACCGGTCGCGTCCGCCCTGTTGGTGCGGGTGCTGACCGGGGTGGCGCGCCGGCGGGGTTATGCCGGGCGTCGGAACGGTCTCGCTCGACGGCGTGGTAGTTGGCGCGCTCGGCGGCGGCGTGCCGTTGTCCTGCTCCGGCGTGCCGCCATCCGGCAGCGTGGACGCATCGTCGCGGTAGGGATTCACTTCCATGTCATTGGCCTCGAAGGTGGGACGAGGCTGCGCGGGGCGCGGGCCGCGCCCACGACGGGGCGGGCGTCTGCGTTCGTTCATGCAACCATGTGTGTCGTGGTGGATTCTCGATGGACACGTCCATACGGATCGTGCCCCATACTTCCTATGGAATTAGTCGTGAGCGCGCCGTATGCAGCGGCGTTGGCGCTCTGGTGCATGGCCGTCCTGGCGACGCACCGGTCCTTCCTGCTTCCGTGCTGTTGTCGACGACGTCGCGGAAACACGGGCGACTCACGCGCTTCCGGCGCTTGCTCAGCGCAACCCGAGCGGCCCCGCGCCTGCACTGCGGCGCTGCTCGTCCCGT
Organism: uncultured Actinomycetota bacterium; assembly: GCA_963762015.1. Taxonomy (GTDB): domain Bacteria; phylum Actinomycetota; class UBA4738; order UBA4738; family HRBIN12; genus JAJNBA01. The sequence goes on from CAVXJL010000012.1 coordinate 40,607, forward strand.
TTGCGATGACTGACGCGCACTGGCGGGTCAGCCACCACCAACTTCACTTCCCCTTCCGGTTTTCGCAACACCCCGGCGCCAGAATTATGCCCAAAGTCAATGAGGAACGAGGACCGAAGCCCTCAGTCCTCTTTCTCTCGTAACGCATCCAGCTTCCGGGATGATGCGATCACGCGCCGGGCGAGATCGACGATCCGCCTGACCGAGTCCCGCTGCTCCTCATTGAGCGTCTCATCGAGCTCCAGCAGCTGTGACTCGGCGAGCAGTGCGGCGAGCGGGTTGTTCATTCCGTGCTGCACCCGTCCGACCGCGTTCGACAGCTCCAATACCCTGCTCGTCTCGGTCAGCTTGTTTTCGCTCACGCGTCAGGCTCCGGCACGTATTCGGTCAAGGTCCCCGCACCAATGACGACGCATCCGGCTATTCGTCAGTCGACGCTGACGCCTCCCGATGATCCTGCATAACTTACGCCTTCGATGACCGCGCCTACCGTCGACGTTCACAGCGAGATCGCCGCGGCGGTCGATGCCTATCGGGCGGACGCGAACATGGCGCTCCTGCTCGCGCGCATTGAGCGAGCCGCCCGCGCGACCGATCCCGAGACCCTCGTGTCCGCCGTCGAGCCGTTCCGGGCGATGCCCGAAGTCGCCGGGCCTGCCTACGAGCACATTGTTGCCGCTCGGCCTGACGACGCTCGCGCGCTCGTCATCCTCGCCAACGCATACTGGCTTGCGGGTCGTGGTCCCGAACAGGTCGCGGAGCTCGCGTCGCGCGCGATGGCGGCGGACCCCACCCATTGAGGCGCGTGGCACCTCTGGGCATTGACCGAGCCGGATCTGCGGTCGCGGGTGAGTCGGTGGCATCAGGTGGCCGATCGTTTTCCCGACGACCTTCTGGCTCGCGCGAACCTGGCCGACAACGCGGCGTCGCTGGCGTCGACCGACCACGATCGTGAGGCGCTGGACCTGGCGATTGAGACGTATTCAGCGCTCATCGCCCTCGCCGAACGCGACGAGGAACGTCAGGCCTTGAACCGCGCGATCGAGACTCTGAGAGCGTGGAGGCTTTAGAACGAGGAACGAGGAACAAGGAAGCGGCCGGGAGAGCGCGACGCGCGCTTCCTCGTTCCTCATTCCTCGTTCTTGTTTCTAGGCCGTCGCGTCCCGCACTCTCGGCGCGAGCTTCGCCAACTCGCTCGTGAGCTCCTGCAGCTCGAACGGCTTATGGAGCGCCTTGCACCCGCATGCCTCGATCAGCTCGAGGGCGCGCTCGCTCGTGTCGCCCGTCGTGAACAGCGTGCGATACCGCAGATGCGGTTGAATCGAGGCGGCGAGCTCGAAGAGCACATCACCACGCAAGTCGGGGATACGCAGGTCGAGAATGAGGAAGTCGAAGTGCTCGGCGCGGAGAAGGGTGTGCGCCTGCTCGCCAGCCTCGACGGCGAGGACGTCATAGCCGGCGCGCCCGAGGGCGATCGTCAGCGCACGACAGATCGTCGGTTCATCATCGACCACGAGTACCCGCAACCGCTCATTGAACCGCATTGGTTCGCTCTCCTCGCCGTCCCAGTCGCGCCGTGAGCAGCGCGACAAACTCGTCCGGTGGCACGCTTTGCCGTAGCGCCGTCGGCGTGAGTCCAGTCGCCGCTCGAACCTGTCGCGCGAACAATCGCGCCGATCCGTAGCCGAGCCGCTCGACCACCTCGTCCAGCGAGCGTCCCGGATCCTGCATGTAGAAATACGCGCGCAAGAGTCGCGCGCCGAGCACCAACATCCTCGCCGAGGCCACGCCGGCGCGTTCGAGCCACCGGTCCAGCGCCCTGCGGTTCATCGCCGCGGCCTTCGCGAGGTCGTTCACATCCTTGAACTGCTGCGGCACCCGAAAGAGCCGCTCGACTGCTCGTGCCAACTCCGCGGGGACCGTCCCGAGCGGCCGCGAGAGGGATGCGAGTACCGCATCGCTCATGGCGTACGCCGGTTGCCGCTCCAGGAGATCGCGGAAGCGGCGCGGCTCATCGTCGAAGTTGCGGAGAACGACGTGCCGCACGCCCAGCTTTGCCAGCTCGACCGTCGCGCCGAGCGTTTCCGGCGCGAGGATCGTGTAGATCACTACAGGGAGCGAAGGGAAGTCCCGGATCAGCCTCCGGAGCTCGTCCAGTCGCGCCGTTCCCTCGGCCCGCGGATCCGCAACGATCAGATCCACCGGCTTGCGTCGGACCTCGGCTTCGAGCTCGTCCCACCGATCGACGGCGATGACGTCATGCTCTCGGCCAAGGACGATTCGCAGGTGGGACAGCAGAAGGGGAGGGAGACGGACGACGACGTTCACGCCACCGGATCACGTGTCCTAAAAGTGCACATCCATGTCTGAAGATGTGCGTTTACCGATGGACGCGTAACCGTACCTTGCGTGACAGTTGCAACCCCCCAGTTACAACTCTTCCCGCGAGGTCTGTATGTCCCGCCGCCGCCTCTCTCTCCTGGTGCTCGCCCTCCTGACGTTTGCTGTGTCCGCCTGCGCCGACGTGACCGCGCCGGAGCCCAGCAATGACTGCCCGGTGACCTCCGGGACGGGTACGAGAAAAGATTGCTGAAAACTAATCTTCTGAACTGCATTGGGGTCGCAGCCTGCCAGCTGCGGCCCCGTTTTTCATTTGGAGTCTAGCCAGCCACGCCCGCGAGCTCGCGCATCTCGCGTACCGCGTGCGCGACACGCTCGACTTCGGGCGTCGGCGAGAACTCAGGCGCGTTGGCAATGATAACGACGCCACCATCGCGGAGCGCTTCCAGGCTCTGCTCGGCCTTGAAGAGCACTTCATTGATGTGGTGCTGCTCGGCCAGCTCGATCGCGCGCTCCAGTGCAGCCTTCGCCTGGGCATTCCGGCCGAACAGGCTGAATCCTTGCCCGACGAAGTAGTGATACTGACACGCCAGCGTGACAGGGAGCGACGCATCGGCGAGCTCGCGACGGTACTGCTCGAACATCGGTTCGCGTCCTTCGGCCGCCGCGCATTCCATCAAGTTGATCACCGCCACCCAGCGCGAGTACTGCTCCTGGGCCGTCGCGGCGAGAATCAGATACGCGTCGCGGGCTGACGAGCGCATCCCCAGCTCGTAGAACGCGACCGCGATATCAGCCAACACACGGTCGCGGGCGACGGGCGCGGTAAGACCATCGAGTGCCTCGTACGCCATCGCGATGGCGACCTCGAAGTCACCACGCTTGATCGCGACTTCAGCGCGTGCGTGCATCGCGAGCGACTTGACCTCGGTGAGGCGATTGGCGGACGACTCGCGAATGGTCTCCTCCAGCAGCGCCTGCGCGCGCGGGAGGTTACCGCGATCGATCGAGAGGTTCGCCTCGGAGATACGCGCTCGCAGCACGTTCACGATGTCGCCCGACATTGCGGCAACGCAGGCCGGCGCGCGCATACGCCGTCGCGGCCTCGTCCCACGCGGCCAGCGGGCGGAGACAGGCGCCGAGCTGCATGCTGGCGGCGATCACGAGATCCGCTTCTTCCACCGGATGCGCATGCGCAATGATGGTCCGATGCACGTCGGCCGCGAGCTCCCAACGGCCGTCGAACTGCAGTGCACGCGCGTAGGCGAGCAACCGCGGAGCGACGAGAGGAACGCGCACCATTCCCGCGCTCTCCATGGCGTCCACAATGCTCGCCAGGATCGCCTTCGACGACGACCCCACTTCCATCACATCGATCGCCTCGCGCACCGCACGGAGCCCCCAGGCACCCGTCGACACGACGCTCGGCCCCTCAACGAGCCAGGCATCGAAGAGGCGCAACGTGACCAGACCGGCGCTCGTCAGGCGCCACTCCGGGCTACCTTCCGTCGTGTGCGCAAGCGCCTCGAAGAACGGGACGTGCTGGAGTCTGGACTCGCTCATAATGGTTCCCGCATTCCTCAGTAATAAGGATCGGACTTTCTGCCATTGTGCGCTATGAAATTGACGAGGGTACGTAGGTGCCGCAACGACACTTTTGAGACACGCCACCCACGAATCCAGACACTTATACCGCCAACATCACCAATTCAATGCGACGATCTACGCAGAAACCGAACGGTGACTAGAAAGGCGACGGCGTCGACTGCGCGAGATCCGGGTTATCTTTGTTGGCGCGCGGCACGCGCATTCTGTTTGATCGTCATTAGGACAACGCGCGCGACCTTTCCCCCATTCAGGCGCACCATGTCCATTTCCGCAGCCCTGGGCGCTCCGCCCACCCTGACCCCATCCACGCTTCGTGGATGGCAGAGCACCACCGCGCCGTATCGCGCGAGCAGCACCGCGCGGGCCGTGGTGCAGCTCTGCACCACCGATCCTGCCCCTCGCCGCCCTCGTTGCGGTCATGTACGCGATGCTCGACGTCTCGTACTGGATTACGCTCGCGCTCGCCGTCCCGGCCGCCGGCTTCCTCGTCCGCACGTTCATCATCATGCACGACTGCGGTCACGGCTCCTTCGTGCCCTCTCGGCGTGCCAACGAGATAATCGGATTTATCACCGGCGCAATCACGCTGACGCCGTTCGCACAGTGGCGCCGCGATCATGCCCTGCATCATGCGTCGTCCGGTGACCTCGACCGCCGCGGCCACGGCGACGTCCTCACGCTTACCGTCGAGGAGTATCTCGCGCGCTCTCGCTGGGGCCGCCTCAAGTACCGCATGTACCGCAACCCGATCACCCTGTTCATCCTCGGCCCGATCTTCCTCCTCTTCGTCCGCCACCTCCCGCGGCGGGCATCGCCCTGACCACGAAAACCAAGATCGAATCGCGCGCGACCACCGCGGCGATCGTCGCGATCGTCGTCGCCTTCGCGCTGGCCATCGGATGGAAGGCCGTGCTCCTCGTCTACGGCCCAATCATCCTCATCGCCGGCGCAACGGGGAACTGGCTCTTCTATGTCCAGCACCAGTTCGAGGACGCCTACTGGGAGCCGCACGAGGGGTGGGATTACGCACAGGCGGCGATCAAGGGCGCGTCCTATTACCGGCTGCCGCGCGTGCTCGAGTGGATGACCGGACGCATCGGGCTCCACCACGTGCACCACCTCGATCCCAAGATTCCCAACTATCATCTCCGGCGCTGCCACGATGAAAACGGGATGCTTCAAACCGTCACCGTGCTCACGGTTCGCGAGAGCATTCGGACGGCGTCATTGAAGCTGTGGGATGTCGAGCACCGCCGCATGGTCGGATTCCGGGCGCTGCGGTCGCGCCGTGCCGCCGCATAGCCGAGCGCGACCACCGAGCGCCCGTCGCCGCGCCGAGATACAAACCGAAGCGCGTCACGTGCCCAGGGGCACGTGACGCGCTCGCCGCACCAAAGATCGTTAGGTCGTGCCCGCGGCGTCGGGCGAGGCCGTGTTCCCAGGCGTCGCCTGGGCTGGCGACGCCGGCGTCGCACCATTGGCTGACGTATTCTTCAGCGCTTCCGCCTCACGACGCTCGCGGTCGCGCTGGACGAAGGCGCCGAACCCGCCCTTTTTCTCTTCTTTTGGATCGTGCATGAAACGCTCCCCGGTCGTGCGCCCGGCCTCGCGATGCGCGAGGCCCGTGACGGTGGCCGTGCTGAAGGGGACGCGATGACCGATCCCGATAGCGGCCCGCTCCTCTCGCAAGCGAACACACCCCGACCTCCGCGCATGGCGAATATTAATATGTGGTATTACTATTGTCAAACGTAATCATAGCGGCTATTATTAACCTTCAGTCGGAGCGAGGGCGTGATCCGTTTTCACCTGGCGTCGGTCTTGAAGAAGAAGGGGTGGACCCCGTACCGCCTGTCGCAGGAGACGGGGCTGACCGTCCCCACCGCCTATCGACTGGCGGACCCCAAGCTTCGAGTTCGGGCGCTTCACCGCCGACACGCTCGACCGCTTGTGCGCTGCACTCGATGTGCAGCCGGGGGAGCTGCTGGAGTACGTCCCCGGCCAGCGCCGCAAACCCCGCCGCTGACTCCCGCTCGCCCCGCACAGTCGCAGTCGCTGACCGCGTTGGCGGAACCATCCGCTGCGCCCCCGATTCTCGCAGGAGGTCCCCATGAAAGCCACCAGAGCGCCTAACAACGGTGCCGCACCGTTGAAGACCACGACGTCGCCCGCACCGGGTACGACCACCAAATCTGTCGACAATGGGCCGTATCGGGCCGAGTCGCCTCGGGCCAATCCCCGCCGCGGGGAGAACAGCATCCTCGAGACCGCGGCGGAACGCGGCACCTTCCGTACGCTCGCGGGCGCCATTCGAAGTGCTGGCCTCGTCGATCTGATGAGTGGGAAGGGGCCACTCACGCTCTTCGCGCCCACTGACGAGGCATTTGCCCGCATGCCGCAGCTGGAGCGCGAGGCGCTACTCAAGGACAAGGCATCACTCGCCGAGGTCCTGACGTATCACGTGGTGCGCGAGCGGGTGAAGGCGCCGAAGGTCGGGACGCCACGGTTGGCGACGTCGGTCAACGGGGCGACGCTCACCATCACGGTGAAGAACCGCGGCTTCAAGCGCCGCGGCTTCAAGGTGAACGAGGCGAAAATCGTGAAGACGGAGATCCTCGCGTCGAACGGCGTGATTCACGCCATCGACAGCGTGTTGATCCCGCGCTGAAGCGCCTACGGTGCGGACGGCGACCGGCCGTCCGCACCACCGTTCGCCGCCAGGACGCGCAGTGCCGCGACGGTGCGCGCATCGCCGTCCGAGACATACCGACGCCCCGCCTTTTCCAGCCACTGCAGCGTGTGCTCCAGTGAGTTCCCCACCACCTGCACCCGTTCCAGCTTCAGCGGATCGAACGCGGGATCGTACGGGCTCGGCACCGGTACGCCCGCCACCAGCAGCACCGCCGCGTGGTCATAGGCGACCGTCTGCTGCGTGCGCGCGTCGGTCCACGCGCCCTTCGCCGCCAGCGCCTGATTCTTCGGCCACACGCCTAACGGCAGCGCGAACGTCCGGACGCGGTAGCCCGGCACCGCCGAGTCGACCGCCAGCGCGAGACGCGCGATCTGTTCCTGAACGACCGCGTCGTCGTACTTCGAGAGCTGGGCGTGCCACAGGGTGTGGTTGCAGAGCTCGAACCCCTGCTCAGCCAGGAATTTCAACTTCGCGTGGCGCCAGGCCGTCTTCTGCCCCTCGATATCCCGGTCGCCGAAGAAGGCGCGCCCGGCCTCGGCACCCGAGAGCACGCAGAATGTCGCCTTGCTCTCCCAGTCGGGATGGCGCTTCTGGAAGTCGAGCCAGATCCCGATCGCGCTCGTCGAGTCCACCACCAGCTCGCCGTTGCGCTCAATGTAGCGGAACTGTGAAGGGGAGGCATCGTCGAACGTGAACACCACAGGCGAGAGCCCGCGGGGAAGATCAATGCGCCGCGCGACGAGGTCCGCGACCGTAATCGGCCGATAGCCGCGCTCGTAGAGCAGGTCCAGGTCGCGGCGGAAGCGGGTGTGCTCGCGCTCCCACCGCCCCTCTTTGCCCCCGATGAGAATGGTATTCGAGGATGGGAATGCGGCCCATCTCGTTGGGCTGGCGGTTTCGCGATGCGGAATCGAGAGCAACCATCACGCGGGCTCCCGCCATCTCATTGGATGACGCGGGCGCCTCGTTCGGACGTGCCTCGGTTCTGCTACATCCCGATGCGAGTACGGCGATCGGGAGAACGGCGGCAAGCCGCCGGTACGTCGAATATGAATGCACGATAGAGAGGCGCTGAGGGCGCTAGGGGCGCTAGGGGCGCGGAGCCTAGTTCGTGATTGGGCGCACATCCGGCGCGAGTCCTGACGGCCACGAAACCCGAAGGCGGCACCGGTGGTACTATTAATGGAAGCGGCTCGTCTGACACTTGTCCGCGTGCCGCGACCCTGATCCACTCTGATGACGTTCATCGCCTCTCTTCAGCAACGCGTTCGGACGTTCCGCGACCGGTGGCATAGTGACCCGGCGCACCCTCCGCGGGAGTGGATCCGCGAGCAATGGCAGCCGCTCGCGGTCATGGGCGCGCTCGTGCTCACCGTGCTCGTTTTCGACGCGTGGTTGGCGACGTGCGGCTTCGCCGGTTGCCCATCTTCGGACGAGATTCGGCGCTTCCGGCCCGTCGAGGGAAGCGAGGCGATCGATCGATCCGGTCAGTCATTGGGGCGGCTCACCTCCGTTCGCCGGATCAACGTCCCGCCTTGCCGACGTGCCGCGTCACGTTCGCGCAGGCGTTCGTGGCCACCGAGGACCGCCGCTTCTACGAGCACAACGGGCTCGACTGGCGAGCCGTCTGCGCGCGGTCGGTCGCAACGCTGACCGCGATGGGCGTGCGCGAGGGCTTCAGCACGATCACGATGCAGGTCGCGCGCAACACCTTCATCGTCGCGCATCATCGCAGTGAGCGGTCGCTGCGGACGCAAGCTGATCGAGCTGCGCTTCGCGCGCCTCATCGAGCAGCAACCTCACGAAGGCGCAGATTCTCGAGCTGTACCTCAACGTCATCTATCTCGGCAACGGAACGTACGGGGTGGAGGCGGCGAGCCGCGATCTGTTCGGCAAGAGCGTGAGGAAGGTCACGCTCGCCGAAGGCGGCGGTGCTGGCCGCGCTGCCCAAGGGGCCTTCGGCCTACACGCCGCGCGAAGGCGCCCGAGCGCGCGCGACGTCGGCGCAACCTCGTGCTCGGGCTCATGGTGCGCGAGGGGTACATCGATCCGTCGAGGCACGCCGCGCCGTCGCGCAAGCCGGCTCACGCGTGGCCGAAGCACGAATGGCGACCCGCACCGGAACGAATCGTACGCGTTGGATGCGGTGCGCGCGCCGTCGACTCCGTCCTCGGCGTGACGCGCTCGAGATCGGGCGACGTCATCGTCTACACGACGATCGACGGCAATGCGCAGAAGGCCGCCGAGCGCGCCGTGGCGAAGCGTGCGGCGTACATCCAGCGAGCGCGAGCGCGCATGGTACGGGCGGACCAATGGCGCCGGTGCAGGGCGCGATCGTCGCGCTCGATCCGCGCACCGGCGACATTCGCGCCCTCGTCGGCGGGCGGACGCTATGAGCGCGGCGGCTTCAATCGCGCGATCTCGGCGCGGCGCCAGCCCGGCTCGGCATTCAAGCCGTTCGTGTACGCCGCGGCGCTCGCGGCCGGCATTACTCCGGCGACGATGGTGGACGACGAGCCGGTGGAGATCGTCGGCGCGGATGGGCGCATTTGGACGCCCCGCCAACTACGGCGACGAGTACTGCGGGCGCATGACGCTGCGTCGAGCGCTCATGCGCATCGGCGAACGCGGCGGCCGTGCGCGTCAGCCGTGCGGTGGGCGAGCAGCGCGTGGTGGCGGCGGCCCGCAAGCAACGGCATCCGAGTCGCTCGCTGCCGGTGCCCTGCGATCGCGTTAGGCGCGGTCGAGGTGACGCCGCTGGAGCTGGTCGCGGCCTACGCGCCGTTCGCGAACGGCGGCTATGCGGGTGAAACCGCGGCTCGTGCGCCGCATCGAGCGTCGGACGGCCGCGTGCTGTGGAAGACCGAAGCGGTACGGCGATCCGGTCATGGACCCGCACGACGCCTATCAGCTGACGTCAATGCTGCGCTCGGTCGTCGACCACGGCACGGCGCACGCCGTGCGCGATTGGGGCGCACGGGCCCGATGGCCGGCAAGACGGGCACGACGAACGACGGCGCCGACGTCTGGTTCGTCGGCTACACGCCGACGCTCGTGGCCGCGGCATTCTGGTTCGGCCACGACAGCGCGTGTCACTTTCGGGACGACGTGAGTGGCGGGCAGCGCGGCCGCCCCGGCGTGGGCCGAGTTCTACATCGATGGATGGCGCGAGCGCGCGACGGCCGACGAGTGGGAGCCTCCGCCCGGCATGGTCGCGCGGCAGATCGATCCGAAACGGGGGAGCTGGCTGGCGAGTGGTGTCCGGCGACGCAGACCGAGTGGTTCAAGCCGGGAACGGAGCCGACCGAGCACTGCCGCGAGCACCTGGAGCCGGAACGACACGTGGGCCGACGATGTCGGGCGAGCGGATCGCGTCGACGTTCAAGAAGATCTTCCGGTTCGATCAGGTGTCGGGGTACAGAGTAGGGATCGGGAGTGTCAGGTAGGTCGCCGCAGCGAACGGCGTACAGTTTCTCCTGGACGCCAACCCTGATGACCCACTGACCCGCGTCTCCTGACTCCTGACTCCAGTTCAAAGAACGCCAAGCCGCTCGTGTCCGCGAAACCGGGGAAGAGCGATCGAGCTTCGCCGCCCAGGTGCTTGGCCACGACTTCGCGCGAAGACAGAGCGGAAGTCGGTCGTGAGCGCGAGATCGCGCCCCTCGTAGAGCTGCTCCCGCTCCAGGCCGGGCCACTTGCCGTGCACCTTCCCGCCCTTCACCCCGCCGCCTAACACGAACATCGCGCCGGCGTGCCCATGGTCGGTGCCGCCGTTGCCGTTCTGTCGAGCCATGCGGCCGAACTCCGTCATGGTCATGATCACGACGTCGCCCATGCGATCGCCGAGGTCGGTGACAAGCGCGGCGATCGGACGGGCGAAGTCATCGAGACGATTCGCGAGCTGTCCCGTCGCGCCGCCTTGGTTCACGTGAGTGTCCCACCCGCCCACGTCGGCGAAGGCGATCTCGAGGCCGACGTCTGCCTTGATGAGTTGCGCGATCTGCAAGAGGCGCTGTCCGAACTGTGAGCGCGGATAAGTCGGCGCCGTTCTCCGGCTGATACCGCTGCGGGTTGGCCGCCTGGAGCATCTTCACCGCTTCGAACATCTCGCGCGCCAGCGCCGTGCACGATGTCGGCGCGCCCGGTGCGATACAGCGCCTCGAGACGCTCGACGTCCGATCCGCTCGCGCGAATGGTGAACTCATCTAGCGAGGCCATCGCGATCGCTGGCTGCCGGGCCCTCGAGAATGCGCGGCGTCTGCTCCGTCATCGCCACCGCGCGGAACGGTTTCGCTGGACGGCGCCTCGCACTCCTCGCATGTGCCGCGTGCGGCCAGGTAGCGATTGAGCCACCCGTCCGGCGTCCCCTTCAGGTCGGGCGTCCCGCTCTCCATGTAGTCCTGCGCATCGAAGTGCGAGCGCGTGGCGCTCGGACTGCCGACGGCATGGATCGGCGCCAGCATCCCGCGGTCCCAGAATGGTCGCAGCGGGGCGAGCGCAGGATGCAGCCCGAAGAACCCATCCAGGTCGAGCGCGCTGTCCGAGCGCGAGCCTGGTCGCGGAATCGCGATCGTCGGCCGCAAGGCGTAGTACTGCCGCTCGCCGTGCGGGACGACCATGTTGAGCGCGTCCGCCGCCCCTCGCTGGAAGAGCACGATGAGGACTTCCCTCTCGCCGCTCCCTGCAGCTCGGTCGCAAAGGCCGTGCGGCGCAGGAAGCTCGGGTTGAGACCGAGTGTCACGAGCGCGAAGGCGCCCGATCGGAGAAAGACTCTGCGTTGCATAAGAAGAGGATTGCTGATTGCGGATTGCTGATTGCGGAATGACACCGGCTAGCGCCGCTGGAATTCTGGCGCGCCTAGCGCCAAGCCAACGATTTCCGCGAGGCCATTCAGCTCTCGGGTCGCGAGACAGCGGGTCGCGCGGACGGGGGCCCGGCGGAAGCATTCCGTCATCCAGCGACGCGGAGTCGGGCGGGGTTGATCCGCAATCAGTAATCGGCGGGCGCCCCTCGGGCAGCGCGCAATCCTTCAACAAAGGATTGACGCCCAGCCTGAAGAATCGTTCGCGTATCCACACACGCCTCGCCGCCGAGAAAGCGCGGCGACCACGCCGTCGACCTGCGTCGCTCGCGGCGCAGAGGCGAGATCGGCGTAGCGCGGCCAGCGCTCGGGACGGGCGCCCGGAATCGCGCCGCCGGCCATCGCCAGCCCGAAGTTGATGCGATTGAGGATGGCGCCGGTGTTGATCCACGCGTCGCCCGCTCTGGCCAGCCGTTAGGTGCTTGATGGCGAAAGAGCGGCTGCCCCAGCCGCGCGACGACTTGCGCGGACCGCGGGGTCATGTCCGGCGTCGCGTTCATTGCGCGGAGCGCGCTCACCACGAGCTCGAACGGCGACTTGACCTTCGCGCGATACGCGCGCGGAGCGAAGAATTCCTGCGACGTGACGATCGTGCGCACGACCTCGCGAATGTCCCCACCGGTGCGCGTGAACGTCTCTGCCGCGCGATCGACGAGCGTCGCCGGCGGATCGTCGCTCACAAGCGGAGGGCGAGCTTGGTGCGATGGATCGGGCAGTCGATCGGATGTTGCGGCGACGATGTCGAGCACCTGTTCACCGTCTTCCATCCCGCGCCCCGCCTTCAGCGACTGCCCGAGCACCGTCTTCTCGCCCGCGTCGTGCATGGCGGGCCGGAAGACGAACCCCCCGCTCCGGCGCGGCTGCTCCAGCGTCCAGCCAGTGAATGCGCGGGCAACTTCGATGATATCCTTCTGCGTGTACCCACCGTCGACGCCAAGCGTGTGCAGCTCGAGCAGCTCGCGCGCGTAATTCTCGTTGAGACCGCGGGGCCGATTGCGCGCTGCCCGAGGGGCGCCGCTGATTGCGCGATTGCGGGTGCGACGCCGGCCCCGAATGCTACTTCCTCGGTCTTCGGTCCTCGGTCTGCCTTCCTCGACCGCGCTCTGCCAGTTATCGAGATAGAACAGCATCGCCGGACTCTTGGCGACGGCGCCGAGGAGGTCGCGGAACTTGCCGAGCGCGTGCGGACGAATGGCTTCACGCTCGTACGCCGCAATGAAGTATCGCTCGGGTCCCTTGCCGGCGAACACAGTGAAGTGATTGTCCCAGAAGTCGACCATCACTTCCTCGAGCTGCCGCTCGCTCACGACCGCTCGCGCGACCTTGGCGATCTGCATCTCCGCGAGCACTCGCCGGGATTCCTGGGCGGAGCGCCGAACCTGGAGCGAATCAGCGCGCGACATCTCGGTGCGCCGCATCTGCGCCCGCACGACCTGCGGCGGGGGATACCGCTCGAGCAGCTCGCGCGACGACATGGCCAGCGTCGGCAGCGCGCCCGCGATGCGCTCGGCGGCCGTGTCTCGGAATGCGCGATGGTTGGAGCTGCATCGCGATCCAGCGGTCGACTCCCGTGGCGCGCACGCGTTCCGCGTCGCCGGGCCGCGCACCGAACGTAAGCCGATTCAATGCATGTCGAACCTGCTGGTCGGCAGTCTGCTCGCGGGCCTCTGCGACCATCGTGGGCTCGACAGAGGGCGCAATCTCCCGCGCGGCATTTGGCGCACAAGCCAATGAGGCCAGGGCGGCAAGGACGGAGAATCCACGAAAGGATGCCATTGGTTCAATACCCTCGAGTCAGCTCGACGACCTGCTGTTCAATAGACGCAGCTGGCAGCCCCTCGTTAATGCTGGCCCTCGATTTGCCCGGACGCACGGTGGAGGTTTCCATGACCCGACATATCATACCGCTTCTGGCGCTTGCCACGGCCTGCTCCATAGAGAAGGCCAGTCGCAACGCAACCGACACGACCGCGTCGCCGCCATCGGCGGACTCGGTTCCCCGCTCCGATACCGCGCGCGGCGCGGTATTCGACACCGCCCCGGCGATGGCCGCCATCGGACTCGGGTAACGTCCTGCTCGCGCCGCCAGAGGTACGCCGCGGTGGAGTGGTCGTAGCGGTCGCACAGGGTCTCGCAATCGAGAACCCGCGGTGCTCGTGGAAGGGCGCATCCCTTCCGTGCTACCGTACACCGGCCGGAGTGCGAGCGCTCGTGCCGCTCCCGGCGGATGAGCCAGGAGGTCGCTACGCCCTGGTGATCGATCGGCCGACGAGCCGTATCACGCGCGAAGTCACCGTCGCCGAGACCGACTTCGGACGCGAGCTCATCTTCCTCGATGATTCGGTCTACGCGATCCTCCGCCGAGGGCGAGACATTGCGCGCGACGCGCGAGCGATTCGTCGAGTGCTCGAGGCCGAGACGCCCGAGCAGCATTGGTCCGGCGCCTGGCGGATGCCCGTTGAAGGTGGGAAGACATTCGGGCTACGGAGTCGAGCGATTCTATCATCGCGCATCGGACTCCACGCGCGTCCGTGAGACTCGAAGCCTCGGCGCAGGCTCGAGGATCATTTGGCGTCGATACGGCGTCCGCCGTCCCGGATGCGCCCGCCTGGCGTCACGCCGGGGTCGATATCGCGGTTGGTCGTGGAACAAGCGTTCGCGCCCCTCAGGCGGGTGCAGTCGCTGAAGTTGGAGATTTCGCACTGACGGGGAAGACCCTCATATTGGACCATGGTCAGGGCGTTCACTCCGCATACTTCCACCTCGATACCGTCCTCGTTCGCGAAGGTGATGTGGTGCGAAAGGGCGCGACACTCGCCCGTGTCGGCGCCACCGGGCTCGCGACGGGGCCGCACCTGCACTACGGGATCTACATCCACGGCAAGGATGTCGACCCCGGCGTCTGGCACGGACTCTCCCCGGCCGCGCTGGACCCGGCCAGCACCCGACCGACGACAGCACCCCGTTAGGCATGTTTGCGCCGGGGGGCGCCCGTGAGGCGTTACCCGGTGGCTGTCGTTCTTTTCACCGTCTTCGTCGACCTCCTCGGGTTCGGCATCGTTCTGCCGATCCTGCCGTTCTACGCACAACGATACGGTGCGTCACCAGTGCAGATCGGGGCGATTATCGCCGCGTTCTCACTGATGCAATTCCTTTTCACGCCGCTGTGGGGGCGCGTCTCCGATCATGTGGGGCGCCGTCCCGTGATTCTCGTTTCCCTGTTCGGCTCGGTCGCGAGCTATCTGCTCTTCGCGCGAGCCGAGAGCGTGCTCGCCCTGCTCGCGTCCCGGATGCTTGCCGGTGTGGCGGGCGCGAATCTCGCCGCGGCGCAAGCCTATATCGCCGACGTCACGACCCCAGAGACGCGCGCGCGCGGCATGGGGTGGATCAGCGCCGCGTTCGGGCTCGGCTACATGGCAGGCCCGCCGATCGCCGCCCTCGTCAGTCTGAGATGGGGTGTGCATGCGCCGGGGTACGTGGCGGCTGCACTGGCATTCGTCAACCTGGTGCTCGCGCGGCTGTGGTTGCCCGAGGCCGTCCCAACGGCCGACAAGTCACTCATGCATCGCACATTCGATCCCCGGGTGCTGCATGCCGTGCTCAAGCGCCCGGTCCTGGGTGGTGTGACGCTCAGCATGACGTTCGTCGCCCTGGCGACCTCCGGAGTGACGGCGATGCTGGCGCTGTTTCTCCAGGCGCGCTTCGGGTTCAATGCTGCTCACACTGCATGGGTGTTCTCCCTCATCGGACTCACCTCATCGGTGATTCAGCTTGGGCTCGTGCACACGCTCGTCACGCGGTACGGGGAACGGCGGCTGTCGATCACCGGGATCGCCCTCCTCGCCGTATCCCTGCTCGGGGTCGCCGTGGCTCCAACGCCCGCCATGCTGCGGATCGTGCTGGTGTTCTACGCCGTCGGGTTCGCGCTCACCGGGCCGAGCGCGTTGAGCCTGGTGTCGCGATCCGCCCGCGAGGGGGAGCAGGGGATGGTCATCGGCGTCGTCCAGTCGCTGGGCGCCCTGGCGCGGGTCTTTGGCCCCATGGCGGCGGGCATTGCTTTGGGGCGTCTTGGGCCGGCCTCGCCCATGGTGGCCGGCAGTATCGTATGCGCGCTGGCAAGCGTCTATATGTGGCATCATCTGCGGCCACGCTCCCGCGCCGGCGAAGTCGCCGGACCCGCCGTTCTTCCTGTTGGGGACTGAAGGACGACGCAGTCCTTTCCGCTCCGAGGCATCGCCATTTCTATCGACGACCTGACGAAGCTCCCGCTTCGTAGCGCGTTCATCGAGCAGCTCACCGCCGCGCTCGAGATTGCGTCGGCCACGGGCCAGCCGGTGTCGCTGCTGGTCATCGACATCGATCTCTTCAAGCTGGTGAACGACACCTACGGTCACCTGCAGGGCGACCGTGTGCTCGTGGAGATCGCCGACCTGCTGCGCCAGAACCTCCGCGCGGACGATCTCGCCGCTCGCTATGCGGGGGATGAGCTCGTGGCGCTGTTGCCGAACACGCCGGCGGAGCGGGCGCGCGAAGTCGCCGAGCGTCTGTGTGCGGCCGTGCGGGGACACGCCTTCCAGGTTCGCGATCGCGACGAGCGCCTCTCGACGACCATCTCGATCGGCGTCGCGACGTCCCCGGAAAACGGCGTCGATCCCGATGCGCTCTTCGCCGCGGCGGACCGTGCCCTCTATCAGGTGAAGCGGCAAGGCCGCGACGGGGTCGCTATCGCGACCGCCGGCAGCGCCGACAGCGGTCATCTCCCGCTCGCGATCGAGCGCTTCGTCGGCCGCGTCAACGAGGTCCGTCAGCTCGTCCGGCTGCTGGACGACGCGAAGGCCGGACGTCCGGCCATCGTCGCGATCGCCGGCGAAGCGGGCATCGGAAAGACCTCCTTGCTGCGGCAGCTCGAACCCGAGGTCCGCCTACGTGCCGGGTCGCTCGTCGTGGGGCGGGGACGCGAGGCCGACGTTCAGCCGCCGTACGCGCCGTGGGCGGAGGTGCTTTCGGCCATTCGTCGCACGACGCCGCAGTCGGACCGCACGTGGCATGAGCTCCCCCACCTCGTGCCCGCGCTCGCCGCGGCCGACCGGCCTGCCCCAGGCTCGCGCGTCGGCAGCAAGTACATGTTGCTCGAAGAGATTTCCGAGTACGTGCGCACGGCGGCGCGCGACCGCCTCCTCGTCATCGTCCTCGATGACGTCCAGTGGGCAGACTCGGCATCGTGGGACATGCTCGAGTTCCTCGTCGGCCAGCTCGGGTCCGAGCACCTGCTGATCTGCCTGACGATTCGTGCCGAGGAGATGCAGGGAGAAACGCTCGAGCGCCGCCGGCGCTTGTCGCGCAACGAGCGGTTTCGCGAGCTCACGCTCTCGCGTCTCACGCGAGAGGAGCTCAAACAGTGGTTGCAGGCGGCGTTTCACCGCCAGGAAATCGGGCGCGAGCTCCTTGCGTTCCTGTATCACCACACCGAGGGCAACCCCCTCTTCGTCGTGCAGGTGTTGCGCACGCTCGTCGAGGAAGGCTCCATCTGGCACGATCGCGACCATTGGGAGTGGCGCCCCGTCTCGGAGCTCCGTCTCCCGGTTGCGATCACCGACCTCATTTCTCGCCGTCTCACGCGCCTGTCCCCGCGTGCGCAGACGGTGCTGACGACAGTGGCCGTCATCGGGCGCGAATTCGACCTCGATCTCGCCATCGAAGCGAAGGCGGGAACCGAGGCCGAGCTGCTCGACGTGATCGACGAAGGAATGCGCGCCTCGGTGCTGCAGCCCGCCGCGTCTCGCGGGGCCGATCGCTATGCCTTCGCGCACGTGCTGATGGCGGAAGTGCTCACCGAGTCGGTCAACAGTCGACGTCTTCGGCGTATGCACGAGCAGGTCGCGCAAGCCATGGAACGGCTCACGCCCGACGCCATCGCGGAAATCGGCTCCCACTACGACCGCGCCGCTGTCAGCGACAAGGCGCACGAGTACGCGATGCTCGCCGCCGAGCGCGCGCGTCTGGTCTACGCGCATCAGGAAAGCGCGGACTTCCTTCGAATCGCCGAGCGCAACGCGACATCGGCGGCGCAGCTGGCCGAGGTCCGCGTGCGACGCGCGGAAGTCGCCGAGTCGGTGGGGCGATACGAGGAAGCGGAAGAGATGTGCGATCTCGCCATCGAGTGGTTCGCCGGACAAGGTGAGGGTCGCCGCGCGCTCGCCCTGCGACGCATGCGCGAGCGTGTGCGCGCACTGCTCGGCCAGCCCAACACGAAGACGCTCGAGCACTGTCTCGCGCTCGATGCGGAAGCCGTCGCACATGACTTCAATGACGAGCGAGTGTCGCTCCTCACCATGATCTCGCAGACGTACGGTCGCCTCGGCGATCGCGTCGAGGCGGAGCGTGTCGCGGTCGAGTGTGTGCGTATCGCTCAGCAGCTTGGCGATCCCCTGCGGCTCGCGGAGTCACTCAACCGACTCGGCATTACGCTGGCCCAGGAGGAGCCGAATCGGGCCATCGAGCATTACGAGCGAGCGCTCGCGGTATTCGAGCGCGCCGGCGACCTGGTGGGTCAAGCGCGCTGTCGCAACAACATCGGCATCGTGTATTCGAGCCTCGGCAAGTGGCAGCGCGCGACCGACGAGCTCACCACATCGATGGCGCTGGCGCGAAGCGCTGGCACCCCCGAGCACGTGGGAACAGCTGGCATCAACCTTGGCGTCGCACATCTCAAATGCGGCGATTTCGAGCGTGCGCGCGAGCTGTTCGGCGAAGCACTCGCGATCTTCGCGGCGCAAAAGAGCACCGAGCGGCAACTGTACGCGCTCTACAACCTGGCGCATCTCGACCGCGAACGCGGCGAATATGCCTCCGCGCGCGAGCTCTACAATGTCGTGCTCGGGATCGCGCGGGGGATTGGGCAATCCGACGTCGAGCTCGGCGCGCTGGCGGGTGAAGGGCTCGTCCTGCTGCGGATGGGATTGATCGAGGACGCGCGCGTTTCGCTCAATGACGTGGAGGCGCGGATGCAAGCGCGACCCGATTGGTTTCAGGGCCGCGAGCTCGCTGAAGCCCTGCGTGTTCGCCTTGCATCGCTCGATTCAATGACCGGTGCCGTGTCAATGTTCTACCGAGCGCTCGCGCTCGCGGAGACGAGCGACTTCTACGGCGCAGCGTGGCTGATCGCCGAGTGCGCCGACATTCTCAATGCGCACGATCGCGCACTCTTGCGGAGCTCGGTCAATCGCTTCGCTCCGCAGGTCGAGAGTCAGGGCTACCACGGCATGAGCCGGCGGTACACCGAACTGCTCTCTCGGGAATAACGACCGCGTATCGGCGGACAGAGTGACCGATTTGCGCCTGCTTCGGATGGCGGCGCAACTTCGTGAAAATCCCCTAACGACAGTACGCGATTGGAGTTGTGCGCGACGCCAAATGGCGGCGCCATCGTGGTATGCGGCCTGCCTTTCCCAGGGGCGGATACGGAATGCCCCCCGGACTCTCTTTCGGAAAAGGTTCGTATGCTCGCTCGCCAAATTCGCTGGAGCGCTCTCGTTGGGCTGGTGGCCGTTGTGGCCGCCTGCGCCGACGGCTCGCTCGCTCCACCATCATATAAGACCAATGTGCTGCCCGGCGGCGCGCCGAACATGCTGATCGTCGTTAACAGCATGGCTCCGGATCAGCGGTCGGCCGAGTTCACCGTCGATCAGGGCGGCGGCTACTTCAATCTGGGCAATCACGGCATCTGATTTTCCGCGGAACGTCATCTGCGACCCGGAACGCTCGAACTACGGGCCGGCTTACTGGGATGACAACTGCCAGGTGCTGCGTAGTCCGATCCGCATTCGCGCCGAGCTGCGCACGCAGGATGGCCGCGAGTGGGTGGACTTCACGCCCGAGCTCCGCTTCAAGCCGTCGGCCGATCCGTACAACTCGGTGTGGATCTACATGCTCGTCGGCAGCGCCGCACAGTCCGACGCGTCGCTGAACATTCTGTGGTCGCCGGCGATCGGCGTCCCCGGCATCGATGAGTCACTGCAGGATCCGTCGCTACGGACATACGTGCAGTCGGGTTATGCGTATCGTCGCATCAAGCACTTCAGCGGCTACAACGTGACATCGGGCCGCGCCGGTGGGTTGGACGACGCCCGCGAAATCGTGAGCGACCAGCCGTAAGCGTAAACGCTGGGTGGTGGGGTGGGGTGGTGGGGAGCGGGGCGTGGCCGAGCGGTCACGCCCCGCTGATCATATAGCCCACTCCGCGCACGGTGCGAATCAGCGGCTGCGCCTTGTCGTCACCGAGCTTCTTGCGCAGGTAGTTGATGTATACGTCCACCACGTTCGTCGCCGGGTCGACTTCGTACTTCCACACCTGCTCGGCAATCAGGGATCGCGACACTGGATGGCCGGCGTTGCGCACGAGAAACTCCAGCAGCGCGTATTCCTTCTGGGTCAGATCGATGGCGCGTCCCGCGCGCTCCACTCGCCGGGTGAGCGGATCGATCGTGACATCACCGGCGCGGAGGGTGTGATCGGCCGCGATCGAGGCACGTCGGAGCAGCGCCTTGACGCGCGCGACGAGCTCGCTGAGATCGAACGGCTTGGGAAGGTAGTCGTCCGCACCCGCCTCGAGCCCGCTGACCTTGTCCGATACGGTTCCCCGCGCGGTCAGCATGAGAATGGGAGATCGAAATCCCTTCTCGCGCAGCTCGCGCGTGACGGACACGCCATCGCGGTCCGGTAACCCGACATCCACGAGGACGAGCTCGGGACGCTGGGCGAGCGCGAGCTCGAGCCCGCTCTGCCCATCGGCCGCGCTCCGCACGGAATAGCCGGCGCCCCCGAGCACTCGCTCGACAGCGGATCGCACGTCGGAGTCGTCCTCAATGAGGAGGATACTGCGCGAAGTCTCGGTATCGCTCATAGTCGAGGAAACATGACCGCGTCTCGTCGTTGGGGCAACGTGTAGCTCCATCGACGTTATGCACTTTTGACGAATCCCAAGGCCGACTATTCTTCCGCCCATGCTCCGCGACCGTTTGCTGCGCGGCGTTTGGATCGGACTTGTGGCGGCGGCAGCGACCGCGGGTGCACTGGTCGGATTCGGCTGGGTTCGCGGCTCGCCCCTGCAGCCGCTGAACACCATCGCGCACATCGTCCTTGGAAGTCGCGCCTTGTACGTGCGTGAGGCGCATCCCCTGGTGACTTCCGCGGGGATATTCGTCCACGTCCTGTCGCTGGTGGTGTGCGGGGCGGTCTTTTCGCTCGGCGTGAGGCTCAGCCGGGGCATCCGGGTATGGGTGGGTGCCTTGGTGCTCTCCGCCGCGGTGGCCGCGTTCGATTTCGTGCTCCTGCCTCCCCGGTTCTCCCCAGGGTTCGAGACGGTCCTTACCCGGGGGGAGATCATCATCGTTTACGCGGTGATGGCGGCGGCGTTGGGGATCGCTGCGACCATGAGGACCGAGAAGCGGGAGATGGTGAGCGAGCGAGCCTGCCCTGGACGGGCACCGGGTAACACGAAGCCGATCGGAGTCCCGGGTACGCGGTCTTTGCTCCGTGTTCAATTGTCTCTCTGCCGCGACATTGTGTCCGATGTCCCACGCTCGGTCACATTCGCGTCACGCGTTTCAGGCGTCGGAACTTTCCACTGCGCATTGTGTTGCACTACTGGGCAACGTCTCGCACGCTACGGCCTCGCTCTTGCCACTGGCGTGTGCGGGCTGCTCATGGAGTGGTGTGCATGATGCACTCAGTGCTTCTCAGGGAGGGGGAGATGGATGTCCTCGTAATGCTCGAGGATGGCCCCGACGAGTCGCCGGTGCTGGCGCGGGTGGATTCCGTTCCGGCGATGGTCTCGAACGACCATCGCGCGCGGGAGGTCGTAACGCTGTACGGCACCCCCAACGCGGAATACCTCGCGCTTGCGCTCGCCGCGGCGGTGGAAAGCCACCGCACGGCTGGCTATGGATCGGGCGCCTTCCGACACCTCGGTGTGTGGTCCGAGCGCGGTGCCGTAGGGGATGCGGCATGGCGCGATGAGATCACCGGCGAGCTGCTGACCCGCGATGTGGACATTCCGATCGCGGTGTTGAGTGAGACGGCCGTTCGGCTGAAGGAGACGTGCGGACCAATGATCGGCCGACTCGTCGCCGGATTGGGGATGCCGGACTGGCCAGAAGGGACGTGGCGAGCCATCAGCTTCCGGCTCGACGCAATGGTAGACGCGGCTTCCTCGGAGGCCGACGAGATCCTGGAAGTGCTTCGCGAAGCGGATGGACTCACCTACGAGTACGAGGGAGACTGATCGGTCACTGATTCGTCCGAGCACGCGCGGCAACGCGAAAAGGGCCATCTCGAGGTTGAGATGGTCCTTTGTTTTTGGGGGGGTCAGGAGTCAGGGGTCAGGGATGGAAAGGGGGCCGCCGCGCTTCGCGCGAGCGGCCCTCATCAGAATGAGCGCGGCAGCGAAGCTGCCGCGCCTTTCCACCCCTGATCCCTGACTCCTGACTCCTGACCCCTTGACTGAGTTCGACCTGTCTCGCACGCTCAAACCAGCATGCCCCGGCCCACTTCCCGCAAATCCCCGCGCCGATCGTCAGGCAGCGAGCGGTTGTTCTCCGACGCCGCCGGACGCTTGTGGAGCGCCGCGTTTTCGACGAGCACCCAGGACGCGCTCGTTTTCTCCTGCCTGAGCGACGCGCGTGCGCCCACCCGTGCCCTCGCTGCCCCGCCGCGATTCCGCCTGTCCGAGGCCAGCGACGACGACCTGCGCAAGATGCTGGCGGAGGCACCGGAGGTCGGGCGGCTCATGTAGGGAGGATGCGAACTGCGAAATGGGCCAACTGCGGAACCATGCCTCTGGCGGCCACAGACGAAGCGGACCACGCGGGTTAGCTCGCAGTTCGCGGCTCGCAGTTCGCCGTCTTCACTTGCCCCCACCAGTGCCCCGTCGTACCATAGCCCACAGAGAGTCCCGGGTGGCCTCGTGCTCGCCCGGGACACGCCGGCTCTGGCACGTGCCGAACGAGGAATGCGCCTATGAGGGAGTACAGCAGCTCGGAAATCCGGAACGTGGCAGTCGTTGGACATGGAGCGAGCGGGAAGACGAGCCTCGTCGACGCGCTCGCTTTCGTTTCGGGGGCAAGCAAGCGACACGGCTCCATCCGCGAGGGGACGGCCCTCACCGATTACTCGCCCGAGGAGACCGACCGGAAATACTCGATCAACCTCGGCATCGCGTACGCGGAGTGGATGGACACGAAGGTCAACCTGATCGACACGCCCGGATACCTCGACTTCCAGGGGGACGCGGTGGCGGGGCTGGCCGCAGCCGATGGAGCGCTCTGCGTCGTCAGCGCCACGGCCGGTGTCGAAACGGGGACCGAGAAGATGTTCCGCGAGGCCGTCGATCGCGGCGATCCGGCACTGTTCGTCGTCACCATGCTCGACAAGGAGCATGCGAGCTTCGAGCGGACCTACCAGCACATCAAGACACGCCTGACGAACAAGGTCATCCCGGTGGAGATCCCGGTGGGCGAGGGTCCGACGTTCCGGGGTGTGATCAACCTGTTCGCCCGCAAGGCGTACCTGTACAAGCAGGGCGTGAAAAGCGCCGAATACGACGAGGTAGACATTCCCGCCGAGGAGCAGGGGCGGTTCGATCACTATTACCAGGAGCTGATCGAGGCCATTTCCGCCACCGACGACACGCTGCTCGAGCACTACCTCGAGGGGAACGAGATCGGGCGCGACGAAGCGATCCAGGGGATGAAGGAAGCCATGAAGCGCATGGACCTCTTTCCTCTCTTCTGCGTCTCAGCCGACAGCATGATCGGCGTGCGCGCGCTGCTCACCGAGATGGTGCAGCTCATGCCGTCCGCCTACGAAATGGAGGAGATTCACGCCTTCAAGGGCGCGGAAGGCGACAAAACCGTCGAGATTCACGCGAAAGACGATCGGCCCTTCGCCGCGCTCGTGTTCAAGACGATGAGCGAGCCGCACGTGGGGGACGTGTCGTTCTTCCGAATCTTCCGGGGATGGTGGTCAACGGGCAGGAGGTGTACAACGCCACGCGCACCGTCGTGGAGAAGTTGAATCACCTGTCCGTGGCGCAGGGACGCGACCGACAGGAAATCACCAAGCTGCATGCAGGCGACATTGGCTGCGTGGCGAAGCTGCGCAACACGCACACGAACGACACGCTGTCGACGAAGGACCATCCAGTGCGTCTGCCGCAGATCCACTTGCCCGAGCCGCTCGTGGCAATGGCGGTTCACGCGCACGCGCGCGGCGACGAGGAGAAGCTCCAGGCGGGGCTGCACCGGCTGCACGACGAGGATCCGACGTTCGAGACGCATACAACGCCGAGACGCACGAGACCATCATCTCGGGCATGGGCGAGCGGCATCTCGAGGTCGCGATGTCGAAGCTCAAGCGAAAGTTCGGCGTGACGGCGCGAGCTGACGAAGCCGAAGGTCGCCGTATCGCGAGACGATGACCGGGAAGGGTGAGGGGCAGGGACGTCACAAGAAGCAGACTGGCGGGCGCGGCCAGTTCGGCGATTGCTGGGTGCGCATCGCGCCGCAGCCGCGCGGGAAGGGGTACGAATTCGTCGACGAGATCGTCGGCGGGTCCATTCCGCGGAAGTTCATTCCCGCGGTCGACAGGGGGATCCAGGAGGCGGCGGTGCGCGGCGTTCTGGCCGGATATCCGATGGTCGACTTCCGGGTCGAGCTATTCGACGGCTCGTACCACTCGGTGGACTCGAACGAGATGTCGTTCAAGATGGCCGGCATTCTGGCGTTCAAGACCGTGGCGCCGAAATGCCGGCCGGTGCTGCTCGAGCCGATCGATGAAGTGGAAGTGACGACGCCCGACGAGTACATGGGCGACGTCCTGGGCGATCTGTCCTCGCGGCGCGGGCCAGATCCTCGGCACGGAGCCGTCAGGCGACGGCCGGGGCACGCGCGTTCGCGCGATCGTGCCGCAGGCGGAGCTGCATCTGTACGCGACCGATCTGCACTCGATGACCCACGGGCGCGCGACGTTCTCGCGCCGATTCAAGAGCTACGAGCAGATGCCGCCTGACGTGGCGCAGCGGGTGATCGCGGAATCCGCGAAGGAAACGAAGGAGTTGCAGGAAGCCTGAGGCGCTGGAGGCGCTGGAGGCGCTGGAAGCGCTGGAGGATCCTGATCCTCTAGCGCCCTTAGCGCCTCCAGCGCTTCCAGCGCCCCTTCTTATCGGAGGTCTCGATGAATCTTCGAATGTTCGCCATGCTCGCCGTCTTCGCTCCGATGCTGGTCGCCGCGCAGACGACCGGGACCGTGCAAGGTGTCATCACCGACGCGGCCAACGGTCAACCGCTTGCCAATGCACAGGTGAGGATCGACGGGACCCTCCTCGGTGCGCTCTCCGACATCGCCGGACGGTATACCGTTCCGAACGTCCCCACCGGACGGCGCGTCGTCATTGCGAGGCGGATCGGCTACGCCGAGGGTAGGCGCGAGGTCGATGTGTCGTCTGGCGCGCCGGCGACCGCGGATTTCGGCATGACCGCCAGCGCGACGACGCTGGGCGAGGTCGTGGTCACGGGCACGGCCGCTCCCACCGAGCGACGCGCGGTGGGAACGAGCATTGCCAGCGTGGACAGCGCCTCGATCAGCAAATCGGGTGCGGTCACCGTCGACCAGGCATTACAAGGAAAGATCGCCGGTGCGCAGATCATGCAGAACTCCGGCACCCCCGGTGGTGGTGGCGTGAGCGTGCGGCTGCGCGGGACGAGCTCGTTCATCTCCGGCTCGGACCCGCTCTACATCGTCGATGGCGTGATCGTCGACAACAGCTCGCGCCACGCTTCGCGACCTGGGCGCGCGCGGCAACGTGCAGAACCGGCTCGCCGATCTCAATCCCGCCGACATCGAGCGCATCGAGATCATCCGCGGTGCCGCCGCGGCCGCGCTCTATGGCTCGCGCGCGAACAACGGCGTCGTGCAGATCTTCACCAAGCGCGGACCGATCGGGCGCTCGCGAATCACCTCAATACCCGCGTGGCGCAGAGCGAGCTGCCGAAGAAGCTGCGCATCAACGACTACCCGTTCGACATTCAGCGGTTTCCGGTCACGCGTCTACGACGCCCAGGACGACTGATCTTCCGACAGGCCGACCGATCGAGAACAACGCTGAGCGTGGACGGGGGCACCGAGCAGACGCGCTACTTACTGAGCGGCGGACTGGACCAGCGAAGAGGGCATCCCGCCGGCACCGCGTCGGACCGCGGAAGCGCGCGTGCCAACCTCTCGCAGGTAGCTGCATCCCAAGCTCCGAGCTCGACATCGGCGCGAACTTCGTCAACACGCATAACGACTTTCAGGTGAACGGCGAGGGCAATGGCGTACTCACGGCGTTCCTGTTCACACCGACCAACTACTCGTTCTTCCCGGTGAACGGGCGTCTACCCCGTCGCCCGTGTCCAGCGCGAACCCGAATCGCTGATGATCGAGCGGTTCAAGAACCCGCAGGACATCAACCGCTTCATGGGCAGCGCCCGCGCGCAGTTCACGCCGTTCACCGGCCTGAATGTCAACTACACGTTCGGTTATGACGGCTACTCACTCGAGCAGAGCGAGTTCTTCCCGCGCGGCGCCTTCCCGCCGGGGACCGCGGCCACTGGCTCTCGGCGTCAACGGCGTTCGCGACTCGCGGATCATCAACCAGGATGCGGTCGCCACGCTCAACTTGTCCGGGCCGGGCAGACCTCACAGTCAGGCACCACGGCCGGAGTCAACTACACGTCAGCAGAGATCCGCACTACCACGGCCGACCGCGACAGGATCTGATTCCGCGTGGGCGTCTGGTGAGCGCGCGGGGCGACACCCGCGGCCGCGCAGAGCATCGATCGAGCTCACAACGTTCGGTTTCTACGCCAGCAAGCGCTCGCGTGGCGCGACCGGCTCTACCTGACGGCCGCCGTTCGCTGGGATGCGTCGTCCACGTTCGGGCCTGCCGAGCGGTGGCAGGTCTTCCCCAAGCGTCGGCGTCCTACGTGCGTGTCCGAGGAAGGGTGGTTTGCGGGCGGTGCGCTGGAACGGCGCGTTCAGCTCCGCGCTCCGCGTGCGCCGCGCTCGGCTACGCGGGAAACCAGCCGCGCACCGTGAACGCCTATCAGCGGTACTACGACTACGTCACTCGACGTCCTTCGACGGCAAGCCCGGGCTCGTCAACGACATCACGTTAGGCAACCAGAGCCTCAAGCCCGAACGGCAGCGCGAGTTCGAGATCGGCGCGGATCTCGGATCCTTCCGGCGAACGCGTGTCACTCGAGGCGACGTACTACGACAAGCTCGTCAGCGGCCTGCTGTTCTTCCGCCCCGTCGCGACCAGCACCGGCTACTCGCGGCAGTTCGCCGCATCGGCTCGATGCCAACAAGGGGTTCGAGCTGCTGCTGCGCTCGAACAACGTCGCGTCGCCGGCTTCAACTGGGACATGACCGCCACGTACACGCGGAATCGCAATCGGGTCGAGATCACTCGACATTCCCAGACTTCCAGTCGGCGACGGGATATCCGAATCGGATCAGCCAGGCGATCCGGTCGGGTGTTTTACGGCGAGTACGCCGTCCGCGACTGCCAGACGGGCGCCTTCGTTCTCGACTCACTCGGGCGACTGCGTCCCAGCACCAGCTTGCCTGGAGGCCTCGCGACGTCAACGGCCGCCGAGATGGCGGCCCGGCGGGCCATCTCCGGCGGCACGTGCGCCGACTCGGCGAACCAGGTGCTCGGCGATCCGAATCCCGACTGGCTCGGGTCGCTGCTCAACGAGTTCCAGCTGGGGAGCAAGCTGCGTCTCCGGGTGCTGCTCGACGGAAGCTTCGGGAACGACGTGATGAATTTGTCGCGTCGCATCCGCGATCTCGGCACGGCGCTCAATAGCCCCGAGAACGAGGCGGAATTTCTCCCTTACGGCGACCCGCGCAAGCTGCCACCCGGCTACTTCGCACGCCGTCTCGGCATCTTCAGCGAGTACGTCGAGGATGGCTCGTTCGTGAAGCTTCGCGAAGTCGCGGCGACGTACACGTTCACCCAGCCGTTCATCCGAAGGTATTTCTCCGATGGGATCGAGCTGACGCTCAGTGGTCGCAATCTGTACACGTGGACGGATTACACCGGGTACGATCCGGAAGGGAACTTGTTCGGGCAAAACGCTCCAGGTCTCACCACGACGGCGGCGGATCGCGGCTTCGATTTCGCCTCGTATCCCATTCCTCGCACCTGGTCCGTAAGCCTGCGGTTCACCTACTGAGCGGAGACGACATGCGACACTTCCTGACGAAGGCGTTGCTGGCGAGCTCCCTCGGGCTTGCGGCGTGCGACCTCGACACCACGAATCCCAACGCCCCGACGCAGGAGACGGTCGTGTCCGACGTCGAAGGGCTCATGGCGTTAGGCGTCGGCCTGCAAGCCCGATTCGGCACCTCGACCGGCAATTTCATCTACTCGGCTGGTCTGCTGACGATGGAGCTGGGCGCGATCGGGACGGCATTCTCCACCATCTCGGACGCCGAGGGCGGGACGGTTCCCCCAGGCGCGGCTATCACCGGCGATGTCTGGGCGTCGAGCTACCGGACCATCAAGACGGCGAACGACATCCTCGTCAACGCGGACAACGTCGTCATGCCGCGCGGAACGCGAAGCGGATTGCTCGGTCTGGCGTATCTCCTCAAGGCCGGCGCGCTCGGAGAGCTTCTGCAGGGCTTCGAGGAGCTGCCGATCGACACGTACAACAATCCCACACCTGAGTTCGTGGACCGCGGGGCCGCACTCGATTACGTGCTCGCGCTGCTCGACTCGGCGCAGCTCGCGTATGCGGACACGGCGCCGAGCGCTCAGTTCACGACCAACGTGCTGGCGACCGGGCTCAACATCCCGAACACCATCCTGGCGTACAAGGCGCGCTATCGCCGGCTCGACGGAAACTGGGCCGGCGCGCTCGCTGCGGCTGATTCGGTGAGTCGCACCGTGTTCTCGGTGCTGCCGTTCTCCGCGACGACGGCGAACCCGCTGTTTACGCTGTCCAGCGGATCGTCGGGAGCGTTGCCGCGCGATACGATCAGAACATTGGATCCGTCCGAGGCGCAGCGCACGGCGTACATTCGTGACCGCTGCGACCATCGCCGGCCGCATCGGGACGCCGCTCGACAACTGGGCGGTGTTTGCCACCAACGCGTCGCCGATTCCGACGTACTACCCGGATGAAGTGCTGCTGATCAAGGCGGAGGCGCTCGTCAACCTTGGACGACTGACCGAAGCGCAGGCGGTCGTGGACTCGGTTCGCACCGATTGTCCGGGTGCCGGCCGCGTGACGACCGACCCGGCCCGTGTCTCACGCCGCTGGTCGGCGTGCTCACCGCGTCGCAGTTGCGTGCGGAGATCTACCGCAACCGCCGGTTCGAGCTGATCGCGACAGGACTCAAGTGGGAGGATCTGCGACGGCTCGGTCTGGTCGGAGCGACATCGATCGCCAAGCGGTGTTGGCTGCCCTATCCGGTCGGCGAGCGAAACGCGAATCCGGCCAACGTTCCCCCCGATCCGGAAGGGACGGAACCGCCAGTGGGCAACGCGGAATGTGCAACGCTGGTGTTGCCATGATCTTCCATCGCGTGAGGACTCGAGGATTGGCAGTGACGTTTCGCACCTTCGCACTGGTGAGCGCTGCCGTCGCACTCACGGCGTGCGGAACGGATGAGATCGGTCCGACCGGGTTCGAGCCGAACCAGCCGACGGGACGCATTCGATTCGTGCACGCGATCTCCGGTACGACCGCGGTCAACGTGGCGGTCGATGGGGTCCCGTTAGGCGTGAGTCTGGCCTACGCGGCGACCGCTCCCGCGCCGCCGACCCTGTACTACCCCGCGTACGCGGGAAACCGGCAGTTCGCCGTTCGGCGGACAGCGGACACCACCGCGCACTTACTCGACGCGGCTGTTCCGGTTACGGCGAACACGGATCACACCGTGATCGCGGTCGGCTCGGCGACGACCGCCACGGCGCTGGTGTTGGCGGACAACAACACGGCGCCCGCCGCGAGCAACGTGAAGATTCGCGCCGTGAACGCGGCCACCGCCGCCGGGAACGTCGATGTCTACGTCACGGTGCAGGGGGCAGACATCCTGGCGATCGCGCCGACGTTTGCTGCGCTGGCGCCGCGAACCGCATCGGCGTATTTGGAGCGGGCGGCAGGTACGCTCCAGGTTCGATTCACCACGGCAGGAACGAAGACCGTCGTCCGCGACGTTGCGCTGGGAGCGCTCGCCAGCGGTGCAATCCGTACGGTGGTGCTACTCGAAGCCGCCGCGGGTGGAACGCCACCCACGTCAGCGACGCTGACTGATCGGTAGGTCGTCGAGGTCGTCCAGGATGTCGAGGTCGTCGAGGTGAAAGTCGCCTCGATCACCTCGACTTCCTCGACTACCTCCGCAGTGCTTCCCAGATCCGCTCGTCCTCCTGCCCCAGCACCCACACCGAGAATCCCCGGAGCTTCTTCTCGCGTGCCAGCGTGAGCTTGGCGCGAAAGCTTCGCTCGTCTTCCAGGAACAGCCACTCGAAGGTGCCACCGTTCTCGTACGACCCGAAGGTGACCGCCTGCGTGGAATCCCACATCAGGCGCGCGCCATAGCGCTCCGCCAGTCCCGATCCCCACGTCCACGTCACCGTCTCCGCCCAGGAGCGCGCGCGCTCGGGAATCGTGTTGTCTTCGCGGGTGAAGTAGTGCAGGCCCTGCGACGGGATACCTAACGACAGCTTGTTGGCGGGAACCGACTGGAGTACGTAGTCGACCACGGCCCGCATCCAGGGGATGCCGGCTTGCGGTCCCGGGGTCGTGCGGCGCGTGTGCTGGCTGTAGGTCATGATGGTGATGAAGTCGCCCAGCCGCGCCAGCGCCGCGAGATCGTACGCCGCCCGCCAGCTGTCGAAGAGAAAGCGGTGATAGCTCAACGGGCCGGCGAGCTCGGTGGGGCGGTGAACGACGGCGATGCTGATCGTGCATCCGGCCGCCCGCAGGGCTCGCGCCGCTTCGCCGTACCAGCTCGTGAGGCGGTCGCGATCGTCGATGTGGACGTTCTCGATGTCGAATTGCCATCCCCAGTAGCGGTGTTGCCGGCATTCGTCGGCCATTGCGCGGGTCGCGCGGTTCCGGGCCGCGGTGTCGGCAAGCAGTCGGCGCAGCAATGGCTGGTGGAAGTTCTCGTTCACGAGCAGGGGCATGATCTTCACGTTGCGCTGGCGCGCGAGCGCCAGCACCCGGCGATCGACACTGCCCCAGAGAATGCCGAGGCTGTCGACGCGGTAGCCGCCGACGCCGAGGACGTCGATGCGGTCGGCGTGCTTGACGAAGGCGTCGTAGCTGTCCTCGCGGTCGACATAATAGAAAAGGCGCTCGAGCGTCGGCTGGCCCGCCGCCGCCATGGGGATCAGTAGCGCGAGGGTGAGCAGAAGACGCATGGGGCTCTCCTTGAAGGGTCGCGTGCGAGGGGTGATGTTATCTTGCCGAGGCCCTTCTCGTAAGAAAGCGCTGGTCTGCCCGTTGCAGATTGGCCCCTCGCTGCCCGCTCTTCTGTCTTGAACCTTTGTTGTAGGCAGGCGTAGAATGCGCCCCCGCGCCGGATCGATCTTACTGTCAGCGACCATCATCCTGGTCGCGCTGGTGTCGTGCAAGGACTCGACTAATCCCGATCCGCCCGGCCCTCCCGCGAGCTTCGTGATCATGTCGGGCAACCAGCAGGACGACACGGTGGGGCAGGAGCTGCCACAGCCGCTTGTTGCTCGCATCACCGACGCGTCCGGGACCGCAGTGCCTGGCGCCGTCGTGAGCTTCGTCGTGACGTCGGGCGGCGGAAGCGTCTTCTCTCCCGCGGTGCAGGCCAACGCCGAGGGCATCGTCCAGAACCGCTGGACGCTCGGCACGTCGACGGCGACGGCACAGGAGGTCGAGGTCCGGTCGGTCAACCCCAACACGGGCGCACCGATCGTCTTCGGTCGCTTTCAGGCGACGGCTCGCCCCGATCGTCCCGCGACGCTCACCAAGACCGACGGCGACGGCCAGCAGGGCACCGCTGGCGCGAAGCTGCCTAACGCGCTGCGCGTGCGGGTCACCGACCAGTACGGCAATCCCGTGCCCGGGGTGACCGTGACCTGGACGATCGCGAGCGGCGGCGGGAGCGTGAGCACCCAAGCGTCGACGACCAATGCGACGGGTCACGCCGTCGTCGAATGGACGCTCGGCCCAGGCGCGGGACAGGGGAGTGTGACCGCGACCGTGGTTGGGCTCCCGTCGCAGTCGTTCAGCGCGTTCGCCGCCGCGGGCACGCCAGCGCACGTGCGCATCGCCGATGGCAATGGACAACGCGCGCGGGTCGCCACGGGCTTGCCCGCACCGCTCAGTGCCCTTGTCGTCGATGCCAACGAGAATCCAGTTGCGGGCGTCGCGGTCTCGTGGAGTGTCGTGACCGGCAACGGGACGATCACCCCGCGCGCCGCTACGACGGACGCGAACGGGATCGCACGCGCCGATTGGGGACTCGGCACGAGTGCCGGTGCACAGTCCGCTCGCGCGAGCGTCGCCGGTGTCGGCGGCGTCGACTTTACTGCGACCGCTGATCCCGGGAACCCGGCAGGGATCTTGGTGGTGAGCGGAAACGGTCAGTCCGCGACCGTTGCGACGACGCTGGCTCCGCTGGTCGTTCGCGTGGTGGATGCCTATCTGAATCCGATCGAGAACGTCACCGTCAACTTTGCTGCGAATGGCGGGTCGTTGAGTGCAGCGACCGCGACGACGAACGCCAGTGGTGAGGCCCAGACGGTGTGGACGCTCTCGAACACGTCGGGACCCTACACGACGGACGCGACAGTTACCGGACTCGCGCCGGCTCAGTTTACGGCCACGGCGCTGGCGGGTCCTGTGGCGAGCTGGACGAAGACGAGCGGCGATGACCAGAGTGGTAGCGTCGGCCAGGCCCTCGCGGACTCGCTGACCGTTCGCGTCCTCGATCAATACGGCAACCCGGTGTCGGGGGTCTCGGTGACGTGGACGCCTAACGGGGGCGGCGCCGTATCGCCATCGACGAGCGCTACATCGTCCACGGGTCACGCCTCGACGCGCCGGACGCTGAGCACGACACCGGGCGTGAACACGACTCTCGCGACGGCATCGGGGCTGAGTCAACTCACCTTCACCGCGACGGCGGGTGCGGGGCCGGCCGTCACCCTCGAGAAAGTGAGCGGTGATGCCCAGTCCGGTGGACTCAACCAGCCGCTGGCGAATCCGCTGGTCGTTCGCTTGCGCGACCAGTATGGGAATCCGGTGCCAGGTGCGACCGTCAACTGGACGGTAATCGGAGGAGGCGGCTCGGTCTCGCCCACGAGCGCGCTAACCAATGCCGATGGTCTCGCCAGCACGAGCTGGACGATCGGCGGCACGGGCGCCAATCAGGTTCGGGCGGCCAACGGCTCGCTCAACGTGACGTTCGCGGCGACGGTGACCGGACTGTCGGCAGCGACAGTCGATCCCGGCAACTTCCGCGATCGTGTGGGAGTCATCGGGCAGCCGGAGACGCTGACCGCAGCGGTGCGCGACGCGAACGGCGTTCCGATCGCGAACGCCACGGTCGACTGGGTTCTCACCGGGGGCTCTGGCGACTTCAGCACTTCGACGTCGACGACTGATGCGTCCGGTCTGGCCTCAACGGTCTTCACACCCGGGATTGCTGCGGGTAGCAACTTCGTCGAGGCCAGAGTCGCGGGCGCGACGCCGGGCCGATATCTCATCTGGACGCGCGCTTTGGCTCCCGCACGCGTCGTGGCGGTCACCGGGGACAATCAGAACGGCGTCGTGGGGCAGCCAATGCCTATCGAGATTCGCGCGCGGGTGGAGGACGTACACGGTAATGGCGTCTACGGCGACACCGTTCGCTTCGCGATCACCACCAGTGGCGGCTACGTCGAGCGTCCGTTCCTTGTGACCGACAGCCTGGGCTTCACCGCCGGGACGAGGTGGATTCCTGGTGCACCCGGTGCCGCGACCGTAACGGCGACCGCTTCCGGAGGATCCACCACGTTTGATGCAAACGTGGTCGCCTCGAGCTCGCCGAGCCTGTTCATTGAGAATCAGCCGTTAGGCAGGACGTCTCCCCTTGGCGGGGGGAGTCTCTTGTTGGCGCCGGTCACGGTTCGCCTCGTGGATGCCGCGGGCTTGCCCATGTCAGGGGTGACAGTGACCTGGAGCCATTTTGGACCGCCAATAACTACCACGACCAATTCGGAGGGCCGGTCGACTGCCAGCGTGCGGTACTCGGACGATCCGGGTGTGCAGACGGCGACGATCAGCGCTGCCGGCGCAGTTGCAACGTTGTATATCGTTGTCCAGACATCCGGCGCGAACGTGTCTGGGGCGCCCACTCCCGGCCCCGGTTCGCTGTCAGCGCGGGCGGGGACGCGCGTCGAATCGCCGGTGGTCGTTTCGTGTGCCGACAGACAAGGCGGCCCGTCCTCAGGCTGCAGCGTTCGAGTCACCGGCGAGTTCCAGCAAGGATCTGGAGGAACGCTGCTTCCGGCTCCGGGCTACCGGCGCGCGGGGGAGACTGCGTACTTCTGGATCCTCCCGACTACGCCCGCTACGTACTACTTCTGGGTAACGGCACCAGCGGGACCGAACTACACGGACGCTCGCGCGACGCCCTGATCGAGAAGCGGGGCGCTCGAGAGAGCGCCCCGCTTCACATTCACCCTGCTCGCGCCGACCGCTTCGCCGCAGGCCGCTTCGATCGCTTTGGCTTCTTCCCGATCTGAATCGGCACGATGTCCGGCGCCGCCTCCGCCGCCGCGCCGCATCCATCGACCGGCACCGGAATCCGCGGCTGCTTGTACACGTACCGCTCGCCGGCGTAGTTCCGGAAGACCACCTCGTCGTCGTTGATCTCCTCCACGTACTCGGGCAGCAGCGGCACCTTGCCGCCGCCGCCCGGCGCGTCGATCACGAAGTGCGGGACCGCGAGCCCGGACGTCCAGCCGCGCAGCGCCTGGATGATCTCGAGCCCCTTCTGCACCGTCGTGCGGAAGTGCTCGCCGCCCGCGACCTGATCGGCCATGTAGATGTAGTACGGGCCGCACCCGCGCCTTCAGGAGCTTCTGCATCAGCTCCTTCATGATCGCCGGGTCGTCGTTCACGCCCTCGCAGCAGCACCGTCTGGCAGCCGAGCGGGACGCCCGCGTCCGCCAGCCGGCCGAGCGCGGCGACCGCGGCCGGCGTCAGCTCGATCGGGTGGTTGAAGTGCGTGTTCATGTAGATGGGATGGTACTTCTTCACCATCTCGCAGAACTCGGGCGTGATGCGCTCCGGCAGGTGCGAGGTGATCCGGCTGCCGATGCGGATGATCTCGACGTGCGGGATCGCGCGCAGCTTCTGGAAGATGATACTCCAGCCGGCGGTCGCACAGCATCATCGGATCGCCGCCCGACAGGATGACGTCGCGGATCTCGGGGTGCTCGCGCGATGTACTCGAACGCCGAGTCGTACTGGTTGAGCGGGATCTTCTCCGGATCGCCGACCTTGCGGCGCCGCGTGCAGAACCGGCAATAGCTGGCGCAGACCGGGCTCACCAGGAAGAGCACGCGGTCCGGATAGCGGTGCGTGATGTTCGGCACCGGCGAGTCGCCGTCCTCGTCGAGCGAGTCGATGACCCCGTCGACGATGTCGAGCTCCTCGACCGTCGGCACGTACTGCTGCCACATCGGATCGCCGACTTCCTTGATCTGCTCGAGCGCCGCCGGCGTGATGCGCATCTGGAAGTTGTCGAACGCCGGCTGCAGCGCCTCGACGTCGATCACGTCGCGGCCGAACTTGCTCCGCCAGCTTGTCGAGACTGTCGCAATGCTCTCCTCTCGCAGGATTTTCTGCCATTCACTCATCGTGACTCTGCTCCCGCGCCTATCGGCGAGTGGCGCTGCGAACCGTTTCGTGGAAGATGATCCGATCGTCGCCGGGCGCGTAGAAGTCGCGCACGCGTGCGGTCTCGTCGTAGCCGCGCCGCTCGTAGAACGCGCGCGTCGCGGCGTAGTCGGATCGGGACAATGTTTCGACGACCAACATCCGGGCGTGCAGTCCCACGAGCCTTCGCTCGACCTCGTTCGAGGAGGATGGTTCCGCTGCCGGCGCCCTGGAGTGCCGGATCGACAGCGATCCAATAGAGATCCCAGGTGCGATCGGTGGCCGGCGTCGGACCCGTAGCAGGCGTATCCGACCAGCTCCTCTTCCGGGGTGAAGGCGCCGAGGAAGAGATAGTCCGGAACGAGGAACGAGGAACGAGGAAGTGGCGCCTCCGGCATCGAGCGTCGATGCCGGACGACCGCTTCCTCGTTCCTCGATCCTCGTTCTTCCAGAGTTTCGTCGAACAGCTCCAGCGCGACGGCGACTTCTGCCGCGCTGAAAACCTTCGAGCCGCGCAGAATCTCGGCGATTCTCGGACGATCGGCGGCAGAGATCTCGCCGAGCACGATCCCGGTTCCCCGGGAATCGATCAGCTCTCTGCCACCGTCGGATCGTCGC
The DNA here is from genome assembly GCA_963762015.1 of uncultured Actinomycetota bacterium. GTDB lineage: Bacteria > Actinomycetota > UBA4738 > UBA4738 > HRBIN12 > JAJNBA01. The sequence goes on from CAVXJL010000012.1 coordinate 76,683, forward strand.
CGCGGCGCGAATCGCTCACTCGGAGGCTCCGACTCGATCGCGCCATCCGTGGCGCGCGTGACGAGCACCATCAGCGCACTCCCGCTGCGAACAGCTCCAGCGCCGCGGGGTCGGTCGGGACCACCACACCGGAGAGTCGCGCCGAGAGCGCCCAGCGATTCTGCTCGAGCTGGCGCTGACGTCGGGCACCCGCCTCGCAGACCGCGGAGACAAGCGCCGGGATAATCCATGCCGGCGACCCGCGCCATCGCGCGCAAGCCCGGCGTCGGGTGCGATGTCGGGATTCGCGTTCACCTCGAGAATCCACGGACGACCCTGCGAGTCGATGCGCATGTCGACGCGGCCGTAGCCCTCGCCGCCCACCGCCTTCCACGCGTCGAGCGCCAACCGCTTGCAGCTCCGCGGTCAGCTCTCGGCGAGATCTTGGCCGGACAGCACGGGCAGCAGCGCCGAGGTCCTCGTCGCTGCCGGTGTCCCACTTCGACCGATAGGACACGATGCGCCATTTCCCCTTTGGCATCGCGTCGAAATCGATCTCGGCGACCGGCAGAACCTATCGCATCGACGATGCCGACGTTGACCTCGCGGCCGTCGATGAAGCGCTGGACGAGGACCTCGTCCCACCGCTCGTGCATCGCGTCCACGCGGGCCGCGAGCGCTGCGCATGTTCCGCACGACCGACCGCTGCTCGATGCCGAGCGACGCGTCCTCCGCGGCGGGCTTGCAGATCGCCGGGAAACCGACGGTCGGCAGCGTGGACCCGGGCGCGACGACCGCCCATCGCGGCACCGGAAGCTCGGCGCGCTCGAGGAGCGCGTTGACGACGTGCTTGCGCAGGCAGAAGGCAGTCGTCCAGCTCGAGCTCCCTGTATAAGGAATGCCGAGCAGCTCGAGCACGGAGATGACGGCGGGCTCGTAGCGCCGCGATGCCGTCGATGCCCTCGCAGAGGTTGAAGGCGAGGTCGAACTTGCCGCGACGCATCCGCTCGATCCAGCGACCGTCGAGGGCGACCGGGACGCGCACGACCTGATTCCCCTCCTCGACGAGCGACTTCTCGATCGCTTCGACCGTCTCGAGGATGAGGAGATCAGGCCGCCTGGCCCAGCGCCGACATCCCATCGAATAACAGAGCAATCTTCATGAGCGTGCCTCCTTTCGATTGCGGACTGCGCGGGTGCCCTCGGGGCAGGACGGTTTGCGGATGATCCTGCGGCTAATCCGCGATCCGCTTTCCGCAGTCTTCAGCGCTACACCTTCTCTTCCCGCCGCCGCCCGCAGGCAAGACTGAATCAGGCCGTCGTAGCTGAGACCCGCCACGCGCGCCGCCTTCGGAAAGCACGAGTTGTCCTCTGGATTCGGCAGAATCCCCGGAAGCGGATTCACTTCCACCACGTTCGGCTCACCCGCCGCGTCCAGCCGCACATCGATCCGCGACCAGTCCCGACAGCCGAGCACGTGATAGGCGCGGAGAGCGACTCGCTCGATCTCGCTCCTCAGCGCCTCGTCGATCCGGGCAGGACATTCGAACATGTCGAGTGGATTCTCCGGTCTGTCCCAGAGCCACTTCGCTTCAAAGCCGTACACCGGCACAGCCCCGGCCGGGAGCGCGGCGAAATTGATCCCGACGATCGGAAGCACTCGTGCGCGGTCCCCATTGCCGAGAATAGCGCAGGTGAACTCGGCGCCAGGCAGATACGCTTCGACCAGCACCGGCTGCGCGATACCTCTCGAGGAGGAAGAGCACCTGCGCTCTCAGCTCATCCGGGGTCCGGCAGAAATTTTTCTCCGTGATTCCCTTCGAGCTGCCTTCGTGGACTGGCTTCACAAACATCGAGGACCGAGGACCGGGGAACGAGGACCCATTCCCGTGGCCATTCCGCGATCTCGTCCCGCCGAGAAACGACTCCAGATCGGTAGCGTCACGCAGCAGAACGAAGGGAGCCGTCCGAACTCCGTGATAGGAGAGCCATTCCTTCGTGCGCGCCTTGTCCAGGCAGAGCGAGAGCGAGAACGGATCGCTCCCCGAGTACGGGATTCCAAAAAACTCGCAGATCGCGGGCACGTGCGCCTCGCGATTCACGCCCCGCAGCCCCTCGGCGATGTTGAAGACGATGTCGGGCCGCTCTTTTCTCAGCCGCTCGGGAAAATCCTCGTTCGCCTCGAGCCGAATCACCTGGCCACAGTCCGAGAGCGCTCGCTCGACCGCCGCGATCGTCTCCTCGCTGTCCCACTCGGCGTATTCGTCATCCGCGGCGAGCTCGAGGGTCTCGAGCGTGCTCGCGGAATGGGGGTCGGTCATCTCGCCCGCACGGCGCTCGTCCACCGCGAGGGAGCTGGAGGTCCGGGACGCGATGTCCCGGCGACTACTGGGAGGGTCGTCCTCGGGACGCGACGCTGTCGCATCCTCGATCGAGAGTGGTGCGCTCGGGTCTGGCTTCAGATTGTAGGCGAATCCGATTCGCGTCATCCGGTCCGGGCCTGCTCGTGTTCCTTCGCTGGAACGATCGCCTCATCGTGCGGCGACTACGGGCTTCCGTTCGACCAACTCGCGACTTCGTGCGCTAGCTCACGCGCGTGAGGAAAAGCAAACGCGATGCCAATTGGATGGCGCGCAAGATAAAATCTGTGGGAAGGCGATGCAATGATTTTTTGGGAGAGATCGAAAAAAAATTTCTGGAAGAACGAGGAAAGAGGACCGAGGAAGCACGGTGGAGAATTTTTTTGCGCTTCCTCGGTCCTCGGTCCTCGTTCTCCCCTTCAGACTTTATGAAACCTCACCTTCGCCGCCTCGCGCCGATCCTCGGCGTCGTAGATCTCGAAGTCCGAGAAGAAGGCGGGCGCCTCCTTCTGCAGGAGACGAATCAAGGCGACGGCGCAGCGGCGGATCTCGAGCTCGGCGCCCTCGCCCGCTCGGAGCTCCAGCATCGTCCGCCAGGCGCGAGCGTTCCCCGTCACGACGATTTTCGTCTCGGTGGCGTTCGGCAAAAGACTCCGAGCTGCCTCGCGCGCCATTTTCCGCCGATGGACCTTGTCCGCCACCCAGCCGTATCGCTCCATGAGTCGATCGACCGTCTCCACGTACGCGCGCTGCGCCTCATTCACCTGCCGGCTCCACGCCGACTCGAGTGCCTCGTCACCGATGATCGCCGGCGGGACGACGAAGTGCGCCTCCGACTCGTCGACGTACCGCTGGGAGAGCTGCGAGTAGGCGAACCCGGCGCGGTGGCGCACGAGCTCGTGAGTGAGCGAGCGACTTACCCCTTCGAGAAGGATCGAGTAGTTCGCGTGCTCGAGGACGCTGCCGTGCCCCTGCCGCTTGATGTTCTCGAGATAATCCTGCGTGGAGCGCCGCGCCGGATTTCGCTGGCTCATGTAGCAGAGCCGGCCGGCGAACTCGGCGAGTCGCTCCCCTGCGCTCGCGTCGCCAAGCCACTCGACGGGCAGGTGAGCTGGCTCGGCGAAATCGGGGCGAGCGATGAGCGTGAGTCGGGGCTCGAGAAAAAGCAAAAGGGGGTCGCGGGTTCGAGGGATCGAGGGATCGAGGTCGCGGGTGAAGCTACACTCACACCAGCGACAATCGGAAGCGCGCGTAGCCGCGCTCTCGTTCGATGGCATCGAGGGCGCGGCGCGCGTGATCGGGAAGGGGAGTGATCGAGGGATCGTACTTCACCTCTTCGATGGCGCGCTGACCCTCGATCGGCACCTTCACTCCCGGATTGAAGATGCCCGCCGGGTCGAACGCTCGCTTCACGGCGGCGAAGAGCTCGATCGCTTCGCCACTCCACGCTCTCTCGGCGAGTGGCGTGCGGAGTCGGCCATCCCCGTGCTCACCGGCGAGCGTCCCACGCAGCGACGCGATCAGTGAGGTGATCTCGTCCAGGAGGCTCTCGACCTGATCGCGCCATTCCGGCACGCGCACGTCGATCAGTGGGTTCACGTGAACGTGTGCGTCGCCGGCATGGCCAAATATCACACCGCGAATGTCGCGCGACACCAGAGCCGAGCGAACGCCATCGACGTACGCCGGCAACTGCTCCGGTGGAACGGCGCCGTCCTCGATGAACTGCATCGATTTGAGATTGGGATCGAGGCGGGAAAGGATCGGGCTCGCCGCGTGTCGCAGCGCCCACAGCTCTCGCTCGGTCGCCTCGTCCAGGGCAACGTGCACGACGCTCGCGCCCGCAGCGGCGCAGGCATCGGCGATCGCTCGAGCACGCTGAGTCGCCTCGGCCGGATTCATCACCTCCACCTCCACGAGCAACGCGGATTCCGTCTCCTCTGGAACCAGTCGGGCGCCGCCGAGCGCCGCCACATCGAGGAACGTGCGATCGAGAAGCTCTGAAGCGCTTGCGCCCCCTTCGCGGCTCGCGCGAGCGCCCTCCATCGCGGCCTCCAGCGATGGGAACGCCGCGAGCACGCTCGCGGTGGCTTCGGGAATCGGATCGAGAGCGAGCTCGAGCGCCGTGATGACGCAGAGCGAACCCTCGGAGCCGAGGAGTACATCGAGCACGTCACCGGAATCGAGGAACTCGGCGAGCGCGTAGCCCGACGACTCCTTCCGCACTCCACGGTGCTTCAAGAACAGCGGCGAGGCGCGCCGCGCGAGCGGAGCGACCGTCGAGAGGAATCGCTCGACAGCAGCCGGCGGTGATGGCGGATGCTCAGCGCGCCGAAGAACAGCTCGTGTCCCATCGGAGAAAACGCACTCGGCGGCCGTTACCCAGTCGCGTGTCGCGCCGTATCGCAGCGTCCGAGCGCCCGCCGCGTTCGTCGCTGCCATTCCGCCGACCGTGCAAAAGGCGCCACTCGATGGGTCGACAGGGAAGCGGAGTCCGTGCGCACGCGCCGCGGAATCGACCGCGCCGCGAAGAGCCCCCGCTCCTGCCCACACGCGCCGGTGATGAGTGTCGATGTCGCCGATGGCGTTGAGATGGCTGAGATCGACGATGACGCCACGTCCGACGGCGCCTCCAGCCATTCCGCTCCCCGATCCTCGCGCGATCAGCGTCGCTCGGCGATCGCCTGCCCACCGCACGAGATGCGATACGTCATCCGCATTTACGGGGACGGCGACGCCATTGGGCAGTGCGCGCGCGATCCCGGCGCCTTCCGCGTATATCGCTCTCGCGAGAAGGTCGTCGCGATAGAGTCCCCGGATGGGAGGGGCCATGGACGGCGATTGCGGACTGCGGATGAGCTGCCAGCGACTCCGCACTCCGGTCACTCCTCCTTACTGCACGGGTCTGAACAAGGATTCGAGATCCGTCGCTCTCGCGATCGCCATCACCGTGTCCATCACCGCGGTCGCCTTGGTGGTATCGCCGCTACGATAGAGACCCTCGGCGAGGTACGCTCCGGTGAGGAGATACGCCATCGGCATGTTGGACGAGGCACGATCGACCCACTTCCCTCGAGAGATCGCCGCGTTCTGCGCGCGATAGACCGTGTCCCAGAGGGTGCGCGTGCGGGTGAGATCCATCCATCCCATGGGTGAGCGCAGGTATCCATCCTCGGGCTTCACCGGGCGGGGCAGCACCTTGTAGGCGAGGCCGTGCGCGACGACGTACGGCGAAAGTCCCAGTGGGCCGGCGATGACCGGCGTCGCGAGATAGAGCGGACGATCCGGAAAGGAATCGCGAATGAAGCGCAGGATCATCAGCTGGTCGCGGGTGAGATACCCGGGCTCGATGCGAGCGACGAGGCTGTCCTTCCGGAAGATCTGCGGTTCCCGCACCTGGACGTAGGGCGGGATCTGATCCGCCTCGGCGATCGTCAGCGAGAGTGGAGCACCCGGCTTTCGCGGCGCCATCCCGCGGTAGAGGGCAGGGCCGGCGCTTTCATCATAGTCATACAGCGGGCGGCGAAGGATCTGCCGGACGTACCAGTCGGTATTGAGCAGCGATGTCACGGCGACGGTGACGTCCTGACGAATCCCCTCGACGTCCTGTGCGTACCACAGCGGGAAGGTGTCGTTGTCGCCGTTGGTGATGATGACGCCGTAGGGCTCCACCGAGTTCAGGAGATCCCGCGCCCACTCGCGCGTGAACGTCTCGCCGCGGCGCGACGCATTGCTGCGGTTGCCGACCAGCGGGATGAAGGCGAGCAGGAGGACGGGCGACGCCGCCAGCAGCGCTCGTCGCGCCCGCGTGTTGGCGCCGCCAACGAACGACTCGATCCCCTCGGCGAGCTCGCGCCACACCGCGACGAGCCCGAGTCCAGCCCAGATGCCCCACGCCGAGAAGCTCCACAGGTAGAAGTAGTCTCGGTCGCGCACCTCTCGTCTCGTGAAGTCGTCGACGCCGAGTCGTTCCCCTGGGTCCACCCGAGCTTGAAGTTCATGTAGTAGATGAGCACCAACGTCACCGTCAACATGAGCGGGCCGAAATACCAGAAGGTTGCTCGGTCACGCCTCCAGTGGACCCAGCCGCCGTAGAGCCCAAGCGCGAGGAAGATCACGGCGAGCATTCGCTGAAGACGTGCGCTGTCGCGGTCGGCGTCGCGAAGCCACTGCCACTTGAAGTACTCCCACCACATGCCGATCTGGGCGGTGATCGGCGCCTGCCGCTCGCTGAGCGGCGGCTTCTGGTACTGGTCCCGATTGAAGTTCGGGAGGAAGCGGTCGACGGTCTCGCCGCTGAAGAGGCACGACGCCTCCAGCCGCTCGAGACATCCCGTCGGCTCGCCCGTGTTCAGCGGCGGGTGATAGGCAGACCGGATGGGCTGCGTCGCAAACGGCGTCATGCCGAACAGGAGTGCCGCGAGCGCGATGAGTATCAGCTTCCATCGGAATAGCGTCGCGGGCCGTCTCACGAGGACGGCGGCGGCCACCGCAGGCGCGGCAAGGAATCCCGCCATGTGATTGGCGTAGCCCAGGCCGAGAAGGTACGCGATGAGGATGAGGAGTCGATCGGCGCGGAATCCGTAAACCGAGTCCATCCATCGGAGCGTCAGCCAGGAGATCAACGCCAGGCCGAGCAGCGAGATCGTGTACACCTTCTCGTTCACGACCGACTGGTTCCAGACGGTGAACGCGGTCGCGCCCAGGAGCGTCGCCGACTCCCGCGCCGACGAAGCGCTGCCACCGCTCTGCGACCCAGCTTCGGAGAATGCGCTCGGTGACGAGGAACCAGAGGCCGGCCGCGAGCGCGCTCGTGATCGCGGCGAGCAGGTTCACTCGCTCGGCGATGGTCGGCGCGATCGGCAGGAGCGTGAAGACGCGACCGACGAGGATGAACAGCGGATTCCCCGGTGGATGGGGAAGGCTCATTCGATAGGCCGCCGCGATGTACTCGCTCGTGTCCCACATGGCGGTCGTGGGCGCGAGTGTGAGCACGTAGAGGACCAGCACCGCGACCGATGCGATCGCCGCGGCGAGGTACGGCGGCTTGTTCGTCGCCGCGGGAAGAGGAATTGACGTCATAGGCCGAGGTCGTTCACGCGTGGCGGGTCGACTGCGTAATCATAGAAGCCCTTACCCGATTTCCGGCCGTACATGCCGGCGAGAACCATGCGCTTGAGGAGCGGCGGTGGCGCATAACGAGTCTCGCGGTACTCGTCGAACATGATCTCGGCGATCTTGTAGGTCGTATCGAGGCCGACGAAATCCAGCAGCGTGAACGGTCCCATCGGATACCCGGTGCCGAGCTGCATTCCGCGGTCGATGTCCTCGACCGAGGCGACACCGCGCTCCAGCTGGGTGATGGCATCGAGCAGATAGGGGACGAGCAGGAGATTGACGACGAAACCGGAGTTGTCCTTGGCGCGGATGGGTTCCTTCCCGAGCTTTTGTGCGAACGCGTAGGCGGTCTCGAACGTAGCAACGCTGGTCGTGACGGTCCGAACGACCTCGACCAGCTTCATCACCGGCACGGGATTGAAGAAGTGCAAGCCGACCATGCGATCGGGTCGCGTGGTGGCCGCGGCCATCGCGGCGATGGTGAGGCTCGACGTATTGGAAGCGAAGATCGTGTGGGGCGGGCAGAGAGCGTCGAGCTCCTTCCAGCAGCGCGTTCTTGACGTCGAGGTCCTCCACCACGGCCTCGATGACGATGTCGCAATCGCGAAGGTCGGCAACGGTCGTCGTGAAGGTGAGTCGGCCGAGCGTCTGGTCGCGTTGTTCGGCTGTCACTTTTCCTCGCTCGACGACCTTCGCCAGCGACTTCTCGATCCCGGCGCGCCCGCGCTGACAAAGGGGGTCGGAGACCTCGCGAACCTTGGTGGTGAAGCCGGCCTGAGCGGCGACCTGCGCAATGCCGCTGCCCATGAGCCCGGCGCCGAGGACGCCGACGGTAGAGATCGATGCCATGTACGGAGAATCGTGAGATTGCGGATGGCGGATGGCGGATTGCGGATGAAGCTATTGGGGCGGTCGAGTATGGGCCAGCGCGTGGCCGGACCCTACGGACGAAGCAGGCCTCTCGTCGCGCGGTCCACGAGCGCTTCGATCGCCGTCCCGATCGGGCGTGGCTGCGGAGGTTGCCGCGATTCGAGACGATCGAGCACCTGCTCGAGCGCGAGCTGAGCGCGCGCGGCGACGCCGCGATGGCTGCGCGCCACGCCATAGCCCGCGACGCTGCCCACGAGCACGGGCGCGATGGCAGCGAGGGGAAGAATCCGAGTGCGAGGAGGGTTCCGCCCGCCGCGAGTCCAACGGCGGTCGACGCTCCGGCGCCAGCGAGCCGGCCCGTTCGAAGGTTCGACAGGTCTGCTTCGAGCCTCACGAGTGCGCGCCCCTCGTCCACTGGGACCGCGGTTGCGCTGACGTCATACGCGCGCGAGAGCACGTATCGCCGGCCGCGCCGCTTCAGCTCCCGATCCCCGCGTGCGGGATCGTGGCCGAGGACCGACACCTCGCCGCCGTCCCTCGGTCGGTAACCCTCCAGGATCTCGGTCGTGGTGGTCTTGCCGGCCCCGTTCGGTCCGAGGAGCGCGAAGACCTCCCCGTGGTCGACGTGGAGATCGATGCCGCGGACGGCCTCGACCTCGCCGTAGGCCTTGCGCAATCCCTCGATGACGATCACGCGCTCGGTCACCGGAGCAGCCTACCGGCGACGAGTCAGAGCGGTTTCCGGCCGGAGAATCCGGTCTGCTCGTCGTGGTACCAGGCGACCTCGTCCTCCCCCAGCCGCCAGCAGAGGAGCACGCGCCCCCCATCCCGTTCGGCGGGGAAGTCGATCAGGCCCGTCTCGGGGTCCCGAAGCAGGATGCCGTGATCGGCGAGCCAGACGAGCTCAGCCTTCAGCGCCTCCTGAGCCCGGAACCAGTCGCTCCCCTCGACGCCTCCACCGTCGACCTCGACGGCCGACGTGATCCGCTCGCTCGTGTCGATCAGCCGCTGCCGCGCCTCGCGGAGGCGCGGCAGCCGAACGCGGAGCTCCTCGAGCTCCTCGTTCGCCTCCTCGATCGTGAAGAGCCGGTCCAGCGTCATCCAGCCTCCAGGATCGCCGGCAGGTCGCGGAGATCCCGCACACGGGCGCCGGCGTGGTCGGGGAAGCGGTCACGGCGGTCGACGAGCACCGGGAAAATCCCGAGGGCGGCGGGCGGATCGACATCGAACTCCGGATTGTCGCCGACGTAGGCCGATTCGGTCGCCCCCACGCCCGCGCGCTCCAAGGCGAGCCGGAAGATCCGTCGATCCGGCTTCTCGATCCCCTCGATCCCGGAGATCACGCGGATCGGGAAGGTCTCGACCAGCTCGTGGATCCCGAACCACTCCTCCAGCCACGCCTCGAAGTTCGACACGATGCCGAGGAGGAGCCCCTGCGCTCGCAGGGCGTCGATCGTCGGGTGGACGTCGTCGAACAGGACGTAGTTCTCCATGCGCGTGAACTCTCGATGGAGGGTGGTCGCGAGGCCGTCGTCATCGGAGACCTCAAGCTCCCGGAGCATCCTGTCGTACACCGACGTCCAGAACTCGCGGGACCGCTCCGGCGACGTCGTCCACATCGATCCGTCGCGAGAGGCCTCGGAGAACCGCGCGTACACGTGGGCCGAGGCCTCGCGAACCTCCTCCTCCGCCCGCTCGTGGCCCGCGCCGGCGAGCACCGATACGAACAGCTCGACGAAGGACGGATCCACGTGCACGAGCGTCTCCCCGACGTCGAAGAAGACCGCGCGGAACCGCACACCCAGAGGATAGCCGTGGCCTCAGGCGCCGGCGCGGGCCAGGAGGTCGTTCCAGAGGCGGTCGACCTGCGGCTCGAGATCGGCCAGGGAGCCGTCGTTGTCGATCAGCACGCCTGCGACCTCGGCGCGTTGCTCGTCCGTCGCCTGCACGGCGAGCCGGCCGCGCACCTCGTCGGGCGTGAGGCCCCGGTCCGATGCGACGCGCGAGACCCGCAGATGCGGGGACGCCGTGACGACCACCACCACGTCGAAGGCGGGCGCGAGGCCGAGCTCCACGAGCAGCGGCGTGACGTAGACGACGATCCGGTCCGTGTCACGCAAGGTGTCGACCTGATCGCTGAACCGGCGAGCGACCTCGGGGTGGACGATCGCTTCCAGGGCGGCCTTCTGCGCGGGATCGGAGAAGATCCGGGCTGCCAGAGCCGACCGGTCCAGGTCGCCCTCCGGCGTGACGACGTCCCCCCCGAACGCCTCGACGACGCGCTCGAAGCCGGGCGTGCCCTTCGCCACCGCTTCCCGGGCGAGGTGGTCGGCGTCGATAACGGTGGCGCCGCGTCGCTCGAGCAGCCGTGCGACGGTCGACTTCCCGGAGCCGATGCCGCCGGTCAGTCCGACGAGGAGCACGACCCAGCCCTACTCGGCTCGGCCCTCACGGCGCTTGAGGTCCTCCAGGATCGCCTCCAACGAGACCTCCTCGTCGGTGGCGGGCTCCTTCGGTGCGTCCTCGGCAGGTGTCTCCGGTTTCTCCGGTGCCTCGGGCTCCGCGGGTGGCTCGGGGGTCGGCGCCTCCTCCACCGCCGGCGTCTCCTCGACGACGGCCGTCTCGGCTGCCGGAGCTTCCTCCGGCCGGGCCTGGGTCTCCGCTGACTCCGGCACCTCCGCCGGCGGGGCCTCGGTCTGCGTCGCATCTGCCTCGGCGACGGCGTCCAGGACCGCCTGCGGTACCTGGACCGTCGTGACCAGCGCCTCCGCCGGTTCGCGCTCGGCCTCGGGCTCCACCTCGATCTCCGTCGTCTTGGCCGGAGCCGGTGTCACCTGTCGCATCGACAGGCTCACGCGACGACGGGACACATCGACGTCGACGACCTTCACCTGCACTTCGTCGCCGACCGACAGCACGGACTCCGGTGTGTCGATGTGCTCGTGGGAGAGCTCCGAGATGTGCACCAGACCTTCGATCCCTTGCGACACGCGCACGAACGCCCCGAACGGAACGAGCTTCGTCACCTGGCCGGGGATCACCTCGCCGGCCTTGTACTTCCGCTCGAACTCCTTCCACGGGTCTTCCTGGGTCGCCTTCAGCGACAGGGAGACTCGCTCACGCTCGAGGTCGACGTCGAGGACCTCGACCTCCACCTCCTGCCCGACGGTGACGACCTCGCTCGGGTGATCCACGTGCTTCCACGAAAGCTCGGACACGTGCACGAGCCCGTCCACCCCGCCGAGATCGACGAACGCCCCGAAGTTCACGATCGAGGAGACCGTGCCCTTGCGACGCTCGCTCTTCTGCAGGTTCTCGAGGAACTTCTTCCGGCCCTCGGATTGCGATTCCTCGAGGAACGCTCGGCGAGAGAGCACGACGTTGTTCCGGTTCCGGTCGAGCTCGATGATCTTCGCCTCGAGCTCCGTACCGATGTAAGGCTGGAGGTCGCGGACGCGCCGCAGGTCGACGAGCGAGGCGGGCAGGAAACCTCGGAGACCGATGTCGAGGATCAGGCCCCCCTTGACGACCTCGATCACGGGCCCCTTGATCGTGTTGCCGGCGGCCATCGTCTCCTCGATCCGTCCCCAGGCGCGCTCGTACTGCGCGCGCTTCTTCGACAGGATCAGGCGGCCCTCCTTGTCCTCCTTCTGCAGGACGAGCGCCTCGATCCGGTCCCCGACCTTCACGACCTCGTTGGGGTCGACGTCGTGGCGGATCGAGAGCTCCTTGGAGGGGATCACGCCCTCGGACTTGTAGCCGATGTCGAGGAGGATCTCGTCGCGGTCGATCTTCACGACGACGCCTTCCATGATGTCGCCGTCCTTGAAGTCGCGCAGCGAGGCCTCCATCGCCTGCACGAGCTCCTCGGGCGTGTAGTCCTCGCCGGCGGGCTCGGGGGTGGCGACGACGGGGGCGGCCTCCGCGGCGGTGACCGCCGGCGGCTCTGGTGCTCCGGACCCGTCGTCTCGGCCGTCTCGCGACTGCGGGTTCCTGCGGCTCGGGAGAGGCGGTTTCGAGCGGGGTCATCCGGCGGCGGCGTTCGTCTCGGCGGCCTCGGCGGTGCTGTCGACCGGCTCGGCCTTCTCGGGCGTTTCCTCGGTCGTGGTCTCGATGTCACTCATGGCGGTGGGTCTCCTTCTGGCAAGCGGGGCTCACCGCATCGCGGGTTTGGATTTGCGACGCGGGGCGCGAGCGACCCGCGAACCGCAGGAAGGGTAGGTGACCAGCGCAAACGCCGTCAATCGGCGTGCGGGTCCTTCCCGGCGACGGCCCCGGCGACGGCCGAATCCGCTCCGACGGGACCGGAACGGCCGCCGGCGCGCGCAGGAACGCGATCACGAGGAGGGGAACGTCGCGGTCCTGGCCCACACCGACCAGGTCACCAGCACGTCTCGCGCGTGCGCGTTCCAGACGGAGACGGCGAAGATCGCGAGGTACATGGTCACGTTGCCCGCCACGAACGGGCGTACCAGCCGACGCGGATCCGCACGAGGACGAACAGCGGGACGAGCCAGAGCGCGTACTGCGGGGAGTGCACCTTGCTCACGAGCAGGAAGCCCGGCGAGGAGCGCCGCGCACGCCGGGAGGAACGGATACCGATCCTCCCGGCGCGCGCGGCGCTCCGTGTCCCACGTCACGGCCGCGAGGACGACGATCACCGCGAGTGTCGACAGCGTCGTGACCGCCCCTTGGCCCAGTTCGAAGGACGTGTCGAGCACACCCCACAGGCTGTCGTAGTTGGGGCTCCTGAGCGCCTGGAACCGGTAGGCGACCGCCCAGCCGGCAGGGCTCAGAACGAGGAGCGGGAGGTTGATCAGCGCGAACGTCCCGACGCCCGTCGCGCCCGCGCGGACCGCCGCCGCGCCGATCGCCCGCGTGGAGTCGATCGAGCACCAGCGGGAGGAGGAAGAGCAGGGGGTAGAGCTTCAAGCGCGCCTCCGACGCCGAAACAGGCGGCGGCGGCGACCGGTCTTCCGCGCCACCAGCACCAGAACCCCGCCACCGAGGAGGCCACGACCGCGAGATCCCAGTTGTGGAAGGCGTAGAGCAGCAGCATCGGCGAGGCGGAGAAGAGCAGAGCTCGCCGGCCGGTGAGCCGACCCAGCGACCATGCCGTCGCGAGCCCGAACGGGGCGAGCAACACCATCGATGCGAGCAGGTAGGTGTCCGGCGCTATAGGAGGCGAGGGACGGCAGCCACATCAGGATCCCGGTCAGCACCGGGTACTCGTTGGCCCCGTCGACGGGGCGGAGCCCGTAGCGAAGGGGCGGGCCGTCTTGCGTGGAGACGATCAGCTCACCGTGGACGTACGGGAAGAGATCTCGATCCATGCCGCGCAGGTCGTAGAGGGCACGGATGTCGCTGTGGCAGACGAACGACAGCGGGTCGTGCCAGAACCCTCGGCAGGCCTTGCCCATCGCCGGCGAGGACAAGGACGATCGCGCAGACGCCGACGACGACCGAGATGTCTCGATGCGGCCGGCTCCGCATGTCAGGCTCAGTGGCCCTCGGGAGCAGCCTCCGACCAGTTCGCACCGAGACCGACATCGGCCCTGAGGTCGACGTCGAGCTCGACCGCGTGCTCCATCCGTTCCCGGATCAGGTCGACGGCCTCCTCGACGCGGTCCTTCGCCACCTCGAAGACCAGCTCGTCGTGCACCGTGAGCAGCATGTGGCAGTCCAGGTCGGGGCGTTCGCGGAGCGCTCGGTCCACGGCGATCATCCCGACCTTGAACACGTCCGAGGCACTTCCCTGGATCGGGGCGTTCAAGGCCTGCCGGCGACCGAGGTCGCGGATCCGTGGGTTCGCAGCCTGCAGCTCCGGGATGTACCGACGGCGCCCCAGGAGGGTCTCCGTGAACCCCTCGACCGTCGCCCGGTCCACCTGATGGTGGAGGTACTCCTTGATCGCCGGGAAGCCCTCGAAGTAGGCGTCGATGAACTCCTGGGCCTCGTCGGCCGTGATGCCCAGACGGGTCGCGAGACCCCATGCGTTCATCCCGTACGCGAGGCCGTAGTTCACAGCTTTCGCTCGCCGCCGCATCTCGGCGTCGACGTGCTCCGGCGGCAGGTCGAAGACCGTCGCGGCGGTCGCGGCGTGGATGTCGAGGCCGGAGTCGAACGCCTCCCGAAGCCCGGTGTCACCCGAGAGATGCGCGAGGATCCGAAGCTCGATCTGCGAGTAGTCGGCCACCAGCAGGACCTGGTCGTCCGCACCCGGGATGAACGCGCGCCGGATCTGTCGTCCCAACTCGGATCGGATCGGGATGTTCTGCAGGTTCGGATTGGACGACGAGAGCCGTCCGGTCGCGGCCACGGTCTGGTTGAACGAGGTGTGGAGGCGTCCGTCCTTCGGGTCGACCAGCTTCGGCAGCGCCTCGAGGTAGGTGGAGTTCAGCTTGTCGAGCTCACGCCACGACAGGAGCGCGTCGACGATCGGGTGGGCGTCGCGGAGCTTCTCCAGGACGCTCGCATCCGTGGAGAGCTCGCCCTTGGGCGTCTTCTTCCCCGGTTGGAGCCCGATCTGGTCGTAGAGGATCGCCCGGAGCTGTGGCGGCGAGTTCAGGTTGAACTCCTGCCCGGCGTGTTGGAACACCTCGGCCTTGAGGGTGGCCATCCGTTCGCGGACCGACTCCCCCATCTCCTCGAGGTAGGGCACGTCGAGCCGCACGCCCCGGGCTTCCATCCTGGCGAGGACGGAGGCGAGCGGCAGCTCCACGTCCTCGAGGAGGGGCCGCAGCCCCTGCCGGTCGATCTGTTCCTCGAGGACCGGTGCCAGGAGCGCCACGGCAGCCGCCTCGGAGGCCACGCGACGCCACGGATCCTCGGTGAAGAGCTGTCCCTCGCCCTCCTCGTCCTCGGCGCCGAAGAGGTCGGTGCCCAGGTGGCGTTCGGAGAGCGAAGCGAGCGGGTAGTCGGCGGTCCCCGGGTCGAGCAGGTAGCCGGCCAGCATCGTGTCGAACGACACGCCCTCGAGCAGGGCGCCGGCTCGCAGGGTGACCCGCTCGAGTGCTTTCGCGTCGTGTGTCCATTTCGGGGTCGCGGGATCCGCGAGCCGTTCGCCGACCGGGCCCGGGCCGTCGAGCGCGGCGTACGCGGCCTGAGCGCCACCCGCCGAGACCCCGAGTCCGATCAACACGTCGGCCTCCTCGTGGATCGCGACGCCGACGGGACCTTCCGCGAGCAGGTCGGCGAGCTCGACCGGCGACACCTGTCGCAGGTCGAGCTCGGTGACGTCGACCTTGGGTTTCACCTCCTTCGCGAGCTCCATCAGCCGGTCGAACAGGCTCCGGAACTCGAGCGAGACGAACAGCCGACGGACCTCCTCGACGTCCCACTCGCCCATCACCGCATCCTGGGGTTCGACGTCGAGCGGGACGTCGGTGACGATCCGAGCGAGGTCCTTGTTCAGGATGAGTCGCTCGCCCGCCGCCTCGATGTTCTCCCTCAGCTTCCCCTTCAGCTCATCCGTGCGAGCGAGCAGATCCTCGACCGAGCCGAACTCCTGGACGAGCTTCGCCGCGGTCTTGTCCCCGACGCCCGGCACGCCGGGGATGTTGTCCGAGGTGTCGCCCTTCAGGGCCACGTACTCGAGGTACTTCGACGGAGGCACCCCGAATCGTTCCTCGACCGCCGCCTCGTCCATCAGTGCGATGTCGGAGATGCCTCGGCGGTTGAACAGCACCCGGATACCGGGGCGGACGAGCTGGAAGAAGTCCCGGTCGGCCGTCACGATCGTCGCTTCGATCCCCAGCTCCGCCGCCTGGATGGCAAGGGTGCCGATCGCGTCGTCGGCCTCGTGGTCCTGCACCCGGAGCATCCGGATCCGGAGCGCCTCCACCACCTCCTGGATCAGGCCCAGCTGGGGCTTGAAGTCCTCCGGCGTCTCCCGGCGACCCGCCTTGTAATCGGCGTCCATCGCCAGTCGGGCCACCGGCTTCCCCACGTCGAACGCCACGGCGATCAGGTCCGGACGCTCCTCCGCCAGGAGCTTGATCAGCATCGAGGTGAAGCCGTAGACCGCGTTGGTCACCTGGCCGGTCGTGGTGGCCAGCGTGCTAGGCAGGGCGAAGAACGCCCGGTAGGCGAGAGAATGGCCGTCCAGGATGAAGAGCCGGGGGGGAGGATCGGACGCTGCGTCGGATCTGGGGGGCGCCACGACGCCTATCGTAGCCGCGCTCTAGGACGTGCTCCCGCGGCACCGTGTCGTCATGCTCCGCCGCCCGATGGCGCCTCCCCCAGATGGTTCGGTACCGAACGAGATTGACGCGAATCCGACCCGGTTACTAGGATTCCGCCGAGCGAGGCACCAAGCACCCGCACCATCGCGACGCCGCGAACGAGGGAGGACGAAGGACATGGGAGCGTCATTCGTGATCGCTCTCCGCGAGGGCATCGAGGCGGCACTGATCGTGTCGATCATCCTCGCGTACCTGAAGCAGCTGGGCGCGTCGGATCGTTCTCGCCTCGTCTGGTGGGGCACAGGCCTTGCCCTCGTCCTGAGCGCGGCCGTCGGGCACCGGGGTGTTCGTCGCCGGCGCCGAGTTCGAGGGCAGGGCAGAGGAGATCTTCGAAGGGCTGGTGACCCTCGCCGCCGTCGGCGTGCTGACGTGGATGATCTTCTGGATGCGGCGTCAGGGAGCGCGCATCAGATCGGAGCTGCAAGACAAGGTCGACACGGCGCTCGTCGCCGGAGGCCTGGCCCTCGCCGGTCTGGCGTTCTTCGCCGTCCTTCGGGAGGGCATCGAGACCGCGCTCTTCCTGTTCGCGGCCGCGAAGGGAACCGCCGTCGAGGGGACCGAGGTGGCACCCGCGACGCAGGTGACCGGCGCGGTTCTGGGTCTCTTACTCGCGGTGATCCTGGGTGTGCTGCTCTACCGCGGCGGCATCCGGATGAACCTCCGATCCTTCTTCCGCGTGACGGGCTTGATCCTCATCGTGGTCGCGGCGGGACTGTTCGCGTACTCCCTCCATGAGCTCCAGGAGGCCGGATGGTTGCCCTTCCTCGAGGGGCATGCGTTCGACATCTCCTCCAGCCTCCCCGACGACACGGGCGCGGGCGCGATCCTGCGAGGGCTGGTCGGGCTACAACGCCGATCCGACGTGGATCGAGGTGGCGGGCTGGCTCGGATACCTCGTGGTCATCGGTGGGTTCTTCCTCCGCACGCCAAGGTACCCGGGACGAAGTCTCGACCCGAACACGAGACTTCGGACAGGACCTCCACGCACTGTCGAGACCGAGGCGCCGCACTAGATCCGGTCGCCGCCGGTCGTGTTCGTGTCACTCTTCTTGCGAACCCACTACCTGCAAGGATACGATCCGGTCCTGCGACGCAGGGAGTCTCGTCGACCCGTCCTCGGGTTGACATCCCTCAACCTCCCATTTACAGTCCGCCACGGTTCTCTACGGGACGCGAGCCCCGGTCGGTTCCGACCGATCGAGGTGGCGGTCCGGGGAGACCGAGTGTGACGGGCCGCGTCACCGAGAAGGGGCGCTCGCGTATGGGGAAGGCGCGAGCGCCGCGGATCGGAGGACGCGGCCCGTCGCGTAGCGACTACAGGACCGCCTTCAGGAACTGCGGGTCTCGGGTGAGCGCGTGTCGTTGAAGATCTGATCGGGCGTCCCCTCTTCGAGGATCCTGCCCTCGTGGAAGAACGCCATCCGGTTGGCGACCTCGCGGGCGAAGCCCATCTCGTGGGTGACGACCATCATCGTCATGTGCATCTCCGCCGCGAGCGCCTTCATCACGCCGAGGACCTCGCCGATCAGCTCCGGGTCCAGGGCGGAGGTCGGCTCGTCGAACATCATCACGTCGGGCTCCATCGCGAGCGCCCGTGCGATCGCGACCCGTTGCTGCTGGCCGCCCGAGAGCCTGATCGGGTACTCCTCCGCCTTGTCAGAAAGCCCGACCTTGGCCAGCATCTCTCATCGCGATGGCGCGGGCGTGCGTCCTCCTCGACGCCCTTCACGGTGACGGGCCCCTCCATCACGTTGCCGAGGGCCGTCATGTGCGGGAAGAGGTTGAACTGCTGGAAGACCATCCCGCAACGGGTCCGGAGCTTCCTGATCTGCTCGCGCTTGGAATGGATCCGGTGACCGCCTTCGATCCGCAGGCCGGATACCTCGATGGTTCCTTCGCTCGGCTCCTCGAGGAAGTTGATGCAGCGGAGCAAGCGTCGATTTCCCCGAGCCGGAGCGGCCGAAGATGACGACCACCTCTCCCTCGTCCACCTCCATGTCGATGCCCTTCAGAACCTCGAGAGCCCCGAAGGACTTGTGGAGGCCCTCGACCCGGACGACCGCCTTGCCGTCGCCCGAGCTCATGACGGGTCCTCCGCGGCGGGATCGGGAGCCGGAGGCAGCCCGCCCGCATGCGTGTGTCCGATCACTCCGATCTCGTCCGGGGCATCGACGACGTAGCCGGCGGGGGCCGCCGCCGTCCCCGCCCGCGGAGCCGGTGACGATCACCCCTTTCCGCTCCCGGGTCCTGGGGCCCGCGACGGTCCGCACGTATCCCCTGCTTATCCGGCGCTCCAGCCGGCTCTGGAAGAGCGTGAAGACGGCCGTCAGGGCCCAGTAGAGCGCGGCGGCCGTGACCAGAGCCTCCGTCGGCCTCACGTCGGCGTTCCCCAGGAGCTGGGCCCGGCGGAACAGCTCCATCGACTCGATCCCCTGCCCGAGGAACGAGACCAGTGCCGTGTCCTTCATCATCGCGATGAACTCGTTCCCCGTCGGCGGGATGATGACCCGCAGCGCCTGCGGGAGTACCACGCGGCGCATCTTCTGCCGGTAGGTCATCCCGAGCGCGTCGGCCGCTTCGCCCTGGCCGTGGCCGACCGACTGGATCCCGGCGCGGAAGATCTCCGTCATGTATGCGCCGTAGTTGAGTCCGAGCACCACGATCGCCCACCTGGAACGAGGTCCATGTGAAGAAGTCGTCGAAGATCTCGGGAGGAAGTTCGGGAACTTGTCGACGAGGTTCTGCGCCGTCTGCGGCATCGCCAGGTAGAACAGGAACAGCTGCACGATCAGCGGCGTGCCGCGGAAGAACGAGGTGTAGAAACCGCTGACGCCGTAGGCGATCGGGTTGCGGGACAGTCGGCCCAGCGCCCCGACGCAGAGCGAGCGATGATCGCGAGCACGATCCCGCCGGCCGCCATGATCGAGCGTGAAGACGAGTCCTCGGGCGATGAAGCCGATGTGCTCCCGGATCCACCCCGTGTCGAACGAGGCCGCCCAGAAGAGGAAGCCGAGCACCGCGAAGATCCCGATCCAGACGAGCCCGACCTTCACCCGGAAGGGGACGCCCGCGCTCGCGAGCGCGAGGCGATCCCTCTTGGGCTGAGGAGGAACGACCGGGGACCGGGTCGCCCCGGTCCCCGTCGTTTCCTGTGTGGTCACCGCAGCCCGCGATCGGCGCTATACCTTCGTGACGTCGATGCCGTCGTACCACTTCTTGGACAGCTCGGTGAGCGTGCCGTCCTCGTGCATGTCGGCGACGATCTGGTCGACGGCTTCCTGAAGGCTGGCGCCGTCGAGCTCCGACTCCTTGTCGAACGCGATCGCGAGCGGCTCACCGAACACCGGATCACCGACGATCTTCACCGGGTTCTCCTCGGCGAACGCCTCGGCAGTGGGCGCCGACGTCATCACCGCGTCGAGCCGGGTGCCGTCGCCCAACGCCAGGTCCTGGAGCGCCGTCGTGTCGGTGTCGTAGCCGGTCCCCTTCGCGTCGTCGATCACGAAGTCGAACTCGAACCCAGAGATGTTGAGGCTCTTGTCGACGAAGAACTCGTACGTGCACGAGGCGCAGAACCCGATCTCCTTGCCGTCTAGGTCCGTCGTGACGTCCGAGACCGTCGAGTCCTCGTGGACGACGACCACCGCCGGGACGTAGGCGTACGGCTCCGTGAAGTCCAGAACCTCCTGACGCTCGTTCGTCGGGGTCATCGAACCGACGCTCATATCCCACCGATCGTTCCACCCACCGGCCGTCAGAACCTCCCAGTCGGGGGTCTCCCACGCCACCTCGACGCCAAGGCGGTCTGCGATCTCGGTCGCGACGTCGATGTCGAAGCCCTCGTACTCACCGGTCTCCGGGTTCAGCTCCGACTGGGGCGGATACGCGGGATCCGTCGAGACCCGGATCTCCTCGTTGGTGCAGATCTCCGCGAGCAGGTCGCCGGCGTCGGCGTCCGCCGTGGCGCAGACGGTCTCCTCTCCGTTCTGCGGGCCGTCGTCGGGCGCGGGCGGGGTGTCTTCCCCGCACCCCGCCGCGACGAGCGCGAGGACCCCCAGCAACAAGGTCATCCGTCGGAAGCCGAGCCTCATGTCTCCCCCTTGGGTCGATGGACGAGCGGCATCGCGAGCGCGCCGCCCTCGGTCGCGACTATAGGCAGGACCGCCCCAGAGGGCAACGCAATCACGCCGGCGAGGCGGACGCGGACCCAGGGAGCCATCGCGAGCCCGTCGCGCGCCAGTCACCGACGCCCGACGGTGCCCGGGACCCGCCGCCCCAGAAACGGTACGCCTCCACGAGTCCCGTGAACCGGGTGATGCCGTCCAGTGCGCCCGCCAGCTCGGCTCTCGTTCCGTTCCCACCCTCGAACAGGCCGATCAACAGCCTGCCGGCGTCGTACGCCTCCACGGCGAACGGTCCCGGAGGGGCTCCGCTCCCCGCTTGAAGATCGTGCACGAACCGCTGCGACCTCGGGTCGGTCGAGAGGGAGACGTCCGCGCACGCGCAGATCGCGCGCACGCTGATGCCGGAGGACGCGAGCGCCAGCCCGTCGTCCGTCTTCAGCCTCGACGTGCCGACCACAGACGGTGGATCCTCGATCGAGGACAGCACCGAGGCGCCGGTCGGCACCCCGCCGATCCAGACGAGGGCCGGGCAGCGAGCATCCTCGACGCGGGCGGCGACCCCGTCCGCGGTCGCAGCCCTCCCGCTCGCGGCGATGCCGGCCATCACGAGCTCTGGATCGCCGGCGGCCGCGCCCAGCTGCTCCGCGGTCGCCAGCAGCGCCCGGCTCGTGACGTGGTCGTCGCCCGCGAGGCAGAGCGGCGCGCCCTCTGGTGCGGAGAGCGCCGCTCGCGACAGGAGGATCACCGCCTCGCGGGCCCGGTCGGCGACGAACGAGAGCCAGAGCCCCGCGTCTTCCTCGGGAGGACCCCACGCCCACGAGAATGAGACGACGGGCACGCCCTGGGCGGCGAGCAGGTCGATCGCCCCATCGGGCGGAGCCGTCCACGGGGCGACGACGGCGGCGACGACGCTGCGGTCCTCCCCCAACTCACGGAGGGAGGCCATCACGTCGTCGTGCTCGAGGCCGACGTTCAACGGCTCGATCTCGACGGTCCCCGCCTCGCGCGCGGCGAGCTCCAACCCGGCAAGCGCCGGCGACGTCACCAGCTCCGCGTCCGCAGGCGATCCGTCGAGGAGATAGGCGATCGTGGGCACGTCCGCACGCGGTAAGACGTCGCTGGTGCACGCCGCGGCCACCAGGAGGAGCGCCGCGATGGCGGCTCGCGAGCCGCGGGCCGCTACGCTAGAGCCACCCTGCCGGGATGGCGGAATCGGTAGACGCGCGGGTCTCAAAAACCCGTGAGCTTCGGCTCGTGAGGGTTCGAGCCCCTCTCCCGGCACCGCGCGCGGCGTGTCCGGACCCTCGGACGGAGGACGCGTCGATCGATCCGGACCCGCGAAGGGTTCCGACCGACTCTTCACCATCGGGTGTCGCTCGACGGTCCCCGGGGTAAAGGGCATCGACAGCTCGTGTTCCGACGAAGGAGGGAACCGATGAAGAAGCTCCTGACGCTCGCGCCGCTCGCCGCGCTCCTCACGGCATGCGAGGACGCGGGGAACTCCGGGAACGACAACCTTCTGACCGGAGGCTCGCTCGTCCTGATCGTCATCATCGTGGTCGTGATCGTCCTCGTGCGACGACGGAGGTAGTCGGGCAGAACCGGGGACGCCGGACAGTCTCACCGCCCGTCGTCCACGACCGCACGGGCGACGACGAGGTCTTCGAACGCCATCCCGACACTCTTGAAGACCGTGACGTCCTCCGGTGATCGCCGGACGTCGACGCCCCGGACCGTTTCTGCCAGGTCGGCCACGATGTGGCCGGCCTGGATGATCCCCTCCCGGATCGGAATCAGGAGGTCGCCCGCCTCCGCGAGGGCGACCTCCCTCGACTCCACCACCACCCGCGCGCGGCGGACGGTCTCCGAGTCGACCTCCCGGGTCTCGGGCCGGTAGGAGCCGACCGCGTTG
This sequence comes from uncultured Actinomycetota bacterium, assembly GCA_963762015.1. GTDB lineage: Bacteria > Actinomycetota > UBA4738 > UBA4738 > HRBIN12 > JAJNBA01. The sequence goes on from CAVXJL010000012.1 coordinate 99,289, forward strand.
ACGTGCGCTCCCGGCGCCAGGGACGAGCCCTCGAACAACGGCGCTTCGGCCGTCGTGCAGGTGCAGACGAGGTCTGCCTCGCCGACCGCGTGGGGTTTCCCCCGCCGGGCCGCGAGACCCCGTCCGAGACCCTCCTCCACGAGCGCCTCGGCCGGCCCAGGCGACCGCGAGACGACCACGAGGTCGGTCACCGGACGGACCGTGCACATCGCCTCGAGGTGGGACCTCGCCTGCACCCCCGCCCCGAAGAGCACCAGGCGATGTGCGTCCTCCCGGCTGAGGACCCGGGTGGCGAGACCGGAGACGGCCGCGGTGCGGAGCGCCGTCAGCGCCGAGCCGTCGAGCACCGCCTCGGGAGCCTGGGTCTCTGCATCGAACAGCACGTAGCTCGCGTGGATGAACGGGAGGCCTCGATCCGGATTCGCCGGGGTGAGGGAGACGAGCTTCACGCCGACGCCGGCCTCGCCGGAAGCCGGCATGAGGAGGAGCGTCCCGGCGGCAGTCTCCACGTGTGTCCGGAGCGGCCCACCGCCGGGATCGAGGGTTCGGAAGGCCTCCTCGAGCGCGTCCACCGCTGCCTCCATGGGCAGCCGGGCGCGGAGCTCCTCCGCGCCGATCAGGCGAAGCTCAGAGCTCACCCAGATACGCCTCGCGCATCAGGGGGTTCTGCAGCAGGTTCTCCGCCGTGTCCGAGAGCACCACCTGGCCGGTCTGGATCACGTAGCCCCGATCGGCGATCGACAGCGCCATGTTGGCGTTCTGTTCGACCACGAAGATGGTCTTGCCCAGTTCGCGGATCTTCCGGATCATCTCGAAGACCTGTTCCACCAGGATGGGGGCCAGACCCATCGAGGGCTCGTCCATCAGCAGGATCTTGGGGTCCGCCATCAGCGCGCGGCCCATCGCGACCATCTGCTGCTCTCCCCCCGAGAGCGTGCCGGCCTTCTGCTTGAGCCGCTCGCGGATCCGGGGGAAGGTCTCGAAGACGGTCTCCCTCGTCTGCTCGGCCGCCTTCCGGTCCTTCCGCAGGTACGCGCCGAGCTGGAGGTTCTCGTCGACCGTCATATCCGCGAACAGCCGGCGGTTCTCCGGGACCATGGAGACGCCGCGCTTCACGACCTCGGTCGTGGACAGCCCCGACACCACCTGACCGTCAAGTACCACCTCGCCCTCCGAAGGGGTGACGTAGCCCAGGATCGTCTTGAGCGTGGTCGTCTTCCCGCTGGCGTTGCCGCCGAGGAGACAGACCATCTCGCCCGCGTAGATCTCCATGTCGACGTCGCGGAGGACCGCCACGAGGCCGTAGTGCGTGCTGACGTTCCGGAGCTCCAGAACGGGCGCGCGGCCGTCCCCGCTCACGTCGTCGCCTTTCGTGCCGTCGGCCGTCATCCGGCCGCCTTGGTTCCGAGGTACGCCTCGACCACGCGCTCGTCGTGGGCGACCTCGTCGTAGGTTCCCTCGGCGATCTTCTGCCCGTAGTCGCAGGCGATCACCCGGTCGGACACGCCCTTGACGACCCGCATGTCGTGTTCGATCACGATCACCGTCAGCCCGAGCTCGTCGCGCATCCGCACGATGTGGTCGCGGAGCTCCAGCGTCTCCCGCGGGTTCATGCCGGCCGTCGGCTCGTCGAGCAGGAGCAGCTTCGGGTCCGTCGCCAGCGCGCGGGCCATCTCGAGGCGGCGACGGTTCGCGTAGGAGAGCGAGAACGCGGGCTGTTCCAGCCGGTAGCCGGAGAGCCGCTTGCCGAAGAAGCTCAGCGCATCCTTCGCGCGCTCGCGGATCCGCTCCTCCTCGGCGCGGATGCCGGGCGTCCGGAGGATGCGATCCGAACACCCCGCCCTTGCTCCGACAGTGCTGCCCGACCATCGCGTTCTCGAGGATCGTCATGTTCGCGAACAGGCGGACGTTCTGGAACGTGCGCGCGATCCCGAGCTTCACGACCTGGTGCGGACGAAGGCCGACGATGCTGACGCCCTCGTAGGTGATGTCGCCGGCGTCCGGGCCGTAGATGCCGGTGATCACGTTGAAGAGCGTGCTCTTCCCCGCGCCGTTGGGCCCGATCACCGACACGATCTCCCCCTTGCGAACATCCATGTCCAGGCCGGAGAGCGCGTAGAGACCTCCGAAGTGCTTCTCGAGGCCACGAACCTCCAAGACCGTCTCGGTCCCCGTCACCGCCGCCGGTTCGCTCATGTCGTCGCTCCGGTCGCGGTCGCGACATCGGGCGGGGTCTCCCCCTCTTCCACGGCTTTCGCCCATTCGTCCTGCGCCCGCTCCTCGTCCTGAAGCTCCCGGCTCCGGCGCACGTTGGGTACGAGGCCCTGAGGCCGGAGGATCATCACGGCCACGACCGCCGCCCCGTAGGCGAGGAAGCGGTACTCCTCGAACTCACGCAGCAGCCCCGGCAGACCGACCAGCACGAGCGCGCCCACGATCACCCCCGGGATGCTCCCGATGCCGCCGAGGATCACCAGACCCGAGCACCTGGATCGAGACGATGCACCTGGAAGCTCGCCGGGGTGAGGGAGCCGATCTTGACGGCGAACAGCGCTCCGCCGAGCGAGCCGATCGCGCCGCCGATCGCGAAGGCGAGCAGCTTGAAGCGGGTCGTGCTGATCCCCATCGCGTCGGCCGTCTGCTCGTCCTCCCGCATCGCCGTCCAGGCCCGCCCGACCCGTGAGGCGGCGAGCCGCCAGGAGACGAACGCGGCGAGGCCGACGAACGCGAGGGCGAGGTAGTAGAAGCGTTGCGGATCGCGGAACGCGATGCCACCGATCGCCGCATCCGTGATGCCGCGCATCCCGCTCGGGCCGCCCACGAGCGGCACGAGCCACGGGCTTCTGACCAGCACGGTGACCATCTCGCCGAGGCCGAGCGTCACCAGCGCGAGGTAGTCGCCCCGCAGCCGAAGGACCGGAGCGCCCACCAGCACCCCGGCCGCGGCCGCGATCGTCATCACGATCGGGATCGCGACGTAGAAGTTGAGGCTCCCGGAGATCACGGGCTCCGGCGGGATGCCGTAGGCGTTCAGCGTCGCGCCCGTGAGCAGCGCGAGCGAGTAGGCGCCGAGCGCGAAGAAGAAGACGTACCCGAGGTCCAGCAGACCCGCGTACCCGACCACGATGTTGAGCCCGATGCCGAGCAAGGCGAACACCATCACCGTGCCCAGGACCTCGGAGATCACCGATCCCAGGAGCAGGGGAGCCGCGATCAGGAGCGCGAGCGCGAGCGAGCCGGCCAGCAATCGGATCGGAGTGATCGCCAAGCCGCCGGTTCCACCGACCCGAGCGACGCTGCCGCGGAGGCGCGTCCCGTATCGGGTGGCCAAGAGGCTAACCCCCGCGGCGACCGCCGCGACGACCAACGCGCCGATCCAGGTCAGCCCGTCGAACCGCGGGCTGTAGAGCCAATCCCGCTCCAAGCTCAGCTGGTCGAGGGCGATCGGGATGACCCGCTGGAGGAAGCCGAACACCAAAGTGGCGATCAGTGCACCCGTGACCGGCCGGCGGATCCACGTGGGAGCCACCCGCAGGACTCCGCCCAGGACACCCGCCGCCGCGGAGATCACGACGATGATCAAGCCGCCGATCACCGGTGACCGTCCGAAGGTGACGAACTCCATCAGCGCCGGCGTCACGTTGAGGAAGACCGACCGGATCCGCTCGTCGCCGATCCAGTCCGCGAGGACGACCGCGATCGCGAACGTGGCTCCCGCGGCGGCGCCGGCGACGGCGGCGGCCACGGCGGCCTCCGAGGATCGCATCTCACGCCGCTCGCCCCCTTCGACCCGAGGCGCGGCCGCCACCAGGCCCGCGACGAACGCCGGGAGGAGGAGCATCAGCGCGGCGAACGAGACCTCATCACCGATCAGATACACCTCGGTGAAGCCGCCGATCAGGCCGACGAGCGCGAGGAAGATCGTCACGATGCCGGTGGCTGCGCCGATACGCACCCACCGGCCCGCCATCACACCTTCTCCGCTTCGCCGGAGCCCAGCAGTCCTCCGGGCCGGAAGACGAGCACGAGCACGAGCACGAGGAACACGAACGCGTCGCGCAACGAGAAGACGCTGGGGATGCCGAACCCGGTGAGGAGCAGCGGCGGCCCGACCGCCTGGAGCAAGCCGATCACGAATCCGCCGAGCGCCGCGCCGCCGATGCTGCCGATGCCGCCGAGCACCGCCGCGGTGAACGCCGCGATCCCGGGGCCGAACCCCATCGTGAACTGCACCTGCTCGAACGTCAGGGAGAACAGGACGCCGGCGATGCCGGCGAGCATCCCACCGATCGCGAAGGTGATGACGATCACGCGGTCGACGTTGATGCCCATCAGGCTGGCGATCTCCCGGTCCTGGGCGACCGCGCGCATCGACCGCCCGGTGGTGGTCGTGGAGACGAACCACTGGAGCACGACCATGCAGATCACCGCCACGGCCAGGACCAGCAGCTGGATCTTCTGGACCGGGACCCCCAGGACCGTGATGCTCCCCGCCAGCGTCTGGGGCTTCGGGTAGCCGTAGGGCTGTGGGCCGAAGAACCCGCGGAACGCGTTCTGCAGGAAGAGCGACGCCCCGATCGCCGTGATGAGCGGGACGAGCCTCGGCGCGTTTCGGAGCGGACGGTACGCGAGTCGCTCGAGCAGCACGGCCGTCCCGACCGAGACACCGATCGCCACGGCGGTGACGATCGCGAGCGCGAAGACGGGGTCACGGTCCAGGAAGCCGCTCTTCGCGTAGGCGTCCGCGAAGAAGAACGACGCGAACGCGCCGGCCATGAACACCTCGCCGTGCGCGAAGTTGATCATCCGGAGGATCCCGTACACGAGGCTGTAGCCGAGCGCGATCATCGCGAAGATCGCGCCCTGCGCCGAACCTTGGACGATGAAGTCTCGCCATGCGCCGGCCGAGTACCCGCCATCGGCCCTGTCGAGCGTGAGCGTGCGCCACGTACCGAGGACGACCACGCCGACCACGAGGATCCCCAGGACGACGAGGATGATGCGCCGCCACGGCAGCCGCTCGAAGAGACTCAGCTGCGCGGCTGCCGCGCGCGGCGCCTCTGTGCCCGCCAGGGTCTCCTCCCCACGAGGGAAGGGGCCGCGGGCGAGCCTCTCGGCTCACCCGCGGCCCCTCCTCCGTCTTCTCGTTTCCCTAGAGCACTTCGTCCAGCGACTTGGTGTCGGTGTAGACCGCCGGATCGTCCGTGCCACCCTCGACCGGCCAGCCCGGAGCGAGGAACAGTCCGATCGTCACGTCGGTCGCACAGTCACCCGTGTCGAGGCACGTGATCGTGCCCGTGACGCCCTCGTATCCCTCGGTCGCGAAGATCGCGTCACGGAGCGCCTGGCGAGGGATCGAGAGCGATCCGTCGCCGTTGTCGATCGCGACCTCCTCGATCGCCGCGAACACGACGTTCGTGGCGTCGTAGGAGTGCGCGTGGAACACCGCGAGCGGTTCGGTCCCGAACGCCTCCTGATACGCAGGGATGAACTCCCCCGAGTAGAAGTCGTTCGTCTGGAACGCCGACAGGTCCGGCGAGGATGCCCAGACGCCATCTGCTGCCGCTCCCGCGTTCTTCAGGGTGTCGCTCGACAGGCAGCCGTCAGCCACGATCAGCTCCGCGTCGGGCATGATGTCCTGCGCCTGCTTGATGATCAGCGTGCAGGCAGCCACGAAGATCGGGAAGTACAGGACGTCCGGATCCTGTTCGGCCAACGATGTGAGGATCGGCTTGAAGTCGGTGTCCTCGGAGTTGACCTGCTCCGATCCGGTCAGGGTGCCGCCCCCGGCCTCGAAGTTCGCCTCGAACGCACCGACCAGTCCCTGCGTGTAGGGGCTCTCGTCGGCGATCGTCGCCGCCGTGGTGGCACCGAGGTCATCCCCCAGCGCGAACTCGGCGCCGATCGCGCCCTGGATGCGGTCGTTGTGAGCGGTACGGGCGTAGAACGGGTTGTGCAGCTCGGGATCGGTCAGCGCCGGGCTCGTGTTCGAGCCCGAGATGAGCGTGATGCCCTTGTCGCCGAGGATCGTGTCCGCCACTCCGAGCGCCGCGCTCGAACAGCTCGTGCCGATGACCGCAACGATGGACGCGTCGGCCGCGAGCGCCGTGCCGGCCGTCTGTCCGCCTTCGGCGGAGCAGAGCTCGTCCTCCACGGTGAGATTCACCGGGTGGTCCAGCAGCGTGCCGTCGGTCTGGTCGAACTCGTCGTCGAGGTGGTCGATCGCGAGCTCGATCGCGTTCACCTGGTCCTGGCCGAGCGACGCATCCGCGCCGCTGATCACCTGGGCGGCCCCGAGGTTGATCGGCTCGTCCGCGCCTACCTCGACGCACCCGAACTCGACGGTGGCACAATCCACGTCGCCGTCGGTACCGGTGCCGGGATCGTCGTCGCCGGCACACGCCGACGCCACGATCGACAGCACGGCAACCAGGGCGAACGCTTTGAACCATGAACGGTGCTTCATGGAGCCCCCCTTCTCTATCCCGGTTCCCCGAGATGCTCTTCTCGGTCCCCCGAGATGGTGTGTGACTATCACATCCCGCCCTCGATTGGCCAATCCACTCGAGGGCATTTCCCCTGGTCATACGTGACGGTCGGGGGCGGGAGATGGCCCGGGACGCGATGCGTCAGGCGGGGATCCCGGTCCGGAAGTCCCTCGCGAGGCCGACGGCACCGTCGAGGTCCCCTCCGAGGACGCGCGCCATCAGGGCGCTCCCGACCACCACCCCGTCCGCGAAGGTGCATGCTTCCGCCGCCTGCTCGGGCGCGCCGATCCCCACCCCCAACAGGAGGGGGAGGTCCGTGTGGGGCCGGAGGGCGACCACGAGGGCTCTCGCCGCGGTGTCCAGGTGGTCGCGGGCGCCGGTCACGCCGTAGGTGGCGACGCAGTACACGAACCCGCGTGACCGGCGCCCGATCTCGGTCAGGCGCTCAGGCGTGCTCCCGGGCGCGGCCAGAAGCACCGCGTCCAGTCCGCGTGCGACCGCCGCCACCTCGAGATCGCCTGACTCGTCCACGGGCAGGTCGGGGACGATCATCCCGCTCGCGCCCGACGCCACGACCTCGTCCAGGAACGAACCGATGCCGTGCCGGTAGATCGGGTTCACGTACGTCATGACGGCGACCGGGACGTCGATCGCCGCCTCTCGGATCGTCGCGAGGACGTCAGTGGGCCGAGTGCCCAGGCGGAGCGCCGCGGCGGAGGCCTCCTGGATCACCCCACCGTCCATCACCGGGTCGGAGAACGGGATGCCGACCTCGATGGCGTCCGCGCCGGCGGCTTCGAGCCGCCGGAGCAGACCGGCGTCCACCCCCGGAAACCCTCCCGTCACGTACGGCACGAACGCGCGCCCGCCGGCATCGCGGCGGGCGCGCAGCGCCTCCTCGAGCCGCCCCACCTACGTGTTCCCGAGCTTCGCCCGCACCGTCTCGAGATCCTTGTCGCCGCGTCCGGAGAGGCAGACGAGGACCGACGTGCCCTCGCGAAGAGGCTTCCGGAGGAGCCAGCCGATCACATGGGCGGGTTCGAGCGCGGGGATGATCCCCTCGGTCTGCGCGAGCGCGTGGAAGCCCGCGAGGGCGTCGTCGTCCGAGGCGGTCACGTACTCCGCCAGGCCGGCGTCGCGGAGATAGGCGTGCTCCGGTCCGACCCCCGGGTAGTCGAGGCCGGCGGAGATGGAGTGGGTGTCGGCGACCTGCCCGTCATCATCTTGCAGCAGATAGGTGAGCGCACCATGGAGGATGCCCGGCTCGCCTTGGGTGAGCGAGGCGCAATGCTCACCGAGGACCGTCCCTCGGCCGCCGGCCTCGACGCCGATCAGCCGGACGCCCGCTGCGCCCACGAACGCCGTGAACATCCCGATCGCGTTGCTGCCACCACCGACGCACGCCGCGACGACGTCGGGCTCGGCCCCGTCGTTCTCGTCCCGGAATCGGGGTCGCGCCTCGTCACCGATCACCCGCTGGAGGTCTCGTACGAGGACAGGGAACGGGTGCGGCCCCACGACCGATCCGATGATGTAGTGGGTCGTGCGGACCGACGCGGCCCAGTCTCGGAGCGCCTCGTTCACGGCTTCCTTCAAGGTCTTCGAGCCCGCCGTGACCGGGACCACCTCGGCACCGAGCAGCTCCATCCGGGAGACGTTGGGCGCCTGCCGTCGCGTGTCCTCTTCCCCCATGTAGACGACGCAGGGCAGACCCAGGAGGGCGCACGCCGTCGCGGTCGCCACGCCGTGCATCCCCGCGCCGGTCTCGGCGATGATCCGCTCCTTGCCGAGGCGCTGCGCGAGGAGGGCCTGGCCCAGCGCGTTGTTGATCTTGTGAGCCCCGGTATGCGCCAGGTCCTCTCGCTTGAGCCAGACCCGGTAGCCGAGGTCGGTGGACAACCGGGTGGCGAACGTGAGCGGCGTGGGGCGCCCGACGAAGTCCCTCGAGAGCGACGAGAGCTCGGTGCGGAAGCCGGGATCCTCCCGCAGCCGGGACCAAGCGTCCGCAAGCTCGTCCAGCGCGGGGATCAGGACTTCCGGGACGTAGCGCCCCCCGTAGGTGCCGAACCGGCCGGGAGCGTCGGGGACGGTGGCGGCGATCGTCATGTGCGGAGTTCCCTCCAGAGGAGCTTCCTCACGGCGCGGGCAGGGTCGTCCGCGCGCATCAGCGCCTCGCCCACCAGGATGGCAGACGCTCCCGCCTCCAGCGCGGCGTCGACGTTCGCCCGGGTCGAGATCCCGCTCTCCAGCACCGAGATCCGGTCCTCCGGCACCCCTGCGATCCGTGCCAGCGCCGCGTCGGCGTCGACCTCGAGGGTCTCGAGGTCCCGCGCGTTGACCCCGATGATCCCAGCGTCGGTCTCGAGCGCACGCCGCAGGTCCTCATCCGAATGCGTCTCCACGAGCGCGCCGAGACCGAGGTCGCGGGCGGTCTCCAGGAGCGCTCGGAGCTGTGTGTCGGTCAGGGCGGCCACGATCAATAGGACGGCATCGGCGCCCGAGGCCCTCGCCTCGATCACCTGCGACGGGTGGATCAGGAAGTCCTTCCGCAGCACCGGGATCGACACCGACGACCGCGCCGCCTGCAGGTCCGCGAGAGACCCCTGGAAGTGTCGGGGCTCCGTGAGGACCGAGATGGCCGCGGCGCCGCCCGCCTCGTATCCCCTGGCGAGCACGCTTGGGTTCACCTGCTCCGCGATCACCCCGGCCGACGGCGAGGCGCGTTTCACCTCGGCGATCAGCGCGGGCGGCTCCGCGAGCCGGAGGGCCGCCTCGAGATCTCGTACCGGGGGCATCGCGGATGCGCGCGCCATCAACGCGAGATCGTCGAGAGGGTGCTCGTGGAGGTCCCGCTCGAGCCGTTCGACCAGATCACTGAGGAACCCCATGGGGCGGCGAGTCTAGACCGCCGGTCGATCGCGGCCTCAGGTCACCTCGGCGATCGCCGCCGCCAGATCCAGCGAGCCGGCGAGCGCTGCGCTCCCGACGATCGCGCCCGCGGCGCCGGCCGCCCGGAGGTCGGACAGGTCCGCGATGGATGCGATCCCTCCGGCCGCCAGCACCGGGAGGCCGGCCCGCCCCACCCGCGTCACCAGCTCGAGGTCCGGACCCCCACCCTGCCCCACGCGCTCGACCGACGTCAGGAGAAGCAGGTGGGCGCCGGCGGAGACGACCCACCCGAGGGTCTCGAGCAGCGGCAGATCGACCGGGTCGCGGCCGCGGGAGCGGATGCGCCCCTCGTCCACCTCGATCCCGATCGCGAGGCGAGGTCCCTCCGCCGACAGGAGCGTCGTCGCTCCGTGCTCATCTGCCAGGGCGGCCGATCCGAGGACGACCCGCGCGACCCCCGCCTCGAAGAAGGCTCGGACCGCCTCGGCGTCGCGCACGCCACCCGCCGCCTGGACGGCGACGGGGAGCGAAGCGATCTCGGCGACGACCTCGAGGTTCCGAGCTTCACCTCGGAACGCGAGGTCCATATCCACGACGTGGAGCCACCGGGCACCCGCCGTCACCGCGGCTTCCGCGGCGGCGACCGGATCCCCTCCGAACGCCTTCACGGGCCGAGGTCCCGCCGGGGTGAGCGCGGCGAGGGCGCCGTCGCTCACGTCGATCGCGGGGATGACCTCGAACACGCCGAGCACGATAGAGGTCGAGAGCGAAGGCGAACGGAGTGATGCCTCAGGCGAAGCGTTCCACGCGGGCGGAGCCCGTGCCGAGCAAACCGGTGAGCTCCCCCATCAGGGCGGCCGAGGAGTCCACGCGGAACTCGCCCATGTCGAGCGGTCGCACGCCGGCAGCGGAGTGGAAGCGCACCTTCACGGGCGCAGGCCCAGGCCGGGAACGCAGCAGCTCGGCCATCTTGGCCAACACCGCATCGGTGCATGCCGCCGCCGTGAGGTCGATCACCACGGATCCGGGATCCGAGTGTGTCTCCACGCCGGCGAGGATCGGCTCGCGCACCTCGTTCGCCCGGATCTGGAGCTCCCGGCCCCGCCGGTCGATGCGACCGACGACCACCACGATCCGGTCCGCCGAGATGAGGTCGGGATCGGCCTCGTACACCGAGGGGAACGCCACCACTTCGACGCCGGCCGCGAGTCCCTCGAGGCGGAACTGCGCGTACGGCTCCCCGCGCTTCGTGTACTTCCTGGCGACGCCACCGATGATCCCGGCCGCGGTCACGAGCTCGCCGTCGTCGGCGGCGTCGAGATCACCGATCTCGTGCGAGCTCTGCGCTCGCAGGGCATCGGCCACCTCCAAGAGCGGATGGTCCGAGACGAACTGTCCGAGCATCTCCTTCTCGTAGCGGAGCAGCTCCGGCTTGTCGAACTCCTCCCCCTGCAGGACCGACTCGTCGATCTGCCCGACCTCCGAGTCCCCCCGAACAGCGAGAACTGCCCTGCCGCCTCCGCCTTGCGCTCGGCGACGATCGGGCCGGACACCTTGTCCTGTGAGATCAGCAACGCTCGCCGCCGATATCCCAGCGAGTCGAACGCACCGGCCAGAACCAACGACTCCAGCATCCGCTTCGCGAGCACCGACGGGTCGACCTTCCGACAGAAGTCAGAGTAGGACTCGAAGCGGCCTTTCTCCGCACGCGCCTCGATGATCTGCTGCACGGCCCCGTCGCCGACGTTGCGCACCGCGGACAGCCCGTACCGGATCGCCCTCCCGCCGCCCGCCGCCGGGGCGAAGTCGAGGGCGGAGTCGTTGACGTCCGGCGGCAGCACCTCGATGTCCATCGCGCGGCACGCGTAGAGGTAGTAGGGCTTGCGGTCCTTGTCGTCCTTCACCGACGTCAGGATCGCCGCCATGTACGAGACAGGGTGATGCGCCATCAGGTACGCGGTCTGGTACGCGACCAGACCGTAGGCGCACGCATGGGAGGCGTTGAACCCGTAGTCGGCGAACGGGACGAACATCTCGAACATGTCCGCGGCTCCCCGCTCCGGATAGCCGCGATCGACGGCTCCCTTCACGAAGCGCTCCTTGAACGGCATCAGGTACTCGATCTTCTTCTTGCCCATCGCCTTGCGGAGGGTGTCGGCTTCGCCCATCGAGAATCCGGCCATCGCCACGGCGATCTGCATCACCTGCTCCTGGTAGACCATCACGCCGTAGGTCCCGCGCAGGATCGGCTCCAGGTCGGGATGCGGATAGGTCACGGGCTTGCGCCCGTGCTTGCGCTCCGCGTACTCGGTGTGCAGGCCGTTGTTGAGAGGCCCGGGGCGATAGAGCGCGACGAGCGCCATCAGGTCTTCGAACCGGTCGGGCTCCAGGAGCTTGATCAGGCTGCGCATGCCGCCCGACTCCATCTGGAACACGCCGGTCGTCTCCCCGCGGCGCAGCATCGCGTAGGTCTCCGCATCGTCCAGCGCGACGTGGTCGATGTCCATCTCCACCCCGTCGACGCGGAGATGCCGGAGCGTGTCCTCGATCACGGACAGGTTCCGCAGTCCGAGGAAGTCCATCTTGAGCAGACCCAGCTTCTCCACTCCGTGCATGTCGAACTGCGTGACGATGCGCTTGGAATCGTCGCGGGAATCCTTCGACAGCTTCAGCGGGAGATACCGCACCAGCGGCGCGTCGCCGATCACGACGCCGGCGGCGTGCACCGAGTCCTCGCGGCGCAGCCCCTCGAGCGCTCGGGCCGTGTCGACGATCTCCTTCGCCTCGGGCTCACCCTCGTAGGCGGTCGCGAGCTCCGGGGAGAGCCGAAGGGCTTCCTCGATCGGGTGATCGCGACCCATGACCGGCGACGGGTACATCTTGCAGAGACGGTCCCCCACCGATGGCGGAAAGCCGAGGACGCGCGCGGCGTCGCGGATCCCCTGCTTGCCCTTGATCGTCTGGAACGTGACGATCTGGGCGACGTGGTCGGCGCCGTACTTGGTGCTGGCGTACCTGATCACCTCGTCGCGGCGACGCTCGTCGAAGTCCATGTCGATGTCCGGCATCTGGATACGCTCCGGGTTCAGGAAGCGCTCGAAGATCAACCCGTACCGGAGCGGATCGACGTCGGTGATGCGCAGGCAATAGGACACGACCGAACCCGCTGCCGAACCCCGCCCGGGTCCGACGCGGATGCCCTGCTCTCGGGCGAATCGGATCAGGTCCCAGACGATCAGGAAGTACCCGGCGAGCCCCATCTGCAGGATCACGCTCATCTCGAAGTCGAGCCGATCTCCGATCTCCGACGGCAACTGATCCCCGTACCGCTGCGCCGCCCCGGCGAGCGTGAGCTCCCGCAGGTATGCCTCGAGCGACTGCCCGTTCGGCGCCTCGAATCGAGGGAGGTGGTAGCGCTCCTCGAGCGGAGCGGCGTCGCCGTAGATGAGCTCGAGCTCCACCGACTCCGCGATCTCGAGCGTGTGATCGCACGCTTCGGGGAGCTCCGCGAAGAGTGCCCGCATCTGCTGCGCCGACTTCAGGTAGAACTCCTCGGAGTCGAAGCGGAGCCGTTTCGGGTCCGTCTGCAGCTTCTGCTGCTGGATGCAGAGCAACACGTCGTGCGGCTTGGCGTCGGCGGCGGACGTGTAGTGCAGGTCGTTGGTCGCGACCAGGCCGATGCCGAGCTCCCGCGCCAGGGACACCTGCCGCGGCGTCACCCGGCGCTGCTCCGAGAGCCCGTGGTCCTGGAGCTCGATCCAGTAGTTTCCGACGCCGAAGATGTCCCGGTACTCGGCGGCCACCGCCCGCGCCCGAGCCTCCTGTTCCGTGAGCAGGAACTTCGACAGCTCCGACGACAGGCAACCGGACAGGCAGGTCAGCCCCTCGGCGTGCTCCGCGAGGAGCTGCTTGTCCATGCGCGGGCGGTGGTAGAAGCCCTCGAGGTGCGCCGCCGACACGAGCTTCAAGAGGTTCCGGTAGCCCGTCTCGTTGCGGGCGAGCAGTGTCAGGTGGTGGTACTTCTCCTCGTTCTCCCCGGGCTCGCGGTCGAATCGCGAACCGGGCGCGACGTAGGCCTCGACCCCCAGGATCGGCTTGATGCCGGAGGCCTGCGCCGCCTCGTAGAACGGAAGGGCGCCGAACATCACCCCGTGATCGGTGACGGCGATGGCCGGCATCTCCATGCGCTGCGCTTCCGAGAAGATCGTCGGCGCGGATCGGTTGGCCGCGGGAGCCTCGATACGGGCAGCCCCGTCCAGCAGCGAATACTCGGAGTGAACGTGCAGATGGACGAAACCGTCTCGCGCTGCCGTGGCGACCTCCGGAGAGGGGTTTTCCACACCCGTCCCGGCCGGTTGTGGAAACTTACATGACTGTGATTCGTTGGAGCCCCACGCTACGTCGCCTCTCCGGCGCCGTCAAGCGAACCCCTCATCGGAACCGAGCGAGCACCTCGACGAGCTCCTCGGGGAGTTCCTCCACCACCTCGACCCGGGCACCGCCGATCGGGTGGGTGAACGAGAGGCGCCAGGCGTGCAGGAACGGGCGGTCGAGGCCCGCCCGGCGGGCATCGTTCCCCCCTCCGCCGTACGCGCGATCCCCGAGGATCGGATGCCCGATCGCCGCCAGGTGCACCCGGATCTGGTGCGTACGTCCGGTTCGCGGGACCGCCTCCAGCAGCGTCGCGCCGTCCAACCGCTCGCGAACCTCGAACCCCGTCTCCGCCTGCCTGCCCTCGGTCGCGTCCACGACGATCTTGGCGGCGCGCCGGCCGAGCGGCGCGTCGACGGCGAAGGAGTCGTTGGCCACCGCACCCCGGACGAGCGCGAGATACCGGCGCTCGACAGCATGGACGCCGAACATGCTTCTCAGAGCCGCGTAGGCCTCATCGGTCTTGGCCACGACCAGCAGGCCGGAGGTGCCGACGTCCAGCCGGTGCACGATGCCGGGACGGAGCGGGCCGCCGGCCGGCGCCAGCCGGACGCCCATCCCGAGGAGTCGGTTCACGAGCGTCCCACCGCGCCGGCCGGCGGTGGGATGCGTCACGACGCCGGCGGGTTTCACGATCACGAGGAGGTGCTCGTCCTCGTAACGGATCGGCACGGGAGGCCCCTCGGCGGCGACGGGCTCGTCCCGCTCGATCTCGAGCGTCACCCGCTCGCCACCGCGCAGGCGGAACGACTTCGGCCGCGGCTCGCCGTCGACCTGCACCTTCCCCGAGGTGATCGCGCGCTGGACGTCCGCTCGCGCCTCGCCGGTCATCCGCGCGATGACGGCATCGAGCCGCCCCTCCTCGGCCTCGAGCGTTCGCCTCATCGTGGCGCCGCCGTCGGCTCGGGCTGCTCGTTCTCCTCCCCCGGCTCCTCCCCGGGCCGTTCCCCTGGCCGTTCCCGCGTCCCCGCCCACGCGAGCACGATCGCGCCGATCACGATCGCGGAGTCGGCCAGATTGAAGACCGGCCACACGTGGAAGTCGATGAAGTCGACGACGCGTCCTCGGAAGCCCTCATCCCGGACGGCGCGATCCGTGAGGTTGCCGACCGCTCCACCGAGCACCAGCCCCAGACCCGCGCCGACGATCCGGCTAGTGTGCCGGAACGAGGTGGCGAGGATGATCGCAACCACGACCGCCGACACCCCGACGAAGAACCACGGGGCGCTCTGGCCGATGCTGAATGCACCGCCGGAGTTGGTCGTGAATCGCAACGTGAGCACGCCCGGCACGACGTCGATCGGAGAGCCGGGGAGGGTCGCCTCGGCCCAGATCTTCGTCAGCCGGTCCAGTCCGTAGGAGACGACGGCCACGACGAAGAGCGTTCGGGCCGCCCGGCTCCGCCGCGCGTCCACGGGTCAGCGACGCGACTGCGCCGCCTGCGCGTCCTTGATGCAGAGCTCCGCGTACGGCAAGGCCTTGATCCGTGCCTTCTCGATCGGCTTGCCGCAACGCTCGCAGAGGCCGTAGGTCCCTGCATCCATGCGCTTCAACGCGCCCTCGATCTTCCGCTGCAGGTCGCGAACGTTGTTCTCGATGGAGAGATCCTTCTCGCGCTCGAACGTGGCGGTGCCGGCGTCCGCCGACTCGTCGTCGAGCCCCACGTCCCCCGACAGATCCGACTGTGTCGCTGCGAAGGAACCCTCGACGATCGACACGAGCTGCGCCTCGAGGTGGGTGCGCTCTTCAAGGAGCCGGGCCCGGAGGTCATCGAGCTCCTTCGCGGTGAGCTTGGCCTGCGTCATGGGGGCGAAGGGTAGCACGTCGGCGCATCGGCCATGCCCGAAGAGGAGGCGGGGTCGATAAGCACCGGAGGCGTTGCAGCGCTTACACTCCCGTCGTTCCGCCGGGATCTCGTCGGCCCCGAGGCAGGCGCCCTCCCCCAACGACGAGGTGTCGCGGAACGCGCATCGCGATACGGCCGGCATGTGTAGCATGCACGCGAAGGCGACGACGGGAACACGTCGCAGGGACCGCAGAGCGAGAGCGAGCCGGGGACGGTGGAAGCCCGGTGCCGAGCGCCCCGCGCACATCCTCCCCGAGCCCCTGCCCGAACCGAGCCGGCCACGGCTCCCAGTAGACGCAGGCGGGTCCGCCCGTCACAGCGGCAGGCCGTGATCGCGGCCGCGAGCGGCCGGACGCCGTGAGGCATCCGGCAAGCGAGGTGGTACCGCGGGGCTCGCGCCTCGTCCTCGCGAGACGAGGACGAGGCGTTTCGCGTGTCGGGAGGCGAGCGGATGGCGAACGACGAGAGCCCACGGTTCCGGCCGGTCGACCCCAAGGTGCGCTTCCCCGAGCTCGAGCACTCGATCCTCGCGTTCTGGGAGGAGGCGAACGTCTTCCATCGATCCCTCGAGCAGCGCGAGGGCGCCCCCGAGTGGGTCTTCTACGACGGCCCTCCGACGGCGAACGCCAAGCCGCACATCGGCCACGCGGTCACCCGCACCTTCAAGGACGTTTTCCCCCGCTACCGCGCGATGACCGGCCACCTCGTGCACCGCAAGGCCGGCTGGGACTGCCACGGGCTCCCTGTCGAGATCGAGGTGGAGAAGGAGATCGGAACCTCCGGGAAGCGCGACATCGAGGCGTTCGGCGTCGCCGAGTTCAACGAGCGGTGCCGGGTGTCCGTGCGCCGATACGTCCACGACTGGGAGGAGCTGACGCGCCGGATCGGCTTCTGGATCGACATGGATGACGCCTACTGGACGATGGATCCCGCGTACATCGAGTCCGTCTGGTGGTCGCTGAAGCGTCTGCACGAACGCGGCCTGCTGATCGAGGCGGACAAGGTGACCGCGTATTGCCCCCGGTGCGGGACGGCGCTCTCAGACGCTGAGGTCGCCCTCGGCTACGAATCGGTGGAGGACCCCAGCGTCTACGTGCGCTTCCCGATCGTCGTCGCGCCGGACCCCGACCTGGTGGGCGCTTCGCTGCTCGTGTGGACCACGACGCCGTGGACGCTTCCCTCCAACACGGGTGTGGCGGTCGATGCATCGGCGACCTACGTCCTGGCCGAGAAGGACGGCGATCGACTGATCGTCGCCGAACCGCTCGCGGCGGAGGCGCTCGGCGACGGGTGGACGGTTCGGAAGAGCATGCGAGGTGAGGCGCTCCTCAAGGCGCGGTATGAGCCGCTCTACCCCAACGTCCAAGGCGCGCACTCCGTCGTCGCCGGCGCGTTCGTCTCGATGGATGACGGGACCGGCATCGTCCACCTGGCGCCCGCGTTCGGCCCGGAGGACCTCGAGGTCGGGCGCGCCCAGGGCTGGGACGTCTTCAAACCGGTCGGTGACGACGGCCGTTTCACCGATCTCGCACCCGAGTTCATCCGCGGTCTGTTCGTGAAGGACGCAGATCCCGTGATCGTCGAGGATCTCTCGGCCCGCGGACGCCTGCTCCGTTCCGGGACGATCGTGCACACGTATCCGTTCTGCTGGCGGTGCAAGACCCCGCTCCTCTACTACGCGCGCACCTCCTGGTACGTCCGCACGACGGCCGTCAAGGAGCGCCTCCTGGACGTCAACGACCAGGTCGACTGGCATCCCGAGCACATCAAGCACGGGCGCTTCGGCAACTGGCTGGAGAACAACGTCGATTGGGCGCTCTCTCGCGAGCGATACTGGGGCACCCCGCTGCCGATCTGGCGGTGTTCGGCCGAGCACGTGAGGGCGATCGGATCGCTCGCCGAGCTCGGCACGCTGGCCGGACGCGATCTCACGGACCTCGATCCGCACCGACCCACCATCGATGAGATCACGTTCCCGTGCGAGGAGTGCGGCGAGGAGTCACGACGGGTCCCCGAGGTGATCGACGCCTGGTACGACTCCGGCGCGATGCCGTTCGCGCAGTGGGGCTACCACCCGGAACTGGGTCGGGGCGCGGACCCGTTCGAACGCCGGTTCCCCGCCGACTTCATCTCCGAGGCGATCGACCAGACCCGCGGCTGGTTCTACACGCTGATGGCGGAAGGGGTCCTGCACTTCGACTCGACCGCCTATCGCGCCGTCGTCTGCTTCGGTTTCATCGTCGACGAACAGGGTCGGAAGATGTCGAAGTCGCTCGGCAACGTCGTGGATCCGATGACCGTGATGGAGCGCTATGGAGCGGATGCGCTCCGCTGGGTGCTCCTGACGAGCGGCTCCCCCTGGTCGTCGAGACGACTCGGCGACACCGTCCTCGAGGAGGCGGTGCGACAGTTCCTGCTCACCCTGTGGCACGTGTACTCGTTCTTCGTGCTCTACGCGAACGCGGACGCGTTCGACCCCGACGCCGAGCCCGCTCCGCCTCTGTCCTCCCGACCGCTGCTGGACCGATGGATCCTGTCGCGCCTCGCCGGCACCGTACGCGAGGTCCGGGACGGGATGGACGGCTACGACGTCACGGGAGCCGGTCGGCGTATCCAGGCGTTCGTCGAGGACCTGTCCAACTGGTACGTGCGCCGCTCGCGTCGCCGATTCTGGAACCAGGGCGGGAGTGGCGGCGCCGAGAGCGTCGCCGCGTTCCACACGCTCCACGAATGCCTGGTCACCGCGGCAACGCTCCTCGCGCCGCTCACCCCGTTCGTCTCCGAGGAGATCTGGTCGAACCTCGCCGCCGGACGCGGCGGGCGCCCGGACTCGGTGCACCTGGCGGACTATCCGCTCGTGGACGAGGCGGCGGTCGACCCGGGCCTGGACGACGCGATGGCACTCGCGCGTCAGGTCGTGGAGCTGGGGCGCCGGATCCGCACGGAGACGAAGACCCGAACGCGGCAACCGCTTCCTGCGGCGGTGGTACATCTGGCCGACACGCCGGGATCGTTCGATCGATTGCGGGATACGGTCGCCGAGGAGTTGAACGTCAAGCGCGTCGAGGTCGCGGGGTCGGCCGACGTCTTCGGCCGATGGCGGGCTCGACCGGACTTCAAGGTTCTCGGCCCTCGCCTCGGCCCGCGTGTCCAGGCCGTCGCGGCCGCACTGGCCGCGGACGACGGCACGCTCGCAGGACGACTCGCCGACGGTGCGCAGATCGAGGTCGCCGCGGCCGAAGGGGCCCCCGTCCCGATCGGACCGGGCGACGTCCAGCTCACCCACGACGTCCGGTCCGGGCTGGGCGTCGCCTCGGAGGGCGGCGTCACGGTCGCTCTCGAGCTCGAGATCACGCCGGAGCTCCGACGCGAAGGGCTCGCCCGCGAGCTCGTCCGGATGATCCAGGACGCCCGGAAGGAGGCCGGCCTCCAGGTGACGGACCGGATCGTGCTGGGGGTGGAGACGTCCGGGGAACCCGCAGAGGCGCTGGCCGCCCACGAGGAAGAGATCGCCGCCGAGACGTTGGCCGCCGGCGTGACGACGAACGGCGTGGACGGATTCCGGCTGGAGGGAACGCTCGAGGCGACGCAGGTGGTCGTGAGCCTCAGGAAGGAGGGTTGAGGACCCGGCTCATTCCTCGCCCCAGAACAGCTCCCGGAGCGAACCGTCCTCTTCTTCGTCCGGACGTCCCGACCGTGCGGGTTCCGGCTCATCGAGCAGGATCGGCTCGCTGGCGACGGCGCCGGTGATGACGGTCGCCGATCCCGCGATGGTCGTGCGATCCTCGCCCCTTCCCTCGTCGTCTCCCTCGTCTCCCGGGGCATCCGGCGTGGCCTGCGCCGTGGTCCCGGTCACCTCGGAGCCTTCGGTGCCCTCAGTTCGTGCCGCCTCCGGCGCTTCCCGCGCGTCCGGAGCGGCCGCGGCCTCGGGCGGCGGCGCCTCTTCTTCCGAAGCGGCCGCGGCTTCGGGCGCTTCCGCGACCTGGGGCGGCGTCGGTGAGGCTTCGGAAACCAGCGCAGCCGCGGGAGTCCCGCCCGCGGCCGACGCGTCTTGCCGAACCGCTCGGACCATGGACCGCAGTTCCTCGGCGTGCTCCTGGACCAGCCCGCCCAGATCCTGCAGGAATCCCTTCTCGCGCCGCAGGAACGTCTCCACCGCGGCGCGATCCGCGTCGCCGGTCGTCGGGGGCACCGAGGGCCGGCTCGAGGCCGGCCCGCGATCGCTCGATCCCCGGACCAGCCGCTCGTTCTCCGCCACGAGCGCGGTCATCGCGTCGGTGACCTGATCGAGGAACTCGTCGACCTCCCGCATCCGGTAGCCCGCACCGAACCGGGCGACCTGGAACTCCTTCTGTTGGACCTCGAGGGGCGTGATCCGCCGCCCTGCCGGAGCCGAGGTCCACTCCGATGCGTCCCCGCTCGTGTCCTTCTTCTTCATCTTGGCTTCTTCATCTTGGCTTCTTCATCTTGGCTTCTTCATCTCGCCCTCTTCATCCGCCCTGGGTCCGATCGGTCCCGGTCATCCCGCTCAACAGAACACTGTACGCAACACGACGAGGACCACGAACGCAACCAGCACCGAGAGGTCGAGCACACCCGCCGGCGGCACGATCCTCCGCAGCAGCCGGAGCGGCGGCTCCGTCACGTCGATCACGATGTCGAAACCCGCTCGGAGCGGTCCGGAGTGCGGCGGCCGCCACCCCGCGAACTGCAGCCAGCCGAGGATCACCCTGATGAACAAGAGGATCATGAAGACGAAGAGCACCAGGCAGATGAGCTCGCTCACGAAGTTGTTCCCGTTGGCTGTCCTCATCGACGCGCAAGGCTAGCAGTGCGAAGGACCACGCTCGGAGGGGAGCGTCGTCAGAACTGGTTGTAGAAGCCACCGCCGGCGATGCGTTCCCGCTCCTCGGCCGACACCTCGACGTCTGCCGGTGTGAGCAGGTATACGCGGTTCGCCACGAGCTCGATCTTGCCGTCCAGTCCGTAGACGAGACCGGAGGCGAAGTCGACGAGCCGACGAGCGGTGGAGTCCTCGGTGCCCTGCAGGTTCATGATGACGGCCGTGCCCTCTTTGAAGCGGTCGGCGACCTCGCGGGCCTCGTTGAATCGCTTGGGCTCCGACTTGTGGATCGCCGCCGACGCACCCACCTGGCGCGGCGAGGCGATCGTGTGCACCACGCCTTCCGCGTCTGAAGACACCTCACGGACCGGTTGAGGCCGCATCCGTCGCACGGGCGCAGGCTCGACGTCGGGGAGCTCCTCGACGAACTCCTCGTCGTCCTCGACCAGACCGAGATAGTTCAGCGTCTTCTTCCACACGCCGCTCATCTTGGTTCCTCCCTATCTCTCGACCTGGCTGCTCGGGGGCCGAACAGAGCCGTCCCGATCCGGACCATGGTAGCGCCTTCTTCCACCGCGACCTCGTAATCCAACGACATCCCCATCGACAATGCCAGCACGTCGGGGTGCTCTTCTTGGATCTCGTCGCGGAGCCGCCGCAGTCGGGCGAAGGAGGCGCGTGCGTCCTCCGCCGTCTCTCCGATCGCGGGCACGGTCATCAGACCGATCAGTCGAAGACCGTCGAGTGAGGCGACCAGATCGGCGAACGCGGGGAGCTCGGCCGCGGGCACGCCCGTCCGGCCTTCCGTGAGATCGACCTCGATCAACGAGTCCAGCGTGCGGCCGGAGCGTGCGGCGCGGCCCGCGAGCCGTCGCGCCGCCCGCTCTCCCGCCACCGTCTGGACGACATCGGCATGGTCGGCGACGCGGTGGGCCGTGCTCGACTGAAGCGTGCCGATGAAGTGCCACGTGCCGGCCTCGATCGCATCCCGCTTGTCGCGCAGCTCCTGCACGTAGTTCTCGCCGAGATCACGAACCCCTGCGTCGACCGCCCACCGAACCTGTTCGACCTCGACCGTCTTCGTGACCGCGATCAGCGAGACGTCTTCGGGGGTCCTGCCCGATCGGGTGGCGGCGGCGGCGATGCGCGATCGCACCTCCTCGACATTCCGACGTACCCCCTCGCGATCCGCAGTCACCGTGTCCTCTCGTGATCGTGCGTGACCCCGACCATCTTCCTCTCTTGATGGCCCCGGACAGACGAACGGGGCGGGGAGATCCTCTTCGAGAGGAGGCGGGGGAAGGGCGCCTCCTCTCGTGGACCTCCCCGCCCCGGTTCGAGGGCCGCGCGGGGCGGGTGTCAGCTCTTGAGGAAGTCCGGGATGTCCAGGTCCTCCTCGGCGTCGAAGGTCAGCGGGGCGGATCCCTCACCGCTCGTGAAGACCCGGTCTTCGTCGTCCTCGGCCAGGATCGACGGAAGCGGCTCTTCGCTCGCGGCTCCTTCGTCGGTAGGTTCCTCGAGCAGCCGGGAGAGCCGACTCTCGAAGCGACTGTCGGAGATGGCCGTCACCTTGTCGAAGCCCGCGGCCACGACGGTGACGCGCACCTCCTCGCCCAAGGCATCGTCGACGACCGCGCCGAAGATGATGTTGGCGTCCGGGTGGGCGACGCGCGTGATGGCATCCGCCGCCGCGTTGACCTCGTGCAGGGTCAGGTCGGTCGGACCGGCGATCGAGAGCAGGACGCCCTTCGCGCCGTCGATCGAAGACTCCAGCAGCGGCGAGCTGATCGCTGCCTTGGCCGCCTCCGTGGCGCGGTCCTGTCCGGAACCGAGACCGATCCCCATCAGCGCGGAACCGGCTCCCGCCATGATCGATTTCACGTCGGCGAAGTCGAGGTTGATCAGCCCCGGTGTGGTGATCAGCGAGGTGATGCCGTCAACACCTTGGTAGAGGACCTGATCGGCCATCCGGAACGCATCGAGCATCGGCATGCTGGCGTCGGCTACCTGGAGGAGCCGGTCGTTCGGCACCACGATCAGCGTGTCGACGGCCTTCTTGAGCTCCGTGATGCCCAGATCCGCCTGGGTCGCGCGCTTCCGGCCTTCGAAGCCGAAGGGGCGAGTCACGACGCCGATCGTGAGAGCCCCGAGGTTCCTCGCGACCTCCGCCACGATCGGCGCACCGCCGGTTCCCGTGCCCCCGCCCTCGCCGGCGGTGATGAACACCATGTCGGCGCCCTTGAGGATCTCCTCGATCTCGTCGGCGTGTTCCTCCGCTGCGCGCCGGCCGACGTCCGGATCCGAGCCGGCGCCCAGACCGCGCGTCGTCTCCCGGCCGATGTCGAGCTTCACCTCGGCGTCGGACATCAGCAAGGTCTGTGCGTCCGTGTTGACGGCGGTGAACTCGACGCCCCGGAGGCCTGCCTCGATCATCCGGTTCACCGCGTTCACGCCGCCCCCGCCGATGCCTACGACCTTGATCACGGCGAGGTAGTTCTGAGGAGCGTCCATCATCCGCTTTCCCTCCCGGGCCCCGGCCCGCGTACCTGGAGGTCCCGCCTCCGGCTGCAACCTGTGGTCGACCATTGGTGCGAACTCACTTCTGTTCCGTGCTCACTACGAGTCCAACTGTAAGGCTCCACTTGAACGTTATTACCATATCTAGCTCATGTGGAGGTAGCGACCCTACTTCGTAATCGCAGGTCCGTCAAGAAGTTGCGGCACGCCTCCCGGGCGCTCGCTTGCGCTTACTCGTGACAATCAGAACGCGCAGTCCATCGCCTGACGGATCAGGGGATCGGCACCGCGGTGGAGCCCTGTTCGAGTTTGGCGGTGGGGCTCCCCGGCACACTCAGATCGGCCGACACCACACGGACGTCCCGCTCCTGCACCCACGCCAGCAGAGCGGCAAGCGACGCAGCCTTCGCGGTGAGCTCGGATGCATCGCCGAGGGAGGCGGAGAACCCGGCCGCGAGCCGTACCGCCACTCCCCCGTCCGGCGCCACGACCACGGCCTCCACGGCACGCCGCAACGCCGGCTCGAGGGCGGCGGCTGCGGCCGCCGCGGTCGCGAGGCTCCCCGCTCCGACGGGACCGCCGTCCGGAGCGAGCAGCGCCGGGAGGTCGACGGCGTTCCCCGCAGGTCCGATCAGGACGCCGTCGGCGCCGACGAGGTCCATCGGTGTCCCCTCCCCTCTGGTACCCACCACGCCGACGGGGGTCCGAGCGACGATCTCGATCGTGAGCGCGTCCGGGAGCGACCTGATGACCCGCGCCTCGAGGATGCGCGGGTCGCGTTCCAGACGCCGCTCGACCGCGCGGGTGTCGAGATGGAACACGTTCGAGTCCTCGTCCACGCGAGCCAGGGCGAGAAGATCGACACTCGAGATCCCGCCGGATCCCTGGATCTGGATGTCGCTCGCCGCGAACAACGGCGTGTACGTGGCCGCGACCGCCAGCGAGGCCACCAGGATCGTCGCGATGGCGGCCACCGTCCAGCGCCGGATGACCCGCCGCTGCTTGTCAGCGCTCCGCATCGCCGACGGCTCCCATCAACTCGACCTCGATCTCCAATCGGATCCCGGCGTGGGACTCCACGAGCGCTCGCACCTGTTCGATCAGCGCCCACACGTCGGAGGACGAGGCGCGCGGCCCCGCGACGATGAAGTTCGAGTGCTTCTCGGAGACCTGGGCCCCTCCGAGCCGAAGTCCCTTCGCGCCGGCCGCCTCGATCAGCCTCGCGGCATGGTCGCCGTCGGGGTTCTTGAAGACCGAGCCGCAGTTCGGCTCGGCGAGCGGCTGCGTGCGCCGCCGCCAGTCGCGCGCCTCCTCCATCCGAACCCGGATCTCTGGCTCATCGCCGGGCTCGAGCCGTGCCGCAGCGGCGACCACGACGTCACCGGGAGGCAGACCCGACCGGCGATAGCCGAATCCCGGCCTCGTCGACCGAGAGGGAACCCCGGGCGCGGCGCGCGAGCGAGTAGACGTCCACCCGCTCGATCACTTCGGACATCGACCGCCCGTGCGCACCGGCGTTCATCTTCACGGCGCCACCCAGGCTGGCCGGGATCGCGACCCCGAACTCGAGTCCGGCGAGGCGATGCCGCATCGCGATCCCGGCGAGCGCCGGGAGCGGCATCGCACCCCCCGCGGTGAGCAGGGCCCCGTCGCGGCCCGCCCACCGATACCCGCGACCCAGGCGCACCACGATGCCGGCGAACCCCTCGTCCGACACCAACACGTTGGATCCCTTGCCGATCACCACCACCGGCACACCCGTCTGCTCCACTGCGAGTCCGACCGCTTCGAGTGCATCGTCGTCTTCCGGCTCGACGAACAGCGCGGCGGGTCCGCCGATCCGGAAGCTCGTCAACGGCGCGAGCGGGAACCCCACGCGCAGCCGCGAGCCCAGCCGTTCGCGGAGGAGACGCTCCGCATCCGCCAGATCAGGAGCCACCGTCGGTCTCCTTGATCCGCGAGAGCGCCGCATCCCCGAGCATCCACACGTCGCCACACCCGAGCGTGATCACGAGATCGCCCTCGTCCACCTCTCGAGCGAGGAAGGCGACCGCCTCCTCGCCGTGGGGTGCGTAGACCACCGTGCGCTCGGGAGCCGCCCGACGCACGCCGTCGACCACGAGCTCGCCCGTGACCCCCGGGATCGGACGTTGGTTCGCGCCGTAGACGTCGGTCACGACGATCAGGTCGGCCTCCGTGAGGCTCGCCCCCAGCTCGCGCCAGAGGGCCTGGGTCCGGGAGTACCGGTGCGGCTGGAACACGGCGATCAGCCGACGCGGCCCTCGCGCCCGCGCCACCTCGAGGGTGACGGCGAGCTCCGTCGGGACGTGTGCGTAGTCGTCGTAGAACTCCGCCCCTCGAACGCTCCCCCGGTGCTCGAAGCGACGACGGATCCCGCCGAAGGTGGTCAGGGCGTGCGCGGCGTCCTCGGCGGGGACACCGACGACGCGTGCGACCGCGATCGCGGCAGCTGCGTCCAGCAGGTTGTGAGCGCCATCGACGCGCAGCGTCAACGGCACGACGGCACCGTCGACGTCGATCGTGCCGCGGGCGCCACCCGGGCCCGGCGTCTCGATCGTGAGCCGAACGTGCGCGTCCGCGCCGACCCCGTAGCCGATCGGCTCGACCCCCGCGATCCGCAGCGCCTCGCGAGCCCCTTCGTCGTCGAGACAGGCGACGACCCGGCCCGCGCGCGCGCAGAACTCCGCGAAGGCCAACCGCAGCTCCTCCGCCCCGCCCGGATAGAAGTCCACGTGGTCCACCTCGACGTTGGTCACCACGCCGATCGAAGGGTCGGTGAGGAGGAAGGAGCCGTCACTCTCGTCGGCTTCGAAGAGGAAGAGGTCGCTCTCCCCGGCCCGCGCGCCGCTGCCGCTCTCGTTCAGGTCTCCGCCGATCAGGTAGGTCGGGTCGAGTCCGGCCTGTTCGAGGATGGTCGCGATCATCGACGTGGTCGTCGTCTTCCCGGTCGTGCCGGCGACGGCGATGGATCGATGGTCCGCCGCGAAGGCGGCGATCGCTTGCTGGCGCGCCCACACGACGAGGCCCCGGGCACGAGCGGCGGCGAGCTCCGGGTTCTCCTCGGCGATCGCGCTCGAGATCACCACGGCGTCGGGGTCGCCCAGGGAAGCGGCGTCGTGACCGACGCGCATCCTGGCGCCCCCGGCTTCGAGCTCTCGCAGCCCCTCGGAATCCTTGAGGTCCGAGCCCGTGACCGCGATGCCGCGGGCCAGGAGGAGCCGGGCGAGGTTCCGCATGCCGGCCCCCCCGGCGCCGATCAGGTGCACCTTTCGCACGGCGTGCAGGGAGGGCACGCCGAGCGTCGGGATCGTGCCCGACCGCGGACGATAGAGCGGCGTCCTGCTCATCGCCTCGCCACCGCCCGGACGAGCTCCGCCACGCGTTCGTCGGCATCGGGCTTGGCCCACGCCTCCCCCGCCTTCGCCATCACGGTCCGCCGCTCCGCGTCCCCCGTGAGCGACAGGATCCGTCGCGCGAGTCCCTCGGGCGTCAGCGCGCGATCGGGGTACACCTCGGCGGCTCCGGCGCGCTCCAGCTCCCTCGCGTTCGCCGCCTGGTGGTTGTCGGTCGCGTGCGGGTAGGGCACCAGGATCGAAGGGATCGCGCAGGCCGCGAGCTCGTGGATCGTGTTCG
Source organism: uncultured Actinomycetota bacterium (assembly GCA_963762015.1). Lineage (GTDB taxonomy): Bacteria > Actinomycetota > UBA4738 > UBA4738 > HRBIN12 > JAJNBA01. The sequence continues at coordinate 125,957 of CAVXJL010000012.1, forward strand.
CCCCCGCCCGGGCGACCGCGAGATCCGCCACGGCGAGCGCGAGCTCCATCCGTTCGAGGAACGCCACGGTCCGTACGATCAGCTCCATCTCCTGGCTCGCGGCCGCGGCGACCACCGGCTCGTGCGTCGCCCCGGTGAGCACCACGAGTTGGAGGTCGGATCGCCCGGCCAGGAGCGGGATCGCGTCCGCGATCGTCCTGTTCACGTGCAGCGCACCTTGGCTCCCCCCCGTCACGAGGACCGTGGTCCGCCCGGGCTCGAGCCCCCACTCGCGTCGCGCCTCCTGGACGAGCTCGTCCCGTCGCACAGCCACCTCACGGATCTCGCGGCGGAGGGGGAGCCCCGTCACCTCCGTTCGGAGAGACCGAGGGAGCCGGCCTCGCGAGTCTTCGAACGTGAGCGCCATCGCCGTCGCGAGCCTCGCGAGGAGACGGTTGGCGAGCCCCGGGATCGCGTTCTGCTCGTGCAGGATCACGGGCACCTTGAGCGAGCGTGCCGCGAGGACCGGCGCGATGCTCGCGTATCCGCCCATCCCCAACACCGCGTCCACCTCACCCACGATCGGCCGGGAGGTGACCACGGAGCGCATCGCCACGAACGGTGCCGCCGCCGATCGGAGGGAGAGCTCGCGGCGGAACGGCGCCGCGGCAACGGGATGGAAGGGGTAGCCGGCGGCCGGCACGATCGAGGCCTCCTGACCTTCCGGTGAGCCGATGAATCCGACGGTCGCTCCGCCGTCACGGAGACGGTCGGCCACTGCGATCGAAGGGAAGATGTGCCCGGCCGTGCCGCCGCCGGCGATCACGATCCTCACCGCCGACTCCCCTCGCCGCCCTGGCGGCGCCGATCGCGGCTGTGCCTCCTCTCCGCGGATCGCACGCCCTCGAGGGCGACGCTCGCCATCACACCCACCCCGGCGAGCGTGACCACGAGGGCGGTTCCCCCGAACGACAGGAACGGAAGCGGAACGCCCGTGATCGGCAGGAGTCCGGTGACGGCCCCGAGGTTCACGAGCGTCTGCAGCCCGATCCAGCCGGTGATCCCCGCGGCCAGCAGCCGGCCGAACGTATCCGGTGCGTTCACCGCGATGCGGATGCCGGCGAAGAGCAGCATGCCGAACAGCGTCAGGACCGCCAGCGCGCCGATCAGGCCGAGCTCTTCCCCGAGGACGGCGAAGACGAAGTCGCTGTGCGCGTTGGGCAGGTAGTCCCACTTCTGACGGCTGTTGCCGAGGCCGATCCCGAGCCAGCCGCCGGACCCGAGCGCGATCAGGCCCTGACGCAGCTGCCACCCTGCACCGCTGGGATCAAGCTCCCAGTTGAGCCACGCCTCCAGGAATCGGGTGCGCCGGTAGGCCGTCCCGAAGATGAAGAACGACATCACCCCCGCGCCCGCGAGTCCGGTCAACGCCAGGTGGCGCAGGCGAAGACCGGCGGCGAAGAGCAATAAGAAGACGCTTCCGCAGATGACGAGGGTCGTGCCCAGGTCCCTCTGCAGCATCACGATGCCGGCGACCACGGCCACGAGAGGGCCGAGCGGCAGGAAGGCGTCCCGAGGGCGGTCGAGATGCTTCCACGGCCGGGACAAGATCGCGGCGGCCGCACAGATCGTGAGGAACTTCGCGAACTCGGCCGGCTGGAGGGTGATTGGGCCGAGGTCGATCCAGCGAGCGGCGCCGTACAGGGACGACCCGAACGTGGGGTGAAGCGTCAGCAGCATCACCGGCAACACCGCCAGGAGCATCGGGATCGCGGCTCGCCGCCAGAAGGCGTACGGCACGCGCGCGGTCACCACGAGCCCGACGACGCCGGCGATCGCATACAGCGTCTGCCGGTTGAAGTACCAGAAGCTGGTGCCGTAGCCCTCGACCGCGGAGATCGAGCCGGCCGAGAGGATCATCACGAGCCCGATCACCGTGAGGAGCGCGGTCGGCACGAGGAGGAGCGAGAGGTTCCGGCGCGTGAGGGCCGCGGGGGTCGGCGCCGCGCGCATCAGATCCTCGGTACGGACGAGATGCAGGTGGGATCCGCCGGCCACGACCGCCTTGGGGCGGCGACGAGTGACCGTGCGATCAGCCACGGGCGCTCGCCTCCGCCCGCAACGACCGTGCCGCGGCCGCGAACCGATCCCCGCGCTCCGCGTAGCTCGTGAACTGATCCCAGCTCGCGCACGCCGGTGCCAGCAGCACCGTTTCCCCGGGCGAAGCCGCGGCGAACGCCTCCCGTACCGCTTCCTCGATCGATCGGGCCAGATGTGTCGGGACCGATCCCTCGAACACGTCCACGACATCGAGAGCTGATTCGCCGATCGCGACCACCGCTCGGAGGCGGCCGGCGTGCGCCCTCAGAGGTGACAGATCCACGCCCTTGGCGCGACCACCTGCGATCAAGACGGCGGCGCCGGCGCCGTCGATCGCCGCCGCCGCCGCGTGCACGTTGGTGGCCTTGGAGTTGTCGACGAAGCGCACGCCGTCGACGACCGCGACGACCTCACCGCGGTGGGGTGCGGGATCGAACCCGGCCAGCGCGGCCGCCACGGCGGCCGGGTCCACGCCGTAGGCGAGCGCGACGGCCGCCGCGGCGGCCGCGTCCTCACGGTATCCGGCGCGCTCGCCGTCGATCACGCCGAGCCGGTGGGTGCCGTCGACCCTGGCGACGAGCTCCTCCCCGTCGTACCCGACCTCCCGCTCGTCCGGACGACCCTGGCGAAACCAGCGAACCTCGCACCTCGCCTTCGAGGAGATCTCCGCCGCCGCCGGATCGTCGCGGTTGCCGATGTGGACGTCGGACCCGGTCTGCAGGGCATGGATCCTTCCCTTCGCTTCCTCGTAGGCCGGGAGGGAGCCGTGCCAGTCGAGGTGATCGGGCGCGACGTTCAGCAGGACCGAGATCGTGGGATGGAACGACGTCTGGACGGCGAGTTGGAAACTCGACACTTCCACGACGAGCACGTCGTGCTCCTGACGGGCCGCCTCGGGGAAGGAGAGGCCGATGTTGCCGCAGGCGAGGGCGTCATGCCCGCCCGCTCGCAGGCACGCCTCGATCATCGCCGTGACGGTCGTTTTGCCGTTCGTGCCCGTGACCGCCAGATACGGCGCGCGGGCCAGCCGGGCGCCGAGTTCCATCTCACCCCAGACGGGGAGTCCGAGCTCGTGGGCCCAAAGGACGACGTCGGTGTCCGGCGAGACACCCGGGCCGACCACAACCAGCGTGGCACCATCCAGATGGCTGCGGTCGTGTCCACCGGTGCGGACCTCGACCCCGATACCGCGCAGCTCGGCGGCGACCGGCACGTCGGTTTCCGGACGAGACTCCGTTACGAGGACGCGAGCGCCCTCCGCCGACAGGGCGCGCGCCGAGCCGCTGCCGGCGACCCCCGCGCCCACGACGACCGCTCGCTCCGCCGCCAACCGCCCGCTCAATCGAGTCCTCCTCGGGCGATGAAGTCCGCGTAGAACACGCCGAGCCCGACCGCCACACAGAGCCCGGCGATGATCCAGAACCGCACGATCACCGTGAACTCGGGCCATCCGGAAAGCTCGAAGTGATGATGGATCGGCGACATCCGGAAGATCCGTCGGCCGAACCCCCTGAACGAGATCACCTGGATGATCACCGACATCGTCTCGATGACGTAGAGGCCGCCGAGGATGATGAGCAGCATCTGCGTGTTCGTCGTGATCGCCATGGCGCCGAACAGACCCCCGAGCGCCAGCGCGCCCGTGTCACCCATGAAGATGCGGGCGGGGGCGGCGTTCCACCACAGGAAGCCCATCGCGGCGCCCATCATGGCCGCCGCGATGATCGCGGTGTCCTGCATCGCGAGGAGGTCGACGCCCCGGTAACAGGCCTTCAACGCCGCGGCTGATTGGGCCCCGGCACACGTGTGCCGGAACTGCCAGAACGCGATGAACACGTATCCCGCGAGGACGAGGATCGAGGAGCCGGCCGCGAGCCCGTCGAGTCCGTCGGTCAGGTTCACCGCGTGCGAGGAGGACGTCAGCACCACGAACACCCACACGTAGAAGAACACCCCGAGATCCAGCGCCGTCGGCCGGACGAACGAGAGGCTGTCCGACGTGCCGGTATCTCCGGAGAACGCGACGACGATGAGCGCGAAGAGCATCGACACGAGGGCGGTTCCCAGGAACTTCTGCGTCTTCGACAGGCCGAGAGATCGCTTCCGTCGGACCTTCAGGAAGTCGTCGACGAAGCCCACGAGCCCGAATCCCACCGCGGCGAGGATCAGCGCGAGTCCCGCGGGGCTGAACGTGATCCCGGCGGCGATCGTGGGCCGCGTCGCGAGGTACGCGACGACGAGCGCCACGAGCATCACGATCCCGCCCATCGTGGGCGTACCGACCTTCTCGAAGTGGGTATGCGGGCCGTCCTCGCGGATCCGCTGACCCCACCCCCAGACACGGAAGACCCGGATCGCGACCGGGGTCCCGAGGAGCGTCACCGCCAGACCGACCGCGCCCGCCACGAGGATCGGGATCACCGCAGCGCCTCCGCCAGGGTTTCCAGGCCGGCCACACGTGACCCCTTGCAGAGGACCAGGTCGCCGCGAGCAGATGAGCGCCGCACGTCGTCGAGCGCCTCGGAGGGGTCGTCGTAGCTCGCCACGTCGTTCGGATCCATGCCTTCCCGGATGGCCGCGCGCGCGATCGTGCGCGCGGTCTCCCCCACCGTGAGGAGTCGGTCGACCCGGATCCGAGCCGCCAGTTCCCCCACGCGGTCGTGCTCTTCTGGCGAGATGGCGCCGAGCTCCGCCATCTCACCGAGCACCGCGATGAGGCGGCCCTCGCCTGCCATCCACCGCGCGGTTCGGAGCGCCGCCGCCGTGGACTCGGGGTTCGCGTTGTACGCGTCGTTCAGGACACGGACCCCGTCCGCCGTCGAGAACGTCTCCATCCGCCAGCGGGATACGCCTGTCTGCGCGAGCGCAGGGCCGACCTCCACCAGGGGGATGCCCAACTCGAGGCCGACCGCCACGGCGGCCAGTGCGTTCGAGACCATGTGCTCGCCCGGCACCGCCAACGTCACCTCGATCTCCGCGCCATCGGAGACGAGCCGGAACGACGCTCGCCCGTCCGGACCCAGCGTGACGTCGTAAGCTCGCACGTCGGCGTCGGGGCGGGTGCCGAAGGTCACCACCCGGCTCGGGCACCGATCCCGATACCCGATGACGACGGGGTCGTCCGCGTTCAAGATCGCGAGCCCGTCGGGACCGAGCGCGTCGATCGGCTCGGCGGAGGCCTCGACGATCGACGCCCACGATCCGAAGACCTCCATGTGGGCGACGCCCACGTTCGTCACCACGACGATGTCGGGTCGGGCGACCCCCGACAGGAGCTTCACGTCGCCGAGACGTCGCGCGCCCATCTCTGCGACGAGAACCTCGGTGTCGGGGGGCGCGCCGAGCAGGGTCATCGGCAGACCGATCTCGTTGTTGAACGAGCCCGGGCTTGCGTAGACCCGGAACCGGGTCTGCGCGACCGCGCGCGCGAGATCCTTCGTGGAGGTCTTGCCGTTCGCGCCCGTGACGCCGACGACGGTCGCCGTCATCGAGTTGCGCTCGTCGGCGGCCAGGCGCAGCAACGCCTCGGCCGTCGAACCCACCCGCACGACGGGTCTTTCAGGGTCGTCGGCGTCGCTCGCCACGCTCCCCGACCCGTCGATCATCGCCGCCACCGCGCCACGGGCGAACGCCTGATCCACGAAACGATGACCGTCCGTGTGCTCCCCCGACAGTGCGACGAACAGTGCGCCGGCGACCACGTCTCGCGAGTCCGTCGACACCGACCGCACCTCGACGTCGTCGCCCTCGAGCGACCCCTCCACGGCGAGTGCGACGTCGGCGAGCCGCCGTGACCTCACTCGGACCCACCCAGGGCCTCGAGCTCCTCACGGACGACGACGCGGTCGTCGAACGGGATGGATCCGCCGGCCAGCTCCTGCTCCGACTCGTGGCCCTTCCCGGCGACCACGACGACGTCTCCGGAACGCGCGTCGCTCAGGGCGAGCCGGATCGCCGAACGACGATCGGGCTCGACGATGTAGCGTCCGCCGCTTGCTGCGGCCCCTCGCTCGACATCGGCGATGATGTCGTTGGGGTCCTCGGAGCGTGGATTGTCGGTGGTGATGACCGTGAGATCAGCTCCCTCCGTTGCCGCAGCTCCCATCGGGAACCGCTTCGCGCGGTCACGGTCACCACCGCAACCGAAGACGACGATCACCCGGCCCGTCGCCAACGGGCGTGCCGCGGCAAGCACTGTTCGGATGCTATCCGGCGTGTGCGCGTAATCCACCACCACCAGGAAATCCTGCTCCGCGCCCACCGGCTCCATCCGTCCCGCCACCTGCCCGGCGCTCGCCACGCCCCGGATCGCGTCCAACGTGGCCACGCCGATCACCCCGGAGGACGCGATCGCGGCGAGGCAGTTCGACACGTTGAACGCGCCCCGGAGCGGGCTCGTGACCTCTCGGTCACCCACCCGGAACGCCAGGCCGTCCACCGTCGCCCGAACGTCCTCCGCGCGGACGTCGGCTCCCGGATCGAGCCCGTACGTGGTGATCGGCACCGCGACGTCGAGGAGTCGCCTTCCCCACGGGTCGTCGAGGTTCAGCAGCGCGTGCTCGGTTCGCCCGGGCGCGAACAAGGACGCCTTCGCCGCGAAGTAAGACTCCATCGAGCCGTGGTGGTCGAGGTGGTCCTGCGAGAGGTTAGTGAACACGGCCGCGTCGAAGACCACCCCGCCGACCCGACCCTGCTCGAGCGCATGTGACGATACCTCCATGGCCACGGTCGTGACGCCGTCATCCCGCATCCGTGCGAGCAGGCGCTGGAGGTCGGGCGCCTCGGGAGTGGTCCGCGCGAGCGAGATCGGGTCTCCCGCCACGTGCGCGCCGACCGTGCCGATCACCCCGGTGCGCTGCCCGGCGGCCCGGAGCACCGAGTCGAGCAGGTGGACGACCGTCGTCTTGCCGTTGGTGCCGGTCACCCCCACGATCGTGAGCGAGCGCGCCGGCTCGCCGAACACCACTGCCGACATCGGTCCCATCGCTCGTCGCGCGGACGGGACCAGGACCTGCGGAAGGTCGAGTTCGAGCCACCGCTCCACCACCAGCGCCGCCGCCCCCGAACGTGCCGCGTTCCCGGCGAAGGCGTGTCCGTCGGCCCGGGCGCCGGGCACGCAGAAGAACAGGGCACCCGGACCGACCCGACCAGAGTCGAACGTGGCTTCGCCGATCGGGATCCTTGCGTCACCGCGAATCTCGGCGCCGGGCACGGCGGCCGCGACCGCGGACAGCGGCACGTGGGGAAGACGTCTCACCGCCGTCCAGCGTACCGGGGCTCGGTCGCGGGACCGGCAGCCTCAGAGATCGGAGGCGAACGGGGGGAGACGCACCGGGGGGGCGGCCGGGATCGCGAGCCGCTGGATCACGTGGCGCGCGATCTCGGAGAACACCGGGGCCGCCGCGACCCCGCCGTAGACGGTGCGAGGCTCATCGATCGATACCACGATGACCACGCGGGGATCCGAGGCCGGCAGGAACCCCACGAACGAGGCCATGTACCGTCGGACGTACCGGCCGTCGACCAGCTTCCGGGCCGTCCCCGTCTTCCCGGCCACCTGGTACCCGGGGATCTGCGCCGCACCCCCGGTCCCCGTCTCCACGACCGACGCGAGCATCCGCGTGAGCATCCTCGCGGTGTCCTCGGACAAGACCCGGTGCGGCTCGGAGCGGGGTGCGGAGTCCAGTCTCCCGTCGGGCTCCGATGTCCCACGAACGAGGCGAGGCTGCACCCACACCCCACCGTTCGCCACCGTCGCGTACACGGCAGCCATCTGGAGCGGCGTCATCGAGATGCCTTGGCCGTACGCCACGGTGGCACGGGTGATGTCCGTCCAGTTCCGGAGGTCGGGCACGACACCGCCCGCCTCCCCCGGGAACCCGACGCCGGTCGGACTCCCGTAGCCGAAGCGGGCGAGGACCGACGCGAGCTCGGCGCTGCCGACACGCTCGGCCACCATCGCGGATCCGATGTTGCTGGAATGCGCCACGATGTCGCCGAGCGTCATCGCCTGGACCGGATGGGAGTGCGAGTCGTTCACGGTGTATCCGCCTACCCGCATCCACCACGGCACCTCGAAGATCTCGCGGACGCCCACGGACCCGCTCTCGAGCGCGGCGGCTGCCGTCACGACCTTGTTCACGGATCCCGGCTCGAACATGTCGGTGACCGCTCGGTTCCGCACCGCCTCACGGTCGGCGTGCTCGAAGTCGTTGGGATCGAACCACGGGTAGCTGGCCATGGCGGAGACGTCCCCGGTGCGGGCGTCCATCACGACGATGGTCCCGCCCTTGGCGTGGTTCTCCCTGACGGCCCTGCGGAGCGCCTCCTGCGCCAGGTACTGCACCTCCCGATCGAGCGTGGTGACGAGCGTTCTGCCGGCGATCGCCGGTTCCAGGATCTCGATCCCGCTCGCGATCGGCAGTCCGTCGGCCGACAGCTCGACGGTGCGCGTCCCCGGTGTGCCCGCGAGGATGTCCTCGTACGCGAACTCGAGACCGGCCAGTCCGGTCGCGTCGACGCCCACGAACCCGAGGACCTGGGGCGCGAGCTCGCCCGCCGGGTAATAGCGCTTCGGCACCTCGAGGAACCCGATGCCCGGGAGTCCGAGGGCTTCCAGGCGATCGGCGACCCGCACGTCCACCTGTCGATCGAGGTAGACGAACGTGGCGTCGGGCGTCCGCAGCCGGCGCTCGATGTCTCGGGCCCGCAGGTCCAGGATCCGCGCGACCTTCGCGGCCTCTCCTGCCGGGTCGGTCACATAGCGAGGGTCCGCGTAGATGTCCCGCGCCTCCAGGGTGATCGCGAGCGGCACGCCGGTCCGATCCACGATGGCGCCGCGCTCCGCCGGAAGATCGGTGGGATGGACTCGTTGACGGAGCCCCTGGGCCGCGAGCGCCCGATGATCGCCCACCTGCAGGACCACCAAGCGAGCGACGACACCGACGAACGCGAGCACCATGGCACCCAGCAGGGCCACGAGGCGGCCCGCGGGTGGACGCTTCACTCCCCGACCTCGTCCTTCGACGAAGAGGAGCCGGCCGTCCCGGGCACCTGCAGGATCACCACGTCGCCCGATGCCGGATGCACGAGGCCTTCCCGGCGCGCCCACGTGCCGATCCGAGAGGGCGAGGAGAGTCGCGCGACGTCGTTGACGAGGGTTCGACGCTCGTCGGTCAGCAGCCGGACCCGCTCGGACACCGAGCGGGTCCGGTACGCCGCATCGACCCTCATGGCGTTCAACGACACGAGCCCCACCACCATGGCGGAGACGATCACCGCGGTGAGGATCCAGAACGCGGAGTGATGCTCGCGGCGCGCCCGCCGATGGGGATGGGGAGGCTTGAGGGTCGGCGGGCGCGCCGCGGGCGCGCGTGCGGGGGTGACCGCACGACGTCGGACGGGCTGCGGGGTGGGCGGCGTCCACCGCTCCGCCTCACGCGCGGGGAGGCTCATGCCGCCTCCTCGATGCGCTCGGCGGCGCGCAGCTTGGCGCTGCGTGCCCGTGGGTTGCGAGCCGTCTCCTCCGCGGAAGGAGTCAGCGGCTTCTTGGTCAGCACACGGAGGCGGTCGTCGTCACGGAACGCCCGCTTCACGATGCCGTCCTCCAACGAGTGGTACGAAAGGACCACCACGCGGCCACCGGGGCCGAGGAGCCCGACCGCCCGAGGCAGGGAGGCGGTGAGCTCCTCGAGCTCCCGGTTGACCGCGATACGGAGCGCTTGGAACGCACGACGCGCAGGGTGGGGGCCCCCCGGACGTCGTCCCACAGCGCCCGCGACCACACCGGCCAGCTGGTCGGTGGTTTCGATGCGAGCTCGGTCCCGGGCCCGGACGATCGCCCGCGCGATGCGGCGCGACCGGTGCTCCTGCCCGAACTCGAAGAGCAGATCGGCCAACTCGGGCTCCGGAAGATCGTTCACGAGGTCCGCCGCGGTGACGTCGCTCGGGCCCATCCGCATGTCGAGTGGCCCGTCGACGCGATACCCGAACCCGCGAGCGGGCTCGTCGAGCTGCATCGACGACACTCCCAGGTCGAAGAGGACCCCTTGCAGCGGCCCCGTGGCTTCGGCCTCTCCGACCTGGGAGAAGCGTCGATGCACAGCGGCGAAGCGGTCGCCGTAGCCGGCCATGCGCTGGCGCGCGGCCCGCAGGGCGTCCTCATCCCGATCGAACCCGATGACGCTGCTCACGCCGGCCTCGAGGAGCGCCTCGGCATGACCGCCACCGCCCACCGTCATGTCGGCAACCCTTCCCCCGCTCCCCGGCCGTCCGGCGACCAGGAGGTCGACGACCTCCGCCACCATGACCGGTTCGTGCCGCGCGTCGGTGTTCGCCACGTCACCCGATCTGTCCCGCCAGCACGCCGAGACCGATCGACGCGAGCAGCGTCAACGCCGTCATCGCGAGGAGCGAGAGGCTCTGTCGCACCTCCGTCGAGAGCTTCGTCTGCATGTTCCCTCCTAGGTTCGTCAGTGGGGTCCGTCTCGCCCGGGCGCTCGTGCCCCGGGACACGGGTTCCCGACTAGGTGCCGCGACCTGCCGGCGCCCGGGGCTCCAGGTCTCCGTTCTCGTACGCGACCGCGTGGGCATCGCGGTACCGCTCGAACTCCCCGCGATCCCAGATCTCCATGCGCTCGCGCACGCCGAGGACCACGACCTCCTTCTTGATGCCGACCGCCTCCCGGAGACGCTGCGGGATCGTCACGCGTCCCTGCCCGTCGAGCCTCACCTCGTCCGCCGAAGAGAAGAACAGGCGGGAGAAGGCCCGGCCGTCCTTGTCGGAGAGGGCGAAGGCGTCGACCTCGCTGCTCCGCCGCTCCCATTCGACCCTGGGGAAGCAATACAGGCACCGGTCCTGGCCCATGGTGAGCCAGAGGCCTTCGTCGAACGCCTCGCGGAACTTCGCGGGCAACGACACCCGGCCTTTCGGGTCGAGTGAGTAGCTATGCGTGCCGAGGAGCTCGGCCACGCCTTCCTCCCCTCTCCTCCACTGAGCCCCACGTTTATGCCACTAACACTCCACTACGTCAATACATCAGTGGATGAAATAGGGCCGTGTGGTCGAAAAGAGAGGCCGATGGCTCGCGAGGCGGTGGAGAGGCGGGCCGGAAAGGAGTGCTCCGAGGCCGGCCGCGAGGCGGGCGACTAGGAGGCCAGGTAGAGCTCCCAGCCGGGTTCGATCCGGCCGAGGGTCAGATGGAACCCGTCCCGCGGAGCGTAGGGCTGGCGCAGCAGGGAGAAGCCCGCTTCGTGGGGGGTCCGATCTTCCTTCCGCGCGTTGCACTTCCGGCACGAGGCCACGACGTTCTCCCATGAATGGAGCCCGCCCCGGGAGCGAGGGATCACATGGTCGAGGTTCTCCGCGGCCGCGCCGCAGTACTGGCACGTGCTGAGGTCTCGCGCGAAGACCGCGCGTCGCGTGAGGGGGGCGTGCGGGCGGTACGGCACGTGCACGTAGCGGCGCAAGCGGACGACGGATGGCGCCTCGATCGTCAGGTGGGCCGAGTGGAAGACCAACCCGTTGCTGATCACGACGTCCGCCTTCTCCTTGAGCACCATGACGACCGCTCGCCTGGCTGCCACCACCGCGAGCGGCGACTCCGACGCGTTCAGCACGAGGGCGCGGCCCATGCGCGCAGTGTAGCGACCTCGCAGGAGCTGCGAGGGTATCGCGGAGATACGAACGGGGCGAATCACAAGGGTGTAATCTTCCCGATCGAGGCGGGCCGGCTCACGCGCGATGCCTGCATCCTGCGAATAGGGGCCGCTCGGGGCGTCCGTTCGCGGGCCGGCCCGCCGTTCCTCCCCCCTCGGTGCGGCCCTTGTCGGGAACTTGCCTCCGCCCAGGTCCGTCTTGTTGCTCGGGGCAACCTGCCTTCCCTCACAGACGTACTATTGGACACCTGCTCGCAGTCCCGAACTCGGGGGTCGATCTGATGGAGGTACGAGAGAAGCTCCCGGATCCACAGGCGTTCGCGGCTCGGTTCCGCGAGATCGAGGAGAACGTCGAACGCGTGGTCCGGGGCAAGCACCGGGAGATCAGGCTGGCGCTCGTCGCACTCATCGCCGAGGGGCATCTCCTGATCGAGGATGTACCGGGCGTCGGCAAGACCATGCTCGCGAAGTCCATCGCCCGGTCGATCGACTGCTCGTTCCGACGGATCCAGTTCACCCCCGACCTCCTGCCCACCGATGTAACCGGCGTCAACGTGTTCAGCCAGGAGACCGGTGACTTCGAGTTCAAGCCGGGCGCGATCTTCGCGAACATCGTGCTCGGCGACGAGATCAACCGAGCCTCGCCCAAGACGCAGTCCGCCCTGCTGGAGTGCATGGAGGAGCGACAGGTCACGGTCGACACCGAAACCCACACGCTCGGCACCCCTTTCATCGTCATCGCCACGCAGAACCCGATCGAGCACGAGGGGACCTACCCCCTCCCCGAGGCGCAGCTGGACCGGTTCATGCTGCGTCTCGCGATCGGCTACCCGTCCTCAGAGGTGGAAGCGGAGATCCTCGCGAGCCACGCGTCCGGCGCTCCTCTGGACGACATCCGGCCCGTGAGCGACGCACGCGGTGTGCGCGACATGATCGAAGAGGCCCGGCAGATCCATGCAGCCCCTGCGATCCGGAAGTACATCGTCGAGCTCGTGGAGGCGACCCGACGCCACTCCGACGTCTACCTCGGAGCGAGCCCGCGGGCGTCGATCATGATCCTGCGAGCGGCGCGCGCGCTCGCGGCAGCGGAGGAACGCGACTACGTGATCCCGGACGACGTGAAGTCGCTCGCACCCTCCGCCCTGTCTCACCGCATCATCGTCACCGCGGACGCGATCATGAGCGGGCGCTCCGCCGACGTCCTGGTGAGGGAGATCGTCGACGAGGTCGACGTTCCCGTGGCGGAGAACCCCTGATGCATGTGAGCCCCGATACTTGTAAGTCCATGATGCTCGCGGGCACCTGATGCTCGCAGGGCGTGGCATCACCGTCTTCGTGTCGGGCCTCGCGATGTGGCTCGCTTCGCGCCTCCTCGGTTCACCCGGCCTCGAGGTGATCGCGATCGGCATCGCCGCGCTCCCCTTGCTGGCGGCCTCGGCCGCCAAACGGGGAGCGCGTCGGATCCTGGTGCGCCGGCGCCTGTCCGACGTTCGCGTCAAGCCGGGTTCACGGGTCATGGTGACGCTCGACGTCGAGAACCGGTCGCCGATCCGGACGTCGTTCCTCCTCCTCGAAGACCGCCTCCCCACGCCACTGGGGCGGGCGGCGAGGCTCGTGATCGGCGGGATCCGGCCCGGGTCGCACGAGCGAGCGACCTACACGCTGGTGCCCCAGTCGCGCGGGCGGTACCTCCTCGGCCCCCTCGTCGTCGACGTGTCGGACCCGTTCGCGCTGACGCGACAGCGTCTGGAGTTCCCCGAACGAGATGAGCTCCTCGTGGCCCCCGAGATCGAGGACCTCGGCGCGGCGCCGGATCCCGCATCCGGCCCGTCCTTCGGAGCTTCGCGGGCGCGGCAGCTGTTCCGAACGGGGCAGGAGTACTACACCATGCGTGCGTACCAGGAGGGCGACGACCTCCGCCGGATCCACTGGCCCTCCGTCGCGCGAACCGGTGAGCTGATGATCCGCCAGGACGAGTCGACGCGTCGTGCGAGCGGGCTGGTGTTCCTCGACACGCGGTCGGCCGCGCTCGGTCGCACCCACACGCCCGCGTTCGAACGCGGCGTCTCGGCGGCGGCCTCGATCGGCGTCTTGCTGGCGCGTCGTGGCTTCGTGCTCCGACTGGCAACGACGGAGCTCCCGGCGGCCGCCCTGTCCGAGGATCGATTCATGGACGCGCTGACAGGGATCTCCCACGCGGAGGTTCGGTCGATGGGACCGGCGCTCGCGCACCTGCGGGCCGGTTCCTCCCCCGACACGTCGCTGGTGTTGGTGTCCGCGCCCCCGGTCCCCGCCGAGGTCGGCCCGCTGATCCGTGCAGGCGCCGGCTTCGGGCAGAAGCTCGCCGTCCTGATCTACCCCACCGACCCCCTCCGGCTGCCCCCGGAACGCCAGGCCCAGCTCGAAGGGCGGGCCAGCCAGGCCCGTCTGTCCCTCGCCCGCGCGGGGTGGGACGTCATCGTCCTGCCCCCTTCGATGAGATTGCAGGAGCGATGGCACACGCCGCTGGAACGTCCGCTCGCACGCACCGTTTGATCGGGCTCCTCGCCGCGCTCCTGTTGGCGGCGACGACGGCCCTCGCCTTCGGACGGGTCTTCTTGGGGGCGGCGAGCAGCCTGCAGTTGGTGGGGGCCGCGGTCGCGGCCGCCGGCCTGGCGGTGGTATTCGAACGGCGCAGCCTGTTGCTCTCGACGCTGGCGAGCACGGCCGGGCTCGCTCTCGCGATCGGCGTGATCGTCTTCCCGGAGACCACGTGGTACGCCGTCCCGACCGCCGACACGCTCCGTGCGGCGCTCGATGCCGCCGCCGTGGTCGGCGAGCAGGCGAGGATCCAGGCGGCACCGGCGGAGCCGATCGCGCCGCTCCTGCTCGCCGCGGTGGTCTCGCTCTGGGCCGCGGTGTTCTCGGCCCATGCGCTCGCGTTCCGCGCCGGAAGTCCGCTCCTCGGGCTCATCCCGCCGGTGGCCCTGGTGGCGTTCGCGGACACCGTGTTGGAGGAGTTCGTGAAACCGCTCTACGGGGTGGCGTTCCTGGCGGCCGCGCTGCTGGTGGTGTTCGCCGACGGCCTGGCGCGGGTCCAGGGGTGGGGGCCGATCTGGTCCTCAACCCGGCGCGGGGTCGCTCGCTCCGCGAGCCGCGGGGCACGGCGTCTCGCGCTCACCGCGTTGGGTGCGGCCGTCCTCGCCCCGATCTTCGTCCCGGGCTTCGGATCGAAGGCCATCGTCGACTTCGGCACGCCCGCGGCGAACCGCGTCGCGATCGACCCGCTCGTCTCCGTGCAGAACTACCTGCAGCAGAAGACACCGGTCGAGGTGCTTCGCGTCACCGCCTCGCGACCGACGTACATCCGGCTGATCGCGAGCCCGGACTTCGACGGCGTGATCTGGAGACCGGGTGCCGAGCAAGGCGCGATCCTCGAGCCGGGAGATCCGGTGCCGGCGCCCGATCGACCCGACGGCCCGACGGATCGGGTGACCATCGACATGACGGCCGGTCTGGCACAGCACTGGGTGCCCACGCCTCATCCCATGACGTCGATCGAGGTGCCCGGCCGGACCGTTCGGTACGTGGCCGCGACGGGGACGACACTCGTGAACGCCCCGTTGGAGGAGGGCGACAGCTACACCGTCGAAGCGTCGCTCGCCCAGCCGATCGCCGAGGATCTCAGGGCGGAGACCTTCTCGGCCCCACTCGAGAACGGCAGGTATCTCGCTCTCCCGGACTACCCCGAGGAGATCCGAGAGATCGCGCTCCGATGGACGGCCGAGGCTGACTCCGACTTCGACAAGGCGTTCGCGATCCAGGAGCGCTTCCAGGACCCGTCGGAGTTCAGGTACACGATGGACACGCAGCTCCGCTGGGGAACCCGTTCGATCCTCGAGTTCCTGACGCAGTCGAGGGCCGGGTTCTGCCAGCAATTCGCGAGCTCGATGGCGGTGATGCTGCGCTCGATCGGCATCCAGTCGCGGGTGGTCGTCGGCTTCGCGACCGGGAACCTCACGCGCACGACCGGTCAGTACTCGGTCATGACGGACCGCGCCCACGCCTGGGTGGAGGTCTACTTCCCGGGCTGGGGATGGATGCCGTTCGAGCCGACCCCGAGGCGTGTGAACCCGACCGTCGTGGGCTACAACCCCCCCGTCGACACGGGCACGGAGACGGGCGGCGCGACGGGGGGCGAAACGGCATCGTCGGCCGGGGGGCCCGGCGGGAGCCAGCGAGAGCGCATCGAGGGCGACCCCAGGCTGGGGAGCGCCCCACTCCCGCTCCCCACCGACTTTCCCGCCGGCGTCCCGATCGGGAACGATCCGCCGATCGCGGCGAGCACCGCGCTGCTGATCGCCGCGATCGTGGGAGCCGTCATCCTCGTCGTCGTCCCGTCGGCTCGTGCCCTCAGACGCGCGACGCGACGCCGCAGGGCCGCAGCCGAGCCTCGGCGGCTGATCCTCGTGACGTATGAGCAGTTCACCGAGCGTGCGGCGCGGCTAGGGCTCGGCCGCGGCCCGGGAGAGACGTTGGAGGAGTACCGGCGCAAGGTGATGGAGACCGGCTATCTCTCGAACGGCGATCTCGACCGGCTGACGGGCCTGGCGACGGCGGCCGCCTATTCCCCGCACGATCCCGACGGTGGGCAAGCGAGGGACGCGGGCGATGCCGCGGAGACCGCGATCCGGGAGATCAGGCGTGCCGTCGGGCCGGCCAGATGGCTGGTCGGGCTGTATCGACGCCCCTGAGGTTCAGCGGGCCGCGGCGTGGGTCTGCGACGTCGCCGTTTGGGCGGCCGCGGCCCGCAGCGCGCGGACGAACCTCTCTCGGTCCTCCTCGAACTGGCGGACGCGGGTCTCCACCCCCGTCGCGATGTCGTCGATCGCGACGAAGAACGCCATCTGCCCGTCGCGAAGGGCGTCCATCACCTCGCCGTCTCGGCGACAGATCTTGAAGATGGATTGCCCGTCGGTCACCAGCTTCACCTCGGAGAGATGCTTCGTGAGCCCGGCCTTCTTCGTGAGGAACTCCCACGATCGGCGAACCCGCTGCAGCGACATGCCGCCGTCCAACAGCGACTTCACGACGCGAAGGGCGACCAGATCTCGGAACGAATACAGCCGCGGCACGCCCGGACGCCCGCCGGTGCCCTGAACCGACGGCGCCACGAGCCCGATCTCATCCCAGTAGCGGAGCTGACGTGCCGAGCACCCTGTGAACTTGCACGCTTGATGCGCGGTGAAACCCTCCATCTGGACGCGCGCCCTTTCGATCGACACCTCACGACTCGAACCATCCGGCGCGGTCGTCACGGGCTCTCCTGGGAGACCCGCCCTCCGGCGACAACTCGCACCCAGGGGAAGGAGCACGTTGTACACCCATCGGTGAAGTCGTGGCAAGCGCGGTGGTCAGACGGTGTGATCGACACGACATTCGCGTCGGCGGAACACGCGAGCGACGGTGCGAACGTCGATCACTCGTCGGAAGGACGACCCGGAGCCGGCGGGCGGAGACGTCCGGCGACGCGGGCGGCGATCCTTCCGAAGGTGCCCGGAGCCATGCGATCGTCCCCGAGACGGCCGGCGTAGCGATACGCCAGCAACGCCGACAGCGTCATCACGACGAAACCACCGGCAGCGATCCAGACGGACATGCCGACCAGCAGGAGCAGGAGGAGGCCGAAGACGAACCCGGCGATCGCCATCTTCATCCGACGCCACGCGTGGGTGTGGAGGTCGGTGCGGTTGACGTGCTCGACGAGCCTCGGGTCCTCTTCGGAGAGGCGCCGCTCGATCTCCTCGAGGATCTTCTGCTCGTTCTCGTTGAGGGGCATCGCGACCTCCGACCGTGGAACGACCCGTTCCCTCCTTCGATTATAGAGAGGGGTTCCGACTGAGCGGAACCTACCGCCGAGGAGTCCGGCGGAGCAGGCTCGCGGGGCCCGCCGCACCGGGACCGAAACGGCGCTCGATGCGGTCGACGGTGCGCTCCACCTCGTCCCAGCGTTCGGTGTGCCAAGGTCCGGACTGAAGGAGCGCCAGTTGCTGGGCACCGGCCGGGACCAGCCCGCCCGCCTGGACACCCAGGAGTCGAACCCGGCGCGTGGCTCCCGGTAGACCTCGGTACAGCTCCGAGACGATCCGATGGAGATCGGCGCCAAGATCGGTGGGAGCGGACTGCGTCCGCGAACGGGTCAGCGTCGTGAAGTTCGCGAGCCGGACCTTCAGCGTGACCGTCCTCGATCGGTACCCGTCCTCCCGCAGACGAGCCGCCACCCGGCCGGACAGCGCGAGCAGCTCGCGCAGGATCTCCTCCTCGTCGTCCAGATCCCGATCGAACGTCTCCTCGTGGCCGATGGACTTGGGCCGCTCGTACGCGACGACCGGCCGATCGTCGATCCCTCTCGCCAACTCGGTGAGATGCCTCGCCGCCGCCTCTCCGAGGAGCCGCTCGAGGATCGTCACGGGCGTCCTGCCCAGGTCGCCCACCGTCCGGATCGCCAAGCGCCCCAACACCTCTGCGGTCTTCTCCCCCACACCCCAGAGCCGCCCCACGGCCAGAGGCTCGAGGAAGTTCGCGACCTCCCCCGCATGCACGTGGAGCAGTCCATCGGGCTTGCAGCCGTCCGAGGCGAGCTTCGCCACGAACTTGGTCGGCGCGACGCCCACCGAACAGGTGATCCCGATCTCCCCAGCCACCTCACGGCGGATCCTTTCCGCGATCGTCTCCGGCGAGCCGAACAGGATGACGGCGCCGCCGACGTCGAGGAACGCCTCGTCCATGGAGATCGGCTCCACGAGCGGGGTGTGGGCGAGCAGAACCTCCCGGAAGCGGTTCGAGTGGACACGATAGGCGTCGAAGTCCGGCGGGAGGAAGATCCCGTCCGGGCACAGCCGGCGCGCGCGGACCGACGGCATCGCGCTGTGGACCCCGTATCGCCTGGCCTCGTACGAAGCGCTGGTGACGACCCCGCGCGCACCGGTCCCCCCGACGATCACCGGCTTCCCCTTCAAGGACGGATCTTTCAGGATCGCGACCGATGCATAGAACGCGTCGAGGTCGACGTGGAGGATCGGCTCGGACGGCCTACGGGTCATGGATGCTCGTGGGTCCTCACGGTCGGCTCACGAGGACATCATCCCGCGGAGCCCATCACCCTGCAGAACCGGGACTCGCGTGCCAGAGTCGCCGATCCGGGCTCCGCGGCTGCGCGGGTCCGGCCATCGTCTCGCGAAGCGAGCCGTCGGCGCGTGCCCGGTGCAACGCCGTCAGATCCCAGATGTCTTCCGCCACGACGCTCACCCCTTTCAGCCCTGTCCTGCGCACCTGTCCCCACACCGCCATCGCGAACGCATGGAACACGGTCTTGGCGACCTTCGGTTGCACCGACTCGAAGACCGTGACCTCGAGCGGACCGGTGCCATCGTCGAGCGTGAGGAAGATGATCCGCTGGCCGCTTCGGATCGCCGGGGTCTGCGAGGAGACCTTCACCCCGGCCACCATCACCCACTCGTCGGCTCGACACCGCCAGACGTCCTCGGCCAGTGTGACTCCGAGGTCCCGGAAGAGCGGCCGGTAGAAGCTCATGAGGTGGCGGGTGGCGTCCAGTCCGAGCACCTCGAGCTCCGCCCGTACGACCTCGGCGTCGGTGTAGTCCCGGAAGGTGGATCGAGCCGAGCGATGGTCGGTCACGCTGGACACGAATGAGAGCCGCAGCTGATCTCCTTCGCGTTCGGGCTGGGTCGTCATCGCCGTGTAGAGATGGCCGCGACGGTTGGTTCGCTCCGGAAGTGCGTCGAACGCGCCGGCGTGCGCGAGTGCCTCCACCACCGGCTTGGCCACCGAGGTCCTGGCGAGGAAGTCCTCCACGCTCGCGAAGGACCTCTCCGCGCGCGCCATGAGGATCGAACGGACCTCCGCGTCCGAGATCCCATGCACGTCCTGAAGCGCCAGCCGGATGCCGTACTCCCCTCCCCCCATCTCCTGGGGGGCTACGCTCGCGCGGAGCGCTCGCTTCTTGAGTCCCCCAGACCCCCCCATCTCTTCCGCCGTGTACTCCTGCTCGCTCATGTTCGCGTCCAGCGGCAGGATCGGGATGCCGTGACGGCGCGCGTCGTCCAGGAGCGCCCGCCGGGGATACATCCCGGGGTCGTGCGTGAGGATCCCGGCCATGAACTGCGCCGGGTAGTGCGCTTTCAACCAGGCGCTCCGATACGTCGGCACCGCGAACGCCGCCGCGTGCGCCTTGCAGAAGCCGAACGAGGCGAACTGCGCGACGGCGTCCCAGGTCTTCTCGGCAGCCATGGCATCCACGTTCCGTTCCGCCGCACGCCGGAGGAACTCCTCGCGGAATCCGGGCACGAGCTCCTCGTGATCGAGATGACGGCGGACGTGATCGGCGTAGGTGAGGTCCCAGCCGGCGACCGCGGAGAGCGTCCGCATCACCTGCTCGTGGTACACGATCACCCCGAACGTCTCCCGCAGCGCGGGTCGCACGTCGGGATGGATGTAGACCGGCCGCTCCAAGGCGGCGCGCCGCCGGAGGTACGGGGTGATCATGTCGGACTTCACCGGGCCGGGCCGGAACAGCGAGATGTCGACGATCAGATCCTCCCACCGGTTCGGCTGGAGCTTCTGCAACAGCTCGCGCTGGCCCGGCGACTCGATCTGGAAGCATCCGAGGGTGTCGGAGTCACGGATCATCTTGAAGGTGAGCTCGTCGTCGAGCGGGATCCGCTCGAGGTCGACCTTCTCCCCCGTCGTGCGCGCGATCTCGTCCATCGCATGACGCATCGACGAGAGCATCCGCACGCCGAGCACGTCGAGCTTCAGGTAGCCGAGCAGCTCGACGTCGTCCTTGTCGGCCTGGATCATCCGATGCCCGTTGGCGGAGCGCTCCAGCGGCACCCGGTCGACGAGATCGTGGGAAGACAGCACGATCCCGCACGGATGCAGCGCGACGTGACGCGGGAAGCCGTCCAGCCGCTCGGCCACGCGGAACAGGAGCTCGAGCTGTGCCATCGGGAGGTTGATCCCGTCGAGTTCCGGGAGGCGCGTGAGCGACTCCCGGAGGTTCCTCGCCGAGATGTGGGGGAACGACTTCGCCACCATCCCTACCTCGACCTCCGGCAGACCGAGCGCCTTGCCCACCTCGCGCACGGCGGCGCGCGCCCGGTACGTGTCGATCATCGCGACGCAGCCGGTCCGCTCGTCGCCGTGACGCGAGAGCACCATGTCGTAGACGTCCTCACGCCGGGCGGACTCGACGTCGACGTCGATGTCCGGGGGCTCGTCGCGCATCGGGTTCAGGAAGCGTTCGAACGAGAGGTCGTGACGGAGCGCGTCGACGTCGGAGATCCGGAGCAGATAGCACACGAGCGAGCCGGCGGCGGAGCCACGACACGCGACGTGGATCCCCATCGCGCGGATGTCGGCCGTGATGTCGGCGACCGTGAGGAAGAACGCCGCGTAGCCCATCCGGCGGATCATCGAGAGCTCGAGGTGGATCCGATCGCGGAGGCGTTCGTCCTCGGTCATCCCTCGGTCGTGGACGCCGGCCCAGCAGCGCTCCGCCAAGATCGCGTCGGCGCTGCGTCCGGCCGGCGTCGGGAAGTCTGGGAAATGGACCTGCTTCAGCCCGAGGTCGAACCGGCACGAGTCGGCGATCTCCAGGGTCGTGTCGCAGAGGTCGGGCCGTTCGGCGAACAGCAAGCGCATCGCCTCGGCGGGCTTCAGCCATCCCTCGGCGTTGGTGCGCGAGACGTGGTTCGCCGCGATCGGCACGATCCGGCGCATGCACTCGAGCGCGTCGGCCAGGAACGCGTCCTCGGGCACGAGGTACCGCACGGGGTTGGTGGCGACGGCGCGGACGCCCACCCGCTCGGCGAGGCGGAGCATCGAACGGATCTCCGTGTTCGAGCCCCGTTCCATCCGGTGCTCGGCCGCGACGAAGAGCCGTTCGCGGCCGAACGCTTCACGGAACGGCTGGAGGACCGCGGCGGCGGCATCGGTGAGGCCACGGGTGGCGAGCCGGCCCGCGTGCGAACGCGGGCCGGCGAGCGCGACGAGACCGGCGGCGTGGGCACACACCTGCGTCGTGGCGATCGCCGGATCGCCGCGCTCGCCCAGCATGTGCGCGTCGGTGATCAGCCGACAGAGGTTGGCGTAGCCCCGCTCGTCCTGCGCGAGTAGAACGAGCGGCGCGTCACGGCGTCCCTCCCGGATCGTGAGCGAGGCGCCGAGGATCGGCCGCACGCCCTCCTTCTGGCAGGCGGCGACGAAGCGGGCGGCGCCGTAGAGCCCGTCTCGGTCGGTGACAGCCACGGCCGGCATCCCCATCTCGCTCGCCGATGAGGCGAGATGCTCCGGGACGAACGCCCCCTCCTTCAGTGAAAACGCGGACCGGACGTCGAGATGGGCGAACCCTCCAGAGCGACTCGCAGTATCGAACACATGTTCGATACTAGGTGGCTCCTATCGAGGCTGTCTAGGGCTCCTGCGGATGTTCCACCGTCTGCGACACTCGTCAGGACGGCGTGGAGAGGAGCTCTTCGATGGATGACCAGCAGGTGATCGGCCGGATCAACGAGATCGCGCACGAGGAGCACGAGCTCTGGGAGCGCGAAGGCCGCGGAGAGACCACCGACGCCGAGCGGGAACGGCTCCGTGAGCTTGGCGTCACCCTCGACCAGTGCTGGGATCTGCTCCATCAGCGCCGGGCGAGGCGGGCGGCGGGCCAGGACCCCGACGACACGAGCGTCCGCGATCCCCGGACGGTCGAGGGCTACACCGGCTGACGATCGACCGCTCGGAGCGCGTCAGCGCTCTCCCGGCGCTCGTGCCACCGTCGCCACGCCACCAGGTAGCCAGCCGCCACGGCGAGACCCGCCGGGATCAGACCCGAGGCTCCGGCCGGGTCCGCGCCGAGCAGCGCCACCGTCACTCCGATCGTCACCACCAACACCATGCCGACGGCGGGAGCGAGCGCGATGCCGTCGAGCACTGATCCTCCGTGTCCCCACGCGACCGCCGTGCCGAACCCCCCGCCCATCACGGCGAGCGCGAGGAAGCAGGCGATGATCTGCCACCGGGCCTGCGCGATGGGCACCCTCGCGGTCGGCACCAGGTCGCCGGGCGACTGACGCGGACCTCGCAAGACGGCCAGCTCGGGGCTCACCACGCGGCTGGGGTCGGAGGCGATCCGTCTCCACGCCTGCCCGCGCACGTACGCGCGGGGCGCCAGGATGATCGCCCCTTCCTCGAGCGCGGCTCCGCCGGCCGACCAACTCTGCTCGACGGCGTACGCGAACGCCTCGTCCCCTTGCCTCCTCGGCGCCACACCCTGTTCCGGCAGGCCGTCTTCACCGAGTCGGCCGACCAGGAAGAAGATCCGGTCGACCGACTCGGTGGGCGCGAGGGCGCGGACCTGATTCTGCCGCCCTCTCCAGGCCAGTGCAGCGAGTCGCGTCGGTGGATCGGCGAAGACTACGACCGGAACCTGCGGATCGACGGCCGCGACATAGGAGGCGATGGTCCGCGCCAGCGCTCCGCGAGGCTCGCCCCCGGCGCGCTTCGCGAGACGGTCGAGCCGCGGGGACACGACGAGCATGATGAGGACGACCACCACGCACGTCGCCGCGAACGCACGCGCCAGGCGGAGGCCGGGACGCCCGTCGGTCGCCGCCGCCTTCCAGCCGCTCACGAGGAGAGCGATCCCGACGATGCCCATCCCCGCCAACACGGGAAGAGGAAGGATGACTCCCAGCAGGCGATGACCCGGGAACGTCGGATCGCGGACGGCGAGGAGTCCTCCGACCGCCGAAGCCGTCAGCCAGGCGAGGCCCAGGAGGGTGAGCGCCCGAGACGACCGTCGCGACAACCGCCACGTCGCGACGGTGCCGACGACGGCGAGCACGGTCATCGGGGACACCCACAATCCGATCGCTCGCTCGATCTGCGCGAGACGGTTCCGGAACTCCGTGACGCGGTCGTCGATGTTGGTGAACTCCTCGACGGTCACCCCCATCGCGCCGAAGATCACCAGGCTCACCGCAACGCCCCCGATCAGCAAGGCGACCGCGAACGAGCACGACGGCTCCTGCCACCATCGCGCGCCCTCTTGGCGGGCGCGCAGGATCGCGGGGACCGAGAGCACGACCCAGAGGCCGGCCGTGACGGCATAGAAAGGCAGCAGCCCCGCGTGCGCCAGCCCCGATGCCGTCACGATCACCGCCGCCCCCGTCACGCGGATCTTCCAGGGTTCATGGGGCGCGGCGACCACGACCAGCGCGGGCACGATGCACACGAGGCTCAGGAGATTGGCGAGATGTCCCTGCGCGAGATGGAGCACGCCGCCCCACAGGGTCACGACGGATCCGATGACACCGACGGTCCAGAGAGGAAGACGGAAGGCCAGGCGGAGCGCCACCGCGACCGCGAACCCGAGCGCCACCATCATCACGGGGGCGAGCACGAGCGGCGCCAACCCGTCGGAGGTCAGGCCGAGACCGGCGAGCACCGAGCCGAGGATCGGCACCCCGGGGCGTGCTTCGATCGACGAGAGCGGAGCGTGCCCGACGATCCGCGTCTGCCAGATGTAGCCGAACAGGTCGGGACCCAGCGGGACGAGCGCCCGGGTGAACGCTCGCAGATACAGCAACACGGAAAGGAGCGACCCCGCGACGAGCGCCACACTCCCGATCAGCGCGTCGTGGGGGCGTACGGACGACGGCGGAGCCTTCTCGTCCGGCGTCTCGATCCTCACGGGCTCATCGGAACTCCTCATGCATGCCTCGTCCTCGAGGACGCCTGGACCGAGGAAGCATCCTACGCGGGCGGCTCGACGGTCGGCGTCCGATGCGTAGGATGCGGCCCATGAAGACCGAGAGCGGGCTCCTGACGGCCGAGCTGATCGCGCTGGCCGAACTGCACAGCGCGCACAACTACCATCCGCTTCCCGTCGTCGTGTCCGAGGCCGAGGGCGCATGGGTCACCGACGTCGAGGGCAAGCGCTACCTCGACATGCTGTCGGCCTACTCCGCGTTGAACTTCGGCCATCGCCATCCAGATCTGATCCGCGCTGCCAAGGCGCAGCTCGACCTCGTCACGCTCACGTCCCGCGCGTTCCATCACGATCGGTTCGGTCCGTTCTGCGAGCAGCTCGCAGAGCTCTGCGCCATGGACATGGTGCTTCCCATGAACTCGGGCGCGGAGGCGGTCGAGACAGCCCTCAAGACCGCACGCCGGTGGGGTTACGACGTGAAAGGGGTGCCGGAGGGACGCGCGAAGGTCGTCGTGTGCGACGGGAACTTCCACGGCAGGACGATCACGATCGTGGGCTTCTCCTCCGATCCGTCGGCGACGAAGGGATTCGGCCCCTTCACGCCGGGGTTCGTGTCGGTTCCCTTCGGCGACGATGAAGCACTGGAGGCGGCGCTCGAGGATCCCGACGTCGTCGCGTTCCTCGTCGAGCCGATCCAAGGCGAGGCCGGCGTCCGGATCCCGCCCGACGGATACCTCCGCGAAGCGCGACGACTCTGCACCGAACGCAACGTCCTCTTGCTGGCCGACGAGATCCAGACGGGGCTCGGACGAACCGGTGCGACGTTCGCGTGCGATCACGAAGGCGTGAAGCCGGACGTGTACATCCTGGGGAAGGCGCTCGGCGGCGGGATCCTGCCGGTGTCGGCGGTCGTGTCGCGGGTCGAGGTGCTGGGGGTCTTCAAGCCCGGCGAGCACGGGAGCACGTTCGGAGGCAATCCGATCGCGTGTGCGGTGGGGCTCGAGGTCCTCGCGCTCCTTCGAACCCGCGAGTATCAGGATCGCTCGAAGGACCTCGGGGCGTGGTTCCTCCAGCGGCTACGCGAGGAGGCGCCCACGTCGGTGATCGAGGTGCGCGGGCGCGGCCTGTGGTTCGGTATCGAGCTCACGCCCGAGGCCGCGCCCGCGCGCGACGTCTGCGAACGGCTGTTGGAGCTGGGAGTGCTCGCGAAGGACACGCAGGAGACGACGGTCCGGCTGGCACCGCCGTTGGTGGTGTCCCGCGGAGAGCTCGAGTGGTCCCTCGAGCGGATCGTGAGCGCGCTGGCCGAGCGAGCGTAGGGCCGCCCCTAATCCCAGAGTCGCTCGACGTGCCAGCGGTCGCGCTGACGGTCGTGGTACAGATCCCAGACGGCGCCGCCGCGCGCCTCGACCCGCCAGTACTCGCGATCGCGGCCGTCCTCCCACCACCGGCCCTCGATCCGCCACCGTCCGATCACGTCGATGACCCGATAGCGGCGCCCTCGCCATTCGAAGCCCGAGGGCATCCCTCCGTCCCGTTCGACCATCACCTCCTCGTCGAACCGCTTCGTCATGAGTGCCTCGCTGGTCGAACGTGTGTTCGGGCTGGCAACGATAGGGCCCGGCCAGGACATCCGTCAAGGCGTGGCAGGTGAGGAAGCTCGGCCGCGTCAGCTGCCGGCCGGGGAGGGCATCCGCGACTCCCGGTACCAGGAGATCGTGGCTTCGAGTCCTTCTTCGAACGGAACCTCGGCCGTCCAGCCGAACCCGTCACGAGCTCGCGACACGTCCAGGGCCCGCCGTGGCTGGCCGTCGGGCCTCGCCGCGTTCCACGAGAACGTCCCGCCGAAGCCGGTGCGCTCGGCGATCAGACCCGCGAGGTCGCGGATCGAGATCTCTCTGCCCGTCCCGAGGTTGACCGGCTCCCCGCCCTCGTAGCGCTCCGCGGCCGCGACGATCCCGTCGGCGGCGTCCTCCACGTAGAGGAACTCGCGGGTGGGCTCACCCGATCCCCACACCTCGATCACGTCGTCGCCCCGCTCCACCGCCTCCACGCACTTGCGGATCAGCGCCGGGATCACGTGTGAGCTCTCCAGGTCGAAGTTGTCCCGAGGCCCGTACAGGTTCACCGGGATCAGGTAGATCCCGCGCATACCGAACTCCTGGCGGTACGCCTGCAGCTGCACGAGCAGCGCCTTCTTCGCGATGCCGTACGGCGCGTTCGTCTCCTCCGGATACCCCGACCAGAGATCGTCTTCGCGGAACGGCACGGTCGCGAACTTGGGATACGAGCACACCGTGCCGACGCACACGAACTTCTCGAGGTCCCGTCGCCGCGCGTGCTCGATCAACAGCGCCCCCATCTGCAGGTTGTCGTAGAAGAACGTGCCCGGGGACCGCTGGTTCGCTCCGATGCCTCCGACGCGCGCGGCGAGGTGGACCACGACGTCGGGGCTCGAGTCCTCGTACATCGCCCGGACCCGATCCTCCGTCGTGAGGTCGTAGTCACGGCTGCGGGGGACGAAGACGGATGCTCCGGCGGCTTCGAGACGCTTCACGACCTCGGAGCCGAGGAATCCGGATCCACCCGGGACCGCGACGGTCTTCCCTGACCAGGCGCCGCTCACGACCGGGCTCGGATCATGGGCGCGCTCGGGTCATGGATGCGTGGCGCTCCGATCGGGAACGGGACGTTCGAGACCCGCGGCGGTGAGCTCCGCATCGACCATCGAGCGGACCAGCTCCTGGAAGCTCACCTTCGGCTTCCATCCGAGCTTCGTGCGCGCCTTCGACGCGTCCCCGACGAGGATCGGTGGATCGACCGGACGGAAGTATCGCGGATCCTGCCGAACGTGTGGCTCCCAGTCGAGACCGACGTAGCTGAACGCTTCCTCGAGGAAATCCTGCACCGAACGCGACTCGCCTGTCGCGATCACGTAGTCATCCGGTTCGTCCGCCTGCATCATCATCCACATCGCCTCGACGTAGTCGGCCGCATGGCCCCAGTCCCGCTGGCTCTCGAGCTTCCCGAGGTGGATCACGTCCGCGCGCCCGGCGAGGATGTCGACCAGCCCCCTCGCGATCTTCCGGGTGACGAAGGTCTCGCCACGGCGCTCGCTCTCATGGTTGAAGAGGATGCCGTTCGTGCAGAACATGCCGTAGGCCTCCCGATAGTTCACGGCCATCCAGTACCCGTACACCTTGGCCGCGGCGTACGGAGACGCCGGGTAGAAGCGGCTCTCCTCGTTGGAGGGGATGTCCGGGTTGGTGCCGAACATCTCCGACGACGACGCCTGGTAGAACCGGGCAGGGCTCCCCTCCTGGCGGATCGCTTCCAAGAGTCGGGTCGTGCCCAGCGCCGTGACGTCGCCCGTGTACTCCGGGATGTCGTAGGACACCCGGACGTGAGATTGCGCGCCCAGGTGGTAGACCTCGTCGGGGACGACCTCGCGGACGATCCGGGACACGACCGTGGAATCGACCAGGTCTCCGTAGTGGAGGAACAGGTGCCCCGCCGGATCGTGAGGATCGGTGTACAGATGATCCAGCCGGCCGGTGTTGAAAGAGCTGGACCTTCGGATGATCCCGTGCACTTCGTAGCCCTTGGAGAGCAACAATTCGGCCAGGTACGAACCGTCCTGGCCGGTGATGCCCGTGATCAGTGCGCGCTTGGAGGCCATGCGATATCCGCGCGGTGTCCGCGGAGGGATGAGCCTATCATTCCACCTCTCGTGGGAAACCAACGGACCCCGTCGCCGGACACGTCGGGCGGCGGCGCGAACGGTCTCGACGACCGGGCGCGCCGTCGCGTCCGTCGTCACTTCGACCGTGCCGCCCCGGAACGTCTCGCGACGCGATCCCGACACCGGTACTACTACGACGATCTCTACGGGATGATCCGCGATCAGGTCGAGCCCGGGGCGACCGTCCTCGACCTCGGGTGCGGCGACGGGGCACTGCTCGCCTCCCTCCAGCCCTCCCGTGGTGTCGGCGTCGACTTCTCGCTCCCGATGCTCCTGGACGCCCGGCGGCGACATCCGGATCTCGACTTCGTCTGCGGGGATGTGGAACGGCTCCCCATCTCGGGGACCTTCGATTACGTGATCGCGAGCAACGTGGTCGGCTTCGTGATGGATGTCAACGAACTCTTCCGCACGCTGACGAGCGTGACGCATCCATCGTCTCGGGTCATCGTCGCGTACTACAACTTCGCGTGGGAACCGGTGCTGTGGCTCGCCGAGCGGTTCGGATGGAAAGCGCAAGAACCGCTCCAGAGCTGGCTGTCCAACGACGGCCTGGCGAATCTCGTCGAGATGACCGACCTCGAGGTCGTGAAATCGGGCTATCGGACGCCGCTGCCCGTGGGGCCGGCGTGGCTGACGCGTCCTCTGAACAACCTGTTGTCCGCGGTCCCCCTCGTCAACCGTCTCGGGCTGATCTCCTTCGTCACGGCCAGACCCAGGAAGGCGGAGGTGATCCCGCGGATCTCGGGGCCGACGTGCACGGTGGTCATCCCGGCACGGAACGAGCGCGGGAACATCCGGGATGCGGTCGAGCGCCTCCCCCGTCTGGGGAGCCATACCGAGCTGATCTTCGTCGAGGGCCATTCGAGTGACGGGACGTACGAGGAGATCGAAGCGGTGATCGCCGAGCACCCGGAGCTCGACGTGAAGGTGACGCGACAGGACGGGAAGGGCAAGGGCGACGCGGTCCGGAAGGGATTCGAGCTCGCGACCGGCGACGTGCTGATGATCCTCGACGCCGATCTCACCGTGCCCCCGGAAGATCTCCCGAAGTTCTGGTCCGCACTCGTCGAGGAGCGGGGAGAGTTCATCAACGGAACGAGACTCGTGTACCCGATGGAGAACAACGCGATGCGCCTCGCCAACACGGCCGGCAACAAGGTCTTCAGCCTGATCTTCAGTTGGATCCTCGGGGAACGGGTGACGGATACCCTGTGCGGCACCAAGGTCCTGTGGGCACGCGACTACCGTCGGATCGCGGCCAACAGGAAGACCTTCGGGGATTTCGACCCGTTCGGAGACTTCGACCTCCTCTTCGGGGCGGCGAACCTGGGCTTGAAGATCCGAGAGGTGCCGGTGCGATACCGCGAGCGTACGTACGGGACGACCAACATCGATCGGTGGCGGCACGGGCTCATGCTCGCTCGGATGGCACTGATCGGAGCCCAGAAGCTGCGATTCCGCTGAGGCCGGATCCTGGCACCCGGCGCTCGGTCAATCGGGGCTCGGCGTGATCTCGTAGACGTACCAGCTCGAGAACGCAGCGAGGACGGGTACCGGTTCGATCGAGCCGAGCGCCGAGTCCTCGGGAACCTCCCTGATCCGCACCACGAAGACCGCTCGTCCACTCCTGGAAAGGTTCTCGAGGCGCTCCGCGGTGAGCAGACGGAACTTCGCCGGCCCACCCGAACACCCGGCCGCGTACGCGACCTGCGGGTAGGCGCGCTGGCTCAGCACCAGGCAGGGCCGACCCTCGGCCAGCCGCCGGATCGTCGTGCCGACACGCACCGGGCCGGCCGCGCCACGGTTCACCTTCGAAGCCTGCTCGGCGGTGACCGAACCCTGCCAGATCGTCCACGGGACGAGGAGCAGGAAGACGCCGGCGCCGACGATCCGTGAAGGGGTGGTGCCTCGAAGCAGCGAGACCACCCCGATCGCGAACGGTATCGAGGCCATGGCATAGGCCGGGAGCAGGAACCGGTACGTCAGCGCCGGGACGAAGAACAGGTATTCGGCGGCGAGGGCCAGGGCGCCGACGGCGCAGAGCAGCGCAGCTGCCCGATCCGCCCTCGTCAACCCCCGGGCGATCGCGACGGTGACCATCAGGACGAGCACGCCCCACCAGATCGCCCCCGGGATCGCGGACTCGCCGTACTTCCCATCCGTGTAGAGGAGATGAAGACGCACGTTCTCCGCGATGGGGACCAGTCCGAAGTGATGCTCTTTGCCGGCCTCGCGCACCGCCCCCAGTAGCCCGCCGAACCGTACGGACATCTCGATGACCCACGGCAACCAGCCCAGGAACAGGCCGACGCCCATGGGCAGCAGGTCACGCCACGACGTCCTCCGGAACAACAGGATGTACGCCCCGATGGCGCCGGCCAGGACGGTTGCCTCCGTCGGGCGCACCAGCGCCATCGCGGCGAGAACGATCGACGCGAACACCAGGTCTCGCATGCGGTCGTCCCGGAGCCTCCTGGCGATCAGGCCGGCCGTCGCGAGGCCCAGGAGCGCTCCCCAATAGTTCGGCTTGATCTCGCTCGCCGGGATGAGCCCTTGCCAGGAGAAGGAGAAGACGAAGGCGGCGAGCGCCGCCGCGATCCCGACGACCGGGATCCACAACCGGAACGTCAGCGTGACCGTGATGGCGGACACCACCGTCAGGAAGAGACGGACGTCACTGACGGACCCTCCGAGCAACGTCACCGGAGCCACGAGGAGCGTGATGCCTCTCGCGTGCCACGCATTGAAGAAGAGCCCGTCCATGCCGGGCGTGACCTGCGAGAGATACACGGCCTCATCCCAGCTCGTCGGCCAATCACGAGGGAAGAACGAGACCTGGATGACGAGGGACGCGACACCGATCGCGATCACGAGGCCGAGCGCCAAGGCGCGCTCTCGGTCCGTGTGCTTCCCAGGCTTCTCCTGAAGATCATCCGGCTCTCGATCGATCGTCGCGGTCATCGCGCGCTCGACGATCGTGCGCGACCGCGCCGTACCCTTGCCGATGTGCAACGCAGGTTCCAGCCGGGCGACGCGATCGCCCTCCGCGAGCTCTGGCGTGGTCGTGTCTTCGAGGCACGACCGATGACCGTCGTCCAGGACGACCCCGACCAGGCCATGTTCTTCCTCCCAGGCGGCGTCAGCTGCGGCCTGCCGATCGGATCCGAGGGTGTGCGGCGGCTCCCCGACGGGCCCTGGCATCTGGAGATCCGGCCACGTGGCGACCAGCCGATCCTGTCCTTCGCGTGGCCCGACACGCCCTACTCCGTCCTGCTCTGGGCCGCGGAAGACCGGCGACGCGTCTGGTACGTCAACCTCGAGACTCCGCTCGCGCGAACGCCCATCGGCTTCGACACCGTCGACCATGTGCTGGACGTGCTGATCGAGCTCGACCGCTCATCGTGGCGGTGGAAGGACGAGGAGGAGCTGGCGGAGGCGGTCCGCCAGGGATTGTTCTCTGCCGAGGAGGCGGCCGAGTTCCGCGACTGGGGCGCTCGAGCCGTCGATCGCGTCATCTCGCGGACCCCGCCCTTCGATCGCGACTGGGGCGATTGGCGACCCGACCCCGCCTGGGCGACACCCGAGCTTCCGGCCGGATGGGACGCCGTCCCAGGGCGCTCGGCGGGGTCGCCGGCGGAGTGATCGGCCGCGACGCCGCCGGTGCGCGGTTGCCGCCGGACACGCGGTGCGGGAGCCTGTGACCGTGCTGGACCTCCGGAGCATCCGTGCCAGGTTCCCTGCGCTCGCTCGCATCGGTGAGGACGGCAGGCCGCCGGTGCTCGCGGACGCGCCGGGCGGCTCCCAGGTCCCGGATGCCGTGATCGAGGCCGTCGCGGGTCACTACCGACGAGGGATGAGTAATACGCACGGTGTGTTCGCGACGAGCGAGGAGACGGACGACGTCGTTTCGGAGGCTCGGCGTGCGGCTGCCGACCTGGCCGGCGCCGACCCCGGCGAGATCGTGTTCGGTCCCAACGCGACGACCCTCCTCTTCCACCTGTCCCGATCCTTCTCGAAGACCTTAGAGCCCAGCGACGAGGTCGTGGTGACCAGGCTGGATCACGATGCGAACGTCCGCCCGTGGGTGCTGGCGGCCGCGGACGCCGGCGCGACGGTCCGATGGGTGGACGTCCACGAGGATGACGTGACGATCGACACCGACTCCTTCCGCGCCGCCCTGTCCCCGCGGACGAAGCTCGTCGCGTTCACACTCGCGTCCAACGCGGTGGGCACGATCCCACCGGCAGCGGACCTCGTGGCGCTCGCCAAGGAGGTCGGCGCTCTGGTGGCGGTCGATGCCGTGCATCTGGCACAACACCGTCTCCCCGATCTGCGCGGACTCGGCGCCGACCTCCTGGTCTGCTCTCCCTATAAGTTCTTCGGGCCACATCTCGGCATCCTCGCCGCGCGCCGCCGCCTCCTCGAAACGTGGACACCGTACAAGCTGGTCCCCGCGTCCGACGGAGCTCCGGAACGCTGGGAGACCGGCACCCAGAATCACGAGGGCCTGGCCGGACTGGTGGCCGCCGTGGAGTATCTCGCGGGCCTCGCCGGCGCGGCCGGCACGTCGCGTCGGGAGCGTCTCACGGCCTCCTACGACGCGATCGCGACCCATGAGAGGGCCCTCGCAGATCGCTTCCTCGAAGGGGTCGCTACCCTCCCCGGCGTGCAGCTGTGGGGCATCTCCGATCGGGCTCGGCTGGACGAGCGAACGCCGACGTTCGCGATCCGGGTCCAGGACGAGCTTCCCGTGCAGACCGCCAAGCGGCTCGCGGCACAAGGCATCTTCGTGTGGGACGGCGACTACTACGCGCGGGAGATCATGATCAGGCTCGGGCTGTGGGAGTCCGGAGGGGCCGTTCGGATCGGCTTCTGCCACTACCACACCCCGGGCGAGGTCGATCGCGTACTCGGGACACTCGCCGATCTCTTGTGACCGCCCTCGGTGGAACCCCTTTACGCCAGGCCATCCTGGGAGAGATCGGCCGCCGTGCAGCGATAGCCCGGTCGACCCTCCACGGCCGGGAGCGACGGATCCGGCACCGATCCCTCGACGAGATACACGATCCCCACGGGGCTGCCGTAAACGGGTCGGAGGTACGCGATGTCCCGGAAGGGATCGGGCCGGAGCTTGGCGACTCGACCCCAGCCCGCGAACTCCGCGAACGGTCTCGTCGCCACCACCATCGCGACACCTCTCTCTTTCAGGTATCTCCTGCCTCGTCGGGGATCCTCGAAGAAGTCCTTGGCCAGGAGCAGCTCGCCGATGGCCCTCGTCAACACCTCGGGTCGAACGTGAGGCCCCATCCCCTCCAGAACCGCGGCGTGACCCGTCATGGTCTGGAACGTGCCGAGGGTGCGTCTATCCGCCAACACCCTGCCTTCGCAGGGCACGTGCTCGTCGATCCACCGTAGCAACCCGACCTGTTCCCGGAGACTGTCGAGCTTCTCCACCTTCGGCCAGCCTGCCGAAGACAAGAAGACGAGCATCGACGCGATCACAAGCCCGCACGCGCTGAGGGAGGCGAGCCGCATCTGCGCCCGCCCGCGAGCCGCGATCCATCGCAGCACCCTCTCGGCGCCTGCGAGGAACACGATGACGTAGGGAATCATCGCGTAGTTGAAGAGACGCCGGTTCCCGAATCGTTCGAGTGCGTAGAGGTCGTACCGGAGCGCGAAGGCGACACCCCCAAGGAACAGGAACCCGGCGAAGACGCTGGCGCAGAGCACGGTCACACGCAGGTCGTCGGGTCCCCACACCAGAACCATCGCCACGATCAGGAGGACCAGGACGATCGGCATGATGAGAGCCCAGGGAGGAAGGACCCGCTCCGGTTTCACGACCTGGACGTTCCTCCCGGCCGCGCGATAGGCGAACGCCATCGCGACGTCGTCGATCCCGAGGGTCTCGTCGCCCGGGGGCTGTTGGAGCTCCGCCGTGACGAGGAACCTCGTCGGGTCGAACGTCGGCGAGAGCCCCAACTCTGAGCGCAACGCCTGATACTCGGCATCCCCGGCCGCACCTCCGAACCCCAGATCACCGGCGGGAAGCACGAGGCTAAGCGTCGCTACGACGAACGCGACGGCCCCGACCCCAACGGTGCGAGAGAGCGTCGCGATCGGCGAGCCTCGGATCGCCATCTGGCCCACCGCATAGGCCAGGACGAACAGGGCCCCGATCGCGGCCGCCACCAGATGGGTGCCGGCCGCCGCGCCCAGCACCCAGCCGGCGATCACCAGGTCACTGCGCCGAACGGGATCCGCATCAGCGGCATCCCCCGCCCCCGCGCCGTCCTCGGACGGACGCCTCAGGGCGAAGATCGCGAGGAGTACTCCGGCGAACGCCGCGAGCCGTCCCCAGTTCTCTGCGAGGTTCCGCGTCAGGTCTGCGGTGAGCTCGCTGCCCGTCACCTGGTTGGCGAAGAGGGCGAGCGCACCGATGGGAGCGAGCCGTTTCACCCCGAGCGTCCACAGCAGAGCGATCATCACGATCACGAGCGAGATGGAGACGATGAACAACAGGATGCCCATCGACTCCAGCGGACCGCGCCCCGTCAGGAGCGAGATGCCGGCGTTGAAGCTGTTCAAGACCGACTTGCTCGTCGCCGGCCGCAGGAGCGTTCCCCACTGGAGCGTCTCCGCCGGGATCCTCCCTGCGTCGGCGATCTCGAGCGCGTCCGCCCAGTACCGCATCGCGGTGGCGCCCATGTTCGCGATCGGCGGGTACGTCCACCGCACCGCCACCACGCCGACGATCGTCGCGGCCGCCGCCAGCGTGCTCCACGGGTCGTCCGCGAGCGCCCGGCGCCATCGCCTCATGTGCGCGCCGACGGTGTTCGTCGTGAGCGCCACGAGCCACACGGCGGCACTCGCGAGCGTCCAGACGATCGCGATCGCCGGGAAGGTCAGGAGCCCCAGGAGGACGAGGACGAACGAAAGGCTCGCGACCGCGGCGAAGCCGCATCCCAAGGACAGCGCGAGGAACGTGAGAGGCCCAGGCATCCTACCGACACCGGTCGCCATGCAGATGCCCGTTCCGGGTACCAGGACGTAGGCGAGCACGAGCAGGACATCGGGGATCGAGGCAGCCGGCACAGCGGGGAAGTCTAGGTGCGGCCGGACGGGCGAGCACCCTTCTTCGGTTCGTGATCTTCGTCGCCTCTCCGATGGATGCCGCGATCCGATCAGGCGTCGCCCGGCAGCTCGATAAGCTCCTCCGGTGACTCGGCAGTTGGCGCTTCTCGTGATGCTCGTGCTGGTTGCCTGTACCGCCGATCCGGTCGCGTCTCACGACAACTCCTCAGACGCGGGGAGACCCAACATCCTGCTCATCGTCACCGACGACCAGCGAGACGGGACGATGTCGATGATGCCGGATGTCGAACGATGGTTCGGAGCCGGCGGAACCCGGTACGAGAACGCCTTCGCCACGACTCCCGCGTGTTGTCCGGCGCGCGCGTCGATCCTGACCGGACTGTATGCGCACAATCACGGGATCCTCACGAATCGGGAGAATCCCGACGTCCTTGCGGCCGCGGAGCCGTTGATGGTGCAGCGAGCCCTTCGGAACGATGGATACCGGACCGCCCTCTTCGGCAAGTATCTGAACAACTGGCCGAACGAACGAGATCCCGCCAATTTCGATCGGTGGGCGACCACCCCATTCGTCGCATTCGGAGGCGAGGAGTGGAATGTCGACGGCGAGGTCCGGGAAGTGACGCAGAACTCGACGAGCTTCCTCGGCGATCTCTCCATCTCCTTCCTCAGGGACCGCGAGCGCGACGACGCACGGCCATGGTTCCTCGACCTCGCCTTCATGGCTCCACATCTGCCCGCGACGGTGGAACCCCGATACCTCGATGTCGTCGTGCCGCCGCTCGAACCCACTTCCGCGATGCTCGAGGTCGACCGGAGCGACAAACCAGGCTACGTGCGGAGGCGCCATCTACGGAGCCTCGACGACATCCAACTGCGGCGGGTCCCTGCCCTCCGGTCGCTCGTGGCGGTCGACGATCAGGTCGATCGCATCATGCGCGCGCTGAAGGAGATGGGCGAACTGCAGAACACCGTCGCGATCTTCGTTTCGGACAACGGCTACCTGTGGGGGGAGCACGGGCGCTCGAAGAAGGCTGCGCCGTACCTGCCCGCGATCGAGGTGCCTCTGTACGTCCGCTGGCCCGGTCACGTGGCCGCCGGCGCCATCGACACCCGGCTCGTGGGCAGCCTGGACATCGGCCCCACGATGTTCGCGGCAGCGGGCGTCGAGGCCCCATCCGCGTTCGACGGGCGGAACCTGCTCGATCGAACCTCCGATCGCGCTGGACTCCTCCTCGAATCCTGGCGGATCTCGGACGAACCTTCGTGGACCGCGGTCCTCACGAAGTCATGGATCTATGTGGAGTATGTGAGCGATCGAACGAGGGCGGTCACGTTCCGCGAGTACTACCGGATCAGAGGCGATCCCTACCAGCTCGTGAATCTGCTGCAAGATGGCGACGACGCGAACGATCCCAACGTGGATCGACTCACCGCAGTGCTGGAGCGGCTCCGATCCTGCGCCGGCGCCGAGTGTCCCGGCTGATCCGTGCCGATCGCCAAAACCCTCGCCTCCTCACGCCGACCCGGAGACGTGATACAGGAACCACGTCCTGCGTGGCCCGGGGACCTGAACGGGAGTGAGGAAGCCCAAAGGGGAGGCGGTCGGAGCTGCCCGCTTGAGGATCACGAAGACCTCCTCCCCGTCGTTCCGGAGCTCTTCGAGTTCAGCCGCCGTCGGGCCACGAGGCCGGAGGAGGTCGGAACCGTCGCACCCTGAGGCGAATTCGATCTGAGGGTACCCCTGTGGACTCATGAACGAGCAGGACCGGCCATCTGCCAGCTGCCGGATCGTGAGGCCGACGTCACGGAACGCCAGGATCGAGATCATCCTTCTCTCCTGGTATCGGGCCGCCACGGCGCCTTGCCAGATCATCCACGGGATCGCGAGCATGAGCACGACCGCGCCCGTGGCCCGGGAGACGATCCCCCCTCGCAGGAGTGTGACCACGCCGATCGCGGCGAGGAGCGAGCCGAACGCGTATGCGGGCAGCAAGAACCGGGGAGCAAGCGCAGACACGAACACGAGGTACTCCGCCGCGAGAGCCAGCGCCCCGAAGCTCGCGAGGATCGCAGCGGACCGATCCGTCGGCCTCGGCGCTCTCGTGAGCGCGATGATCGCCAGGATCACGAGGACGCCCCACCAGAGAACGCCCCCCAGGGGAACAGGGGAATCCGGGGGTCGTCCATCGGTGGCGGTCAGATGGAGAAGGACGTTGTCCGCGACCGGAGCTCTCGCGAAGTGCTCGACGGCAGCCTCATCCAGTGCGCTCATCGGTCCACCGAATCGGATAGACATCTCGATGAACCAGGGCAGCCACCCGAGTACCAGACCCAGGCCGAGGCCGAACAACAGGCGCCATCGAGCCCTTCGGAACACCACGACATACAGACCGATCGCTCCGGCAAGCACCGTGGCTTCCGTCGGGCGAACCAACGTCATCGCGGCGAGCACCGCCGAGGCGAGCACGGCGTGCCATCTCTCCCCGCCGTCGAGGCGTCGGGCGACGAACCCGGCCACCGCGAGCCCGAGGATCGCCGCCCAGAGGTTCGGCATCACCTCGGATCCGCTCCAGAGACCCAGCCACGAGAAGGAGAACAACAAGGCGGCGACCGGTGCTGCCAGGCCCACCGATGGGATCCACAACCTGAACGTTGCCGTGATCGTGACCGCGGAGGCGATCATCAGGAAGAGCCGGACGTCTCCGACCGATCCTCCCAGCAACGTCACGGGAGCCACCAGGAGGGGGATACCCCTGGCGCGCCACGCCTCGAAAACCATCGGATCGATCCCCGGCATGACCTGAGAGAGGTAGATCGTTTCGTCCCAAGCGGGTGGCCGGGAAATCGGGATCAAGACGACCTGGGCGACCACGTAGGCAACCCCGATGACGATCAGGAGTCGCCACGCGAGCGCCTGCTCTCGAGCCGGATGGCCGGACTCGTCCGACCGTTGCGCCGGATCGGCACCTGTCGTCGAGGTCATCGACGTCGTCGGTGCCGGCCCGTCACGCCGAACCGGGGCACTCGCGTGGCTCGAGGATCAACGGGTCCAGCGGGGGCTGCAGGAAGTCGAAGGAGTCGAGCATGTCGCTCGCGCGGCGATCCCGATCGGTCAACGCGGGGAGGTCGAACACGGTCTCGATGAACTTGAGCACTGAAGAGAACTCGTAGGTGCGACTGTCGATGTAGCCGGGCTTCGCCCACGG
Organism: uncultured Actinomycetota bacterium; assembly: GCA_963762015.1. Classification (GTDB taxonomy): domain Bacteria; phylum Actinomycetota; class UBA4738; order UBA4738; family HRBIN12; genus JAJNBA01. The sequence continues at coordinate 164,508 of CAVXJL010000012.1, forward strand.
CGAGATGATGATCGCGGGCACACGGGGACCGAGCCCGTACAGGTCGACGTGCGGCGGCGCGACGTGGTCGTAGAAGCCACCGAAATCGTCCCATGTGAGGACGACCGCGGTTTCCTCCCAGTACCGGCTCCGCTGAAGCGCGTTCAAGATCTCGACGGTCCAGTTCTCTCCTTCGCACATGCTCGCCTTGCCTCCACGTGGGTGGTCGTTGAGCCCGTCGGGAGGGATGAGCCAGGACACCTCAGGAAGCTCGTTGCGCTCGAGGTCGGGAAGGAAGTCCTCGGGTCCGACGACCTTCTCCCACATCGGTCCGAACCGCACGTGCCTGATCCCATCCATGACTTTCATCTGTGAATGGCCGCCCTGGTAGTACTTCCAGGAGATCCCTCGCTCCTCAAGGAGGTCGGGGAGGATCTCGATCTCGCTGCAGGGCCAACGTTCGGTCCAGAATCGCGTTGTCAGCGGGATGATCGCGGGGATCTCCTCCAGCCGGAACGCCTCGTCCTCCTCCTCTTCGCTCAGCACCTTGAAGGAATAGGCCCGTTCTTTCGGATCGAGACACCGCTCCCGCGGCTCACCTGTCCCGTACTGGCCCCGGCGTTCCATGTCGACGAACCGGTCCGACTGTGAGGCGATCACCCACAGGTGTTCGACCCCCGTGGGGCCGTAGATCGAGCTGAAGAAGCGATCCGCTAAAGTGAAGTGCTCGGCGAGAGCCCAGTAGTTCGGGATCCCTTCTCGGTCGTACGTCAGGTAGGAGTCGAGGTCCTCACCTCCGCCGAGGTGGTCGAAGCAATCCATCCTGCCTCCGTTGATCGCCACGAGACCCTCGACGAATCCATGGTCGATCTCCGGGACGCGGTCCCCGGCGGGTCGGAGCGGCACCCGCTCACCGTCGCACGTCCATCCCCACGTCACGCCGTCTGCGCCGGGGAAGCGGCCGAACATGTGATCGAACGTGCGATTCTCCTTGACGATGAACACGATGTGCTTGATCTCCCGGCGCGCCAGCGCTATCTGGTCGGGCCGCGCGAGCTCCTCCGCGATCTGCCCCTTGAGCCGGTTCACGAGGAACCTCGGCACGCCCTGAACCTGTCGGCGCTCTTCTGCCGTCAGCGTGGTCGGCGACGGGTCTTGGCGATCCGGGTCCGGGCCGGGCTGAGGAGATCCGGTGCAGGCGGCGAGCACCATCAGGAACAGAGAGAGCGCGAGCACACTGTTCCGGAGGACTCGGATGATGGGCATCGCGGGGCGGGATGCTACCAAGGGTCCGGACCGGGAGGGTTCGTGCGTGCGCGCAGCTGCGAGCCCGTCCGATCCCGCATTGTAGAATCCGGCGATCCCCTGACTCTCGAAAGGACCGCTCCACATGCGGATATTGATCCTTGGTGGCGACGGATACCTCGGATGGCCGACCGCGATGCGCTTCTCCGATCGTGGCCACGAGGTACATGTCGTCGACAACTACCTGCGGCGCCGAGCGCACGAGGAGGTGGGCACCGACAGCCTGGTACCCATCCTGCCGTCATTGCCGGACCGGGCGGCGGTCTGGAAAGAGCTCTCCGGCAAGGAGATCGCCGTCACCGAAGGTGACCTCGTCGAGTGGGACCTCACCGCAAATCTGTTCCGCGACTTCCGACCCGAGGCCATCGTGCACTACGGCGAGATGCCGTCCGCCCCGTACTCGATGCGGGACCGCGACCACGCCGTGTTCACCCAGCAGAACAACGTCGTGAACACCCTGAACGTCTTGTGGGCGATGCGCGAGTTCGCCCCCGACTCCCATCTGGTGAAGCTCGGCACGATGGGCGAGTACGGGACGCCCAACATCGACATCGAGGAGGGCTATCTCGACATCGAGCACAACGGGCGGAAAGAGACGATCCTGTATCCCAAGCTCCCGGGCAGCATCTATCACCTCTCGAAGGTGCACGACTCCCACAACATCCACTTCGCGTGCCGCATGTGGGGCACCCGTGCGACGGACCTGAACCAGGGCGTCGTCTACGGGATCGAGACGGATGAGACGAAGCTCGACGAGCGTCTCGCGACCCGCTTCGACTACGACGACGTCTTCGGCACGGCGCTCAACCGCTTCTGCGTGCAAGCGATCATCGGCCATCCGCTCACCGTCTACGGGAAAGGTGGCCAGACCCGCGGCTACCTCAACATCGTGGACACCTTGCAGTGTGTGGAGCTCGCGGTGCTGAACCCGGCCGACCGCGGCGAGTTCCGCGTCTTCAATCAGTTCACCGAGCAGTTCTCCGTGATGGAGCTCGCGGAGATCGTGCAACGTGCCGGCAAGGAGCACGGGCTCACCATCGGGATCGAGCCGATCGAGAATCCGCGCATCGAGCTCGAGGAGCACTATTACAACGCGAAGCACACGAAGCTCATGGACCTCGGCCTTGAGCCCCACTTCCTGTCGGAGACACTCGTCGAGTCGATGTTCGGCGTGATCGAGCGTCACAAGGATCGCGTGATCGCGAACGCCATCCTCCCCAGGGACCGGTGGCGGCCAGGGCTCGAGGCTTCCTCGAGCTAGCGCATGCCTGCGATCAGGATCCTCGCCGGTCTCGCGGCCGTCGGCTTGTTCGTGATGGTCATCCGCGGATACGACCGTCGTCAGATCAGCCGGTTGAACCTGATCATCCTGTTCGCACTGTGTGCGTCCGTGTTCGCGCTCGCGATCTACCCACCGCTGTTCGACCCGCTCCTGCGAACGTTCGACTTCGAGCGGGGAACCGACGGCGTGATCTTCGCCCTGCTGGTGGCCGTCGGCGTGCTCTTCTTCCTCTACCTGCGGGCGCAGACCTCCGCGGACACGAACGAGCGGAGCATCCGGCTGCTCGTCGAGGCCCTCGGCCAGGAACGGTTCGATTGGGAACGGGCAGGCACCTTGCCGGAAGGTCCTCGGCTGGTCACGATCTCGCCCGCGTTCAACGAGGCGGAGAACGTCGCGGCCGTGGTCAAGCAGATCCCCGGGATGGTCGAGGGCCATCACGTCGTGCCGGTGGTCGTGAGCGACGGATCCACCGATCGCACCGCGGCCGTGGCCCGTGAGGCCGGGGCTTTCGTGGCCGAGTTGCCGATCCGGCGCGGCGGGGGGTTGGCCCTACGCGTCGGCTACGAGATCGCGCTCCGCCTCGGTGCGGAGATCGTCGTCACGCTGGACTCGGACGGGCAGCACCTGCCGGAGGAGGTCCCCGTCGTGATCGCGCCGATCCTCGCCGGCGAGGCCGACTACGTGAACGGGTCGCGACTGCTCGGCACCTTCGAGCGCGAGAGCCTCATCCGCCATCTCGGCGTCCACGTGTTCTCCCGGATCATCACGATCCTGACGGGACAGCGGATCACTGACCCCTCGTCGGGATACCGAGCGGCCCGCGCCGATCTCCTGGAGAAGGTCGTCTTGAAGCAGGATCAATTCTGGACGAGCGAGATCTTGATCGAAGCGCTCCGACATCGTGCCCGGGTCGTGGAGGTGCCGGTCACCTTCCTCGCGCGGGCCGGTGGAGAGTCCAAGAAGCCGAAGTCCTTCCGCTACGGCTGGAACTTCCTCAAAGTGATCATCCAGACCTGGTTGCGGTGATGTCCGAGCCGCACGGGCGACACGCGGCGCGGACGCCCCCGGCACGAGCCGAGAAGATCGCGAGGATCGGCTGGGCGACGTTCCTCGCCCTGTCGCTTGCCGCGGTGATCGGCGCGATCTACCTCCAACCGTTCCTCGCGGAACCGGATCGATTCCCCCACGGCATCGACACCTCCGTGTATATCTTCCGGTCCCGGCTCGTCCACGACGTCGGCGTGAACGAACTCGCTCCGTTCGGAGAACGGCCCGCCCATCCGATCGTCACCAGCGTGCTCCGCGATGTCGGAGGTGGCACTCCCCTCGATCTCGCACGGATCTGGCCCGCATTGTTCGCGATCGCGATCGGTTCCGCAGGGGCGGCTCTCGCCGCGGGGGTCGCGGGTGAGCGGCGATGGGTGGCCGCCGCGGTGGGCCTGGGGCTGGCGGCCTCACCGTTCGTCGCGCTCACGGCGATCGGGTACGCCTCGAACCTCCTCCTCGACGTGTTCGCGGTCGCCGCGATCGCCCTCGCGGTGCGCGTCGGGGCGGGGCAGAGAGGGGCGGCCGCGCTCGTGCTCCTCCTCGGTGCCGCGGCGATCGCCCATTGGCTCTTCGCGATCGGCCTCGCGGCGTTGCTGTTGGCCTACGCCGCCGGCGTCTTCGTGCTCGAGCGGATCCGCCGCCGACCGGAGGATCCCCGGACGCAGCACCCGGCACGTCTCCTCGTCATCGTCGGTTTCGGCATATCGCTGGGCGTCCTTGCACTGTTCGCGTCCCCCGATCTCCCTCACAAGGTCCCGACGGCGAAACAAGACGCGACCGCCAAGATCGCGGCGCGCCTTCCCGAGATGAAGCTGGCGATCACGATCCCACTGGCGGCCGCCGGAGCGGCGATCATGCTGCTCTCCGGGAGGCCGGCGACGAGGCGCACCGCGGTGCCGCTGGCGATGTGGGCGCTGGCCGCTCCCGGAGGGCTGCTCGCGTGGAAGGTCCTGGACATGACGATCCCGCATCGGATCGTCCCGTTCGCGCTCGGCGTCCCCTTGCTCATCGTGCTCGGGGCGGCCGCGACCCGGCTGTGGACCGACGCGAGGTCGTCGCGCCCGGGAGGAGCGCCATGGGGGATCGCCGGTGCCGTGGCGAGTGCCGTCCTGGTGCTCGCGTCCGCCGCGTGGCTCTCAAGAGCCGGCGCCGATACGTGGTCGGAGCAGCAGGCCGGATTCACCCGGGCGCAGATCGAGCAGGCCTCGACCCTTGCGGCCTACCTCGAGACGATCCCTCCGGAGACACGGGTCGTCGTACCGGTGCGGCCGGGCGTGTGGCGTCCCCTCCGGGCTCTGCAGGTCACCCTGCCGGTCCAACGCTTCCTCTCCGTGAGGACCTGGCGGGTGGACTTCTTCGGGGACACCCGCGAGTTCCGGCGGAGGCTCGCCTCCCGGTATCCCCCTGGGACGGTGGCCATCTATCTCGCCGGGTACAGCAACCAGGCGCCCCTGCAGGGAACGAGGCTCGGACCCGGGGTGATGGTGCTCGCAGGCCCCGAACCACCGAACCGATTGTCCGTGGCACCCATCGAACCCGCTGATCCCGGTGAGCTGATCCGCCTGACCGCTACCTCGGTGACGACGGTGCTGCTCATCGGCCTCGGGTGGACCCTACTCATGACCGGGCTCCCCGCGTTCGCCGCCGTCTGCCTCTCACCGGCGATCGGGATCGCGGTGCTGTCGATCGGCGGCCTCATCGCGGGCAGGTTGGGATTCCCGCTGGGCCGTGGCGGTGGGGTGATCGTGGCCCTCGCGATCGGAACCCTGGGGTGGCTCGCCTTCGCGGTCGGCTCATGGAGGAGCGCCCCGGATGACAGGGATGAGGGGTCAGGTGACGGGCCGGATCACGAGGACGACCTCGAGCCTGCCTCACCCACGACATCCGGATCAGCGGACACCGGCGGCAACGGCCGCCACGTTGCCGGCGAGGGCGGCGTTCGAAGCAAGTAGGGCGAGATTCGCCTCCATCGAGCGCCCCTCGGTCAGCTCGGCGACAGCGGCGAGCAGGTAGGGCGTGCGCGCCCTCCCCCGGATGCCCTGGGTCGAGGCTCGCTCCTCCGCGCGACATGTCACGTCCGCGACCTCGGCGGCCTCCATCGCCACCGCGGGGGAGATCGGGTTGCACAGCAGGATGGTCGAGCGCGTGTCCAGATCGATCGCCGCGGCGAGGATGGCGGCGGCCTCGTCGGGGGTCTCGACGCGATGCTCCAGGTCGATCGGTGCCTCCCGTGTCAAGAAGAAGGGCAGCCGGCTCACCCCGTAGCCGACCATGGTCACGCCGAGCTCTTCGAGACGCTCCGACGTGGCCCTCGGGTCGATGATCGACTTGGGACCGCTGCACACCAACAACCCGGGTGTGCGCGAAAGCTCGACCAGGTCGGCGCTCACGTCGAGGCGGTCACCCGGATGCACGCCTCCGATGCCACCGGTCGCGCTCACCACGATGCCCGCGCGCGCGGCGGCCCAGATCGACGCAGAGACGGTGGTTGCGCCGAGGCCGCCGCGCACGCACGCCGCCGGGAGGTCGCGCCGCGCCACCTTGTCCGCTCGCCCCGGCTCGGTGAACGGACGGAGCTCCTCGTCGGAGAGCCCCACCACCACCTCTCCCCCGAGCACGCCGACCCACGCGGGGACCGCTCCCGCGCTGCGGATCGCGTCCACCATCCGTTCGATGCACTCGACGTTGCGAGGAAAGGGCAGACCTTGACCGATCACGCTCGTCTCCAGGCCGACCACCGCCCGTTGATCCGCGAGCGCGGACACAACCTCCTCGCCGACGCGGAGGAGCGCGCTCACCCCGCCACCGCCGGCCACACCGATGCGCTGGCCGCGACGCGCGCTCCGGCTCGGCACGCGAGGTCGAGCGCTTCCTCGGGCTCGATCCCACGAGCGAGCGAGCCGAGCAAGACACCGTCGAAGGCGTCTCCCGCCCCGGTCGGATCGCGCTCCTCGACCACCTCCGACGTCGCTTCGAAGATCCGTCCGTCCACGATCATCACGGCGCCGGCGGCCCCTCGCTTGACGCAGGCCGCCCGGTAGCGCTCGCCGAGCGCTTGCGCGGCGGGGACCGGCTCCATGGATGTCAGCGCCTCCGCCTCGTGCTCGTTCGCGAGGATCACCGTCGCACCTCGGGCGAGCTCATCGAAACCCTCCCGGCCGACGGCCTCGACCAGCGGCCACGACGCCGCCTCCACCCCGATCCACTGCGCTCGGGACCGACGGATCGCCTCGAGCCCCGCCTCGCGGGCTCCCTCCTGGAGGAGCAGGTAGCCCGAGACGAGCACGGCACCCGCCTCGAGCTCGGATGGCAGGTCCGAGGGCGCCAGCCGAGCGTTCGCTCCCCGATCGGCCACCATCGAGCGCTCACCCGCTTCGAACACGACGAGCATCGTGCCGGACGGGGCGTCGACGTCGTCGACGAGTGCGGCCTCGACGCCGCGAACCTCGAGCTCGGTGCGAAGGAGCCTCCCGACCACGTCGGCGCCCACGCGGCCGTGCACGCGTGTCTCCGCGCCCGACTCGGCGGCCCACACTGCCGCATTCGCCGATGTCCCTCCCGGCTGGAGCGCAACGCGCCCGTGTACATCGCCTCCCCGGGCGAGCTCGCCGGCGTCCACCCGCACATCGAGCATCACGTCGCCGACGCAGATCAGGTCCATCGGCGCCAGAGCGTATCGGGGCGATTCAGGGACCGGCGCCAGGACCGCCGGCCGCATCCGCCGCCCACGCTCCGAAGGCCCCCCAGAACGGATCCAGCCCGGGATGGGTGAGCGGTTCCTCACGACCTCGGGTCACGATGGTTCGGTCCTCGCTTTTCGGCAGGATCTCGCCGACCACGGCCGCGTCGATCCCGGCGCCGGCGAGCACCGCGACGTAGGCATCGGCACGATCGGGGACCACGGTGGCGATGAGGGTGCCTTCGCTGATGGCCGTGTACGGATCGATCCCGACGTGGCCGCAGACGGCGGCCACCTCCGGACGGATGGGGATCGCGTCACGGTCCACCCGGATCCCCTTGTTCGAGGCGACGGCGACCTCGAGCAACCCGCCGATCACACCGCCCTCCGTCGCGTCGTGCATCGACGTGACGCCCGCGTCACGCAGTCCGAACTCGCGGGCGAGGATCGCCTCGGGGACCACGGTCATCGACTCGAACAAGGCATCTGCCGCGCTCACGGTCCCTTCACCGACCCCGGCGGTCAGACGGTCGGGGAAGGTCGCCGCGAACAGCGCGGTCGTCTCGATCGCGGCACCCTTGGTGACGACGACCGCGTCGCCGGGACGAGCCATCGTCGGTGTCACGTACGCATCCGACGGTCCCAGCGCCATGCAGGTCGCCCCACCCACCATGGGCCACGCACATCCGTCGTAGCGCCCCGTGTGTCCGGTCACGATCGCGATGCCGAGATCCGCGCAGGTCGCGTGGAACCCTTCCCAGAGGGCCGTGAGGTCCTCATCCGACGTCGCCGGCGGGAGGTTGAGGTCGACCGACATCCAACGCAGGGGTAGTCCGCTCGTCGAGGCGTCGGAGGCCAGGATGTGCACGGCGAACCAGGCCGCCCGCTCCCATCCGTACGCGGGCACGATGAAGACCGGATCGGCGGTGAGCGCCATGGCGACTCCCCCGGCGACCCGGACGACCCCGACGTCGACCCCGTGCTGGGGACCCACCTGGACGTCGTCGTCCTTCGCACCCAATCGACGGAGGATGACCTGCTCGAAGAGCTCCGCGGTCACCTTCCCCGTCCGCTGCTCGGTGCGCTCGTCGCTCATCCGGAGCGCTCCTCCTGGAAAGCGTCCACCAACGCCCGCAGGTCGCGGACCGCCGCGACCGGATCCGCGGCGGCCGCGACGGCGCCGATCACGGCGATGCCCGTCGCTCCCGCCGCCAGCACCTCGCGCGCGTTGCCCACGTGGATCCCCCCGATCCCGACCACGGGGAGCGCCGTCGCGGCCGTGATGTCGCGAAGCCCTTCCAACCCGATGGGGACGGCGTCCGGCTTGGTCCCGGTGGCCCACACGGTCACGCCGAGGTAATCCGCGCCCGCCATCTCGGCGACCCATACATCTTCCGCGTTCCCCACGCTCACCCCGAGTATCCGCTCGGGCCCGAGGCGTCCTCGAGCGGTCGCGGGGTCGTCGCCTTGGCCGACGTGCGCGCCGGCGGCTCCTGCGCCCATCGCGACCTCGACCCGATCGTTCACGAGGAGCGGGATGCCCGCCTCGGCGCATTCCTGGGTCGACGACATCGCGAGCGGCAGGAGCTCGTCGTCGGCGAGCTCCGGCGCACGGAGTTGCACCGCCGTCGCGCCGCCCTCGACGGCGGCGGACACGATCGTTCGGTGCTTGCGACCCGGCACGGAGGCCCCGGAGGTCACCACGTAGACGCCGAGGGTCCTCGGATCCAGTCTGGCCATACTCCCTCCGCCGGCATTGTCCGGTTCAGGTCCTGCGGGTCGCGGGATCGTCCCGCCTCTCAGCCCGGCCACGCCCGAGCTCCCCGGTGGTTCATCACGCAGCTTACGCGCCTACGGCGGCAGCCCGCTTCCTCGCACGTGCCACCGCGAGCTCACGGCGCACCTTCTTCCAGTCGCTTGTCTTCGTGCTGAACAGAAGATCGGTCACGATCAGCACCACCCCGAGTCCGAGCAGCGTGAGGCGCGCCCAGGTGGGCGCGTCGGCAGTGGAAGCGAAGACAAGGGCGAGGAAGGGCGCGAGCTTGGTCGCGATCGCCCCCGACGCGTGCATCCAGGCACGAACGGTCGGGTCTGCGCGGAGATACGTTGCGTAGTCGGTCTTGAGTCCAGGGCGCGGCGGCGGTGGTCCCCCGAGGAAGTAGTCGGTGAACCGGATGCCAACGACCCGGCCGACGACCCAGTGCGTGGGGGAATGCAGACCTATCGTCCAGACACCGGCGGCGAAGATCAGCGCGAGTCCAGAGATGAGCTCGACGTCGGAAGACTGGCCGGGCTTCGCGTTCGCGTTCCTCGCGGCGAGGGCCACCGCCACCGCGCCGGCGGCGACGAGACCGAGCAGGAGCGTGTTCCCGATCCACACCGGGAGCCGGAACCTTATTCGAGCGCGGAACGCCTTCCCGTCGATCCGGCCCACCTGGTCCGCGTACCGCTCGATCAGCTCATCGTCGCGCTTGATCAGGGCGACCACCCGCCAGAAGCCGAGCGTGCGGAGGTCCGCGTCTCCCGCGTCGACGACGGCCTCGATGCGATCGAGCTCTCCGCCGAGCCCTCCGGACGGAGTTTCCCCAGCTTCCACGGTTGGATCCCCCTCCGGCGTTACGATGCGCCGGACGCGCTCCGACCTGCCCCTTGAGCGCTTCCCTAGGGAGGAGAGCACCATCGCAAGGAGTATCACGCAACCGGCGCCCTCGCACGGTGGAGGGCAGGCATTCGTCACCCTCGACGGCCGTTATCACATGGTGGAACGCATCGCCGCGGGGGGCATGGGCGAGGTCTTCCGCGCGCATGACGCCGTGCTGGCGCGCGAGGTCGCGATCAAGGTGCTCCATCGCTCCCTCGCAAGCGATCCCGCGTTCGTCGACCGGTTCCGGCGCGAGGCCCGCGCCGCCGCGGGCCTCGCCCACCCGAACATCGTCAACGTCTACGACTGGGGCGCCGTGGACGGCGTGTACTACATGGTCATGGAGTACGTGCGCGGACCGAGCGTGCGGCACCTCCTGAACGAGCAGGGACGGATGGAACCGGCGCAGGCGGCCGAGATCCTCCGCCAGACGCTCCTCGCGCTGGGTCATGCCCATCACGAGGGGTTCGTCCACCGAGACATGAAGCCCGAGAACCTGCTGGTGACGCAGGAAGGGGTGGTGAAGGTCGCCGACTTCGGGCTCGCGCGGGCCTACGCGGACGGCCGAGTGACGCAGGCGGGCGCCGTGACCGGCACCGTTCAGTACCTCGCTCCCGAGCAGATCCGCGGCGAGCCCGCCGATCCGCGGAGCGACCTGTACTCGCTGGGGATCGTGGCCTACGAGCTGCTCACGGGGAAGCTTCCGTTCACGGGCGAGACGGCGATGGCGGTGGCGTACAAGCACCTCTCCGATCGCGTCCCCGCCCCCTCCTCGCTCCTGCCGGACCTGCCGGAAGAGCTCGACGGCTTCGTGGCCGCAGCGACGGACCGTGACCGCGAGCTTCGGCCGGAGTCCGCCGACGTGATGCGCATGGATCTCGACGCGATCGCTCACCAACTCCCCGCGGCGCCCCGGCTCTCCTCGATCGTCCAGCACATCCCTTCGGTCACCGTAGAGGGCGGCGAGACCACGGAGGTCGGGATCCGCCTGGAGACCGGCTCGATCCCCCGGATGGAACGCCATCGGCGACGCCGCCGGATCCTCAAGCGCATCGTGGGCGCCATCCTCCTCGTCGGGCTGCTCTCCGGAGTCGCCTGGGGAACGTGGACGTACGCGATTCCACACACCGCCGTCATCCCGGAGCTGACCGGCGACACGGTCGACGTCGCTCGTGACCGGCTGACGGCGCTCGGATTCCAAGTCGTCGTCGCCAACGGCAGATTCGACATGCAGGTCCCAGAAGGTCGGGTCTGGTCTGTGGATCCACCGCCCGGTGCCACTCGCGACCAGGGCACGCAGGTGACGATCGTCCCGTCGAAAGGACCGCCGCCGGTCGCCGTCCCCTCCGTGAAGGGGAAGCCCGTGAGGAACGCGAAACGGTCTCTGAAGGAAGCCGGCCTTCGCGTCGGCGAGGTGAACCGCCGGTACGACGAACGGGTCCCCCTCGATCACGTGATCTCTCAGCAACCCCGGAACGGTCGGATCCCCAGGGGCTCGACCGTCTCGCTCGTCGTGAGCGACGGACCACGGCCGGTCCCCATCCCGGACGTCCGTGGCATGGCTCAGGACAAGGCGGTGACGGCCCTCGGCGCGAAAGGCTTCGAGGTCCTGATCGAGGAGACCTTCTCGAAAGGGGTGGCTCGTGGCGACGTGATCGACACGGACCCTGCAGCCGGCACCGAGCTCCAGCCGGGTGGAACGGTCGTGCTCACCGTGTCGATCGGACCGGAATACTTCGACTGCCCGAACTTCTTCGGGATGAGCGTGGAAGGGGCGAGGGACCTCGCGGCACAACACGGTCTCGAGCTCACCGCCCTGCCGGTTCCGGGAAGCAGCGGCAACAACGTCGTGAGCCAGATCCCAGCGGCCGGCACCCGGATCCGCTACGGCTCCACGGTCACCGTCTATCACGCGTGATCCTCGGCGCCCACGTCCGGCGCCGGCAGACTGGCATCACAGGGGCGATCGAGGAAGCCAGGCTCCGCGACGCCGACTGCTTCCAGATCTTCGTCTCGAACCCACGCGCGTGGGCAGGCCCCCGCTTCGGCGAGCCGGAGATCGAGCGGTTCCAGACGGAGCTCGCGGCCAGCGGACTGCAGCCCTGTGTCGCGCACCTCTCCTACATCGGCAACGTGGCCGCCTGGGACACCGTTACCCTTCGCCGGACGCGCGAACTCCTGATAGAGACAGTCCATGCGTGCGACCTGCTCGGCATCGACCTGCTGGTCGTCCATACGGGGGCCGGCGGCCCGCAGAGCCGGGACGCGGCGCTGCAGGCTTCCGCCGCCAGCTACCGGATGGCGGTGGAAGCAGCGGAGCGGGTGCGTGTGGTGGCCGAACTGATGGCCGGGACCTCCGGGGCGGTGGCATCGCTCCCGGCGGAGGCGGAAGAGCTCCTCACGGCGGTCGCGGACGACCGCCTCGGGCTGGTGCTCGATACCGCGCATCTCTTCGCGGCCGGCGTGCCGATCGACGAGCCGGACGGCGTGAGCGCCCTCTCCGACGAGCTCCGTGCACGAGGACTCGCCTCGATGCTCGCCCTCGTCCACGCGAACGACTCGGTCTTCGAGCGTGGTGCTCACCGGGATCGCCACGCCGACATCGGCGACGGCATGATCGGCACGGAAGGGTGGCGAGCGATGGTCAACGATCCGCTGATCGGTTCGGTTCCGTGGATGCTCGAAACGCCCGGCGACGCCGACCGGCAGCGAGCCGACATCGCCCACCTGCGGAGCCTGCGGGAATGCTAGGGCTCGAGCTCGGCCCTCGGGCCCTCCTGGTAGGAGTACCGCTCCTCCCCGAACGGCTCCGCGTGCGTGTGGTAGCCGCGAACCTCCCAGAACCCGCGCTTGTTCTTGTCCACGAACTCCAGACCGGTGAGCCACTTGGCGCTCTTCCACGCGTAGCGCTTCGGCACCACGAGTCGCAATGGCCACCCGTGCTCGGGCTCGAGATCCTGTCCCCCGTTCGCCCACGCGACCAGGACATCGTCGTCGTCCATCGCCTCGAGTGAGAGGTTCGACGTGTAGCCGTATTCGCAGTGCGTGATCACCCACTTGGCTTCGGCCGCCGGCTTCGCGAGCTCCTTCAGGGTCCGGAACGACACCCCGTGCCACGTGTTGTCCAACGTCGTCCAGCCCGTCACGCAGTGCATGTCCGCGGGGACGTCCACGTTCGGAAGCGCCCGCAGTTCCTGATAGGACAGCGTGACCGGGTTCTCGACCAACCCGGTGAGTTCGAGGTCCCAATTCTGTCCGTCGAACGTCGGGATCGGCCCGTAGTGCAGGACCGGCCATGTTTTCACGAGCCGCTGGCCGGGCGGGATGCGCGCGGCGATCTCCGGCGGGTAGTTCTTCGAGAACAGCGCCATCAGTCTCCTCGTTCCTCCTCGGCCACCTCGGCGGCCAGCCCGCGCCAAGCGTCCAAGGCGATCCCGATGCCCGCATCGTCCACGTCGAGGTGCGTGACCATCCGGATCTTGCCGCCGGAGTGGGTCACGCCGACCCCGAGGGCCGCCAACCTGTCGATGGTGTCGAGCATCGTCAGCCCCACAGGTCCGGTGTCGACGAGGACCATGTTCGTTTCGACCTGTTCGAGGTCGACGGAGCCCGGTAGCGCCTCCGCGATGCCCTCGGCCAGGCGCCGGGCCCGCTCATGGTCTTCGTGGAGGCGCTTCCGCCCTTCTTCCAGCGCCAACAGGCCCGCCGCCGCGACGATCCCCGCCTGGCGCCACGCGCCCCCGTACAGGATCTTGAGGCGGCGAGCCTCGCGCGCCATGTCAGTCGGGCCGCAAAGGACCGAGCCGATCGGGGCGCCGAGTCCCTTCGACAGACAGAACATCACGGTGTCCACCTCGGCGGCGATCTCGGCTGGGTCGACACCTGCAGCGACGGCCGCATTGAAGAGCCGTGCGCCGTCGAGATGGATCGGGACGCCGGCGTCGTCCGCCACCTTGCGGACGGCTCGCAGCTCGTCGAGCGGCATCACGCGGCCGCCCACGCCGCCAACCGTGTTCTCGACGCTCAGGAGGTCGATCACCTCGACGTCATAGAACTCATCCGGCTCGAGCAGATGGGCGGCCTGTTCGGCGTCGATCCATCCGCGGGAGCCTGCGTCGACCGTGCGGTAGGCGATCCCGGCCAGGGCGGCCGCCGTCATCACCTCGACGCTCGTCACGTGCAGACCCGCCGCCGCCGCCACCAGGTGGCCCGGCCCGGAGAAGTGCAGCCGCAGCCCGATCTGGTTCGCCATCGTGCCGGTCGGGACGAACACCCCTGCCTCCTTGCCGACCGCCTCCGCGCACTGTTCTTGCAGCAGGTTCACGGTCGGGTCGTCGTCGTACCAGTCGTCCCCGACCTCGGCCTCGGCCATCGCCCGGCGCATCGCCTCGGACGGCTTCGTCACGGTGTCGGAACGGAGGTCAACGCGGAAGCGCTTCATCCCGCGCGAGTGTATCGGGAGCCGGACCGACGACCGGTGCTCAGGCCGTCGACCGCTCGGCGCGGCGAGCCCGCCCTCGTCCCAAGTAGGTCGCCGCGTCGTCCAGGATCGCTCGCTGCGGTTCGGTCGCTCCCCCCTGCAGGGACGCAAGCTGCGCGGCCCGGCCCAGCAACACGTCCGCCGCTCGGGCGTCCAGCTGCTCGGCCAGCAGGATCAGGTCCCCGCGTAGCCGACTCTCGAGATCCGGGACAGCGAGATCCTCCTGAAGCCGGCCGCGGGAGTACGGGAGCGAGCTGAACGTTCGAACGGCCTCCACGGCCGGCTCGTGGAGGCTCTCGCCCGCGGGACCGGCGGACACGACGCTCGCCATCAGGCTCCGCACCCCGGAGAACAACCGCGTGCTGAACGCGGTGGCCGTGACCGAGTCGACCACATTGCAGGGATGGATCTGGCTGCCGCAGCCGGTGCACGTGATGTGATCGCCGACATCGGCACGGTCGTCCGGCCATGCGCGCCACGGCCCCCGACGTAGGGTGCCGACGCGGTCGGCGAAGCAAGCCGGGCAATGGAAGACGACGTTTCCCTTCGGACGACGCGATCTGCGGATCGACATCCGCTCTCTCCTCCCGGCGTGGGTGAAACTCCGGTTGCGCCCCGAAGCATGCGCTCCACCGCCAGAGCCGGTCAAGGGCGGCCGGGCGGTCAGTACAGGAACATCGGCTTGCCGTCGACATGGCGGATCTTGGGCCGGTACTCATCTACGTCGTAGAGCGCATCCACGTCGGCGCGCTTCACGCCCTGCCGGACCACCTCGAGGGGAACGTTCACGTAGCTGCCGTTCCGGAGCGCGACCAGTCGCCCGTTCGTGCCCTCGAGGAGCAGGTCCGCGGCCATCACCGCGTAGTTGATCGCGACCATCAGATCGAGCGAATCCGGCTGGCCCGAGCGCATCAGATAGCCGATCTGCTGATAGATGATCCCCTCGCCCGTGATCTCCTTCAGCGCCTCGCCCGTCTGCGCGCCGATCCCGCCGAGCTTGCGGTGCCCGTAGGCGTCTGCGCTTCCCCCCATCACCATCTCGCCGCCGACGAAATGCGCGCCCTCGGAGAGCGTGGTCATCGCGTAGCGGGAGGGGTTCTTCCGCTTGTCATCCATCAGGAACGTCGCGAGCTTCTCGACGTCGAACGGGACCTCGCTGATGATCGCGCGATCCATGCCCGAGAGGTATGCCGACACGAGCGACGTCTCCCCGCTGTAGCGGCCGAAGACCTCGACCACGGCGAGACGCTCGTGCGAGCCGGCGCTCGTCCGCAGCTGATGGATGAAGATCACCGTTCGCGTGACCGCGGTCGAGAACCCGATGCAGTAATCCGTGCCGTGGACGTCGTTGTCCATCGTCTTCGGGACCGCGACCACCGGGACACCCTCGTCGTGCAACCGGAGCGCGAACGAGAGCGTGTCGTCGCCGCCGATCGGGATCAGCGCGTCGATCCCGAGGTGGTCCAGCACCTTCATCACGTGCGGGGTGTGATCACGAGCCTCGTCGTCGACGCGGCCGGCCTTCAGGAAGTCGGGCTCGTCGGAGGCGCGGACCTTCGCGGGGTTGGTGCGCGACGTGTGGAGGATCGTGCCGCCCGTCCGGTCGATCGTTCGCACGACGTCCGGGTCCAGCGGGACGATGTGTGTGCGTGCCGAATCGGGATCGGCGGGATCGAGCTCCAGGAGTCCCGCCCAGCCGCGGCGGATCCCCACCATCTCGTGCCCATCGCCGACGGCGCGGTTGGTCGCGGCCTTGATGGAGGCGTTCAGCCCGGGGACGTCTCCCCCGCCGGTGAGGATGCCGATGCGCATGTGTCGACCCTACAACCGGGTCCCGGTCGTCTACCCGAAGAACACCTCGGCTTCGCGGTAGAGCTCGAGCGGGAGCAGGTTCCGTTGGGCGACGGCCTCCGCGAGCGAGACATCTCCGATGTCTTGCGCCTTCCTGGCCACCATGCGGCCCCACCCCCCCGCGGCGACCAGATCCGCCGCGGCGATCCCGAAGCGGGTCCCCAGGACACGGTCGAAGGCCACCGGCGAGCCCCCACGCTGCAGGTGCCCGAGGATCGTGACGCGTGTCTGGAACCCGGTCCGCTTCTCGATCTCGGGTGCGAGGTGGTTGGCAACGCCACCCAGCCGGGGGAACCCGTTCTCGTCCACGGGAGGCTCCGGCAGCTCCAGGGTCCCCTCTTTCGGGACAGCACCTTCAGCCACCACGACGAGCGAGAACGAGCTCCTGCTGGCATGACGACGACGGAGATGGTCGCAGCCGTCGTCCAGGTCGAACGGCAGCTCCGGGATCAAGATCGCGTCGGCACCGCCGGCCATGCCGGCATAGACCGCGATCCAGCCGGCGTGCCGACCCATCACCTCCACGAGCATCACGCGGTCGTGGCTCTCCGCGGTCGAATGCAGCCGATCGATGGCATCGGTCGCCACCTGCACGGCGGTGTGAAAGCCCACCGTCACGTCGGTACCGCCCAGGTCGTTGTCGATCGTTTTCGGGACACCGACCACCTTGAGTCCTTCCTCGGCCAGCCGCGCCGCCGCGCCGAGCGTGCCCTCCCCGCCGATCGCGACGAGCCCGTCCAGGCCGTGCCGTTCGAGCGTCGCGACGACCTTCGCCGGCCCGCCCTCGAACCGGTAGGGGTTCGCACCGGACGATCCGAGGATCGTGCCGCCGCGCGGGAGGATGCCGGTCGTCTCGGCGACGCCGAGGGGCTGGGTCGCGTCATCGAGGAGACCGCGCCACCCGTCCTGGATGCCGACGAACTCCATCCCGTGGGCGCGGACGCCACGGCGGACGACCGCGCGGATCACCGCGTTCAGTCCGGGGCAGTCTCCGCCGCCGGTCAGGACGCCGAGACGCATGACGCCACCCTACCGAACGGTCGGCGCGCACCCGCTCGGTAGGATGTGAGGGATGCTCGCGATCAATGGGTTCCTCGAGTGGTTCTTCATCGGGCTGCTGTCGCTGCTGGTGGGCGCCGTGACCATCTTCGGCCTCTTCGTGGCGATCCAGTTCTTCCGGAACCCCGTGCGAGCACGGCGTTCCCGCTAGGCCTCGTTGATCCGAAGGTCGGCGACCACCATGAGGTGGTCGGAGACCGTGCCGCCGACGGTCCAGGCGCGGAGCGGTTGGACCCTCGGACCCGCGAACAGGTAGTCGATCCGGGCAGTTGCGTCGGACGAGGGGTACGTCGATCCTCCTCCCTCGCCGACACCCGTCCACACGTCCGGATGGCTCGCCGCGATCCTGGCCGGCGAGGCGTCCTCCGGACGCGTGTTCAGGTCTCCGCCGAGCACCCTGGCCTGCTCGACGTCGCCGATGATCTCGAGGAGCTGGGGAACGTGGCGCGCTCGTTCGGCACTCTCCAATCCGAGGTGCACGGAGATGGCCGTCACGTCGTCGAGCCGAGCGATCAGCGCTCCCCTCGGGTGCATGAGCGACCCCCCGTCGAACCGGACGAGTCGATGCGACCGGACCCATCTCGGCGGCCGCACCAACACCGCGTTCTGGATCCGTCGACGAGGGAAGGCGGGAGGATCGGCGCAGACGACCATCCCGAGGGTCGCACCGAGCGCGCGAAGACGCCGGCGAGGCCCGGACTCCTGGAGCATCAGGATGTCCACTCGCTCACCGCGCACGACTCGGGCCGCGGCCTCGACCCCGGCCCGGAGACCGTGGACGTTCCACGTGGCGACGCGGATCTGGGGGCTCACGACGGCACGATCGCGGTTCCCGCCTCGCCCCGCAGGATCGCCGTCGCGTCCTCGAGCTCGCCGATCATCACGTGGCGCCCGCCGGCGCCCAGGAAGTCCATCGCGGCCTGGATCTTCGGGCCCATGGACCCGGCGCCGAATTCCCCCCGTTGGAGCAGCCCGGCGGCTTCATCGGTGGTCATCCGGTCGATCTCCTCCGGATAGAGCGTGCCGAACCCTCGTTGCACCTTCTTCACGTCGGTGAGGATCAACAGGGTGCTGGCCTCCACCTCGGCGGCCAGGATCGCCGCCGCGAGGTCCTTGTCCACGACGCCTTCCTTGCCGATCAGCCGCGGGCCCTTCTCGATCACCGGCACGCCTCCACCCCCGCCGGCGATCACGATCACGCCGTCGGCGACCAGCTTCGTGAGCACCGGTGTCTCCACGATCGAGTACGGCCGGGGCGAGGGCACGACTCGGCGCCAGCCCCCGTGCGGATCCTCCTTCATCACCCAGCCTCGCTGCTCCTCGAGCTTCCGGGCCCGGGCCGCCGTGTAGAAGGGACCGATGAACTTCGTGGGCCGGCGGAAGGCGGGATCGTTCGGACGCACCCTGGTCAACGTGAGCACCGTGGCCACCGGACGCTCCATCCCACGCTCGAAGAACACGTCGCCGATGGTGACCTGCAGCAGGTAGCCGATCAGTCCCTGGCTCTCGGCGCCGCAGACATCGAGCGGCATCGGGGAGACCGTCTTGGCAGCCGCCTCCTGCTGGAGCAGGATCCGGCCGACCTGCGGACCGTTCCCGTGAGTGACCACGACCTCCCAGCCCTCCACCGCGATGTCGGCGATCTGCTCCGCCGCGGCGCGGGCTGCGCGGTACATCTCCTCGAACGTGTCGTCCGCACCGCGTCGGAGCAGCGCGTTGCCGCCGAGCGCGACCACGACGCGTTCCATGTTCGGCGGCTCCCTTCACCGGACCGTTCGGGCTACGAACGCTGCGAGAGCACGGGCTCCAGCACGTCGAGCAGTTGCGGAGAATCCGGAAGCACCTCGAGGTCGTAGCGCACCCGGACGGCGGGCTTGCTGATGTCGATCACGTGCCGCAGATCGATCGGGGTCCCGATCACGACGAGGTCGACGTCGGCCGCGTCGATGATCTTCGCCATCTCGTCGAGCTGACCCTGGCTGTAACCCATGGCGGGCAGGACCGCGCCCACGTCGTACTTCTCGAACGTCTCGGCGATCGTGCCCACCGCCCAGGGCCGAGGGTCCACGATCTCGGCCGCGCCGAACCGTTGCGCGGCCACCACACCGGCGCCGATCTTCATCCCGCCGTGCGTGAGCGTCGGGCCGTCTTCGATCACGAGCACCCGCTTGCCGGCGATCGCCTCGGGGTCGTCCACCGACACCTTGGAGTTCGCCCTGACGACCGTCGCCATCGGGTTCGTGTCCGCGATCGTCGCCTCGAGCTGAGCGACCTGCTCGGGTGTCGACGAATCGATCTTGTTGATCAGGACGACGTCGGCGCGACGGAGATTGGCTTCCCCGGGGTGGTACCGCGTCTCGTGGCCGACCCGGAGCGGGTCGACGAGTGCGATGTGGACGTCCGGGAGGTAGAAGGGAAGATCGTTGTTGCCCCCGTCCCACAGAAGCACGTCGGCCTCGGCCTGCGCTTGCCCGAGGATCTCGGCGTAGTCGACACCGGCGTAGATCACGGTCCCGCTCGCGATGTGCGGTTCGTACTCCTCACGCTCCTCGATCGTGCAGTGATGCCGGTCGAGGTCCTCGAGCTCCGCGAACCGCTGCACGCGCTGCGCGGTCAGGTCGCCGTAGGGCATCGGGTGTCGCACCGCCACGACCTTCTTCCCCGCTTCTTTCAACGTCGCGGCGACCGCGCGGGTGGTCTGTGACTTCCCGACACCGGTCCGCACGGCCGTCACGGCCACGGTGGGGATGGCCGGCTTCAGCATCGTGGCGTCGGGTCCGAGCAGCAGGAAGTTCGCGCCGGCCGCGAGCGCCTCGCTCGCCTTGTGCATCACGTGCTCGTGCGAGACGTCGGAATAGGCGAACACCACGTCGTCGACGTCCAGCTGACGGATCAGACGCGGGAGCTCGTCCTCCTCGTAGATCCGGATGCCCTCCGGGTAGCGATCCCCGGCGAGCGCCGCCGGGTACGTGCGGTCGTCGATGTACGGGATCTGCGTCGCGGTGAACGCGACGACCTCGACCGCGGGGTCGTCGCGGTAGACGACGTTGAAGTTGTGGAAGTCGCGGCCTGCGGCTCCCATGATCAGGACACGACGCGGCATGGCCGGGGTCCTTTCGAGAGTGGGTGATGTGATGCGCGGGCAGGTGCACGAAGCGCCCGCTCTTCAGCAGCGACTGTAGCCCAACACGGGTAACGCTGACCTAGACTCCTGCCCTCGTGGCGGAGGAAGGACCGAGGAGCGGATCGGCGGTCAGGAGCGTGTTCGCCGACGTGCGGACATCGCTCACGGCGCTCGGGAGCTCCTTCCGATCGCCCGACATCGCGAAAGCACTGGCTGCCTACGTCGCGTTCACGATCACCGAATGGGCCGCGTTCATCGCGCTGATCGTGTACGCCTATGAGGACGGCGGCAGCGTGATGGTCGGCCTCGTGAGCCTCCTGCAGCTGATCCCCGCCGCGATCCTCGCGCCGATCGGGTCGGTCCTCGGGGATCGACATCGCCGCGAGCGGGTGCTGCGCTTCGCCTACGCCTCGCTCACCGCGACGACGGCGCTGGCCGCCGTCGCGCTCCTCACCGACGCGCCGTCGCCGCTCGTCTACGGGTCGGCCACCACGGCCGGGTGGGCGATCACACTCGTCCGTCCGACGCACGCATCCCTGCTCCCTCGCCTGGCCCGCACACCGGAGGAGCTTTCGAGTGCGTATGCCGCATCGGGGCTGCTGGAGAGCTCGAGCGTCCTGCTGGGACCACTGCTGGCGGGAGCACTGATGGGTCTGGCCCCCGGATCCATCTCAGGGTCCGGCGTCGTAGATGCGACGCTCGCCGTCTTGCTCCTCCTGGGCACCGTGAGCGTCGCCTCGATCCGGGTGCGAACCGAGCCCGCGCACGGCGGCGGGAGCTCCGGCGTCCGGGTCGTCGCATCGGAGGCAGTGCTCGGGATCCGAGCTGTTGCGCGCGACCGCCGATCGCTGCTCCTGGTCGCGACGATGGGGCTCGCGATGGTCCAGCTGGGGTTCGTCGATGTGCTGATCGTGATCTTGGCCTTCGACGTCATCGGCACCGGCGACGCCGGCGTCGGCTTCCTGACGGCCTCGATCGGGATCGGTGCCGTGGTGGGGGCGTCGCTCGCGATCGGCGTCGCGGCGCGGTGGCGATCGTCCCGCTCGTACCGATGGGGCGTCTCGTGGAGCGGGCTCTCGATCGCCGGGATCGCCGCCCAGCCGGCCCTCGCGGGCGTCTTCCTGGCGATGAGCGGGGCGGGTGGCGCCCTCGCCGACGTCAACGGGCGCGTGATGCTGCAGCGGCTGATACCGGACAAGCAACTCTCGAGAGCATTCGGGGTGCTGGAGTCGTTGTACATGGCCGGAGAAGGCGTGGGGTCCTTCCTCGCTTCGCTCCTCGTGGTGGCGCTCGGTCCCCGGTGGACCCTTCTGATCGCCGGTGTGCTCCTGCCGACCGCGGCCCTGCTGGGTCGCCGAGCCCTCGTCGCGCTCGACGTCGGGGTCCGCATCCCCTCGGAGGAGATGGCGCTGCTGCGCTCGACGCGGCTCTTCGCCCCACTCCCGACACCGATGCTGGAGCGTCTCGCGAGGAACCTCATCCCGATCTCGGTGCCGAGCGGATCCGTGGTGATCACGCAGGGTGAGGCCGGCGATCGCTTCTACGCGATCGTCGAGGGAGCCGTGGAGGTCCTCGAGGGTGGACGCCCGGTCACGACGCTCGGCCCTGGCGGATCCTTCGGCGAGATCGCTTTGATCCGCGACGTGCCGAGGACGGCGACCGTCGTGGCGACGACCCAGAGCGGGCTGCTCGCGCTCGACCGCGACGAGTTCCTTCGCGCCATCACCGGCCACGAGGCCGCATCCGACGCTGCCCACGGAGTGGCCGCAGAGCGGCTGGACGAGCTCGAGGCTGGCCGGGACACCTAAGGAAGGCCTTCACGGGAGGAGGCCTGCCGAGGCGCTCGAGCGTCGGATGCGTCAGATCGGGAGCCAGCCGTCGGACCCGACGCGCCCGAAGGGTCGTGCGAAGTGGGAGACCCCCACGGACCATCCCTTCACCAGCGCAGCTTCGATGATCTCTGTTCGATGTCGTGCCGCGATCTCCGGGTCCTCGTCATGATTCGAGGGCCAGGCCGGGGATGCCACTTGCGGCGGTACATGCAGCAGGTCGCCCGTCAGCAGCAACGTGTCGTTCCCGTCGTCGAGCTGGACCACGCGATGACCCGGAGTGTGACCGGGTGCGTGCCGGAGGTGCACCTCGCGCAGCACGTCATGGTCGGATGGATCCAGATCGAGCATCCCGAGCTCCCCGAGGCCGGCCATCGCGAAACGTCCGGTGAAGTCCTCCGGTGTGCGGTGCTCGGCGAAGAACGACCAGTCGTCCGGATGCACGTGGTAGCGGGCGTTCGGGAACCGCGGGTTGCCGTCGGGCAGGCACGCGCCTCCGGAGTGGTCGGCGTGGAGGTGCGTCAGCACGACGTGACCGACGTCGTCAGGCGAGACGCCCACGCCCCTGAGCTCCTCGTCGATGGCGCTCGAGACGTCGTACGGTGAGCGGCCGAAGTGCCCGATGCCCGTATCGATCAACACGAGCCCGTCGGGGTGGTGTAGCAGGAACGAGTGGACGTGCCATGCCCAGCTGTTCACATCGTCCGGCGGGAACGCCCACGGGAACCGACGACGCTCCTCGTTCCAGTCGACGTCGCGCCCGGGCATCTCGTCGCTGAGCGGCAACGGCGCCCAGCCGTCGCACAGGGGCACGACCTCGAACGACCCGAGCGTGAATGACGTGTGCGGCACCGGATGAGCCTACCGACCGAGGTCGGTGGGCTCGTCGATATCGATCAACGTCCGTCGCTCGGGGTCGACCGCGGTCCAGGTCGGTTCGTCGATCACGACGTTCGCCACGGCCGCGAGGAGGTCTCGCAGACTCCGTCGCCCGGCCTCGAGGAGGACATCCGCCGCGGCGGCCGCCGGAACGGTGCGGAGCACGCACGGGAGCGGCCTCTCCGTTCCTCCGTCGGCGAGCGAGACGGCGACCACCCCCGTCTCCAGGCCGGCCCGCAGCATCTCCAACAGCACGGCGGGTTGGAGATCCGGCATATCCCCTCCTGCCAGGACGGTCCACTCCGCGTTCGCGACGGCGAGTCCCGACGACAGCCCACGGAGCGGCCCCTCCCCTTCGATCGCATCCCGCACGAACGTCACCGGCGCGCCGGCCGGCATCGGAGGCTCCACCGCGTCCGGCGCGAGCACCACGATCACGCGATCGCACACCTCGAGCAGCCGCGAGACCGGATGCTGGAGGAGGGGTTTGCCTCCGTACTCCTCTGCGAGCTTGTCGCGACCGAACCGCTGAGATCGCCCTCCGGCGAGCACGACGCCGGCGACGTCGCTACCGTCCCCGGCCGTCGCGTTTCCCCCGGCTCTGCACGTAGGCGAACCCGAACCGCCCCTTGATGCAGAGATGGCCGCTCGTGACCGAATGGTCCTCGGGCGACGACACCTTCACGATCTCGTTGTCCTGCACGTGCACCTCGAGCTCGCAGCCCACGCCGCAATACGGACAGATCGTGTTGGTGACGGTCTGCGCGTCCTCGTCCCACGTCCCCTCGGCGCGCATGTCGTGCTCCGACTTGAACATCAGTGCGCCGGTGGGGCAGACGCCGATGCAGTTCCCGCAGTACACGCACGCCGATTCGTCGAGCGGCACGGCGAACTCCGTAGAGATCCTCGCGTCGAAGCCGCGCCCGGCGACCGCGATCGCGAAGGTGTTCTGCGCGTCCACGCCGCAGGCCTCGACGCACTTGTAGCAGAGCACGCACCGCTCGTAGTCGCGGACGTACAGGTCGTTGTCGACCTTCACCGGCTGGGCCACGGTCTCCGCGACCGCCAGGTCGGGGTCGTGGTGGTGCCCGGGCGGTCGCTCGTCGCGCTCCCCCGCATCCATCGGTTCCATCGCGACGCCGAAACGGGACGGATCCGCTCCGTACTCGCCCGCCCATCGACGCCAGTCCGTCGAGGCGAGCGTGGTGTCGACGCTCGAGTCGAGGAACTCCATCACGAGCTTGCGCGAGTGCCGCACCCGATCCGTGTCGGTCTTCACCTTCATCTCCGGCTCCGCGAGGCGGGAGCACGCCGGCACGAGGACGCGCGAGCCCTCGACCTCGACGACGCACACGCGGCAAGCGTTGATCGGGCGTGAGGTTGCCCGCGTAGCACATCGTGGGCGTGTCCACGCCCTCGGCCCGGCACGCGTCGAGGATCGTGGCACCCTCCGCCACGCGGACGACTCGCCCGTCGATCTCGACGTCGATCAGCCGCTTCGGGGCGTTGAGCGGCACCGCCTGGCTCATGCGGCACCTCCGTCGAAGACGCCGAGCCGCGAGATCGCCGACTGCACGGCGTTCGCCGCGGTTTGACCGAGCCCGCAGATCGAGGCGTCCCGCATCACCTGGGCCACTTCGTCGATCAGGGCGAGCTCGTCCGCAGCCGAGCCGATCGTCGTGCCGGCGACGAGGCGGTGGAGGGCCTCCTCCTGGCGGACCGTGCCGACCCGGCACGGGACGCATTGACCGCAGCTCTCGTCGCGGAAGAACCGAGCGATACGGAGGCAGAGATCCACGAGATCCGCGCTCTCGTCGAATACCATGATCACGCCCGAGCCGAGCACGTATCCGCCCTCCCGCGCGTCCTCGAACGTGAGCCTAACGTCGAGCATGTCCGGCCCGACGAAGCCTCCGGCCGCGCCGCCGAGCAACACCGTCTTGAGGGTGGCGCCCTCGCGAACGCCGCCGGCCAGCTCGATCAGGTCCCGCAGGGTGGCGCCGTGCTCCACCTCGTAGACACCGGGCCGTTCCACGCAGCCCGAGAGACAGAAGAGCCGTGGGCCGGTGGAGCCCTCGCTCCCGATCGCGGCGTAGGCGTCCGCGCCGACGCGAAGGACCTCCAACACGTTGATCAGCGTCTCGACGTTGTTGATCGCCGTCGGCTTGCCGAAGACACCGTGGGTCACAGGGAACGGGGGCTTGTTCCGCGGCTCCCCGCGCTTGCCCTCGAGCGAGTTGAACAGCGCGGTCTCCTCGCCGCAGATG
Organism: uncultured Actinomycetota bacterium; assembly: GCA_963762015.1. Classification (GTDB taxonomy): domain Bacteria; phylum Actinomycetota; class UBA4738; order UBA4738; family HRBIN12; genus JAJNBA01. The sequence goes on from CAVXJL010000012.1 coordinate 189,930, forward strand.
TACGCGCCCGCCCCCCGCCGGAGCTCGATGTCGAACGTGACCCCGTGCCCCATGACGTCGTCGCCCAGGAAACCGTGGCGTCTCGCCTCGGCGATCGCGTGCTCAAGGCGCTCGGTCGCCAGCGGATACTCGCCCCGGATGTAGAGGAACCCCTTCTCCGCGCCACAGGCGAATCCCGCCACCGTGAGTGACTCGATGACGGCGAAGGGGTCCTGCTCCATCACGACCCGGTCCTTGAACGTCCCCGGCTCCGATTCGTCGGCGTTGCAGATGACGTAGTGCGGTCGCACCGGCTGCGTCGTGACCGCCTGCCATTTCACCCCGGTGGGGAACGCGGCGCCTCCCCGCCCCAGGAGCTTCGCATCGGTCACCGCCTGGATCGTGGCCTCGGGGCCCATCTCGATCGCGGTGCGGAGCGCCTCGTAGCCGCCGTGGGCGCGATAGTCGTCGATCGAAGTCGGATCGACGGCGCCGGCCCGCTTCAGGAGCCGCAGACGCTCGCGCCCTTCGGGCGCGAGCGTCTGCGGCGCCCCCACCCCGCCGGCGCATACGACGTCGGAATCGGGCGCCACGATCGCGTCCACGGTCGAGCGGGAGGCTTCCCCCAGCGCGACCTCCGGCCGTCCCGCGCGCTGCGCGAAGACGGCGGGCGCCTGCTCGCACATCCCGAGACAGGGCGAGCGGACCCAGGCCCAGCCGCCGGCGTCGGCACCCTCCGGCGCGGCGTCTCGTTCCAACTCCTCGCAGAGAGCCAGGCCGCCGGCTCCCCGGCAGGCGAGGTCGTCACACACGTGCACGACGTTGGCAGGTCGCTCCTCGACGCTGAACATCGCGTAGAACGTCGCGACGCCGTAGGCGTCGGCGGGCGGCACCGAAAGCCGTTGGGACACGTAGTTGAGGCCTCCCCGGCTGATCCAGCCCACGGACGCCTGGAGCGCGTGCAGAGCCGGCAGAAGGAGGTGGCGCTGCTCACGAGCCTCGCGACCGCTCCGCACGACCCGAAGGTCTCGTGCCGATCGCTCGAGTCCGCCCTCCCAGCCGGTCTCCGGCAGACCCAGGAACCCGTCGACCGCGGACCGCTCCGCCTCCGTCGGGGCGGCGTCCATCACATGGAGGTCCACGCCACCTCCGTCACTTGGTCACTCGCGGTCCCCGTTACCCGACGCGATGGCCGCCGCCACCTTCTCCACCTGCACCGCGGTCGCCTTGAACTCCGCGGTTCCGGACTTCGGATCCCACGCGTCGATCGTCAGGTTGTTGATGTCGACCTCGTCGGGGAAGTGCACCGTCATGAACAGCAGACCCGGGCGGAGACCGAGTGCCAGGCGGACGGGCGCCTCGACCTCGCCGCGGCGCGAGGAGATCCGCACCCGCTCCCCCTCTCGCACGCCGAGCCGTTCGGCGTCCTCGGGTGAGATGTCGAGCGTCTCCTCCCGGCGGAGCGGCGACGTGTACCCGCCGGTCTGCACCCCCGTGTTGTACGAGTCGAGGCGCCGGCCCGTGGTCAGCCGGAACGGATAGTCCTCGTCCAGCTCGTCCACGGGCGGCTCGTACAGCACCACCGAGAACGGTGCCTTCATCCCCTGTTCCTCGGGATCCTCCGACCAGAGGCGGGCGTGGAGGAACTTCGTCCCCGGGTGCGACTCGTCCGGACAGGGCCATTGGATCCCGCCGAGCTCCTCCAGACGTTCCCACGACATCCCGGCGTGCATCGGAGAGAGCCTGCGCACCTCCTCCCACACGTCGTTCGCGGAGGGATGGCCCCAGTCGTGTCCAAGGCGCTTCGCGATCTCGCCGATGATCCAGATGTCGTCCTTCGCGTTCCCCGGCGGGACGAGCGCCGGACGCACCCGCTGCACGCGCCGTTCGCTGTTCGTCACCGTCCCTTCGGACTCGAAGGCCGAGTTCGCCGCGGGCAGCACCACGTCGGCCATCTTCGCGGTCTGGGTCATGAAGATGTCCTGCACGATCAGGATGTCGAGGTTCGCCAGGAGCTTGTGGGTCTTCTGGTTGTCCGCCTCGGAGGCGGCGGGGTTCTCCCCGATGACGTAGAGGGCGGTCAGGTCGCCCTCCTCCATCGCCTCGAACATCTGCGAGAGGTGCCAGCCTCTCTTGGGATCGATCGACACGCCCCACTCGTTCTCGAACCGCTCGCGGGCATCGGTGTCGGTCTCGATGTCTTGGAAGCCGGTGAGCTTGTTCGGGATCGCCCCCATGTCGCCGCCGCCCTGGACGTTGTTCTGACCGCGGAGTGGGTTCATCCCGGACCCGTACTTCCCGACGTGTCCCGTGAGCAGCCCCAGGTTGATCAACGCCAGCACGTTGTCGGCGGCGTTGTGGTGCTCCGTGATGCCGAGGGTCCAGCAGATCATGGCTCGATCCGCCTTCGCGTAGGCGTGGGCCACCTCGCGGATCACCTCGGCCGGGAGGCCGGTGACCTCCTCACCCCGCTCCAGCGTCCAGTCCATCACCGAGGCCACGTAGTCCTCGAACCCCGTCGTGGCGAGCTCGATGAACGCCCGGTGGTGCAGATCGTTCACGATGATCTCGCGCGCCATCGTGTTCGACAGCGCGATGTCGGTGCCGACGTCAAGACCGAGCCAGAGGTCGCCCCACTCGGCCGACTCGGTTCGCCGAGGATCGACCACGATCAAACGCATCCCGTCATGGATCCCCTTCAGGACATGGTGGAAGAAGATCGGGTGGGCGGCGCGAGCGTTCGAACCCCACAGGAGCATGAGGTCGGTGTGCTCCGCCTCCTCGTATGAGCTGGTGCCGCCTCCGGCGCCGAAGACCGTGGCCAGACCGACCACGCTCGGTGCGTGTCAGGTGCGGTTGCAGCTGTCGATGTTGTTGCTGCCCAGCGCCTGGCGGATGAACTTCTGTGCCGCGAAGTTCATCTCGTTCGTCGCCTTCGAGCAGCTGAACAGGCCGACCCCTTTGCCGCCGTGCCGGTCCGTGGCGGCGCGCAGCCCCTCGGCGGCCCGATCCAGGGCCTCCTCCCAGGTCGCGACGCGCAGCTCCCCGTCCTCGCGCACCATCGGCTCGGTGAGTCGCGTGAGCCCGTCCTTCATCGGCACCCCTTCTCTTCTCAAGCCAGGCCGGATGATCCGACCGCCGGCAGATTCTAGGCTGCGGGGCAGCTCGGAGGATGGATGCCGAGCCGTCGGTCTACTGTGTCCGGGATGACCTCGCGGATCGTGCCGCATCCCGGGCCCGTGGGTGCCGAACAGGACGCGTCGAGCAGCAAGTCGGGCGCCCTCCGCGCCGCGATCTTCGGGATGAACGACGGCCTGGTCTCCAACCTCTCGTTGATCTTCGGCGTGGCGGGCGCCGGGGTCCCCGGCGAGGTGGTCGTGATCGCCGGATTCGCCGGTCTCCTCGCCGGCGCGTTCTCGATGGGGGCCGGCGAGTACGTCTCGATGAAGGTGCAGCGCGAGGTCTACGAGCAGCTGATCCACAAGGAGGCGCACGAGATCGCCACGCAGCCCGAGGAGGAGCAGCGCGAGCTGGCGAGGATGTACGAGTCGAAGGGGATCGACGCGGAAACCGCCGAACGGATCTCGGTCGCGTTGATGAAGGACCCACAGGTCGCCCTCGAGACCCACGCCCAGGAGGAGCTCGGGATCGACATGAAGGAAGGGCTGGGCTCGCCTTGGGCGGCCGCGGGTTCCTCGTTCGTGATGTTCTCGATCGGCGCCGTCATGCCCCTCCTCCCGTTCCTGTTCGCATCGGGCGAGAGCGCGATCGTCGTGTCTGCGGGCCTGTCGGCGGTGACGCTCTTCGCTGTCGGAGGCGCGATGACCATCCTCACCGGCCGCGGCGTCCTGTTCTCGGGAGCGAGGATGCTCGGGATCGGCGTGGTAGCAGCGGCTATCACGTACGGGGTCGGCAACCTCGTCGGCGTCGCCGTCGGCTAGCCGACAGCCTGCCGGACACGTTCGGGGTGCGTGTAGACGTTCAGGCGCTCGCCGCGGACGAAGCCGACCAACGTCATCCCGAAACGCTCGCCGGCCTCGACCGCCAGTGACGAGGGAGCGCTCACCGCGCTCACGATCGGGATCCCTGCCACGGCCGCCTTCTGGACGATCTCGAAGGAGAGCCGCCCGCTGACCTGCAGGATGTGATCGGCGAGCGGCACATGGGCGGCCAACAGCTGCTCTCCGATGACCTTGTCGACCGCGTTATGGCGGCCGACATCCTCGCGGACGGACACGACGCGACCGTCCGCCGAGAAGAGACCGGCAGCGTGGAGCCCTCCCGTCCGTTCGAAGACCTTCTGCGCCTTGCGAAGCTCGTCGGGGAGGCCGAGTAGCGTGGCGGCATCGACCGTTGTCCCCGTGGCGACCGGAGCGCATCGGACCTCGATGTCGTCGAGCGCCGCCTTCCCGCAGACACCGCAGGACGACGTCGCATAGAAGTTCCGCTGGAGCCGGTCGAAGTCGAACGGCCGGTTGAGCGTGACCGACACGATGTTGTACTGCTGGTCCTCTCCCGGGAGCGTGTCGCAGTAGGCGACCCGGCTCACGTCCGCCGGCGTGATGAGGCCCTCTGTGAACAGGAACCCCACCGCGAGCTCGAAGTCGCCTCCCGGCGTCCGCATCGTGACCGCCACGGACCGCAACTCCTGGCCAGGCCCCTGCACACGGATCTCCAGCGGCTCCTCCGCGGCAAGGGTGTCGGTCCGCTCGGAACGGATGCCGTCGTTCAGCGCGACGACGTGCACGCTCGAGATGTTGCGTCGGAGCGGCTGCGCGGCGGTCGCCATCACCGCCAATGATGGCACGACTTCAGTGGGACACGGCGGCGGCCGCGATCTCCGAGACGAGCTCTCGCTTCCAGAACCGCTCGAGCGCGAACGGCGCGATCAGATCCGGCACCCGGCTGTCGTGAACCAGGTCGGCCATCGTGACCCCGACGATCGGCGTGGCCTTGAAACCGTAGGTGCCCCAGCCACCGTCGATCAGGAAACCTTCGACGTCGGTGAGTCCCATGATCGGCGAGTAGTCGGGCGTCACGTCACAGAGGCCTCCCCATGCGCGCATCAGCTTCACGCGTCCGAGCATCGGGAGGAGCTCGAGCGAGTGGGCGGCCGTGACCTCGAGGAAATCCAACGTGGAGTCCTGCGCGTACGACGTATACGGCTCGATCTCCGAGCCGATCAGCACCTCGCCGCGATCCGTCTGAGAGATGTAGACGTGCAGCGTGGCGGAGACCAGGATCACGTCCAGGAAGGGCTTCAGCGCTTCCGTCACGAACGCCTGCAGCGGATGGGTGACGATCGGCGTCTCGACCCCGGCCATCCGGCAGATCTCGCTCGTCCATCCCGCGACCGCGGAGATCACGGTGCCGGTCTTGATGTCCCCGCGGTTCGTCCGAACCCCGGTGACGCGACCGCCCTGGACGTTCACGCCGGTCACTTCGGTGCCCTGGTGCACGTGCACACCCATGCGGTCGGCCATCCGGGCGTACGCCCACACGACGGCGTCGTGACGGATCACGCCTCCGGGCGGGTGGTACAGGGCAGCCATGATCGGGAAATCGGGATGGTTCGAGAGATCGAGCTCCGGGCAGAGCTTCGCGATCTCGTCCGGATAGATCACGCGGGAATCGACCCCGAGGAGTCTGTTCACCTCCGCGCGCTCGTGCGCGACGATCACCGCGCGCTCGGCGTGCGCGAGCGTCAGGTGACCCTGCTGCGAGAGCAGGAGGTTGTAGTCGAGCTCCTGCGCGAGCTGCTCGTACAGCCTGAGCGCCTCCTTGTAGAAGGCCACCCCCTCGGGCGTCCGGTAGTTCGCACGAACGATCGTCGTGTTGCGGCCGGATCCACCGGCGCCCATGTAGCTCTTGTCCAGGACGGCGACGTCGCGGATGCCACGCTTCGCGAGCTCGTACGCGATCGCGAGCCCGTGGGCGCCCCCGCCGACGATCACGACGTCATAGGACTCCTTGAGCTCGTGGTGGCGCCACATGCGCCAGGGCCGGAAGTAGCGGATCGGGTGCATCAGCTCCAGCCCTCCATGCGCAGCGCCTGCCATCCCACCGGTGCACCGCCGAGCCCCGCGACCACGCCCGAGAGCGTCTCCCAGACGAAGCGCGCGAACTCCGTGGCGACGTACACCTCCAACACGGGGACGTCGAGATCTCGGCGGACCATCAACGCCCGAACCTCCGCGATCGGCGCGCCCGTCGCTTCCCCGGGAGCGAGGGTCGTGGGATCCCACGAGGTGGTTCTCTCCAGGAGGGCGGGCAGCTCCGGCCCGGCCAGCGCGAACCCCGCGAACAGGTGGGTCACGTCCGTCACCATCGCGCCGGGACCGGCGACGGGTTCGATCGCCCGGAGCAGCCTCGTTTCCGCATCCGGCCCTCCGAACACCACGACCCATTCCGCCGAGATCCGCGCGATCACGGTCGCCGCCGGCAGGGGAAGCGCCCGCGGGAGTCGGCCGCGCACGTCCACCTTCGCGCGCGCGGTGACGTCCGCGATCGCCACGCGATCGCGGATGGCAGCGCGCTCGGCCGACGTCGTCTCCGTAGGAGGCCGGGATCTCCCACCCGTCCTCCTCCACGAACACCGCGCCGCGGAGCGCCGACAGCCGCGCGGCGGGCGAGCGCCTGATCGCCGACCTCATGACCGCAACCGCTCGCCGTGAGGGTCGTAGAACGGGGCGGTGCGCACCGTTCCGACCGCATGGCTGCCGCCGAACTGGATCTCGAACGTGCTCCCGTCGGAGGCGGCGTCCGCAGGCACCCAGGCGAGGCCGATGACGCTCCCGACCGCCGCGCTCCGTCTCGCCGACGTCACCCGCCCGACCCAGGCGCCGTCACGAACCACCGACGCTCCCTCCGGCGGCAGCCACCCTTCGGGGGCGGTGAACCCCACCAGGCGCTCTTCGGGTCCCCGTTGCTTCAGGTCCCGCAACGCGCGGAGCCCGAGGAAGTCCTCCTTGTCGTCCTTCACCATCCAGCCGAGCCCGACCTCGAACGGATCCGACTCCGCATCGGTGTCCTGACCCACGAGGATGTGCTGCTTCTCGAGCCGCAGGATCCGCTGGGCTTCGAGACCGAACGCCGCGATCCCTCCGGCCCGCCCCGTCTCCATGATCGAGTCCCAGAGGTGCTCGCCGTACGTCGAAGGGAAGTGGATCTCGTAGCCCATCTCGCCCACGAAGCCGATCCGCAGCACCAGGGACGGCACGCCCGCCACCTCCATGCTCGTCGCCGACATGTACGGCAGGGCGTCCCCGGACACGTCGGCGTCGGTGAGCGCCGTCATGACGCCCCTGGCTCGCGGGCCCGCCAGGTTGACGGCGCCGAATGCACCGGTGACGTTGAGCACGCGGGCGTCGAGCTGCCAGTCGGCGTTCCACCAGGTGATCCATCGTTCGAGCGCCGCCGTGTTGCCCGTGGTCACGGTCACGAAGAACTCGTCCTCCGCCAGGCGGACGATCGCGCCGTCGTCGAGGATCACGCCCTCGTCGTTGAGCATCGCCCCGTAGCGGACCCTCCCCACCGCGAGATCCGAGAACCGGCTCGGATAGAGGCGCTCCAGCAGCTCGACCGACTGCGGGCCCTTGACCCGGAACTTGCCCAGGGTGCTCACGTCGATCAGCCCGACCCTGTTCCGGACCGCGTCGACCTCTGCCTCCGGGGTCGTGTAGTGATGCGGCCTTCGCCAGTCCCCCGCCCACATGAACTCCGCGCCGGCGGCCGCGTGTCTGTCGTGCATCGTCGTCTGCTTGCGAGGCGTCAACCGGGTGCCGGCCAGCGTGCCCATCTCCACGGGGACCCACGGCGGCCGTGCCGTCGTGGGCATCGTCTTCGCGAAGGACCGCCCGGTCGCCCGGCCGCACAGCCGCTGAGACGACAGCATGCAGGACTTCCCCTGACAGGGACCCATCGTGATCGTCGTGTAACGCTTCAGGAGCTCCATCGAATCGAACCCCTCGGCGGCCGCCGTCTTCAGTTCCTTCGAGGTGACGTCCATGCAGAGACACGCGAACTGCTTCCCGGAGGCGGCCGAGACCTCGGGGGGGAGGATGACCCGGTCCCCGGTTGCCGCCGCTCCCGCTCGCAGCTCCTGCATCTCGGTGCTGTCGATCTCGTATCCCAACGCCGCCGCAGACTCGAGTCCCGCGAGGCGACCGTGCGCCACCGCGGCCTCCGGCGTCCTGCTCCCCGCGACCGCACCCACCGCGTACGTTCGCTCCGGCATCTCGACGGGGAGGAACGCCTGCAGCGTGTCGTCGAACGCGACCCGCGCTCCCGCCTGCGCAAGGAGGTTCGTCGAGGGCATCTGCGCGGAGGCGATCGCAACGAGGTCGCAGGCCACCTTCTGTCCGGACGGGGCGCCGGCCGGCCCCACGGTGACCGAGGTCACCCGCCGACGGCCCTGCGCGGACAGGATCGTCGAGCCCGGCACCACGGGGAACCCTTCCGGCCAACCCCCCTCGGAGCGGAGATCGACGACCGTGACCTCTGCGCCGGCATCCTTCAACGCCCACGCGCTGGAATAGCCCGCGTTCTCGGCCGTGAGGACCACCGCGCGAGTCCCGGGAAGGACGCGGTAGCGGTGGAGCAGGAGCTCGACCCCCGACGACAGCATCACCCCCGGCAGATCGTTGCCGGGGAAGACGGCGGACTGCTCGACGGCGCCCGTCGCGAAGATCAGGTGCTTCGCCCGGATCCGATACAGGGCGTCGGGCCCGGCGGCCGCCACCAGCCTGCCGCCGAAGACCCCGAACGCCGCGGTGTTCGGCAGGAAGCGGACACCCGACTCGATCATCTGCCTGGCGAGCCCGGATCGCAGGGTCACGTTGGCATCGCCGAGCAGGTGGCCGCCGGCCTCGCGGCCCTGCTCCAGGAGGACGACCGTCGCTCCGGCCTTCGCGGCCTCCGCCGCGGCCGCGAGGCCGGCGGCTCCGGCGCCGATCACGAGGACGTCGGGATGCAGGTTGATCCGCCGCCGGCGACGGTGATCGGGCTCATGGGGCACCTTCCCGAGCCCGGCCTTCGATCGGATGAACGGTTCGACGAACGGCCATGCCCAGCGCGGTCGCTGGAAGACCTTGTAGTAGAAGCCGGGCGGCATCATGAACGAGAGCGTGTTCAGCCATCCGTGGATGTCGCGGTCGACGGAGGGCCAGGCGTTCTGTCGCTCGACCCGCATCCCCTCCCGCACGGGCTCGGTGCACGCGCGGACGTTCGGGATCCCGTCGATCTGCATCAGGCAGTTGGGGCAGGAGCCCGTCATACAGTGCAACCCGCGCGGCCGGTGGTACTTGAAGGAGCGGCTCGTGATCGTCACACCGGCGACCGCCAGCGCCGATCCCACCGTATCTCCCTCGAACGCGGAGATCGTCCGACGTTCGAATCGGAAGCGGATCGGCCGGTCGCGCCGGATCGCCTCGCCCAGGCGCTCCGGGAGCCGCTCGCTCACGCGGGCGCGGCCTCTCGTTCTTCTGGTCGGTACGTGCGTCTGATCTCGTTCGTGGTCGTGTGGCGCTCGGCGAGGAACCAGGCACGACAACCGCTCTGGTGCACCCACCACTCCGTCTGCCAGCCGTCGACGTTGCGGCGGAAGTACAGCGAGGCGGCGAGCTCGCGATCGGTCGCCGCGGGTCCGGCGCGCTTCGTCGTTTCGCCCCCGAAGGAGAATTCGAGGGCCTCGCGCGGCCCGCAGTTCGGACACGTGATCAGGAAGGTCACCCCACTGTCCTCCGCCCGGGACGGTTCGGTGGCCCAGGCCGCGTGAGAGTAGCGGAGAACCCTCGGCCCCCACCAGCACTCCCTTGCCTATGCTCAAGGACGTGGGGAACGCGCCTCGGATCGACCTTCCGACGACCAGATCGGATCACGGCCCCGCCCGCGTGACGGGGACCGGCTCGATGCAGTTCATCACCCTCGCCGCCGTCACCACCGCACTCGCCGAGGCCCTGAGCTTCGCGTTCGGGATGACGTGGGAGATCCTCTGGGCGCTCGTGCTCGGGTTCGCCCTGTCGGCGGTCGTCCAGGCCGTCGTGTCGAAGGACGAGATCACCCGTCTCCTTCCAGACGACTCACCCCGATCGATCGCGATCGCGTGCGGCCTCGGTGCCGCTTCGTCGTCCTGCTCGTACGCGGCCGTGGCGCTCGCTCGATCCCTCTTCCGGAAGGGCGCGAACTTCACCGCCGCCATGGCGTTCGAGTTCGCCTCGACCAACCTCGTGATCGAGCTCGGCATCATCCTCTGGTTGCTGCTGGGTTGGCAGTTCACCCTGGCGGAGTTCGTCGGCGGCGCGATCATGATCGCGATCCTCACGGTCGTCTTCCGGCTGACGCTCCGTCCCCGACTCCTGGAAGAGGCGCGTGCCCAGGCCGAGCGCGGGCTCGCGGGCTCGATGGAGGGGCACGCCGCGATGGACATGTCCGTGAGCGGCGGATCGCTCGCATCCCGGATCTTCTCCGACCGCGGGTTCACGGCGATCAGTCACTACTTCGTCATGGACTGGGCGGCGGTCTGGAAGGACATCGCCATCGGCCTGCTGATCGCCGGTGCGCTCGCCGCGTGGGTCCCGGAATCGTTCTGGCAGGGCTTCTTCCTGGCCGAGCATCCTCTTCTCGCGAAGATCTGGGGCCCGATGATCGGCCCGCTCGTCGCGGTGCTCTCGTTCGTCTGCTCGATCGGCAACGTGCCCCTTGCCGCCGTGCTCTGGAACGGGGGGATCAGTTTCGGAGGAGTGGCCGCGTTCATCTACGCGGACCTCATCGTGCTCCCGATCCTCAACATCTATCGCAAGTACTACGGCCGGCGGATGACGATGTACCTGTTGGCCACCTTCTACGGCGCGATGGTCGTCGCCGGATGGATCGTCGAGCTGCTGTTCGGGGTCCTGGGGCTCATCCCGGACCACCGCCACGCGATGGTGATGGAGATGAGCGTCTCGTGGAACTACCGGACCTTCCTGAACATCGCGTTCCTCGCGCTCGCAGGCGTCCTCGTCGCGCGGTTCCTGCGGACGGGAGGACCGGCGATGCTGCGGATGATGGATCTGGCTCCCGCGGACGCCGAGGAGCACGAGCATGTGCATGCGGACGCCTCTGATCCGAACCAGGTTCCGAGTGAGGACCGAGGGGCGGATGCGGCGTACACGTGTCCCATGCACCCGGACATACGATCCTCCACGCCGGGGCGTTGCCCGAGATGCGGCATGGATCTGGAGCCGATCGAACCGAGGTGAGGCCGGGCGCACGGTCCTCGAACGGTGCGGGGCCGATCGGATCCGGGAACGTCCCTCAACCCGACTTCAGCTGCCATCCGGGCAGCTCTCTCGCCCGACGGCGCACCTTCTGCCGCCAGCGGGGCATGTAGATCAGGAACCAGAAGCCCATGACCCCGAGAACGATCGGGAAGTATCGGCGGCTTCCGATGTTCGCGAGGGTGATCGCGAGCGCGATCCCGAGCGCCACCGATACTGCGATCACCTCGAGCCGGTACCGCCGCATCTCCCGCATGATCCCCCAGTACTCGTCGGGCGGGATCTGCGCCGTGTCCCAGCGACGCCCGCATGTGGGGCAGATCCACGCCTCCCCGTACCGAACCGGTTCGACCTCGCCGCAGTCGCAGCTCACCGTGATCGGAGGACCCTTCACGGCGGCGATGGTACAGCGAGCCCCGTATGCGGCGGGACGCAACCTCCCCGGGATTGCCCGCCTCGAAGTGCCGTGCTATACCCCGGCAGGCGGCCGAGGGGCCGCGCACGCGAGAGGGGGAGGGATCAGGTGGCTGACGAGGTCACGGCGCAGGCGACCATCGAGGAACGCCATCTCCTCAAGTCGCTCAATTGGTACGACGGGTTCGTCATCGGTTTGTGCCAGCCGGCATTCCTGTTGGGATCGCTCGGCTTCACGCTCGCCACGATCGGGGCGTGGGGATCGATCCTCTTGTGGGGCATCTCCGCCACGGTCGGGCTGCTGCAGAACTTCATCTACGCGGAGACCGCCGCGATGTTCCCCGACAAGCCCGGCGGGATCGCCCTCTACGCGCACGAGGGCTGGCGGTCTCGTTTCAACCTCTTCGGGCCGATCGCGGCATTCGGGTATTGGATCGGCTGGTCCGTCGTGCTCTCGTTCGTCGGGAACATCGTCGGAGCCCTCATCGTCGCCGAGTGGTTCCCGAAGTCCGGCGACGGCGTGGACGACGCCTACTTCAACCTCGGGTTCGCGGACTTCGGGCTGGCGCAGGCGATCGCGATCGTCGTGATCATCGGGGTCTGGCTCTTCAACGTCCTCGGGGTCAAGCCCTCGCTGGCGGTCGGGTACGTCACCGGCGCGTTGCTGATGATCCCGCTCGCCATCTTCATCATCTTCCCCTACATCACCGGAGACTGGGATTCATCGAACCTCGAGTACGTCCACAACGCCGGCGGCTTCAGCGACCTCAGGATCGCCCTGATGTGGCTCTTCATCATGTGCTGGTCCGCGTACGGGATCGAGGTGGGCGCGAGCTTCGCGCCCGAGTACCACGACACGAAGCGGGACACCTCCAAGGCGCTGAAGAGCGTCGCCGTGTTCTCGCTGTTCGTCTACCTCTTCCTGCCGCTCGGCCTCGGCGGCGTGGTGGGATCGGTCGGCGACTACGGCAGCTTCTACGTGGCAGCTCTCGAGCAGATCGCCGGCTCCGCGCTTGGCGGCTTCGCCGTGATCTGCCTGATCGCCAGCCTGATCCTCGCGATGAACACGTCGACGGCCGACGGAGGCCGAGCTCTCTACGGCATCGCCCGCGACGATATGACGATCAAGTGGCTCTACCATTTGAACAAGTTCCACGTCCCGGCACGCGGGATGACGGTCGACATGGTGGTGAACATCGGCCTGCTGCTGTTGCTGGGCGCGAACAACTTCGTGATCCTCTACATCTCGAACATCGGCTACGTCTTCTGTCACGTGCTCGCGCTCACGGGGTTCCTGCTCCTGCGGAGGGACCGTCCGGACTGGCCGCGGCCGATCAAAGCCGGACCCGTGTTCGCGGCGCTCGCCTGGCCCCTGGCGGCCTTCAACCTGATCCTCGTGCTCGCCGGCGTGATCGATCAGAAGGTCGCCTCGTACATCGGCTTCTACGAGTTCAAGGGGCTCCCGCTCTTCCTCGGAGCCGGCGTGCTCGTCGCATCGGTGGCGCTGTTCTTCTACCGCCGAGCGATCCAGGATCGCAAGCCCATCACGTTCCGGGACCGCGACGTGCCCACCATCCCGAGTGAGGACCAGATGCGACTGCTCCGCGAGGAGGTCATGCCGGACAGGTCCTCGTAGTCCGAAGGTTCCGCGCTGGGCAACGGGGCGGCTTCGCCGCCCCGTTGCCGTTTCCTGGACCTCGACCGGGCGGGCGTTGCCCGGCTCGCGGAGCCCGCCTAGCATGGGCGCCTACAGCCGCCCAGAACCGCAGCCCATGGAGGAAACGATGACGGAGAAGATGTGGGGTTCCGAGCCCTTCTGGGGGCTCGGTTACGACTGGGATCCGGACTGGGTCTACACGGACAAGCAGAAGGAGCTCCGCGCGACCCTGATCGAGCTCTGCGAGAAGGAGCTGCGGGCGAACGCGAAGCGCTTCGACGACGAGCTCATGTTCCCTCGGCGCAACCTCGAGCTCCTCGGGGAGCACGGGTTCCTGGGGCTCACGGTGCCGGAGGAGTACGGCGGCCTCGGCGAGGATCACGTCGCGTACTCGATGGTCTGCGAGACGATCGCGCGCTACGGGTGCGCGTCCACGGCGATGTGCTACGTGATGCACATCGGCGCCGTGAACGCGATCATGCTCCGCGCCACCCCCGAGCTCGTCGACAAGTACATCCGACCGCTCAACTCGGGCAAGATCGGCACCCTCTCGTACTCCGACCCGGAGACGGGCTCCCACTTCTGGTACCCGATCTCCTCGGGCGCGGAGCGTTCGAACGGCGGATTCAAGGTCCGCAAGAAAGCTTCGTGGACGACGTCCGGCGGGTTCGCCGACTTCTACGTCGTGCAGACGACGAGCCCGGACTTCACCGGCTACGACGACCTCTCCGTCTTCGTCGTGGACGGTGAGCACATCCAGGCCCATCCGTCGCTCTGGGACGCGCTCGGGCTGCGGGGGAACCAGTCCGGTCCGATCGAGATCGACAACGTCGAGATCCCGGCGGAGCAGCTCGTGGGACCGACCGGCGATGGGGCCACCTCCAACGACGAATCGGTCGACCCGTGGTTCCTGATCGGTTCCTCGTCCGTCTGGAACGGCCTCGCCCTCGGCGCGATCGACATCGCGAAGCGCCATACGACCCGCAAGAAGCACGTGGACGTGGGCCTGCGTGTTGCCGACTATCCGACGATCCAGGACTACGTCGGCGAGGCCGTGATGGATACGAACGCCTCGCGGCTGTTCACGCTCTCCGTCGCCCAGGCGATGGACGGCGCGACACAGCACAACACCGTGAACCCCGGACCGGGCGAGCTGGCTCGCGGGAACTTCCTCCACTGGGCCTGGCAGATCAAGTTCGAGGCCGCGAAGAACGCCGCCCACGTCGTCGACAAGATGCTCCACGCGTGCGGCGGGTCGGGCTACAAGCGTGATATGGAGCTCGAGCGCTACCTGCGCGACGCCAAGGCCGGATGGGTGATGGGGCCGACCAACGAGGTGCTCCGGCAGTTCGTCGGGAAGGCCGTGCTCCTCGGCTTCGAGTCGCTCGACTACTGGAACCAGTCGTACAACCGACGGGCCGTGGAGAACGAGGTCAAGAAGCTCGACGCCGCGGGCAAGCGCGAGCTCGCGGAGCAGCTCTTCAAGGAGGCGGACGAGCAGGTGTCCAAGGAGCCCGCGGCCAAGGGCTGAGGTCGATGGCGATCTCGACCGGACGCCGGAGCCTCACCGTCCCGGGGTTGATCGCCGCGGACCCGTCCCTCGAGCGGTACTGGGTCCGGCCCGGGGGTGCCACCGTGATCACCCTCGAAGGCGACGACCGGCTCACGGTGCACGACAAGGACGGCGGTCAGGTCGCGGAGGTCACGGCCCTCGCGCCGGACGGCTCCGATGACGCCGATGCACTGGGCGGTCGGGCCGACGTCCCGGCGTCGGTTCTGCGCTCGCTGATCGGATCCGACGCGGTCGGCGCCGCGGACGTGATCGGATCCCTGGCCGGCCGGGGCCTGGATCCCACGGAGGCGATGGCGATCCGGCTCTTCGGGGAGTGGTCCCCGCCCGGCTCGTCCCAAACCCTCGTCGCGGCGCGTCCGGTCGTGGTCGTGATCGCGGCGCCCGAGGGCGCGTCGGTGCTGGAGGGCGGCGTTCCCGCATCGGACCTCGACGTGGAGGTGCGCCGGACGCGCCCTCGGACCCACGACGGGTTCGAGCTCCCTCCCCCGCTCGCGGAGCCGCGCCTCGACTTCCGTGTGGACCGCGCGACGGCCCTGTCCTACGAGGTCAAGGCCGGCGAGTACATCCAGATCATCGACGTCGAGGGCAAGCAGTGCTCGGACTTCCTCGCGTTCCACCGCCGGAAGCTGGAGGACGGGGTCGAGCGCGGCTTCGATCCCACGATCACGCGCACGCTGATGGGGAACGCATTCCCGCAGCCGGGGCTCTACTCGAAGTTCTTCGACCTCGACATGGACGTCCTCGTCGAGGTGATCCGAGACACGGTCGGACGCCACGACTCGTTCCTGCTCGCGTGCACCTCCCGCTACTACGAGAACCTCGGGTACTTCGGGCACACGAACTGCACCGACAACTTCAACCGGCAGCTCGAGACGTACGCGATCGCGCCGAGGAAGGGCTGGCAGGCGCTGAACTTCTTCTACAACACGATGTTCGCGACGGACAACATCCTCGTGTTCGACGAACCGTGGTCGCGGCCGGGTGACTACGTGCTCCTCCGCGCGGCCACCGACCTGGTGTGCGCCTCGAGCGCCTGTCCCGACGACGTCGACCCCGCGAACGGGTGGGATCCGACGGAGGTCCACGTCAGGGTCTACTCCCCCGAGCACACGTTCTCGGCGGCGATCGCTCACCGGGTGACTCCCGATTCGGAGCCGACCCTCACGACCGAGACCGGCTTCCACCCGCGGATCTCCGAGCTGACGAGCCGAACCACGGAGTACAACGGCTATTGGCTCCCGACCAGCTTCGACAACCACGGGGCGACCGACGAGTACTGGGCGTGCCGGGAGCGGGCCGCGATCATGGACCTGTCGCCGCTGCGCAAGTTCGAGGTGCTCGGGCCGGACGCCGAGGCGCTGATGCAGGCGACCGTCACCCGGGACGTCCGCCGACTCGCCGACGGGCAGGTCGTCTACACGGCGATGTGCAACGAGGCCGGCGGGATGATCGACGACGCGACGATCTTCCGGATGCGCCGACACGAATTTCCGTTTCGTCGGCGGCAGCGAGTACGACGGCGTGTGGCTCCGCGAGCAGGCCGCGCGCCTCGGCCTGAACGCCTTCGTGAAGGAATCGACCGACCACCTCCACAACGTGGCCGATCCAGGGCCCGGCGAGCCGCGATCTCTTGCAGCAGGTCGTCTGGGTCCCGGCCGTCCCAGACGCCCTTCGAGGCCCTGGAGTGGTTCCGGTTCTCCGTGGGACGGATCGGCGGACCGAAGGGCGTGCCGGCCGTGATCTCGAGGACGGGCTACACCGGCGAGCTCGGCTACGAGATCTTCTGCCATCCGAAGGACGCCCCCACCGTGTGGGACGCGGTCTGGGAGGCCGGCGAGAAACACGGCCTCGCTCCCCTCGGCCTCGACGCGCTCGACATGCTGCGCATCGAGGCAGGCCTGATCTTCGCGGGCTACGAGTTCGACGACCAGGTCGACCCCTTCGAGGCGGGGATCGGCTTCACCGTGACCAAGGACAAGGACGAGGACTACGTCGGCCGCGAGGCGCTGCGCGAGCGCCGGGACCACCCGCAACGGGCCTCGGTCGGTCTCGAGCTCGAAGGGAACGAGACGGCCGGCCACGGCGACGGCGTGTACGCGGGCCGCCAGCAGGTCGGAGTCGTGACGAGCGGGACCCGCTCCCCGATCCTGAAGAAGAACATCGCGCTCGCCCGGGTCGCGGTGCAGCACCGCGACCCGGGCACCACGCTCGAGGTCGGCAAGCTCGACGGGCACCAGAAGCGCATCGCCGCCGAGGTCGTCCGCTGTCCCGTTCTACGATCCCGAGAAGACTCGACCGCGCTCCTGACGATGGCCAGGCTCGTCGAGTCCTTCACGCCCGAGCAGGTCGAGACCTTCCACCGGGACGGCTTCCTCGTCGTGGAGGAGGGCTTGGTGTCCGACAAGGCGCGGGAGCTCCTGCGAGGAACGCTACCTGCGGTTGTTCGACGGCGAGTACGAGACCGGGATCAAGCCGGACGAGGTGAACTGGGTCAAGGGGCGAGATCCCGAGGACCGGACGCGACAGCTCTGCAACGCCTGGCGCGCCGACACGGTGATCGCGGCGCAGGTGCTGTCGGCGAGGATCGGCCGCCTCGCGGCCCAGCTCATGAGCTATCCGGGGGTGCGGATCCTCCAGGACAACGTGCTGTGGAAGCCTCCGGGCACCAAGGCGATCGGCTTCCACCAGGACGGCTCCTACGCCGACTACCTCGTGCCGCCCGAGATGGTCACGTGCTGGATGTCGCTGCACGAGACGCAGGCCGATGCCGGCCCGATCGCCTACGTGCGCGGGTCCAACCATTGGCCGTGGACGCCTCCGGAGCGCTCGCAGTTCCACGCGCCCGATGACTGGCTCGAGGGCGTCCGGGCGGCGAAGCCGGCCGACGCCGAGATGGAGGTCGTCCCGGTCGTCGTGAAGCCCGGCGGCGGCGCCTTCCACCACAACCTCACGTGGCACGGCTCCGAGCCGAACAGGAGCGGCACGGTGGCGCGCATGGCGCTGGTGTCCCACATGCTTCCCTCCCACGCCCGTTTCCACCACCGCAACGTCGACCTGATCTACTCGCGCTACCGCCGCCACGGCGACACCGCGATGGACGAGTCGTTCTTCCCCGTGATGTGGGACGAGACCGGTCACCGCACGGCCTGGCTCGCCGAGCTTCCCGATATCGACTGAGCTCAGTCGTCGCGGAAGCGGGCGGCCAGCGCCTCGAGCATCGCCCACGCGGCCCGGGGCTCCCGCGTGAGCGCCTCACGGATCAGCGTCGCGCGAGATCCCAGGGTTCGTAGACGGCGTGGCAGCGACGACGTCGGCGCTCCGAGGTCGGCCGTCGAAGACGGCGAGCTCCCCGAAGAACTCGCCCGCTCGGAACGTCGCGAGCGCGCTCCCCGTTCCGCTCGCACCCGAGCCTCGCCCTCCAAGATCACGAAGAGGTCGTCTCCCGGGTCGCCTTCACGGACGATGAGCTCCCCGGCCTCGAAAGTGCGCTCGTCTCCCTCGCGAGTGATCGACTCGAGGATCTCCGGCGGCAGCGAGGAGAGCATCGGCGCGCGATCGAGAAGATGCTGGTACCGCCCTCCCTGGAACAGGAGCGGCTGTCCCGTCCCCGTAGCGCGCGTACTCGACCTGCCCCAGGAACAGGGAGTGGTCGCCGCCCCAGTACGAACGGACCACCTTGGCCACCAGGTGGGCGAGCGCTCCCCGCACGAGCGGCGTGTCGTGCACAACATCGAACTCGACCTCGCCCGTCGCCTCGTCGGTGCGCCCGGCGAAACGATCGGAGAGCGCCCGTTGCTCGTCGGCGAGCACGCTGATCCCGTACCGCCGGCCCTCGTGGAGGAGGGCGTGCATCTTCGCTCGCCGATCGACCGAGATCACGACGAGCGGGGGCCGGAGCGAGACGGACATGAACGCGTTGGCGGTCATGCCGTGCACCTGATCGCTCGCCTGCGTCGTGATGACTGTGACACCCGTCGCGAACATCCCCAGCGTCCGCCGGAACGCGGCCGCCGGATCCTGTCCCGGCTCGCCGGCGATCTCCAGTCTCCTCCGCGTCGGGAGCGTCCTCGGGGAAGGTCTCGCCGAACCCGACGGGCGCGAACCCGCCGTGGACCGGCAGATCGAACTCGAGCGGCGGCGCCTCGGCGACGCGGCGCTCGCGCCATCCCCTAGCTCCAGGGATACGGCGAATGGCTGACGGGGTGCAGCCTGCCTTCCGCGAAGCGGGAGAATCGGAACGGCTCGAGCAGAGCCTGCTGCTCCCCGAGGAGCTCCTTCGCGACGAGGGCTCCGATCCCGATCATCTTGTAGCCGTGGTTCGAGTCGGCGATCACGTAGGCGTTCTCGCGGAACCGGTCGAACACCGGGAAGCTGTCCGGCGTGAACGCGCCGATCCCTCCGGTCGGCGCCTTCCGGTAGAGCGGGCGCTTCCCTTCGAATCGCTTCTGACAGTGCGCGAGCGCCGACGTCCACATGCGCTCGAACTCCTCCGTCACGAGGAACTCCGTGCTCTTCTCCCCGTACGGATCGACCGCGACGTCATCGGCCGGCTGCTCGACCACCCACGGCATCGCCCCACCCTGGACGCCGCCGAAGTTGACGTCGGGCTTGTAGTAGATCCCCCACAGGTCCTCGCTCACCGTGGAACCGTCCATGTCGTCGAGCAGCGGCGCGTCGGTGTCGAGGTGGACGACGGGCGGCATGTTCCCCGCGTTGTCGAGCAGGTAGGTGGGGTCGACCCCGAGTGTTCCTTCCTGAAGGCACCAGTAGGTCCACATCGGCCGCTCGTAGACCTTCCCGTCCCGGCCCTTCACGTCGACGACGCCGGGTAGGTCGAGCATGTGCCAGAAGTCCCGCACCCAAGGACCGGCCGCCACGACGACCTGCTCGCAGGCGATGGTCCCTCGATCGGTCTCCACGGCCGTCACTGCCCCGCCGTCGACCGTGAACCCGGTCACCGTGACCGGCGCGTGGAGCTCGACGCCGAGCGCCTCGCTCTTCCCGCGGAGGCCTCGCATCGAGGGCATGTTCTCGGCGTAGCCGCCCTTCTTCTCGTGCAGCACCACCGTGATGTTCTTCGCCTGCCAGTCCGAGAAGATCGACTCCATGTATGTCCGGCAGTCGTCCTCGCCCTCGATCAGCTCGGACGGATACCCGATCGCCTTCTGCTCCTCGTGGATCTGGGCCACGTCGGCACGCATCACCTCCGGTCCGATCTGGAGGTAGCCGATCGGGTGGTAGTGGAACGCCTCCGGGATCGGAATCCCAGACCTGCACCGAGTGCGCCATCAGCTCGCGCATCGCGGGCTGGAAGTAGTTGTTGCGGATCACTCCGCAGGCGATGCCGGAGGGCCCGGCGCCGACGCCTTCCTTGTCGAGGATGACGATGTCGGCTACCGCTCCCGTCGCCCCGAGCCTGCGAGCTCCTTCGCCAGATGCCATGCCGTGGACAGGCCATGGATCCCCGCGCCGATCACGACGTACGGAGCATGCTCCGGGAGCGTCATCGACGCGGACCACCTTTCGAGCTCGGTTCCGGGAGGATTCTAGGGCGTCGCGGTGCACACGCAGGAGAAGGTCCCTTGGGATCGGGCACCGACACCCTCAGGGAACCCCGACCTCTTCGCGTGCCTCCATCCGACGGCGCGCGTCCTCGACGAACGCTCCCAGATCCCGAACATCCGCTCGTCGTCCTGCCACTCTTCGTGGAGCTCCCACTGCACGCCCAGGACGAACACCGACGACGCCGGGCATCTCGACGGCCTCGATCGTCCCGTGCGGTGCCCAGGCGACCGCTTCGAGGCCGGTCTCCCAGGTCCGTTGACCGCCTGGTGGTGGTAGCTGTCGACCTCGGATCGCTCCCCCAGGTGCGAGGCGAGGAGCGACCCCGGCTTCACGTCGACGGGATGGGTGGGATGCGGAGGACGCTCGGTCCCCTCGAGCGTGGCGGCGACCAAGGCTCGCCACTCGTCCCACTTGGCACCGGGATGATCCGCACCACCTTCCGGGAACTCCTCGAGATCCCCGTAGAAGCGTGCCCCCGAGGGCGACGTTCAGCGATCTGGCACCCTCGGCACACTCCCATCACGGGCACCTCCTCCTCGACCGCGAGCAGCGCGTAGGAGAGGTCGATCTCGTCCAGGAGAGGCTGTCCCGGGCAGATGCTGGGATGCGGATGCTCGCGCCCGTAACGCCAGGCCTCGATGTCCCGCCCGCCGGCCAGAACGAGGCCGTCGATCCGCTGCGATCAGATCGACCCGGTCCTCCTCTCGTTCGTAGTACGGGAGGAGGACGGGGAGGGCGCCCGCTGCGAGCAGCGGGCGCCCGTACCCATATCCGTAGTAGTCGCCGTAGTCGGCGAAACCCTCCGAGATCGCGACCAGCGGGCGTCCGTCCGTCATGCAGATCAGAGCGCTGGCACCGTGATCAGTGGCCGGCGGGCCGCTCCCAGCCCTCCATCACGCCCGGCTTCCAGTCCGTGCCGACGGTCTCCGACCCCTCCACCCACGGACCGAGCATCGGCTGGGGGAACTTCGCGTGCTTGGTCTTCAGCTGGATCCCGTACGAGTTGCCCTCGATCAGGTGCTTCATCAGCACCTTGCGGGCGATCTCGTCCTCTCGACCGGCCGGGATGTCGAAGTGGATCTTCAGGAACGAGTTCGAGTAGCGGTCGAACACGGCGGCGACGCCGTCCTCCTGCAGGAGCGTGACGTCCTCGAGCCAGTTGAGGTCCTCCCCCGGCGTCAGCGCGTCGAGATCGACGTCCTCGACGAGCGAGATGTCCTCCTGGTACGGGAAGCGGCGGCCGGCGAGCTCCTCGGCGTCGATCCCGATCTTCGTCGACAGGTGCGGTTCGGTCATCGTCTTCTCCGTTCTCTAGCCTCTAGGTCGGGAACTGCCCGGTGTCCGCCAGGTACTTCTGCATCATGTTCTTGATCTCGTCCAGCGTCCCCTGCTCGGTGACGCCCGGGACGTAGTCGTGCCGGCGAGCGGCACCTTGGCCATCGCGGCGGCCTCGACCGTGAGCGCGCACAGGTCCTCGGGCTCCAGCGAGTGCACGTCGGTCTTCCCGCACGCCCGCGCCAGCATCTGGAGCTCCATCGTCATCGCGGTGAGGAGGTTGTAGACGCGCGGTCGCCGCGGAGTCCACCTCGAGACGCTTCCGGAGCTCGGGGTCCTGCGTGGTGATCCCGACGGGGCACCGCCCGGTGTGGCAGTGGTAGCACTGCCCGGCGGGCACGCCGACCGTCCCCTCGTAGTCCGTCACCCCGGGGATCTCCTTGTTGCAGTTCAGGGCCATCAACGCACTCGTCCCGATCGCGACGGCCTTCGCGCCGAGCGCGAGGCACTTCGCGATGTCGGCTCCGTTGCGGATCCCGCCGGCGACGACAAGGTCGACCTCGTCGACGAGCCCGACATCCTCGAGCGCCCGACGAGCCTCCGGGATCGCCGCCATCAGCGGGATCCCGGTCTCCTCGGTCGCGATGTGCGGGCCGGCGCCCGTCGATCCTTCGGCGCCGTCCAGGTAGATGATGTCCGGCCCGCACTTGGCCGCCATCCGGATGTCGTCGTAGACGCGCGCGGCACCCAGCTTCAACTGGATCGGGATCCGGTAATCCGTGGCTTCGCGGACCTCCTGCACCTTCAGCGACAGGTCGTCGGGCCCGAGCCAGTCGGGGTGACGCGCCGGCGAGCGCTGGTCGATCCCCGCGGGAAGCGATCGCATCTCCGCCACCTGCTCGGTGACCTTCTGCCCCATCAGGTGGCCGCCGAGTCCGACCTTGCAGCCCTGCCCGATGAAGAACTCGCAGGCGTCGGCCAGCATCAGGTGATGCGGGTTGAACCCGTAGCGGGACTGGATGTTCTGGTAGTACCACTTCGTCGAGAGGTCACGCTCCGGCGGGATCATGCCGCCCTCGCCCGAACACGTCGCGGTCCCGGCCATCGAGGCGCCCTTCGCGAGCGCCATCTTCGCCTCGAGCGACAGCGCCCCGAACGACATCCCGGTGATGTAGATCGGGATCTCCAGCTCGATGGGGTTCTTGGCGAAGCGGGCGCCAAGCACCGTCTTCGTCTCGCACTTCTCTCGGTAGCCCTCGATCACGAATCGGGTCAGCGTGCCGGGCAGGAACATCAGCTCGTCCCAGTGCGGGATCGGCTTGAACATCGAGAACCCACGCATCCGATACCGGCCGAGCTCGGCCTTCACGTGGACGTCGTTGATGACCTCCTCGGTGAAGATCCTGCTGCGACCGAGCACATCCTTCTTGGAGGAAACCTCCGTCATCTCGTCTCCTTGTTCGCTTTCGGCTTCGATCGCCGTCCCTCAGAGGACCAGCTTCTTCTCGCTCGGCTCGAGGTTGTCGTAGTTGTAGAGCACCTTCCCGCACACGAACTTCTGCAGCGGCGGCGGGTCACCCAAGCCGTAGATCCGGAACTTCCGCTCGACGAGCTCCGTGTCGGCGTCGGTCCATTCGCCTTCGACGCAGTCGATGCCCGAGGGACTTCACCTTGCCGGCGACGTAGATAGTGCCGTCGTACATCGAGTCGCCGAGGCCGTTGCCCACGTTTCCCAAGATGATCTGCCGTCCACGCTGCATCATGAACGCCGTCATCGTGCCGGCGTCCCCGCCGACGATGATCGTCCCGCCCTTCTGATCGATCCCGGTGCGCGCGCCGACGGCGCCCTTGATGATGAGGTCGCCCCCGCGCATGGCAGCGCCCGTCAGCGAGCCCGCGTTCTTCTCGATCACGACGACGCCGGACATCATGTTCTCGCAGACGGACCAACCGACCCGCCCGGTGACCGTGATCTCGGGGCCGTCGATCAGGCCGAGGCCGAAGTACCCGAGCGACCCTTCGTATCGGATCTTGCAGCGCTGGAGGATCCCGACGCCGATCGAGTGCTTCGCGCCCGGGTTCAGAACCGTGACGTCCCGGGCGCCCAGCTCGTAGATGAGCCACCGGAGCTCCAGGTTGATCTGGCGGGTCGTGAGATCTGCCGCGTCGAACGTCGCCTTCTCGGCCATCGATCTCCGAGACCTTCGGGATCTCCGCGAACGGTTCGACCAGCCCGCGTGCGTCGTAGGTGACACGCCGATCGCCCGTCATCGTGTCCACACGAGCACCTCGCTCTCGTAGGGATCGTAGGTATCGATCTCGCGCCCCAGGACGGCCCGGATCGCGATCTCCTCGCTCGCCATCGCCACCAGCTCGTCGGACTCGTACAGCACGAGAGGTTTCGCGGCCATCTCGTCCTTCGCGACACCGAGCGCATCCTTGGTCACCGCCATGTACGTGAACACGCCGTCGAGGTCCTCGAGGCTCTTGTGCATCGCGTCCTCGAGAGAGTCGCCGTCGGACATCTTCTCGGCGAGGTAGACCGCGATGATCTCCGAGTCGCATTCCGACTGGAACCGCTCGCCGTTGAACTCCAGCCGGCGCTTCCATTGGAAGTAGTTGGTTAGCTGGCCGTTGTGCACGACGGCGACGTCGGAGAACGGATACGCCCAGTACGGGTGCGCGCCGGAGATGTCCACGTCGGACTCCGTCGCCATCCGTACGTGCCCGATCGCGTGGGTGCCTTCGAACCCGCCGAGCTTGTACATGTCGGAGACCTGTTGCGCGTCGCCGATGTCCTTCACGATCTCCAGGGAATGGCCGAGCGAGAGGACCTCGCAGCCCGGCACATCCTCGAGATAGTCCGCCAGGGCTTTCATGTCGCCGTCGTAGCGGACCACCGCCCGATAGGCGTACTCGGTCTCACTCTCCACACGGTCGATCGACGCCCCGATCTTGTTCAGGCGGGTCTCGACCTCTTGACGGGCACGATCCAGGCGCTCCTTGAAGTCGAAGTCCCGGGGATCGTTGGCGTCGGCGAGCTTGAACCGGATCACCACGAGCTCTCCGGGCTCTCCGTAGAGGGCATACCCCGCCGAGTCCGGCCCTCGGTGTTTCATGGACTGGAGCATGCTGGTCATCTCGGTCCCGATGTCGGCCGAGCCGTCTCGATGGATGATGCCTGCGATGCCGCACATATGAAAGGGGTTGCTCCTTTCTAGGCCCAAGTCACGGAAGCACGTCCAGGTACTCCTGCACGTCCCAATCGCTGACCGTCCCGATGAATCGCTTCCACTCGTCGGTCTTGTAATGCATGAACACCCGATACATGTCGCCGGGCAGCGCGGTCTTCACCACGTCGTCCGCCTCGAGGGCTTCGAGGGCCTCTCCCAGCGTCTCGGGGATCCGTTGGACGTCTTTGCCCTCCGCGATCGCCTCGTAGATGTTCCGCTCTTCGGGAGGCCCGGGGTCGAGGTTGCGGGCCAGCCCGTCCTTCATCGCCTGCAGGAGCGCGGCGAACGACAGGTACGGGTTCACCGCCGAGTCCACGGACCGGTACTCGTAGCGCCCGGGCGCCGAGATCCGGAGCGCGGTCGTCCGGTTCTGGAACCCCCAGTCGGCGAAAATCGGCGCCCAGAACCCCGCGTCGGCGAAGCGCCGGTAGGAATTCACCGTCGGCGAGGTGATGCAGGTGAGCGCCCGGAGATGCTCGAGGACGCCGCCGATCGCGTGGAGACCGATCTTGCCCGGCACCCGGGGATCGTCGCCGTCGGGCATGAACATGTTCTCGTCGCCCTGCCAGAGCGAGATGTTGTGGTGACACCCGTTCGCCGACACACCCATGAAGGGCTTCGGCATGAAGCACGCGAACGCATTCATCTCCCGGCCGACCTGCCGGCAGATCTGGCGGTACGTCGTGAGGCGGTCGGCAGTGAGCTCGGCCTTGTCGAACATGAAGTTCAGCTCGAGCTGGCCGGGAGCGTCCTCGTGGTCGCCCTGGATCATGTCGAGGCCCATCGCGGTGCCGTACTCCATCACCTTGTGGATGATCGGCTGGAGCTCCGAGAACTGGTCGATGTGGTAGCAGTACGGCTTGGTCTTGCCTTCGACCGACGGCGTGCCGTCGGGGTTGGTCTTCAGCCACATCATCTCCGGCTCGGTCCCGGCTCGCAGATGCAGCCCGGTCTCTTCGGTGAACTCGTCGTGGATCCGTTTGAGGTTGCCGCGGCAGTCCGAGGTCAGGAAGGCGCCGCCGTCGACCTCTTCCTCGCGTCCGCGGAACAGGGTGCAGAAGACCCGCGCGGTCTTCCGATCCCAAGGAAGCACGCAGAACGTCTCGACATCCGGGAGCCCGACGAGCTCGCGAGCTTCCGGGCCGTAGCCGATGTAGTTGCCCTCACGGTCGACGAACAGGTTGGCCGTGGAGCCGTACACGAGCTGGAAGCCCTTCCGGGCGATCGTCTCCCAGTGCTTGGCAGGGATCCCCTTGCCCATGATGCGCCCGGTGACGGAAACGAACTGGTAGTACATGTAGGTCACGCCTTCGGCGTCGATCTGCCTGCGGACCTCCTTGATCGCGTCGTCGCGCCCGGACCGCTCCACGAACTGCTCGATGTCGGTGTCGGTGGCCAACTCGCCTCCCTTCGAGCGGCCCTCCCGCGGGCCGGCTGGGCGCATCCTACGCCGACCTCCCCGGAACGCGCTACGGGCCCCATGCCGGTTTGACGGGAGGGGGTCGCGGCCCTACGTTGCGGCCCGAGGCGCAGCGAGCGCTGAGCTCCCGTGCCCGATCCGTGCGCAGCGTGTGGACAAGGGGGTGCCGAGGTGGCCGAGGGTCCGAAGTCCGTCGAGGAGGTCCGCAAGCTCGTCGACGAGATGGGGATCGAGTTCCTCTTCGCGCAGTTCGTCGAGATGTACGGCAAGCCGAACGCGAAGCTCGTGCCCGCGAATCACCTCGAGGATGTC
Source organism: uncultured Actinomycetota bacterium (assembly GCA_963762015.1). Lineage (GTDB taxonomy): Bacteria > Actinomycetota > UBA4738 > UBA4738 > HRBIN12 > JAJNBA01. The sequence goes on from CAVXJL010000012.1 coordinate 216,616, forward strand.
TTCGCGGAGGGCGCCGGCTTCGCCGGTTTCGCGACGGGTGAGCTGGGGCAAGGGCCGCACGATCCCGACATCGCCGCGATGCCCGATCCGGCCAGCTTCACACCGGTGCCCTGGGAACCGACCCTCGCCAGGTTCGCATGCGACGTCTTCGTCGAGGGCGAACCCTGGCCGTACTGTCCGCGCACGATCCTGCGGCAGAACCTGGCGTCGGCAGCCGAGCGCGGCTATGTGTTCAAGATCGGGATGGAGGCGGAGTTCATCCTCACGCGTCTCCGGGAGGACGGCTCGATCGAGGTGGCGGACCCGCTCGACGTGCTGGACCGGCCCTGCTACGACATGAAGGCGCTCACGCGCCAGTTCGACTACATCTCCAACCTGTCGAAGTACCAGACGCAGCTCGGGTGGGACAACTACGCGAACGACCACGAGGACGCGAACGGACAGTTCGAGTCGAACTTCAAGTACTCGGACGCTCTCACGACGGCCGACCGGATCATCTTCTTCCGGTACATGGTCCACACTCTGGCGCAACAGCGTGGGCTGCAGGCGACGTTCATGCCCAAGCCGTTCGCGCATCTCACCGGCAACGGCCTTCACATGCACATGAGCATCTGGGACGAGGAGACCGACACGAACCTGTTCGAGGACGAGAACGACTCCCGCGGCCTCGGGATCTCGGAGCTCGGATACCACTTCCTCGGCGGGGTCCTGCAGCACGCGAGCGCCTACATCGGCGTCACGGCCTCGACGGTGAACTCGTACAAGCGGCTGATCGTAGGGGCGCCCACCTCGGGCGCGACGTGGTCCCCCGCCTACATCGCGTACGGAGGGAACAACCGCACGCAGATGATCAGGACGCCGGCGCCCGGGCGCTTCGAGGACCGCACGATCGACGGTGCCGCCAACCCGTACCTCGCCGCGTCGGTGATCCTCGCGGCGGGTCTGGACGGGATCGACAACAAGCTCGATCCTGGAGACCCGAACGAGGGGAACATGTACGAGACGTCGCAGGACGAGCTCAAGCGGCGCGGGATCCAACTCCTCCCGGGCAACCTCCTCGACGCCGTCCGGAACCTCCGCCAGGACGAGGTCCTCCGCGAGGCGCTCGGTGCCGTCCCGGGCGGCCATTACATCGACTACTACTGCGACGTGAAGGAGCGGGAGTGGAAGGACTACCACGATCGCGTGAGCGATTGGGAGGTCAACAAGTACCTGGCACTGTTCTGAGTCGTCCGGAGGAGAGAAGGGGGAATCGCATGTCGATGACACCGGAGGCACCCGACACGGTCAGGCTCGACGACTATGTCAAGGGTGATCTCTCCAAGGACACGAACTGGTGGGGCGCGTTCGTGGTCGGCCTCGCCGGCACGATCCTGGTTGCCGCGTTCGCCCCGGTGGCGCTCTTAGGACTCGGATCCGCGGCGATCCCGAACTTCCTCTTCTGGGCGCTCTCCGGCTGGGGTCTCTGCCTGATCATCGCCGAGCTCGCGGCGATGCTGCCGGACCGTACCGGTGGCGCCCCGGCCTACGCCTACTACGCGTTCAAGGACCGCCTCCCCAAAGCGTACCCGCACATCAACGGCGTCACCGTGTGGATGTACTGGCTGGGCTGGATGCCCGTGATGGCCGTGAACATGATCCTGACCGGCTCGTACATCCCTCAGCTCCTGGGCTTCACACCGACCGGCTTCTGGGCGAACGAGATCACCCTGCTCGACACCAGCCTTGCCGTGAACTACTTCACCATCATCGTCGGCGCCGGCCTGTCGCTCCTGCTGTTCCTCATCTCGTTCATGGGCATCCGCTTCGGCACGGGAGCGGCGACGGTGCTCGGGATCTTCTCGATGCTGCCACTCACCCTGATCGCCGTCGTCCCGTTCCTCACGGGTGATGTGACGGGAAGCAACATCGTCCCCTTCCAGTTGCCCGACGGGACCGGATTCTTCGCGGGAAGCGCCCTCTACCTGTACCTGCAGTACTCCGCCCTGTACACGTGGAACGCGATCGCGATGGAAGCGGCCGGGTGCTACATCGGCGAGTGCCGCAACCCCGACCGGGACGCTCCGATCGCGATGAACCTGTCCGGCGGATACGGCACGTTCGTGTACACCTTCTTGCCGATGGCGTGCATCGGGGTCCTCGGATACACGTTCATCGCGAACAGCCCCGACGCCAACGTGGTGCTCGTGGAGACCGCCGTGCGGTCGATCGGCTCGGGTGTGGGGAAGCTCGTGACCGCGACACTCATCGTGGCACTCGCACTCTCGAGCTTGAACGCGATCATGGGATGCGCGCGATCGCTCTACATGATGGCCCTCGACGGCCAGGCCCCACGGATCTTCGGGAGGGTGAACCGCCACAACGTCCCGGACTTCTCGATGGGGCTCAACACGGTGTTGAACATCGCGCTGATCTTCGTCGGCGCCGCGGGCCCGATCTACGTGCTCTCGAACGTCGGCTATGTCGGTTCGTTCATCCCGGTGCTCCTGGGCTACTACTTCCTCAGGAAGTGGCGCCCCGAGATCCACCGGCCCTTCAGGCTCCCCGAGTGGTTCAAGTACGTGGCCTTGATCCTCGCAGCCCTGTACTTCATCGCGTGGGGTCCGGGGATCATCTCGTGCGTGATCGAGGAATGCCAGCTCGGCGGCGTGAAGATGTTCTTCATCGGCGTCGCGATCGTGCTCCTCTACTTCCCCATCAACTGGTGGCGCAAGTCCGAGGACCGGCGTCTCGGCACGTCGGAGTTCAAGACGCCGCTGTCCGTGTGAGCACGTCCAAGCGTGCGCGGACGGGGCGGGGGGCCGCGAAAGCGGCCCCCCGCCCCGTCCCGGATCCCCCACGGCGGATCCTGCTCGTCTCCTACGCCTCGTCGCCGATCACCGACGACGTGATCCGACGCACGGTCGATCTCGCGACTCCCGAACACGCGAAGATCACCGTGCTCGGGATCGCGAGGGTCTTCGGCACCGCGCTCGGTCTCCCGCATCCAGGCCTGAAACCGACACCCGTCGAGTGGGACGCCCAGCGGAAGGTCACGGAGGACGCAGCCCGTGATCTCCGCGCTCACGGCTTCGACGTCCTGATCGCGATGGCGAAGGCTCGGAACGCGCCGAAGTTGATCGGCCGGTGGGTGCGGGCCAGACGCTTCCACGCGGTGGTGGTCCCCGACCCGGAGCGCCCGGGCTGGCGACGACGGCTCGAGGGCGAGGTCACGAGGGAGATCGGACGGTACGCGAAGGTGCCCGTGCACGCCGTTCCGACACCGAGTCTCACCTCCCGGAGCCCGGGAGCGCGTCAGCGCCGATAGGGCTCGGCACCCACCCGCATCAGTTCCCGCGGCGTCCGCACACCGACGGATCCGAGCTTCGACGCGGTCACGAGGAAGAGCTGCGCCGTCACGAGCGCGTCATCGAGGGCGTGGTGCGGGCTCGCCACGGGCACGTCGAAGCGTGCGGCTGCTTGCTCCAGGCTGAGGCGTGCGGCGTCCGCACCCAGCACCCCGAGGACGAGCTTGCGAACATCGATGGATCGGCGCATCCAGCGGGAGGTCCTTGTGCCGAACAGCTTCGCCAAGAAGGACGCCTCGACGGTCGCGTACCACGTGATCAGGTACTTCCCGCCAAGCGCCTGCCGGAGCGTCTCCCGAGCTGCGTCCGTCGAGCTCGCCCCCCGTACATCCACCGGCCGAAGGCCGTGGATCGTCACCGACTCCCGCGTCGGCTCGACGTCGCCGGGATCGACGAGCTCGTACACCGAACGACCCACGTCGATGCGACCGGCCTCGATGGGAACGACACCGAGGGAGATGATCCGATCCTTGTCGAAGTTCAATCCGGTCGCCTCGAAGTCGAGGGAGGCGAGATCCACGGTCCGCCACGGCATCTTCCCGAGCCTGCGAGGTGGACCCTGAGGAACGTCCTTCACCGGCGCAACCCCAGCCCCGCCGCGAGTCGCTCCTGCGCCCCGTCGATCATCTGGAAGGCTTCTCGCAGGGCCTGCCGCGTGAGCGGACCCAACCACTCGGGCCGTACCGAGTCATCGGGGACCTCCCCTTCCTCCACGGCGCGGGCCTGCCGCTCGACCCGGATCTGCCACAGCAGATCGAACGCTTCCTCCAGCCCCTCCCGCGTCTCCTGCTCGAGACGCCCGAACTCCGCCGCGACGCGCAGCCGACGGAGCGTCCGGTTCTCGGTCACACCCGACTCCACGGCCAGGACCCGCGCGAGGTTCGTGATCGGGGCGATGCCTCCTTGCTTCACATCGAAGGCCCGTGCCTTCTTGCCCTTCGGATGGACCACGGCGTCCTTCAGCATGCCGACCGGAGGGCCGGTCTCCACCGCGAGCCTCGCCAGCTGCCGCACGAACTGGTCCTCCTTCGCGGACCGCCGGATCACGTCGTCCAGGACCGCATCCACGTCGAGTGGCCCCGCGACACGCCGGTAGTCGAAGGCGATCCCGACGAATGCCCGGCCGGTTCGTGCAGGCTCACGGATCCATCCCCAGAACCGTTCCTCCCACACGTCGAGCGTGCCGCGCCACTCGGGATTCGATGCGACGACACCGGCGCGGCACCGTTGGATCCCGGAGCGCTCGATGCCGTCGTTGACAACCGTCGTGAGACGCTGGAAGTAGGGGTCGACTTCGACGAACTCGCCCCTCGCGCACTCGACCACGAGGGCGTTGTCCTGATCCGTCGCGAGGCCCTGCTCCTGTCTCGCCTCGCTTCCGAGAGCGAGCCATGCCCATGGGCAGGGAGGCTCCCCGATCTCGTCGATCGCCAGCTCGAGCAGGCGGATCGTGAGCGTGTCGATCGTGACCGCGACAGCGTGCGCCACGTCCAGCGGATCCGCGTGCGCGTGCACGAGCGAGACGAACATCTCCGGGAGTCGGTTCCCCCCGTGGATCGCTTCCTCGATCGTGGGCGCACGCTCGAGGTCGGCCTTCAGGATGAAGGGTGACCTCTGCTCCAGGCCCATCAGATCCGTGTCGGTGATCATCCCGACCGGCTCTCCACCGTCGCCGACCACGGGCACGTGATGCACGCCCTTCTCGTACATCAGGGTGAGCACCTCGGCCGCCGTCGTCTCCCCCGATACCGAGAACACGGGGGTCGTCATGATGTCGGCCGTGAGCGTGTCGGGACTTCTGCCTGCGGCGACGACCCTCACCCTGAGATCGCGATCGGTGACGATGCCCAGGGCTCCTCGTCCCTCGACACGGACCAGGACCGATGAAACCCGTTCACGGGCCATCAGATCGGCCGCGTCCTTGATGGTGGAGTCGATGGGCACCATCAGAGGAGGCCGCTGCACCAACGCGGAGACATGCGTCGCCCAGGCGTCGACCGCCTCGCGCTCCGGTCCTTCGAGGACGGAGACCTCGCGACGCCGGAGGCTGCCCGCGAGGAAGGCGAGCCCGCGACGGGTCGCCATCACCTCGAGGGCGATCTCCTGATCGACGAGGTAGCAGATGGTGTCTTCGACGGCCCGCAACGTGAAGGCTGGTTCGAGGCCCGTGAACAGCGATACGAATCCGAAGAACTCCCCCTCGCCGAGGACGTCGGCGACGAGGTCGCCGTCGGCAGCCTCGACGACCCCGGTCCGGACGATGTACAGGAAGGCGCTCGGCTCGGCCGCCTGATGCAGGATCACCGAGCCGGCCGGGAAGAACTCGATCTGGGTGTGCCGAACCACCTCGGCGAGCCGCTCATCGCCCAGCTCGTCGAAGGGCGGATGCATCCGCAGGAAGGACGGGATGTCCACGCGGGCGAGTATCGCATCGGTGTGCAGCACCTTCCTCGCGGCCGCTCGCTCGCGCCACAAGGCGAACGGGTATCCTCACGCGACCTCAGCAGCCGAGAAGCGCACGACGCGAGACGACAGGAGGCGAAGCCGTGAAGAGCGGGTTGGAGATCGCGCAGGAGGCCGTGCTTCGCCCGATCACCGAGATCGCGGCGGACGCCGGGATCCTCGAGGACGAGCTCGAGCAGTACGGGCGCTTCAAGGGCAAGATCTCGCTCTCGATCCTCGATCGGCTGGCCGACCGGCCCGACGGCAAGCTCGTCATCACGACCGCGATCACGCCGACGAAGGCCGGTGAGGGGAAGACCACGACCTCGATCTCCCTCGCGCAGGGCATGGGGCAGATCGGCAAGGACGTGATGCTCTGCCTCCGCGAGCCCTCGATGGGTCCGGTCTTCGGGATCAAGGGCGGCGGCAACGGCGGCGGGTACGCCCAGGTCGTACCGATGGAGGAGATCAACCTCCATTTCAACGGGGACTTCCACGCCGTGCAGGCGGCGCACAACCTCTTGGCGGCCGCGCTGGACGCCTCGATCTATCACGGCAACCCGCTCGGCATCGATCCGGTCTCGGTGAGCTGGCCGAGGACCCTCGACGTGAACGACCGCGAGCTCCGGTATGGCGTCGTCGGCCTCGGCGGGAAGGCACACGGAGTGCCCCGCGAGAACCAGTTCGTGATCGTGGCGGCGTCGGAGATCATGGCCGTCCTGGCACTCGCGAACGATGTCGCGGACCTTCGAGCGAGACTCGGCCGCGTCGTCGTGGCATCCACGTACGACGGAACCCCGGTGACGGCCGAAGAGTTGAAGGTCGCCGGCGCGATGGCCGTGATCATGAAGGAGGCGATCAAGCCCAACCTGGTTCAGACGCTCGAGGGGCAGCCCACGCTGATCCACGCGGGCCCCTTCGGCAACATCGCGCACGCGAACAACTCCATCATCGAGGACCGCATCGCGCTGAAGCTGGCGGACTACGTCGTCACCGAGGCCGGGTTCGCGTCCGACCTCGGCTTCCAGAAGTTCTGCGACATCGTGTGCCGGATGGGCGGCTTCGCTCCCTCCGCCGGCGTGCTCGTCACCACCGTGCGGGCGACGAAGTCCCACGGGGGGATGGCGTTCGATCAACTCGTGAACGAGGACGTGGACGCGCTACGAAGGGGCATCGACAACCTCGCAGCACACATCGGCATCGTCAAGACGTACGGGCTGCCGTGCGTCGTCTCGATCAACACCTTCCCGACCGACACGGAGAAAGAGATCGAAACGATCCGGGAGCTCGCCGGCGGTGCCGGGGCCGAGACGGTCGTCGTGAACCGGGCCTTCGCCGAAGGCGGTGCCGGCGCCGTTGAGCTCGCTGAGGCGGTCGTGACGGCGTGCGAACAACCGAGCTCGTTCCGGCTCCTCACGCCGGACGGCACGCCTCTCAAGGGGCAGATCGAGGCGATCGCCACGAAGATCTACGGCGCGGAAGGCGTGGACTACCAACCGCAGGCCGAGAAGGACATCGCCCGGATGGAGCAGCTCGGGTTCGGCGAGGTGCCGGTGTGCATGGCGAAGACCCACCTGTCGCTCAGCCACGACCCGTCGATGCTGAACCGGCCGACCGGCTACCGGCTGCCCGTCCGCGGCGTCGTCCCGAGCGCCGGCGCCGGGTTCGTGGTGGTCCTCTGCGGCGACATGCAACGGATGCCGGGCCTCGGGAAGACACCCGCGTTCACGAAGGTCGACCTCGACGAGGACGGTCGAACCGTGGGCCTCTTCTAAGGCGGGGTCTCGCCGTGCTTCGCCGCTTCCGTGAACGTGAGGTAGTAGCCGTTGGGATCTCGCAACCCGAGTTCGCGAGCTCCCCAGTCACGGACCTCGGGACCCCACTCCGGAGTCGTGTGCTCCTTGATCTGGTCGTAGAGGGCATCCACGCTCTCCGGATAGAAGTAGAGCGTCCCGGTGAAGGCAGGAGGATCCGGCCAAGGCGTTTCGTCCCCTCCGAGGAACTGTAGGACCATACCGTCGCGCGCGAGCTCGCACCAGGTCGGGTCGCCGGCTTCCGGAAAGACCCCTCGCAGGCGGAACCCGATCCGCGTGTACCACTCGATCGTGCCGGCGACGTCCTCGCTCTTGAGCATCACGGATACCTGATCGTCGGACATGCGCCTGAGGATACGGCCGGGGACTTGGCCCGCTCTCTCGCGTGCCAGCACCCCGCCACGCTCGCGTAGCCGCCCCCTTGCAGGGACGCGTCCCACGGCCGACCATCGCCATATGAGCGCCGCCGCGACCGCCGCAGCTGATCCCCGGTGGTTGACGAACACGGTGGCCGCCGCGCTGCGGCAGACCGCGATCGTGGTCGTCGGGTGCGGGGTCGCGGGCGCGCTGGTGGGTGGGATCGGCAGCCGGCTGGTGATGCGACTCGGCGCCCTCGCCGCTCCGGAGGTTCGTGGCGCGCTGACCGAGAACGGAAACGTGGTCGGTGAAATCACGTTCGCGGGGACGATCGGGTTGATGATCTTCGCCGGCATCAGCTCTGCGATCTTCGGGACCGGTGCCTACACGGTCGCCGGACCCTGGCTCCCCCGTTCGACCATCGCACGAGGGCTGGTGTTCGGCGGCTTCCTGCTCGCGCTCATGGGGAGGACTATCGTTGACCCGGCCAACGCGGACTTCGTGATCTTGGGCGACCGCGCGCTCAACGTCGCCATGTTCTCGTCGCTGTTCATCGCATTCGGTCTCATCGCGTCCGGAGCCGTCGCCTTCCTCGAAAGACGAGTGCCACCGGCCCTTGCGCTGTCGCCTCGGATGTGGGTGCTCACTCTGCTCTGCGCCATCCCGGTCGTTCTCGGACTGGCCGTCCTGACTCTCGGGTTCGCCCCCCAGCTGGGCATCCCTCTCGTGGGCGCGTGGGCCGTGATGCTCCTATCCACCTGGCTGGGGCGGCGAGGTCTCCGTGGTCAAGCCATGGTGGCCCGCGCGACGGCGACGGTGGTACTGGTCGTGGTCGTGGCGATCGCCGGCGCGGACTACGTCAACGGCGTCGCGACGATCCTCTAGCGGCTCGCGTCAGTCCTCATCGACCTCATCGTCCCCGGAGGGGGATACGACACAGAACTCGTTGCCCTGGGGATCCAGCATCACGCACCACATGCTGCCGCCTTCCTCCGCCCAATTGCGAACGCTGGCGCCCAGACCTTCCAAACGCTGTACCTCGTCCTCCACGGCGCCGTCCGCGGAGAGGTCCAGATGCAAGCGGTTCTTGGCGAGCTTCTCCTCCGGCACCTCCGTGAAGAACAGGACCGGGAGGTCTGTGCCGTTCGGGGGCTCGACCATCACCGACGGGTCCTCTTCCGGATCGTAGATGCCCTTGGACGCGAGCCGCTCGAGCTCATCCTCGTCGTAGGGAGCGACCGTCCACCCGAGGGCCGAGGCCCAGAACCGCGCGAGCGGCGCGGCGTCCAGACAATCGAAGACGATCGAATCGATCCTCACCTCACCGAAGCGTAGGCCATGGGAAGCCGCCGCGCTCAGGTCGCGAGACGCAGGAGGAACGCTTCTTCGATCTGGTGCAGGAGGTCGTCGGCCCGCTCCCGCAGCGCGTCACATTCGTCAACGAGCCCCTGCCCCTTGGCCTCGTCCTTGAGACCGGCGGCGTTGATCCGCACGTTCGCCATCGCTGCAAGTGCGGCCGCGAACAGCAGGGTGCCCGCCGAGTACCCGTCGGAGGCCGCGTGCGGATTGCCCAGCGCCGTCGCGTCTTCGGCGAGCTCCATCAGCTGCACCGCCCGCTTCGACAGCTCGAGCGGTACCGCGGCAGCTGCTTCGTACGCCTTCTGGATCTCGAGCGTCCGCGCGTTCTTCTCCTCGTCGGTCTCCTTGGGGAGCTTGAAGGAGGCCATCACGGACTCGAAGGCTCGTGCATCCTCCTCGGCGAGCGTCAGGAACGCCTCGCGCTCCGCGTCGGCCGTCTCCACCACGGATCGCATCCGCGCATCCAGATCCTCGAACCCCTTCTTGCCGATCGTGAGATGGCCCACCATGGCGATGAGCGCGGCTCCCGTGGCGGCGGCGACGCCGGCGGCGGCTCCCCCGCCGGGGGTCGGCGACGCCGATCCGAGCTCGTGCAGCCACGATCCGATCTGTTGGTCAGGGGTGCTCACGAACGTACTCCTTTCCCGACACGTGCCGGCTTCAACCGGCCTCCAGAAGACGCTCCAGGATCTGCTCGTTCGACGAGAAGCCCGCCAACCGGACGTGCTCCTCATCCCCTGGCGGCAACGCCGCCTCGGGCGCGAGCCCCACGATCTCGGACTCGAGGACCTCCATCCCCTTCGCGGCCGCCTCCTTCGCCACCGCGTCGAACGCGTCCCGGACCCCGGTCACCTCGAAGTCCAGGAGGTTCATCGACACCGTCACGGATCGGCGTTCGGGGACCGCGAAACCGATCGCGCGGACGGCGGGGAGACCGCCCGAGGACTCACGGATGGACCGAGCGATGTCCTTCGCTCCGGCCTCGTCGGTGCCGGACAGGTAGACGTTGAAGGCGATGAGGGGCTTCCGGGCCCCCACGGCGGTCGCGCCGGCCCGCCCGATCGCGTGCGGGCCGAAGTCGGGGAGGCGGTCGCCGGAGGCGACGGCCTCCCGCAGTCCCTCGAACTCCCCTTTCCGGACATCGGCCAGCGACCGGCGCTCCGGCACGAGCGCGGCCTCGCCGTACAGGTAGACGGGCAGATCCAGTGTCTCCGCGAGCTCGCGCCCGACGTCGCGCGCGAGCTCCACGCATGTCTCCATGGCGACCTCGCGGACCGGCATGAAGGGGATCACGTCCGCGGCGCCCATCCGAGGATGGCCGCCGCGGTGCTCGAACATGTCGATCCGCTCCACGGCGGCCGCAGCGCCAGCCACCGCCGAGCGGCGCACCGCATCGGCGTCACCCAGCACGGTGGTGTCCAGACGGTGGTGGTCCGGGTCGGCCTCGGCGAAGACCACCCGCGCGCCATCCACGGCCAGCGCCTCGACGATCGCCTCGATAACGTCACGATGCCGTCCCTCGCTGAAGTTGGGCACCACGCCGACGATCACGCTCATCCCGCGAGCCTACGTGACGGTCCTGCTCAGCTCCGGGGACGCCGCTTGTCGGGGTCGTGGATCGCGAGCACGTCGACGGTCGCACCCGTCGTCCCTTCGCCCAGAGCGACGTCGACCTTCGTCCCGTCGGCGGCCACGTCGGAGCGGATGATCGCGAGGCCGATCGGTCCGTACGCGGGACTCGTCGCGGGCGAGGTCAGCACGCCGACCTCCTCACCCTCCTTCGACACCGCGGCGCCGTACTCGGGCAGCTCCTCACCGTCCAGGCGGAGGGTCTTGAAGCGGTTCGGCGGCGCGGCGGCGACCGCCCGCAGCGCTTCCTTGCCAAGGAACGCTCCTTCCGCATCGAGGGCCACCACACGATCGAGACCCAGGTCGTACGGGGTCCGCTGGTGCGCTTCGTAGTCGTAGTCGGTCACGATCATGCCGGCCTCGATCCGCAGCGGCTCGACGACGTCGACGCCGTAGGGCACCGCTCCGGTGCCCTCGATCACGGTCCAGAGATCCTCCGCGTGTTCGGGTCGCGTGAACAGCTCGTACCCCAGCTCGCCGGAGAAGCCGGTGCGCGAGAGCCAGACGGGAACGCCACCGACCTTGACCTCCTCGGGGATGAAGTGGAAGTAGCGGAGCGAGCCCAGGTCGGCATCCGTGAGCGGCTGGAGCGCTTCGCGGGATCTCGGCCCCTGCACCTGCAGGTGAGGCAGCTCCGGCGCGATGTACTCCACGGTGACGTCGAGCCCCTTCGACGCGTCGGCGAAGAAGGCTTGGTGGTCGAGCCCGTTCGTGGCGACCCAGAGATGATCGTCGGCGTGCTTGAACACCGTTCCGTCATCGACCAGCAGGCCGTCTTCGTCCAGGAAGGCTCCGTATCGGACCTGTCCCGTCTGCATCCCGAGGACGTCGTTCGAGTGGACGCGCTGCGCCGCCTCGAGCGCGCCCCTCCCTCGGAAGTCCCACTTGTTGAGCGGGGAGACGTCCCAGACGCCGATCCCTTCCCGAACCGCCCTGTATTCCGCCGCGGGGTCACCGAACCCGGTGACCCACCACCATCCGGCCTCTTCCATGAACCCGGCTGCCGTCTTCGACATGATCGAGTGGAAGGCCGTCCGCCTGCTCTCGCTCCCGTTCCCGTTTTCGCTCATGGCCCCTCTTATCACGAGGTTGAACGGCTGTTCAAGTTCGCGACACGGATCGTCTCGTCCTCGGTCACGATCGCCTGCACCGGGAGATCGAAGCGGCCGGCGGGCAGAGCCTCATCCTTCACGACCTGCAGACCGAACGCCACGGCCACCGTGAACGCCGGGAGGTTCCGGAGGAACCGATCGTAGTACCCCCCGCCGTAGCCGACCCGGCGCCCGTCTCGGTCGAACGCCACCCCCGGCACGGCGACGACGTCGATCGATGACGGGTCGAGCGGTGTCCCGTCGACCGGCTCCTGTGCGCCGAACGAGGTGGTGCTCGTGGGATCGCCGGGAGCGAAGACGACGGGCACGAGGTGGCCGTGCTCGATCCTCGGGAGCGCGATCACGACGCCGCGCTCGTGGAGTTGCCGGATCAGTGAGCCGGTCGGCACCTCGGATCCGAAATGGGAGAACAGCATGACGGTCGTCGCACGCCGGACCTCGGGGAGCCCGAGGAAGCGCTCCACCACGCGCTCTCCCCTCTCCTCTCGAACGTCGGCCGGCAGGGCATCCCGGTCCTCGAGGATCGACCGGCGGGTCCGGCGCTTCGCGCGCTTCAACTCACTGCTCTTCATCGCCGAAGGGCCTCCGCGACGACCTCGATGCGATCCTCGCCGCCGACCGGTTGCACGATGAACCACGCGCAGCCTGCCTCGCCGAGTCGGCCGGCGAAGGAACGGAGATCACCGGCATCTCCTTGCCACACGTCCATGGACAGCCCCTTCGTCCGGCGCTCCTCCCGGAGCCGTTCCAGATCGCCCGGGTCCGTCCCGACGAGGGTGATCCCGCCCCAGGTGGGGACGACCGGGCGGCCGTCGGCGAGCCGGCGAAGCTGGCCGGCCGCGGCTTCGAACCCCTCCGCGTCCATCGCCCACCCGTTCCATCCGTCGGCCGACCGTGCGGCCACCGCGATCACGGGCGCGGAACGTCCTCCGACCCAAAGCTCCGGGTCTCCCGGAGGGAGCAACGGCCCGGCGATCGCGGGCACCAGGGCGCCGCCGGGCCAGGGCTCCCCGCCGAACAGCGCACGCAGGGCACCGACGGTCTCTTCCAGGGTCGCCACTCGCTCAGCGGTGGAGGTGAACGGGATCCCGAACGCGTCGTGCTCCGGCTTGGAGAGCGAGTCGCCCGCGCCCAGGCCGAGGATCGCGCGCCCGCCGTTCATCTGATCGAGGGCCGCGCCCTGCTTCGCCAAAAGCCCTGCCGGTCGGAGCGACACCCTCGTCACGAGTGTTCCCACGCGGAGGTCCGGATGCATCGCCGCGACGGCCGCCAGAACGGCGAACGGCTCGAGCGCAGGCCGGCCGGGTGCCCCCGGCGGGAACAGATGATCCGGGGCGAACACGCCGTCGTACCCCGTGGCAGCGGCTCGGGCCGCGGCCGCGATCGGCCGCCCCACGTCCGCCGTGAACATCGGAAGGCTGAGTCCGAGCTTCATGCGGGCGCCGCGTCGAGTGCCAGGAGTGCTGCGCCGATCGCGCCGGCGTCGTTCCCGAGCTGGGCCGGCACGATCGGCACACTGGGACGGACGTCCGCACCCTCGACCGAGGCCTGGAACGCCTCGCGGAGGGGACCGAACAGGACGTCACCCGCCTCGCCCACCCCTCCTCCGATCACGACGATCTCGGGATCCAGCACGTTCACGAGCGAGGCAACGCCTTCGCCGAGACGCTGACCGACGGTGGCGAGGATCGCCACCGCCACGCCGTCGCCCTCTTGGGCCGCCTGTGTGACGAGCTCGCCCGTCGCCCGGCCGGGGTCGCCGCCGGCGAGCCGAGCGATCGAGGAGCCCGGCTCGTCGGTGACGGCTCGCCGGCCCGCTCGGGCGATCGCCAGCCCGCTCGCCACTTGCTCCCAGCATCCCCGGTTGCCGCACCCGCACAAGGGGCCGCCGGGCTCGACGATCGTGTGGCCGATCTCCCCCGCGAGGCCGTGGGCGCCCCGGATGAGACGGCCGCCCGAGACGATCCCGCCGCCGATCCCCGTGCCGACCCCGATGAACAAGGAATCGGCGCGTCCCCGTGAGGCCCCCAGACGACTCTCCGCCCACGCAGCGGACGTGGCGTCGTTGTGGACGGTCACGGGAAGCCCGTACTTCGCGCGGAGGCCGTCGCCGAGCGGGAGCTGCCGCCAGACCAGGTTCGGGGTCGAGAGCAGGACGCCCGAGCGGACGTCGATGAGTCCCGCCATGCCGATGCCGATCGCCACCACGCCGTCGTCCATGACCTCGGCGGCCGCCGCCTCGATCGCGGGCAGCGCCGCCGACTGATCGTTCGCGGGCGTCGGGACCACCCTGCCGGCGTGGATCTCTCCCCCCGCGGAGATCCGCAGCGCGGCGATCTTCGTGCCACCGATGTCGATGCCGACCGCCTGCCGGTCGCTCACTCGATGTCGATCCGCGTGAGCGTCGGCGCCTTCTCCTTCCCACCGGTCTCGTCGGCCCTCGCGCCCATGACCGCGGTCATCGCGAGGAGGAATTCCCTCCCCGCGTTCAGCAGGTGCTCGACCGCCTCCGGCTTCAAAGGTTGGACGGCGGTCACCGCCAGACAGATCGGGCAGAATCCCACCGTGCAGACCTGGCCGCCCTCGGTATGGGACCCCGGGCCGGGTGGCGCAGCCTCCCGCGGTCGCTTGCGCTTCGCGGTCTCGGCCATGTCAGCTCCTTTCCGCCGGACGGGGTTCCCGCCCGAACAGGATCTCGAGATGATCGCCGGCGAAATTCGCCTCGCGAACCGTCATCCGCTTCAGCGACTGCGGCAGGATCAGGTTCCTCTTGTAGGCACCGACGCGGACGAAGAGCTCTTCCCCGCGACGGTGGATGTCCATGTCGTCGCGTGAAGCGAACGGGAGACGCATCGTCATCACGTATCCCGTCCCGCGCTTGCGTACGCGGATCGGCTCGTCTCGGTACAGGATGTCGGCCGCGTCGAGCGCACCGTACACCTCGTCCCCCATCTCCTCGAGAAGGGACAGCCCCACCATCTCCCGATCGAACAGGCGGGCGGACAGGATCGGCACCGGGTCGAACGACTCGTGCACGGTCACGAGGTGCTCCGCCTGGATGTCCTTCCACTTGCCGAAGTACGGATCGGTCACGTCCGGCGGCAGGACCCGGTTCACGACCACCGCATCCACTCGGTACCCGAAGAGCCCGAGGTAGGTGTACGTGCGCCTGGCTTCGGCGATCACCATCTTCTCCAGGTTCACCACGAGTCGAACGGAAGACGTCGTCTCATCCGTCAGGATCTTCTTCACCGCATCGAGGTTCCGATGGAGCTGCTCGATCGCGTCGAACACGCGATCGCCGGCGATCGGGAGCGTGGTCACGCGTGAGACGATCGGCCGGACCGTCTTCACGATCCTCCGCTCCACGGGGAAGATGCGTTCGATGTACCACTGCATCACGTCGGGCAGCGACAGCAGCCGCAACGTCTCGGCCGTGGGTGCGCAGTCCACGATCAGCACGTCGTAGGCACCGCTCTCGACGTGGGTCTTGACGTCGATCAGGGCGAAGATCTCGTCCAGTCCGGGGAGCACGGTCAACTCCTCCGCCTGGATGGTCTCGGTCCCCGCCCAGTTCATCAGCTGGATCATGTAGTCCTGGATCACGCGCCAGTTGTCCTCGAGCCGTTCCTGCGCGTCGATCTGCTGCGCCCAGAGCAGCTCGGCGATCTGCGTGGGATCGGATCCGATCTGAAGTTCGAACGAGTCGCCGAGCGAGTGAGCGGGGTCGGTCGACATCACGAGCGTCCGCTGTCCCGCGGCGGCCGATCGCACGGCGGTGGCGGCGGCGACGGTCGTCTTGCCGACCCCGCCCTTGCCGGTGAACAGGAGGACCCGCATCCGGCCAGCTTACGTGAGCCTTGCCGGCGTCCTCCGACTAGCCCATCTCGACGCGGCGCTTGAGACGCTCCAGGGCGTTCTCGATGACACGCTTCGCGCCCTCGGTGCGGATGAACCCCGGGACGAGGACGCCGATCTCTACCGCCAGCCGATACGTCACCTTCGTTTCGGAGTCGGAGACCTCGTTCAGGAGGTACTCGCCGCGGATATCACGGATGGCGCCTCGAGCTTCCTTGGTCACCCACGAGAGACCGGTGTCCCCCGGCGCGTAGCGGTACGTCAGCGTGTACGTGGCCTTGCCGAGCACAGGGACGTCGACCTCGTAGGCAACCTCGGTGGCCCGGCCTCCCTCCACTCGCTGGAGGATCTGCGCGGTCCGGACCTCGGCCCACTCCGGGTAGGCCTCGTAGTCCTCGAGGACCTCCATCACGTCCTCGAGCGGCGCATCGATGACGATCGAGCCTTCCGCGTGTTCCATCGGCTCAGGAATCCTAGCGGTGACCAGGTCTCAGCGGCTGTTCACCGTCACCACGGACATCGCGAGGAGGGACACCGAGATCATGATCAACGCGACCGTGGCCCACAGCAGGGTTCGCGCCGACACGAACGGCGACCCGCCGTCCGCGAGCCGATAGGCCTCGGCCGCCGATCCGAGATAGATCGTGAGCGCCGACAGGAGGAGGAGGGCGACGACCCCGAAGATGGGGGCGCTCGAGACACCCGAGAGCACGATCACCAGCGCGAGGCCGAAAGTGAGCACGAACAGTGTGCCCCGGGCGACCCCGTCGGCGCCGCGGCCGGCCTTCGCGTGGCCGACTCCCGGGAACGTGAGCGACCACAGGAACGCATCTCGCGGGGAGACCGTCGGCCCGGGCTCATCCTGCCGGAGCAGGGCCGCGAAGGAGGTCCCGCAGACGCTGCACGCATCGAGCTCGAGCGGATTCTGGGAGCCACAGGTGGGGCACGGCCAGGTCGCCACCGACGCCACCTTCGCGGGGCTCGGCCGGCGCCGGGCGCGCGAGAGTCGCGGGGGGTTCCGGCTCGGGCTCCGGCCGGAGGGACGCGAAGCATTGACCGCACCATTCGGCGTCGGCGCTCACGAGGGCTCCACAGCGGGGGCATCGGAGATCATCCACTCGAGCAAGCGTACCGTCGGCCCTCGTCCGGACCGTGGAAGGGCGTCAGTCGGCCGCAGACTCTCGGAGCCAGCCCGCGAGCCGCTCGGCGACCCGGGGCCACGTGTGCTCACGCTCGACCCGAGCCCGGCCGTTCTTGCCGAGTCGCCTCGCGTAGGCAGGGTCCTCCAGCAGGGTCGCCAGCGCGTCGGCAACGCCCTCGACCTACGAACCGTCGACGAGGAGGCCCGTCTCTCCGTGCACCAGCGCTTCGCGCGAACCACCGGAGTCGCCGACGACGACCGGGCGCCCGCAGGCGGCTGCCTCGATGAAGACGTTTCCCCACCCTTCCACCTCGAGGCCGGCCAGGCGGGTGCGGCACGGCATCGCGAAGACGTCGCCGACCGCGTAGTAGCGGGGAAGGTCCTCCTCGGGCACCTCACCCGCGAACGCCACGGACCGGGTCGGCGCCCGCTCGGCGAGGCTGCGGAGCTTCCGTTCGTAGGGCCCCGAACCCACGATCAACAGTGCGGCCTCCGGAACGCGGCGCTGCACCGCACGCATCGCCCCGATCAACACGTCCTGCCCCTTGCGCGGCACCAACCGGCTCACACAGACGATCAGTGGCCGGTCGCCGAGTCCGTACCGCTCTCGGATGTCCTCGGTCGGCAGGTCCGGTCGGAACCGCTCCACGTCCGCACCCGGATGCAGCACCGAGACGGGGACCCGGCGAGGAACCGCCGTGCGGACCCGTCGTGAGATGAACTCGCTGCAACCGGCCACACGCGAGGCGTGAGACGTCATCCGCTTCATCACGCTGTGCGCCACCGGGACGGTGGACAGCCAGTAGTCGAACCCGTGCACCAGCACCACAGAGGGTGTCCCGCGCGAGGCGAGTCGTGGACCGAGCAGCGCCAGCGGGAACGCGTCGCCGAACAGCACCACCTCGGCACCCGTCCGGGCGATCTCGGCCTCCACTCGGTCGGCGAACGAGGGCGTCGGCCACACGAACCGGCTTCGCTCCCTGACGACCTCGTAGCCGACGCTCGCGTCGAATGAGGACGAACCTTCCGACGACGGGGCGATCACGGAGAGCTTCGTCGCCGGGAGCGATCGGCAGATGGATCCGAGCGTCCGCTGGATGCCACCGACCCGCGGCGGGAAGTCGTTCGTGACGACGAGGGTCCTGGGTATCTCCACCGGACCGTTATCCTCTCAGAGGGTGGTCGAGCACATGCGTGCTCGGGCGCAGCGCCCTCTGAGACCCCACACCCCCGAGTCCAGAGCGTGCCCACGGAAGGGAGGACTTCGCACGGGATCGACGGCATCGGACGCGCTCGAAGACGGTACGGCCTTCGCGCTGCTGTCCGGGTGGCGGACGATCGCGGTGCGGGGCGCCGAGGCCGGCGCCTGGCTCCACGATCTCGTCACGGCAGACGTGGAAGGGCTCGAGACCGGACAGAGCCGACGCTCTCTCCTCCTGACTCCGACCGGACGGATCCGCGCCGACTTCTCCGTCGCGAGGGTCGACGACGGCTCCTTCCTCCTCCTCCAGGCGGGCGAGCAACCCGAGGCGATCGACACGATCCTCACTCCGTACGTGCTCTCCTCCGACGTCGAGCTGGACAACCGGACCGAGCGATCGTCGATCGTCGCGGTCCTCGGCGGCTCTGCCGACGAGGACGGCGACGCCGGACTCGTCCTCGCGCCGTCGGTCGTCGGCAGCGGGCACGACATCGTCGTGCCCGCGGGCGAGCCCCTCCGAGTGGTCCGCGGGCGGCTGACGGAACGAGGGCTCACCGAGGTCACCCCCGCCGACGTCGAGACCTGGCGGATCCTCCGTGGGGTTGCACGGATGGGAGCGGACTTCGGGCCGGACGCACTGCCTGCAGAAGCGGGACTCGAGGACACGATCGACTTCACGAAAGGGTGCTTCTTGGGTCAGGAGTCGGTGGCGAAGGTGCGGAACCTCGGCCATCCGCCCCGGGTCCTCGTGCCCGTTCGCTCCGCGACGGCGATCCATCCGGGCGCACCCGTGCTCGCAGACGGAGTCACCGTCGGAGAGGTGACAAGCGCCGCGGAACGGAACGGAGAGACGCGCGCGATCGTCCGCATCCGGTGGGACGCGGCCTCGAAGCCGCTCTCGACGGGAGCCGGAACGCTCTCCCTACGGCGCAAAGAGTAGATACTTCGGGTCATTTCCTATCGGCCACCTGGGGGTTTGCTCCGACCCGACCGACGACCCCTTCCCCGCCGTGGTCACTCCGTGCTATTCCTTCGTTCCCGGAAACGACGGGGATCCCGGGGGGAGGTACGGAAGGGTGCGCATCGATCGTCTTCCGAGCTTCGACATCGAAGTGTTACCCGATGATCCCTCTCCCCCCGACGTCTGGCAGGAGCGCTCTGCGTGCTTCGGGATCGATCCCGATGTCTTCTTCCCGATCTCCGAGGAGGAGGCCGGCCCCGCGCTCGCGTTCTGCAGCGCCTGCACGATCCGCCGGGAATGCCTCTCGTGGGCCCTGAAGAACGGGGAGCGCTACGGGGTCTGGGGAGGGCTGACGGAGCAGGAGCGACGTCGCCTCTCCCGCCAGGTCGCGTGATCACATAGAGTGATCGTCTCTACCTGCTCCTAGGCAGGAGAAAAGCCCCGAAACAGGCTATGCGTCCGAGGGCCATAGGGAGCCGATATGTCCGGTATGGACCTCGGCTCCCGCATATCCCGCCTACGTGCTTTCCACGGACGTCTGTTGCGCGTTGTAGCTGGGACCGCGGCCGCCGCCGTGCTCCTCGTTGCCGTTCCCTCGCCCGCGACTGCGGCCCCGACACCGACCGTGACGATCACCGACGTCGCCGTGACCGAGGGCACAGGCGCCTCCGTCAACGCGAGCTTCACGATCCAGGTCGCTCCTCATCCTCGAGCCTGCTGCGCCCTCCAGGTCAACTGGGCGACGGCGCCGGGCTCGGCGACGGCCCCGGCCGACTTCACCACGTCGTCTGGGAGCGTCTCCCTCACGAAGACCGTCTTCTCCAGGGTCGTGACCGTGCCCGTGGCCGGGGACGCGATCGACGAGTCGAACGAGACCTTCGTGGTCAACCTCTCCAACCTCGTCGGCTCACCGGGACTGATCGGTGACGCGCAAGGGGTCGCCACGATCACGGACAACGACAACCCCCCTCTGGTCTCGGTGAACGACGTCTCGGTCACCGAAGGGAACGCCGGCACCGCGACGGCAACGTTCACCGCTTCCCTCTCGGCAACGAGTGCGAACGCCGTCACCTTCGACTGGGCTACCGCCCCCGGGTCTGCCACCGCCGGCGTCGACTACGTGGCCGCGGGCGGGAGCCGCACGATCGCGGCGGGGGCCACGACCACCACGTTCGGCATCACCGTGAGCGGCGATGTGCAAGCAGAGGGCAACGAGAACTTCGGCATCACCCTCTCCAACCCTTCGAACGCGACGATCGGCGACGGCTCCGGGCTCGGGACGATCATCGACGACGATCCCCTCCCCGTCCTCTCCGTGAACGACGTCTCCGTCACCGAGGGGAACGCCGGCACGGCCACGGCGACGTTCACCGTGACCCTCTCGGCCACGATCGGGAACGCGGTCGGCTTCAACTGGGCCACGGCCGCCGGCTCCGGTACCGCGGGGCTCGACTACGTGGCCGCGAGCGGGAGCCGCACGATCGCGCCGGGGGCCACGACCGCCACGATCGGCATCACCGTGAACGGCGACGTCCTGGACGAGGTCGACGAGACCTTCGGCATCACTCTCTCCGCCCCGTCGAACGCCACGATCGGCGACGGCTCCGGGCTCGCCACGATCACTGACGACGATCCGCTCCCCTCCCTTTCGGTGAACGACGTCTCCACCACCGAGGGGAACGCCGGGTCGACCACGGCGATGTTCACCGTCGCCCTCTCGACCGCGAGCACGAAGACCGTGACCGTGGACTGGGCCACGGCCGCCGGCTCCGGCACCGCGGGGGTCGACTACGTGGCCGCGAGCGGAAGTCGCACGATCGCGGCCGGCGCCACGACCGCCACGATCGGCGTCACCGTGACCGGCGACGTCCTGGACGAAGCCAACGAGACGTTCGGCATCTCCCTCTCCAACCCCGGGAACGCGACGATCGCCGATGGTTCGGGCCTCGGCACGATCACCGACGACGACGCACCCCCGGTCCTCTCGGTGAGCGATGCTTCGGTGACCGAAGGCAACGCAGGCACGACCATCGCCACGTTCACCGCTTCGCTTTCGACTGCGAGTGCGAACGCCGTCACCTTCAACTGGACCACCGCGGCGGGCTCCGCCACCGCCGGCCTCGACTACGCCGCCGCGAGCGGTGGCGGCACGATCACGGCCGGATCCACCAGCACCACGTTCGACGTCGACGTCAACGGCGACGTGCTGGATGAGGCAGACGAGACCTTCGGCATCACCCTATCCGCCCCCGGGAACGCCACGATCGGCGACGGCTCCGGCCTCGGCACGATCAACGACGACGATCCCCTTCCCGTTCTCTCGGTGAACGACGCCTCGGTCACGGAGGGGGATGCCGGGACCGTGAACGCCACGTTCACCGCCACGCTCTCTTCCGCGAGCGGCAAAGCGGTGACCGTCGACTGGGCGACGGCCGATGACGACGCAACCCAGCCGACCGACTACGTGGCCGCGTCGGGGACGCTGACGTTCGTGCCTGGCGACACGAGCGAGCCGATCGTCGTCACCCTGAACGGTGACGGCACCGCCGAGCTCGACGAGACGTTCCTCGTCACCCTCTCCACCCCCGGGAACGCCACGATAGGCGACGGCACCGGGCTCGGCTCGATCGTGGACGACGAGCTCCTCTCGGTGATCGACATCGACGAGCCCACGGTCGCCGAGGGACAGAGCGGGACGGGAGCGCTCAGCTTCTCGGTGATCCTCTCTCACCCGGCCGCGTTCCCGGTCACGGTCGACTGGAGCACCTCGGCGGGTACCGCCACGAGCGGCACCGACTACCTCGGCGCGAGCGGCACCGTCACGTTCGCCCCCATGGACATCTCCGAGACCGTGATCATCACGGTGAACGGGGACACCACCTACGAGCGGGGCGAAACGTTGATGCTGGATCTCTCGAACGGATCGGGCGCCCCGATCGGGGATGTGCGCGGGATCGGAACGATCGTCAACGACGACGACGCGCCGGTGGTGTCCGTGGCGAACGCCTCCATCGTGGAAGGCAACGCCGGGACGTCTCTCCTCCACTTCAACGTGTCGCTGGCGGGAGCCTCCGACGTCGCCGCTTCGATCGATTACGCCACCGCCGGTGCCACGGCAACGACGGGATCAGACTTCGCGCCGGCCTCCGGCACACTCACGATCTCAGGCGGCGCGTCCAGCGGAACCGTGAACATCGTCGTGAACGGCGACGTCATCTACGAGACCAACGAGACCCTGTCCCTGACGCTCAGCGATCCCATCGACGCCACCGTCGGGGACGGGATCGCTCAAGGAACGATCGTGAACGACGACAGGATGCGGACGGCGCTCACCTTGAAGGTTGTTCGGGGATCACGTGCCGTGATCGCGAAGGGACTCTTGGAACCGACCAAGTCCGGTCATCGGGTCACCGCGACCCTGTTCCGGAAGCAAGGAACGAGGTTCGTGAAGGTTTCCGCGAAGACGGTCCCGGTACGGAACATCAGAGATCGCGACGGTGACAGCAAGAAGGACGGCACCTACACCGTGACGTTCGTCCGTCCGACGCCGCAGGGCACTTACAAGGTCGTCGTCCGATTCAAGGGCACCGCGACCCACAAGCCGTTCACGCGCCTCAAGGTCTTCACTCTGCCGCGTCGCTGAACCAACCCCTGTCGGTCTCCCTCCTCAGACTGCGACGATGGTTGCGCCCTCCCTTGACCCTCGAACGTCTGTTCGATACGGTGTCCCTCCCCGTCGGCCCCACCGATCGGAGGCACCCGTGCCCTCGGCTCCCATCCAGACCACCCTCGCTGAAGCGGTGCCACTTCGGGAGGTCTCCTTCGTGGTCGTCGACCTCGAGACCACCGGCGGATCACCTCGGGACTCCCGGATCACCGAGATCGGAGCGGTCAGGATCACCGGCGGAGAGCGCCTCGGGACGTTCCAGGCCCTCGTCAACCCCGAGGAGCCGATCCCCACGTTCATCGCACACCTGACGGGGATCGACGACCGGCTCGTGCGGCAGGAACCCCCCATCGAGGCGGTCCTGCCGGCGTTCCTGGAATTCGCACGGGGCGCCGTCTTCGTGGCGCACAACGCGCGGTTCGACTTCTCGTTCCTCAACGAGAACCTCGTCCGGCTCGACTATCCCGCCCTCGAGGGACCTCCGGTGTGCACCGCCAAACTGGCCCGTCGGGTCGTGTGGCCCGACGTCCCCAACGTTCGCCTCCAGACCCTCGCGCAGTACTTCCGAACCCGTGTGAAACCGATCCATCGGGCGCTGGAGGACGCGATGGCATGCGCGGAGGTCCTGGACGGGCTCCTCGACCTGGGTGGACGGCTCGGCATCCTGACGCTCGGGGACCTCCGCGAAGCCGTTCGCGCCCGCGGACGACCGCATTTCGGCAAGATCAGGCTCGCGGACGCGCTCCCCCACGCTCCCGGGATCTATCGGTTCGTGGGTCGCGACGAGCGCGTCCTTTACGTGGGCAAGGCCCACGACCTTCGCGCCCGAGTGAAGTCCTACTTCTACGGCGACGGACGCAAGAAGGTCGAGGCCCTCCTCGGCGAGGTGCGTCGCGTCGAGGGCGAGGAGACACCGGGAGGGGAGCTCGAGGCGCTCGTGCTCGAGGCGCGACTCATCCGTCGGCACGAGCCGAAGTACAACCGTCGAGGCAAGACCTGGAGGAGGTTCGCGTACGTGAAGCTCGACCCCTCCGAGGCGTTCCCGCGACTGAAGGTGGTCCATCGCGCCGGCCAGGCGGACGGCTGCACGTACCTGGGGCCGTTCTCGGGCAGCGGGGCCGCCCGCCTCACGAAGGAGGCGCTCGAAGAGGTCGTTCCGCTCCGCAGTTGCACCCGCTCGATGGGTGCACGGACCCGCTTCTCGCCATGCGCGCTCGCCGACATCGGCCGGTGCCCAGCTCCCTGCGACGGCCGGGTCGACCCCGAGCGCTACGGAGAGCTCGTCCGGGACCTCCTCTCCTCCCTCGAGTCCCCGGACGGGCTCCTCGAAGCGCTCGGAGCGAAGATGTCGCGGCTCGCGGATGCGGAGCGCTTCGAGGAGGCCGCCTCGACCCGGGACCGGCTCCGAGCGTTGGCGGCGGCGCTGCACCGGGCGCGCAGGGATGCGTGGCTGCTCGGGGCCGGTCGGCTCGAGCTGGTGGTCGAGGGCGACCGACGGCTCTCGTTCGACGGGGGAGCGCTCGCGCGGTCCGGTGACGCCGGAGACGAGACGGACCCGATCCCGCTCCCCTGCCCGCGCGAGCGCGCCGATGAGTTGTCCGCGGTGCGCTCCTGGCTGGCCAAGAACCCCGTTCGCCTCGTCGCGTGCGATGTTCCGCTCAGCGAGCCGGTCGATGGCGGAGCTCGGATCGCACAGATCCTCCGTTGGACGCCAACATCAAGGAACGAACCCGAGCTTCCCAAGGTCGGCCGGCGCTAGGCTCGGCTCGGTGGGTAGCGCCGTCGAGCTCCTCGCGCGGGAGATGTCGGAGACCTTCCACGACATGCGCTTGCGCCTTCACGGTCTGACCGATGACGAGTTCTTCTGGGAGCCCGTTCCGGGGAGCTGGACGGTCTTCCAGGACGAGCACGGCCGTTGGGACCATCACTACGAGGAACCCGACCCCGAACCCGCCCCATTCACCACGATCGCCTGGCGGCTCACCCATCTCGCGATGTGCAAGGTGATGTATCACGAGCATGCGTTCGGAGCGGGCGAGCTCACGTGGCTCACCCTCGAAACACCGGGCACGACCTCAGATGCCATCGAGTTGCTCGACACCGGCCATGCCCTGCTCACGGAGGATCTCGCGGGGATGGATGACGCCGGTCTGGAGCGACCCGTCCGGACCAACTGGGGCGAGCGATGGCCAGCGTGGCAGATCTTCTGGACGATGATCCACCACGACGCCCATCACGGCGGGGAGATCGGCGCATTGCGCGACCTCTATCGAAGCACGCTCGCGGCCGAGGATCCGAGAGCCGGCGGATAGACTGGCTCGCATGGAGCGCGCGGTGATCCTCGAGGGTGCACGGACGCCCATCGGAAGGTTCCTGGGGTCCTTCGCCGACACGACGGCCGTCGAGCTCGCAACGTTCGCCGGGAAGGAAGCACTGATGCGCGCGGGCGTTACTCCCGAGCAGATCGATCACACGATCGTCGGCCACGCCCGCCAGGCGGGCAACGGACCCAACACCGGGCGGCAGGTGAGCATCCATACCGGCGTCCCGAACGAGGTGGCCGCCTTCAACGTCAACATCGCGTGTGGCTCGGGCATGAAAGCCGTCCAGCTGGGCGCGCAACAGATCGCTCTCGGCGACGCCGAGGTCGTCCTCGCCGGCGGCATGGAGAACATGACCCGTGTGCCGTTCCTCCTGGACCGCATGCGCACCGGCTACCGGATGGGCAACGCGACCGTGTACGACGCGATGTATCGCGACGGACTGCTGGATCCGCTGAGCGGGCTGCTGATGGGCGAGACCGCGGAGAACCTCGTCGACCGCTACGACATCTCGCGGGAAGAGCAGGACGAGTTCGCGCTGGAGTCCCAACGGAAGGCCGCCTCCGGCGCAGACGCCCGCGCCGCCGAGATCGTCCCCGTGGAGGTGCCGGGCAAGCTCGCCATCACGGTCACCGGGGACGAACATCCGCGCCCCGAGACCACGCCCGAAGGGCTCGCTGCGCTCACCCCCGTGTTCCGAGAGGGAGGATCCGTCACCGCCGGCAACTCGGCGGGCCTGACCGACGGAGCCGCCGCGATGATCCTGATGGCGGAGTCGCGGGCGCGATCCGAGGGCCGCGAGCCGCTCGCGAGGATCGCGGGCATGAGCTGGGCAGGGGTCCCGCCCGAGATCATGGGCATCGGACCGGTGCCGGCGACGATGAAGGTCCTGGAGAAGACCGGCCTGTCGCTGGCCGATATCGACCTCATCGAGATCAACGAGGCGTTCGCCGCGCAGGTGATCGCCTGTGAACGAGAGCTGAAGTTCGACCGGGACCGTCTGAACCTCCTCGGAGGCGGCATCTCGCTCGGCCATCCGATCGGCATGAGCGGCGCGAGGATCCTGCTGTCGCTCGCGTACCAGATGCGGGCGCGGGGCGCGGCTCTGGGGCTCGCGACGCTCTGTATCTCCGGCGGGCAGGGGCTCGCCGTCATCCTCGAAAGGACCGAGCAGCGATGACCGTGCACGCCGTCGTTCTGATCCAATGCCAGATCGACGAGATCGGCGAGGCCGCGCAGGCGATCGCCGAGATCGCCGGCGTCTCCGAGGTCTACTCGGTGGCCGGCGAGTTCGATCTCATCGCGATCGTGCGCGTCGCCGATCACGACGACCTCGCGAAGGTGATCCCCGGTGGGATCTCCAAGGTGGAGGGGGTCGAGCGGACCGAGACGCTGATCGCCTTCCAGGTGTACTCGAAGCACGACCTCGAGCGGATGTTCTCGATCGGCTTCGAAGAGAGCTAGGACCAGTCGATCGCGACGGGAAGCGAGCTCCGCCCCCAGCCGCTCAGGTCCCCGCCGTCGCGGGGCCGGTACTTCTCGAGGACGAGCCGTCGCGCCAAGGCGTCCTCCGCTGGATCCGTCACGACCCGGGCCCTCGTGTTCCTCCTCACGTCACCGATCTCGAGGACGACCTCGGGCGAGATCATCACGTTCCTGACCCAGTCCGAACGGTCACCTCCGCCGGACAGGAGGTACGCCGTGCCTTCCGCGAGCGCGAACCAGATCTCGATCCGATGCGGGGTCCCGGTGTGGCGCCCGGTGGTGGTCAGGTAGCAGTAGTCGAGGTCGGCGAGCGGCCGGACATCGGTCACAGCACCGCCCACAGCACGAGGCCGACGATCACCAGGAGTGCGACCCCGGCGATGACCAGATCTGCCTTCTTCACCTTCCCCGGCTGCATCGCGTTGAAGCCCATCGTCTACTCCTCGACCGTTCCCTCGACCGAGTCCTCGATCCGGTAGTACTCGCGGAACTTCTCCGGTGACAGCCAGTAGATGTGCTGGCGCACCGTCGACGCGTACGTCCGCGCCTCCGCGCCGTCATGACAAGCACGCTCCGCCACCACTTCGCCCGCGGGGTTGAGGATCGCGACACGCCAGGCGCCCTCCTCATCTCGGACCTCGACGCCGAAGCCGCTCTCGACCGCCATCGCGATCACCCCGTCAGCCCTGCCGGACGAGGTTCCGATGCAGCCGCCCGAGCTGGGTCTTGATCTCCCCCAGCACGCTCGCTTCATCCAACGTGAACGCCGGGTGGAGCGACGCGACCCGTTCGAGAGCCCGCTCGAAGCCCGTCCCCAGACGTTCCACCTCGCGCAACGACTCGACCAGCATGGCCGCGTAGTCGGCATTGAACGGCTCGCCGTCCCAAGGGCACTCCCCACCGAGGTCGACGACCTGCTCCGCGAGGAACTCCCGGCCGTCCCGTTTGCAGGTCCCCTTGATCTTCACGCGCTCTCCTTCTCTGTTTTCTCTTGTCTTTGGCTCTGTCTTTGGCTCTGTCTTTGGCTCTGTCTTTGGCTCTGTCTTTCGCCCGGTCACGAGATCGAGCAGCCGGTCGGCCAACTCGAACGGATCCACGGGCTTCACGAACCACGCGTCGGCTCCCGACCACTTCGCGAGCCAGGCGTCGTGCTTGCGATCCAGCAAGATGACGATCACTCCGGTGTAGGGCTCCATGTCGTCCCGAAGCGTCCTGGCGAGCCCGAAGGCTCCGGCACGGGACGCGATCTCGTCCGCCACGATCACATCCGGGCGATCCCGGAGTGCCGCCGTCGTCCCCAACTCACCGTTGCGTGCGGCGCGGAAACGCAACTCTTGACCGAGCCGGCGCTCGATGCTCCGCACCGACAGCGCCATCAGCTGGCGGGAGCGCTCGTCCGGCGACACTAGCAGGACGTCCACGCACGCGATGCTACTCGCTACCGCCCCGCCCGCGGTCTTTGAACGATCGCGGGCGGCCCGTTACGCTCGGCCCCGTCGGGCCCGCCGCCTGCCCGCTTCCCCACGATCTCGAGCGGCTCGGATCGGAACTCGAGGAGGGCACGGATGGAGAGTCTCGGCAAGGCAGCGGTCGCGGAGTTCGTCGCGACCTTCGCGCTCATCTTCGTGGGTGCGGGCGCGGTGATCCTCGCGGTTGGAACGGGCCAGCTCGACCTCGTGGGGGTCGCGCTGGCACACGGCCTCGTCCTGGCGGTCATGATCTCGGTCACCGGCCACATCTCCGGCGGCCTGATCAACCCCGCCGTCACGATCGCCCTCTGGACGGCCGGCAAGATCTCCACGCAGCGCGGCGCCGTCCTGATCGTTGCGCAGATGCTCGGCGCGGTCGCGGGCGCGCTCCTCGTCCGCTTCGTAGTCGGAGGCGGTCTCTTCGACGCGGGCGGCGCCGGCGCGCCGGCGCTCGGACCCGACGTCGCGGTCGGCAAAGGGATCGTCCTCGAGGCGATCCTCACGTTCTTCCTCGTCTTCGTGGTGTTCGGCACCGCGGTCGACGACCGAGGGCCCTGGAACAAGACCGCCGGCTTCACGATCGGTCTGACGATCGCGTTCGACATCCTCGCCTTCGGACCGTTCACCGGCGCCGCGATGAATCCGGCGCGCTGGTTCGGACCCGCGCTGGTCGGTGGCCTCTGGGACGACGCGCTCGTGTGGATCATCGGCCCGATCGCCGGGGGGATCATCGCCGGCGTCTTGTACACCACCGTGTTCCTCCGCGGGAAGGAACCGGCCACGCCGTAGCCCCCGAAGACCACGGATCGGAGACGGCAGCCGGGTACCCTGAGGCGGCGATGGTCGCCGACCTCTATCTCGACTCGGCCTCGGCCACTCCCCTGCTGCCCGAGGCGCGCGAGGCCGTGCTCGCGGCCCTCGACGTGTACGGCGACCCGTTGTCGATCCACACCACAGGGCGGGGAGCTCGCGCGCTCCTGGACGGATCCCGCGAGCAGGTCGCCGGGGCGATCGGTGCCCAGCCGGACGAGATCGTGTTCACGTCGGGCGGTACGGAGTCGATCGCCCTTTCGATCTGGGGCGGCGTGCGGGCCGTGCGCGAGCTCGGTACCAGGATCGTCCTCGGGGCCGTCGAGCACCCCGCGGTCGGGGGCGTCGCCCATTCGCTCGAGTCGGACGGCTTCGAGGTCGTGACCATCCCGGTCGACCGGTACGGCCGGGTCGACCTGGATCGCTACGCGGCAGAGGTGAGGACACCGGGAACGCTGCTCGCCTCGGTCCAACACGCGAACCACGAGCTCGGGACGATCCAGCAGGTCGCCGAGGCCGCCCGCCTCGCGCGCGAGGCGGGCGTCCGCTTCCACACCGACGCGTGTCAGACTGTGGGTCGTCTCCCCGTCGATGCGCCGGCGCTCGGTGTCGACCTCCTCTCGCTCTCCGCGCACAAGTTCGGCGGCCCGCCGGGCGTCGGAGCGCTCTACGTGCGCCGCGGGCTTGGGATCACCGCCTACCCCTGCGGCGACGACCGCGAGCGGAAGCGCCGCTCGGGGATGGAGAACACCCCGGGCATCGCAGGCATGGCGGCGGCGCTCACCGCGTCGCTCGCCACCATGAGTGACCGAGCGGCCGCGCACTGGTCGATCACCGCCGGCCTGAGAGATCGCATCGCGACAGAAGTGCCGGGGGCGACCGTCCACGGTCATCCGACGCACCGGACGCCTCACCTCGTGGGGTTCAGCGTCGCCGGGCTCGACCCGGCGACGCTGATGATGACCCTCGACGATCGCGGGTTCCGCGTGGGCGCGGGCTCGCTCTGCAGCGGCCGGCCGGAGGACGCCTCCCCCGTTCTCGAGCAGATCGGCTACCCGGGGATCACGGGGTTCCGAGTGAGCCTCGGAGACGGCGTGTCGGAGCGCCACGTCGACGAGCTGGTGGGCGTGCTCTCCGGGACGGTCGGAGAGCTCCAGCGGATGGAGAGCGCTTCCGCCGAAGCCCTCGCGCGGTTCAGCCTTCCGGGGGACGCATAGCCCCGCCTGAACCGCGGGGCTACTCCACCGTCCAGGTGTCCCCGGAGTGGAGCAGCGCCCCCAGGTCGCCCGCGCCGAGACGTTCGGTGGCCGCCTGCAGTTGATGCTGGATCGCCTGCCCGTAGACCGGACGCTCGATCTCGTGGAACACGCCGATGGCCGACGGCTCGTCAGGTCCGTGCGACAGGTGCGCGAGGGCGAAGGCGAGGGACGGTCGCCCGTGCGGATCGTGGACGACGATGCTGGCCGGATCGGTCTCGGCCGTCACCGCGATCTCGTAACGGCCGTTGTCCCCGATCCGTACGCACCGGTTCCCGTCGTCGAACACGATCGGCTGACCCTCCTCGAGCCGGATCTGGTTGTGCTTGCCCTGGGACTTCTCGCGGAGGAGGTCGAACGCCCCGTCATTGAAGACGTTGCAGTTCTGGTAGATCTCGACGAACGCGGTCCCTTTGTGCTGGGCGGCTCGCCGAAGGACCTCCGTCAGGTGCTGTCGATCGTTGTCCAGCGTCCGCGCCACGAACGTCGCCTCAACGCCGAGAGCGAGCGCGATCGGGTTGAAGGGGTGATCGACCGACCCGAACGGCGTCGACTTCGTGACCTTGCCCTCTTCCGACGTGGGCGAGTACTGGCCCTTCGTCAGGCCGTAGATCTGGTTGTTGAACAGCAGGATCTTGATGTCCACGTTGCGCCGCAGCGCGTGGATCAGATGGTTGCCGCCGATCGAGAGCCCATCGCCGTCGCCGGTGACCACCCAGACCGAGAGCTCGGGGTTCGCGACCGCGATGCCCGTCGCGAGAGCGGGCGCCCTCCCGTGGATCCCGTGCATCCCGTACGTATCCATGTAGTACGTGAACCGGCCGCTGCAGCCGATCCCTGACACGAACACGGTCTTGTGGGGCTCGATGCCGAGCTCCGGCATGAACGCCTGCACCGTCGACAGGATCGCGTAGTCGCCGCAGCCGGGGCACCATCGCGGCTCCTGGTCGGACGTGAAGTCCTTCTTCGTGAGCGTCCGCGCCGCCTCGCCCGGCGCCTGACCGCCGTTCTGGATCACGTCACTCATCGAGCACCCTCGCGATCTCGCGTTCGAGCTCCTCGGCGAAGATCGGGAGCCCCTGGACCTTCGTGTAGGACTGCGCGTCCACGAGGAACTTCGCGCGGAGCAGGGCGGCGAGCTGTCCCATGTTCATCTCGGGGATCAGTACCTTCGGGTACTTCCGGACGACCTCGCCGGTGTTGGCAGGGAACGGGTTCAGGTGCCGGAGATGGGCCGTCGCGACTTTCTGGCCGTTCGCTCTCGCGCGAGCTACGGACGCCGTGATCGTGCCGAGGGACGAGCCCCAGCCGAGGACCAGCAGGTCTGCCTCGCCGGAGGGATCCTCGACATCGAGCGACGGGATGTCGTCCGCGATGCCGTCGACCTTGGCTTGCCGGAGGCGGGTCATCAGCTCGTGGTTCGCCGCGTCGTAGCTGATGTTGCCGGTTCCGTCCTGCCGCTCGAGCCCGCCGATCCGGTGGACGAGCCCCGGGGTGCCGGGGATGGCCCACGGCCGCGCGAGCCTGTCGTCGCGGGAGTAGGGCAGGAAGTCCGCGCCGTTCGGCGTCGCGAACGCGGGATCGATCTCCGGCAGGCTCTCCACGTCGGGGATCGGCCAAGGTTCCGACGAGTTGGCGAGGAACGTGTCGGACAGCAGGATCACCGGGGTGCGGTAACGGACCGCGATCCGCGCAGCCTCGATCGCCGCCGAGAAGCACTCCGCGGGCGTGGAGGCGGACACGATCGGGAGCGGTGACTCGCCGTGGCGGCCATACATCGCCAGCAGGAGGTCGGCCTGCTCGGTCTTCGTGGGCATCCCGGTCGAGGGGCCCGCTCGTTGCACGTCCACGATGATCATCGGCAGTTCCATGATGACCGCGAGCCCCACCGTCTCGGCCTTCAGGTCCACACCGGGGCCGCTCGTTCCCGTCACGGCGAGCTGACCGCTGAATGCCGCACCAAGGGCGATGTTGGCCGCGGCGATCTCATCCTCCGCCTGGATCGTGACGACGCCGAAGTTCTTGTGGCGCGAGAGCTCGTGAAGGAGCTCGGAGGCGGGCGTGATCGGGTAGCTCGCGTAGAGCAGCGGCAACCCGCTGCGCTGCGAGGCCGCGATCAGCCCCCAGGCGAGCGCGGTGGCGCCGTCGATGTTGCGGTAGGTCCCCGGGGCCTGAGGAGCGGCCTCCACCTTGTAGGACTCGGCGAACAGCTCCGTCGTCTCGCCGAAGTGGTAGCCGGCCTTGAAGGCCGCGACGTTCGCGTCGAAGATCTCCTGGCGGGAGCCGAACTTCTTCTCCAGCCAGCCGAGCGTCGTCTCGGTCGGGCGGCCGAACATCCACGACACGAGGCCGAGGGCGAACATGTTCTTGGCCCGCTCGGCCTCCTTCTTCCCGATCCCGATGTCCTCGGTCGCGCGGACCGTGATGGACGTCATAGGCACCTTGTAGACCTGGTAGCCGTCGAGCGTCCCGTCCTGCGTCGGGTCGGCCGTGTAGCCGGCCTTCTCGATGTTCCGCTGGGTGAACGAGTCCTCGTTCAGCACCAGCACGCCTCCCCTCGCGACCGTCTCCAGGTCGGCTTTGAGCGCCGCCGGGTTCATCGCGACGAGGACGTCGGCGTGGTCGCCGGGCGTGGTGATGTCGCTCGAGGCGAACTGGATCTGGAAGGCCGAGACGCCGTGGACCGTTCCCGCGGGCGCCCGGATCTCGGCCGGGAAATCCGGCAATGTCGCGAGGTCGTTGCCGAGCACGGCTGTCGCACTGGTGAATCGGTCGCCGGTGAGCTGCATGCCGTCCCCCGAGTCGCCGGCGAAGCGCACGACGATCCGCTCGCGTTCCTTGACGGGTTTGCTCATCCCAGACACCCTACTGCGCGACTTCAGCTCTGACGGGTCCCCGATTGGTAGTTTCTGCCGCATGCGGACACGGAAGCTCGGAGCGCACGGTCCAGAGATCTCGGTGATCGGCTTCGGGGCGTGGGAGGCGGGTGGCACCGCCTGGGGCCCCAACGAGTCCGAAGAGGTGATCATCGAGGCGATCCGGGCGGGCATCGACGCCGGCATCGGCTGGATCGACACCGCCGAGGTGTACGGCGACGGCGTGTCCGAGCTCCTGGTGGGCCGCGCGATCGCGGGGCGGCGGGACGAAGTCGTCATCGCGAGCAAGGTTGCGCCGCAACCTGAAGGAACCGGCTTCGCACCGGCGCAGGTCCGGACCGCGTGCGAGAAGAGCCTCGGCCGACTGGGGATCGACCGCATCGACCTCTACCAGCTCCACTGGCTCGATGAGAGCGGGATCCCGTTAGAGGACACGTGGGGAGCGATGTGCGAGCTCCAGGACGCAGGGTTGATCGGAGCCATGGGCGTCTCGAACTTCGAACGAGAGCAGATCGAGACGTGCCTCGCGATCCGCCATGTCGATTCGCTCCAGCCGGAGTTCTCGATGCTCGAGCGGAAGCATGAGGACTTGATCCGATGGTGCGGCGACGAAGGGATCGGCGTCGTGGCCTACGGGCCGCTCGCCTTCGGACTTCTCACCGGTGCGATCACCGCCGAGACGAACTTCGCGGCGGGCGATTGGCGGGGGAACAAGCAGGACGACGGCCCGTTCGCGGAGCTCGCTCGTTCGCTCGAGGTCGTCGACCGCATCCGGCCGGTCGCGGAGCGGCTCGGATGCACCCTGTCCCAGCTCGCGCTGGCCTGGAACGTTCACCAAGGCGGCGTCACGGCCGCGATCGCCGGGAGCCGCAACCCAGCCCACGTCCGCGCGAACGCCGCCGCGGGGGACATCGAGCTGGACTCGACGGTGCTCGCGGAGCTGGACGCGATCCTCGCCTGATCAGCCGACGGGCGTGCCGGGCTGGACCTGGCGGAGCCTCCGCGCGAGCCCCTCGAGCAGACCCATCGCGAGGGCGGGCTCCTGCTCCACCATCCTCTGGAGGGTGTGCCGGAAGACACGGAGGACCTCCACGGGCGTCTCCGGTACGACCGATGCGGTCCGTGGACCGCCGTCAAGCGCCGAGAGCTCCCCGAAGAAGTCTCCGGGGATGAGCGAGCCCACCTTCCGGCCGGCTCGCACGACCCGTGCCGTCCCGGTCAGGACCACGAACAGCGCCTCGCCCGCCTGCCCTTCCTCCACGATCGCCCTTCCGGGTCCGAACGCGACCCCGTCGGCCTCTCTCGCCAGGCGCCGCAGATGCCGCTTCGAGAACCCGTCGAACAGCGGCACCGCCCTGAGGGCCGCTACCGAGCGCCGGAGCGTGGCGTGTGGATGCGCTGCGGATCCGCCGGATCCGTCCTGGGCGGAGCGGAGGACCGTATCCCGCGTCGGCACCGCGCGCATCGTCGGAGCGTACTCCCCGCACGCCGATCGTGCAGGGCGTATCCGTTCGCGGCGGTAATGTTGAGCGATGGACGCGCGGAGCAGGCTCGAGGCCCTGATGGCCGAGCGCATCCTCGTGCTCGAGGGACCGAAGGGCACGGCGATCCAGACGCTCGAGCTCTCGGAGGAGGATTTCCGCGGGGAGCTCTTGAAGGACCACCCCACGGATGTGCGGGGGGATAACGATCTGCTCGGCCTGACCAGGCCCGACATCGTCGAGGCGATCCACCGCGACTACGTCGCCGCCGGCGCCTGGATCGTCAGCACCAACACGTTCAACGCGAGCCCCGTCTCACAGTCCGACTATGGCCTGGAGCACCTCGTGTACGACATGAACAGGGCGGCGGCCGAGACCGCACGACGGGCGCTCGACGGTGCAGACGACCGCTTCGTGGTCGGCTCCGTCGGCCCCACCAACCGAACGCTCTCCATCTCCCCCAAGGTCGAGGACCCCGCGTTCCGGACGATCACCTTCGATGACCTCACGGCCGCCTACGCGGAGCAGATCCGCGGGCTGGCGGACGGGGGCGTCGACGTGCTCCAGATCGAAACCATCTTCGACACCCTGAACGCGAAGGCGGCGATCGCCGCCGCCGAAGACGTCGCCCCGGACCTCCCGCTCTGGCTTTCGTTCACCGCCGTCGACCAGAGCGGCAGGAACCTGTCGGGACAGACCGCCGAGGCGTTCTGGCTCTCGATCGAGCACGCGGAGCCCATGATCGTCGGCGTCAACTGCTCGCTCGGCGCCGCCCAGATGCGTCCCTACCTCGAGGCGCTCTCCCGCATCGCTCCCACCTACACGGCGTGCTACCCCAACGCCGGGC
This sequence comes from uncultured Actinomycetota bacterium, assembly GCA_963762015.1. GTDB lineage: Bacteria > Actinomycetota > UBA4738 > UBA4738 > HRBIN12 > JAJNBA01. Next base: position 252,049 of record CAVXJL010000012.1, read on the forward strand.
TGCCCAACGCGATGGGACTCCATGACGAGGACCCCGAGATCACCAGCGGCTACGTCGGCGAGTTCGCGCGAGCCGGACTTGCCAACGTCCTCGGGGGCTGTTGCGGAACGACCCCCGAGCACATCCGGCAGATCGCCGAGGCGGTCCGCGATCTGCCTCCGCGGCAGGTCCCCGCCCCGACGGAGACGTTCACCTCGTTCAGCGGACTCGAGCCGTTCGTCGTCCGCCCCGACACCGGGTTCGTGATGGTGGGCGAACGCCAGAACATCACGGGCTCCAAGAAGTTCCGGCGCCTGATCGAGAGCGGTGATTTCCAGGCCGCCGTCGACATCGCGCGTGAGCAGGTGCAGAACGGCGCGAACCTCTTGGACGTGAACATGGACACCGACCTGCTCGACGGCCCGCAAGCGATGACCACCTACCTGAACCTCCTGGCGACGGAGCCGGAGGTCGCCCGCGTGCCCATCATGGTGGATTCGTCCAGTTGGGACGTGATCGAGGCCGGTCTGAAATGCGTCCAGGGCAAAGGGGTCGTGAACTCGATCAGCCTGAAGGAGGGCGAGGAGGACTTCCTCGACAAGGCCAGGCGGGTCAAGCGCTACGGCGCGGCCGTCGTGGTGATGGCCTTCGACGAACAGGGGCAGGCCGACACCGTCAAGCGCAAGGTCGAGATCTGCGAACGAGCCTATCGGGTGCTCACCGAGCAGGCCGGTTACGACCCGTCGGACATCATCTTCGACCCCAACATCCTGGCGATCGCCACCGGGATGGAGGAGCACGCGGATTACGCGAGCGCGTTCATCGACGCGACCCGGATCATCAAGCGTCGCATGCCTGGCGTGAAGGTCTCGGGCGGAGTCTCCAACCTCTCGTTCGCCTTCCGCGGGAACGACGTCGTCCGCGAGGCGATGCACTCGGCCTTCCTGTACCACGCCCGCCAGGCCGGCCTCGACATGGCGATCGTGAACGCAGGGCAGCTCCCCGTGTACGACGACATCCCGAAGGACCTCAAGGAGCACGTCGAAGACCTGCTCTTCAACCGCCGGGCCGACGCGACCGAGAGGATGCTCACCTTCGCGCAGACCGTGACCGGCGAGGCGATGCGGACCGAGCACGATCTGTCGTGGCGGGAGGGCTCGGTCGAGGAACGCCTGTCGCACGCACTCGTCCACGGGATCGACGCCTTCATCGAGGAGGACGCCGAGGAGGCGAGGCAGCACTTCGACAGGCCGCTCGAGGTGATCGAGGGGCCGCTGATGGACGGGATGCAGATCGTCGGTGACCTCTTCGGCGCCGGGAAGATGTTCCTGCCACAGGTCGTGAAGTCGGCGCGTGCGATGAAGAAGGCGGTCGCCTACCTCGAGCCTTTCATGCAGGAGGAGAAGGAGCGGTTGGGCCTGGTGGGCTCGGCGCAGGGCACCATCGTCACCGCGACGGTGAAGGGCGACGTGCACGACATCGGCAAGAACATCGTCGGCGTGGTCCTCGGCTGCAACAACTACCGCGTGGTCGACCTCGGCGTGATGGCACCCGCGGAAACGATCTTGGACACGGCCGAGCGCGAGAAGGCGGACGTGATCGGCCTCTCCGGCCTGATCACCCCGTCGTTGACCGAGATGATGAACGTGGCGATGGAGATGGAACGGCGTGGGCTGAAGTACCCACTCCTGATCGGTGGCGCGACGACGTCGAAGCAACATACGGCGGTGAAGATCGCGCCGGCCTACTCGGAGCCGGTCGTGCACGTCGTGGACGCCTCGAGGGTGGTCGGCGTCATGAGTGCCCTGCTCGACGAGCCTCGCAAGGCGAAGCTCGATACCGACAACAGGAAGGACCAGGAGCGGCTCCGGAAGCTCCACGAGGAGAAGCTGAAGTCTCCGCTCCTGCCCTACCGCAAGGCGCTCGAGAACCGGCTCCAGGTGGAGTGGCGACAGGAGGACGCACCGCCGCCTCCCTTCGTCGGGACCCGGACGGTGGAGCCGGATCTCGCGGTCCTTCGCGACTACATCGATTGGACGTTCTTCTTCACCGCGTGGGAGCTCAAGGGCAGCTACCCGCAGATCCTCGACCACCCCAAGATGGGCGAGACGGCCCGCGAGCTCTTCGAGGTCGGACAGGAGGTGCTCGACCGGATCGTGAGCGAGCGACTGATCGAGGCTCGCGGCGTCTACGGGTACTTCCCGGCCCACGCGGACGGCGACGACCTCGTCCTCGAGGGGGGCTGGGTCTTCCACTGCCTCCGGCAGCAGGCCGACCGTGGTGAAGGAGAGCCGAACAAGTCGATCGCGGACCTCGTCGCGCCCCTCGAATCCGACGTGTCCGACCACGTCGGCGCCTTCGCCGTCTCCGCCGGCTTCGGCGCCGACGAGCTGGCCAAAACCTACGAGGCCGAGCACGACGACTACCGGGCGATCGTGGCGAAGGCCCTCGCCGACCGCCTCGCCGAAGCATTCGCCGAGCACCTCCACGAGCAGGTCCGCCGCGAGTGGTACGCCCCCGACGAGCAGCTCTCCGGCGAGGAGCTGATCAAAGAGCGCTACCGCGGAACGAGACCGGCGTTCGGCTACCCGGCCTGCCCCGACCACAGCGAGAAGCGAACCCTGTTCCAACTGCTGAACGTGAGCGAGGCCGCGGGCATCGACCTCACGACGTCATGCGCGATGATGCCCGCCGCGAGCGTCAGCGGCCTATACCTCGCACATCCGGCCGCGCGGTACTTCCACGTGGGACGGATCGCGAAGGACCAGGTCGAGGACTACGCGCGCCGCAAGGGCGAGTCGTTGACCGAGGCGGAGCGCTGGCTGGCACCGAACCTCGCGTACGAGCCGGGATAGCGCTGGGTCCCCCGCGGACCGTACCGCTGCTGATAGCGTCCCCGCCATGACGCAGACGTACTGGCATCCGTTCGCGGACATGGCGGCCGTCGTGTCCGGAGGGGAGCTCGTCCTCGATCGAGGGTGACGGCTGCTACGTTTGGGACCTCGACGGGAAGCGCTACCTCGATGCGACGGCGTCCCTCTGGTACTGCAACGTGGGCTGGGGTCGGCCGGAGATCGGCGAGGCGGCGGCGGCCCAGATGGCGAAGCTCCCGACGTACTCCAACTTCGGCGACATCGTGGTCCCGGTGACCCTCGAGCTCGCCGACCGGGTGGCCTCGATCGCCCCGGTTCACGACTCCAAGGTGTTCCTCACGAGCGGCGGCTCCGACTCGATCGACACCGCGACCAAGATGGCCCGCCACTACTGGCAGCTCGTCGGGGAGCCCGACCGCACGATCCTGATCCGCCGCGAGAAGGCCTACCACGGGATGCATACCGGCGGGACCTCGCTCGCGGGCATCCCCGCGAACGCCACCGGGCACGGCTCGCTGATCGAGGACGTCCTGGAGGTGCCTTGGGACGACGCGGACTCGCTCCGGGCCGCGATCGAGGACGTCGGGCAGGATCGCGTCGCCGCGTTCTTCTGCGAGCCGGTGATCGGCGCGGGGGGTGTGCATCCGCCTCCGGACGGATATCTCGAGGCGGCTCGCCAGGTCTGCCGGGACACCGACGTCCTGTTCGTCGCCGACGAGGTGATCACAGGGTTCGGACGCTGCGGCGACTGGTTCGCGTCCACGCGATTCGGTTTGGGGCCGGACATCGTCGTCTGCGCGAAAGGCATCACGAGCGGATATCTGCCGCTCGGCGCGGTGCTGGCATCCCCCCGCGTCGTCGAACCTTTCTGGTCCGAGAGCGCGGGCATGTGGCGACACGGCTACACGTACAGTGGCCACGCGGCCGTCGCGGCGGCAGCGCTGGTGAACATCGACATCCTCGAGAACGAGGGTCTCCCTGCGAGGTCGAAGGCGATGGAGGGCTCGCTGGTCGACGCCCTCAAGCAACTGACCGATCACGATCTCGTCGAGGACGTGCGAGGTGGCGTGGGGATGCTCGCGGCAGTCAGCCTCCGTCAAGATCTGGTGGCCGATGATCCGGCGCTCGGAGCGCGGGTGGGCGCCGCGACTCGACAGGCGGGCGTCCTGGTCCGTCCGTTGGTGGGGGGGGCGCTCGCCGTCAGTCCACCCTTGATCCTCGAGGAGTCGCAGCTCCAAGAGATCGTCGACGGGATCCGCGCGGGCCTCGACGCGGTCGTCTAACAGCGGCTGGACCGCTGTTCCGTGCGGGCGTACGGTTCGATCGTGGACACGATCGTTCGTCCTCCCGACACGATCGGATCCCTTCAACCACCGGCTCGCCGTCGATGGGTGCGACGCTTCATGATCTCCACGATCGCGGTCGTGGTGGGAGTCCTCCTCTTCTCGGGCGCCTATCTGTCGCGCTACCAACCGCTGAGTGCGAGTGGCACCGGGGCGTGGTGGGTAGACCCTCGGTTCGCCACCGAACTCGGGACATTCACCCCACCGATCGGTGATGACTTCTCCGCCTACCGCGTCCGATATGAAGACGGGCGCACGTTCCGGTATGCGATGTCCCTGTACAACGACGGGCCGCTCCCCGTCACGATCACCACCATCGGAGCACCCCAGTGCGACGGCTGTGTCTTCCCTCTCGTCTTCGAACGGTCATTCGTCGGTCCGGCACAGGGCCGACATCTGTTCGATGTTCGACATGTCGAACCGTTCGAACCGTTCGTGCTCGGATCGGGCGACTTCCGCCTCTTCCTCGTCCAGGATCGCTTCGACCATTGTGAGGCCCACGAAGCCGGGGTGACGTTCGGGTTCACGTCGATCCCGATCACGTACCGCACGGGCCCCGTGCATCACTCGGTTCGATTGCCCATGAGGTTCAGCCTCGAAGTGCTGATCGAGCCGAGCGGCTGCCCTCAGGGGATGCGGTAGGAGAGATCGGGGCTCGTCGGTGGAGCGCCGGCCGGGTTAGTGGAACGAGTGGCCGCAGGCGCACGAGCTCTGCGCGGCCGGATTGTCGATCGTGAACCCTGAGGCCTCCAGCGAATCCACCCAATCGATCGTGGCTTGGGAGAGATAGGGGACGCTCATCTTGTCCACGACGACCTTGACGCCGAACTGCTCCTCCAGCAGATCCTTCTCGGAGACCTGATCGTCGAGATACATCGCGTAGCGGAGTCCGGAGCAGCCACCCGGCTGCACCGCGATCCGGAGCGCGATCTCGGGGCGGCCCTCTTCCGTGATGAGCTTCTGGACCTCACCGGCGGCCATCTCCGTGAGCTGGATCGACTTCTGGGTCGTCTGCGGTGTCGTCTCTTCGGCGGTCTGGGCCATCGTGTCTCCCGTCGATGTCATGCCCGAGATTCTACCCTCCGTCGGCGTCAACTCTCGATGAAGTCCGACGGTTCGGCTCCGGTGGCCCGAACGAGCTCCCCCGGAGCCAGAGGGAACACCGAATCCGGTGTCCCCGCTGCCGCCCAGACCTCCTGGAAGGCAAGCAGAGCCGGGTCGATGTACGAGGGCACCGGGGCAGGATGCCCGAAGGGTGGCGTGCCGCCGACGGCGAAGCCGGTGGCGGCACGCGCCTCCTCGGGTGTGGCCCGGCGCGTCTCCGACGCGCCTGCCACCTTGGCCAGCTTCGAGGGATCCACACGGTTGGCCCCCGACGTGAACGCGATCACGGGACGGCCATCGGCCATGAAGATCAGGGACTTCACGATCTGCGCGACGTCGCAGCCGATCGCCTGGGCGGCATCCACCGCCGTCTTGGTTCCCTCGGGGAAGCGGCGGACCTTCGGTTCGATCCCGAGCCGGTGCGCGGCCTCCGTGAATCGCTCGATCGCCCCCATCAGGGCCGCCGATGCCACGTATCCGTCGTGCCGGGCGCTGCGGCGAGCATAGCCCCGTACTGTACGATTCCGCGCCGTGAGCCCGGACCGCACCACGCTGCTCGGCGTCGCGCATGCGGAGCGCCAGCGGCTCGGCCGGACCATCCAGTACTCGGACCCGAAGACGTGGGAGCAGCCGAGCGCGCTGCCGGGCTGGTGGAACCGAGACGTGATGGCCCACCTCGCGGCACACGACACGGCCGCCGCGCATCTCGTCAAAGGGGACCCCGCCGAGGAGCTCGACGAATACCGTGCCCGCCTCAACGGCAAGGCGTTCTCCGTCGAGGCGTTCAACGAGTGGGTGGTCGAGCGGAGGTCGGGGCTTCCCACGCGCGACGTGCTGGTGACGTGGGGCAAGGCGGCCGACGCGTTCCTCGCGTACGTCGGTCTCCTCTCGGAGCAGGACTGGGAGAAGCAGCGATTCCCCTGGCTCGCCGGCGAGATCGCGGCGCGCTACCTGGTCCAGTCCCGGATGGTCGAATGGTGGATCCACGGTGAGGACATGCGAGCCACCAACGGACTCGGCCCCGAATATCAACACTGGCCGATCTACATGACGATCGACCTGGGGGTCCGGATGCTGCCGTGGTCCCTCGGGCAAGCCGGTCTCGACCTCACCGGGTACAGCGTCCGGATCGATGTCGAAGGTGCGGGCGAAGGCTCGTGGCACTGGGGCCTCGGGGGCGGAGAGGTGCCGCCCGCGGACAAGGAGCCCGACGCCACGATCGTCGGGCGAGCTCCCCAACTCGCGCTCGTGGCGGCTCGGCGCCTTTCTGCCGTCGATGTGCTGGCGTCCGGCAACCTCGTCGTGGGACTCGATGTGGAGCTGGGCGTCGCGGTCCTGCGCCACATCCGCGCCTTCGTCTGAGGGAACCGGGCGGCTTCCTCGTCCGTATCCCTTGCGTGTACGGTCCTGGTCATGCCCGCGAACGAACTCGACGCCGACCAGCGTCTGATGCGGTCCTTCGCTTCACGGGATCCCGGCGCCGCAGACACCCTGTACCGGCGGTTCGCGGGCCGGATCTACGGACTCGGGCTCGTGATGCTCGGGAGCGACGCCGCGGCGCAGGATCTCGTGCAGGACACGTTCGTGAAACTCTGGCGCAACGCGGAGCGTTACGACCGATCGAGAGGGAAGCTCGAGACGTGGGTGCTCCTGATGGCCCGGTCGCTCGCGATCGACGCGATCAGACGCCGGGTGCTCGAGGCGCGGACCCTGGAACGCGTGGATCCTCCGCTCGAAGCCGACCAGGCGCCGGGACCGGACGACCGGGTGGTCACCATCGATCTCACGGAACGGGCGCGTCGGGCCATGTCGTCCCTGCCTCCCGAGCAGCGCGCGGCCCTGGAGCTCGCGTATCTCGGCGGGAAGACGAGCGCCGAGATCTCCGACCTCGAAGGGATCCCCATCGGCACCGCGAAGACCCGGATCCGGGCGGCGCTGCTCCGGCTGCGTGGATCGATGGCCTCAGAGTTGGGGCAGGAAGAGGCCGATCGTGACGAACTGTGACGAGGTGCGTCCCCTGCTCCCCGACTTCGTGTTGGGCTCCCTCGATGGCGCCGGCGACCTGGACGTGCGTCGCCACCTCCGCGGATGCAGTGGGTGCCGACGCGAGCTGGACGCTCTCCGCGAAGGGGTGGGGGTGTTCGCCTCGACGATGGAGCGAACCGCTCCGCCCGAGCTCCACGACCGCGTGATGAACGTCCTCGCCGAGGAATGGACCGAAGCCGACGGCTCCTCGAGGTCGCGGGGGCGCGTTCCCCGTAGCTGGCGCGTCGCGATGGCCGCCTCGCTCGCGCTCGCGGTCGTCGCCGCGTCCTTCGGGATCAACCAACTCGGCCGCGCCCGCGATGCCACGGACGACGCCACCAGCTTCCGTACGGTCCTCGCCACGCTCGGAGGGACCGGGTTCAAGGTGGGGACCCTCGAAGCCGCCTCGACGGTGCCCGTCGAAGGAAGCGTCGTCGCCTACGAATCCAGCAACGACCAGTCGTTCGTCGTGGTGTTCGTCCGGACGCCGGAGCTCGCGGGCGAAGGATCGCTCCTCGTGTCTCGGGCGGACGGGACCGCGTGGGACCCCGGACCGATCGAGTTCGACGGGGACGGCGATGCCGCGGTGTGGTGGGTCACCGATCGGAGCATCGCCTCGATGACGGGGTTGACGGTGAACGCCCCCGACGGCGCGACGCTGGCGACCGCCGGGCTCCGACCGGCTTAGTCGCGCGAGACGACCAGTCGTCTCACGAGCCGCTTCCGCGCGCCGAACCGATACTTGTACGCGTAATCCCCTTTGAGGAAGTCGAACACCGAGCACCGCTCCTCGATCGCCTCCTTGATGTCTTCGGCCACCAGCACCATCCCGGGGGCCAGCTGCTGCCATCTCCGGTCGAACGCGGAGTTGTAGAGCGAGTACGTGCCCTCGAAGCTGAACCCGATCGTGCCGGCGGCGAGCTCGTCGTGAACACGGATGAACGTCAGTCGGAAGACACCTCGTTCGCAGAACGTGTGCCCGAGCCGCCGGAAGAAGATCTCCATCCCCGGGACCATGAAGACCCCCTTCGGGCCCTCGCTCATCCGATGCAGCTCCACGAACCGGTCGAGGAGGGGAAGCAGGGTCTCCTCGGTCGCGGTCTCGATGCGGAACGGTCCCGTCTCCGCTTCCAACTTCTTCGCCTTGCGCCGGATCTCGTGCCGGAGCTTCGAGGGGATCTGCGCGAGGTACTCGTCCCACGTGGGCGGGAGGTCGAGGATCGGTGCCACACCGTTCTGGTCCTCGGTCTCCTCCACCGTGAGCCCGTGGCCGACGGCCGCCTCTCGGAGCTCGGCGAGCCACGGCGAGTCCTCGGCGAGACCGCGGAGGTCGGCCTCCCGCCACTCGTCGCGTGCGAGCAGTCCGGCCCACAGCGCGTGTGCGGAGCCGGCGACGGACTCCGGCACACCCACGGGGCCCATGTAGTCGGTCACCTCGGTCCCTCCCAGGAAGCGCAGCGTGTCTCCGATCAGCTCGAAGGCCGCGGCGGACACCTGTGCGCCGGTGTCGTCCTCGCCGAACGCGAGCAAGAGGTGCTCGGGCTCTTCGCCGAACTCCTCCCAGTAGAGCTTCAGGAAATCCGGCGTGTGGAAGAACGTCCCCGACGGGTCGGCTCGCACGAGATCGCTCCAGTCGCGACGTTGGAAGTCCCTGGGGTCCTCGGAGAAGACGACGTCGATCCCCGTCACCAGGAGCCGCCGCCCCCGCCTCCGCCCCCGCCTCCGGAGAACCCTCCTCCACCGAACCCGCTCGAGCCCGAGGACGCCGGCGTGGACGCGAGTGTCCCTCCGGTTGTCACGGCGAACCCGTCGATCGAGTCCGCGAACGCCGCCGCGGTGAACGCGTGGGGGCCCACGTACCAGCCCGACGTATCCGGCTGGATCCCCAGGTCCTCGAAGGCCTTCGCCCACTTCTTCGTGAGCCCGAAGACGATCGCGTAGGGGAGGTAACGCGTGAACACGTTCTCTTCCTCCGCCCAACGGGACATGTGGGTCTCGGCGGTCGCGATCACACGGCGGAACCCGCGGACCCGCCGGAGCATCGCGGTGCCGCTCGCCGTGCGAGCGGGCATCCGCCCCGCCATCAGGGCGAGCGCGATACCCGCGGCGATCACGGGGATCCCGACGAGCCCCCAATGCGTCCATCGAGCCAGCACGAACGTGACTGCGCCGCCCGCGAGCGCCAGCAGCGTGCCTCGGCCGGCCCATCGTGTCCGGACCTGATCGGGCCGTGTGCGGAACCACTTCTGCTTCATCGCATCCTTGTACAGGGACTCCTCGACGCCGTGCAGCCGCGTGGCGAAGGTCGTCTTCAGCTCCGAGACCTTGACCTCGTTGCCGTCACGGAAGAGACCGTCGAGGAGCTGCTTCTCGTACGCGAGCAGCTCGGTCTCGGTCTTCTCCAGGCGGATGAGGTTCCAATCCGTCTTCGAGAAGAACCCTCGGTCCGGGATCTCCTGGATCAGCAGGAACCCCCGACCCGCGAGGTCGACGATGGTCGCGGTGATGTCGATCACGTTGGCGCGTTCGTCGATCAGCGTGCCGATCTGCCCGGGCCGGATGTCTTCGGGAGGAGCGAACTCGACGGGCGCCTCCGCATCGCCTTCTCCGAGGGGAACCGCTTCGTCCTCGCCGGTCGGCGATCCCATGACCTGGTCGATCGGAGACCCCAGGAAGCGGCGGTCGCGACCCTCCCGAGACCACATGCGGAAGAGCGCCCCACCGAGGAGGGCCAACAGGGCGAGCGATGCGGTGGCCGTACCAGGGTTCACATCGAAGGCTCGCCCGGCCGACCAGCGTTCCTCCAGGATCGGCTCGGGCTCCGGCACGGCTCCCTTCGGGATCGCGACGACCACCGTCATGCCCTCGTAGGGAACGAACGATCCTCCCGGTGAGAATCGCGCCTCTGATCCCTCAGACTCGGCGACGGCACACGGTTCCGTCGAGCCCTGGCTGCCTTGGAAGCACTCCACGCGCTGGATGGACCCGGGAGCGCGCACCGTGACCTCAGCCGTCACGATGGATGCCGCCCACTCGTGTCCGATGGCGTTCCAGTACAGCTCGTCGTGATCCGAGAACGCGTTCAGCGCGCCCTCCACCCGGTAGACGATCGTGTACGTGTGCCGGCCGGAGATCTCCACATCCTCGTCGCCGATCCGGATCACCGTCGAGGGGCCATCCTCCGAGATGTCGACGTCGTTCGGGGCGTCGCTCTGCACCGTGACGTCCTCGATCGGATACACGCGATCGTGCACGTCGTCGTAGTGGAACCGCGATGGGATCGTGCGGAAAATGCCGTGTCGGAGCTGGCTGCCGAAGTCGTAGTCGATCGTCTCGGTGATCTGCAGGTCGCCGTCGTCCAGGATCTCGATCTCCACGGTGTAGTCGTGGATCGCCTCGGCGGTGAGCTGCGCGTCGGCGGGCGCGGCCAACAGGAGCAGGAGCACGGCCTCCAGGGCGATCGCGACCGGAACGAGCGCGAGGGATCGGCGGAGGGAGGTCTTCGGGGAGAGCGTCCGCGTCGGCACGGGCGCCAGGGTAGACGGTCGGCGGCGGCCGGGCTGCTAGTGGGTGGCGGCGCCGCTCGCGGCGCCGCCGCCCGACACCGCCTCCTGCAGCACGTCCCACGCCAGCACGGCGCACTTGATGCGGATCGGGTACTTCACGACGCCCTTGAGCGCGACGAGGTCGCCGAAGGCGTCCTCGTCGGGATCGACCTCGCCGGCGAGCATCCCCCGAACGTCCGCCGCCAGTGCCATCGCGTCGTCCACCGGCTTCCCGCCGACCGACTCGGTCATCATCGACGCGCTCGACTGGCTGATCGAGCACCCGGCGCCCTGGAAGGTGACCTCCAGAAGCTTCCCGTCCTCGAGGTTGGCAGAGACCGTGATCTCGTCGCCGCAGAGCGGGTTGTTCCTCGTGCAGGTCACCACGGCCCCCGGGAGCTCGCGCTTGTTCCGCGGGTTCTTGTAGTGGTCGAGGATCGTCTCCTTGTAGATGTCGTCGAGCGCCACGTCTCCTCCAACGCTAGTGAGCGAAGAACTCTTCCGCTTTGGCGAGCGCCTCCACCAGCACGTCCACCTCGTCACGTGTGTTGTACACGTAGAACGAGGCCCGTGCAGTGGCAGGGGTGCCGAACCTGCGCATCACGAGCTGCGCGCAGTGGTGGCCGGCGCGGATCGCCACCCCCTCGGCGTCCAGGACCGTCGCGAGGTCGTGCGGATGGACGTCGCGATACCAGAAGCTCACGGCGCCTCCCCGCGCGGCGGCGTCCTTCGGACCGTAGACGGTGGCGTCCACGGAGAGCAGCCGGTCCAGCGCGTACCGCGTGATCTCCTCCTCGTGGGCGCGGATCGCGTCCATCCCCAGGGCTTCGAGGTAGTCGACGGCCGCGCCGAGGCCCACCTGCTGGGCGATCTGCATCGTCCCGGCCTCGAACTTGTACGGGATGTCCTTCCATGTCGAGTGGTCGTGGAAGACCTCGTGGATCATCTCCCCGCCGCCGAACATCGGGTCCATCGCTTCGAGGTGCTCGGCCTTCGCGTACAGGCCGCCGCTCGCCGTCGGCCCGAGCATCTTGTGGCCGCTGAAGGCGAGGAAGTCGCAGTCGAGCTCGGTCACGGAAACGCCGTTGTGCGGGACGAGCTGCGCCGCGTCCACCGCGACAAGCGCACCCACCGCGTGGGCGGCCTCGACCAGCTGGCCGAGCGGCGTGATCGTCCCCAGGGCGTTGGACATCCCCGTCACCGACAGGATCTTGGTCCGCTCGTTCAGCAGCGAGCCCAGCTCCGAGAGGTCGAGCTGCCCGTCGTCGGTGAGCGGGATGTAGCGGAGGACGGCACCGGTCACCTGCGCCGTGAGCTGCCACGGGACGATGTTCGAGTGGTGCTCCATGTCGGTGAGGAGAACCTCGTCGCCTTCTTTGAGGAACTTCCTCCCCCACCCCTGCGCGACGAGGTTCATCGATTCCGTCGTGCCGCGGGTGAAGACGATCGTGCGGGGATCCGGAGAGCCGAAGAAGCGAGCGAGCTTCGCTCGGGCGCCCTCGAAGGCCTCGGTCGACTCCTCACCCAGCGTGTAGATCCCGCGATGCGCGTTCGCGTTGTGGTTGGCGTAGAAGTCGGAGACGGCGTCGATCACCTGGCGGGGCTTCTGAGACGTGGCGGCGGAGTCCAGGTAGACGAGCGGGTGCCCGTTGATGACACGCTCGAGGATCGGGAAGTCCTGGCGGATCTTCTCGACGTCCAGGACCCCGTTGCCGTTCATGCCTTCTCGTCCCCGCCTTCCTCTATGCCGAGCTCTTCGCGGATCCCCTCGTACCCCTTCTCCTCGAGCTCGCTCGCGAGCTCGGGACCGCCGGACCTCACGATACGACCCTGCATCATCACGTGGACCCGATCGGCGGTGATGTAGTTGAGGATCCGCTGGTAGTGGGTGATCAGGAGGACGCCCAGCTCCGGGCCGACCAGCTCCGCCACACCCCCGGCGACCAGCTTCAGCGAGTCGATGTCGAGGCCGGAGTCGGTCTCGTCGAGGATCGCGATCTCCGGCTGCAGGACCGCGAGCTGGAGGATCTCGTTCCGCTTCTTCTCCCCGCCCGAGAACCCCTGGTTCACGTAGCGCTGGACCATCGCGTCTTCGATGCTCAACCGGTCCATCTGCTCCTTCATGTGCTTGCGGAACGCGAGCGCGCTGATCTGTTCGGCCTTCACCGCCTGATACGCCGTGCGCAGGAAGTTCACGACGCTCACGCCCGGAACCTCGGTCGGGTACTGGAGCGCGAGGAACAGACCCCGCTTGGCTCGCTGGTCCGTGGTGAGGCCGGTGATCTTCTCGCCCTTGAAGATCACGTCCCCGCCGGTCACCACGTAGCCGGGGCGTCCCATGATGATGTTGGAAAGGGTCGACTTGCCGGAGCCGTTGGGGCCCATCAGGGCGTGGGTCTCCCCTTGCGCCACCGTCAGGTCGATACCCTTGAGGATCTCCTTGCCCTCCACCTCGGCCCGGAGATCTCGGATCTCGAGCGTCGCGCGACCGTTCTGTTCGCTCGTGTTCTCGCTTCCTTCTCGCTCGTGTCCTTCTCGCTCATGTCCTTCACACCTCGATGTAGATGTCGTCGTCCTCGGTGACGATCGGGAACACGTCGATCGGCTCGGTGGCCGGCAGCGTCCGCGGCTTCCCGCTGTTCAGGTCGAACGTGGAGCCGTGCTTCGGACACTCGACGGTCTCGAAGTCGACGTCGACCTCCCCCTCGTCCAGGTAGTACTTCGCGTGGCTGCAGATCGCGTCGATCGCCCGCAGCCCCTCGTCGCCGAGGTTCACCACGGCGACGAGCCGGCCGTCGACCGGGAAGCGCTTCGCCTCACCGGGCGGCGGCACGTCGGCCGCCTCGCAGACCTTGATCCGCGCCGTCATGCGGACACCTTGGACTGGGCTTGCGTCCCCAGTCCGTGAGCGAGCTCGTCCTGGATCGCCTTCTCGGCGCCCTCCCGGACCTCGTCGATCTTCACCCGGTCGAGCACCTCCTGGAAGAAGCCCGACACGATCAGGCGCTCCGCCTCCGCCCGGGGGATACCGCGGCTCATCAGGTAGAAGATCGCGTCCTCGTCGACGGGACCGACGCTCGCGGCGTGACCGCACCGGACGTCGTTCGCCTCGATCTCGAGGTTGGGGATCGCATCGGCCTTCGCGTGCTCGGACAAGACGATGTTGCGCGAGGTCTGCATCGCGTTCGTTCTCTGCGCGCCGGGGCGGACGTGGACCCAGCCGCTGTAGACGGCCCGGGAATGGTCGCGGAGCGCGCCCTTGTAGAGGAGATCGCTCGTGCAGTTCGGCGCGACGTGGTCCTGGATCGAGCGGTGGTCGAAGTGCTGCTCCTCGTCGGCGAAGAAGACCCCGAGCATCTCCGAGAAGCCGCCCGGCTCCGCGAGCACCGTCTCGGCTTCGGCGCGCGCGAGCGAGGCGCCGAACCCGATGTTCAGGGTCCGGAGCGTCGCGTCACGCCCCACGGTGGCGCGCTGGATCCCGAGGTGCGTCACGCCGCTCCCCCACTCCTGGATCGCGGCGTAGCGCACGTTGGCGCCGGCCCCGACGTAGATCTCCGTGATCGCGTTGCTGAACGCCCTGCCCAGATCCGGCGAAACGTATCGGTCGATGAAGGTGACCTCCGAGCCCGCGTCCACGATGAGGAGCGTGTGGGGGAAGATCGCGGCGCCGTCGGCGTCCAGGTAGGTGAGCGCCTGGATCGGGAGCTCGATCGCCGTGTCCTTCGGCACGTAGACGAACGTGCCACCGGTGCGGAACGCGGCGTGCAGGGCGGTGAACTTCGTCCTGTCGAACGGCACGAGCGTGTGGAGGTAGGGCTCCACAAGCTCCGGATGGTCGGCCACCGCTGCGTCGATGCTCTCGAAATGCACGCCGGCGCGGATCGCCGGGTCGAGGTGCGCGATCGTCGTCGTGGAGTTGTGCTGCACCAGGAGGCCGGCGCGAGCGCTCACGTCGCCGGCAGCGGCGAGGAGATGGGGCGGCACGTCGTCCAGCTGGGTTGCCCTGCCACCCTCCACGTGGGGCGTGAAATCGAGCTCGAAGCTCGAGAGGTCCGTATAGCGCCACTCCTCCGTCTCTTGAGACGGGACCGGGAGGGACTCGAACCGCTCGAAGGCCTCCCTCCGCAGGGACGCGAGCCCGGTGCCGTTGGGCAATGCTTCCAGGGCCCGTTCGTCGAAGGTGGTGGTGCTCACTGCGCTCATGAGTGAATCCTACTTCAGGGGTCGGATTCGCCCCAACTTCGCGGCTCATGAGCCGCGCGGAAGCCCCCGATACCAGGACGATGAAGATCATCGAGCGGCGGGAACACGAGGGCGCGTGGTGGGGCCGCGACGCAGACGGCGCGTGGTACCGCTGGAACGTGGTCTCGAGCGGCTGGGACGGCCCTCTGGCGCCGCCGTGGCCACCGGAGCCTCCCCCGCTCACGCCCGAGGAGGAAGCGATCGTCAGCGCAGCGATGGCCTCGGCGGCGCCCCCCGAGGGACCACGGATGAACCGGGTCGATAGATGGTGGAACCGGACGTTCCCGCCGTTCTCGAAGAAGCGGCTCGTGTTCGGACTCGCCGTGCTCCCTGTAATGGCCGGGCTGCAGGAGCTCGTGATCCGATCGATCGGGTGGAAGACCTCGCTCCCCCGGTACCTGTTCGTGTGCATCGCCGGGGGCATCATGCTCTCGATCGCGTTCCTGCCCGGCATGCGGGAGATGGCGGAACGGCTCCAGTCCGCGAAGGGATCACGGTCGCCGTGGGGATGGTCGCGGCGCCGGAAGCAGGCTCCGCAGCCACCGCCCCTCCCGCCGATCGAGACGAACCTCAGGCGTGAGTTCCTGATCGCCCTGCCCTTCGCCTTCGTGATCGTCCTCGTGATGAGCCTCACGGTGGCCGGGCCCGGCGACACGTTCGCGCCGTCGGCACTCCTGACGAACGCCCTCGCGTCCCTCTTCACCGCCGCGCTCGTCGCCCTGCGGACCTCCGTGTGGGGACTCGCGCTGTTCTCGATCGCCGGCGGTCTGCTCGGCGGGCTCTTCATGCTGCTACTGAGCGCCATGACCTTCAGCGACCCCGGCGGCGACTTCCTGATCGGGTGGGCGATCGGCTCGGTGCTGCTCTTCCTCTACGCCTTCCCGATGTGGCGATGGCTCAGACACCTCGAAGCGCGCGGCTTCCGCCTGCCGATGTGGCTCGTGATGGGTGGCAGTGTCGTGCTCGTCTCCGGCTCGGCCCTCGTGTTCGTGGCCGAGCACTGACGGCTAGCCGACCGAGCCCTCCATCTGCAGCTCGATCAGGCGGTTCAGTTCCACCGCGTATTCCATCGGGAGCTCCCGCGTGATGGGCTCGATGAAGCCGTTCACGATCATCGCGGTGGCCTCGGCCTCGGAGAGCCCACGGCTCATCAGGTAGAAGAGCTGGTCGTCGCCGACCTTCGAGACGGTGGCCTCGTGGCCCAATGCCGCCGTCTCGTCTTCGACCTCGATGTAGGGATAGGTGTCGGAGCGGACTTTCATCGTCCAGGATCAACGCGTCGCAGCGCACCGTGGACTTGGCGTGGTGCGCGTCGGGCTCCACCCGGACGAGGCCGCGGTAGCCGGTTCGTCCCCCGTCCTTGGAAACCGACTTCGAGTTGATCACGCTGGTCGTGTACGGCGCGGCGTGGATCGCCTTGCCGCCGGCGTCCGTGTGCATGCCCTTGCCGGCGAACGCCACGGACAGCACCTCACCGCGCGCGCCCTTCCCGAGGAGGTAGATCGATGGGTACTTCATCGTCACCTTGGAGCCGATGTTCCCGTCGATCCACTCCATGACGGCGTCCTCGTAGGCCGCGGCTCGCTTGGTGACCAGGTTGTAGACGTTGGTCGACCAGTTCTGGATCGTCGTATAGCGGACGCGGGCGCCCTTCTTCGCGACGATCTCCACGACCGCGGAGTGCAGCGAGTCGCTCGTGTAGATCGGCGCGGAGCAGCCTTCCACGTAGTGTACGTACGAGCCCTCGTCGGCGATGATCAGCGTCCGCTCGAACTGGCCCATGTTCTCGGCGTTGATCCGGAAGTAGGCCTGCAGCGGGATGTCCACGGCCACGCCGGGCGGCACGTAGATGAACGAGCCACCCGACCACACGGCGGTGTTCAGCGCGGCGAACTTGTTGTCGTTCGGCGGGATGATCGTCCCGAAGTACTCCTTGACGAGATCCGGGTAGTCGCGGAGCGCGGAGTCCATGTCGGTGAAGATGACACCGATGTCGTCCAGCTCCTTCTTGATCTTGTGATAGACGACCTCGGACTCGTACTGGGCCGACACGCCGCCCAGGTACTTCTTCTCCGCCTCGGGGATCCCGAGCTTGTCCCAGGTGCCCCGGATGTCCTCGGGGAGGTCTTCCCAGTTCTGGGCCTGCTTCTCGGTCGACCGGATGAAGTAGTAGATGTTCTTGAAGTCGATGTCCGACAGGTCGGCGCCCCACCAGGGCATCGGCCGGCTCTCGAAGTGCTTCAGGGCCTTCAGTCGGTACTTGCGCATCCAGTCGGGCTCGGACTTGAGCTCGCTGATCTCCTCGACGACCTGGGCAGACAGCCCCCGCTTCGGCTCGAACACCGAGTGGGAGGGGTCCTTCCAGTCGAAACGGTATCCCTTGGAAAGCTCCTCGAGATGCTCTTCCTGACTGACGACCATCTCACTCCCTCGCATCGGCTTCGGCGGTCACCTACAGGGTACCCGTTAAGTCTATCCAGCAGGTCGGATTCGATCCCCGTCCCGGATGGCTCCGCCGGTGAACATCCTTCCAACAGGACCGGATGGTAGCGTCCGCTCGTCAGAGGCAGGGGGGTGCAGATGACCGACGACGAGCGGCGGGTCCAAGGGCAGGTCGAGCGGGCGGCGGCCTCGGGAGCGTTCGTGGGCGGGGGAACCCTCTTCACGGAGCCGGTGCTCGTGGTCAACCAGAAGACGAAGATCATCGAGCTGACCAACGAGTACTCGGTGTTCGACGCTGCAGGGAAGCTGCTCGGCGCCGTGCGACAGACGGGTCAGACCACGCTCAAGAAGGCCCTTCGGCTGGTGTCGTCCGTCGACCAGTTCATGACGCACACGCTGGAAGTCACCGACGCGTCCGGCGCGACGCAGCTCACCCTCACCAGGCCGAGGAAGGTCTTCAAGTCCACGATCGTGGTCGCGCGACCTGAAGGGTCCGAGGTGGGCAGGATCGTGCAGGAGAACGTGGTCGGGAAGATCCGTTTCGGCATCGAGGCGAACGGCACGCGCGTGGGTGGCATCCAGGGCGAGAACTGGAGAGCCTGGAACTTCTCGATCACGGACGACTCGGGCGCGGAGATCGGCCGGATCACCAAGACCTGGGAGGGGTTGGCGAGGACCGCCTTCACGACCGCGGATCACTACGTGGTGCAGATCCACAGGCAGCTGGATGACCCGCTGCGATCGCTGGTCGTCGCCTCGGCACTCTGCGTGGACACGGCGCTCAAGCAAGACAAGCGCGGGTTCAACTAGACGGCCGGTTCGACCTCGCGCAGCTCACCGGTACGCACGTCGTAGACGTACCCGGAGACGGTGATGTCCTCGGGCAGGGCCTTCACGCCGCGGAGCCGTGCCACGTCCTCGCGCACGCTCTCATCCACGTCGGAGAACGAGAGGTACTCATGGCCGCTCACGTCCACCCCCGTCGCTTCGCGGATCTTCTCGTGTAAGACGTCGTCGGTGAACTTCGTCATCCCGCAATCGGTGTGCTGGATCACGACGTACTCCCGTGTCCCGAGGAGCCAGCTCGAGACCGTCGCGGATCGGATCGCGTCGTCCGTCACGCGGCCACCCGCGTTCCGGAAGACGTTGGCCTCGCCGATCTCGAGACCGAGCATCTGGATCGGGTCGATCCGAGCGTCGATGCACGTGAGCACCACGACGCCTCGGGAAGGCGGGGCCTCCAGATCTCCCCGGTCGAACGACTCCGCGTACGCCTTGTTCGCCTCGAGGAGCTTAGGAACTTCAGCCACGTCTCGGTTCTCCGACGCGTGCGTATCGTGGAGGTGCCTGTGGTGCTCGACTCAACCGAGCTCCACCGGCGCTCCCACGAGCGAGCCGTACTCGGTCCACGAGCCGTCGTAGTTCTTGACGTTCTCGAAGCCGAGCAGCTCCTGCAGCGCGAACCAGGTGTGTGAGGAGCGCTCGCCGATCCGGCAGTATGCGATCACCTCACCGTCTCCGGTGACCCCTTCGGCCGCGTACAGCTCGCGGAGTTCGTCGGCGGACTTGAACGTGCCGTCCTCGTTCGCCGCCTTCGCCCACGGGATGTTGGCCGCTCCCTTGATGTGGCCGGGCACCTGCGCCTGCTCCTGGGGCAGATGGTCCGGCGCGAGCTTCTCGCCCCGGAATTCTTCGGGCGAGCGGACGTCGACGAAGCCGATGCCCGACTCCACCTTCGAAAGCACCTCGTCCCGCAGCGCCCGGATCTCGGGTCGCTCCGACCCAGTGATCGAGAACCCGGTCGCCTGGTACGAGGGCGCGTCCTGCGTCAGCTCGCGACTCTCGAGCTCCCACTTCTTGCGACCGCCGTCGAGCAGCTTCACGTTGTCGAAGCCGCGCAGCTTCAGGAGCCAGTACGCGTAGGCCGCGAACCAGTTGTTGTTGCCGCCGTACAAGACGACCGTCGTGTCCGGACCGACGCCCGCGTTCGACAGCAGCTCCGAGAACCCCGCCTGGTCTCGATAGTCGCGGCCCACCTTCGAATGCAGATCCGTCGTCCAGTTCCACCCGACGGCGCCTCGGACGTGTCCCTTCTCGTAGGCCTCGGTGTCCTCGTCCACCTCGATCGCCCGCACCGCGGGATCGTCGAGGTGCTCCTCCAGCCAATCCGTGCTCACGAGCACGTCGGGCTTCGCGTACTCAGCCATGGGTGACTCCTCCCTCTCGGTCGAGAAGATCAGATGCAACGAGTATCCCACCCGCTGAGGAGCGTCAAGGCGCTTCAGGGTCCCCCCTGGGTCGCCGATTGACCCTGAAGAGACCATCCGGGAGGAGCTGCGTGTCCGGACCGCACGAGGAGAACAGCAACCGGCTCTTCATCGTGGCCGCTGCCGGGGCCGATATGGCACGCGAACCGGATCGCGTACCCGCGATCGCCGTGCGGGCCGCGATGGATCTCGGCTGCGCCGGTGTGTCGTTCCGGGTCCTCGACGACCGACAGATCACCCATCGAACGCTGGAGACCGCCGGCCTCGCCGAGGACCCCGAGGATCCGTCATCACTCTCGGCCGCGATGGCGGACCTCGTGCTGCAACGAGGCGAGACCGTCGTCGCGCGTTCGATGGCGCAGGACGGTGGAGTTCCTCTCCCCTCACCGAGCGGCGACTTCGTCGCCGGGATCGCGAGCCCGATCTGGATCGATGGGTGGATCGCCGCCGTGCTCGTCGGGGTCGTGAGGGCCGATCCGCGGTTGACGCCAGACACGGTCGTGGCGTTCGGGCTCCTCGCATCGCAGGCCGGCCTCACCCTGGACAATGCGCAGCGCATCGAGGAAGGACGGCAGGCGGCCGGGCGTCTCGAACAAGGAGACCGGCTCAAGACCGAGTTCCTCACGACGATCTCCCACGAGATGCGTACCCCCCTCACCGTCTTGATGGGGAACGGGCTCATGCTCGAGCGGTCGTGGGGTGAGCTCGACGAGGAGAGCCGGCTCGAGCTGCTCGCGGGGATGAACACCAACGTTCGGATCCTCGACGGCATGCTCACCAACTTGCTCGACTACGCGCGGCTGGAGGCGGGCGAACTCTGGGTGAGCTTCGAGCCCTTCGACGTCTCGGGGATGCTGCGAGCGGCGTGTGAGCGGGGCAAGGGCGTGATCGGTGACCGTCACATCAGGACCGAGATCGAGGAGGACCTGCTCGCGAGTGGCGACACGGTGCTGATCCGCCGCATCGTCGCTCAACTGCTGGAGAACGCCGCCGTACACACTCCGGCGGGAACCACGATCACCGTGTCCTGCTATCGCCGTGGCGATGAGGTCGTGGTCGAGATCGTCGACGACGGCCCTGGCATCGCGGAACGCGATCTCCCCTTCCTGGGTGAGCGCTTCTTCCGTGCCGGGGACGTGAACGCCAGGCCGAAGGGCCTGGGGCTTGGGCTCGCCCTCGCGCTGGGCATCCTTGATCTTCACGGGAGCACGCTCGACGTCGAGAACGGTGCCGAAGGGGGGACCAGGTTCTCGTTCTCCCTTCCGCAGGCACCCGACCCGTCCAGGTCGCTCTTCCCGGACGCGGCGAGCCAGGGCGCCTACGCTCCCGACCATGGCCGGGCCTGAGGTCGGCGACCGCGCCCCCGACGCGCTCCTCACCGACCTCGAACGCACGGAGGTTCGACTTTCTTCGCTCTGGAAGGAGCGGCCCGCCGTGGTGGTCTTCCTCCGCTACTTCGGGTGCCCTTTCTGCCAGACGCAGGTCGTCACCCTCCGGAACGAACACGAACGGATCCGGCGCTCCGGGGCCGACGTCGGGCTCGTTGGGCACGGCGATCCGGAAGCGGCGATCGAGTTCGCATCCTCGAAGGGGTTGCCGTTCCCGCTCCTGTTGGATCGGGACCGGGGTACCTACCGGGCGTACGGGCTCGTGCAGGGGAAGGCGATGCAGGTGCTGAGTCCACGGGTCGCTCTGCCCTGGATCACGGCAGAGCTGTCCTCGGAGACGCGCCAGCGGGGTCTCAAGGGCGGCAACTTCCTCCAGATGCCCGGCACCTTCGTCGTGGACACCGGCGGCCTGGTCCGGGCTCGTGGCGGCACAGTCCGAATGGCTCACCGGAATCGGCACTTCGCGGACGCGCCGGCGATCGACCGACTCCTCGACGCCTTGGGCACAGCCGAACGATCGCTCTAGAACATCCCCAGGGCGGCCTTGGCCTCGTCCGACATCATCTCGGGCGTCCATGCCGGGCGGAGCACCATCTCGGGCCTGACCTCGCCGACGCCGGGCACCGGAGCCAGGAACGCGCGCATCTGGTCCTCGATGAGCGGGCCGATCGGGCAGCCCATCGTCGTCAGCGTGTATCGGATGTCCACGTCGCCGTCTTCGGCGACGTCGACCTCGTAGACGAGACCGAGATCGACGATGTTGATCCCCAACTCCGGATCGATGACGCTCTTCAAGGCCTCGAGCACTTCGTCCTCAGACGGCGCCTCTCCGTTCGACGGCACGGACGCACCTGTCGCGGGCACGGACGCACCCGCTACGGGTTCGACGGGCGCCGGCGCCTCATGCGTTTGCGGTATCACGGTTTCGCTCTCAGGCATGCATACCTCGCTTCAGATCCGAACTATCCTTAGCACCACACACACTACCGCCCTGAACCTCGAAGGCACATGAGAAGGAGCGCTCCTTGGCGACGGCTCCGATCCGGGCACTCATCGTGGACGACCACCCGGTCACTCGGGAGGGTCTGCGTACAGCGCTCGCGATGTCCGACGACGCGGTCGAGGTCGTCGGCGAGGCCGCGAGCGGCGAGGAAGCCATTGTGGCCGCCAAAGAGCTCTCCCCCGACGTCGTTTTCATGGACGTCCGGATGCCCGGGATGGACGGGATCGAGGCCACCCGCCGCATCCGCGAGGCGGCTCCCGAGACCCGGGTCATCCTGATCACGATCGACGAGTCGCGGGGCGCGATCTCGGAGGCGATCCAGGCGGGGGTCTCGGGATACCTCTTGAAGGACGCGTCGCCGGATGCGCTCGTCGACGCGGCCCGCAACGCCGTCGAGGGGAACGCCGTCATCCACCCGCAGCTCACCAAGACGTTCATCGAGGAGGTCCATCTCGCCGAGAGCGGCGGTCCGAAGTCCACACCGCTTTCGAAGCGCGAGCGGGAGATCCTCCAGAAAGTGGCCGACGGCGCCACCACGAGGCTGGTCGCGAGCGACCTGGGGATCTCGCCCCACACGGTCAAGACCCATCTCGAGCGGATCTTCGAGAAGCTCGGGGCCAAGGATCGCGCTCAGGCGGTGGCGATCGCCATCCGTATGGGCATCGTCCACTGACCAGCCCACCTCAACCACCCCCCCGAAGCGCCGATACCCCTGAAGATGCCCACCACCGTGTTGCTCTGCGACACGCCCGACGAGGTCGCCCGCTTCCAGTACCACCTGCTGCGGGAGCACGATCTCGAGGTCGAGGTCACGACCGATGCCTTCCGAGGCGTCGAGGCGGCTGTGCGCTCACGGCCGGACGTGATCGTCTCCGAGCTGACCCTCGAGGGGCTGGGTGGCGCGGAGCTCGTGAAACGATTCCTCGCGTCCTCCCCGAGCTCTCGGTTCGTCGCGCACACCGTCGTCCGCGATCCCGTGCGGGTGACGGAGGTTCTTGCCGCAGGCGCTTCCGGGTACGTGCTGAAAGAGGATCCGATCGAGGACTTCATCCGGGCGATCCGAGCGGCGTCCACCGGCGCAGTGACGCTGTCGGGACAGGTGGCCGGGCTGCTCTCCACCGAACTCGCGCGAGCGGTGAGCCGCTCGCGGGAGCTCGAGGCCCAGGTGCTCACCGTTCGCGACGATGTCGCGAAGGGCTCGACCGCGAAGGCCGACTTCCTCGCCAACATCTCTCACGAGCTCCGGACGCCGGTCACCGTGGCCAAGGGCATCGCCTACGTGTTGAAGAACCCGGCGGTCCCCGACGAGGAGAAGACAGAATTCCTCGATCAGCTCACGGGCTCGCTCGACAAGCTGATGGGGATCGTGGACGAGCTGATCACGCTCTCCGAGCTTGAGCGCGGCACGTTCGAGCTCAGTCTCGTGGAAACGGACCTCGCACCACTGGTGCGGCACGCACTGGACGAAGTTCGGATGCGCTACCCGGGGATCCCCATCGCCGCAGAGGTGGCCGACGGCCTGATCTGCGTCGCCGATGGGCCGAGGCTCGGGTCGGTGGTCCGCGAACTGCTGGACAACGCCTGCCGGTACTCGCCGTTCGGCCGTGCCGTGGAGCTGGTGGCCAGGGACCTCGTCGAAGGCGTGACCGTGATGGTGACGGACCGAGGCGAGGGCATGGACCGTGCGGTCGCCACCCGGGCATTCGAACAGCCCTTCTCCACGGGGGAAGGGGTCCTGCACAAGGAGAAGTCCGGCGTCGGCACCGGCCTTCACCTGGCGCGGCAATTGGTCGTCGAGCACGGCGGGATCATGTGGGTCGACCCGCTGCCGGGCGGCGGCACGCGAGCGTCCTTCTGCATCCCCCACCGTCGTGGTGAACGCCTCGAAGCTCCCCCGGCCGGCGCTGCCTGAGTATCCGGTCCCCCGTTGGACCTACGGAGGGCCTGGGAAGTATCCTGAAGTCTGAGGACCGGTGCGGGTGCGAAGACTCCTCCTCGGGATGGTGGCCGTCGTCGGCGTGTCCGCATGCTCCCCCGCCTCGTCGGCACCTGCCCCCCACTCGGAGCTGATGCTTTCTGCATCACCGACCCCATTCACCCTGGTGACGGCCGGTCAGGTCCAGGGCGCCGTTCCGGACCATTGGCACGCCTCCCTGGCCGATCCAGACCTCGGGATCCGGGGTGGTTTCGTGGCCTCGCCTCGGATCGGAGGCTGGCCCGACATCGACGGGAACTCGGTCGGGATGTCCGCGACATGGGTCGACGCCACCCAGGTCGGCGTCCCCTCGGACTTCTACTACTTGGCGGCGAACGGCCCGCTCCTCTCGCGCCTCACCACGTCCGCGGATTGTCGCGAGCGGTCCCATCACGTCTATCTCGATCGCCGGCCGACGTTCGATGTGCGCCGCCACTCGCCGGGACACTTCATGGCGAAGGGGGCGGGGGTTTGCCGGCGAGGCACGCAGGCCACTCGATATGCGTACTTCGTCGCCGCCCCTGGATTCGGCCCCGTCCGCGAGATGGGGATCCCCAGCAGCGGCCTCTACGTGGTGGTAGCGGTGGTTCCCGCCGAGCGTGGGGCTCGGGGCCTCTTACAGCAGCTGATCGGCCGGACCCGTTTCGGACAAGACGGGATCCGCGACTTCGTGGCGGTCGCGCGCTCCGCCGCCCAGACCGACTAGCGCGGGCTCCTGTCCACGAACGGCGGCCTGACCACCGTCGCGAGGCCGCGGCGCCCCCTGATGTCGACCTCGACCTCTTGACCCAGCTCCACCACGTCCCCCGGCCACAGGTAGGCGAGCGCGATGCCGGTACCGAGCCCCGGCGAGAACGTACCGCTCGTCACCTCGCCGACGAGTTGATCGCCGACGAACACCGGGTAGTGGGCTCGCGGGATGTGCCGCCGCTCGTGCATGCGGAGTCCCCGAAGGCGGCTGGGGAGCTCCTCATCTTGCTGCCGCAGCAACGCCGCGCGTCCGCGGAAATCGCCCTTGTCCAGGGCAACCGCCCACGAGAGACCCGCCTCCAACGCGGTCGAGGCCTCGAAGAGATCCTGGCCGTAGAGCGGATAGCCCATCTCGAGCCGAAGGACGTCCCTGGCGGCGAGCCCGCAGGGCCCGCCGCCGAACGTGCGCACCGATCCGAGCAGTTCGCCCCAGAGCTCCTCCGCGATGTCCTGGTACGTGAAGAGCTCGAAGCCGACCTCGCCCGTGTATCCCGAACGCGTCACGATCACCGGCCGGCGGTGATACTCAGCTTCATAGCACTGCATGAACGCGAGCTCGGTCGCATCCGGGAACAGGCCCGCCATGACCTTCGTCGACTCCGGACCCTGGACCGCGAGGAAGCACCAGTCCTGGTGGTACATCAGGTGGAGGGGTCCATCGGCCTCCTCCTCCTCCAGCATCCGGAGCACCCGGGGAGCGTTGGAGGCGTTCGGCACGACGAAGAAGCGCTCCTCGCCGAGGCGGTACACGATGAGGTCTTCGATCACGCCGCCGCCTTCGTTCAACACGAGGTTGTAGAGGGCATCGCCCACTCCAGCTCGGGAGAGGTCGTTGGTGACGAGCCGTTGCAGCATCCCGAGAGCTCCGGGACCAACCACCTCGACCTTCCCGAGGTGCGTGAGATCGAACAGCCCGACGTGATCGCGGACACTCCGGTGCTCCGCCAATGCGCCCTCGTACTCGATCGGCATCTGCCACCCGGCGAAGGGAGCGAGCTTGGCGCCGAGTCGACGGTGCTCCGACTCCAGCGGTGTTCGCTTGAGCTCTTCGGGGTCCTCTGTACCGTGGGTCGTGTCATCTGGCGCATCGGGAGGCGCGTCGGTGCGAGGCTGTCGGGACATGGGGAGGGATGGTATCGGCATCGCGACTACTTCGTGAGGCGTACCGGACATGCCCGAGTAGACTCGGCGTTCGATGGCGGACTCGTACGATGTCGTCGTGGTCGGCGCCGGCACCGGCGGCTACTCCACGGCCCTCAGGGCGGCACAGCTCGGCAAACGCGTGGCCATCGTCGAGCGCGACGATCGACTGGGTGGTACCTGCCTCCTGCGTGGCTGTATCCCGACCAAGGCACTGCTGCAGTCCGCCGCGGTGATGGACACGGTGAACCGCGCCCAGGAATGGGGCATCAAGGCCTCCGGTGACCCCGACTGGTCGGCGGTGCTGGCTTTCGAGGACAAGATCGTCAACAAGCTCGTCAAGGGCGTCACCGGTCTCATCAAGACGCGCGGCATCGCCGTTCTGAAAGGGACCGCCAAGCTCCTCGCGGGACCGGCCGTCGAGATCGACGGCGCCAGGGTCGACGCGGGGGACGTCGTGATCGCGAGCGGCTCGCGTCCGAGGCTGCTCCCGGGACTCGAGCTGACCGAGCGGATCATCACGAGCGACGAAGCCCTCAGGTACGACAGGATCCCTAGTTCCGCGGTCGTGATCGGCGCCGGGGCCGTGGGCCTCGAGTTCGCCTCGCTCTACCGGTCCCTCGGCGCCGAGGTCACGGTGTTGGAGGCGCTTCCCCGCTTGGCCCCTCTGGAGGACGAGGACATCTCGGCGGAGATCGCGAAGGCGTTCCGCCGGCGGAAGATCACGACCGTGGCCGGCGCATCGGTGAAGGACGTCAGCGACACGGGCGAGGCGGTCGACATCATGTTCGAGGCGGAGGGCAAGGCGGACAAGGTGACCGCCGACGTCTGCCTCGTCGCGATCGGGCGTGGACCGGTGACCGAGGGACTCGGCCTCGAGGAGGCGGGCGTCTCGATCCACGAGAAGGGTTTCGTGAACGTGGACGGCCAGCTACGGACCAACGTGGAGCATGTGTGGGCGGTCGGAGACGTGGCGGCGACCCCACTCCAGCTGGCGCATGTCGCGTTCACGGAGGGCTACGCGGTCGCCGAACGGATCGCCGGGGAGACCGTGCCGGATATCGACTATGTCAACATCCCACGGGTCACCTACTGCACCCCCGAGATCGCGAGCGTCGGCCTCACGGCCACCCAGGCGAAGGACGTCGGTCACAAGCTGGCGACGGAGCAACTGGACTTCAGGGGCATCGGCAAGGCGAACATCCTCGGCGAAGGAGGCTTCGTGAAGGTGGTCAGCGAGCAGGGAGGAGGGCCCGTCTTAGGGGTCCATATGATCGGTCCTCACGTCACCGACCTGATCGCCGAGGCGATGCTCATCACGAACTGGGAAGCGGTGCCGGCGGAGGTCGCCGCACTCATGCATCCCCATCCGTCCCTGTCCGAGGGGATCGGCGAGGCGCATCTCGCCTTGGCCGGCAAGCCCCTGCACACCGCCTGAGGAGCCGAGTGGCCACGACCAAGACCCGTCAGGGCGAAGAGCAGAAGACCGGTCGGCGGCTCTCCGACGACGAGCTGAAACGTGCCCTCTTCCTCCTGAAGCTCTGTCGCTACTTCGACGAGCGGATGGAGGCGTTGTACCGGCAGGGGCGCCTCCCGGGCGCGATCTACTCGGGGCGCGGACAGGAGGGAACGCACATCGGAGTCGTGCTCCCGCTCCGTCCCGAGGATTCGCTCTTCCCCACGCATCGTGACCTCTCGGCGCAGATCGCGAAGGGGCTCGACCTGAAGCGGATCATGGCGCAGTTCTGGGGGCGGATCGACGGCTACACGCGCGGACGAGACGGGAACAGCCACATCGGCGACTGGAACGGGAACAAGACCTGGACCGTCATGTCACACCTGCCGATCGCCTACCCGGTGGCGTGCGGCGCCGCACTGGCGTACAAGCGCCGGGGTGAGCCGAACGTCGCCATGGCGATCTGCGGCGACGGCTCCACCTCCAACGGACGCTGGCACGAGTCGCTCAACATGTCGGCGATCGCGAAGCTGCCGGTCGTCTGGGTGGTCAACAACAACCTCTACGCCTACTCCACGCCGAACGAGCTGGAATTCCCGGTGCCGACGATCGCGGAGCGCGCCGCCGCCTACGGGATGCCCGGCGTGCGCGTGGACGGAGCCGACGTGCTGGCCGTCGAGGCGGCGGCGCGAGAGGCCGTGGAGCGGGCCCGCTCGGGCGGCGGCCCCTCACTGATCGAATCGGTCTCGCTCCGGTGGAAGGGTCACGCCGGTCACGACCCTGCCAAGTACGTGCCCAAGGAGCTTCTCGAGGAGTACATGAAGAACAAGGACCCGGTGAAGAACTTCGAGCAACGCCTCCTCTCCGAAGGCGTCGTCACCGAGCAGGACATCGCGGACATCCAGGCTCGGATCGAGAAGGAGTTCGAGGAGGGCTTCGAGTTCGCCCAGGCCTCACCGTTCCCCGAGCCCGAGGACCACGCGAAGGGCCTGTGGGTCGAGGACGGGTACTGGACGAACGAGCCCGGGCGCGGCGGACCCACGGAGTACGCCTGATGGCGGAGACCGCGACGGTCGAGGCAGGTGCCGCAGGACACGGCGCGGAACCCCGCGGCAAGCGAACCGAGGACGGCCAGGCCACCTACCTCGTGGCGATCGCCGAGGCGCTCTGGGAAGAGATGGAGCGCGACGAGCGCGTCTACATGATGGGCGAGGACATCGGCGTGTACGGGGGGGCGTTCAAGGTCACCGAGGGGTTCTACGAGCGCTTCGGTGGCGACCGGGTCATGGATACGCCCATCGCCGAGGAGACGATCGTGGGGATGGCGATCGGCTCGGCCATGGAGGGCTTCCGCCCGATCGCCGAGTTCCAGTACGCCGACTTCATGTCGAGCGGTTTCGACATGATCTCGACCGCCCTCGCGCGGGTCCACTATCGGAGCGGCGTTCCGCTCCCGGTGGTGCTCCGCGGTCCCTCCGGCGGCATGGTCCGCGCATCCTCGTTCCATTCGATCAACCCCGAGCCGTGGTTCTCACACGCCGGCGGGATCAAGGTGATCGCACCGGCGTTCCCCGCCGACGCCAAGGGCTTGATGAAGTCCGCGATCCGCGACGACAACCCCGTGATGTTCCTGGAACACAAATGGATCTACCGGCGGATCCGCGAGCAGGTCCCCGAGGATCCGGACTTCCTGATCCCGATCAGCGTGGCCGACGTCAAGCGCGAGGGCGACGACGTTTCGATCATCACGTACGGAGCGATGGTCCACCGGGCCCTCGAGGCGTCGCAGGCCCTGGAGGCCGAAGGGATCTCGGCGGAGATCGTCGATCTTCGCACCGTCTATCCGATGGATGAGGAGACCGTCCTGCGCTCGATCGAGAAGACCTCTCGAGCCCTCGTGCTCTCCGAGTCCTACCGATTCGTCGGGATCGCTGCGGAGGTCGCCTCCACGATCGCCGAGAAGGCGTTCGAGCACCTCGATGCCCCCGTCGTCCGGCTGTCGCCGCCCAATGTCCCCGTGCCGTTCTCCCCGACGCTCGAGGATGCGTTCCTGCCCGGGGTCGGCGACATCGTCGCTGAGGTGAAGAAGCTCTCGGCCTGGTGAGGAGATCCCGATGACCACGATCAAGATGCCCCAGCTCGGCGAGACGATCGTCGAGGGCACGATCCTGAAGTGGCTGAAGCAAGAAGGCGAGACCATCGAGCGCGACGAGTCGCTCTTCGAGATCTCCACCGACAAGGTCGACACGGAGGTCCCCTCACCCGTGAACGGCACCGTTTCGAAGATCCTGGTCGAAGAGGGACAGACCGTGCCCGTCGGCACCGACCTCGCGGAGATCGCCGAGGAAGGCGCGGAAGAAGCGACTGACGGGGGTGGCGCCGGAGCCGCCCCTGTCGGGGGGCCAGCGCCCGCTGCTGAGGAGGCCTCGTCCGGGACCACGGCGGGCACCGAGCCCCCCTCTGAGGCGGCTCCGGCGCCTTCCACACCTGCAGCCTCTTCGGCAGCGCCTGCTGAAGCGGAGAGCGCGTCGGCGGTCGCGGAGGGCTCGGCGGCCGAGATGCCTGCCGTGGAGCCGGCGACGCCGCAGGGAGCCGAGGCGACCGCTGCGAGCGCGACCTCGCCGGAGCCCGCTCCCGCCGAGACCGGATCGGGAGCGATGCCCGACCGCGGGCCCAGGTCGAAGATCCTCTCCCCTCTCGTGCGTCGGCTCGCGGACGAGCACGGCCTCGACCTCTCGCGGATCGAGGGCTCGGGGACCGGGGGACGCATCACCAAGCAGGACGTGATGGCGGCGATCGACTCCGGCGGCGCAGTGGCGGCGCCCGCGGCGGCTGCCGCTGCACCGGCGACGGCGCCCGCACCTGCGGAGGTCCCGGCACCCGCTCCTTCTCAGGCGCCACAGGCGCCGGTGGTCGCTTCCATCCAGCCGGCGGTCGCGGGCCCCGGCGACGAGGTCGTGCCCATCTCACACATCCGCAAGCTGATCGGCCAGCACATGGTCGGCTCGCTCCAGACCTCCGCGCGCGCCTGGACGATGGTCGAGGTCAACATCGACCACCTCGTGAAACTGCGGGAGCGAGTGAAAGAGGGCTTCAAGGCCAAGCACGGCGTCAACCTCACGTACCTGCCGTTCGTGATCCGAGCGACGTGCGACGCGCTTCTCACCCATCCCGAGGTCAACTCGGAGCTCCGCGGGGACGACATCGTCCGGCACCGCTACGTGCACATGGGGATCGCGGTCTCCTACGACGCCGGGCTCATCGTTCCGGTGATCAAGGGCGCGGACGCGATGAACACCGTCGGCCTCGCGAGAGCGATCGCCGATCTCGCCGGACGAGCGAGAGCGCATCAGCTGAAGCCCGACGAGATCCAAGGATCCACGTTCACGATCACGAACCCCGGCCCCTATGGCTCGATCGCGAGCCTCCCGATCATCAATCAACCAAACACCGGCATCCTGTCCCTCGACGCGATCCAGAAGCGGGCGGTGGTGATCGACGACACGATCGCGATCCGCTCGATGGTGAACATCTCGATGTCGTGGGACCACCGCACCATCGACGGCGAGATCGCCACCCGATTCCTCGCGCGGGTGAAGCAGAACCTCGAGAGCTGGGACTTCGCCGAGGACGTCGCCGTCTGACGGGTACGCGATGACCCGGGACGCGCACCTGATCAGGCCCGAGGGGCCGGTCCCCTACGGGCCGGCGAACGAGGCGATGCACCTGCTCGCGGAGCGCAGGCTGGCCGGCGAGGTTCCCGACACAATGATCCTCGTCGAGCACCCCCCGGTGTTCACGGCGGGGCGCCGCGCGCGGCCCGACGAGCTCCTGTGGTCACCCGACGAGGTGGCCGCGCGCGGCGCCGAGGTCCATCGGATCGACCGCGGGGGGGCATTCACGTTCCACGGGCCCGGCCAGATCGTGGGGTATCCGATCATCGACCTCGGTCCCAAGCCCGACGCCGCCGCACACCTCCGCCGGATGGAGGAGGCGGTGATCCGGACCGCGGAGCGGTTCGGCGTTGCACTGCATCGACGCGAAGACGTGCAGACCGGCGTGTGGCAAGGCGACGACAAGGTGTGCGCGATCGGCGTCCGTTTGATGCGCGCTCGCGTCACCCTGCACGGCTTCGCCCTCAACTGCGACCCCGATCTGTCGTGGTGGGACGGTATCGTCGCCTGCGGGCTCCCGAGCCACGGCGTCACGTCGCTCAGCCGGCTCGCGGGCCGACCCATGACGGTCGCGGAGGTCCGTCCCATGTTGGCGCATCACCTGGCCGAGGTCTTCGAGCTCACGTTCCGGGACGCCACATGGCCGGGCATCGACGTCCCGCAGCCGACCGCGGTCTAGCGCTCGTGGGGATCGCCGAGGTTCGGTTGCGAGAGGTACGCGACGACGACCTCGCGATCTTCTTCGAGCATCAGCGGGATCCGGACGCCAACCGCATGGCGAACTTCGACGCCCGGGATCGCGACGCCTTCATGGCGCACTGGACGAAGATCCTGCGCGACGACACCGTCGTGGTCAGGACCGTCGAGCTCGAAGGTCTCGTGGCAGGCAACATCGTGAGCTGGGAGCACGACGGGGAGCGCGACGTTGGCTACTGGATCGGCAGCGAGCTCTGGGGCAAAGGCATCGCCACGGGAGCGCTGTCGGCGTTCCTCTCCGACCTGAGGACCCGGCCGCTGCATGCGCACGTCGCCGCCCACAACATGGGGTCGATCCGCGTCCTCGAGAAGTGCGGGTTCGAGAGAACCTCCCCGTCGCCCACTGATGCCGGCGGCGTCGAGGAGCTGCGCTTGAAGCTCGACCGCTGAGGTCAGAACAAGGCGGCGGACAGGAGCCGTCGGTACTCCTGGACGAGCGGATCCTCGTCGCCGACCGCGGTGAAGACCGTGATCATGGCGTCCCTCGCCGCGTCACGGTCATCGGTGAGCGCTTGCAGCATGCCGGCGAGCCCCCCGATGACATCGCCCGCGGCGACCAGGCCCTTCGCCTGCCCGAGCGTGCCGTCCTCCGAGATGTCCGCCCATCTCCGCACGGTGATCGTCGCAAGGACCTTCTCCGCATCAGGGTCCGGGCGGTGCTTCGACACGAGCCGCTCGGCCTCGTCGAGCTCGCCCCGCTCCAACAGGATCCGGGCGAGCCCGACCGCTGCCTCGCGGTTCTCGGGATCGTCCTCGAGCACCTGCCGGTACCGTTCCTCGGCGGTTTCGAGGTCGCCGGATTCCTCAACGGAGCGAGCCTCCTCGGCCTTCTTCTCGGCCTCGGTCGGCAGGATGGTGTCGATGAACTTGTTCACCTCCGGCTCGGGGTAGGCCCCGATGAAACCGGTCACGGCCTCTCCGTCCTTGAAGGCGATCACGGTCGGGATGCTCTGCACACCGAACGCCGTCGCCGTCATCGGGTTCGCGTCGGTGTCGAGCTTCGCCAGGAGGAAGGCGCCGGCGCGCTCCTCGGCGACCTTCTCGAGCGTCGGCGTCAGCTGGCGGCAGGGGCCGCACCACTCCGCCCACATGTCGACCACGACCGGCCGCTCCTTCGAACCTTTGACGACGACCTCTTCGAAGTTCTGGTCGGTGACCTCTACGACATTCGGTGACGTTGCCATGCTGCCTTCCTGCTCCTCACGTCTCGCGGTTCCTCAGTCAGTCTCGACGACGACCCCGTGGGTGACAACGCACCTGGGCTCTCCGCTGTTCCGGCACTCCGACCGCGACGGAGAATGTCGCTGTTATCCTGCGACGACGGTGCGAGGAGAGACGGTGTGTCCACCCGGGTAGCCGAAACCCCACACAGTGCGCTCGGACTTTCCGACGACGACCTCCTGAGGATGTACCGCCTGCTCCTCACGTCGCGGTTGCTCGATGAGGCGGCCCTCCGGCAGAACAGGATGGGCCGCGCGCCGTTCGTCGTGCCGGCTGCCGGCCACGAAGGATGCCAGATCGGTACCGCGTGGGCGATGAGGCGCGGCACCGACATCTGGCTCCCCTACTACCGAGACCTGGGGGTCGTCCTCACTGCCGGCATGACGCCCTACGAGGTCTTCCTCGGGGTCTTCGCCAAGGCCGAGGACCCTTCCTCGGGCGGTCGTCAGATGCCCGCGCACTGGGGTTCGAGGCGCCTGGGCATCATCAGCGGGTCGTCCCCGATCGCCACCCAGGTGCCGCACGCGGCCGGCATCGCGTTCGCCGCGAGGTACCGGCGGGAGGACACCGTCGTCGGCTGTTGGTTCGGTGACGGGGCCACGAGCGAGGGCGATTGGCACGAGGGGCTCAACTTCAGCGGTATCCACCGGCTGCCCGTGATCTTCGTCTGCGAGAACAACCAGTACGCGATCAGCGTCCCCCAGTCGAAGCAGATGGCCATCAAGGATGTGGCCTCGCGCGCGGAGGGTTACGGCTTCCCCGGGGTCGTCGTCGACGGGAACGACGTGCTCGCCTGCTACGGGGCGATGAAGAAGGCTCACGATCGGGCGCGTGCCGGGGAGGGCCCGACGTTGATCGAGTGCAAGACGTACCGGTTCATGCCCCACACCTCGGATGACGACGACAAGTCCTACCGGAGCCGGGAGGAGGTCGAGGAGGCGCGTGCCAACGATCCGCTGGTCCAGTTCGGCGCATACCTCCGACAGCACGACCTCCTCGGCGACGAGAAGGACGAGACGCTACGCGCGGAGACGAAGGAGGAGATCGAAGAGGCGATCAAGGCAGCCTGGGACGCTCCCGACCCCGATCCCGACACGGCCCTCCGCCACGTCTTCCAGGAGGAGGAAGAGCCGTGACCGAGAAGAACGTGGTCACCGCGATCCGCGACGCGCTCCACGACGAGATGGTGAACGACGAGCGGATCGTCCTCCTGGGCGAGGACGTGGGCATCCGCGGTGGCGTTTTCCGGATCTCCGAGGGTTGGATGGAGGAGTTCGGCGAGCAACGGGTGATCGACACGCCCCTCGCCGAGTCCGGCATCGTCGGGGTCGCGATCGGGATGGCACTGCACGGGTTGCTCCCGATCGCCGAGATCCAGTTCGCGGACTTCATCCACCCCGCGTTCGACCAGGTGATCTCGGAGGCCGCCCGGCTCCGGTACCGCTCGAACGGCGACTTCGGCGTGCCTATGGTGATCCGAACCCCCTACGGCGGTGGGATCCACGGAGCCCTGTATCACTCGCAATCGATCGAGGTCTTCTACGCCCACATCCCGGGGATCAAGGTCGTGATGCCGTCCACGCCGGCCGACGCCGCGGGACTGCTCCGGAGCGCGATCAAGGACCCGGATCCGGTCCTGTTCCTCGAACACAAGAAGACGTACCGCTCGATCAAGGGTGAGGTCGCCGACGAGGCCTACCTCACGCCGATCGGCGTCGCCGATGTGAAGCGTGAAGGCGACGATCTGACCTGTGTCAGCTACGGGTACTCACTCCATCTCTGCCTCGATGCCGCCCAGCGGCTCGAGGAGGACGAGGACGTCTCCGTCGAGGTCGTGGACGTGCGGACACTCGCGCCGCTCGATGTCGAGACGATCGTCGACTCGGTCCGCAAGACCTCGAAGGCCATGGTCGTCTACGAGGACAATCGGACCTACGGCGCCGGGGCGGAGATCGCGTCCACGATCGCGGAACAGGCCCTGTTCGATCTGGACGCTCCGATCGTACGGATCGGCGGCCCCGACATCCCGGCGATGCCGTTCGCAGCGCCGCTCGAGCACTTCTTCATGGAGCCGGAACCGGACCAGATCTACGCGCGGATGCGCGAGCTCGCCCGCGCATAGCGGGACGCTCGCTACACTCGGAAGCGATGACAGGCGTGGCGCGCGGGACCGACCACAATCCGAACAAGAGGCGCCTCCACCTCCCCATCGTCGGCGTCACGAACGGTCCCGACGTCGACTCGGTCGCCGGCAGGAAACCTCCCTGGCTGAAGGTTCGTCTCGTCTCGGGCCCCAACTACGAGGACCTCAAGGACATCATGCGCGAGCGGTCCCTCCACACGGTCTGCGAGGAGGCGATGTGCCCGAACATCCGCGAGTGCTGGGAGGAGCGCGAGGCGACCTTCCTGATCCTGGGATCGAAGTGCACGCGACGCTGCGGCTTCTGTGACGTGATGACCGCGAAGCCGGACCCGGTCGAGGAGGACGAGCCGGCGCGGATCGCCGAGGCCGTCCGCGAGATGGGACTGCGCTACGTCGTACTAACGGGGGTCGCTCGCGACGACTTGGAGGACGGAGGGGCGCGCATCTGGGCCTCGGCGATCCGGACCGTGCGCGAAGCGGTTCCCGGCATCGGCATCGAGGTCCTGCCGTCGGACTTCAAGGGCGGCGAGCGGGACATCGCGACGGTCCTCGAAGCGGAACCGGACGTGTTCGCACACAACCTCGAGACCGTACGCAGGCTGCACGACCGGATCCGGCCGGCGTTCGGATACGACCGCACGCTCGACGTGCTCCGTTTCGCGAAGGTGCGCCGCTCCGGTCAGGTCACGAAGTCGAACCTGATCCTCGGCATGGGAGAACGGCCCGAGGAGGTGCCGGCCGCGATGGCCGACCTCCGCGACGCGGGCATCGACATCCTCACGATGGGCCAGTACCTGCAGCCGACCACGTACCACCTACCCGTCGACCGCTGGGTACATCCGGATGAGTTCGCTCGCTGGAAGCGCATCGGTGAGGAGATGGGGATCGCCCACGTCGAGGCAGGGCCCCTGGTCAGGTCCAGCTACCACGCAGGGAAACAGCTGAAGCGCGCGGTCGAGGCCGGCGTCGCGGCCCGGCGTAGCGGGTAACCGGAGACCCCTCGCGAGGGTAGAAGATCCACCTGCACGGGATCGGGATGCGCACGTACCCGAATTACGCCGGATGGATGTTGGCCGGGCGAGGGAGCGCACTACCGTTCAGAGAGTCGATCTGTCTGCCCGCGCAGAAAGGGAGCCCGATGAGACGCTCTTGGACGATCCTGTGCATCCTCGTCCTGATCCTCGCCACGACCGCCCCGGCCTGGGCCGATCCCACCAACGCCAACACGGACACGACGGATCTTCACTGCGATGCACCCGTCGGCGACATCACGATCACTGCCGTGCTCCGCAGCGCCGGTCTCCCGCTTCACGTCGTCGACGCTTCGAAGGTCGTCGTGATCCGTGACAGTCGCATCACCGTGCTGAGCACCGGGGAAGTCTTGGAGTTCAGCCTCGCGCCCGGCATCAACCGCGAGCGGTTGGTGTTGTGCACGTTCACCGAGACCTTCCCAGGACTCGGCGCCGTGGTCGGCGAGATCCGAGTCCAGGTGACTCCAGGTCCCTAACTTTCCCGGCGCCGATGCCACCTCGGAGCTGAACGTCGCGGCTGAGGGTTGCCCGACGGCGGCGTGATGGTCAGAGGAGACGGAGCTGCTCCGACGCCTGCTCCTCCACGCGAGACCATCGATCCCGCCGGAAGAACCGGCGCGCCGGCTCTACCCCTCGACGAACGCCCCCCGCAGCGGCGACCATCGAGGACACCTGCTGATCGAGCGACTCTCGCATCGCCTTCGGCCCGTACGGCTGCCGGTACGTCTCCAGGTAGCGCTCGACGAGGTCCGGATGCTCCGTCTCGAGCCACGGAAGGAACTCCTCTCGAACGCCCGGTCTGAGATGCAGCAGGATCGGCGAGACATGGGTCGCTCCCGCATGGATCGCTGCCCCCACCACGGCCCGAAGCTGTTCGGGGCGGTCGGAGATCCCTGGCAGGATCGGGGCCATCAGGACCCCGGTCGGGATGCCGGCTTCCGTCAACGTCCGGATGGCCTCGATCCGAGCCTTCGGATGAGGAGTGCCGGGTTCCGTCTCCCGCCAGACCTGCTCGTCCAGCGTCCCGATCGAGAACGCCGCGGAGACCGGCGCGACCTCGGCCGCTCGTTGGAGTAGATCGAGGTCCCGCAGGATCAACGTTCCCTTCGTGAGGATCGAGAAAGGGTTCCGATGGTCGATCAGGGCTTCCATGATGCCCCGCATCAGCCTGTACCGGCCTTCCGCTCGCTGGTAGGGGTCGGTGCCGGTCCCCATCGCGATGTGCTCGCCCTTCCATCGCTTCGCCGCAAGCTCGCGTCGCAACACGTCGGGCGCGTTCACCTTGACGACGATCTTCGTCTCGAAGTCCCGGCCCGCGTTCATGTCGAGGTAGGTGTGTGTCGGCCGAGCGAAGCAGTACGTACAGGCATGCGAGCATCCTCGGTAGGGATTGATCGTCCAGTCGAAGGGCAGCGCCCCGCCCGGCACGCGGTTGATGATCGACTTCGCCTCTGACTCGATGAAGGTGATCCCCCGGAACTCAGGCGTGTCGAAGGTCTTCCGGGCGATCTCGAAGAGCTGATCCATGGGAGAGACAGGATAGAACGTATGTTCGATTCGTGCCAGCCCTGATCAGTGGGGTGAGTCGATCCGCTGGGCGAGCGTCGGGAGCATCGCGACGGCGATCTCCGGCTCCTCTTGGAGCAGCTTCGAGAAGTCCGTCCGAGAGATCGCGAGGCACCGGACCGGCGTCTTCGCGCGGATACGCGCGATCCGTGGATGGTCGGTGAGCAGCGCGAGCTCGCCGAAGAAGTCCCCGGGCCCGAGCTCCCATCCGCGACCATCGGGGGTCTGGACCTCGACGGTTCCCTCCTCAAGCACGAACATCCCGGAGCCAGGTTGACCCACCTCGACGAGGACCCATCCCGCCGGCTCCTCGAACTCGGTCGAGAGCTCGGCGACCCGCTCCAGCCCATGATCAGAGAGTCCGGCGAACATCGGGATCGACCGGAGCTTCTCGATGTCCATCACGAGGACGCTACACGAGAAGGACGCGGGTTCGGGGCTCAAGCAGTGAGCGAGGAACGAGCGAACGTAGCCCCGAGAGAACGGGGTCCGGGGCTCAAGCAGTGAGCGAGGAACGAGCGAACGTAGCCCCGAGAGAACGGGTTCGGGGCTCAAGCAGTGAGCGAGGAACGAGCGAACGTAGCCCCGAGAGAACGGGTTCGGGGCTCAAGCAGTGAGCGAGGAACGAGCGAACGTAGCCCCGAGAGAACGGGTTCGGGGCTCAAGCAGTGAGCGAGGAACGAGCGAACGTAGCCCCGATAGAGGAAGTGGAGGAGCCGGCCTGTAAGCCGGATCCTGTACCGGGACCGAAGTCCCGGTGGCGGCCATCTCTCTCGGCGCGCAGGCGGGTCTCCCCGCCGCGCGGCCGCGTCGCGGTTCTCCCGCGCCGTGCGGCCTACCCGGCAGCTCGGGCGGGCCACCCTCGAACGCTGCCTGCTTGGCCTTGCTCCGGGTGGGGCTTGCCGAGCCGGCGCGGTCGCCCGCGCCGCTGGTGCGCTCTTACCGCACCGTTTCACCCTTACCCCCCGAGAACCGGGGGGCGGTCTTCTCTCTGTTGCGCCTTCGCGAGGTCGCCCCCGCCTGAGTCGCCCCAGCACCCTGCCCTGTGGAGTCCGGACTTTCCTCGACCGCGCGCGAAGCGCGGCCGCGGCCGCCCGGCCGGCTCCTCCAGCTACAAGGGTACTGCGTACGATGGGTTCTCTTCGATGCGTCGGATCGCAGCCAGCCTCGTGATCGTCGCCGCGGCCGCGGCCGCGTGCTCACGGACGCTCGAGCCGCAGGGCCCGGAGCACCCCGCGAGCCAGCAGATCCTCGCGCTCGACGATCTTCGGATCTCGGGACAGGCCCGCTCGGTCGCGCATGCGTTCCTCCGCGCCTACGCGGGCTCGGCCGCCGACGCCGGACGAGCCCTCAGGCCGCTCGTGGAGGGTTCGCTCGCTCGAGAATGGGCGCATTGGGTCGGCGTGCAGAACGCCGCGTTCCCTGGCACGATCGAGGGCAGCCTGCAGCTCGGCCACTTGGGCGCAGCCTCCCCGGTACGGGCCGAAGACGGCTCGCTCGACGATCTCGTCGCCTACGGCGTGATCGTGCGTGCGACCATCACCTTCGGGCTCACCGACGAGACCGGCGAGGAGATCGCACCGATCCAGCGGTCGATGGATGGGATGGTCGTGATGATCCAAGGAGAGGACGGAGCCTTCCGCGTTATCAACTTCGTTCGCGACGGGCTCCGGCTGGATGAGTTCTTCCAGGTGTTCGACGGCGCGCGCGAGCGGCGGAGGGGCGTGACGGTGGAGATCCGGAACCTCGTGCAGCTCGAGCGATGGCAGTTCGGGATCCAGGTCACGAACGACACCGAGCGCCCGTTGCGCGTCCTGCCGGGTCTCACGGCGTTGCTCACCGCGCAGGAGGATCTCGCGAGCTCGGAACGACCCCTCGTCACGTTCCCGAGCCCGATCTCGCCCGGCGAGTCGGCCGAAGGCATCGTCAGCTTCGTGGCCCCGCCCGCCACCGCCGGGGAGCTGGATCTCCAGGTCGCCGTCGCGGGACCCGACGGCGAGGCGACAGGATTCGTGTTCGGCGTGCCCCAGGTCGCTGAGCCCGAGACGCCCTCTCCCAGCCCTGCGGCCTAACGCTCCCCCGCGAGCCATCGGTCGACGCCCTCGTTCGCCAGGCGATCGGCCTCGACGTTCTCCTCTCGCGGGACGTGTTCGAAGGAGACCCGATCGAAGCCGGCGGCGATGCTCCGAGCCCGGCGATGGAGCGGCTGCAGGTGCGGCGCCTTCACGCGGAAGCGGCCGGTGAGCTGGCTGATCAGGAGCAGGCTGTCCGATCTGAGCGTCACGGTTCTCGCACCGAGCTCTCCCGCCCGCGCGAGGCCCTCGACCACCGCCGTGTACTCCGCCACGTTGTTCGTCGTTTCGCCGATGCCCTGCGCGATCTCGGCCAGCACCTCGCCGTCCTCGTTCGTGATCTCCACGCCGATACCGGCGGGACCCGGGTTCCCGCGGGAGGCGCCGTCGCAGGCGACGATCAGGTGACCAGGATCCGCCGGCAGTGCTCGCACCTCTTCGGGCCCTCGACACGCTTCAACCGATCGACATAGACGGACGAGAGCTGCTCGTGGCACCCCTGGCAGACGCCATCGATCAGCGCCACCGCGGCAACGCCCTTCTTCTGAGGACGAAGGTCTTCATAGAGCTCGAGGAACTCGGGGTCGACCGTCTTCGCCAGCGTGTCCCTCGCCTCGGTTCGCTCTTTCAGCTCGGTGTGCAGCTTCTCCAGCTCGTCCGCGGCGACGCTCCCCACCTCTGCCACCCGTGCGCGGAGAGCCTCAGAACGTTCGGCCGCGGCCCGCTCCTGGCTCTCGAGCTCTTCCCGAATCTCCATCAGCGCGAGCAGCTCGTCCTCTCGGTCGGTCCGACGCTTCTTCAGGTTGTCGACCTCATGGGTGATCGAATCCAGCTCCCGTGCGTTCGCGACCGATCCGTCGTACAGGCGCCGCTCCTCGGCGGTGGCCTTCTGCGACATCGAATCGATCTCGTGCTCGAAACGCATCTGGTCTCGAGAGAGCTCGTCCAGTCGTAGGCGGAGCTCCCCCATCATGCGCTCCGCCTCGTTCGCTTCGGCGAGGGCAGTCGCCGAATCCTCACCCGCCTCGAGCGTTCGCATCCGTGCCATCAGCCGATCGATCGCGGTGTCGACATCTTGGATCTCGAGCAACGGACGGGCGGGATCCATGGGCGCGGAAGCCTAGTCGATGCTTCCCGTTCTCGCGGCGCGAACACCGGATACGCTCGCACCGTGCAGGGAGAAGCCGACGGACGGGTGGCCCTCGTGACGGGCGCGGGGAGTCCCACGGGGATCGGATTCGCCACGGCGAAGATCCTCGGGCGGGAGGGAGCGGCGCTCGCGATCGGATCCACGACCGACCGGATCCATGAGCGGTCGGCGGAATTGACCGACGCCGGATCCGAGGCTGCCGGGTTCGTCGCCGATCTCACGGACCGCGAACAGGTGCGAGCGATGGTGGACGGGATCCTCGAGCGGTTCGGGAGGATCGACATCCTCGTGAACAACGCCGGGATGGTGACCGTCGACATGGAAGGCTGGGAGGATCGCGAGTTCCTCGAGATGGATGACGCGTTCTGGGATCGCGATCTCGCCCTGAATCTCGGCACGGCCTTCAACGTGACCAAGGCCGTATTGCCCGGGATGGTGGAACGCGGCTGGGGGCGGGTCGTCATGGTCTCTTCGGTGACGGGAGGGGTGGCGACCACGATCGGATCCACCGGGTACACGGCGGCCAAAGCTGGGATGGACGGCCTGATGCGTGGCCTGGCCATCGAGGTGGCCCGGAGCGGTGTCACCGTGAACAGCGTCCTCCCGGGGTGGATCGCCACGGGCTCGCAGACCGCACAAGAGCACGTGGCGGGGCTGCACACGCCGCTGGGCCGCTCGGGGACCCCCGAGGAGGTCGGAGAGTTGATCGCCTTCCTCGCGTCGGATCGAGCGAGCTACCTGACCGGACAGGCGTTCGTGATCGACGGTGGGAACGTGATCCAGGAGGCGAAGGGGCCCTAACGCCCGTCCGATGGGTCGGTCTCGCCGGCGTCGCGTGGCGATCGTCGCGATCGCGTCGGTCGTGTCGGCAGCCTGCATCGCCCTCGGGTTCTGGCAGCTACAGCGGCTCGCGGACCGACGGGCGCTGAACGTGGAGATCCGAGTCGGACGATCCGCGCCCCCGGCCGAGGTCCGCACCGCGGAAGAGATCGGGGTGCTGTCGCCGTTCCGCTCCGTCGTCGTGGAAGGCACCTATGACCTCGAGGGCGAGGTCCTCCTCTACGGGCGATCACTCGAGGGGGAACCCGGACATCACGTCGTCACTCCTCTGGCTCTCGATGACGGGTCTGGGGTGCTGGTCGTCCGCGGCTGGGTGCCGTTCTCGATCGAGAGCGCTCCC
Source organism: uncultured Actinomycetota bacterium (assembly GCA_963762015.1). Classification (GTDB taxonomy): domain Bacteria; phylum Actinomycetota; class UBA4738; order UBA4738; family HRBIN12; genus JAJNBA01. Next base: position 294,374 of record CAVXJL010000012.1, read on the forward strand.
GTCCCGGAAGCCGCGCCGACGGTTCGGGACGTGGTCGTTGAGGGCTGGCTCCTCGCGCCGGAGAGCCGCGGGAAAAGCAGGCCGGACGGTAACGGCATCGTCCGAACGCTGGACATCTCTGGGATCGGCGATCGTCTCCCGTTCGAGTTGGCGCCATTCGCGATCCAGCTCCGAGACCAGGACCCACCGCCCTCACCGCTGCCGGTGCCGGTCCCTCCCGAAGAGCTCTCCGAGGGGCCGCACCTGTCCTACGCGCTCCAATGGTTCTCGTTCGCGCTCGTCTCCATCGCCGGCGCCGCCGTCCTGCTCCGGCGGGATCGACGGGCTCCTACAGCAGCCCCTTGATCACGAGCCCGGCCGCGGCGCTGCCGACGATCACCGGCGCGACCTTCCACCGATAGCGCCACAGGCCCACGAACGCCACCGCGGCGACCGCCACCGCGAAGGGGTCGACCTCGGTCCAGACGGGAGCGGCGAACTCGCCGCCCAGGAACCGCACGGTCCGGACCTCACCGAAGAGGGTCACGATGCCGAAGGACACCGCGAGGTTGGCGATGACGCCGACGACCGCCGCCATCACCGTTTGCAGCGCGGAAGCGAGCCGCACGTTGCCGCGGATCCGCTCGACGTAGGGTCCGCCGAGGAAGACCCAGAGGAAACACGGGGCGAACGTCGCCCACACCGCGACGGTCGCGCCGAGGATGCCCGCGACGATCGGCGGGAGCCCGCCCGGATGTTGATAGGCGCCGACGAACCCGACGAACTCGAGGACCATGATCAGCGGGCCGGGAGTGGACTCCGCGAGCCCGAGGCCCACCGCCATCTGACCGGGCCGGAGCCAGCCGAACGTCCCGACGGCCGCCTGGTCGACGTAGGCGAGCACCGCGTAGGCGCCTCCGAAGGTGACCAGGGCGGCCTTCGAGAAGAACCACCCCATGTCGGTCAGCGTGCCGGCGTCCTGTCTCCACAGCGCGACCGCCGCGATCGGAACCAGCCACGCGGCGAGCCCCACGATCATGACCACGAGACTCCGCCGCAAGGTGGGAGCCGGCGTCTCGAGTCGCCCCACCACCGATGCGGACGCACGCTCCTCCAGCTCGCGCCCGACGCCGACCTCGAACAGCGAGGGCCGGATGCTCCCGCCGACCAGCCCGAAGATGACCGCGCCCGCCACCACGATCGGGAAGGGGACGTCGAGGACGAAGATCGCCACGAACGAGACGACCGCCACGCCGACCATGAGCCCGTTCGCGAGCGCGGTGCGGCCCAGCCGGACGGTCGCCTGAGCGACGATCGCGACCACCGCGGCGGCCAGACCTGCGAACGCCCCCGCCACCCACCGGAGATCGCCGTGCGTGACGAAGACCCAGGAGAGCGCCATGAGCAGGAAGAAGCTCGGGAGCACGAACGCGATCCCCGCGACGAGACCCCCTCGGATCCGATGGAGGAGCCACCCGACGTAGGTGGCCAGCTGCATCGCTTCCGGTCCGGGGAGGAGCATGCAATAGCTGAGCGCGTGCAGGAACCGACCCTCGTCGATCCACCGCCGGCGCGCGACGAGCTCCTCGTGCATCAGAGAGATCTGACCGGCGGGCCCGCCGAAGTTCACGAAGCCGAGCCAGATCCAGAAGCGCGAAGCCTCCCGGAAGGTGGGAGCGCGCGCCTCCTCGTCCCTCTCGGGCTTCTCCGACCGTGGTTCTTCTGGGGAGCGCGACATCGCGACCGAGGGTACGCTCGCCGCGTGCAGTTGACCCCCACCGAGGAGGAACGCCTCCGGGTCTTCACGGCCGCCCAGCTCGCGCGGGCGACGCTCGCGAAAGGCCTGCGGCTGAACGCTCCCGAGGCGGTCGCCCTCGTGTGCGACGAGATGCACGCGGCCGGCCGCGGCGGTGCGTCCTTCGACGGGGTCGCCGCGGCAGGCCGCGACGTCGTGCGCCCCGATCAAGTGATGGACGGCGTCGCGGGCATCGTGCCCGAGATCCGTGTGGAGGTCCTCCTCGAGGAGGGCTCGCGCCTCGTGGTTCTGCGGGAGCCGTTCGGCCCGGCGGGCGAAGGCCCCGGCGCGATCCGCTTCGGCGAGGGCGAGATCGAGCTCGCACCCGGTCGTGACCGGATCCACCTGCGCGTCACCAACCGGGGTGAGCATCCGATCCGCGTGTCTTCGCACTTCCCGTTCTGGCGCACCAACGAGCACCTCGAATTCGATCGGACGAGGGCCGAAGGGTTCCGGCTGGACCTGCCCGCCGGCGACTCACTTCGGTGGGCGCCCGGCGAAGCGCATGAGGTCGACCTGGTCCGGTACGGAGGGGCGGGGGCCTAGCCGCGTGCCGGAGCGGTACTCGCGCGCCGAGCACGCGACACGACACGGGCCGACCGCCGGCGACCGTGTCCGCCTCGGCGACACCGACCTCTGGATCCGGATCGAACGTGACCTCACCGACCCCGCCGACCAGGCGCTCTGGGGCTACGCGAAGAACTGGCGCTCCGGGCTCGCCCAGCACGACCGCGCGACCACCGAAAGCGAACTCGACACGATCGTCGCGAGCGCGGTCGTGCTGGATCCGATGCTCGGGGTCCTGAAGGCGGACATCGGGATCAAGGACGGACGGATCGCTGGGATCGGGCGTGCGGGGAACCCCGACATCACCGACGGCGTGGACCTCACGATCGGGCCGAACACGTGGCCGGTCCCGTGTCACGGGTTGATCGCCACGCCGGGAGCCGTCGATTCCCATGTGCACCTGCTCTCCCCGCGTCTCATCCCCGTCGCGCTGTCCGCCGGCGTGACGACCCTCATCACCGCGGGGTTCGAAGAGCCCCCGTGGCGGATGCTCCGAACCCTCGAGGCCTTCGAGCATCTCCCCCTGAACGTCGGGCTCCAGCCCTCCGCGCGGACCGGTGTCCCGGGGCAGCTCGAGGCGGCGATCGAGGCCGGCGGCGTCGGTCTGAAGATCCACGAGGACTGGGGCGCCTACCCCGAGGTGATCGACGAGGTGCTCCGAGCCGCCGACGCGCACGACGTCCAAGTCTGTTTGCATACCGACGGACTCAACGAGTCGTGCGAGCTCCGGGACACGGTCGAGGCGATCGCGGGACGGGCGATCCACGCGTACCACGTGGAGGGCTCCGGCGGCGGCCACATCCCCGACCTGATCGGGATCGTGCGGGAGCCGAACGTCTTCTGCTCCTCGACCACGCCGACGATCCCCTACGGGTCCTCGACCGCCGCCGAGCAGCTCGACATGAAGCTGATCGTCCACGAAGGCAACCCCGCGCTGCCCGACGACGTGGTGGCGGCTCGCGAGCTGGTCCATCCCGCGACGATGGAGGCCGAGGGGCCGCTGCACGACCTCGGGGCGATCTCGATCGTGAACTCGGACTCCCAGGGCATGGGACGGATCGGCGAGACCGTCCGCAGGACGTTCCAGCTCGCCCATGCGATGAAGTCCGCGCAGGGAGCGAAGACGGACGATGACAACGATCGAGTCCTTCGCTATCTGGCGAAGGTGACCGAGGAACCGGCGCGTGTCCACGGCATCTCGGACGAGGTCGGCTCGCTCGCCCCGGGGCGGCTCGCCGACCTCGTCCTGTGGGAGGCGTCCTCCTTCGGCGTCAAGCCGGTGATGGTCTTCAAGGGAGGTGTGGTGGCATGGGGCGCGATAGGCGAGGGCAACGCCAGCGTCCACGGAGCCCAGCCCACTCGGTACGGGCCCGACTGGGGCGCGACGGGCGTGGCCCCGGCGGCGCTGTCGACCACGTTCGTCTCCGCGGCCGCGTTGGATGCCGGGATCGCGAGGACGCTCGGTACCCGGCGGCGGCTCGTCGCGGTGCGCGGGACGCGCTCGATCCGCCGCGAGGATCTCGCTCGCAACCGGACGGTGCCGGAGATCGACGTCTCACCTGAGGACGGGACCGTGACCCTGGACGGGCAGGTGCTCCGGAGCGACCCGGTCGCCGAGGTGCCACTCTCCCGCCGATATCTCCTCGCGTAGCGACTGGCCGAAGTACTCTCAGTCCCGGTTCCGCATCGCCTCGGCAGCCATCTCGAAATACTCGAGGAGCGCTCGCCGAACCGGCTCCGGAGATTCCATAGCATCCACGGCGGCCCGCATGTGGATCAGCCATCGATCCCGCTCCCTCGGCCCGACCGTGAACGGCGCATGCCGCATCCGGAGGCGAGGGTGCCCGCGCTCGGCGTCATAGGTCGTGGGCCCGCCCCAGTACTGCGCGAGGAACAAGGTCAGATGACGCGTGGAAGGCTCGAGGTTCTCGGGATAGAGGGGACGCAGTACCGCGTCGTTCGCGACGCCCTCATAGAAGACCTCGATCAGGCGCTCGAAGAACGGCATGCCGCCGACCTCTTCGTAGAGCGTGATCTCCTCGCGCATCCCGCGAGTCTACGGAGTGCCCACCGGCGACCAGGCGACGACGGATCCGTCTTCGACGACGAACGCGGGATCTTCGGCATCCAGATCCTGTACCCAGATCCCGGCTCGATCGCCGATCAAGCCGGGGAACGCGAACGATCGCCCGTCGGGTGACCAGAGCGTCATCGTCTGCGCGAATTGCCCGAAGAAGGGCATGTAGTCACGCAGGTAGGTCGGGCTGGGAACGAAGGCCGGTCCGATGGCGCTCGTGTCCTTCCCGTCCCAGACGAGCCAGCGATGCGTGGTGGGGTCGTCCCCTTCCGCCGGTGTCATCAACAACAATCGTCTCCCGTCGGGACTCCAATGGAACGCAGAGGTCGGAAGATCGGAAGCGGAGCGTCTTCGCGCCGAATCGATGCCGATCACCGACACCGTGCCGAAGCCTTCGCCCGCGTCCACCCGATACGCGATCCTGCTGCCGTCCGGGCTGACCACGAACTCGATCGCACCCCGGAATCGGACGAGCTCTCTCGGCCGGCCGTCACCGCGCACGACCAACAGTTGCTCGTCGCCGTCGTGCACCGCGTACACGAATCGCCCGTCCTCTAGCCACACGGGTGCGTGGAACACCCCGGGCCGTTCCTCGATCGGCTCGAGGGGACCACCCGCGAGGTCGAGCGTCCCGAGCGTGTCCGAGCCGACATGGATCAGAAGCTGGTCGCCCTCTGGCGCCCACGAGAGGTAGAAGGGCTGCCCGGCGCCGAGCGTCGTCGCGACCGGTCCCCCGTCGGCGCCTGTGTCCGCGACCCCCATCCCGACCGCCCCGCGGAAGCTCCCCAGGTAGGCGAGCCTCGACGATGTCGGGTCCCACTGCAGGAAGAAGGTGCCGGCGTCCACGACGACCTCACGACGACTGGAACCGTCCGGACGACTCGTCACGAGCGTCGAAGAAGCTGACGGGGCCGCCGTGCCGATCTCCACCCACGCCACCCGTGCGCCGTCCGGCGACCACACCGGCTGGCGAGTCTCGAGGTCCAGATCGTCTTCTCCGCGGAGGCGGACCGCTGCGTCGCCGTCGCGACGCACCGTGAGGATGCTCCCGTCGTCCATCAGCACGAGCAGATCGCCCGTGACGCTGCCGGGGAAGGCGCTTAGGGACGGCAAGGCCCCGGTGGGTCCGTCGGGTGCGCTCCTCGTGCACGCGGCGACGAGCGCGGCCATCGCGATCAGGACGGCGCGGCGGCGCACCTTCATCCCCGAAGCGTACGCCCGAATAGGCGCGGGAGTGCCCTCGGCTCGAGCTGTGGCCCTAGCCGGTGGGTCCCGAGCGCCGGCGCATCCTCGGCGGGTAGCCGGTCAGCGCGGCATCGAAGATCGGCAGCGTCCGTTCCGCCGAGAGCCGTCGCAGGTAGGCGTCTTCCTTGAGATCGAAGCGGCGCCACTCACCCGCCGCGTCGATCAGGACCACCGACTTGGGGCTCACGACGGTCTTCGGCTCCATGTAGGCCTCCACGCCCTCATGGGTGTCGATGAACTCCACGATCTCATCCCGACGCTCGGCCGGCCCGGCGACGCCCTTGAGCCGGCGTTTCGCCTGGTCGCTTCGGGCTTCGAACTCGTAGCCCCCGATCCGGCGGCTGCCGCGTCGGATCGGCCGCCGGGCCGCCGAGGCCCGTATCCACCTGGCGAGCCAGGTGAGGATCACGAGGGCGAGGACCGTTGCCACCAAGAGGGGCACCACACGAACCACGCGAGCACGATAGCCTGTGCGGGCCACGGCAGGGGTGGCGGGAACTGGCCCGGCAAGAGGGAGGACCAGATGAGCGACAGCGTGTATCGGGTCACCGAGGTGATCGGCACCAGCGCCACCTCGTGGGAGGAAGCGGCCAAGAATGCCGTGGAGACCGCGGCCAAGACCCTCCGGGACCTCCGCGTCGGCGAGGTCGTGAAGTTCGACGTCACGATCGAGGACGGCAAGGTGACCAGCTACCGAGCGCGCGTGAACATCTCGTTCAAGTACGAGGCCTGATCGATGGAAGGATCCGCGATGGACATCGACCTGCTCCGCGAGGAGATCGAGAAACTGGTCCTGCTCGAGGAGGTCGCCGAGCGCCGTCAACAGATGATCGAGAAGCAGCTCGACGAAGCGACGCAGTCCGGGACCTCGGCAGAGACGATCCGACAGCAACTCGGATTGTCGAAGGAATCGATCCAGAAGCTCCTCGACCAGAAGACGCCCGACCTCGCGGAACGCCTCGGCATCTCCCAGGAGAGCGCCGAGAACCTGGCACAACCGATCGGGTAATCCTCTCCCGGGGTCGCGAGCACGCCTCAACCGAGCTCGCCGACGAGCCCTTCCTAGGTCGATGGTCTCTTCAGCGGGGGCCCGGCCCACCCCCCGAAATGAACGACCGACGGATGAACTACCGACGGCCGCACGGCTACGGTCATCGAACCCTGCGTCCTACAGCGGACCGCAGGGGGTGCCGCCCCTGAGTCCGCCGTTCGGAGGCAACCCAGATGACGGAAGCTTCACCCGGCGTCACCCACCGCAAGCCAGATCATCGCGAACCGGCAGGCGCGCCCCGAGCGAAAGAAGAGGGCGTGCCCGGTGGTCCCCTGCCGATCGAGTTCCGCACGCTCCGCGTCGGCATGCGGGTGACGCTCCTCGCCCCGCTCGCCGCCGCCGCGATGTTCGTCCTCGCGGCGAGAGCTCGCGTGGACCTCGGCGGATGGGGGTTGGCCCTGACCGGGCTCGCCGTCGCTGCTGCACTCGCGACGCTGTTGCCGTGGGATCGGCTCCTGGCAACTCGGACAGGGATGAATCTGCTCGCCGTGTGGGCCGTGACGGCCCTCGCCATGGTCACCGTCGGTGTCTGGGCGACCGGGGGCGCGAGATCGCCACTCGTTCTCCTCTACGCACTCACGACGGTGTTCTTCGCCGTCGCCTTCCCTCCGAGAGGACAGGTCGCGCTGCTCGCCATGACGCTCGTCGGCTACGGTCTCGCGCTTCGTGCCGCCGATCAGGGTCCCCTCCCCTTGGTGGTGCTGTCCGTCCTCACGTTCCTGGCGGGATTCCTCGTCCAGGAGATCCGCGTCCAGGTCCGCGCGGCCTGGGACGCGCGGGCCGAGGCCGATCGACGGTGGGCGCTCCTCGCGACGGTCTCCGCAGCCGCGAGGGACATGAGCAGTTCGACGGTCGATGCGGATCAGGTCCTCGAAACGACGATCGAGGCGGTCGCAGGTCTGGGCTTCCCGTTCGCCCGCGTCTTCGTTCGTGATGTCGACGGCTGGCACACGGTGCCGGAGTCGTCCGCTCCGGAAGCAACGATCCCGGAGGTCGTTGTTGCCACAGCAGAATCAGGAGAGTTCGCGGTGTTCCGTGGGCGGAAGCGTAGGCTCCCGATGTTCGGCGCGGCGGTTCCCATCAAGGTCAGCGACGGCGTGGCAGCCGTGCTCGTCGTCGGTTCGGAGGTAGAACCCGGTCCCAAGGAGCAAGACGTCGAGGTCTTCCGGATGCTCGCGTCGCAGGCGAGCCTGGCCTTGGAGAACGTCCGTCGCTTCGAAGAGCAGCGACAGGTGATCCAGCGCCTGGCGGATCTCGACCGGATGAAGAACGACTTCCTCTCGACCGTCTCGCACGAGCTTCGAACCCCGCTGACCGTCATCACGGGGATGGGCCGCACGCTGGAGCACCAATGGGAGACCATCGACGACGAGATCCGCACCGACTTCTTGACGCGTTTGAACGCCAACGCGGCCACGCTCGATCACGTCATCGGACAGCTCCTGGACTTCTCGAAGCTCGAAGCGGGACAGCTCCGTCCGGACACGAGGGAGATCGATCTGTCGAAGCTCCTGCCGGAGATCGTCGACCGGCTCGCCTCATTGTTGGAGGGCCATCGGGTCGAGCTGGATGTCGCATCCGGAGTGTCCACGCAAGCCGATCCCGGCCTGATCGAACGGATCGTGGAGAACCTGCTCTCGAACGCCTCGAAGTACACACCGACGGGCAGCCGCGTGATCGTGAGCGCACGTGAGGACGGCCCGGACCACGTGATCGTGGCGGTGAGCGACGATGGCCCCGGCATCCCCGAGAGTGAAGTCGCACGGATCGGTGAGCGGTTCTTCCGCGGGGGCGACGTGCACACTCGCTCCACGCGCGGAACCGGCCTCGGACTGGCGGTGGTCTCCGAGATCCTCGAGCTCCACGGGTCCCGGCTCGACGTCGAGAGTCGTGTGGGCGAAGGCTCCCGGTTCTCGTTCCGCCTCGAGAAGGACCCGATCCTCGCGCTGCCGGCACCGATGCCGGCGAGGGACCTCGATCTCGCGCCGGCCGATGAAGAGGCGGCAACCATCAGGCCGACCGCGGTGGCGCCACGTCTGCGAGGCGAGCGATTCGAGACGGTGATGACGGCCGCGGCGACAGGCGTGGAGTGGGCCATCGGTCTCCTCTATCGAGAGTTCCACCCGGCGGTGCTGCGTTACCTCCGGGCCCGTGGCGCTCACGCTCCGGAGGACGCCGCGGAGCAGGTGTGGATGCAGGTGGCCGGCGGACTCCAGCACTTCTCCGGCGACGAAGTCGCATTCCGGCGCTGGTTGTTCGACCTGGCTCGCCGACCCCTGGAAGACGGTGAGGTCGCGGATCCCATCGAGGTCGAAGTGGACGAGGACGCTCAGGCAGCGATGTCGGACTCGTTGGCCAAGGTCGCCGCGCTCCCTTCCGGTCATGCGGACGTCCTTCTCCTCAGAGCGCTCGGACACCTCGAAGTGGACGACGTCGCGTTGATCACGGGGCAGGAGACGGGAGCCGTCCGGCTCCTCGAGATGGACGCGTTGCGGCTGCTTCGCGCCGACGCGGATGCCGACGCCGCCAAGATCGCGGAGGTGGGTCGATGACGGATCCGACTCCGCGCGACGACGGGAAGTCACTCCTCCGCGCCATGGTGCGCAGCCACGACGGTCACCTGATCGATTTCGACGAGCTCCTTCGAGACGTCGCCGGGGATCCCCTTCCCGGAGAGCTCTGGGCCGAGCACACGACGGTGGCATCGATGGCGGTAGCGGTGCGTGCGGCTCGGGACGACATCCCTCTTCCGCGGCGCCGGCCGATCCATCGCCCGCTCACGCGAGCCGCGGTCGCGATCGCGACGATCGTGATCACGGCGGGCAGCAGCCTCGCGATGACGGGTCACCTGCCGGACACCGCGCGTGACTTCGCCTCGGATGCCTTGGCGGTCTTCGTCCCCTCCCGCGAGCGCATCACGGCGTCGTCCGTCCCGCTCACGCCGACGACGGATCAACCGTTGGACCCACCGGAAGGAGACCCCCTCAGCTCGGGTTCCCTATCCGATGACGAAGGCGACGCAGGTATCCACGAGAACTTCCCCGACGGGGATCTGATCGGTCGCGGGAACGGCGGCGCGATCGGTGGCGACGACGGCAACGAGAGCGGCGTGGAAGGCTCCGACGGCGAGCAGGGCGATGGGAACGCACCGGACGCCGAGAACTCCGACAAGGGTGAGCCCGGCAACGGCGCCGAGAAGGGGAACAGTGCCGAGAACGGGAACGATGGTGCCAGCGGCGAGCCTGGTGGCGGCGGCGGCGAGCCCGGTGGCACTGACGGAGGCGCCGACAACGGTGGGACTGATGAGGTCCCCGACGGCGGTGGCAGCGGTGGCAACGGCGGTGGTGGGAACGGAGGTGGGAACGGCAACGGCGGTGGGAACGGCGGTGGGAACGGCGGTGGGAACGGCGGTGGGAACGGCGGTGGCAACGGCAACGGCGGTGGCAACGGCGGTGGGAACGGCAACGGCGGCGGTGGCAACGGCAACGGCGGCGGTGGGAACGGCAACGGGGGCAACGGCGGCGGTGGCAACGGCAACGGCGGCGACCCGGTCGATCCCGTTGACCCGGTCGATCCCGTTGACCCGGTCGATCCCGTTGACCCGGTCGATCCCGTTGACCCCATTGATCCCGTTGACCCTGTGGACCCTGTGGACCCCGTCGATCCCGTGGAGCCTGTGGACCCGGTCGAAGGCGATTCCGGCGGTGGCAACGGCGGTGGCAACGGCGGTGGCAACGGCGGTGGCAACGGCGGTGGCAACGGCAACGGCGGTGGCAACGGCAACGGCGGTGGCAACGGCAACGGCGGTGGCAACGGCAACGGCAATCCCGCGAACGCGTAGGACCAGTCCGGCTTCGCGCACCGCGCCTCGAGCGAGGACCCGCTCCCAGATCCCGCGAACTCAGGCGTCGATCAGGATCAGGAGCACCGCGACGAAGTGACAGGCCGCTGCCGCAGCGGTCGCCGCGTGCCAGACCTCGTGATAGCCGAACGTCTGTGGGAAGAGCTTCGGCCGGTGGAGCGCCAACGCGAGAGCGCCCAACGAGTACAGGAGCCCTCCCGCGACGGTGAGTATCAAGGCGGCAGGGCTCAGCGCCCGAGCGAACTGCGCGAACGGGATGACCGCGGCCCACCCGAGCCCGAGGTACATCACGCCGGAAAGCACGTGGAGATCGACGCGATAGAGCTTCACGAGGATGCCGAGTCCGGCCCCGACCCAGATCGCGACAAGCATCCACACTCTCCATGCGCCATCGAGGGCGAGCACGCAGTACGGCGTGTAGGAACCCGCGATGAGCAGGAAGATCGCCGCGTGGTCCCTCCGCTGCCATCGGGCGAACTCCTCGGTGGACCAAGATCCGCGGTGATACGTCGAGCTCACCCAGAACACCGTGATGAGCGTGAGTGTGTAGACGGTGACCGCGAGGCGAGCGCCCCAAGTCGGCGCGACGAATACCAGGATGATGCCGGCCGGTCCCGCGACCAGGAACGCAACCCTGTGGATCCATCCACGGGCCCGCGGTGGAGATACCCCCTGCATCGCCTGCTCGCGATGGGCGCCCTCAGGATCCGGATGCACGCGCGGGCAGTCTAGGAGGGCCTGTATGGGCCTCGGGGAGGGCCATATCCGAGGAGTGACGATCCGTTGGGCCGCTGGCAATGCTAGCCGCCGGCGCGGTCATCGGCGCTGCGCTAGTCGGCGTCCTCGGCAGCGTCCCGAGTCTCATCGGCGGCCCTCACCTTGGCGAGCACCGCTCGCCATGCATCGATCTGATCCGAGGGCACCATCGCCACCAGTTCGCCGAAGGTGAGGTACGCGGTTCTCCCGTTGTTCTGTCGTTCCCGGAGCAGTCCGATCAGCTCGTCCTCGTTCATCGTGGCCTCCCATCCAAGACACGCGTGTGAGGGTAAGCGCTACCCACCCCAAGAGAACGCATCTCGGGACGCTCGGCGAATGCCACGCTGCTTTGGATCGTCGGATGAAGATCCGCGAGCAGGAACCGAGTCTCAGCCGGTATCGAGGAACGCTGCGTGATCGGCGAGCGTCCCCCCATGTTCGGGTCCGCCCCGATAGCGGGAGCCGTCGGCCCTGAACCACCGAAGCCGTCCGTCGTCGGCGCGCTCGATCGTCCATCCGTGCTCGTGAACGAGTCGATGGTGGAACGCACAGATGAGCAGCAGGTTGTTGAGGTCGGTGGCTCCTCCCCGTGACCACCACACGATGTGGTGCGCGTTGGCGAACGCCGTGGACCCGCACGCGGGGAACCGGCACCCTCGGTCGCGATGGCGGAGCTGCCGCATCATCGAGGCGGAAGGCTCTCGCTTCGTGCGTCCCAAAGCGACGGCGTCGCTTGCATCGTTCTCGGCGACGACTTGGATCCGAGCGTCACACGCGAGACGCTGGAGTGCCTCGGGCGGCATGACCGCACCGTTCTCGGTCTCCGCGTTGCGTCGTCCCGACAAGGCCTCGAGAGACGCATGGACCACCACGGTCGCCCGATCGGCGTCGGCGTCGGCGCCGATGTGCTGCGAACACAGCGCCAGTAGCGCGTCGGCGCGACGTGCCTCGATGACGACTCCGTCGGTTGCGGCGGGCATCGCGGGGAGCTGATCGACGACCCGCTCGAGAGCCTTCGCGACGATCGCCCCCTGGGCCGACGGCATCCGAGCCTCGAGGCCGAACCGACGCCCACCGTCCTCGTACCAGTACCGTAGGGATCGTTCCCGCTCGAGCTCTGTGGTCTCTTCCAGGGCCGCCCTCACCTCGAGATCCGCGCGACGCCGGATCGTGGCGCACGTGGTCTCACTCGCCCATCCGATGAGCTCACGCTCGGTCTCGGCCGTAGCGAACCGGCACAGCTCGACCACCTTGTCGATGCCCAGCACACCGGTCTCGAGCGCGTCGGTGATCGCCGGTAGGTTCTCCAGGGCAGCCGCCGCTTTGATCCAACGGTCAGCCTTCCACCACGACATGCCATAGCGGATGGAGAGCCAGTGCGCCAGGTCTCGGGCACCCGAGTCCTGCCATGCCCTCCGCCGATCGACTTCGGCGATGACGCGGAGCAGCGCGACGTGCGCCGCCGCGATGTGGCGGTTGAGCGCATCCGCCACGCGGATCAGCCCGTCGTCATCGAGATCGGCGCCGGCGAAGGATCCGTACATGTGTTCGATACTAGGAAGGCATCCATCCAGGTGCAGTGACGTACCTCACATTCCGCACGAAGGATCTCTCGTTTCTCCCCTCGAGCCGTCACGCCGTCCGAGCGCCTCGGTCAGTCGCGAGACATCGCGCTCACAGCCAACGCCTCCGCTTGAACAAGGCGTAGAGGCCGACACACGTCACGGCCATTAGCAGGAGCGCGAACGGGTATCCGAGGATCCAGTCGAGCTCGGGCACGTGAACGAAGTTCATCCCGTAGATGGTCCCGATGAGTGTGGGTGCGAACAGGATCGCGGCCCACGCGGAGATCTTCTTGACCTCCTCGTTCTGGGAATTCGCCGCTTCCGCCAGACCGCGCATCTCCTCGTTCTGCCGTTGCGCGACGAGCGTGGCGTTCACGGTCAGCATGTCGCGGAGCGCTACGCGGAATTCGTCCACGCGCTCGATGATCTGGATCAGGTGGTCCTCGACATCGCGGAGATGGTCCTGGAGTCGCTCATCGACGTGGTACTTGGCGAATCCTCCACGGAGCGCTGTGATGACGTCGAGCAAGGGGCGAGTCGCACGCAGGAAGTCGGCAACTTCCCGGGACAGCTCGTAGATGCGGCGGGACACCTTCGGATCGCCGCTGAACACCTCGACCTCGATCTCGTCGATGTCGTGATGAACACCTGCGACGACCGGATAGTAGCCGTCGACGACCTTGTCGAGGATCGCGTACAGCACGGCCTCGGGCCCGCGACGAAGGACGTCCGGCTCCCCCTCCAGTCGGTCGCGCACCGGACCGAACTCCGGCGCTTCGCTGTGACGAACGGTCAGGACGAAGCGAGGACCGACGAACACGTGGACCTCGCCGAACTCGACCTCCTCGATGTCGTCCAGGTAGCGGGCGGGCCGAAGCACCACGAAGAGGGTGTCGTCGTGACGCTCGATCTTCGGCCGCTGATGCGCGTTGATCGCGTCCTCGACGGCGAGAGGATGGAGCTGGAACTCGGAGGCCAGCGACTGGACCTCCTGTTCCTCCGGTCGGTATAGGCCGATCCAGGCCATCCCGTCGGGGTGCCGGCGCAGGCTTTCGAACGTCTCGGGGAGTGAGGTGGGAGAGGCGACTCGTTCGCCGTCCACGTAGATCGCGCTGTCCACGAGCCGCGAACCCCGAACGTCCCGAGGCAGGTCCTCGGGAACCGACAGGCCGTCGTCGCGGTCGGCCTCGTGACTTCGGCCACTCGACCGTCGGCGCACGAGGGAACGGATCGGCGACCGGCGGTGCTCGGCTGGGCTCACTCCGAGAGGGTAACCGGCCACATCGGCGCGCTCGATGAACGGGGCCCAATCGCTTCAGCCCACGAACCGCGAGGTGCCGGTCGATGGAGCTGAGATCACGATCGCCGCCGGACACCTCGTCTCGGTGGGCGCTGAGGGACTCGAACCCCCGACCTTCGCCTTGTAAGGGCGACGAGGAATCGCTGGTCAGAGCCTGGAGCAGCGATGTTGCTGTGTCGCTGAGTCCCTCTGCGTCACTTGGGGTTCCTTCGGCTCGTTATGCAAGTGTTATGCGAGGAGTGCCTGGACGTTGCCCCCGCGATAGCGGGGGCGTCGGCCCTCCTCGCGCTCCAGCGCCTTCCCGATCGCTACAAACGTCGGCGGCCACGCGGTATCGAACTGAATCGTCTCGACGTAGAGAATCTTCTCTCGGGAACTCGAGCAGAATGCCTGACTAGATCTGCCGCAGCGCCGGGACCAACGCTTGGGTTTCTTGGCCAGGGGATATCGCGTGCCCGAATACGGACGTCGCTAGCGGTGATCCTCGATGAGGTGTCGACCGAGCGACTTCGCTCGCTTCGCCGCTTCCCGGTCGCCTTCGCCGGCCTGGACGATCGAACCCTTCATCAGGATGTGCCACGAGAGGGCGAACGACTCGGGGTCGCGGAGGCCTGCTTCCTCGGCGAGTGCGCGGACGACCGAGCGGATGTTCTCTAGGTGAAGAGCAGACGCTTGCCCGAGGCGATGGCCGTTGCGGCCTCCGAACTCGAGTAGGACATTGACGAACGAGCACCCTTCGAAGTCATCGCGCTGGAACCATTCGTCGAACAGGTCGAAGATCGCAAGGAGCTGCTCCTCCGGCGTGCCGCCACGCCGCCTGGCTTCGGTCTCGACCCAGCCCTTCGTCCAGAGTTGCTCGCGCTTCTCCAGGAAAGCCAGGACAACATCGTCCTTGGAGCGGAAGAGATTGTAGAAGGTCGCCTTCGCGACTCCAGCACGAGCGACCAACTCATTGACCCCCACCGCCCGGATGCCCCGCCGCGAGAACAGGTCATACGCGGAGTCGAGGATCCTCTGGCGAGCATCGGACGAGGGAGGCATCGGGATCTCGATATCGCTAACCATGGTCGGATCGTACCGCTTGACAGACCATTCTGTTCCCCCAGATGGGGTTTGCTGAAGGGCAACCCCGGGTAGCGTGCTCGAACAGACTGGTCTGTCAAGGGGCCTCGAGGTGAATGAAGTTCCAAGCCAGGGTCACGGACCACGGGTATCGATCGGCGATGTGGCACATGGCGTCGCTGTGGTGTCGTTACTCGGCGAGCACGACATGGCGACCGCGAACGATGTGCGGAACATCCTCGTTACCCTGCTCCACACGGGCGCCGGTGTCGTCGTTGACCTAACCGAAACCACCTTCGTCGACTGCTCGATCATGCACGTGCTCGATGAGAGTCAGCGCTTCCCTTCCCAGGACGGGGCAAGGTTGAGCATCCAGTTGGCGACACGCCCGACCGTGAGACGTGTCTTCGAACTCCTGAGCGCCCTCAACGAATGGCCGATCCACGGGACGCGCGCGGATGCCATCCGGGCGGTCAGCCGAACCTCCCCTCAGGAGATCACCGATGTCGGCCCTTGACCTGCCGGAGGAGCGGGAAAGTGACCTTGACCGCGACCTCATGAAGGGGATCGCCCGGGGGGACCGCAACGCCTTCCTCCGCATGTTCGATCGATACGCTCCGACCGCGATGGGGCTGGCCTGGAGGATGCTCCGCGACCGCCACCTCGCGGAGGAAACAGTACAGGAGGCGTTCCTGGCCGTCTGGCGTCGCCCCGACGACTACCGGGCGGAGCGGGGAACGGTCCGAGCCTGGCTGATGTCCACCGTGCACCACCGAGCGGTCGACCTGGTCCGGCACGAAGAGTCCCAGCACAGGCGAGCCATGGATGCCGCCGCTGTGGTTTCTACCGCCAAGGAGGCCTGCCGACCCCGGCCGAATTGGTTGTGGAGGAGATCGGCCTGGCGGAAGACCGGAAGGCGGTTCGTCGGGCGCTGGACGGACCTCAGTCCCGAGCAGCGGCAGATCATCGAGCTCATGTACTTCGAGGGACTTTCGCAGACCCGGATCGCCGAGCGGTTGCCGCTGCCGCTGGGGACAGTGAAATCTCGGGCGCGGCTGGCGATGCGACGGCTTGGGGCATCCCTGCGCGGGCTGGAACGATCTGGCGACCGGGATCACCCTCTGGGGGCTACCCTTGATCTCGACGGCCTCGGATAATCGATCCAAGTCCGACGCGGAGCTCGGCGGACAGCAGGCCGGAAAGCACCAGATGCAGGTCTCGGCCTGCGCTGGCGTGTTCGTGCCAACCAACCAGAGAGCGCTTCGGTGTTCCGAGAGAGCCTTCTCGCGAGATCTGAGGAACGAGTGGTCCGGATCGGACCGTGCCCCGAAGGAGGTGATGAGGCCACATGACCCGGTCGGGTCTGGCACGAGGAGAAGGAGAGGGTCTGGTGAAGTCGAAAGCAAAGAAGAGGCTGGGGCAGAGCAGTATCAACCGTCGGCCTGATGGCCATGGTTGGGGCAGGCTTGTTGGTGGGACAAACCGGCGCTTCGGCCGACGAGGCGACGGGGACGGTCAGACGGTTCCATGCGTCGCTCGACCCGGTCCCCCACCGCCCTTCGGCGGATAACGGCTCCAACGTGCATGGCTCCTCGAAGCTGTGGTTGGACGGAACGAGCTTGCAGGTGAAGCTTCGGGCGAGCGGGCTCGACGCGCTCCCTCATGCGATGCACATCCATGGCCTCGGCCACCCCGAGGTGGCGTTCTGCCCAGGGCGTGAGGCACGTAACGATCTGGTGGACGATGGACTGATCGAGACCGTGGAGGGCTTGGAGGACTACGGCCCGATCCTCGTCTCCTTCACGACGAGGGGAGACACGAGCCCCGCGAGCGCTCTCGCGCTCGATCGGTTCCCCATCGCCATGGAGAATGGCAAGCTCTTCTACAAGCGAACCATCTCGATACCCCCTGACGTGGCGAACCGCCTGGGTCAGTTCCATATCGTCGTACACGGTGAGGACCTGAACGACGACGGGCAGTACGGCGGCCGGATCACGGCCCTCGGGGCTCCTCTCGAGGCGGAGCTGCCCGTTGCATGTGGAGAGATCGACCGGCTACGATCGGACCACCACGACAACGACTAACTGCACTGGATCGAACGCCGAAGGACCCCGCCTACCGTGGGGTCCTTCGGCATTCAGCGGGGAGGTCCCTCGAGTCGTTACGGTCCTCAGCTGGTCGCGACAGAACGCTGGATCCATTTCATTGAGTCTTCACCGCTGGTACCGGCCCATTCTCATGTCGCCTGGCCAGGAGGAACGGCACCCACTTCCGAACGCAAGAAGCGCTCTCCTAGGCCACGTGATCTGTGGGCGCTGAGGGACTCGAACCCCCGACCTTCGCCTTGTAAGGGCGACGCTCTTCCAGCTGAGCTAAGCGCCCGCTCTCGCGGTGTGTCCACATGCCCGGCACACGACCTGCCCCAGGGTGAGGGACAGACGTGTCCCGCCGCAAGCCTCGCACCGGTCCAGGCTCTCGGCCCAGTCGGGGCGGTCGTGCTGGCAGTCCGGACAGATCAGCACCTGAACTCCATCGGCCACCGCCCGCGCCCACGGCACCTCGCGCTTGTCGGGATCGAAGGTGGGACGGTGGCAGAGGAAGCAGCCCGGCTGATCCGGCGGCCTCACGAGTCGCAAGGATATCCCCTCGTAGGGGCGTACGCCCGCCTGACGCGTTGCGTCAGGCGGGCGTACGTCAGGCGGGTGCGTCAAGCTGGCGCTTCGGGATCGAAGCGCAGCGTGTCGACCGCTTGATCCACGACGGTACGGTTCTCTTCGTACACGCCCTCAACGCCTCGGGTCGCCGTCGTGTGGACGATCAGCGTCGTCTCGGGATCGAGCTCGATCAGGTACTCGTAGTGGAGGCCGGGCTCACCGATCACGTCGATCAGCGTCTCGTATTCCAAACGTACGGTCCGATGGCCATCCACGACGAGCTCTTCCTGCACGAGCGTCCGTGCGACCTCGGGATCAAGCGTCTGTTGGAGTTCACCGTCGAACGGCCCGCCGATCCCGACCTCGAGCGGGTACCCCCAGCCCTCGCTCACGACGTTGCCCTCAGGCCCGAATTGCGTCGGCGAGAACCACCGGCAAGCGTTCGAGGGATCCTGCTCCCCCATGAAGACATCCGTGGTGTGCCACTCGCCCGGGTAGCCGATCGAGTAGCCGACCCCCGTGTTCGTGCACCGGACCCAACCGTCCGGCATGGTGGTGTCCGTGCCGGTCGGCAACGGTTCGGGCGATGCGTCTCGGAACGCCCGCCACGCCACGATGATCGTCAGCGCGACGACCGCCGCAGCGAGGAGTCCCGCCGCGACCCGACGGCGCTGCTCCGAGCCCTGCTTCCGGAATGCCACGACCGTTCCGAGGTTCGTGTCCATCTCTGGTCTCTCCTCTCTCGCGCGCGACTCGATCCCCGCCCACAGGTCGGGCGGCTCGGCCGCTTCGATCCTTCTGAGTTGCTCCCGCAGATCAGCCATCGTCGTCTCCCAGCAAGCTTCGAAGTCGGTTCCGGCCGCGGTGCAGGTGCACCGCGACCGTCGAAGAAGACGTCCCCATGACCTCGGCGATCTCCCGGATCGGGCGATCGGCGTAGTAGTGCAGGACGACCGCCGCCCGCTGCTGCGGAGGGAGCTGTCGCAGGGCGGCGGTCACCTCGGCCGCCGGCTCCGGCAGCTCGTACGAAGCCTCGGAGAGCGGCGGCGCCTGTCTCCCTCGCTGCTTGAGTTCCCCCGCCGCGATCCGGAAGGCCGCTTTCCATATCCAAGCGAGGGGATCCTTGATCGCCTCGCCCCTCCTCAGCGCCTGCGCGAACGCCTCGGATTCCGCATCGCTCGCGATGTCCCGATCTCCGCTGAACGCGACGAGCGCCCACCACAGACGCTTGCCGTGCTCCCGGTAGAGCACCTCGAGGTCCTGCCGTGCACTCACCATGACGTCCGTCATGCCCTTCAGGGACGGCTGCCTGCCGAGACATTTACACGGGCGCGTCTTCGACGCTTGGGGAGCGGCATCCGGCGCCTACGGCTATCCTCCGCCGGATGCCGGAGCCAGCCCGGACCGCCGACCTCGTGATCACCGGCGCCGACGTGTACACGATGGACGCGGCGCGGCGATGGGCCGGCGCCGTGGCCATCGTCGGCGACCGGATCGCCGCGGTCGGCATCGAGCCGCAGGTGAGGGAGCGCTTCCCCGCCGCGAAGGAACTGCTCCACCTCCCGGGCCGGATGGTGCTCCCCGCCTTCCAGGACTCCCACCTCCACGCGCCCTTCGCCGGCCGGTACCGGCTGCACGTCTCGCTCCACGACCTGCCGGGCGTCGACGCGTACCGCGACGCCGTCGTGACGTACGCCCGCGCCAACCCGGAGCAGCCGTGGATCTTCGGCGGCGGCTGGCTCATGTCCCACTTCCCCGGCGGAACGCCGACCAAGGAGCTCCTCGACGACATCGTGCCCGACCGGCCCGTGTTCCTGCTCAACCGCGATGTCCACGGCGCATGGGTGAACTCGAAGGCTCTGGAGATTGCCCACATCACGCGCGAGACGCCCGACCCCTGGGACGGGCGGATCGAGCGTGATGGCACCACGGGCGAGCCCACCGGGACGCTGCACGAGGGGGCCGCCTACTCGTTCGCGGACGAGCACCTGCCGGAGCCGTCCCGAGAAGAGTGGGAGCGCGCGATCCTCCTCGCGCAGGAGCACCTCCATGCCCTCGGCATCACCGGGTGGCAGGACGCCTGGGTGACGCCCTCGACCGAGGAGGCCTATCGATCCCTCGCCGACCGCGGCGAGCTCACCGCCCGCGTCGCCGGCGCCCTCTGGTGGGACCGCCACCGAGGTCCCGAGCAGGTCGGGGACCTCGTGGCCCGTCGAGACAAAGGCTCGGTCGGGAACTTCCATCCCGCGACCGTGAAGATCATGTGCGACGGCGTGCTCGAGAACCACACCGGTGCGATGCTCCGCCCCTACTGCGACGCCGCCGGTCACGAGACCGACGAGACCGGGATCAGCTACCTCGACCACGACCAGCTCGTCGAGGCGGTCACCGCCCTCGACCGTGAGGGCTTCCAGGTCCACATGCACGCGATCGGGGACCGTGCCGTGCGGAACGGACTGGACGCGTGCGAGGCAGCCCGCAACACGAACGGCGCCCGCGACGCCCGGCACCACATCGCCCATCTCCAAGTGGTCCACCCCGACGACGTCCCCCGGTTCCGTGACCTGGGGGTGATCGCGAACTGCCAGCCGTACTGGGCCCAGCACGATCCGCAGATGGACGAGCTCACGGTGCCCTTCCTCGGACCCAAGCGGGCACCGCTCCAGTACCCCTTCGCCTCGCTTCACGCCGCTGGCGCCACCCTGGCGTTCGGATCGGACTGGTCCGTGTCGACCGCGAACCCTCTGGAGGAGATGGAGGTCGCGACCCGCCGTACCGACCCCTCGATGCGTGACGCGGAACCGTTCCTCCCCGACCAGCGTCTCCCCCTCCACGTCGCCCTCGCCGCCTTCACGAAGGGTTCGGCTCGCGTCAACCGCGACGACGACGCGGGCTCTCTCGAAGAGGGCTGCCGCGCAGACCTGGTTGTCCTCGATCGCAACCTCTTCGCCGCCTCGGATGCCATCGTGGCGGATGCGAGGGTCGAGCACACGATCGCGGCCGGCAGGGTGGTGCACTCCACCGGCTGATCGAGGAACCCCCTTTGGTTGCGGGAAGCGAGGCTTCCAGTCAAACTCCCGGGAGTCGGAGCGACCGAGGGGGTGCGACGCTGGCGAACGACGGCCCGAACGACAACGAGCAGGGCTCGGTTGAGCTGATCGACGTCACGAAGCGCTTCGCGGACGTCATCGCCGTCGACGACATCTCCCTCAAGGTCAACCCTGCCGAGTTCCTCTCGCTCCTAGGCCCTTCAGGCTGCGGCAAGACCACGACCCTGAGGATGCTGGCGGGCTTCGAGGAGCCCACCGCCGGCGAGATCATCATCTCCGGCCGCGATGTGCGGGGGACGCCTCCGCACAAGCGCGACGTGAACACGGTGTTCCAGCACTTCGCCCTGTTCCCGCACATGAGCGTCGCGGAGAACGTGGCCTACGGACTCCGCCAGAAGAAGGTGGACAGATCCGAGATCGGCCTGAAGGTGGGAGAGGCGCTCGAGATGGTCAAGATGTCGCCGCTGGCCAACCGCAAGCCCAAGCAGCTCTCCGGTGGGCAGCAGCAGCGGGTGGCCGTCGCGAGGGCTCTCGTCAACAGACCCAGCCTGCTCCTCCTGGATGAGCCGCTCGGTGCCCTGGACCGCAAGCTGCGGGAGGAGATGCAGATCGAGCTGAAGCTCCTGCAGTCCCAGGTCGGCATCACGTTCATCTTCGTGACCCACGACCAGGGCGAAGCGCTGTCGATGTCGGACCGCATCGCCGTGATGCTGGACGGGCACGTGGAGCAGCTCGCGGACCCCGACACCATCTACGACTTCCCCGCGTCGGCGTTCGTCGCCGGCTTCATCGGACAGCAGAACTTCTTCGACGGCACAGCCAGACAGAGCGGCTCTGTCGTAGAAGGGGATGGATGGACGATCCGCTCGTCGAACTCGTCTCCGGACGCGGTCGACGGCCGGCCCGCCCTGGCCGCGATCCGGCCGGAGGCGGTACAGCTCGTGGAAGAGCAGCCGCAGGACCCGGTGAACTCGGTACTCGGCACGCTGGCCGGCATCTCGCACCTGGGAGATGTGATCCAGTTCGTGGTGCTCACGTCGGGGCAGAAGGAGATCCTCTGCCGGTTGCCGCGGCCTCGAGCACCCAAGCTGGAGGTCGGGGGCGACGTCTGGTGCACCTGGGACGAGAGCATGGTCCATGTGTTCGACGCCGGACAGGCGGCGGTGGTCCTGGCCGATCCGGCTGCGACCGGAACAGAAGGATGACGAAAGGGGTACACGGATGGCGAACGATTTCCGCGATCTGAAGATCCTGGCGCCTCGCGCGACCGCGCAGCGCATCACGAGGCGGCACTTCATGGCAGGCTCGGCGGTGGCCGTGTTCTCCAGCAGCGTGCTGCTCGCGGCGTGCGGGGACGACCCGGAACCCGGCAACGGCGGCACCAGCCCGGCGGCCGGCGGCGAGATAGAAGACCAGCTGAACTTCTACCACTGGGCCGAGTACGACGACCCCGCGGTGTTCGAGGACTTCACCGCCGAGTTCGGAGCAGCCACCAAGATCGACATCTACGCCTCGAACGAAGAGGCGATCGCGAAGCTCGAGGCCTCGGCGGGCACGAGCGGGTACGACATGGTGATCCCGACCGGGGTCTTCATCCCACAGATGGTCGAGCTCGACCTGCTGGAGCCGCTCAATCTGGACCTGATCCCGAACTTCGAGAACGTCGACGAGATCTATCGCGACCAGGCTTGGGACCCGGGCAACGAGTACTCGGTCTGCAAGGACTGGGGCTCGACCGGCTGGATCTACGACAAGACGAAGGTGTCGTCGACGATCGAGACGTGGGACGACTTCATCGCGGTCGCGCAGGGCGAGGCGAGCGGCAATACGTCCGTGCTGGACACGCCCGGCAACCTGACCGGCATCTACTTCTGGGCGAACGACATCCCCTGGACGACGACGGATGAGGCCGAGCTGTCCGCGTGCGAGGACTTCATCGTCAACGAGCTGGCCCCGCACATCAAGGCGTACGACTCGTACCCGGGGATCGCGCTCACCGAGGGCAAGTACGCGCTCTCGCATGCGTGGAACGGGGACGCGCGTCAGGGCCTGCTCTCGACCGACGAGCCCGACCGCTACGTGTGGGGCCTAGGGGCACCCATCACCGAGCTGTGGATGGACAACTGGTGCATCGTGAAGGGTGCCGAGCACCCGAACGCGGCGCACGCGTGGATCAACTACATCTGCGACCCGGAGGTCTCGCTCAAGGACCTCGCGTACCACGGCTACAACACCGGGATCGTCGGCGTCCAAGAAGAGGCGGAGGCCGCCGGTCTCGAGTTCCTCGACCTCGTGTTCTTCTCCGACGAGCAGGTCGCCACGATGGACCCCGGTGCCGTGAACGAGGCGCAGGGCCGTCTGGTGGACATCTGGAACAAGGCGAAGGCTGCCTCGGGAGCCTGATCCCCAGGTGGCCGCTGGGACCGCTGAGAGTGACGTCGGCGCGGGCGCGGAGCGCCCGCGCCGACGCGCGCCTCGGTTCGCACTCGCGATCCCGGCGTGGTTCCTCTTCGTCTTCTTCTTCGCGGTTCCCGTCCTGTTCATCTTCTGGTACTCGTTCGGGTACAAGCCGGACATCTACCGCACCATCGCGACGGATCAGCTGTCGTTCGACCGGTACGTGGAGTCGTTCTCGGATACGTTCCGTACCGTCTTCAGCGGGACGCTGCAGATCTCCGTCGTCGGCACCATCCTGTGCCTTCTGATCGCGTTCCCGTTCGCGTACTGGCTCGCCGTGAAGGTCCCTCCACGATGGCGAGGGATCCTGCTCGGTCTCACGATCATCCCGTTCTGGACCAACTTCCTCGTGCGGACCCTCGGGTGGCTGATCCTGCTGCAGCCGAACGGACCGTTCTCCGGAGTCCTCCAGGACCTGAGTCTGATCAGCTCGCCTCTCGATGTGTTGGACACGAGGGAAGCGGTCCAGTTGGGGGTGGTCTACAACTACCTGCCCCTCATGATCTTCCCGCTGTTCGTCGCGCTCGACCGTCTGGACCCGGCACTCCGTGAGGCGTCGAAGGATCTCGGGGCCAGCCGGTGGGCCACCTTCCGGCAGGTGACACTCCCCCTCGCGTTCCCCGGCGTCGCGGCCGGGCTCCTGCTCGTCTTCATCCCGCTCACGGGCGACTACATCACCGCGGCCGTGCTCGGGGGCGCGAAGGGGAACATGGTCGGCGCGCTCGTGGCCAGCCAGTTCAACACCGCGCAGAACTGGGCGCTCGGGTCCGCGATGGCGGTCATCCTGATCCTGATGATCCTGGGCTCGGTCGCGATCTTCGCCGTGCTCGGCCTGATCGGTCGCGCCGTCATCCGCCGTCGCCGGCGCGTCGAGATCGAACCGGTGACCGCGTGAGCGCGGTCACCGAGATCCGGCGCCCGAGGCGCGATCCCGTGAACCTCCTGCTCAGCGTGTGGGGCGTCATGGTCTTCGTCTTCCTCTTCCTGCCGATCGCGATGATCGTGATCTATTCCTTCAACGACGGCCGAGCGCTCGTCGTCTGGAACGAGTTCGGGCTCCGGCCGTACGTCGACGCGCTCGACAACCCGACGATCCGGAACGCGATCTTCACGTCGATCCGCGCGGCGCTGGGCGCAGCCCTGATCGCGACGGTCGCCGGCTCCCTCGCCGGGATCGCGCTCGCGAGGCGGCCGGGGAAGTGGACCTTCGTCTTCCTGGGGCTGCTGTTCTTGGTGCTCGTCACCCCCGAGATCGTCGACGCGATAGCCCTGCTGATCTGGTACGTGCGGATCGGAGGGCCGTTCGGCCCGGACAACGACATCCTCAACTACGGGCTGTTCCGCCTCTGGGTCGCCCACTCGATCTTCGCCACGGCGGTGGTCACCCTGATCGTCCGCGCCCGGCTCGCGGGCCTCGACGAGTCGCTCGAGGAGGCGTCGGCGGATCTCTACGCGGCTCCCGCCCAGACGTTCCGCAAGATCACCCTCCCGTTGATGATGCCGGCCGTGCTCGCGGGCGCGCTCCTCGCCTTCAGCCTGAGTCTGGACAACACGATCATCTCGTCGTTCGTCTCGACCGCGAACGCCTCGCCGTGGCCGGTGTACGTGCTCAGCTCGCTGCGAGCCGTCATGCGGCCGGAGATCGCGGCGATGTCGACGTTGGTGCTCTTGCTGACCCTCTTCGCGCTCGCGCTGGTTGCGATCGTGCTGCGGAGGGGGGGCGCGTCCACCGAGGAATCCTTCGCGGTGGTGGTGGGCGCGGAGGCGGCGCCAGGCTCGGGCACCTAGACGCACGCGCTCGGCCGACTGGCGACCACGGCGATCGCAGCTACGCGATCCCGGTTCGCACCGCGTCATCCGGCGGAACCCGCGACCCCGAACGATGACGCCCGTGGGTCCATGGTCCGTGGCGTGACCGCCACGCCGCCACGAGCATCGCGCCCAACCCGACCGCCGGCGCGAGCGTCCACACGGCGACGTTCAGGATCGGCACCAGGCCGATCGCGGCGAGGATCGCCCAGCCGGCGAGGAAGGCGATCGCCCGACCGCGGGGTGGCCGGACCAGACCGCGACCGGCGCACCACGCCGCCCAGGTGAGCCCGATCATCCACCACAGACCCACCGAGAGGAGCAGGGCGAGTCCCAGCGGCAACCCGAGCACCGAGATCGCGAGCGCTACCGCGACGACCGGCAGGGAGGTCGCGACGAGGATCCCCCACCCCAGAGACGCGAGCGGCGCGTCGGTCAGCGTCTCCGCCACCGTGTCCGCGCCTCGGGGCGCGAGGAGCAGCAGCGCGAGGCCCGTCAACAGGACGGACACCGCCACGGCGACGGGTCCCAGGAGCTTCCCGAGCGCGACCAGAGGCCCTTCGAAGGAGAACCGAACGTCGCCCCGGGCGTCCCCTCCGACCTTGGCGCCGGGCCGGGTCACGATCGTCTCGCTCGAGAAGACGTCGCCGCCGATGCGTGCGCTCTCGGCGAGCCGCACGATCCCGTCGGCGGCGATCACCGACCCGTTCACCTGTCCCGTGACGACTACCGGCCCCTCCAGGACGACCACGTCGCCGGTGGCCACACCGTTCACGGTCGCGCGGCCCGAGAAGACGACGACCTCGCCGACCCGCTGTCCGCGCGGCACCACGACCGAGCCGGCGAGGACGATCTGATCCTCAGGCTCGATCCTCGGCGGCTCGACCACAGGTCCGTCTTGGGCGAACGCCGCTACCGGCGAGACCAGGAGGGCGAACGCCGAGACGGCGAGGACGCGGCGCAGACGCATGCCGCGGCATCCTACCGGCGCCCTCACGCATGTCGGTGTCACCGGGTAGCGTGTGTCGGTGACCCTCGAGGTCTTCTCCCCGGCCGTCCGCGACTGGTTCGCGACCTCCTTCGACGCGCCCACACGTGCGCAGCGTGAGGGATGGAAGGCGATCGCCGACGGCGACCACTCGCTGATCCTCGCGCCCACAGGGTCGGGCAAGACGCTCGCCGCCTTCCTGTGGGCGATCGATCGTCTCTCGGCGGAACCGCCGCCGGCCGACCCCAAGGAGAGGACCCGCGTTCTGTACGTCTCGCCGCTTCGGGCGCTCGCCGTCGACATCGAGAAGAACCTTCGCGCGCCGCTCACGGGGATCCAGCACGCCGCCGACCGGCTCGGCACGCCTCTCGCACACGCGCCGGAGGTCGCCATCCGTACGGGCGACACGCCGTCGCGCGACCGGCAGCGGATGATCCGGCGACCGCCCGACATCTTGATCACCACGCCCGAGTCGCTCTATCTGATGCTCACGTCTTCCGCGCGAGAGACCCTCCGGAGCGTTCGGACCGTGATCGTCGACGAGATCCACGCGATGGCCGCCTCCAAGCGCGGCGCCCACCTGTCCCTCTCGCTCGAGCGTCTCGAAGAGCTCTGCGACGATCCTCCACAGCGGATCGGCCTGTCCGCCACCCAGCGCCCACTCGAGGAGATCGCTCGGTTCCTCGGCGGCTCGCTCGAGGGCACACCTCGGCCGGTCACGATCGTGGACGCCGGCCATCGCAAGCCGATGGAGCTCCAAGTGGTCGTCCCCGTGGAGGACATGGGCGGGGGGATCGCGCTCGACGCGCGGGCACCCCGCCGCGATGACGACGACACGCCCGGCGGCAGGGAGCCCGCGCACTCCATCTGGCCGTCCATCCATCCCCGGCTCCTGGAGCTGATCCGCGAGCACCGATCCACGATCGTGTTCACCAACGCGCGGCGGCTCGCGGAGCGTCTTGCGGCAAGCCTGAACGAGCTCGCGGAAGAGGACCTCGTCCGCGCGCACCACGGTTCGCTCGCGCGCGAGCAGCGGCTGGAGGTCGAGGACGCGCTGAAGGAAGGACGCCTCAAGGCGATCGTCGCCACGTCCTCACTCGAGCTCGGCATCGACATGGGCGCGGTGGACCTCGTCGTCCAGGTGGAGTCTCCCGGCTCCGTCGCGAGCGGCCTGCAACGCATCGGGCGGGCCGGCCACAGGGTCGGCGAGCATTCGAAGGGCCGCATCTTCCCCAAGTACCGCGGCGACCTGCTGGAGGCGGCGGTGGTCGCGGAGCGGATGCTCGCGGGAGAGATCGAGCACACCCGCTACCCCCGGAACCCGCTGGACGTCCTGGCGCAGCAGCTCGTCGCGATGTGCGCGGTCGAGGAGCGCGGCGTGGACGAGCTCTTCGACACGGTCCGGCGTGCGGCGGGGTTCGCCGAGCTCTCCAGGGACGTGTTCGTCGCGGTCCTCGACATGCTCGCCGGGCGGTACCCGAGCGACGGGTTCGCGGAGCTCCGGCCGCGACTCGTGTGGGATCGCGCTACCGGCACGGTCCGCGCGCGCGACGGCGCAGGCCGGATCGCGATCACCTCCGGTGGCACGATCCCCGACCGCGGGCTGTACGCCGTCTTCCTCGCTGACGGCGTTCGCGTCGGGGAGCTCGACGAGGAGATGGTGTACGAGAGCCGGCGGGGCGACGTGATCGTGCTCGGCGCCTCGTCCTGGCGCATCGAGGACATCACCCGCGACCGGGTCATCGTCACCCCGGCGCCGGGCGAGCAGGGCCGGATGCCGTTCTGGCACGGAGACAAGCCGGGGCGTCCGATCGAGCTTGGCCGCGCCGTGGGCGCGTTCACCCGGACCTTGCGCGGGACACGTCGCGACGCGGCGCTCGAGCGCCTGCGCCGTGACGTGGGGCTGGACGACCTGGCGTCGCGGAACCTCGTGTCCTACCTCGAAGAGCAGATGGAGTCGACCGGCGCCGTCCCCGACGACCGCACCGTCGTCGTCGAGCGCTTCCGAGACGAGATCGGCGACTGGCGGATGTGCGTCCTCTCGCCGTTCGGGTCCCGAGTACACGCACCGTGGGCGATGGCGATCGAAGGCCGGATGCTCGAACGCTTCGGGCCCGGCGCCCAGGTGCTCTGGAGCGACGATGGCATCGTCGTTCGTCTGCCGGAGTCGGTCGACCGGATCCCCGCGGAGGACCTCCTGTTCGATCCCGACGGGATCGAACAGGCGGTCGTCGCCGCCGTGCCGCAGACCGCGATGTTCGCCAGCGTGTTCCGGGAGGCGGCGGCGCGGGCGCTGCTGCTCCCCCGCCGCCGCCCCGGCCAGCGCACGCCGCTCTGGCAGCAGCGGCAGCGCTCGGCCGACCTGCTCGCCGAGGCATCCAAGTTCCCCGACTTCCCGATCCTGCTCGAGGCGACGCGCGAGTGCCTCCGCGATGTGTTCGACGTCCCGGCCCTTCGCGAGGTCATGGCCGATCTTCGGTCGCGGCGCACGCGCCTCGTCGCCGTCGACACGGAGCACGCCTCCCCGTTCGCGCAGTCGCTGCTGTTCCGGTGGGTCGGCGTCTACATGTACGAGGGCGACGCGCCGCTCGCCGAGCGCCGCGCCGCCGCGCTGACCCTCGACCGGGACCTGTTGCGGGAGCTGCTCGGGTCCGAGGAGCTGCGAGAGCTGCTGGACCCGCGTGCGCTGGCCGAGGTCGAGCTCGAGCTGCAACGCCTCGGCGACGGCCGCGGCGCGCGGTCGGCGGACCACCTGCACGACCTCCTTCGCACGCTCGGCGAGCTCACGGACGAGGAGATCGCCGCGCGTGTCGAGGAGGCCGATGCCCACGGCCTCACCGAGCAACTGCTCGCGGACGGCCGAGCCATCCGTATCCGCGTCGCGGGCGAGGAGCGAGTGGCGGCGATCGAAGACGTGGCCCGGCTCCGCGACGCGCTCGGCGTGTCGCTCCCGATCGGGCTCCCCGGCACGTTCACCGGCCAGAGCGACCGGCCTCTCGAGGGCCTCGTGCGGCGATACGCCCGGACGCACGGACCTTTCCTCGCCGAAGAGGCGGCTGCTCGGCTCGGCGCCTCGGTCGAGCGCGTCCGCGACGCGCTCGCGGCGCTGGAGACGTCGGAAGACGTCATCCGAGGCGAGTTCCGGCCCGGCGGCTCGGGGCGCGAATGGTGCGAACCCGACGTGCTCCGCCGGCTCCGCCGGCGATCGCTCGCTCTGCTCCGTCGCGAGGTGGAGCCCGTCGACGCGGCGGCGCTCGCCCGCTTCCTCCCCGTGTGGCAGGGTGCGGAGCGACCCGGAGGTCACGTCGACGCGCTCGCGGACGCCGTGGCCCGGCTCCAGGGCACCTCCGTGCCTGCCTCGATCCTGGAGACGGACGTCCTGCCGGCCAGGGTCCGCGGGTACCGTCCCGCGGACCTCGACGCCCTCGTGGCGGGCGGCCACGTGGCCTGGGTCGGCGCGGGGCCGCTCGCCACCGACGACGGCCGTGTCACGCTCGTCTTCCGCGCCGACGCCGCCGCGCTCCTCCCCGAGGCGCCGGCCGACCCGCCGGAGGGCGAGGTGCACGACTCGCTCCGCCTCCATCTTGCCGAGCGTGGCGCGTCGTTCTGGCCGGAGCTCGTCACCGCCGCCGGCATCGCGGACGAGCGCCTGCTCCTGGCAGCGCTCTGGGACCTCGTCTGGGCCGGGCGAGGTCACCAACGACACCCTCGCGCCGCTGCGATCGTTCGTGCGAGGAGCCTCGGCGAAGATCCGCACGACGCGGCCCGGGCACAAGCCGAGACCGGGCGCGCTCCGGCGGACGGGGCCACCGGCCGGCGCCGGCCGGTGGTCGCTCGTCGCGGGACTCCGGCAGCCGGCGCCGGCCCCCACCGAGCGCGTGCATGCCCTTGCACGCCAGCTGCTCGATCGTCACGGGGTGGTCACCAGGGAGGCGGTCCTCGCCGAAGGTGTTCCTGGCGGCTTCGTCGGCATCTACCCGGTGTTCAGAGCGATGGAGGAGGCCGGGCACGTGCGGCGCGGGTACTTCGTCGCCGGACTGGGCGGCGCCCAGTTCGCACACCCCGGCGCCGTGGAGCGCCTGCGAGCGCTCCGCCAGGGCGAGGCCGACGGCGACGAAGCGACCGGGCCTTTGGTCCTCGCGGCCGCGGACCCGGCGCAGCCCTACGGCGCCGCGCTCCCCTGGCCGGCGAGCGAGGGCCGGCCTGCGCGTCAGGCAGGCGCATACGTCGTGCTCGCGGACGGCGCGCCGGCCGCGTACCTGGAGCGTGGGGCCCGCACCCTCCTCACGTTCGGTGCGGATCCCGTCGCCTGGGTGGACGCGCTCGCCTCGCTGGTCAAGGACGGGCGCTTGAAGCGGATCCAGCTCGGCCGGATCGACGGTCAGGACGCGTCCGCGCACGCCGCGGCCTCGCATCTCCGCGAGGCCGGGTTCGCCGACGGGTACCGCGGGCTCACGCTCCGCGGATGATGTCGCCAGGCGATCGCGAGGGCTTCTCGGCACGCGGCGACCGGTGGGCGGTCGCCACTCCCCATCCGGCCGCCTCGGCGGCGGCGGCGGCCGCCTTCGCGAGCGGTGGCAACGCCGTGGACGCGGCTCTGCACGCCGCGATGATGCTCGCCGTCGTCTACCCGCACATGTGCGGCGTGGGTGGGGACCTCTTCGCCCTCGTGCAGAACCCGGACGGCAAGCTCGTGGCGATCGACTCGTCCGGCCGGGCGCCGGCCGGCGTGGATCCCGAGGGGCTCCGCGCCTCCCACGGCACCTCGATGCCCGACGCCGGTCCGGCGACGATCACGGTGCCCGGCGCCATCGGCGGGTGGGACGCCCTGCATCACCAGGGAGCGATCCTGCCGTGGAGGGACGCGTTCGCTGCCGCGATCGAGGCGTCGGAGGGCTTCCCCGTCTCCCGGGATCTCGCATGGAGCGTCGCGCGGCGAGCCGACGAGCTCCGCTCGGATCCCGGCTTCGCGGAGGTCTTCTTCGCAGACGGGATCCCCTCGGAGGGCGATCGCCTCGCCCAGCCGAGCCTGGCGAGGACCCTTCGGACCCTGGCCGAGGAAGGTCCTGGCGCCTTCTACGCCGGCGACGTCGGTGAGCGGCTCGTGCGGGGGCTGCGCGTCCTCGGCGCCCCGATCTCGACCGATGACCTCGCGAAGCACACCGCGGATCTCCTCCCTCCCCTCAGGGGGCGCTACCGAGACCTCGACGTCTCCGTGACACCGCCCGGATCCCAGGGGTTCGTGCTGCTCGAAGCGCTCGCCGCGGTCGAGCGACTCGAGATCGATCCCGACCCGATCGGGCCGGACGCCGCGACGCTCGCCCGCATCCTGACGGCCGCCTCGGCCGACCGGGATCGGCACCTCGCCGACCCCGAGGCGATGACGATCCACGTCTCGGCGCTCCTGGACGACGGGCACGTCGCCGCCCTGTGCGACATCGTCCGAGGCGGTCTCGATGGTCTCGATGGGCATGCCCCAACGGTCGCTCCCGGGTCGCGTGACACCGGCCGCACCCACATCGACGGCGACACCATCGCACTCGTCGCCGCCGATGCTGACGGCTGGGGCGTCTCGCTGATCCAGAGCCTGTACAGCGGTTTCGGAGCCGGCATCCTCGAGCCTGTCACCGGGATCGTCCCCCACGACCGAGGCGGTTGTTTCACGCTCGAGCCCGGCCATCCCAACGAGCTGGCGCCGGGAAAGAGGCCGGCGCACACGCTGATGCCGGTCGCCGTGCATCGCAACGGCGACCTCGTTGCCCTCACCGGCACCCGGGGCGGTCACGGCCAGCCGCAGATCGATCTGATGACGCTGATCCGGGCGTTCGACCTCCGCCTCGATCCCCTGGGGGCCGTCGCCGGCCCACGATGGCTCGTCGGCGGCATGGAGCCGCTCCTCGCCGAGCCCTGGATCGAAGCCGAGGCATCGGTGCCCGAGGAAGTCCGCGACTCGTTCGAACGCGACGGCTTCCGGGTGGAGACCGTCGGCCCGGTGGACCGCGCCCTCGGGCACGCCCATCTGCTCCTCATCGACGAAGGGGTGCTGCTCGCCGGCAGCGATCCCCGAGCCGACGGAGGGGCGATCGCCTCGTGAGGAGCGGCCCAAGCAGAAGGTGACGGCCATCCGCCGGATTGGCATCCGCCGGGCCATCTCGCAGACTGACCCGATGGCGCCGCGACTGCTACCCGCCGGAGGGCTTCGCCGTGTCCTCGACGTGCTCGGCGACGGCCACACGATCGTCTGGGAGGCGGGGACGGAGCCGGGGCAGTTCACCTCCGTCTCGAACGCCGTCGCGGACCTGCTCGGCTACACACCCCGCGACTGGATCGAGGATCCCGGTTCCTGGCTCGAGCGCGTGCATCCGGACGACCGGGACCGAGTCGTCGACGCCTGGACGAAAGCGGCCGAAGGCGAGCGGCTCGACGTCGAGTATCGCTTCGCGACGAAGGACGGCCGTGAGTCGAGGCTCTGGCACGTGGGCCAGCTCGCGCCCGCCACCGTTCGCCCGAAGACCAGGCTGCGCGGCCTGATCGTCGACGTCACGGAGCGACGACGGGTCGAGCTCGAGCAGGTCGAGGCCATGCGCGACGCGAGCGAAGGACGGACCCGTCAGGCCGCCTCGCGGTGGGTGGAGGCGGAAGAGCGGTTCCGCGCGCTCGAGGAACAGGTGCCGGCGATCACCTACCTCGACGCGATCGACGGTCCTCAGAAGACGCTCGCGATCAGCGAACAGACCTCGACGATCCTCGGCTACACGCCCGAGGACTGGTACGCCGACCCCGACCTCTGGAACAGGATCGTCCATCCCCACGACAAAGACCGGCTCTTCGCGGCCGAGCGATCCGGCGGCTCGGCGGGTGGGATCGAGTACCGGGTCATCACCAAGGACGGACGCACCGTCTGGCTCCACGATCGCTCCCGGCTCATCACCGACGGCGAAGGGGTCCCGCGGTACTGGCTCGGCGTGCTGGTGGACGTGACCGACCGCCGCCGCGTGCACGAGCTCCGACACGAGCTCGCCAGCGAGCGCGCGCAGAACCTCCGGCTCTCCGCGACCGACGAGGCGAAGTCGCTCGCGATCCAAGCCGTCTCCCACGACATCCGGACTCCCCTCGCAGCGATCTTGGGCCTCGCGGCGACGCTCGAGCACAGAGCCGACGAGATGTCTCCGGAGGACGTTCGCGACCTGTCATCCAGGATCGTGCACAACTCGCGACGGCTCGACCGGATCGTGACCGACCTACTGGATCTCGACCGGCTCCAGCGGAAAGGGTTCGCGGCGCGCCTTCGGCCGGTCGACCTGGGCTCGCTGATCCGTCAGCTCGTCACCAGGACCGACGCCGTCACTGAGCGCCGGCTCCAGCTCGACACCGGACCCGTGCACGTCGAGGCGGATCCGACCATGGTGGAGAGGATCGTCGAGAACCTCCTCGCCAATGCGGTCAAGCACACCCCCGGTGACTCGCGGATCTGGGTCCGCGTCGAGCGCACCGATGAGGGCGCACTGATCGCCGTCGAGGACGACGGACCCGGGATCGCGCCCGCTGATCGGGAGCGGATCTTCGAGCCGTTCGTGCAGGGCACGAGCACCGGGCCCGGCGGTGCGGGCGTGGGTCTCGCGCTGGTCGTCAAGTTCGCTGAGCTCCACGACGGCAGGGCCTGGGTCCAGGAGCGGGCGGGCGGCGGCTCCTCCTTCCGTGTCCTCTTGGCCTTCGAGCCCGAGGAGAGCGTCCTCATCCTTCCCGAGGACCCGCAGGTCGAGGATCGAGAACACGAGGACCCTGAGGGGGAGGACCCTCAGGAAACGGACACGGACTCCTCCCCCGAGGACAACCAGGCGTAGGCCTCCTCCTCCTGCGCGAAGTGCAGGCGGAGGATCGCGTGGAGCCCGTAGAGCACGCGGCGCAGGTCCACGAGATCGTCGGGCGTGGGGCCGTCTTCGGGGAGGTCCTCGAGGAGCTGCCGGAACACGCGCGCGAGGTGAGAGATCTCGATGTGAGCCCGCTGCATCGAGCTCATCGGATCCTCGCCGCCCATCAGCCGAGCGACGACCGGGTAGACGGCGGCCTCCTCCTCCTCCTCGTGCTGCGGCAGGCGCTCGACGACGAAGCGGCGGACCGCCTCGAGCTCCCGGCGGACCTCGTCCGGCGGGAGCTGCCCGAGGCGGTCCGCCACCGACCGCACTCGGATGAGCTCGGGAGCGAACTCCCGGTGCTCCGCCCGGAAGCGCTCGGCGACGTCGGTCGGCTCCCGAGCCCCTGAGGGCCGACCGCCTCCGCCGAGCGCCCGAAGCGCGTTCAGGATCGACGCTACGTCGATCAGCTCCTGGATCAGCGCCCCCGCCACGGGCATGAACAGCCCGAACGCGCCTCCGAACATGAACCCGAGGGCGAGACCCATGCCCAGCAGCACCGACTGGAGGGCGATCGCGCGCGAGCGACGCGCGATCGCGATCGCATCCACCAGACCGTCCAGCCGGTCCGCGACCAGCACGATGTCGGCCGCCTCCGACGACGCCGTGGCGCCGCGAGCCCCCATGGCGACGCCCACGTCGGCGGCGGCGAGCGCCGGAGCGTCGTTCAGGCCGTCCCCCACCATGACCACGACCCCTGCCTCGCGTTCGGCCTCCAGGGCCTCGACCTTCTCCAAGGGATCGCGCTCCGACAGGATCCGGTCCACCCCGAGCGCGGCGCCGACCGACTCGGCGACATCCGGGTGGTCGCCGGTCACCATGATCACGCGCTCGATGCCGGCTCGGCGGAGCGCCCGAATCACGCGCGGCGCGTCGGGGCGGATCGGGTCGTCGACGATCAACGCGCCGGCGACGTGGCCGTCGATGGCGACGAAGATGCACGAGGACCCGTCGAGCATGGAGCGCCGGCGCACCTCGCGTGCGCGAGGAGGCATCGGCGCGCCCTCGGACACGTAGCCCGCCTTGCCGAGCGCCACCCGGTGCCCGTCCACGGTCCCCTCGATCCCGGCGCCGTGGCGCTCCACGACGTCGGTGGGGAACACGAGCTCGAGCCGCCGCTCCCGAGCCGCCCGGACGAGAGCCGCCGCGAGCACGTGCGGCGACACCTGATCGAGCGAGGCGGCGAGTCCGAGCAGCTCGTCCGGACCGATCTCGGAGCCAAGAACGTCGCCAGAGACCGCGATCGTCTCGATGTCGCTCAGCATGGGCACGCCCGACGTGAGCGTGCCGGTCTTGTCCAGCACGAGCACTTTCGCGCGGGC
The DNA here is from genome assembly GCA_963762015.1 of uncultured Actinomycetota bacterium. Lineage (GTDB taxonomy): Bacteria > Actinomycetota > UBA4738 > UBA4738 > HRBIN12 > JAJNBA01. Next base: position 329,826 of record CAVXJL010000012.1, read on the forward strand.
GAGCGTCTCCAACGCGCCCCCGCCCTTCACGATGATCCCACGATGCGCGGCGCGCGAGATCCCGGACACGATCGCGATCGGGACCGCGAGGAGGAGGGGGCAAGGGGTGGCGACCACCAGGACGGAGAGCGCGCGCACCGGGTCCTGCGTGAACACCCAGGCGCCCCCCGCGATCACCAAGGTGACGGGCACGAAGATCGCCGCGTAGCGGTCGGCGAGGCGGACGAAGGGAGCCTTCTGCCGCTCCGCCTCCTTCACCAGCCGGACGATCCCGGCGTACGTGCTGTCCTCCACGGCGGCCGTCGCGATCAGCTCGAACGCGCCGCCTGCGTTGAGCGCGCCGGAGTGGATCGGATCGCCGGCGGCGCGCTCGACCGGCCGGGACTCTCCGGTGAGGGCCGACTCGTCCAGGACCGCGTGCGTCGACGCCACGCCGTCCACCGGGATCACCGCACCTTGCTTCACGAGGAGGCGATCGCCTCGGCGTACGTCCTCGACGGGGCGCTCGACCAGCACGCCGTTCTCGTAGCGCGTCACCGTTCGCGGGGCACGGTCCAGCAGCGCCGAGAGCTCCCGATGCGCTCGGCGATCCGCGTAGGACTCGAGCGCTTCCCCCGTCGCGAGCATCAGGGCGATCACGGCGCCCGCGAGGTACTCCTCGAGTGCGAGGGAGCCCCCCATCGCCAGCAGCGCGATGACGTCCACGCCGGCTTGGCGCCGCAGGATGCCTTCGACGACATCGCGCAGCAGGGAGACGAGCGCGACGACGGTCGTCGCCGCCCACGCCACGTTCGCGGCGTCGCGCAGGTCCAGCCACCACAGGACGCCGCCCGTGAGGATCCCGAGGATCGAGGTCGCGAGCCAAACCCGGGATAGGTCGCGGGGGGCGTCTGCCACCGTCACACCCTCGGGAGTGTGGCCCGGACGTGGAACGTCCGGGCCACGCCCTCCATGGCCATCTCGAGCTCGTACGTCAGGTCATCGCCCTCCATGCGGTAGCGCCTCTCGATCTCCGTCACGGGCGCCCCGGCGGCGGTATGCACCACCGCGGTCGAGCGGAGCGTGACGGTCGTCCCCTCGACCGTTCCCTCCGCGACCTCGGCGACGCCGATCGGGTGCGCGAGCGCGAGATCGACCCGCCCGTCGCCCAGAGGCCGGAGCGTTCCTCGCTCGAAATGCAAGGGCTCGCCTTCCGGCGTCCAGCTCGACTCGGTCACGAGGAGGAATGGGTCGCCGACGTGCTCGAACGAGAGCTCTTCGGTGTACCGGAAGGGCTCCACACCGGGATACTCACCCTCCCCCTCGCCACGCCAACCGCCGATCAGGAAGGCGAGGGGTTCGAGCGCGGGGAGCAGGTCCGGCGACACGCGCCGAAGCTACCACGGGGGTCTCGCTCCGCCGCTTCGGTTCTCAGTGCGTATCGAGACGGTTGGCGACGATCTTCTGCAGGTCCAGGAACGAGCGCCAGCGTGCGTCGACGTCGGGGTCCGTTCCGCCCGAGCTCTCCACCTCGGCGTCGGGTTCGATACGCTCGATCCGCTTCGTCACACCCGCGAGGTCGTACTCGAGCTGCCCCAGTCGATCGTTCAGTGCGGCGAGTCGCTCGTTCACACCCATGCCGCTGGTAGAGGGGCGGGATATGGAGACGGTCAGTCCGCCTTGGGTGACGGCAACGGACTCTCGGTTCGTGGCCTGGTCCGCCGTCGTGGAGGGGTCGAAGGAGGTCTCCGCCGATCGCTCGTCGTGAGGCTGTGGCTCGTCGCCGCGGAGCTCCGCCTGCAGATCGAGGAGGTTGGTGAGGACTTCCTCTTGGTACTCGCTCATCCGCTCCGCCTTTCGGTCTCCCCCATAGGTATCCCCCGTCCTCGAACGGGCATCGTATTCCACCCTACGCCCGGCGCTCAACCCGCCATTCGGCTACGGTTTCTCGACCGTGCGAACCCTCACCCGCCTCTCCGTGACCCCGGTGAAAGCCCTACGTCTTTCGCACCCCGAGGAAGCCGAGCTCACCGGGGGAGGGATCCCCGCCGACCGCCGCTTCTATCTCATCGACGAGGCTGGTGGGCTCTTCGATGCCAGCGACCTGGGTGCCCTCATGCAGGTCGTCCCCGACTACGACCCCGGAACGGAACGACTCCGGCTCTCCTTCCCCGACGGATCCGTCGTGGAGGATGCCGCCGACCGGCTGGCGGGGGCGGTCACGACCGATTTCTTCGGACGGACGGTCCGTGGGGATCTCCTCGAGGGCACCTTCGCGGCGGCGCTGTCTGCCTTCGCCGGCCGGCCGGTTCGGCTCGCACGGGTGACCCGGGACGGAGACGGACAGGACGTCCATCCCCTGACGATCGTGTCGTCCGAGAGCATCCGCGACCTGGGCCTTCGCGGGGATCGATCGGACCTGGACGCCCGCCGCTTCCGGATCAACCTCGAGATCCAGGGCGGGGAGCCCTACGAGGAGGATTCGTGGGACGGCGGGCTCGTCCGCATCGGCGAAGCGACGATCCGCGTACGGGGGCAGATCCCGCGGTGCATCGTGACGACGCTCGCCCCGGAGACGGGAGAGAAGGACTTCGAAACGTTGACACAGCTCGCGCGCTACCGGCCTCGGATCGGTGGCCGCGGCGGGCTTCCGTTCGGGATGTATGCCGAGGTCGAGCGCGCGGGACGCGTGCGGATTGGGCGATCCGGTGGAGCCGGTCAGCTCTCGTCCGGCCGCGACGACGTCCGTCGCCGGTCGGTGACGAGCCACGAGACGGCCAGCCAGGTCACGATCGGTGCGGTCGCCAGGATGCCGAAGATGATCCCGAACTTGAGGAGATCGATGATGATGTCCAAACCGCGTCCGTCCTCTGCTCGAAGTTCGGGAAAGCGTACACGAGCGCATGACCGGCCCCTCGCGCTGGGGCCGCGGTAGCCTCGGAAGAGCGAGGGAGGAGGTCGCGGAACATATGAGGTCGTCCGTCAGGTGGCTGCTGATCGTGGGATCGGTGGTCGTCGTCGTCGTGCTCTTCGTGCTCCTGCGGCCGGATGCCTCCGACGACCGCGCGACCTCCACCCCGTCGACACCCATCGAGAGCACCTCGGCGTCCGGCACACCGTCGGCCTCCGACTCCCCCTCGCCCACGCCCACGCCGAGTCCCACACCGCAGCGGACCGTCATCGATGTGACCTTCCGTGATGGCGCGGTGCGCGGTCCGACGGAGTTCACGGTGACCCAGGGAGAGCGGGTGCGGATCCAGGTGCGGGCGGACGTCTCCGATCACGTTCATCTCCACGGCTACGACCTCATGGCCGACGTCGCCCCCGGTGCGCCGGCGAGGATCGACTTCGTCGCGAACGCGGCCGGCGTCTACGAGTGCGAGCTCGAAGACGCCGGAACCCCCCTGTTCCGCCTGGAGATCGTCCCCTGACCCGCCGGAGAGCGGTCTTCGCCGTGATCTCGGCGACGTGGATCCTCGCTGCCACCACTCCTGCACTCGCCCACGGGATCGGCGGCCGCACCGACCTGCCGGTTCCGCGGTGGCTCTTCGTCTTCGGCGCGGGCACCGCCCTGATCATCTCCTTCGTTGCCCTCTCCACACTCTGGACCGAGCCTCGGTTCGAAGACCGGCCGACCCGGCTCGCGCAGCCCTCGTGGATCCAGTCGACCCTCACCAACCACACCGTCGAGTGGACCATCCGGATCCTGACGATGCTGCTCTTCACGGTCGTAGCGATGGCCTCGGCACGGCGGGTGAGCGATACCGAGACGATCGGGCCGGTCGTCGTCTACGCGTGGTTCTGGGTCGGCCTCGCGATCGCCCATTCGCTCTTCGGCAACCTGTGGGCCACGATCTCCCCGTTCGACACGATCGGGCGCCTCGTCACGTTCGATGCAGAGGACGAACCTCCTCCCCGCCGGTACCCGCAGGCGTGGGGGAAGTGGCCCGCAGCGGTTCTGCTCTTCGGATTCGTGTGGGTAGAGCTGGTCCAGCCGTTCCGATCGTTCCCCGGTCACCTCGGGCTCCTGGTCGTGGTGTATGCGCTGATCCAGATCGCCGGTGTGCGAGCCTTCGGTCGCCGGGCATGGATCGAGAACGGGGAGGCGTTCGCCGTCTACTTCGGACTCATCTCGGGGATGGCACCGGTGACCCGCGATGGGAACGGCCGCGTCGTGTTCCGGCCGTTCCTCTCCGGGCTCGCGCAGATCACGCCTCAGCCGGGTCTCCTCGCGGTGATCATGGTCGCGCTCGGCTCGACAACGTTCGACGGCATCTCCCGGACGAGCTTCTGGATCACCTCCACCGCCGGCCTTAACGGTGTCGTACGGATCGCGGTCTCCACCGCCGGACTCCTCGCCGTGATCGGGCTCGTGACGGTCGCGTACACGGTCGCGATGCGCGCCGCCACCAGCGTGGTCGGCGGTCACTGGCATCCGCTCGCGGTGCGCTTCGCACACTCCCTCGTCCCGATCGTGCTCGCCTACGTCGTCGCTCACTACTTCTCCTTCCTCGTACTCGAGGGGCAGCTTGCGCTGGTTCGACTCTCCGATCCGTTGGGCCTCGGCTGGGACCTGTTCGGGACGAGCGACTGGATCATCAACCTCGCCCTCGTGTCGCCCACGGCGATCTGGTACGTGCAGGTCGCGGCGATCGTCATCGGTCACGTGGGCGGTGTGGTCCTTGCGCACGATCGCGCGATCGCGATGTTCGATCGCGAGGCGGCCGTGCGGACGCAGTACGCGCTGCTCGCCGTGATGATCCTCTTCACGGCGAGCGGCCTCTTGATCCTCTCCGGGTGAGATCCGTGCTCGCGGTCCTGCTCGCACATCAGGGTGGCTGGGACGAGATGTTGCTCACCGCGGGACTCGTGTTCGCGATGCTCGCGGTCTCGAGGTTCCGCCGCCGTTCGACTCGCACGCGTCGTCCGGCGCAGCCGGACGGCGCGTGCGAGTACTGCGGGGCTGCCCTCACACCGGGCGAGGCCCGATGCCGGTCCTGCGGGTTCCGCAAGCCCGACGCCGGGTGACCGCCTCCCCGGATAGGCGGCTTCAGACGGCCGTCATCTGATCCTTGCGCGCCTTCATCCGCTCGCCGAGCGCCTCGAGTTCGTCCTCCTCGAAGGCCTGACGAGCCTGCTTGAACATCTCCTTCTCTTCCTCTTCGATGTGGTGCTCGATGTTCTCCTTCATCACCTTGAACTTGGCGCCCCAGCGCTCGTCGTCGTAAGGCACTCCCTCGATCTCGGCCAACACCATGTCGACGACATGGTGTTCCTCGTACGCCTCGAGCGTGATCTCCTTCGTCTTGGGGTGTTCCTTCAGCGCCGGGTAGAAGATCTCCTCCTCGATCGTCTCGTGAACCGTCAGCTCGTCCTTGACCGTCGCGAAAAGCTCTTCGCGCGTCTTCACGCCTCGCTCGGTCGTGGACTCCAGTTCCGAGAGGAGCTTCTTCATCTTCCGGTGGTCTTCCTCCAGCAGTGTGATCGCGTTCATCCTCTTCTCCCTTCCGTGGCCGCCAGCTCGATGTCGCGAGCATCATTCCCAACGACCTCGCGAGGAAACCTCACCGCGCGGGGAACGCGCTCGGGCCGAGCTAGCATCCGCCGGTGGCTCCCTTCGGACTGACCCACGTGCACGTGCGTCGCTTCCGGTCGCTGAAGGACGCGAGCTTCCGCCCGGGCGCGATCTCGGCGATCGTGGGCGAGCCGAGCACCGGCAAGTCCAACTTGCTCACCGCGATCTGGGCGCTCCTGGACTCGGACGCCGCTCCGCTGTCTGCCGCCGACGTCGCTCACGACGAGCTGGGGCCGATCCAGATCGTCGGGGAGCTCGCCGACGGCACGTCGATCTCGGTCGGCGGCGAACCGCCCGACGGATCGTCGGCCGAAGGTTCGTCTCGTCCCCCTGCCCTGTTCTTCCCGGCGGGGCTCCGAGACGGGGCCCTCGTCGCCTCGCCGGTCCCGCAGACGCCACCTCATCCGGCCGCGGAGATCATGCGCGACGCGGTCACCCGGCTCGAATGCGACCGGGACTCGGCCGGCGGGACGGTGGCCGCTCACAGTCTGGTGGCCGGGCTCGAGTCGTGGCAGGAGGCTGCGATCACCGGCGTCGTCGTCTTGATGGAGGAACCCGAGCTCTTCCTTCCGCCGCAGGCGCAGCGCTACCTCTACCGGCTCCTGCGGCTCGTCGCATCCGCCGGGAACCAGGTGCTGTACTCCACCCACTCACCCGCGTTCCTGAACGTCGTGCGGCTGGACGAGCTCGTGTTCACGGAACGCAGGCCGAGGGTCGGAACCCTGCTGCTGCAGCCCGAGCCTCTGCCCGCGGATGAGGAGTTCCGCGCCTACTCGGAATTCGACTCTTCGCGCAGCGAGCTCTTCCTCGCCCGGGCCGCCGTTCTCGTCGAAGGACTCACCGAGAAGCTCGCGCTCCCCTTCGTCTTCGAAGCGCTGGGATACGACCCGGATCGGGAGCGGATCTCGATCGTCGAGTGCGGTGGGAAGGGGAACATCCCCTTGTTCGGCAGGATCAGCAAGGCCGTCGCGCTGCCGTTCGTGGCGGTCCACGATCGCGACGCGCCGCCCGACATGACGCCGAGCGATGCCGAGCGGCAGCTCAACGCGCTGATCGCCGAGGTCGCGGGCGACGAGCGCGTGGAACTCGCGCCCGATTTCGAAGGCGTCGCCGGCATCCACGGGGACCGTCGGAAACCCGCTCGGGCATGGCGCCGGTTCGCCGAGCTCGGTCCGGACGCCGTTCCGCCGCCGCTCGCGGAGGTGGTGGAGCGGTCGGTCGCGCTCGCTCGTCGCGAGCCCGACTGACCGCTCAGCCGCCGGTTTCGGCTGCCTTCGCCGACCGTTCGGCGCGCTTGCGCTCGGTCCTCGCCTCGTCGGCGAGTCGCTTCGCATCGGAGTCGGCCTCTCTCGCGGCGGTGACCGCGGCGGCCGCCTTCTCCTTGAGATCCTCGGCCCGCTTCCGGGCCTTCTCGGCGGCATGTTCCGCCGAGGCGGCCCGCTGCTCGGCCGCCCGGGCTTCGCGCGCCCGCTCCCGCCTCGCCTCGGCCGGATCCTCCTCGAGCGTATCGTCGTCCTCCTCCGACCCGCCGCCCTGCAGCACCTCGAAGCCCTCGATGGCCCCGAAGCCTGCGGTGGGCTTGGCGTCGCGTTCCAGCGTGCCGGCCTGGAGCCGCTCGCCGAGCTCGTCGTCCACCGACGCGGCGTCCAACGTCGCTGCGATCGCGTCGCGGTGCGCTCCGCCGCGCGACCCGATCGCCGCCACTCCCTCGTCCGCGAGCGTCTGGATCAGGGCCCGGCGGTCGTCGGTCGCGTGACGGAGGTCCTCGCCGCCTCCGCCCGAGAGCGCCTTCCGCTGCGCCCGCCGCAAGGCCTGACCGGCCTCGCGCAGCGCGGCCACTTCCTCCGGCCGCTCGCGCGATGCCGCGTTCACCGCCCAGGCGACGATGCTCGGACGGCGGAGCTTCTTGACCTCGCTCGCCTCGTCCGCCTTCCCCGCGTCCTTCAGGTCGGCGGCGAGGCGGTCGCGGGCGGCGGTGAACTCCTCCGGCGGAAGCGCGAAGAGATCCCGTGCCGGCTCGCTCAACCGGAGCACGCTCAGAAGCCCTCCCCGTACTCTTCGTCGGTGACGGCATCGCCCCAGTCGGGTGCGCCGCCCCCGTTGACCGCCACGTGCACGAGCGGCGTGTCGGGGGTGCCCCCGTGGAAGTGCCACTCACCCGCCCCGACGTGGATCACGTCACCCGGCTCCAGGACATGGCCGGTGGCACCCTTCGAACGTACGCGGCCCCGGCCACTCACCCCGACCAGGAACTGCCCGCCGGGATGACTGTGCCAGTGGGTCCGGGCATCCGGGGAGAAATGGACCACGCCGATGTTCGTGCCGTCTTCGACCGTGAGGGTCGAGCGGAGCCAGACCTCGCCCGTGAATCTGCCGTCATCTCCTCGTTCGAACGATCCCTCCGAGGCTCTCGAGATCTCCATCCCCTCGAGCGTACGGCATCGACTAACGCCGGCTCCGCCTCAAGACGCACCCCGGATCGGTCGATACCCCTTGAGCTGGACCCCCACCGGCTGGATCAGGTGGTTCGAGGGTCCGGCATGGGGGATGGATCGGTATGGGGGATCGCACAGGAAGGCGCCAGGCGGTTTCGCGAGCCACGGCTCTCTTCGCCGGACTGGTATGTCTGGTCGCTCTGCTGGTGGCCACGCCGGCGACGGCGGGTACCTTCACGGTTCCGAACAGGATCGCCCGCAACTGCTCCCGAGATGTCACCGGCGATCTCAACCGCTTCTTCCGGGGCGTGCCGAACGGCACCAGCGGCAACCCGACGGTCGTCCGCTTCCCGGCGAGAGCCTGCTACCGGGTCAACGGAACCCTGCGGATCCAAGGACGCTCCTGGATCACGTTCACCGGAAGCCCAAGCGCACCAGCGATCTTCCGCGCCACGAGGCGCGGACCGCTCGACTTCCAGGGCCTCTCCCAGAGACGTCACTGGTGGCTCGTGAACTCGAATCACATCCGTATCCGGAACATCGGCGTCCGATCGACCGACACGGTCGCGGATCCGGACATCTCCGGCGGCGGTTTCGCAACGTACGACACGCGATATGAGTTCGAGCATGGATTCGACATCTCAGGCGGCTCCGACGTCCGGATCACCGACACGACGATCCGGGGCGTCTGGGGCGACTGCGTCGCGCTCAACCATGCCGTCGGGATGCGCTTCGGCGGCGCCGCGACCAACGGCGACCGGCTCGTCCGCGTCAGGTGCTCGTGGAACGGCCGGCAGGGGATCAGCATCGTGGACGCCGAGAACATCCTGGTCGACGACGTGAGCATCATGAACAGCCGGAGGGCAGCCTTCGATCTGGAGCCGAACTCGCTGAACAACGTGGTCCGGAACATCGAGATCCGCAACTCCTACACGAACTCCCACCTCCTCGCCTTCGCGGCAGGGGGTCGGAGCGAAGTGTCGGATATCAACATCCACCACAACACGATCGACGCGAGCGGCATCCCGATCCTCTACGTGAACGCCGCCGATCAGACCAGACGGTATGACTGGACGTTCGCCAACAACGTTCTGCTTCACCCTGCGGGATCTCCGGCCGCTGCCCTGCTCTTCAGGTACGTCACGAACGTCAACGTCCACGGCAACAGGGTTCCGATCGTGACGACACAGAGCAGGACCGCCGTGGCGTTCCAAGAGGCCCATGGGAACCTCCAGGTCATGAACAACAACTTCCTGAGCGGCGGCTGCTACATCACCGCCATCGACTCGAGTCCCGTCGACGAGCACGACAACCAGTTCGGCTGTCCATAGGGAGACCGGCAAGGAGTACGGTTCCGCCGTGGGAGTCGAGCGCTCAGTCCCTCCACGACGCGACCACCGACCGGTCCGCCTGCCGCGCTCCTCGTGGATCACGCTGGTCCTCGCGATCGCCCTGGCTCTCGGGGCGATCGTGCTCTTCCCCCGCTCCGGGGGTGACCAACCGCCGCTCGCAGCCCTCGCGCTCATCGGAGCCGTGATCGCGGGCGTCACGACGGTGGCCCTCTACACGATCGCGCGGAGAGATCTTCGCCTTCCGTCGCGGGCGGCCGCCTCGCTGGCGTTCGCCTTCGTCTTGATCGCGCTCGTGAAGTTCGTTCTGGCGCCGCTCGGGCTCTACGAGGTCAACGCGGTCAGGGCGCTCGACGAGCTGTTCGGGAGCGTGGCCGACCTCGGCGGCGCCGCGCTCACGGCGGCCGTCGTGTTCGTGCTCTACGCGATCGGCTACTCGATCGTGTACCGGATCGCCTACCGCGACCGGCTCCCGATTCCCCGAAGGAACGTCGACCCGGATCGCTTTCCGATGGTCAAACGGAGCCTCGTCGCCGGCATCGCGATCGGCGTGCTCGCGGTCTCGGGTCTCGGGTTCCTGGTGATCTTGGTCCTGACCGCACCCCGCCAGTACCTGGAGTTCGTGTTCTCCTCGGGGGCGGGGCTGATCGTCGTCGCCGCGCTCGCGATGGCCGCGACGTTGATCGGGTCCGTGTTCCGTGCCCTGGGTCGGCGTCCCGAGCTCGTCGCCGACATCGGCGCGGTCGTCACGTTGTTCTGGCTCGGCCTGGGGTTCCTCGCCCTGTACCACGTCCTGTGGATCGTGTACGTCCTGGTGCTGGGTTCCATCTGGCCGCTGCGAACGGTGACTCCGAAGTGACGAGCGCCGCGCTGTTCGTTCGCATGGTGCGTTGGCGCGTGGCGGTGACGCTTTGGTCCTTCCTGTTGATCGGAGCCGCGGCACAGGGCCCGCTCCGTCCGAGCATCGCGCTCCTCCTCGCCGCCGCGTCGCTGGCCGCGAGCTACGTCGTCGCCACAACGGTCAACGACATCGCCGATCGGGACGTGGATCGGATCAACCATCCTCGAGACCCCGGAAGGCCGCTCGTGACGGGCGTCGCGTCGGAACGGGATCTCTGGCGGACGAACGCGATCGCGGCCCCCGTCGCCCTGGCGACGGCGGCCCTGGCAGGCGGCCCGCTCCTCGCGGTGTCCGCGGCGGCCCTGCTCATCGGTTACACGTACTCGCTCCGGCCCGTCCGGATCTCGTATCGGACGTGGCTCGCGCCGACGATCCTCTCGGTCGCGTACGCGATCGTCCCCTACGCGCTCGGACTGCTGGCCGCCGGCGGACGATTCGAACGCCTCGACGTCCTCCTCTGCGGGGCGCTCTACGCGCTCTTCCTCGCGAGGATCAACCTCAAGGACTTCCGAGACCGAGCCGGCGACGCCGCCTACGGCAAGCCCACGCTCCTGCTCGCACACGGAAAGACGGTCACGTGCGCGGTCACCGGCATCGCCCTGCTCGCGGGATGCGCCACGCTCGCCGCTGCTCTCGGCGGCCCTCCGGGGGTCATCGGCATCGTGTCGTTCTTCGCCGCGGTGATCCTGTTCACGCTCTGGAGGTTGTGGCGAACCACGGATCTGCGCGAAGAGCAGATCGCGATCGGCCTCGGCGCGAAGATGGGCAATGGTCTGCTCGCCTGCACGCTCACCTGGTTGGTCCTCGACGCCCAAGGTGCTCCCGAGGCCATGCGGGTGCTCGCCATGGCGTTCCTCGCACTCGTGTTCGCATCGGTGTTCCTGTCGCTCAACGCGCGCGCGGGCGACATCGAGATCGCCTACAAGGGATAGCGTCCGGGCCCCCAGGCCGATCTTTCCGAGGCGCCGGTTCAAGGTGGCGCTCGCGCCCGTCGAGACAAGGGGCGATGGACACCCTTCGCACGATCGCACATGTCCGCAGAGAAACGCTCGCGACCCGACTGGCGACGGCCTTCGCCGACCGGGACTTCACGACGATGGAACGCGAGATGCGGGAGGACGTGGTGCTCGATCTCCCCGGCTCTTCTCCGTTCGCAGGGGTGCATCAGGGCCATGAGTCGGTGGGCAAGTTCCTCCTGGGGATCAGGCAGTTCGTCATCTCGACGGATCCGTCGTTCGTCTTCGTCCACGACGCGACCACCATGACTGCCAGCCACGAGATCAGCGTTGCGGGTCCCAACCACATGGTGGAGATGACGTTGATCCTCACCTTCACGTTCGACAGGGAAGAGCGGATCTCGGCGCTCCATGTCGAGCCCAGCGACCCCGGGCTGTTCACGCACGTGATCGCGGCTGCCTTCAGCATGGCGTAGCGATCCTCGTCAAACTTCGCGGAACCTAGGCGTTCACCATCGCTGCGCGTCGGACAGTGCTGCGATGGCGGCGATCGCCACTTCGAGATCTTGCTCCCCTGTTCCGGAGCTCACACCCACCGCTCCGACGACCTCGTCGCCGACCACGATCGGCACGCCGGCCAGGAGGTTCGTCAGTCTGCCACCCGTCGTGAACGCGAGCTTCATCGCGTGCTCCAGGTCCGCACCGCCCGTCGGCTCGCCCGAGGAGGCCGCCGACATCGCCTTGCGGATCGACGTGCGGATGCTGAGGAACTTCGCGCCGTCCATCCGGACGAACGCCAGCAGGCGTCCTGCCGCGTCCGTGACCGCGATGCACTGTGGGACACCCATCTCTTCTGCCTTCTCGATCCCGGCTCGAAGGACGCTCAACGCGCCTTCGTGGGTGAGTCGAGAGGTCGGAACGATGTCGGACACGATCTGGTCTCCTTCCCGTCGAGCGAAGAGCGGCATCATGGCACGCGCTTCCCGCGCGACGTCGGGACCATCCGGACCGCGAGATCTTCGTGTCTACGGCAACGACGACCCGCGTCTGGAAGTGTGGGGCGGGCAGGGCTCGAACCTGCGACCGACGGATCATGAGTCCGATACGGTCCGATCCGCTGACCTGCGACGACTCACTCATACGGCCATTGACCTGCGGATTCGATTCCGGTCATCACGGGACGTTCCCGGGTCGTTCGGATGCTCTCATGGAGGAAGGGAAGGCTAAGCCCACCTGACTTGACAGGGGCGACTGAGCTGACAGGGTGAGCCAACGATCCGCGGAGGTGTTCCTTGCGCGTGGCTAGACGAGTTCTCTTGACCGTGGCCCTGGCCTCATCCACGACCCTCGGCCTACAGGCCCCCGCCACCGGAGGCGATCCCTGCGGCGAGTGGGAATACGTCAGAGTTGGCGCGCGAAACGCTGGCGATAACGACTGGGCGATCGGACAAGGGGTCCAGGGCCGCAGCACGGTGTGGGATCGCGACGACAACATGGGATGTGTCGCCGACGGACACGTTGTCTACACCGGCACGCGGTACTCGATCAGGCTGGTGGATGCTGATGGGACCCCGCTGAACTCCTACATCCAGGTCGGATGGGAGAGTCTCTGTGGACCGGTCACCGAACACGACCCTCAGTGCAGCAACTTCAATGTCATCGCCATATTCGGCCACTACTTCTTGACGGCCGGTGGCACGCAAGGGTTCCGCTGTTGGGCCCCGTGCAACAACAACCGACGCGTTGTCGACGAGCACGACTGGATCGCCCTCCAAGGAGGGTTCAAAGATGGGAACCTCTGCTACTTCCGAGCGTATCGAGACCAGACGCCGCAGCCTCCTGGTGCCGACCACTGGTTTCCCCAGTTCAAGTGCAACGGCGGCGACGGCCAATGGAAGACGATCATCGATACCGCCGATACTTCATACTTCAACGCTGGCTCTGGCCGGGGTCGACCATTGGTTGTCACGTATCGCACTGGCGGCGAGGCGACTGGCATGAAGGACGACCCCAATACACTCAAATACTGGTCCAGTGGCGCCTGGTCGGACTGGCACGACAACCAGTGCGCATCGGACACGACGACGAACTGGGACCACGATCGCTCCTCCGACACGTCGTATGTTCTCAACCGCGTCCCAAGCGATCCGACTCCGACATGTTGATCTGGTCGTCCGAGTAATCCCGCTATTCTGGAACGCTGACGCCGAGGCGCCACGCGTCTGGCCGACCGACCACCCTGCCCGCTCCCGATCGTGCTCGAGCATCGTTGGGAGCGCCGCCATGAGCCGGAACCGGCGCACATTCACTCCGACTGCGATAGACGTCGGTCTCGTCCCGCCGAAGCTCCGGGGTTCACGATCTCCGGCATACGGCTGCATCGCTAATGATCGCGTCTGGAGCCGGCGTGAAGGCCGTCCAGCAACAGCTCGGTCACCGCACCGCCACGCTAACCCTCGACCGATACGCGCACCTCTTCCCTGACGAGCTAGACGCTCTCTCAGGAGCACTCGACGAACTCCGAGCGCTAACTCCCGCGGATTTTCTGCGGACTGGCGGTCGCTCCGAGGCGATCGCGGAAATTTCTAAATGACCGCTGACCTGCTGCTTCTTTGGTGGGGCGGGCAGGGCTCGAACCTGCGACCGACGGATTATGAGTCCGCTGCTCTGACCGACTGAGCTACCGCCCCGCCCTGCATCACTGCAGGTCGAGGGGAGTCTACGCCGCTGCTGTCGGCTTCCGCTTCCCGGCCCGCTCCGCCTCGAGCTGCGCGGCGCAGGCGAGGCCGAAGAGCACCGCCACGCCCGTCGCGTAGCCCCAGACGAGGAGGGCGATGATGCCCAGGAGCGGCCCGTACGAACCGCCGAGCAGGGTCGCGTGCTCGTAGAAGAACCCCAGCAGGATCGTCGCGAGCACCCACACGACGACCGAGACCGCCGTGCCCCACAGCAACCACGAGAAGCCGGGCTGACGCCGGTTCGGTACGACCTTGAAGATGATCGTCATCGCGGCGGTGACCATGGCGACGCCGACGGGCCACCGGCTGAACGACCAGAGTCCGGAGCCTTGCGACGCGGCGGCCCCGTTCGTCGCTTCGCCGACCGAACCTCCGGCGACCATCACGGCGAGGCCGGCCATCAGCATGACGCCCACCGTAGCTGCCAGCGCGAAGGCCAACCCCCATCGCTGCCGAACGCTTCGATGCTCGTCCACCCCGTAGATCCGATTCGCCGCCCGTTCGAGGTGCGTCATCCCGACGGTCCCGGACAACAGCATCCCCACGAGTCCTGCGATCAGGGCGGTCGTGCCGGACGACGGCTCGGCCTTGGCGAGCGCCTCGGTCAGGATGCTGCCCGCCGGCCCCGGCGCGAAAGACTTCGCGGCATCCTCGAGCACACCTCTGAAACCGGGCAGGTCGAACGTGGTCACGAGCCCGATCACCGCGATCACGGCGGGGATCAAGGTGAGGACGGACGAATGGCCGAGGGCCCTCGCGTAGGAGGTCCCGTCGACCACGCGGAAACGGATCGCCGCGTCCCGCAAGAGGTGCACGGTTCCGGTCTTCCGCAGTTGGTCGCGAGCGTCGCCGCCATCCTGTCGATGGGTCTCGGGAACGGTCGTGGCGGTGCGCATGGACCCCCTTTCCTGGTCTCCGTGTCCCATTCCCGCCCCGGCGCCCGTCCAACCGGACACTGCCCATCCGAGTAGCAGGGGCGCTCTTGGGTAATGCTCTCGCCATGTACCTCGCCCTGGTCACGGAGCTCATCGATTGGGTTCGGCCGTTCTTCGGCACGTTCGGCTACGTGATCGTCTCGGCGGCGATGTTCTTCGAATCCGCGGCCTTCACGGGTCTGCTGGTGCCGGGCGACGTGATCCTCGCCGTCGGAGGCGTCTACGCCGCCGAGGGTGAGCTCGCGCTGACCGGCGTGATCGCGTCCGGGGCGTTCTTCGGCCTCCTGGGGGAGACGACCGGCTATCTCCTGGGGCGGCGATACGGGGACTCATGGTTGCGGAACGCGCCGATCCTCGGGCGCTTCCAGAAGCGCATCGACCAGGCCGAGGAATCGATCGAGACGAACGCCGGGAAGACGATCGTCGTCGGCAGGTTCGTCACCGGCGCCGCGGGCTTCATCCCGTTCATCGCCGGAGCCTCCCGCGTCCCCCCGCGCAGGTTCTTCCTCTATTCGGTCCCCACGATCGTGGTGTGGTCGACAGCCGTGACGTTGCTCGGCTACTTCGTGGGGAATCACGTGGAGACGATCGATCGGATCCTCTCGAGCATCGGTTGGTTCGGCCTCGGGGTGGTCGTCCTATTGGTCGGACTCTGGGTCTGGCGCCACCGTCACTCAGCGAAGTGACGATCGGTCTCCTCGCCTAGTTGCGCCGATCCGTGCCGTCGTCGACCACGAGGAGCTCGTCGAACAGCGACCGGTAATAGACCATCGCCTTGCGGAGCGCCTCGGTGTTCCCGTCGGCGTCCTCGCGAGCCTCCTTCACGGCGATCGAGTGCGCCGACCGGTAGTTCTCCACGACCTCGGGGTGCTCGACGGACACGTCGGCGGCTCGGCGGTCGAAGTCCTCGACCGGGTAGCCGCGCGTCGCCATCACCTGCTGGATGAGGGAGTCCGCGTCCGAGACCGCTTCGGCGGGCGCATCCACGAACTCCGCCTGCACCTTCGTCCACTCGGTCGCGAACCGGTCGTGGTCGGAGCGCGAGAGAGGCCGAACGTCGAGGGCGTTCACGCGCTCGCGCCGCTCCCGCAGCTCGGACTCGGCGAGTCGCTGGTCGCCGGCCCGAGACATCGTCCGGTCGTACTCCGGTCCGAAGTCACGTTGCAGCTCACGGGATCTGGCCTGCTGGACGAGGAACCAGATCAGTGCTGCCACCGCGATGATCCCGACGATCACCACGACCCATACCCATGTGTCCATCCGTTCCTCCTTGTGCTGTCTTCAACGCTCGTACCCGGTCGGGCGGCTCGCCCGAACCGCCAGGGAAGCTGTGGGAGGATGGCCCGAGCGATGACCGAGTCCCGCACGGAGACCGACTCGATCGGGCCCATCGAGGTCCCGGCCGACCGCTACTGGGGCGCGCAGACGCAGCGCTCGCTGCACCATTTCTCGATCGGCGACCCCGCGGCGGATCGGATGCCGATGGAGGTCGTCCACGCGCTCGCGCTGCTCAAGAAGGCGGCCGCGATGGTGAACGCCGACCTCGGCCTCCTCGACAGGAACCTGGCCCACGCCATCGTCGCCGCCGCGGACGAGATCATCGACGGCTCGCTCGACGAGCACTTCCCCCTGTTCGTGTGGCAGACGGGCTCCGGCACCCAGACGAACATGAACGTGAACGAGGTCATCTCGAACCGAGCGATCGAGCTTGCCGGCGGCGAGATCGGCTCCAAGGTCCCGATCCACCCGAACGACCACGTCAACATGTCGCAGTCCTCCAACGACACGTTCCCCACCGCGATGCACATCGCGACGGCGGAGCAGCTCCTCGAGCGGGTCCTGCCCGCGGTCCGGGCGCTCCGCGACGCACTCGATGCGAAGGCGACCGCGTGGGCGGACATCGTCAAGATCGGCAGGACGCACCTGCAGGACGCCGTCCCGCTCACGCTCGGGCAGGAGTTCTCCGGCTACGTCGCGCAGCTCGACGACGACATCGAGCGGATCGAGCAGACGCTCCCCCACCTGTACGAGCTCGCGATCGGCGGGACCGCCGTGGGCACCGGTATGAACGCGCCCGAAGGCTTCGGTGCTGCGTGCGCATCGAAGATCGCCGAGCTCACCGACCTGCCGTTCGTGCAAGCGCCCAACCTGTTCGCGGCCCTCGCGGCCAACGACGCGATCGTCCACGCGAGCGGCGCGCTCGCGACCCTCGCCGCTTCCCTGATGAAGATCGCGAACGACATCCGGTGGCTCGGCTCCGGCCCGCGCGCGGGCATCGGCGAGCTGCGCCTGCCCGGGAACGAACCGGGCTCCTCGATCATGCCGGGGAAGGTGAACCCCACGCAGAGCGAGGCCATGACGATGGTGGTGACGCAGGTCTTCGGCAACGACACGGCGATCAAGGTCGCCGGCTCCCAAGGCAGCTTCGAGCTCAACGTCTTCAAGCCCGTGATGATCCGGAACCTGTTGCATTCGACGCGGCTCCTCGCCGATGCGTGCGGCACCTTCCGGGAGTTCTGCGTCGAGGGACTCGAGCCGGATCGGGAGCGGATCGAGGAGCTCATGCACCGCTCGTTGATGCTCGTGACCGCCCTCGCTCCGAAGATCGGCTACGACAAGGCTGCGGAGATCGCGAAGAAAGCGCACCACGAGGGCACCACCCTGAAGGAAGCCGCGCTCGCGCTCGGCTACCTCACCGAAGAGGAGTACGACGACATCGTCGTGCCGGAGAAGATGGTGTAGCGCAGAGGATGGGCGAGAACGACGGGCAGGATTCCGAAAGCCACCCGATCGATCTCAGACGTACCCTTGTACAGAAGTCCATGATTGGGCCATGAGGGCCGTATGACCGTGATCGCCGAAGGGCTCCCGAGCCCGCACCTCCAACGCAAGATCCACGAGGTTCAGGTGTTCCTTGCCCAGAACCTCGCGTACGACGTCGACTTGAACGCGATCGCGGCTCACGCGTCCCTGAGCCCGTACTACTTCACGAGGCAGTTCACGGCGATGGTGGGTATGCCTCCCTACCGATACCTGATCTCGCTCCGGATCCAGCGAGCGGCCCAGCTCCTGCTCGAATCGGAGCTCACCGTCACGCAGATCCTGCACCGCGTGGGCTTCCACAGCCCGAGCCACTTCACCACGACGTTCCGACGGCACATGGGGATGAGCCCCACGGACTACCGGCGCCGGCACGACTTCGAGCGGAACGCGAACCGATTCAGTCGGGCCGTCGATCCCTTGGTGCACCAGCCGGATCAGCGACTCACCAGGTAGCTCTCGCCGACCCCGAACGCCAGCGATCCCGCCCAGAACGCGGAGCGGGAACTCACGCGTTCTGGGGCGGGATCGCTTGTCGTTTCTCTTCGCTCGTCGCGGGCTCTGCTAGAACAGCCACATGAGGACGGCGATCAATCCGATCACAGCCAGGATGGTCCAGATCATGTTTGGTCACCTCCTCCTGTTCCAGTTGTCCTTACCGTCGTGTACCCGCTCCCCCGGGCCTCCACACATCCGCTCCTAACCTTCTTCGCGTCGCTCATCCGACCCGGCAGGAGTAGGCTCGAAGGGTCGTGCGCCGCTCAGGGCTCACGAACGGAGAGACCATGGCCGTCGGACCTAATACTCGGCGGCCGCGACCGAGCGCCCGCGAGTTGGCCGCGGCCACGCCCCCCACCCGCAACAGGTACGTGGACCTCCTGCGCTTCGTCTCGATCGCCGTCGTGGTGCTCGGCCATTGGTTGATCGCCGTCCTCGGGTTCCGGGACGGCGCGTTCGTCGGCGAGAACCTGCTCGAGATCTTCCCCGACGTCCAGATCGCGACCTGGGTGTTCCAGGTGATGCCGATCTTCTTCCTGGTCGGTGGTTACACGAACGCCCTTTCGTGGGAGTCGGCGACCAGGCGCGGCGAGTCCTACGGGGACTGGCTCCGCGCCCGGTATACGAGGCTCCTTCGACCCGCGCTTGCCTTCGTCGCGTTCTGGACCGTGTTGCCGATGATCGCGGTGGCGATCGCGTTGCCGTCCAGCATGGCCCTCGTCGGCGGACGTGAAGTCTCCCTCCCGCTGTGGTTCCTGTCGATCTACGTCCTCGTGGTCGCCGCGATCCCGGGCCTCCTCGCGTTGCATCGTCGCTTCGGTGCCGGGGTTCCGGTGGCGCTGGCCACCGGGACCGTCCTTGCCGACGTGGCTCACTACGGGCTCGCTCAGCCATCGTTCGCGATCGCGAACTACGCGTTCGTCTGGCTCGCGGTCCTCGAGCTCGGGTTCCTGTGGCGGGACGGTGCTCTTCGGGCGCGACGATGGATCCCGTGGGCGATGCTCGGGGGCGGGCTCACGATCGTGATCGGTCTGGTGACGTGGTTCGACTACCCGGTCTCGATGATCACACTGAGCAAGTCCGACCGGTCGAACGCGTTCCCCCGTCGCTCGCGCTCCTCACTCTCGGCATCGCGCAGACCGGAGCGGTCCTCCTGCTCGAAGACGCCGCGGATCGATGGCTCCAGCGAGCGCGGGTGTGGTTCGTGGTCGCGATGGCGAACTCGATGATCATGACCTTCTACCTGTGGAACATGTCCGCGGTCGTGCTCGCCGCCGTGCTGGTGTTCCCTACCGGGATCGCGCCTCAGCCCGAGCCGTTGTCGGCGGCCTGGTGGGCGTTACGTCCAGCCTGGATCGGGGTCTGCGCTGCGTGCCTTCTCCCGTTCCTCTTTGGCTTCCGATGGGCCGAGCGGCCCGCCGGCGCCACACCGGGACGCGTGAGTGGCGCCATGGCGGTGACCGGCGGGGTGCTCGCGGCGGCGGGCCTGGCGATCCTCGCCCGCGAGGCGTTCCCGGTGCAGGGTGAGCAGCTCCTCTGGCCTTCGATCGGCGTGTCATGCGTCGTCGCCGGCGCGGCGGTCCTTCGGCTGGATCCGATCGCCCCCCTTCGGCGGCTCGCCGATCCGGGCATCGGATGAACCGCGTTCCTGGTCGTCCGTCGGCCCGGATTCCCGGATGATGTCGGGATGGCAGAAGGCGACACCGTGCTCGCGACCGCGACCCGCCTGCACGAAGCCCTCGCGGGGCAGGTCCTCACGCGCACGGATCTCCGCGTTCCGCGCTTCGCGACCGCCGACCTGTCGGGTCAGGTCGTGCGGGAGGTCGTCTCGCGAGGGAAACACCTCTTGGTGCGTACGGACGGCGATGTCTCTGTCCACTCGCATCTCGGGATGGACGGCGCGTGGCGCCTCTACCAGCCGGGCGAGCGCTGGCGAGGGCGTGCCTTCGAGGTGCGCGGCGTCCTCGAGACGGATCAGCACGTCGCCGTCGGCCATCGACTGCGGCGCCTCGAGGTTTTCCGGACGTCGGCGGAACCGGACGTGCTGCGCGATCTCGGCCCCGACGTGCTCGGGCCGGACTGGGATGCCGCGGAGGCGACCCGAAGGCTCACCGCCTCGCCGGAGCGAGAGGTGGGCGACGCCCTCATCGACCAGTCGGTGATGGCGGGACCCGGGAACGTCTACCGATCGGAGGTGTGCTTCCTCACCGGCACGGACCCCAGAACGCCGGTCGGGACCTTGCCCGACCCGGCCCGGCTCATCGACGTGATGAAGTCATCGATGGAACGGAACCGCGCGAGTAGACGTCGCGTGACGACCGACGATCCTCGGCGGGGGCACGAGCTCTGGGTCTACGGCCGCCGCGGGAGACCCTGCCGACGCTGCGGCACGCCGATCCGTTCGTTCATGCAGGGTGATGGGCCAGGGAGGGTCGTGTACACCTGTCCCCGGTGCCAGCGCGCTCCAGGTCTGCCTCTTCGAGCCGAAAGCTAGCACTCGCCCCCTTCCTCCTCCATCCTTGCCCTAGGAGCAGCTCAAGGTCTCGTTCGAGCACCTCGAGAGATCACTGCGTGAGGGAACGATGCTAGAGAACGAACCCGGCTCATCGGTGACCGGTATCGGTCCGGACCGCCTGTTCGCCGCCGCCCCCGAGGCCCTCGTCGTGGTCCGTGACCATCGGATCGAGCTCGCGAACGAGGCTGCGGTGGCGTTCCTTGGTTCCGACCTCGTGGGGCTCGAGATCCATAAGCTGATCGCAGATTGGGTGGAGGGAGCGGACGCCGGAGTGCCGTTCGAGACGGCGGTGCGGACCCCGGCCGGAGGAGAGCTCGCCGGGGAGGTACGCGTCCAGCGCATCGATGCGTCGACGGCGATCGTGGCGATCCGCGATGCACGTGCGTTGATCGCCGGCCGTGAAGCCGAGGCAGCGCTGAGCGAGGCGGAGACCCGCTATCGGAGCCTGGTCGAGCAGATCCCCGCCGTCGTGTACGCGGACGATGGCGAGGTCACGACCTACGTGAGCCCGCAGATCCAGCAGATCCTCGGCGTCTCCCCGGAGGCGTATCGACAGGATCCCGACATGTGGCTCCGGATGGTCCACCCGGATGACCGAGCACAGGTGGAGGCCGAGAGCGAGGCCTTCCTCGCGGGCTCGGGGAGGGACCTCACCGACTACCGCATGGTGCGACCCGACGGCCGGATCGTCTGGGTTCGCGACCGCGCGTTCGCGTTCCGCGACGACGCGGGACAGGTCGTCTGGGAACACGGTCTCCTCTTCGACGTGACGGAGCTCAAGGAGGCGGAAGCGCGGGTCGCGGAGATGGCGTTCTACGACCGGCTCACGGGTCTCGCGAACCGTGTGCTCTTCGAAGAGTCGCTGGCACTCGCCGTCGAGCGCGCCAAGCGCAACGAGACCTTCCTGGCGGTCCTCTTCTTCGACCTGGACAACTTCAAACTCGTGAACGACTCGCTCGGACACCATGCCGGGGATGCGCTCCTGACGCAGATCGCGAGCCGACTCCAGGGCTGCACGCGAGATACCGACCTCGTCGCTCGTCAAGGCGGGGACGAGTTCCTGATCCTCGTCGCCGACCTGGATGCCGACATCGCGGACGACGCGATCCGAACGGTGGCGCACCGCGTGAACGACGCGATGCTGACGCCGTTCGACGTGCAGAACGTCGAGTTCCATGCGCGTGGCTCGATGGGCATCAGCGTCTATCCCAGGGATGCCGGCGACACCGTCGAACTGCTGAAGAACGCCGACATCGCGATGTACCGCGCGAAGCGACTCGAACCCGGGGGGTTCCTGTTCTTCGCAGCCGAGGACGACGACGCGGTGGAGCGGCTGTCGTTCGCCACGCGATTGCGGCGGGCGGTCGACGATCAGAACTGGGTACTCCACTACCAACCGGTGGTCGACCTCGCGGACGGCCGGATCGTCGGCGCCGAGGCCCTGATCCGATGGCGAGACGCGAGCGGCGGCATCGTCCCCCCGGGCGAGTTCATCTCCGTCGCCGAGGAGCTGGGGCTGATCGAGGCCATCGGTGAATGGGTGACCGACGAGGTGGCGCGTCAACATCGGGAGTGGAGCGAGGGCGGGCTGGATCTGGAGTTGTCGTTCAACGTCTCGCCCCGCCAGCTCTGGACGCCTCGCTTCGCCGAACGCCTGCTCGAGCGGTTCCAGGCAGCCGGTGTCGAGCCGTCGAGCATGACGGCCGAGTTCACCGAGTCATCGGCGATGGCGGATCCGGACCGGACGCAGCGAGTGCTGCAAGCGCTGCACTCCTGGGGCTTGCGGCTCGCGATCGACGACTTCGGGACCGGATACTCCTCGCTGTCCCGCCTGCAACACATGCCGGTCCAGGTGCTCAAGATCGACAGGGAGTTCATCCGCGGCCTCGATCGCGACGTGCGGCTCGCCGGCATGGTACGGGCGATGATCCAGGTCGCGGAGAGCCTCGAGATGACCTCCCTCGCCGAGGGCATCGAGACCGAGAACGAGTACCACTATCTTCGATCGATCGGATGCACACTGGGGCAAGGGTTCTGGTTCGCTCATCCGATGCCTGCCGACCAGCTCCGCGCGCTCGTTATCGGAACGGGAAAGCTCGGCATGCCGACCAACGCGGCGGAGTGAACCCAGTTCCATCCGGGAACAAACGCAACCGCTTGCGCGCTGACGGGTGCATGGAACAACGAACGACCAGGGAGTTGCTGCTCGGCATCTACGAGGTGACGGAGACGATCGCCGTGGTCGGCGCCTCGACGACCGAGGGCAAGCCGGGCCACGACATCCCGAGATACCTCCGGTCGCAGGGCTATCGGATCATCCCCGTGAACCCGCGAGGCGGTGAGGTGCTCGGGGAACGCTCGTACGCATCGCTCCGCGACTTCGACGTCCCCGTCGATGTCGTCGACGTGTTCCGTCCACCGGCCGAGGCCGAGGACATCGCGCGCGACGCGATCGCGATCGGCGCCAAGACGTTGTGGTTCCAGCCCGGGACCCACACCGACGAGGCCGTGGCACTCGCCCGGGAAGCCGGCCTCACGGTCGTGGCCAAGCGTTGCATGGGAGCCACGCACGGCTGGCTGGGCCTCGGTCCAGGTCCCCACGTATCCTCGGTCGCCTGAGGTCTCCGACCGATCTCATGAAGCGCCCAGCGAAGGCAGAGGCGATCCCTCGCCGTCCAGCACCGCCTCCAAAGCGGTCACCAGATGTTCGAGCTCGGTCCGACTCATGTGGGTCAGGAAGTGCTCACGCAATCCCTGCACGTGGACGGTCGTCGCCCGGCGCAGCAGAGCCCGACCCTCCTTGGTGAGAGTGGCGAGGGAGCCGCGTCGGTCGCCCCCGAAGACGCTCCGTTCCACGAGACCCCTCCGCTCGAGCTGGTCGACGGCACGGGTAACCCCACTGGGCGAGAGCACCAGTCGTGACGCCAGCTCCGACATGCGCAGGCCGTGTGAGCCCGCTCTTCGCACCCGGTTCAGGACCTCGAACTGAGTGAGGCTCAGGCCGAGCGCGGCCACAAGCTCCCGATCGAGCGTGGGAACGACCGTGGCGTGGGTGTAGATGAACGCGCGCCAGGCCCGGAACTCGAGTGCGTCCAGCCGCTTCCCGGGTCGGTCGCTCGCCATAACGTTCATCCTACGGGGGAATAGTTGCTTGCGGCTGCAAGTTCTTGAAAGGGTCACGGCCCACACGGACCGCGGAGAGAAGGAGGAACGCATGGAAACTGGTCTTCTGCTCCTGAGGGTGGTGCTGGGAGGGATCTTGGCGGTGCACGGCGCTCAGAAGCTCTTCGGGTGGTTCGGTGGCCACGGCATCTCCGGCACCGCGGGCTGGCTCGAGGCGATGGGCCTGAGGCCTGCTCGTGCCTACGCCGCGATGAACGGTGTCGCGGAGTTCGGAGGAGGCGCGCTCCTCGCTCTCGGGCTGTTCACCCCGCTCGGTGCGGCCGCGATCGCCGGCGTGATGTTGGTCGCGATCGCGACCGTCCACTGGAAGAACGGGTTCTTCAACACGAACGGCGGCTACGAGTTCAACGTGTTGATCGTCGCTGCCGCGCTCGCGCTCGCGTTCACCGGTCCCGGCACGATCTCGATCGACCACCTCGCCGGATGGAACCTGGCAGGACCCGAATGGGGCCTGGCAGCCCTCGGGCTCTCCGTGGTCGCCGCGGCATCCGTCCTGGCGATGCGAAGGCCTCAGCCCGAGCAGGCACAGCAAGAGGCATCTGAGGAGGCGCACGCAGCCTGAGGACTCCCCAGATGAACGGTTCGCCTATCGAGTTCGATCGCAGCGTCACGGTCACGTGACATGAGCCAAGAGAACGAGCCAAGAGAACGAAAGGGAGAGGGACATGAGCAGCGTGAGAGAACAGGTCGAAGAGAAAGAGCGCGACGCGATCCTCGTGGAGGACGCCGCACTGATCAGGATGATGGGTTTCCCGGTCCTGGAGGCGCTGCCCTCCCGAACCGTTCCGTACGAGCAGGTCGATCCCTTCATCCTGGTGCACGAGGGACGGCTGCGGCTCTCGGAGGTCGGCAAGGTTGACACGAAGCATCCGCACCGGGGGTTCGACAACCTCTGGTACGTGATCGAGGGCTCGGCCAGCACCGGCCACAGCACGGGTCCGGACGGAGCGATCGAGCGAGCGCGCTTGTCCGAGGGTGCGCTGCTGTGGCTCAGGACGGGCAAGGGCGCCTGGCACGCCGAAGGGGTCGGGGAAGACGAGATCGGCGAGGGCCACGGTGACACCGAGTTCCGCGGCGTCCTGTTCTGGGTCAACCTGGCTCGCAAGGACAAGCAGGTCGAGCCGAGCGCGCTGGTCCTGCAGCCCGACGAGATCCCGGTGCGGAACGAGGGTGACGCGATCGTTCGGACCTTGGTCGGCGAAGGTTCTCCCGTCGAGCTGGGGACGCCGGCGTCGATCCTCGATGTGGAACTGCCCGAAGGTGGACAGGTCACCCTCGCGGTGCCGCCCGAGTTCCAGGGGTTCGCCTACCTGCTCGATGGCGAAGGCACGTTCGGAGCCAACGGGCGTCGGGCGAAACCCCCGCAGCTCGTCCTGCTGGGTCCGGGCGAGACGTTCGCGGTGACCGATGCTGCGCCCGACACCCGGTTCCTGCTCATGGCCGGGAAGCCGTACGGCGAGATCCCGATCTTCAACGGGCCGTACGTGGACTGACCGCGTCACCCGCGATCTGTCGAGGGGCACCCCGTGGGGTGCCCCTCGCTGACGTCGGATGCGTAGAGGTCCCACCCGTGATTGAATACGCGCCCCGACATCCGAGGAGACCCCCGATGCGGTACCGCGCACGTTCGATCCGTCGCCCGGCACTCGCGATCGCGCTCGTCGCGACGACCAGCTTCCTCGCACCCGGCGCCGGGGCGAGCGAGCACGATCCCGTGATCGTCGCGGTCGGTGACATCGCGTGTCAGTCGCTGACACAGGGCCAGGGCAGAGGCGCCTGCCGATCGGGAGAGGTCGCCGACCTGATCCGCGAGATCGACCCGGACCGATTCGTCGCGCTCGGTGACCTCCAGTACAGCAACGGGAAGCTCTCGGAGTTCCTCCGCGTCTGGGACGTCCAGTTCGGTGACCTTCGAGGGATCACCTCGCCGACACCCGGCAACCACGAATACGGCACGACCTATGCCGCCGGATACTTCACCTACTTCGGGGCTGCCGCCCATCCTCCGCACGGCTACTACTCCTTCGACCTCGGTGAGTGGCACATCGTGTCGCTCAACTCCGCCATCTGCGGCGACGACCCCGGGTGCGGTCCGGGCACGCCGCAGGGAGAGTGGCTCCGCGCGGACCTCGAGGCGAACGCCGATGCCACCTGCACGCTCGCGTTCATGCACCACCCGCGGTACGACTGGCGACCGTTCCAGAAGTGGATCGTGGACGACGGCACCACACAGTTCGGCGGATCGGAGACCGACTATCTGGTGCCGCTCTGGGAAGTGTTCTCCACCCAGGGCGTGGACGTGGTGCTCAACGGAAACAACCATCTGTACCAGCGGTGGGCGCCGCAGGACGCCGACGGCAACGCTGTGTCCGACGGCACGGTCCAGTTCACGGTCGGCACCGGCGGACGGTCGCTCTATCCCTTCGGCATCCCACCGATGCCCGAGAACCTCGACGCGACCCAGAACAAGGCGTTCGGTGTGCTCCAGATGACGCTGCACGCCGATTCGTACGACTACGGATGGGTGTCCGTGGCCGGCGAGCCTGCATTCGAGGACGCGGGGACGGTCGCCTGCAGCTGATCCAGCTCTCGATGCTCCCGAACTGACTCGGCTCGCCCCATTGGGATCCGTTCGCCGGTGAACGGGCCCATCACGCTCCGTCTCCGCGTGAGATCTATGAAACGCTGCCCCCGCGAGAAGGGTTCATGTTCCGTCATGAACGAGCCAGTTTCCTTACGGAGCGTCCCGATGCCTGCCGAGGTCCTGCAGTTCGAAGGGTTCTTCGAGGCCGAATACACCCACCTGTGCGGGGCGCTCTACTTGCTCACGGGCGACCGGTGGGAAGCCGAGGAAGTTGCCCAGGAGGCCATGACCCGGGTGCTCGAACGCTGGGACCGGATCCGTTCGATGGATTCGCCTTCCGGCTACGTCTACCGCACCGCGGTGAACCTCAACCGACATCGGATCCGGCGGATCGCGCTGCGAGCACGCCGCGTGTTCGCCGAAGAGCCTTCGCAAGACCACAGTTCCATGGTCGGCGACCAACAGGACGTTCGTCGGGCTCTCGCGAAGATCTCCCCAAGGGAACGGGAAGCGCTGGTCCTCGTCGACTGGCTCCAGATGAGCTCTGACGAGGCGGGCGAGGTGCTCGGGATCAAGGCGAGCTCGGTCCGGGTCCGTCTGCATCGGGGCCGGGCGAACCTCCGCGAACACCTAGGAGGAAACCGTGAGTGACGCACGTGAGACCCTCCGGCGAGGGATCGGTGACTACGCTCCCCGGCCCGACGGGTACGAGCGCGTCCTCCAACGGCGCGACCGGAAGCGACGCAACCAGCGGATCATGGCGGGCGCACTCGCCGCCGGGATCGTGCTCATCGGCGCACTGGCCTTCGTTGAGGCCCTGCGTTCGGCCCGGGCCCCGACGGGCGATGGCCGAGCTCCGAAGAACGGTGGCGTCGTGTTCTCGGCCCTCTTCGTCATCGACGGCGTTCCGGGCAGCGTCACCCGCGCCGATCCCCGAGACATCTTCCTGACGCTGCCGGGGCGGGATCCCCAACGCATCCTTGGCTCCGATCTCGACGGCATCGATCAGCGGTGCCCGAGGTTCTCACCTGACGGGACGAAGCTCGCATACGTGGAGGGGTCCAGGGACGAGTTCAGCCCGGGCTCCATCGTCGCCGTCGTCGAGGTCGACGATGATGGCGTCCCCTCGGGTCCGCCTGTGCAGGTTGTCGGCGACGCGAACCGATCACTCGGCGGGTGCGCTCAGTGGTCACCCGATGGGAGCAAGCTCGCCATCATCGATCAGGAGTACGGGCTCCGGATCGCGACCCTCGACGGCCGGTCGAACACGGTCAGATTCGGCTCCTTCCGCCCCGGAACCTTCGCGGGCGGGCGAACGCTCGCATGGTCGCCCGACGGCTCCACGATGGCTGTCGTCGACGCGGGAACCGTGTGGCTCGTCCCCGTCGATGGAGGCGAGGCTCGCACGTTCTGGGGTCCGGTTGGTCGACAGATCCCGGGGGCGATCGCATGGGCCCCGGACG
Source organism: uncultured Actinomycetota bacterium (assembly GCA_963762015.1). GTDB lineage: Bacteria > Actinomycetota > UBA4738 > UBA4738 > HRBIN12 > JAJNBA01. The sequence continues at coordinate 357,757 of CAVXJL010000012.1, forward strand.
GCTCCTGGCTCGCGATCGGAGGGAGTGTCGGCCCCGCGGGCTGCTGCGGCGGACATCGCCCGTTCATGGAGATCGTCCGGGCGGCGGATGGCTCGCGATCTGCGCTCGCGACCGCCGGAGACCCGAATGGTGACACCGTCAAGGGCCTCACCTGGCTGCCTCTCCAAGGCCGGATCCTCGTCACGTACTTCGGCGGGGGCAACGTCCTCGTGGATCCGATCGGCGATGCGCCGGCGACCGTTCTCGATCTCGACCACAGACCGATGTCGGGTGTCGAGCTCTCCCCCGATGGGCGGTGGCTCCTGTACGTCGCCGACGACACCGTATCGACCGCCGTCATGGCCGAGCCGCTCGACGGAAGCTCGGCCCCGGTCCCCTACTCGCCGTGGTCCTACGGTCTGTTCACGAACGAAGGGAATTTCAGTTGGCGGCCCACCTACCCATGAGCTCGGATGGAGGAGACATGATGACGAGAGGCGCGCACCGAGGAACCGGTCGTTGGCTCGTCCTGTCGGCGTCGCTGCTCGTCGCGGCCGCCTGCTCGGGTACCACGGACACGAACGTGGGGTCGCCGACGCCGACCGAGGCGGCGTCCACGAGGACGCCGGCCTCATCGACCGAACCGGAGGTCACCACGATCGACGGCCAGGTCATGGGCGTCGGCGACTATCCGAGTTTCACGCTCGAGGTGCCGGACACGTGGTCCGTAGGCGGGGCCTTCGTGACCAAGGGATCGCTCGGCGTCAGCGTGTGGGACGTGGGTGAGGTCCCTCGGAACCCGTGCCACTGGCAGAGCACGCGCTCTGATCCCGGTCCGACCGTCGACGATCTCGTCCACGCGCTCACGGCTCAGCGGTTCCGTCACCCCACGGTACCGACCGACGTCATGCTGGGTGGGTACCCGGGCCGCTCCCTGACATGGTCGGTGCCGGAGGACTGGGTCGTGACCGGGGACGCCGACTTCCAAGGTTGTGACGTCGAGCCGTCCAATGGTCACAAGGACTTCGTCAGCTGGTTCGGCAACGGGGAAGGCGAGCGGTTCCAGCAGGTCGCGGGCCAAGTCGACATGCTGTGGGTCCTCGACGTCAACGGGCAACGGCTGCTCGTCGATGCCACCTATCCACCGGATACCACGGACGCCAACCGCGCCGAGCTGATGGGCATCGTGGAGTCCCTCCGATTCGAAACGTAGAGCTGCTCCGGTGACAGGCTGCACTGCCACGCTGCTAGCTTTGCGCAGCCATGCTGCTGACCATCACGTCGACGACGCCTCCCGCAACCGACCTCGGATTCGTGCTGCACAAGAACCCGCAGAACGTCCGATCGGTGGACCTCTCCTATGGCAGGGCCCACGTCCTGTATCCCGAGGCATGCCGAGGAGCGCTGCACGGCCGCCCTCCTCCTCGAGGTGGATCCGATCGGGCTCGTCCGGCGCGGGCGCGGAAGGCAGGCGTTCGCGCTCGCCGACTACGTGAACGATCGGCCGTATGTCGCCTCGTCGTTCATGAGCGTCGCGATCGCCAAGCTGTTCGGAACGGCGCTCTCGGGTCGTAGCGAGGACCGGCCGGAGCTCGCCGAGGCCTCGATCCCACTGGAGGCGCATCTTCCGGTCGTCCCCTGCCGCGGCGGAGAGGAACTCGCTCGCCGGCTGTTCGAGCCGCTCGGCTACGAGGTCATCGCCACCACGATCCGGCTCGACGAACACTTCCCCGCCTGGGGCGACAGTCGGTATCTCGACCTGCAGCATCTCGGGAATCGCGCGCGTGAGAGATCTCCTTCGTCACCTCTACGTCCTGCTTCCGGTCATGGATGACGACAAGCACTATTGGGTGGAACGGGGCGAGATCGAGAAGCTCCTCGCGAAGGGCGGCGAGTGGCTCGGGCCGCATCCCGAACGGGATCTCATCGCCCGTCGTTACCTCCGTCACCGGATCCCCCTCACGCGCGAGGCACTCGCCCGGCTCTCGGACGAGGCGGACGACCCCGATGCCGAGGAGGCCTGACACGACGCTGAGGAAGCGGCGTTCGAACGGCCGATGAGCCTCGCAGAGCAACGGATCGGCGCGGTCGTCTCGGCACTCCGCGCAGCAGGGGCGACGGACGGTCGTCGACCTCGGCTGCGGCGGCGGCAAGTTGCTCCAAGCCCTGATGAAGGACGGAGCGTTCGAGAAGATCGCGGGGGTCGACGTCTCGGTCCGAGCCCTCGAATCGGCCGCCCGACGTCTTCACCTGCCGACGATGTCGCCTCGCCAACGTGAACGGCTCGTGCTCTTCCAGTCCGCGCTCACGTACCGGGATCGCAGGCTCGCCGGCTTCGATGCAGCCATCCTCATGGAGGTGATCGAACATCTGGAGGTGGACCGGCTCCCCGCATCGGAACGAGCGTTGTTCGGCGAGGCGAAGCCGCGAGACGATCGTCGTGACGACCCCGAACGTGGAATACAACGTGCGGTTCGAGGGGCTCCCGGAAGGAACGCACCGCCACCGCGACCACCGGTTCGAATGGACCCGCGCGGAGTTCGAGGCGTGGGCGGCCTCCGTGGCCGGGGAGTACCGCTACGACGTGCGGTTCCTCCCGGTGGGGCCGCTCGATCCCGAAGTCGGCTCGCCTACGCAGATGGCGGTGTTCTCACGATGAGCGCGGTCGAGCTTCCCGAACTCTCCTTGGTCGTCCTGGTCGGGATCAGTGGTTCGGGCAAGTCCACGTTCGCCGCTCGACACTTCGCGCCGACCGAGGTGATCTCCTCGGACGCCTGCCGGGCACTGGTCGGCGACGACCCGAACGACCAATCGGTGACGACGGAGGCGTTCGAGGTGTTGCACGCGATCGCCTCCGCGCGCCTGCGCCTCGGCCGGCTCACCGTGATCGACGCCACCAACGTGCAGCCGGATGCTCGGGCGCCCCTCGTCCGGCTCGCTCGCGAGCAGCACGTCCTGCCGGTCGCGATCGTCCTCGATGTCCCGGAAGCCCTGGCGCGCGAACGGAACGCCGGCCGGGCCGACCGTGACTTCGGGCCTCACGTCATCCGTCGGCAACACGGGCTCCTTCGCCGGTCGCTCGGCGGCTCAGCCGCGAGGGCTTCCGTCGTGTCTTCGTCCTGAGAGGCTCCGGGGAGATCGACTCTGTCGAGATCACGCGCCAGCCTGCGTGGTCGGATCGCTCCAGCGAGCACGGTCCCTTCGACATCATGGGCGACATCCACGGGTGCCATGACGAGCTCGTCGAGCTCCTGGAGAAGCTCGGGTACGAGCCCGCCGAGGCCGGCGGACCGTACCGACACGCGGAGGGGCGGAGGGCCGTGTTCCTCGGCGACCTGGTCGACCGCGGCCCCGCAACGCCCGCCGTTCTTCGCACCGTGATGGCGATGACGGAGGCCGGCCACGCGATCTGCGTGCCCGGGAACCACGAGCAGAAGCTCGTCCGCGCGTTGAACGGGAAGAACGTCCAGATCACGCACGGCCTCGCCGAGTCCTTGTCCCAGCTGGAGGAGGAACCCGAGGAGTTCCGCCGGCAGGTCGCGGACTATCTCGATGGGCTGGTGAGCCACTTCGTCCTGGACGACCGCAAGCTCGTGGTGGCTCATGCGGGCATGCGGGAGGAGATGCAGGGTCGTGCCTCCGGCACCGTGCGGTCGTTCGCCCTCTACGGCGAGACGACCGGCGAGACGGATGAGTTCGGACTGCCGGTCAGGTATCCGTGGGCCGAGGACTACCGGGGCGCCGCCGCGGTCGTCTACGGGCACACCCCTATCCCCGAGCCCGAGTGGATCAACAACACGATCTGCATCGACACCGGCTGCGTGTTCGGTGGTGCGCTGACTGCGTTGCGCTACCCCGAACGAGAGCTCGTGTCGGTCCCGGCGAGGCGCACCTACTACGAGCCCGTCAAGCCGTTCATGGGTCCGGGCGAGCAGGCTCCTCGGTTCGAGCAGGAAACCCGACAGACCTGCTCGACATCGAGGACGTCGCGGGCAAGCGAGGCGTCGAGACACGGCTCGGTGGGCGGCTCACGATCCCCGAGGAGAACGCAGCGGCGGCGCTCGAGGTGATGAGCCGCTTCGCCGTGGACCCGCGGTGGCTCATCTACCTCCCGCCGACGATGGCCCCGACGCCAACCACCACTCTGCCGGGACTCCTCGAGCATCCCGCGGAGGCATTCGACGAATACCGGCGGGAGGGCGTCCCCGCCGTCGTGTGCGAGGAGAAGCACATGGGGTCCCGCGCCGTTGTCATCGTCTGCCGCTCGGACGATGTCGGGATCCGCCGTTTCAGGGTCGACGGCCCGGGGTCGTCGTCACGCGCACGGGACGTTCGTTCTTCCCGGCCGAGCCGTCCGAAGCAGAGTTCCTCGCGGCCCTCCGCGGCGCGGTGGACGCGACAGGTCTCTGGGACGAGCTCGAGACCGACTGGCTCGCCCTCGACGCCGAGCTCCTCCCCTGGTCGCTGAAGGCCGAGGAGCTGCTGCGCACGCAGTACGCGTCCGTGGGCGCCGCAGCCACCGCCGCGGGGCGAGCCGCGGTCAAGGTGCTGGACCAGGCCGCGGCCCGCGGGATCGAGATGGACGGACTCGTAGGGACGCAACGTGAACGGCTCGCGATGGCGGAGGCGTTCGTCGATGCCTATCGCCCGTACTGCTGGAGCGTGAGCTCGCTCGCGGACGTGAAGGTAGCGCCGTTCCAGTTGCTCGCGAGCGAGGGCAACACATACGTGGACCGCGAGCACGTCTGGCACATGGGGATCGCGGATCGACTCGCCGCCGTCGCACCCACATTGGTTCGCGCAACGAAGCACCGATCGTGGACGTGACGGACCCGCCGAGCCAGGACGGAGCCATCAAGTGGTGGGAGACGCTCATGGGTGAAGGTGGCGAGGGCATGGTCGTGAAGCCGGCGCAGCCGATCGTTCGCGGACGTCGTGGAGTGGTGCAGCCGGGTATCAAGGTGCGTGGTCCCGAGTACCTCCGCATCATCTACGGGCCGGAGTACACAGAGGAGCGAAACCTCGAGAGGCTGCGCAAGCGCGGTCTGGGGCGAAAGCGCTCGCTTGCCTCGCGTGAGTTCGCGCTCGGGGTCGAGGCGCTCGAGCGGTTCATCCGCGGTGAACCGCTCTTCCGCGTCCACGAGTGTGTGTTCGGGGTGCTCGCGCTCGAGAGCGAGCCAGTCGATCCGAGGCTGTAGCCACGGGCGTCCCCGCGTGCCACTTCGTCAGCCGTCCGAGGATCGCTAACGGGATATGAGGCAGACGCAGAACTCATCTACGTCACCGGACGCGAGGAAGTGCAGGTTGTCGACCATGCGGTTGTGACCGCCTTTGAAGGATCGATACCGGCCGTTCGCCTGCAGCACGTCCAGTTCGAACGTCCCCTGCAACAAGGTCCCGCCGCATCCATCCGGAACGGAGATGGTGTTCGAGTCCGTGAACTCCATGGCGATCGCGCCTCCAGGGAGGTCGTAGGCGCAGAGCATGCCGCTGAACTGCACGTAGAAGTCACCGATCGCCTCGAGCACGTTCGTGTGATCCTGGAACTCCGCTCACCGGGTAGATCTTCGTTGTGGAATAGGATCCATCACTCAGATCCACGGTCGACAGACCGAGATCGGGGCCATCGACCACGGGCTGATACAGGCCTTTCAGTAGCACAACGAGGGAAGCAGGCTTCTCACGCCCTTCGTCGGCCATCGACAGTTGCGGTGCAAGCAGAGTGATCAACCCCGCGCCCATCGCCCCGCCGATCGCAGTTCTTCGACTGATCACGGCCTGGCTGTTGGTCTGGGAGCCTTCCCTGACTTCCGCCGTCCCGAATCGGAAATCGCGGTCTACGTCAGATCGGTCCATCGTTCCCTCCTCCGCGTGCACGCGGGCGGAGCAGGACCAAGCAGCCCGATGCCGGAAGGCCCTGAGGCGCCTGCCAAAGGTCTACTCCCCTGCTGACGGATACGCAAATTCCGGGCGGTCCCGAGGGTTAGCTGTGCCTCGAAGTAGTCGGCGAAGAACTCTCCGAACGGGGGTCGTGCCCTTGCGCGGATCACACGGTGGGCGGTCCTACGAGTCGCGGATGGCATCCAACCTGGGCGTTCGTGGCTCCGGGGGTGGGACTCGAACCCACAACCTACGGATTAACAGTCTGATTCCAGCACATGCCGCGACCTGCGTGGATCCAGGGAAACCGAGTGTGACCTGCGTGGATAGGTCGCGGTGCGTCACGTCGTTTCCCGGTGAATCCCGTCCTGTGACGGGATGGAGACGGGATGCGAACCTTAAGGCGATGCTGGTCGGGGCGAGCGAGGTCTGGGGTCGGACCCCAACCGAATGGACGGCGATCGGGACAATCGCGCTAACGATCGTGGCGGCGTTGTCGTTCGTCGTCTCTCTCTTCATCGCGTGGAAGGCGGCCAAGAGTGCTACAGCCGCGGAGCTCGCCGCGCTGGCCGCAAATGAGTCCGTCGGCACGCTACTGGCGACGCTCGAAGTCGAGTTCGAAATCAACCTCGTGCTCAACGATCCCATGGCTCCGGCAGCGGTGCGTCTGACGTGGCATCGACCGATCGCCACGCTTCACCACGTTAGTCTCGACTCGGCCGACGTGGATGGACAGCTGGCAGTCGCCATTCCCGACGAGGGGATCGGCCCGTTCTACTGCGAATCAACCGAGCCACCGGGAAGGACGCTTCCCAGGCGCGTCTTCCCCGGCGAGACCCTGTACTTCATGTGGCCCGCTGATGTGACCCCCCCTGCGCAAAGGGTTGGAATCAACAAGTGGGACGTCACCTACAGCTTCTCGGAGACCGGCGAACAGCTGGTTGAGAGAGTGAGCGCACGGAACATCACTTTCCGGCCTTGGCCGACTGGCCACCAAGATCCCGAATCGCACGGAGAGGCCGCAACCTGATCACTTCGTCAGTCTCGGCCATCGCAATCAGGGTGGCGAGGTCCGCGGAGGCAGGTTGCGCCGTGAGCAGCCGAAGGATTTGGGTGCGGTCCGTCGAGGGGGCCTCGAGAATGCGACGCAACTCGCCCAGTGCGGAGGGGCCTAGCGCCACAAGGTGGGAGCGGTGTCTGCGTCCTCGTCGAATGGATCAGCCATTGTCTTGAACACCTTGCCTCGGCCACGTCGCTTCATGGAAACGATCGCTGACCAACGGGTCTATATTGTCGCGCTCCTGGAGCCAGTGAACGAGCTCCTCCCCCACGCGAAGATCCAGCTTCAAAGTTTCGGCCGCCACCTGGGCGATGTGTCGGAACGCCCTCATCTGCGCCATCACGAGGTAGGCACGTTGAAGCGGCAGCTGCCCACGGTCCATGCTGACGATAGGCGAATCGGCAACGCTAGCGAACATGCCACCCAATCCCAATCCCGGATGACTCCCCATCATCGATGTCATCGCGAAGAAGGCATAACCCCCCAGATCGCTCAAGTACTTGTCGAAGAGTTCCTCTCGCCGAGGCGGCTTGCCGAGTGGGCTCAACTTCATCTGCGAAGCGATCCGCAAGACATCAGCACTCGTGACCTCAATGATCCCAAGAGTCCTCTCGTTGGCTTGCCTCTTCATTGGATCGGTTTCTCGACCTTGAATGTGCCGGATCGTTTTCGTCTCCTGATGAAGAGCGTCCAAGTGACGTTCAAGCGCTCGACGCTGTCGACCCTCGTAGTCGTTTGGTTCTGCAAGCCATTCCATGATCGCGGCGATTTCCGCCAGGTACCTAGAGCTGCTGATCCCTGTTACGGACAGTCGCTCGCCGAGCGCCAGAGCTCCCCACTCTAGGGCGTCAACTGCCCAGATGCCCGACTCCCGAATCTGAAGCTCGGAGCGGAGCGGGCGGCCGCGTGCACGCCAGCCCTTGAGATCCGGGAGGACGATTCCAGACATCAGCCGGTCGTTGAATGACGTCGCCAGTCCCTGAGCGACTTCAACCGCGCGATCGAGCAATTCCTCGTCGTTCATCGTGACGAACGCACGGCGAACGTCTGCGGCCAACGGTACAGCTTGCAGATCCGGTCCCACGTCTCGAAGCTCGGCGAACGTACGCCGGCCTCAAGCTCCCGGTATTCCCTCACGCTCACGCCGAGGCGCCACGCCGCTTGCCCGACCGACCAGCCTGCCCGCTTCCGATCCTGCTCGAGCATGGTGGGGAGCATCGCCACGCTGGGAGCCTAAGCCCCCGCCCCGACCCGCAACGACGGGCCTATATCAGTAGCCGACGAGCAAGAGGCCTTCCAGAGGAACGCGGAATCGCTCAGGATTCGCAAACATGGAGTCGAAGTCACCTCGGATCTTCTCGTAAGGCGGCGTCCAAGTCCTGGCTGCGGGCTGGTAGTTAGTAGGCACGATCATGACGCCGAATCTCACCTCGGTCACCAAGCAGAACTTGATCAGGTCCCAGATCGCGTTCCGGCCCTCGTGCGCCTTTCCCCTTCGATCTCAAGGGCGATCTGCTTGTCGGGATGCCACCCGTCGAAGTCGTACCACCGCTCCATCGACGCGCCCTCGCCATGCAGGACGGCACGCCGAAGTCCCGTGACGTTCCCGCGATCCCCCGGCCCTTCGATAATGAATCCTTGGGCTTCGAGTCCTGGCTTTAGCTTCGCGTGCACAACAGGGCCCTTCTGAAATGTGCTCGCGATGTACTGAGCCGACTCGATCTGCTCGCGGAAATCACCAACAGCATTCACCACACCCGGAACCCAGTCGGGGCGTGGCTGCCATGAGGGGTAGTACTTCCACGGCGGGTACGGCGTCGGCATGAGCGGATGTTACGCCGAACGTCTGGGCCAGCCGTAGAGCTTGCACGCCGTCCCACGTCTCGAAGTTCGGCGAGCGTGTGCCGGCCTCGATCTCCCGGTGCTCCCTGAGGCTCACGCCGAGTCGCGACGCCGCCCGACCGACCGACCACCCGGCCCGCTTCCGATCCTGCTCGAGCGTCGCGGGGAGCATCGCAATCGGAGAACCGTAGCCCATCAAGGGGAACCTCTTTCTCGCGGTCCGCGCTGCGTCACTTCGGCACGCTCGCATCGGCGCGGGACGGCGAAGGCAGCCTTGCAGCCGATGAAGCACCGCGTAGTGTCGAGGGATGGAAACGGGGGCTGAGGGCGAGCGCGCTACCGACGACGCCAAGGAAGATGAACTCGACCCGCTGCTCGATACCGGCGAGCTCGTAGTCCCCGCGTGGCGGACTTTGCAGGAGCGAGGCGAATGTCACTTCAACACGATGGTGGTCCGTGTGGCCTGGGTACCAGCCGCGACGGTTGGAGAAAAGCGGATGATGCGCGGCCGCGTGCTTGAGGTCCTAGGATTCCTCGAAGAAGCGGGCTACGCGACCGCCCGGTGGGGCAACCGGCAGGGCTACTGGAAGCTGTCAGAGAAAGGCCTAACAGCCTCGGAAGAAGAGGTGGCGGACCTATGGGCGACGACGTTCGCCCTTCCGCGGAATGAGGCAGTTGGGGTGGTCGGGGCTGAGGGCGAGCGACGCCCTACCGACGGCGCGGAGGAAGATGAACTCGACCCGCTGCCCGACACAGACGAGCTCGTAGTCCCCGCGTGGCGGACTTTGCACGGCCGAGGCGAATGTCACATCGAGACGATCGCATCGTCGGTGGCCATAGCGGTCGCGACGGCTGAGGAAGAGGGAATCATGCGCCTCCGCCTCCGCGAGGCCTTGGAGTTCCTCGAAGAAGAAGGGTACGCGACCGTTCGGCAGGGCTACTGGAAACTGTCAGACAAAGGCCTAACAGCCTCGGAACAAGAGGTGGCGGACCTATGGGCGACGACGTTCGCCCTTCCGCCGAATGAGGCCGTTGGGGTGGATGAGCAGCCGGCGGTTGATCCGTCGCCTGCTCGCCAACTATGGAGCGGAATCGTCAAGGTGCTCACCGCGATCCTCTACTTGATCCTCATCGTCTTCTTCATCGCGTACACGTACTCCTGCGTATCAAGCGGCTTCCAAGAGCAATGGATCTTCTAGAGCGTGTCGGCCCCGAGCTCCCGGGTTGCTCCCGGATGCTTCACGCCGACGCGCCACGTTTGTCTGGCTCACGGACCAGCCGGCACGCTTTCCGGTCATACGCGAGCATCCCCAGGGGCGCCGCCACTAGCTTTGACGGATGGCGTCGAGGAGATGACTCATCAGGTACGGCGGCCCTATGGACTGACCGACGGGCCGTGACACCCAGATGAGCATGCGGTCCCGGTACTCGACTTGGGTTTCGAAAAGGGGACGCCACGGCTTCGTCCCTCCAAGTGATACACCCGGCCCTGAGTCATCCGGAACCGGCTCGTAGTTCGGATCCGTGAAGCATGGTCGCACGACGCACATTGGACGCCGTGGTCGACGCGCTGAGCGATCTGCGACTCACAGATCGGGCATTCCTCCCAAGACTCGACCGCTTGATCGGCTGCAGCGCTTCGACGCCGATCCGTGGACCTCCTCCGTCGACGGCTTGTGATCGCCGAATCGCTGGCTGAGATCGGCGGTCAGTTGATCTTCGGACCAACGAAGTCGCACGCGACTCGGCGTGTCCCCTTGACGCCCACGCTCGCGGCTACCCTCGAAGCGCGACTCGGCGAGATCGCGCCGGACCCGGCGGCGCTCGTTTTCACCTCGCCCCGCGGGGCGCCACTGCGGTACTCGAACTTCCGATCTGAGGTCTGGCGCCCGGCGCTTAATCGTGCCGGTGTTACGCCGGTCGGGGTCCACGTTCTCCGTCACTCTGCTGCCGCGGCGATGATCCAGGCTGGCGCCTCGGCGAAAACCGTTCAGACGGTGCTCGGCCACGCCTCCGCAGCCTTCACGCTCACCGTGTACGGGCACATATTCGACGCCGATCTAGATGACCTTGCATCCCGTCTGGAGAACGTGGGACGGGATGCAGACGGGATGCGAATCGAGCGGCTGCCCTCGCCCGTATCTCACTAGGGCCGCTGACCTGCTGAAACTGCCAGCTCCGGGGGCGGGACTCGAACCCACAACCTACGGATTAACAGTCCGCCGCTCTGCCAATTGAGCTACCCCGGAAGGGTCGGCCACCGATGCTACCGGACCCGCCGCTGGATTCGCGTCTACGATTCGGCCCCGTGACGACCGATCCCGTCCGAGCCCGCTGGTCCGCCGGTGAATCCGCCTTCGCCGCGTGGCTCCTGCTCGAGAGTCCCACCGGCGCCGAGATCATCGCCGCAGCGTGGCTTCGACGCAGCCGTCATCGACCTTCAACACGGCCACGCCACGCTCGAGGACCTCCCCCATCTCGTCGCCGCGATCGAACGGACCCCTGCCGTCCCGTTCATCCGGGCGTCATGGAATGCCCCCGCCGAGCTGATGCGCGCCCTCGACCTCGGCGTTCGCGGTGTGATCTGCCCGATGGTCGGTTCCCGAGCCGAAGCCGAGGCGTTCGTCGCCGCTTGTCGCTACCCGCCAGCCGGCACCCGGAGCTACGGGCCGCTCCATGCTGCTTTCGGGCTGGGCCGGGAGCAGGCCGGCGCCGCCGACGCCGCGGTCCTGCTCTTCGCGATGATCGAGACGGCCGACGGCCTCGCGAACGTCGACGCGATCGCGGCGACGCCCGGGCTCGACGGCCTGTTCGTCGGGCCGTCCGACCTGAGCCTCGCGATGGGCATCGAGACGTTCGCCGATCTCACCGACCCGGCACTCCTCGCGACGCTCGACACGATCGTGGACGCCGCCAAGCGCCACGGGATCCAACCGGGCGTCCACGCGCCCTCCCCGGCGCGCGCCGCCAAGATGGCGGCACGCGGCTTCCGGTTCGTTTCCTGCGCCGTCGACGCGGACCTCCTCGGGGAGGCTGCGGCGACCGCCCTCCGCGCCACCCGCGATCCCGGGTAGGCTCTCGGCCATGAAGCTCCGATCCCTGGTCCTCCTCGTCGCCGGCGTCGTGTTGGGCATGAAGCTCGCCGCGAAGCTCCGTGAAGACGACCCCAACGTCGTGCACGGACCGCAGCGGAGGCGGAGCGACCAGCGCCCGAGCCTCAGGCTCGTCTCCGGTCAGGTCCAGCGCCTCACCGACGCTGCGACCGGCCGGAGCTTGGACGCGATCAGGCGGGTCCGCGGCGAGATCCGCGATCGCCTCGGCGAGGACGACGCCGCAGCCTGGAACTGACCCCGCGGCGTCCGTAGGCCGCATCAAACCCCCCACCGGGCTGACTCCAGCGGCGGGACCCTAGCGGCCGATGCCTTCAGCGAGCGACGAGGATCCTTCCCAGAGGATGGCTGGCGGCGCTCGGGCCCTCGGCGGGTCTCGAGACGGGAAGGTGCATGAGGTGACCGGGCTCATCGCACATGCGCAGCAGCGGCTGAGCTCCGAGGACGGTGCGACCGCGATCGAGTACGCGTTGATGGTGGCCCTGATCGCGATGGTCATCATCGCGGCGGTCACGTTCCTCGGGGTGTCGACGAGTGACGTCTATCAGGGTGTCGGAGACGCGGTCAGCTCGACCTGACAGCCGGTTCAGGGTTTCGGTAGGAGCCGCCTCCCGAACGCTTTCCGGAACTCCAGAGCTTCCTTCCGCGTCTCGAGCTCGAACACCAGCGCGGACGCATCCTCCTCGAAGACCTCGAACCGTCGTGCCGAACCGAGACCCAGCAAGCCGCGCGAGCCGGACTCGATGCGGACGTCGTTGAGGCGCCTGGCTCGCCACGCACCGCGTGAAAGGAAGGCCGCACGTGGCGCGATGAAGAGGTGGCGATCCGACACCGCGATGACGGCCGATCCGATCGACGATCCGGAACCCGGGACATAGGCGGCGCAGAGGACACGCTCACCCACCTCGCGGGGAACGATCGATGCGACCTTCGAGACGAGCGACGTCATGATCCCGAAGCGCCGGTGGATGCGCTCCTCCTCACCAGGGAACATCGGCCTCGATCGGGAGCAGCTTGAAATCGCCCGGACGAGGTCAGTGCCTCACCAGGAGAAGCCTGGTGGGACGGGCTGGCAGAGCGACTCCGTCATGGTCCTCAGCTCCGCCGCCTTGCTCGGACGCGATCTCACCACGTTCCTGAGCTGATACGGATCCTGGGCGAGATCGTAGAGCTCTTCTTCACCGGTGGCGTGATGAACGAACATGAAGGAGGCGGTTCGCACACCGCAGTAGGTGGGCACCGACGGCGCTGCCCGTACGTGCTCGAGCAGGACCGAGTTCCTCACCGAGGCCGCCTGGCCCGTCAGCAGGGGTCGCATCGACACGCCGTCTGCCGAGATCGACGTCCCGGCGAAGTCCGCGATCGTGGGAGCAAGATCGACGTTGGAGACGAGCGTGCGGGACTCGCTCCCCCCACGGATCTGACCGGGCAGGCGGATGACCATCGGGACGCGGATCGACTCCTCATACGGGACATGCTTCCCCATCCACCTGTGCTCTCGGTTGGAGAGACCGTTGTCGGACGTGAAGATCACGAGCGTGTTGGCACTCCGTCCGGTCTCGCTGAGGGTGCTCATGATCTTGGACACCAGTTCATCCACCGCGACGAGAGACTCCCACTGGTCTCGCGTTCGTTTCCTCACCGATGACACGAGAGCGACGGGTCGGTTCGCGATGTACGCGGGCTTGTCGGAGACGTCGGCCTCGTTGACCCCCGGACCCAACGTGACGGTCGCCGAGGCGAAGGCGCCTTCGTGGCGCGGCGCCGCGGTGAACGGTGAGTGAGGTGCGAACGGCGTCACGACCAGGAACAGCGGTTGTTCTGCAGCGGTGTTCCGGATGAACGACACGGCCTTCTCACGGAACACATCGGTCGAATAGTCTCTCGGCCGCGATCCGTACAGGACGTGACCGAGAGTGTCGTCGAAGACCGAGTAGCCGAAGTATCGCCCTGCGCCGGCAAGGGCGAACCATCGATCCCATCCCGGCGGCACGTACGCGGTGCTGCCGCCGTATCCGTTGATGTACTTGCCGATCAGCGCGGTCCGGTAGCCCACGTCGTGGAGCGCGGTGGCGATCGTGTTCGCCTCCGAGGGCTGGAAGGCGGGCCAACCTCCGTTCGGTGCGCTCGGTGAGTTGGTGTAGACGCCCGTCGTGTGGGAGTAGCGGCCCGTGAAGATCGTCGCTCGCGAAGGACAGCACAAGGGATTCGAGACGATCGCTCGGCGGAGGGTCATCCCTCGGTTCCCCAAGAGACGCCGCACCTCGGGCATCACCCGCAGCGTGTCGAACCGTTGATCGTCGGTGACGATCAGGACGACGTTCGGCGGACCGGCTGTCTGCGCGTGGGCGGGCCGCGCCGGCGTTTCGACCGTGAGGAACCCCCACTGCAGTACGCCGACAACGAGGACGAGCGCGAGCGCACGCGGCCCGCGACGGAAGGAACCTGGACCCACCCCCATGAACGGCGGAAGCTAGCACGGAAGTGGGAGGCGTTCTCGCTCCGCGCAACAGTCCCCGGGAGGCAACGCCTCTCGTGATGCCCTTACTCGAGGTAGTCGCGCAGCCGCTGCGACCGCGAGGGGTGCCGCAGCTTCGAGAGCGTCTTCGACTCGATCTGGCGGATCCGCTCTCGGGTGACACCGAACTCACGGCCGACCTCCTCGAGGGTCCGGGGATGGCCGTCGGCCAGACCGAAGCGGAGCTCGATCACCTTCTTCTCTCGCTCAGAGAGGGTGTGGAGCACCGAGCCGAGCTGCTCCTGCAGCAGGATGAACGACGCGGCGTCCACAGGGACCACGGCATCGGAGTCCTCGATGAAGTCGCCGAGGTTCGAGTCCTCCTCCTCGCCGATCGGCGTCTCCAGGGACACCGGCTCCTGGGAAACCTTCTGGATCTCGCGCACCTTCTCGGCGCCGATCCCCATGACCTTGCCGATCTCCTCGGGCGTCGGCTCCCGCCCCAGGTCCTGCAGCAGCTGCCGCTGCACCCGTACGAGCTTGTTGATCGTCTCGACCATGTGGACGGGGATCCGGATCGTCCTCGCCTGGTCGGCGATCGCGCGGGTGATGGCCTGGCGGATCCACCAGGTCGCATACGTCGAGAACTTGAAGCCCTTGGAGTGGTCGAACTTCTCCACGGCGCGGATCAGGCCGAGGTTCCCCTCCTGGATCAGGTCGAGGAACAGCATCCCGCGACCGACGTAGCGCTTGGCGATCGAGACCACCAGGCGGAGGTTCGCTTCGATCAGCTTTCGCTTGGCGAGCTGGCCGTCCCGCTCGACCCGGTGCAGGTAGCTCACGATCTCGTCGTCGGTCTTGGGCCGGTAGGCCTTCTTCTGGGCGAGCGGATCGCGGCCGATGCCCTCGACCTTGCCGAACGCCCTCGTCTGGTGGTCCCAGATCTCCCAGACACGGGTCGTGGCCAGGCGGAACCGCTTGGGATCCGGCTTCCCCTCGTTCACGATCTGCTCTTGGAGCTCCGTGCAGAGCTCACCGGCCTCGATCCGGCGGGCGAGGTCGACCTCCTGGGGTGCGTTCAGCAGCGGGACCTTGCCGATCTCCTTCAGGTACATCCGGACCGGGTCGTTGGTGGGCGCTTTCAGTGCGTCGACCTCGATGCGGATCTGCGTCACGGCATCCGTGTCGTCCCCGGGGAGCTCGATGATCTCGATGCCCTCGGTGTTCAGATGATCGGTGAGCTGTGCGAGGACTTCCTCGACCTGATCGGGTGTGATCTCCGGCAATGCCTCGAAGACGTCGCCGGATGTGACGAAGCCGCGTTCGCGGCCGAGCACGACGAGTTGTTCCTTGACCTCATCGAGACTGGTGGGGTCGGAGACTGGTTCGCGCGCCGCGCTCAACGGGGATCATCCAGCTGCGTTGGGAGCACCTCAAGAGTGTACGGAACATGGGGTGCCGCCGACCCTGGCACCGAACGGGCCTAGTCCGCGTCCAGCAACCCCTGGCGGATCCGGCGGAGTTCGCCGTCGATCTCCACCAGCTGTTGGAACAGCCCGTCGTACTCGGGGTCGATCTGCGGGTTCATCTTCTGCAAACGGATACGGATCTCGTCGCTCTGCTGTTTCAACACGAACTCGCGCAAGCGCGCGAAGACATGCGCCGCGTACTCCGGCGTCGCCTCGCCCTCGATCGGCTCGACCGCAAGGGCGCTGGCCGCCGCCGCGACCTTCGGGTCGTCGGCGCCGGCCAGCGCCCCGAGATCCCCGGAGACCTCCCGCAGCGCCGCCAGCGCGAGCCGGCCCGCCGGCGTCCGCACGTGCTCGTCGGTGAGCTTCGGCGCGTATTCGTCGTACACCGCTCGGTTCTGGGTCAGCAGCCGCAACATCTCTCGCTCCACCCGGTCGCGCGCCGAGAGCCGCTTGAGCGTCTTCGCGACCTGCTCGGGGTGGCCCCCGAGCCGGCGCTGGAGCGCCGTGCGCACCGAGTCCTCGGAGACCCCCGTCAGGTCGGCCAGCAGGTGCCCGTACTCGCTCCGCCTGACCGGGTCCTGCAGCTTCTGCAGCATCGGGAGGGCGTCCGCGACCGCGGCCGACTGCCCCTCGACGTTGGAGAGATCGTGCCGCTCGACGGTCCGCCGGACCATGTACTCCACCATCGGACGGGCTGCCTTCGCCGCCTCCCGGACCGCATCCGCCCCGTGCTTGGCGACGAATTCCGCGGGGTCCAGCCCGTCGGGCATGATCATCACGACCGCCTGCACCGGGTACTGCTCCTGGAAGGCGAACGCTCGCTCCGCCGCGCGGGCTCCCGCCGCGTCGGAGTCGAACGCCAGCACCGCTCTCGTCGCGAACCGCGACATGAGCTTGAAGTGCCCCTCCCCCAGCGCCGTGCCGCAGGTCGCCACCGCGCTATCGATCCCCGCCTGCGCGAGCCCGATCACGTCCGTGTACCCCTCGACGACGAACACCTGGCCGGATCGCGCGACCGCCTGACGGGCCCGGTGGAGGTTGTAGAGGATGTCGCCCTTCTTGTAGATCGGCGTCTCGGCGGTGTTCAGGTACTTCGCCTGCTCCGCCGCGCGCGCGTCGCTCGGCAGCACCCGCGCCCCGAACCCGAGATAGCGGCCCTGCAGGTCCTGGACGGGGAACGTCAACCGACCGCGGAACCGATCGCGGACGACGCCGTCCTCGCCCTTCGTCGCGAGCCCCGCCTCCAGCAGCACCTCGGGACCGAGGTCCTTCGCCAGTCGCCGGAGCAGGAAGTCCGGGTAGCCCGGCGCGTAGCCGATCCCGAAGGCTTCGATCGACTCCGCCGAGACCCCACGCTCCTCCACATAGGCGCGTGCATCCTCCGCTTCGCGGCCGTCGAGCAGCATCCGCGAGTAGAGCTTGGCCGCCTCCTCGTTCGCGGTGAACAGTGAGTTCCGACGTTGCGCCGCGCGGCGTTCCGCGGCCGAGTCGCCCTCGTAACGGAGCGTCACACCGGCGAGCTGCGCCAGCCGCTCGACAGCCTCGACGTACGACAGGCTCTCCAGCTCGCGGAGGAACGTGATCGCGTCACCGCCCTTCTGGCACCCGAAGCAATAGAAGACGCTCTTGGACGGCGAGACACTGAACGACGCCGTCTTCTCCTGATGGAAGGGGCACAGTCCCGACATCGAGTCGTGCCCCGTCTTCTTCAGCGCGAGGTACTGCGAGACGAGCCCGACGATGTCGGTTCGCTCTTTGACCGCTTCGATGTCCTCTTGTCTGATCCTGCTCATGTTCCTTTGGCCATGCCTACCCCTGGTCGTGCAGCCACCCACGGGGAAGGAACAGTCGCTCGTACGTCCGGAGGGCGTACCGATCCGTCATGCCCGAGATGTAGTCGGCCACGCGGATCGGCAGGTCGCCCGGCGCCCGATGGTACTCCTCGGGCATGTCGGTCGGATGGTCGAGGAAGTGCTGGAACAGCTCCCGGATCAACCGCGTCGCTCGCGCGTGCTCGCCCTCCGTGTCCTCGCGAAGGTAGACCTGCTCGAACATGAAGTCGCGGAGACCGTCCAGCGCAGCGAAGACGGGCTTGCTCAGCTGGACCTCGGGCTGATCCTGGCTGGCGGCGACCAGGTCCGTCACGAGCGTGTTGATCCGCGCCGAATGGGTGGCGCCGAGCACCTTCATCGGTCCGTCCGGGAGCTCGGCCTCGGAGAGCACACCCGCGCGGAGCGCGTCGTCTACGTCGTGGTTGAGGTACGCGATCCGGTCCGCGAACCGCACGATCTGCGCCTCCAGCGTCGAGGGCGGCGGCATCGACCACGGGTGGTTCACGATCCCGTCGCGCACCTCCCACGTGAGGTTCAGCCCCTCGCCGTCGTTCTCGAGGTGCTCCACGACCCGCAGCGACTGCTCGGAGTGGCGGAACGGCCGGCCGAGGAACGGCGTGAGCGCCTGCTCTCCCAGGTGCCCGAACGGCGTGTGCCCGAGGTCGTGTCCGAGCGCGATCGCCTCGGCGAGGTCCTCGTTCAGCCGGAGGGCGCGCGCCGCCGTCCGCGCGATCTGCGACACGTCCAGGGTGTGCGTCAGCCGGACCCGATAGTGGTCGCCCTCCGGCGACAGGAACACCTGTGTCTTGTGCTTCAGGCGCCGGAACGCCTTGGCGTGCACGATCCGGTCGCGATCCCGCTGGTAGACGGTCCGGAGGTCATCGTGCGGCTCCTCGCGCTCCCGGCCCTTGGTCTCGGATGCGAGCGAGGCGCGCTCCGACAACACCTGTCGCTCGATCTCCTCGGTTCGCTCGCGGGGGGTGGTCACAGCCTCATGGTAGCCGTGACCGAAGACACCGCTGGTCAGCGACCGACTAGACGGTAATAGAGGTACGCGAACGTCTCGCGCACGTACCCCTCAGACCTCGTCTCCTGCGACGTCGCCGCGGATTGCCACGTCGCCGACGCGTGCCCGTCGATCCCCAGGTCGCCCGCCATCCGCTCCACGCGGGCGTTGTGCCACGGATCGGACACGAGGAACGCCGAGCCCATCCCCGCCTCACGCATCACGGGAGCGGCCGCCTGGAGGGACTCGAACGTCGTGTGTCCCTCTGGCACCGGGATGATCGCGTCCTCCGGCACGCCCTTCTCCACGAGGTAGGTCCGGCCGGCTTCGGCCTCGGTGAAGCGGTCCCCGGGCTGACCGCCACCGAGAACGAGGACCCGGTCGGCCCTTCCCTGCTCGAAGAGGAGCGCGGCGTGGTCCAGGCGCCCCGCGAACACCGGCGAGGGCTCCCCGTCGTACTGGGCCGCGCCGAGGACCACGATCGCATCGGCCCGGTCGATCTCCGAGGCGTCGTCGTGGTGCGCCGCCATCCACACCACGATCGCGCATCCGGCGATGAAGCCCATCGCCAGGAGGAACACGGATCCCAGGCTGGCCAGAAAGGGGTGCCGACGGATCCACCGCACCCGGCCAGCCTATCGCCGCCCTCTGATATGACCTGCACCGCTGGTAAGGCGCCTGGATGCCTAGATGCACCGAGACGGGAAGCACTCCGCGCTCCAGTTCTTCCTCGCCACAGCCTTGTAGTCCACGTCCGAGCGATACGGGAGGTATCGGAGCTCCGTCCCCATCGTGTTGTTCCGAGCGTGCACGATGTAATCGCTCCCGCTCGAGCCCTCCTGGTGGATCAGGGCGATGTGACCCCAGGTCGAGTGCCGCTCGACGAGCGCGTCCATGAACGCGGTCGCCGAGTAACTCTTCGAGATGGACCGGAACGGGTAGGACGGCGCAGGGTCGAAGAACGCCCAGGTGCTGTACGGGCCGTGGATGTTCCTCTCGTGCTCCCAGTAGCGGTAGTCGACCTGGGAGCCGGGATCCGTCGGGAGCGCCCACGTCTTGAACGTGAACCCCGAGCAGTCAGCCCCCTCGCCGCCCCCGTCGGTCGCGGTGTGCGGCGTGTCGTCGTAGCCGTTCAGCTTGTAGCAACCACCCCCGAACTCGTAACCCTCCCCGACCGCTCGCATCGCGTAGTTGTCGGCCTGCGAGCGCTTCCAGGTCTCCCGGACCCACGAGCTGCCGTGACAGTTCTCCGACGCCCACGAAGCGAGCGCCCGCTGCGCCGGCACCAGCGTGGTCAGCACCAACCCGACACACGCGAGCGCCCTGATGGTCGGACTCACCTTCTTCTTCATCCCGCCTTCACCTCGAATCGCTCGATCCGGATGCCCCGATCCTCCGCGTACACGGCGAGGACCTCGTCCGGCGCGCGGAACCGGACCGCGGACGCCACGGCGTCCATCTCGCGCGAGGGAGGCGCGATCAGCTCCGCTCGGACGAGGGAGCCGTCCGCCGCGAACCGCAGGAGCGCCACCGCCTCCCCGTCTTCCGACCACAGGCCCCTCGCCGCCACCGCACCACCGTCGGGGACTCCTCGTACGAAGTAGTCCACGCCGGCTTGGGCTCCCGCCGGGAGGCGAAGCACGGCGCCGGCTCGCGACCCGTCGGGCCTCGCCCACACGAAGGCGACGCGGCCTTCGGTCAGGTCCTGCGAGAGCGCCACGCTCCCCTCGCGTCCGGGTACCGCGGACGCCAAGCCGCGTGACTGCGCCGCCGCCGGCAGTGCCACGCCCGGTCGCGAACGCACGGGCGTCCATTGCCCGGGTCCGACCCACACGTGGGGGCCGCCGGGCGTGAGCGCGATCCGCTCCGCGACGCCGGCCTCCACCCGGTAGCGCCCGATCACCCTCCCGTCGGCCCCGAGCTCGAACGCCGTCGCCCCGAGCCCGAGCGTCGTCACGGCGAGCTCGTCACGTGCCCCCACCGCGACGTCGACGGGTCTCCTGAGCGGGCAGCGGGATCGCTCGGCGGTAGTCCCCGCGAGGAGAGAGCACCAGCACCCGCCCGTGCACCCAGTCCGCGACGTGGATCGAGCCGTCGGATGCAACGTCGAAGCTCGACGGACCGAGCGGTTGCTCATCCCCCACGCCTCCGATGCGACCGACCTGGCTCGCTCCGTCGCCGTAATCCAGTCGAGCGACGACCCCGTCGCTCGTCGGGGACGGCGTCCAGTCGAAGCCGCCGGGCCAGGCGACCTCACGGAGTTCTGCCGTTGTCACGACACGGAACGGGGTGGCGGCACCGCCGTCCGGGAACCGAACCGCTGCACTCCCCTCGATCCCGAACTCCAGCCAGTAGGAGATTCCGTCCTCCACGACGAGCCCGCCGGGGACGACGAACCGGTACCCGTTGCCGTCGGCTTCGCCGATGACGTCGGTCCAGCCGTCGTTCGAGAGCACATGCGCGATCGCGGAAGCGACCTCGCACGCCTGTATCCGAGGGCAGAAGAACCCCGCCGAGAGCTCCAGATCGACGCCGGGATCCGCGAGCACGCGAGCCACGTGCAGCACCACCGGCTGAGCACCGTTGGGGCCTTGCGATGTTGCCCCCGTGAGAGACGATGCCCCCACAGCCGCCCCGATCGCGAGCCCCGCCACCAGCCCGCCCACCATGAGGCGCCGCCGGCCGTTCCCTGCGCTCATGAGCCACCTCCTCCGTGCTCATGGGGGAGGGTTGGGACGGCGACCTTACGCCCTTCCATGGAGGAATGCCGTGACGGATCTCACGTTCAGGGGAGTACTTCTCTAGGGCGAAAGATTGGGCGAAAGAGGGGTTCCCTAGGGGTCGCGGCCTGGTGTACTCTCCTCCGACTGATGCGCCTCGGTGCATCAAGACCCCTCGCGGCGGTGCGGCAGCGGTCTTAGGCCGCAAGACGCTTCCCCTGAGAGGGGACTTGATGGTACGAAGGCACGTCTGAGAACTTGTTCGGATCTATCGGCGACGGAGGGAATAGATCGCCGAAAGACCCTGGAAGGGGGATGGGTAGATGAGGAAGGTATCTCGCGCTAAGCGCACGTCGCTGAAGCGCATCTCTAGCGGAGGGGTAGTCCTGGCGCTCGTAGCGCTGTTCGGACTGCCCACTGCCGCGTTCGCAGCTGGGCCCACTTCGGTGAGCGTGGCCGGCAACACCTTGACGGCCACTTCCGCACCGGATCAGGAGAACTCGATCACGGTCGGGAACACCGGTCCTTCGGGTTCTGGCGTTTCGATCAAGGACACGAGACCATCCGGGACAGGAACGTCACTCGGGGCCGGCGCAGCCGCGGCCGGCTGCACGCAGGTGGGCGACGAAGTCCGCTGCCCTCTCGGCGCGATCACGACCGTGATCGTGAACGGCCTGGACCGGGACGACGTCTTCTTCCTCCTGAACGATGACGTCGCGATCACCGTGAACGCGGGTGACGGCGACGACGACCTCCGGGGCGGGCCTGGTTCGGACACCCTGATGGGCGACGCCGGAGACGACACGCTTCGCGGCGGGGCCGGCGCCGACATCCTCGACGGTGGTGCGCACACATTGCTGCCCACCCCCATCGGAGACACCGCCGACTACGGCTCTTCATCCACCGCGGTCGACGTCTCGCTCGATGGGGTCGCCAACGATGGTAGAGACGTGGACGCCATCACTCCCGGGATCCAGCCGGAGGGCGACAACGTCCTGAACACCGAGATCGTTGAGGGCAGCTCCCACAACGACATCCTCACGGGCGGGGCCGGGGACGACACGCTGCGCGGGAACAACGGAGACGATGACCTCAACGGCCTCGGCGGGAACGACACGCTCGAGGGCGGCAACGGGGGCGACGACTTCGACGGCGGAGCGAACACCGACACCGTCACCTACGGTTCCGACAGCGAGGATCTGACGATCGACCTCGACAACGTCGCCGATGACGGCGGAGTTGGCGAGCTCGACAACGTTCGCGACACCAACGAGATCGTGATCGGTGGCGTCGGCGACGACGTGATCACCGGTGCGGCCGGCCCGCAGACCCTGAACGGCGGGGGCGGCAACGACACGCTGAACGGTGACGTGGGTACCGACACCATCATCGGTGCCAGCGGCGTCGACACGGTCTCCTATGAAGGTCGGACCGCTGACGTGACCGTGACGCTCGACGGCGTGGCGAACGACGGCGAGTCTGGCGAGAACGACAACGTGGCTGTCAACGTCGAGAACGCCATCGGCGGCGACGGCGACGACACGATCACCGGCAGCACCAGCGTGAACCGCCTCGACGGTGGACCCGGTGGGGACACCGTGAACGGGGGCGGCGGCAACGACACTCTGGTCGGCGGCGCCGACGGTGCGGTCGACACCTACAACGGCAACGCCGGGTCCGACAGGATCACGTTCGCGTCTGCCGCAGCAGGGGTCAACATCCGGTTGGACGGTGTCGCGAGCGTTACCGACAACGACGTCATCAATGCGTCGGTGGAGAACGCCACGGGCAGCGCGTTCAACGACACGATCGCC
Organism: uncultured Actinomycetota bacterium; assembly: GCA_963762015.1. Classification (GTDB taxonomy): domain Bacteria; phylum Actinomycetota; class UBA4738; order UBA4738; family HRBIN12; genus JAJNBA01. The sequence goes on from CAVXJL010000012.1 coordinate 380,930, forward strand.
GGGAACGACTCCCGGAACACGCTGACCGGCGGGGACGGAGACGACACGCTGAACGGCGGTGCCGGGAACGACACGCTGAACGGCAGTGCCGGGAACGACACGCTGAACGGTCAGGACGACAACGACGCCCTCAACGGAGGGAACGGAGTCGCACCCGATGCCGACGCCCTCAACGGTGGGCCCGGTATCGACACGGTGAGCTACTCGACCCGGTCGGCGAACGTCAACGTCACGATCGGTGCAGGTGCCAACGACGGCGCAGCCGGTGAAGGCGACAACGTGTTCGCGGGCGTCGAGAAGGTCACGGGCGGAACGGGCGATGACACCATCATCGGTGACGTGAGCCCCGAGACCCTGACCGGCGGTTCAGGCGATGACACCATCGACGGCAATGGCGGAACCGACGTCATCAGCGGCCAAGGTGGTGGCGACAACCTGACCGGAGGCGGAGCCAGAGACACCCTTTCGGGTGGTCCTGCGGGCGACGTCTTCCACACGCAGGACGGCCTCCGTGACTCGATCAACTGCGGTGATGGAACCGACAACACCACCGACCGCGACAACATCGACACGAGAACGTCCAACTGCTTCCCGTAGACCAGGGAAAACAGCACATAGCAACGCCGGAGAGGGACGGGCGCGGAGGGCGCCCGTCCCTCTCTTCTGTTTCCGGCCTTGATACGGTTCGGACGGAGATGGCCCCGCCTCGCAGCTTCCCGATCCGCTACTCGAAGCCTTCGCGCTTGTTCTTCGCTCCCCTGCGCCTGGGAGCTCGGCACGCGAAGGTGGAGCTCACGGACGACGCTCTTCGCGTCCGCATGGGATGGGCGTTCCGAGCCACGATCCCTCGCCGCTCGATCCGGAGAGCCGCCCTCCACCGTGACGTGTGGTGGGCGATCGGCGTGCACTCGGACCGTCGGTTCAAGAGCTGGCTCGTGAACGGCTCGTCGAAGGGCATCGTCTTCCTCGACCTCTTGCCACCCGCGAAGGGTCGTGCGGGCCCGTTCCCGATCACCATCGAGCGCCTCGGCCTCGGCCTCGAGGATCCGGAAGGATTCCTGCGTCAGCTCCAGCCCTGATCAGAGGTGTCGGTCGAACCAGGCCTGCGTTCGGATGATCGCGTCGAGCGCGTGCGCCCGCTCCACGGGCACATGTCCTTCCCGCGCGTACGTGACGAGCTCGACCTCGGATCCCGAGGCCGCGATCGCGTGGAAGAGCTCCTCGGCCTGCCCGAGCGGCGTGCAGCGATCCTCCTCGCCCTGGATGATGAGCGTCGGTGTCGTGCATCGGTGCGCGTGCGTCACCGGCGAGCGCTCCAGGTACTGGCTGGTCGGGTCGTTCCACTCCCCCTTCAGGATCGCCTGGTCGTACCACCACACCTCCGAGGTCAGGTGGAACGACACGTAGTTCGAGACGACGGACATCGCGACCGCGGCGCCGAAGCGATCCGTCTGCCCCACGGCCCACCCCGCCATGTAGCCGCCGTAGGACAGGCCGGAGATACCGAGCCGATCGGGGTCCGCCGTGCCCTCGGCGATGCAGTGGTCGACGCCCGCCATGATGTCCCGATAGTCGATGCCGCCTCCGTCGCCGATCACGCCCTGCGCGAACCCGTGTCCGCGCCCGATGCTCCCTCGCGGGTTCGGGAGCAGGCAGGCGTAGCCGGCCGACGAGAGGAGCACCGCGTTCGGCTCCGAATCGGAGAAGTAGGCGCCCCAGTTCCACGTGGGCCCGCCGTGGACGCAGACGATGAGCGGGAGCGGCCCCTCGGCACCGCGTGGCGTCATGAGCAGACCCTCGATCGGGGTGCCGTCCTCGCCGTCCCAGCTGATCGTGCGGACGTCGGGGAACACACGGCCTTCCACGATGTGGTCGTTGAATCGGGTGAGCCGCTTCCAGGTCGTGGTGGTCCCGTCGAAGCGGGCGAGCTCCGGGGCGTGGCCGTGTGCCTGGTGCGTGGTCCACACGGCGGCGGCGTCCTCGGTGATCACACAGGCGGGCGTGGTCACGGCATCACCGATGAACGCATCGCCGCGCCAGCGCTCCTCGCGACGACCGTCCAGCCAGATCCGGCCACAGGCGGTTCGGGTCCCCTCGGTGCTCGAGTACCAGAGGGAATCGTCGTCGCACCACGCTGCCAGGCCCACCGTCTGCAGTTCCGGCCAAAGGTCGGTGGCGGTGATTTCGGTGGCGGTGATTTCGGTGGCGGTGATTTCGGTGGCGGTGTCGATCACCATGACGCTGCCGGAGAGCAGGCCGTGGTCGCTCGCGTAGCCCTCGACGACCGCGACGCGGGTGGCGTCGGGAGAAAGTGCCAGGCCTTCCATCTGCCATGTGGGCTCGTACAGGGTGGTGGCGGACCGCGTGGAGAGGTCGAGCCGGGCGACCACACCCTGGTACCAACCCGATCCCGAGTGGTCGCGGGACACGATGGCGACGACGGTGGCGTCGCCGTCCCAATCGAACTCCCACACGCTCAGGTCGGGTGGGCTTGTCTCTTCGACGTCGCCCGAGGTGAGGTCGATCAGGAAGAGGCGTCGCTGTGCTTGGCCGGGTCTCCTGATGGAGGGGTCGGTCGGCGGCTCGGCTCCGTTCACGGCGCGCGCGGTCCAGTCGAGTCCGTACGAGCCGGGATCGGCGGCGAGCACCAACAGCCGGCTGCCGTCGCTGGACCAGGCCACGCTCTCCGCCGAGCCGGTCAGGGTGGCGGCGAGTTTGGGCTCTTGGTCGTCGGCGTGGGCGGCGTCGGCGTCGTCGGCGCGGGCGGGCATCGTGTACGGGAGCTGGTGCCCGGGCGTGATCCGGTCGGAGAGGAACGCCAGGCGCGAACCGTCCGGCGACCACGCCGGCGTTCGGTCACTCCACGCGCCGGCGGTGAGCTGGGTGGGTTCCTCGCCCTCGCCCTCGTCCTCGTCCGCGTTGGTGTTCGCGACGAAGAGGTCGCTCGGAACGAACGAACCCTGGTCGGCGCACGTGGCGTGGAGCGCGAACGCGATCCGGGAGCCATCGGGCGAGAACGCCAGCTCCGACGGCGTCCGCACGTCGAGGAGGAGCTCGGCAGTGGGTAGATTGGGCTCATCCGCTTTCATGGCGCGTATCTTCGCCGTTCTTCGGGTGGGTCGGTGGTTTCGTTCCCGAGACTTGTTTGGAATTTTCTCGCCCGGATGTGACGCGTTTCACTGTGCGGGGAATGCGAGGTCGCTAGCGTCGTTCACGTGAGCACGCTGCGATCGGCGCTGGATGAGCTGCGAGGCGAAGACCTCGAGATGGCCTCCGAGGAGGAGCTGGGCGAGGGCTTGGTCGAGCTGGAGCGCGCCTCGCGGGTGCTGGAAGCCGAACGCTCCCGTCGTCTGGTCGAGGTGGAGCGCAGGGGTGTGTGGGCCGTCGACGGACACCTCTCGGCGGTCTCGTGGCTGGCGGCCCGTCTTCGGGTGGGGTTCGGTCGTGCTTCCCAGCAGGTGAAGCTCTCCCGGGCGCTCCGATCGATGCCGCTGACCTCCCGGGCACTGGGTGAAGGTGAGCTCTCCTCCGAGGCCGTGGGGCTGCTCGTAGATGCCCGGCAAGCGGCACCTGAGGCCTTCTCCGACGCGGAGGGGATGCTCGTGGACGCCGCTTCGGCCCTTGCTGCCCGCGAGCTCCGGGTGGCGATCGCCTAGTGGTGCCAGGCGGCCGATGCCGCAGGAGCCGAAGAGCGCACAAGACGGCAGTGGGAGGGCCGCCACCTCCACGTCTCCCCCACGACCCAGGGCACGGTCCGCATCGACGGGTCCTTGGACCCCGAGTCCGGACAGATCCTCATCACGGCGCTCGGTGCCATCCAGGACCCCTGGGCCAGGGACGGGTCACGAGACCCCAGGTCGGCTCCCCAGCGGCGTGCGGATGCCCTGGTGGAGCTCTGCAGGAGCTCCCTGGACCGCTCCGAGAGACCCCAGGTGGCCGGCGAGCGTCCCCACGTGGTCGTCACGGTGGACCTGCAGAGCCTCCAGGGCATGCCCGGGAGGCGAGCGGAGCTCCAAGATGTCGGTCCGATCACGCCTGAGACCGCTCGACGCCTGGCATGTGATGCGGGTGTCTCGCGCATCATCACCATGGGCACCTCCGAGCCGCTGGACGTGGGTCGCAGGACCCCGGTGGTTCCCTCAGGGATGCGGAGGGCTCTGGTGCTCCGAGACGGCGGGTGCTCCTTCCCCGGGTGTGGCAGACCTCGGTCCTGGTGCGACGCGCACCACATCAGGCACTGGGCCGACGGAGGTGCCACGGCCTTGGAGAACCTCGTGCTGCTCTGCCGACCGCATCACCGTGCGGTGCACGAGGGGTTCCGCGTGCAGATGAACGGGCACGGACCGGTGTTCTCCAGAGCCGATGGGAGCGTGCTCGCGGAGGACCGGGCGCCGCCGTAGGGCTACTGCCGAGCCGTCATCAACCATCGGGCCGCCTGCCACGCCATCCACGGTGACCGGAACGCGAACCGGTCCTCGTCGTCGACGCCTGCATTCGTCCAGGTAAGTACCAGCAGCGCCAGTTGTGGTGGCTCGAACGTTTCGCGGATCGGTTCCGGGATGTGAACGCCCGACGCGTCGACCACATCCACCTCCCGGATCGAGCTGCGAGGGATCCGGCCGACTTCGACGATCTCTCCGGTCTCCTGTCCTCGGATGAACGCGATATCGGTCGGCAGGACGGCGGCGGTCACCTGCACATATGTCATCCCACGTCTCGGGACGTTCAAGCGCGGAACCGGCATCGCAGGCTTTCCGGGCGCCGGCTCCGGATCGGGCGCCACACCGCAGGGGAACGAGCGCTCCGCGCCGTGCTCCTCGAGCCACGTCAGTCGGGCGTCCTTGAACCGTTCCCGCGTCGCTCGCTCTCGCGCCGTGCGCGTCTGCTCGTCCACGAGCTCCTGGGATTCCTCCCAGAGGTCCATCGCGTAGAGCGCGAAACCGAGCGGCCGGAATCGACCGAAGACAGGCATCAGGTGTCCCGTCGGGCGCCGGTGAGCTTCCGCGCCGCCTTCCACGCGAGCCAGACCGAGCGGAACGCGAACCGCTCCTCGTCGTCGACGCCCGCATCCGACCAGCGGAGCACTGCAAGGGCCGGACGATCCAGCTCGAACGTCTCGTGGATCGGCTCGGGGATGTGGACTCCGGCGGGATCCACCACGTCCGCGTCGCGGATAGCGGTCCTCGGGAGGCGTCCGAGCTCGACGATGTCCTCGGTCTCCTGTTCGAGCAGGAACACGACGTCCGACGGGAGGACGGCCGCGATCACCGAGGCCACCGCCTGCCGCATCACCGGGAGCACGTTGAGCACGGGTTCGTTCGCGCCCGGCTCCGGCCGAGGCACCACGCCGCACGGGAAGGAGTACTCGGCCCCGTTCCGCTCCAACCACCGACTGCGCGAGAGCTGCGCGGCGTACTCCTCGTCGGGCTGGATCCCCCGGTGGAGCTGCTCCTTCGCGATCCTCGACGTGGCAACGTCGCCCAAGCCGTGGAAGAACGAGGAGACCGTCATGAGGTCGTGCAAGGTGACCCCGCCCCAATCGACGATCGGCACGGCTACTTCGAGGCGGACTCGGCCGCGCCCACCACCGCTTGCCCCGCCGCCAGCCGCGCAGTCTCGACTCGGTACGGGGAGCAGCTCACGTAGTCGAGACCGATCTCGTGGCAGAACACGACGCTCGCGGGGTCGCCTCCGTGCTCGCCGCAGATGCCCAGGTGTAGCGACGCGTTCGCCGCCCGGCCCTCGTCGCTCGCGATCCGCATCAGCCGGCCCACGCCCTCGACGTCGATCGTCACGAACGGGTTCGCGGGCACCAGCTTGCGCTCCTCGTACATCCCCACGAACTTGCCGATGTCGTCGCGTGAGAACCCGAACGCCGTCTGGGTCAGGTCGTTGGTCCCGAACGAGAAGAACTCCGCCGTCTCCGCGATCTCGGCGGCGGTGACCGCCGCGCGGGGCAGTTCGACCATCGTTCCCCACTCGAGGTGGGACAGCTCGACGTCGCCCAGCGATCCCTCCGCCACCGGCTCGAGCTCCTCGCGCATCTGTCGCAGCTCGGGCGCGGTGGCGACGAGGGGGATCATGACCTCCACCTTCGGGTCGCCGCCGTCGCGACGGACCTGCGCGGCGGCCTCGAAGATCGCTCGCACCTGCATCGCGTACAGACCTGGCTTCACGATGCCCAGCCGTACGCCACGCAGTCCGAGCATCGGGTTGGTCTCGTGCAGTTCGTTCACCTTCTGCAGCACGGCCTTCTGCTCACTCGACGTCCTCGCCGCGCTCCTCTCCGAGCGCCACTTCCACCGCGAGGTCGACCTGGTTCGGCAGGAACTCGTGCAACGGAGGGTCGAGCAGCCGAACGGTCACCGGCAACCCGTCCATCGCCTTGAAGATGCCCACGAAGTCCTCCCGCTGCAACGGCGCGAGCGCGTCGTAGGCCTTCGCCTCCTCCTCATCCGTGTCGGCGAAGATCATCGTCCGCACGGCCTCCACACGTTCCTCACCGAGGAACATGTGCTCTGTCCGGCACAGGCCGATGCCCTCGGCGCCGCGGTCGCGGGCGTTCTGTGCCTGCTCGGGCGTGTCGGCGTTCGCTCGCACCCGCAGCCGGCGCACGCGGTCGGCATGCGCCATCAGCGATTCGAACGCCTGCCAGATCTTCTGCTCGCGCGCCTCCGCGTCGCCGGCGCGCGCCCTCTCCAGCACGGATTCCTCGAGCGGCAGCTCACCGACGTACACGTTGCCGGTGAAGCCGTCGATCGTGATGACGTCGCCCTCCTTCACGGTCGTGCCGTTGGCCGAGAAGGTCCCCTGCGCCGGCGAGAGCTTGATCGCATCGGCGCCGCACACCGCGGGGATGCCCTCGCCGCGCGCGACGACCGCGGCATGTGAGTTGGTCCCGCCCGCGCTCGTAAGGATGCCCTGCGCCGCGATCATGCCGTGATAGTCGTCCGGCGTCGTCTCGCGGCGGACCAGGATCACCCGCTCGCCCTGCTTCCCGATCCGCTCCGCCTCGTCGGCCGTGAAGACCACCTTGCCGATCGCCGCGCCCGGTGAAGCGTTCAGCCCCTTCGCGATCGGCGTGGCGCCCTCGGCCTTGACCCGACGCTTGAACAGCTCCTCGAGCCGGTTCGCGTCCACCCGCAGCAGGGCGGTGTCCGCGTCGATCAGTTCCTCCGCGAGCATGTCGAACGCCATCACCCACTCGGCGAACGCGGTCCGCTTCCCCACACGCACCTGGAGGATCCAGAGCTTGTGCTTCTCGATCGTGAACTCGATGTCGCACATGTCCCGGTAGTGCTTCTCGAGTGTGTCCATGTGTGCACGAAGTTCCTTGTACGCCGGAGGATCCAGCTTCTCGAGCTCGACGAGCGGCAGCGTGTTGCGGATGCCGGCCACGACGTCCTCCCCCTGCGCGTTGGAGAGGTAGTCGCCGTAGGGGACCTTCTCCCCCGTCGAGGGGTCACGCGTGAACGCGACGCCCGTGCCCGAGTCGTCGCCGCGGTTGCCGAACACCATCGCCTGCACGTTGACCGCAGTGCCTAGGTCGTCGGAGATCTTGTTCTGCCGCCGGTAGTCGCGGGCGCGCTTGCCGTTCCACGACTCGAACACCGCCGCGATCGCGAGCCGCAGCTGTTCCTTCGGGTCCTGGGGGAACTCTTCGCCGGTGTGCGTCCGGTAGATGCCGCGGAACTTCTCTATCAGCGCCGTGAGGTCGTCCGCGTCGAGGTCGGTGTCGGTGGTGCCGGGCCCCTTGCGCTCCTTGGCGCGGTCGAGCGCCTCCTCGAACGACTCCCCCGGTACGTCCATCACGATCTTGCCGAACATCTGGATGAATCGCCGGTAGGCGTCCCGGGCGAAGCGCACGTCGCCGTCGGACTGCTTCGCGAGCCCCTCGACGGACCGGTCGTTGAGCCCGAGGTTCAGGACGGTGTCCATCATCCCCGGCATCGAGAACTTGGCGCCGGATCGCACGCTGACCAGGAGCGGGTCGTCGGGATCGCCGAGCTGACGGCCCATCGCTTCCTCGAGGCGCCCGAGGTGCTCCCCCGACTCCTCGAGCATCTCCGGCGGGGCTCCGCCCTTCTCCAGGAAGACCAGACACGCCTCGGTCGTGATCGTGAACCCGGGTGGGACCGGCAGCCCCATCTTGGTCATCTCGGCGAGGTTGGCACCCTTCCCGCCGAGGAGGTCCTTCATGTCCTTGTTGCCTTCGGAGAAGTCGTAGACGTACTTGGGCATGGCCGAAGTCTACGGAACGAGCGCTGACCGGTGTACGCTCGCCTCCTCACCGCTCTCACGGAGGAACGACGATGGCGCACGCCAAGGACAAGGGCGCGAAGAACGTCAAGAAGAAGGCCGCGAAGGGTATCAAGGAGAAGCGCGCCGAGAAGAAGCTGAAGCACGACGGCCGTCGGCAGACGGGCGCCGTGGAGACCATCGGCGAACGGTAGCCGCTACGGATTCAACAGGGCGGCCGACACGGCGCCCATCACGGCTTCCGACGACCCGAAGCCCGCGAGCACGCGCGTCCCGACCGCCTCCCCCACCAGCGCCGGACTCGAGCCGCGTGAGACCCACCGCGACAACGCTTCTCGGAACTCGGCCGCGTCCGCCGGCGTGTCCCATACCGTGCTCAGGACGACGGCGACGTCGTCGCCGTCGCTCCAGGCTCGATAGATCCCCCGCCCCAGCCGGCGGCGGCGTCAGCCGCCGCCGGCTCTTCCGACCTCAGGTTCAGCAACGCCTTCAACCAGACCTCGCCCACGACCATCACGTCGTGGTCGCGCCAGGCGGGACCGAAGGTCGGCGAGAAGTCCGGCACGTTCACCGGCTCGCCCGACTCACCCGGGTACTTCGAGGGATGCAGGATCTGCTCGGTGGTCGTCGGGAACCTCCGCAGGGCCCGATCGACCGCCGCCGGCCCACCCTCGTCCGCCAGCGCGTCCACGAACCGTTGTCCGTCCGAGTAGGGATACGCCTGGAGCTCGACGATGAAGGGCGGGACCGGGTTCTCCGAGCCGCCCGGCACCGAGCCCGTCTCGGTGACGGGGAACCGGAACAGCACCTGCGTCGCGAAATGGTTGGCGCTTCCTTCGACCACCCCCAGGGACGCCTGGAAGCGCTCTTCCTCGCACCGCAGAACGAGCTCGTCGATCCGGTCGAGGTCGAAGTGCTGGTCGTCGATCGCGTGCGTGAGCTCGTGCGCCAACACGAAGTGCTCGATACGGTCGAGCTCGGCATCGCCCGTATAGACGAGCTCCTCGTTCTGGGAGTTATAGAAGCCGAGGACCGACCCCTGCTGGTACGCGTCGAGGGCCTCCAGGTACCCCACGTCGGGCGGAAGGACTCCGATCGTCTGCCACGCATCGCTCCGCCGAGCGTAGAACCGATCGGGGTAGTACGCGTCGAAGTACTCACCGAGCCGCCGATCCATGTCCGCCGGCGTGATCGGCTCCACGTTCACCGGTCGTTCGAAGTCGAGCCCTCGCACGGCCTCCACCTGGTCGGCCACCTCCGCGATCGCCGGTGGCGTCGAGACCTCGGTCACCGGGTCGGCGGCGATGTCGGGGGGGATGCAGAGCCGGCGCATCGCCTGGAGCGCGGTGGTCGGTCCTGTCTTCACCTCGACGGCGGGGCTTGGGGAGGCCGAAGGTGACGGCGGTTCCTCCTCTCCCGGCGTGCATGCCACCGCCATGCAGAGCGCGACACATGTCACGGCGATCGGTCTCACCGGTGCACGCCCTACCGGCGCCTCGTCAGGAACAGCGCGCTCGCGGCGGACACGATCGCGAGCCCGGACATGACCGCGGACACGACCAGGAGACCCGTCGACTCGAGGAACCCCGCCGCGGACACGCCCAGCGCGACGATCGCTCCGACCCACAACACGAACGCCACCGCGTAGGCGATCACAGACGTTCCGACAGGTAGGCCACCAGCCCGTCGATGGGCAATCGATCCTGGGCCATCGAGTCCCGTTCCCGTACGGTGACCTGCGCGTCCTCCATCGAATCGAAGTCAACGGTGACGCAGAACGGCGTCCCGACCTCGTCCTGCCGCCGGTAGCGCCGGCCGATCGAGCCCGCATCGTCGTAGTCGCACATCCACTCGCCCTTCACCACGTCGAAGACGCGGCGCGCCTCGGGCGTGAGCTTCTCGTTGCGCGAGAGGGGAAGCACTGCGACCTTCGTCGGCGCGAGACGTCGGTCCAGAGCCAGGTACGTGCGCTTCTCGGTGCCGCCCTTGGCCGTCGGCGCCTCTTCCTCGCGGTACGCGTCCAAGAGGAACGCGAGCACCGCCCGGTCCACCCCGGCCGCGGGCTCGATGACATAGGGGTGATAGTGCGAGTCCTTCTCCTGGTCGAAGTAGGTCAGGTCCTCGCCGGACGCCTCCTGGTGCGCCTTGAGGTCGAAGTCGGTCCGATTCGCGATCCCCTCGAGCTCGCCCCAGTCGGTGAAGGGGAACCGGTACTCGACGTCCACCGTGCGCTTCGAGTAATGAGAGAGCTCGTCGGCATCGTGCTCACGGATACGCAGGTTCTCCTCCCGCAGCCCGAGGTCCGTCCACCAGCGCATCCGTTCTGCGATCCAGAACTCGTGCCACTCCTCGTCGGTGCCCGGCTCCACGAAGAACTCCATCTCCATCTGCTCGAACTCCCGCAGGCGGTAGATGAAGTTCCCGGGGGTGATCTCGTTGCGGAACGAGCGACCGATCTGCGCGATCCCGAACGGGATCTTCTTTCGACTCACCTGTTGGATCGTCGCGAAGTCCACGAACATCGCCTGCGCCGTCTCCGGCCGCAGGTACACGGTGTTCTCTGCGTCGTCGATCGGCCCCATGTTCGTCTTGAACATCAGGTGGAAGTTGCGCGGCTCTGTGAACGCGGTCTGCCCGCAGTTCGGGCACGTCGGCGGCTCCGGCAGGTGATCGGCGCGGAACCGCTGGTGGCAGTTCAGGCACTCGACCAGCGGGTCGGTGAAGACCTCGAGATGACCGGAGGCCTCCCAGACCTTCGGCGCCATGATCACGGCTGCCTCGAGCCCGACGACGTCGTCACGGAGCTGCACGGTCGAGCGCCACCACTGCTCGCGGACGTTGCGCTTGAGCTCGGTGCCGAGCGGACCGTAGTCCCACGACGAGCGGAGACCCCCGTAGATCTCCGAGGACTGGAACGCGATGCCTCGCCGTTTGGCGAGAGAGGTGACGGCCTCCATGAGATCGGCCATGTGAGAGGACTCCTTTCCCGGCCGCTGGCTGCGGCCGCCGGCGTGAGCACCATGCTACCGGTCAACCGAAGGTCGGCTGGTTCCGATACCGAAGGCATGCCGATCGGTCGCTTCTGCCGCACCTGCGGCGCGGCTCTCCCTGCTGATCTCCGTTGGTGCGCGACTTGCTACACCCCGACGACGCCGTTCACGGCGCGTCCTCCCCTCCACGAGCCCGGGACCTTCGTCGGTACGCCCGTGCGTGATCAGAAGACCTCACGATGGCGTTCCGGTCCCACGACGATGGGACCGCTCGGGCGCATCGGCTGGACCGTCGGTCTCCTGCTGCTCTTCCCATGGTGGGCGCTCGCGGTGCCGATGATGAGCATCTGGCGGCGAGAGCGTGTGGCCGACGACGCCCCGCCGACCCTCATCGAGCGGTTCCGCACGCGCCATCCCGTCCTGGGACGCGAGATCCGCCTCAGCCCGACCGCGCGACTGGCGATCGTGGCTCTGGCGGCCGTCGCCGTGGTGGTGGTTTTCCTCACGAAAGACGACATGGACCGCTATCTCTTCGCGGTGCCGATCCTCGTCGTCGGACTCATGGTCGCGCTGGCGAGGTGGAACGACCTCTAGGGCTTACTCCCTGCCCTTCGGCGGGCCGCCGAGTGACTCATCGTTCGGCCCGTCGTGCGGCTGGAGACGGTCACCACCGGGCTTCTTGCGAGCGGCGGTCCGCGCCAGCGCGGCTCGGATCTCCCCCTGATCGACCGTGCTCGTGTCGTGGTGCTGCCGGTCGCTCTCGGTCAGGCGGATGAACGTCTCGAGGGCCGCCGCGTGCGCCTTCGCATCATCGACCTCGGAGGAGGGCGTCACCGGTTCGGCTGCGGGTCTGGGTGCGGTCACCGGGGCGGGCGCTTTCGCCCGGTCGGGCGCTTTCGCGGGGGCGGGAGCTTTCGCGGGGGCGGGAGCTTTCGCGGGGGCGGGAGCGGACGCCGCCGGCCGCGCGGCGGCAGGCGCAGCTGCGGGTGGCACAGCGGCTGGTGGCACAGCGGCTGGCGCGGGCGGGGCGGGCGCCACCGCGGGCGGAGCCGCCGCGGCGATCACACGACTCTCGGGCTGAGGGGTGGGCCGCGGCTTCGCGACCGGTGACGGCGCCGTGGCCCGCTTCTCGGGCTTGGCTTTGATCCGCTTGGACAGTCGCTTCGGCTTCTCGGCCGCCGGCTTCTCCCTGGGTGCGGTCGTGGGCGAGGGCTTCTGGGCGCGTGAGGCGCGGGCGAGCGGTCCGGCGGGCGCCGCGGCCAACGCGTCGCCGAGCGGCGAGCTGACCACCACGTCGGACTCGGGGACCTGCACGACCTCCGGCTCGGGAACGACGGTGTCGGGCGCGGCTGATGCGGCCGGCGCAACGGGGCGAGGCGCGGAGGACGCGGCCTTCGACAACGCTCGCTGGATGTCGCCCTCGAGGCGCCGCCTGGCCTCCTCCGACTCGTCCAGCTTGTCCTGCAATCGTGCGACCCGCTCCGATGCGAGTCGATAGACCTCGTGCACCGCGGCAAGCCGGTCGTCGTCGATCAGCGAGAACCCTCGGGGAACGGAAGAGGCCGCGAACGGCACCCCCACGTTCATGCGTTCGATCGGGTCGCGGAGAGAAAGGGCGATCATGACGAGGAACAAGAGCAGCAGCCCGCCGGCAAGGAGCTGGTAGCTGACCCACTTGGATCTGACCGGCGCGACGGTGCCCTCATCGGCCTGATCGATCTCGACCACCGCGCCGGTGCCGAGGGGCACGTAGGTGCGGACCAGACTCCGTTCCGGATCGTCCGCGCCACCGCCGTCGGAGTAGTTCCAGCGCGTGATCGCACCCTCACCCGACGCTTCACGAAGCAGCGGGTCGTTCAGTCCCTCGTTGGACCCCAGGCGGTCGGACCGGTCCGTCGAGAAGAGCAACGTCCCCTCGGTCGACCAGATCCGGACGCGGGACACGCGCTCGTCCGCGAGGATGGAGCGCTGCACGACGGCTTCCAGGGAGTCGCCCGCCTGGCCGGAGATCGGGGCGGCCAGCTCACCGTCGTCGAGCCGCGGAGCGAGCACCTCCTGGACGTATGCGACCGCTCGATCCTCCGCGAGCGCGCGCTCCTCATCGAGGGCCCGGCCGCCGTTGGAGACGCTGTACGCCAGCCCGATCGCGACAGCCAGAGCCAAAGCGGCCCAGACGTACTTGCTCGCGGTGTCTCTTGTGAACCGTTGGATCAAGCTCATCCGGCCCCCTCGCCGGTGATGCGATGCGACCAGAAGAGCTGGTCACGCACTCCGAGGCACGATACCCCGTGGAACCGGAGAGGTGAAACAGCCGAACGACCGGCACGGGTTAAGCCCTCTGGCGGATGGAGGGACCGGAAGGCCTAGCCGGATCGCCTCGGATGGCGCTCAGGACCCGTCGGCGAGGCCTCCGTATCGCCTCGAGCGCTTCTGGAAGTCACGGATCGCTTCGAAGAGATGTTCGCGGTCGAAGTCCGGCCAGAAGACCGGCGTGAACCAGAGCTCCGAGTACGCGACCTCCCACAGGAGGAAGTTCGAGATCCGTTGCTCGCCACTCGTGCGGATCAGCAGGTCCGGGGGCGGCATGTCGGGGGTGTAGAGGCGCTCGGCGATCTTCTTCTCGTCGATGCTCTCGGGGCGGATGGTCCCGTCGCGGACCTCGCGTGCGAGCTCCTTCACGGCGTCCACGATCTCCGCCCGGCCGCCGTAGTTGAACGCGATCGACAACGTGGTCCCCGTATTCGCGGCCGTGAGGTTCTCGGCCTCCGTGATCTCCTTCAGGACCGAGCGCGGGACGCGCCAGTTGCGGCGCCCGATGAATCGGATCCGGACGTTCATCCGATGCAGCTCATCCCGGCGGCGCCGGAGCAGGGTCCGGTTGAAGTTCATCAGGTACCGCACTTCGCTGGGCGGGCGGCGCCAATTCTCGGTCGAGAACGCGAACACGGTCAGCCATGGGAGGCCGACCTGCACCGCTCCCTTGACCGTGTCCCAGAGCGCCTCCTCCCCCGCTGCGTGGCCCTCGGTCCGGTCCAGGCCGCGCTGCTGCGCCCAGCGCCCGTTGCCGTCCATCACGATCCCGATGTGAGCCGGGATCCGCTCGAGGTCGAGGTCGTGCAGATAACTGCTCACGTCGCCGTCCGAACGAGCATCGGAACCGACTTCATGCGGCGCTCCAGGTGGTACTCGGCGAAGCCGAACAGGAGTCCGCGCGATTCCTTCCGGGTGCGGCCCTCGGGAGCGGGCGTAGCACCCGCGTCGGCGAGGTCCGCGGAGGCGAGCGTGCCCATGTACGCGAGCGCCGCGGCCGAGACGTGACCGGCGCCGGGCTCGGCGTCGCCGGCGCAGACGGCGCCGCCGAGTCCGGCGGAGAACAGCTGGACGTCGGTGCTGCCGCAGACGGCGCACGCGGTGAGGCTCGGATGGAAGCCGGAGACGGACAGGAGCTTCAGCAGGAAGGACTCGGCGACCGCGGCGGGATCAGCGGGCCGCGTCTCCAGCGCCCGGAGGCCGGAGAGCAGGAGCAGGACGAGGCGGACGTTGCGCTCGTGTTCCTCGGCGACGCGGTCGACGGCCTCGAGCATCGTCTCGCCCGCCGCGAACAGGGCGAGGTCATCCCGGATCGCGCGGTGCGGGGCGATGATCTCCGCCTGCGTGATCGTGTCGAGCGAGCCGCGACCCCGGTAGAGCATCAGGTTCACGTGCGTGAACGGCTCCAGCCGGGCACCGAAGCGGCTGGTGGTCTTGCGGATGCCCTTGGCAACGCCACGGACCTTGCCCGCACCCTGGGTCATGATGGTGACGATCTTGTCGGCCTCGCCGAGCTTCATCGATCGAAGCACGACGCCCTGTTCCTTGTAGGGGGGCATCTCCGAATCGTAGCCCGACGGTCGGCCCCCCCACCTGAGAAGCCGTGTGACGTTTCCGTTGCGGACGTGCTGGCGCCGGCCCCCTAAGGGCCGGCGCCCCGCCCCTCAGGCCTCCATGTTCTTCGTGACGACCTCCATCGTCTCGTTGAGCTCCGCCGTCGGGCTGAACTCGACGATCTCGGTGTCGGGGAAGATCTCGGGCGTGTGGCCCGGGCCCACGTAGTAGGCCTCGCCGTCGGTGATCTCGATGTCACCCTCGGCCGTGTGATACACGAGTTTCCCCTTGAACACGTAGCCCCAGTGGGGAGACTGGCACTGATCGTTCGGAAGACCCACGAACAGAGGGGTCATGTCCGAGTGCTCCGTGTACTTCTCGAAGCCGATCGTGTAGCCCTCGGTCTCACCGTACCGACCCTCGAAACCTGGTCCTTCGACCGCCTCCGCCGTCGAGTCCTTCGACACCTTGCCCATCACGGTCTCCCTTCTCTTCGCCCGGTCGTTGTCAGTGGCTCGAACGCTCACGACTCCTGCGACCGCTCCTCCGCCACGCGGGCAAGGTTCCGGACCGTTCGCCGGCTGACCCTCGCCGATATCGCCAACCCGAGAGCGCGGAGCCCTGGGACGTTGAAGACGCCGAGCGTACCCGGCAGCTCGCTGATCCGCGTCACGCGAGACGTGCAGACGATCCGGCATCCGCCCACCGTGGACTCGAGCTCGTATCGCTCGACGTTCGTCCAGTCGGTCGCGATGCCCTTCTTCGTGGTGAGCCTCGCCTCCGTGACGAACTCGAACGCCTTCCCCGGCGTCGCCTCCGTGACGACCGAGCGGTCCGAGAACGTCCCCATCGGGTCCGACCCCGTGGAATGGAACTCGGTGCCGACGCCAGCCGGCCCGGCGGGCGCGTCGATCGTCAGCAGCCGGGTCCGCTTCCTCTGCCGCTCCCCCGCCCACACCGTGTGGCTGGAGAGGTCGGCGAGCACCGCGTACACGGCCTCCGTCGTCGCCCGCGAGCTCGCCTCGACGCGCACGACCAGGTCCTGCTTCAGGGCGTTGGCGCCCCGATCCCCCGTCTTCTGCATCTCCATCACCTCCGATGCGGATGTTGCTCCTCGGCGAGGCTCGAAGGATGGGGAGCATTCCCTATCTCTGGGACCGGTTACCCACTGGTCGCCGTCCGCACGGCGTAGGCGGCCGCCTCCTGGCGACTGCGGAGATGGAGCTTGGCGAGCAGGTTGCTGACGTGATTGCCGGCGGTCTTCGTGCTGATGAACAAGCGGGCCGCGATCTCGGCGTTGCTCAACCCCTCACCGAGGAGGCGCAGGACCTCGACCTCGCGAGCCGTGAGGAGGCCGAGATCCTTCGGCCCGGTTCGCTTCGGCCCGCCGAGCTCCCGGACGAGCGCCGCCGCCTCGTCGGCCTCACGGGCAGCTCCGAGGCGCTCGAGCGACTCGAGTGCGATCTGCGCCTCGCGGCCTGCCACCTCGGGATCCTCGTCGCGCAGCGCGCGGGCCAACGCCACTCTGGCGCGCGCGGCTTCGAGCGGCATCTCCATCCGCCCGAACGCCTCGAGCGCCCGCTCGAGATGGCCGCGGGCCTCGGCTTCGCCCGCGGAGAGGGCGATCCGCCCTTCGGTGAGCGCGGCGACCGCCGCCAGCCGGGCATGCCCCGAGCTCTCGGCGAGCGCCTCGATCCGCGCTGAGGTGGACCGCGCCTCATCGACGTTGCCCCGCGCGAGCTGGACCTCGACGAGTGTCGAGAGCAGGGGCACCGCGACGACGGTGTCTCCCACTTCGTTCAGCCGGCGCAGCAGGAGCGAGGCCGCCACCGCGTGCTCGCCCTTCAGGCGATGGATCGCGACGTTCGCTCCCAGTGCCTCGGGGAGATCCTCGTAGCCGATCAGCAGGCGCTCGGCCTCCTCGGTGCGTCCCTGCAGGATCCGAAGCTCCGCGAGTTTGGCTGCGGGATGGATGCAGCGGGACCGGTGACCCGTTCCCTCCAGGGCCGCCAGCGCCCCGGCCACGCACCGTTCCGCCATCTCGAGATCGCCTTTCGCCTGGAAGAACTCTGCCCCACAGCTCCCACAGAAGGAGATCAGCGGCCCGTGGAGATGGCGGGCCATGAAGGACTCGATCACCTCGTTCCACTTGAAGAGCCGCTCCAGCTCGCCAGATTCCTCGCACGCGAGGGTCACGACACAGCAGACGTCGCCGAAGATGAGGGGATCGGCGACCTCTCCTCCGGTGACGGCGACCATGGCCTCGTCGAGCGCGGCAACCCCGGCATCGAACTCCCCCGAAAGGAGCATCGCCCGTCCGAGGAGTGCCAGCGCGGAGGCCTCGAGATCGATGTCGTCGGTGTTCCGGCCGATCTCGAGCGCTGCCTCCGCGTGCCCGCGCATCTCGGCTGGCTCGAAAGACAGTCCGCCGCGCGTGAGGGAGAGCCAGCCATGCACGGGTCCCGGCTCGGCGTCCCTGAGCAAGCCCTCGGCGCGAGCGATCCACCCGTTGCTCGCGGGTTGATTGCCGACCGCTTCGAGGTACTCCCGCGCGAGCCACAGAGCGATCCTGGCCGCGGAGGCGGGTTCGCCCGCCTTCCGGTAGCCGGCATAGGCCCGCTCTCGATGTTCGATGGCGCCGTCGACGTCGCCGAGCCACCAGAGCGTGCGCCCGAGCCCGTCGAGCGCACGTGAGGTCGGTTCCTCTTCGACCGCAGCGGCGAACGCCTCGCGGGCCCCCTCCCAGTCGCCGGCGCTCAGTGCTTCCTCGCCACGAACCACGAGCTCTACCGCAGCGACCCCCGTCACGCTCACGCACCCATCGGGTGCCACACCGTCTTGAACTCGACGAAGGCGGTGACCTCGTAGGGGCTCTGGGCCTCGTCGTCGAACGGGTCGACCTCCGGTGCGTAGTGCACGCGCTTCACGTTCTCCGCGGAGAGCTCCTCGACTTCCGTGCGGAGGTCGTCCGGCACGCCAGTCGCGTCGATCGCGTTCACGTCCATGTGCCCGGCGAGCCACGGCACGAGCTCCTCGGTGAAGCCGGTGAGCACGTTCACGACACCCCCGGGCACATCGGAGGTGGCGAGGACCTCCGCGAGCGAGACCGCCGGCAGGGGTGCCCGCTGACTGGCCAGCACGACGGCGGTGTTGCCGCTGACGATCGCCGGCGCCAAGCGCGAGACCAGTCCGAGCAGCGACTGGTCCTGGGGAGCGACGACGCCTACCACACCGGTCGGCTCCGGGATCGTGAAGTTGAAGTACGGCCCGGCGACCGGGTTGGTCGCGCCCTGGATCTGATGGATCTTGTCGGCCCACCCCGCGTACCAGACCCAGCGATCGATCGCGGCGCTCACACCCTTCGTGGGGTCCTTGGCGCCGACGTCCTTCAGCTCCGACTCGAACTGCGACCGCCGTCCCTCCATCAGCTCGGCCACGCGGTACAGGATCTGGGCGCGATTGAAAGCCGTCTTCGCCGCCCACCCGGGTTGGGCGGCGCGCGCTGCGCGCACCGCGTCACGGACGTCCTTGCGCGAGGCGCGCGCCGCCCACGCCAAGAGCTCGCCGTCGGTGCCGAGCACCTCGTACGACCGGCCGGACTCGCTCCGTGGGAACTCTCCCCCGATGGAGAGCTTCGCCGTTCGCTTCACGGGCAGGCGCTTCTCGCTCATGGCGCGCCGTCCCACGGGCTCAATGCCAGATACGGCGCCAGACCGTGCAGACCACCCTCGCGCCCGAAGCCCGACTCCTTGTAGCCGCCGAACGGCGAGGTCGGGTCGAACCGGTTGAACGTGTTGGCCCACACGACGCCGGCTTTCAAGCGTTCGGCCATCCAGAGGATCCTCGAGCCCTTCTCGGTCCACACGCCCGCCGACAGGCCGTACGGCGTGTTGTTGGCCTTCTCGACGGCTTCCTCCGGCGTTCGGAACGTCAGGATCGACAGGACCGGCCCGAAGATCTCCTCACGCGCGATCCGGTGCGACTGGCTCACGCCGGTGAACAGCGTCGGGCGGAACCAGAAGCCGCGCTCCGGCAGGTCGCACACAGGCTGATAGATCTCCGCGCCCTCCTCGACGCCCACGGCCACCAGCTCCTCGATCTTGGAGAGCTGTGCTCGCGAGTTGATCGCGCCGATGTCGGTGTTCTTGTCGAGCGGGTCGCCGACGCGGAGGGTCTGCAGGCGCGCCTTCAGTTTCTCGAGCAGGGGCTCGAAGATCGGCTCCTGTACGAGGAGGCGGGAGCCCGCGCAGCAGACATGCCCCTGGTTGAAGAAGATGCCGTTCACGACGCCCTCGACGGCTTGGTCGAGCGGGCTGTCCTCGAACACGATGTTGGCAGCCTTGCCGCCGAGCTCGAGCGTGAGCCGCTTGTGCGAGCCGGCGATCGTGCGCCGGATCTGCTTGCCGACCTCGGTCGAACCGGTGAACGCGACCTTGTCGACGTCGGCGGCGACGAGCGCGGCGCCCGTCTCCCCCGCTCCGGTGATCACGTTGACCACCCCCGGCGGCAGCTCGGCCTGCTGGATCACCTCGGCGAGCAGCAGGGCGGTGAGCGGCGTCGTCTCGGCCGGTTTCAGTACCGTCGTGTTGCCGGCGGCGAGGGCCGGCGCGAGCTTCCACGCCGCCATCAGCATCGGGAAGTTCCACGGGATGACCTGCCCCGCCACGCCGATCGGCTTCGCGCTCCTTCCGGGGAACGCGTAGTCGAGCTTGTCGGCCCAACCCGCGTAGTAGAAGAAGTGCGCCGCGGCGAGGGGGAGATCGATGTCGCGCGACTCCTTGATCGGCTTGCCGCCGTTCATGGACTCGAGGACCGCGAACTCGCGCGCGCGCTCCTGGAGCGCGCGCGCGATCCGGTAGAGGTACTTCGCGCGCTCCTTGCCGGGAAGATCGCGCCACCGCGAGTCGAAGGCGTCGCGCGCCGCCGCGACCGCCAGCTCGACGTCTTCGGAACCCGCCTCCGGGACCTCGGCGAGGACCCCTTCGGTCGACGGGTCGATCGTCGCCATGTACTTCCCGCTCTTCGGCTCGACGAACTCGCCGCCGATGAACAGCCCGTACCGGTCCTGGAGACGAACGACGTCCTTGGACTCCGGGGCCTCGGCGTACTCCCATGTGGGGATCGCCGGAGTATGGTCCTCGCTCAGCTCGAGATCGCTCATGGCGTGGAACCACCGTAACCGAGTTCAGGCTGACCGAACGGCAGACGGTCGGGTCGGTCAGCCGCCCATCGCGCCCCCGACGATCCTCCACGGACGTGACGCGAAGACGGCCTGGAACTGCGGGCCGACGAGGTCAGGATCACAATGCGCCACGATATCGGCGCGCACGTCCGAGAGCCACATGGTCGCGCCGCGCGCCCGCCACCGTGCGGAGACGACGTTCCCCGCGCACAACGCGTCGCCCCGGTCCGTGAACGTGATCCGATCGCCGGAGATCGCGTACGTCCCCGACGTCTGCCAGATGAACTCGTCGGCTTCACTCGCGTGGAGCCAGTAGCTTCCCCCGATCAGCGCCAGCGTGTAGTCCCCCACCATGAACCCGGTCACCGGCCCAGGGATCCCCTTTCGCAGGAGATCCTTCCGGTCGATCGTCACCCGGAACGCCCCTCGAGGCCCGGAGACGTCCGGCATCGAGGGGACGAGCCCGATCGTCGCACCGTCGCTCAGATGCCGGCCGGCGATCCGCACGAGTTCGTCCATCCGAAGAGCGAGAACCCGCACCACCCCGTTCGCATGTCCGGTCGCCAGCTCGGTGCCGTCGGGGCTAAGGGCGACGCTCATGACCGCGTCGGGCAGCTCGACGCTGAGGACCTCCCCACCAGTCTCCGCGTCCCAGATCCTCGCTGTCCGATCCTCCCCGGCCGTGACGAAGCGACGCCCGTCGGCGCTGAACGACACGGCGGTGAGCTTGCCGCCGCGCGAGAGCGAGCCGACCCTGTCGCCTTCCGGCACGCTCCACACCGCTCCCCCGTCCCCGCCGACCGTGACCAGGGTCCTGCCGTCGGGTGAGAACGCCAGGTCGGCCCCGAAGCCGGCGTGCGCGGTGACCTCCTCCACAACGAGCTCGGCCGTGTCGACCCGCCACACCTCGAGCCGCCCGAGAAAGGTGATGACACCGAGCATCTCTCCGTCGGGACTGAACGCGAGCCCCTCGACGTTCTCCCCCGGATGCCCGGGACCGAAGGCGCCGATCCGGCGACCGGATGCCGCGTCCCACAGCACGGCTCGGCCCGCACCGCGGTCCGTAGCGCCGAGCCCGGTCGCGACCGTGGAGCCGTCCGGGCTGTACGCGACGTTCGTCACGTCGTCCTCGACGCCGAGGGTGTGGACCACCGCACCCGACGTGAGGTCGATCACCTCCGCTCCGTCTCCCGAGGCGGCGATGCGTGCGCCCGCCGGGTCGAGTGCCGCGTCCGACCAGCCCGCTCCGATCGGGGTAAGCCCGTCTCCTGTCGCCGGATCGAGCACCCAGCCACCGCCTCCGCCGGCCGTCGCGAGACGTGCCCCGTCGTCGGAGTACTCGACGCTCACGGCCCCCCAACCCGACGTGACCTTCTCGGCCCACACCTCGGCACCGGCAGTAGGGGACACATCCCAGATCCGGGCGGTGCCGTCGCCTCCGCCAGTCAGCAGCCGGGTGCCGCTCGGATCGAAGTCCACCAGCGCGACGAGTCCGCTGTGACCGGAGAGCCGGACGAGCTCCCGGCCGCTCGCGGCGTCCCAGACCCTGGCCGTGCCGTCCTTCGAGCCGGTCGCCAATCGCGTCCCATCGCGACTGAACGCGACGCCGATCACATCCCCCGAGTGCCCGGACATCGTCATGAGCCGGTCGCCCGTCCAGGCATCCCACACCGCTGCTCCGCCATCTGATCGGCCCGCGAGTCGCTGCCCGTCCGGACTGAACATGACCCCGCTGCTGCCCAACTCGTCGTCGACGGTGGCGAGCCGGTTCCCCGTCGAGACGTCCCAGACCACGGTCTGCCACGAGCCCAGGTACGGGCAGCCGGAGGCAGCGATCCGACCCCCGTCCGAGCTGAACGCGGGACTGCAGAACGGACCGCCGGGCGCCCGGAGGGTCGAGCTCGGGGCGCCGGTCCCTGCGTCCACGATCTGCACGGATCCTCGGGATCCGGGAAGAGCGAGGAGGCGACCGTCCGGGCTGAACGACGCGCCTCCCGTGCCGTCGTCGGTCCCGACCTTGAAGAGAGCTTCTCCGTTCGAGACGTCCCAGACGATCGCCTCGCTGTCGGCGGAGGTGGTGACGACGCGCGTTCCTTCGAGGTTGAAACTCACGCTGTAGATGTCTCCCCGATGCCCCCGCAGGGTCAGGACCTCCTTCCCCGTCCCCGCGTCCCACAGCACCGCATCGTTGATGTCGAGACCCGCCGCGGTCCCGCCGGTCGCGAGCAACCGCCCGTCGGGACTCCATGCGACGTTGGCCGTCGCCGGGTGGCTGATCGTGAACAGCAGCCGGTCGGAGAGGATGCCGCGATGGAGCGCCTCCTTGGCCTCCCGCAGCACGATGCCGTCGTCCCGCGTAACGTCGACCGCGCGGAGGGCCAACCGGATGCTCCGCTCCGGATCCCGGTCGAGATCCGCGATCGCAGCGGAAGCGAGCGCTCGTGCGTGTGCGACCTGGGCCGTCCGTTGCGCTCGGTTCGACTGACCGACCGCGATCACCGTCAGTCCGCTCGCGATGAGGGCTGCCGCCGTCAGCACTCCCACGAGCGCCCGGAGCCTCGAGCGCGAGCGGCGCTCGACCTGGTCTTCACGGGCCCGGCGTTCCTCCTCTTCGGCGCGTTCCTCGTCGCGATGCCCCACGCTCGCCTTCAGGAACTCCCGCTCGTGGGAGCCGACCGCGAGGTCGGTGCTCTCGGCCCAGGTCGACGCCTGGTCGAGCCGCGCGCCGCGGAGCAGGAAGCTCCGATCGCGCTCCGCCCCACGCCATTCCGCGCCGGCCTGCGCCACCTGTCGCTCCAAGCGCAGGTCCTCACGCGCCTCGTCGATCCAGTTCCGGAGCCGATTCCAGGACGTCAGCAACGCCTCGTGGGCGATCTCGACCGTCGGCTCTCGCGTCGTCGGCTCGCGATCGAAGGTCAGGAGGCGGTGGCGCCCGTACGCCTCGAGTACGCCGTCCACGGCCTGTGGGTCGACGTCGAGCACGTCGAGCTCCGACCGAGCGACCCGGCGCCGCGTGTCCTGCCGTCCCTCCCCGAGGGTTACGAGGCGCAGGAGCACTTGCCGGATCGCCCGCCGTCCCTCCGGGCCGCTCGCCTCGTGGAGCCGGTCGGCGCGCGCGGACACGGCCCCGGCGACCCCGCCCATCGCCAGGTAAGGCTCCAAGCGCAGGCGTTCGTCCTCGCGGCGCTCGAACAGCTCCGTGAGCGCGTACTGCAGCAGCGGGAGCGCCCCCGGCTGGTGGACGACGTCGGCGACGATCGCCGCGACGAGCCCGGGCTCGGGAGGGACGCCGACCCGCTCGGCCGGACCGCGGATCGCTTGCTCGAGCTCGTCCGGCGTGAGCGGTGTCACGGTCTCGGTGCGGCGACCGAGGAGCTCACCGAAGCGTGGGGTCGCGAGCGGCCGGTCGAAGAAGTCCGCCCGGAGCGTCACGATCACGCGGACCCGGCTGGACGGGTCCACGCTTGCCACGCGCAGGGATTCGAGGAAGGCCTCTCGCTCGGGGATATCGCGCGTGAGCGTGAACACCTCCTCGAACTGATCGACGACGACGACGATCTCGCTCTCCTCGGGGAACGCGTCTCCGACCACCTCGAGCAGCCCCCGGGAACCCTCCTCCAAGCGGTCACGGAGCCTCGGGATCGGACGCGCCGAGAGACGCAGGAGCGACGCCTCCAACTCATCGAACGGGTGCGCTCCCGGGAAGAGCTCGCCCACCAACACGGAGCCGCCGTCGGCGAGCGCGCCGGCACGGATCGCCGGAACGAGTCCCGCCCGGACCACGGACGATTTCCCGCTCCCGCTCGGACCGACGACGGAGAGGAAACGGGATTCCGGGCCTCGTTCGTTCAACCGGGCGGTCAGTCGAGCGACGAGTTCCGCGCGACCGAAGAAGTCGCCGGCATCGGCTTCCCCGAAGGGCCGTAGTCCCTTATAGGGGTTCCGCGCATCCGTTCCGCCCGCGGGGCCCTCACCAGCCGACGGCCGCCCCGGCTGCAGCGACTCGACGAGCGCTGCCGCCCCGGACGCGCCGTCACCGGCCTCGAGCCACCCCAGGATGCCTGGAGCATCCCCGACGAGCCGTCGGGCGATCGCATCCAGCTGCTCCAGGTCGTCCTCGATCGTGGCGGGCGCCCCGACGCCGATCCGGAAGTCACCGAGATAGGCGTTGGCCTCGGCATCGAACAGGACGTTCGACGTCCGGACGTTCCCGTGGGCGATCCCCTGCCGATGCGCGAACGCGAGGGCCGAGGCGACCTGCCGGACGATGGTCGCTCGTCGCTCCGGAGCGAGCGGTTCGCCGCGCTCCTCGAGGGCGCGGAGGCTGCCGCCTCGCATGTATCGGGTGACGACATACGCTCCATCCGGCTCACGCCAGTAGTCGAAGAGCGGGACGATGTGCGGGTGCTCGAGGGCCGCCACGGCCTGGGCCTCCGGCTCGAATCGACGGATGAAGGCACCGTCGCCCACGAGGCGCTGATGCAGAACCTTCACGGCCACGTCGCGTTCCACCCGGGGCTGGAGCCCTCGGAAGACCACGCCCATCGGCCCTTCTCCGATCCTCTCCATCAGCCGGTAGCCGCGGAGCGGTTCGCCTCGAAGGTCGAGCGCGGGATCCTGACCGAGGATCCGTTCGTGCAGCCGCACGAGCTCCGGTGACGGATCGATGCCGAGCTCGTCGGCGAGGATCGCCCGCGCCCGCTGGAACGCGGCCAGCGCGTCGGCCTGCCGTCCCTCGCGGTACAGCGCCAGCATCAGCTGTCCCCAGGGTCGCTCTCGGAGTGGATGACGCGCGAGGAGCGCCTCCGCCTCTCCCACCGCTCGCCCGGTCTGGCCACTCCCGAGCAGACCGTCGAGGCGCTCTTCCTGTGCGGCGAGTCGCAGGTCGTCGAGCTTCGACGCCTCTGCGAGCAGCGACGACTCCTCCGCCACGTCTGCGAACGCCGGCCCTCGCCAGAGCGCGAGCGCGTCGTCGAGGAGCGACACCCCGACCGAGGGATCGACGGCGAGGGCCTTCTTCGCCTCTCGCACGAGATCGTCGAACCGAGACGAATCCAGCTCCGAGGGGTCGACCGACAGGACGTACCCGGGCGACCGCCAGACGAGCCGACCCTCGCCGAGCGCCTTGCGCAGGTGGGACATGTACGTCTGGAGCGTGTTCCGGGCCGTCTCGGGCGGCTCGTCCCCCCAGAGCTCGTCGATGAGGGCCCCCGACGGCACCAACTGGTTCGGGTGCAGGAGGAGGTGCGCGAGGACGGCGCGCTGCTTCGGCCCACCGAGCGGGATCGGCCCCGATCCCGCGTCCACCTCCAGCGGACCCAGGACGCGGAACTGCATCGCTCCCCGGTGCGTGCGCCTCGCCGGCCGCACGACCCCCAGGGATCTCATCTGCCCCGGGACATCGACGCGTGCGGAGACGATGGCGGAGACGTGCACGGGATCCGCGAGTCCTTTCAGGCGGACGTCACCCCGGTCGTCGTACCCGACCCCGTCGACCGTCCGGGCGAGGTGCACCACGCTTTGGCTCCCGAGGATCTCGCCCGGCGCGGCGATCGCACAGAGGCGGGCCGCGGTGTTCAGCGCTCCGCCCCGGAAGCCGTTTCCGACCGGCACGGCCTCCCCCGCGTCCAGCCCGATCCCCACCGGGAGCGGGAACGCCGGCGTCTTCGTGGTCTCCTGGAGGAACCGATCCTGAAGGTCGACGGCCGCCCGGATCGCCTGCCGAGGGGAACCGAAGACCGCCAGGGCCTCGTCTCCTCGGAGCTCGATCACCGACCCGTCCCGGGCCTCAACGTGCTCGCGGACGATGGCGGCGAACCGGGCGGCGAGCATCGCGGCTGCCTCGTCCCCCCGCTCCTGGGTGAACACGGTATAGCCGCGGACGTCGGCGATCAGGAAGGTGCGGATCTCGGACCCGGATCGCTCGGCCACGGAACGGCCGCCGATCCCATCGTCCGATCGATCACCTCGTGCCTGCGAGCTGTCCACCTCACCCCCCGAGCCGAGTATCGAGCTTGTGATTCGAAGGCGCCACCGAAGCACGGCCTCCGTCCCGACGAGCTTCCACCCGGCCGCTGGAGAAACGCTGGAAACCGGGGTCCAGGCGGATCCACGCAGGTCACCGACGGTCTACGAGAGCGCTCCCCCAGGCTCGTCCCGAGAGCCCTCGTCGGGAGGGCGGAACAGGAAGGAGAGATCGATGGCTACCGATCTCAGGAAGCAGCAGGGAACCACCAGCCGGACGAAGGCCGTCCGCCCCGAGCGCCTCGAGCCAGGATCGCGCTGGCCGGTCGTCGCGGCCGGGATCGTCCTGGTGGTGCTCGCCGCCGTCGCGGTGCTCGTGTTCACCCAGGAAGGTTCGCAGCCCGTCGTCGGCCCGGACCACTGGGCGACCAACGTGGAGGGCATGATGACCGACACGCGTGAGGGCGGCGGGTTCCCGCAGCCGGTCGAGCCGGTCTGGGCCGGTGTCGACGCCGGCGCCTACGCCGAAGGCGCCCGGACAAGCTTCCGGGAAGCCACGTCGGCCGGATCGGGCGTCGAGGATCCCCCCGACCTCATGACCGAGGTCCGCGAGGGCTGAGTTCGACGGGCGGGCTCGGACGGGCGCGGGGAGCGATCCCCGCGCCTGTTCCACGCTCAGGCTGGGGCGGTCTCGCGCCGGGACGTCAGGTAGGCGCCAACGATGACCAGCGCGACGCCGGCGATCGCGATGGGACCGACCTCGTCGTTCCGGAGGAGCACCCCCAGCAGCAGGGCCACGACCGGGATCAGGTAGCCCACGATCGAGGCCCGGGTCGCTCCCACCCGGCCGACGAGCCTTCCCATCAGCACGAAGGCCACGCCCGTGCCGAGCACGCCCACCGCAGCGATCGCGAGCACCGCCGGCCAGGTGAAGCTCGATCCCGGGACCGAGGCGATCCCGAGCGGAGCCGTGAAGACCGCGCCGATCGTCAGGATGCGGGCCATCACCGGCAGCGACCCGTATCGCTGCTGGAGCGGCGTCGCCACGTTGAACGCGATCCCGTAGCAGATCGTCGCCACGATGATGAGCACGACGCCGACGACCTGGCTGGAACCCTCCCCCGCGGCTGCGAGGGCGATCGCCGCGACCCCCACGAAGCCGAGCGGGATCCCCACGAGCTGGCGCGAGCCGGGCGGGCGGCGAAGCAGGATCGTCGCGACGACGGCGGTGAAGATCGGCGCCGCGCCGTTGAGCATGCCCGCGATCGCCGAGTTCACCGACCCCTGCGCCAGTGGGAAGAGCGTGAACGGGATCACGACCCACGTCACCGAGAGGAGCAGCAGGTGAGCTCGGTCGGCTCGGTCGATCGGCGCTCGCGAGCCGGGCACGAGCCAGAGCGCCGATGCGCCGAACAGGATCCGGAGCCACGTGACGAGACCAGGACGGAACGACTCCAGGCCGATCGCCATGAAGAGGAACGACGAGCCCCAGATGGTGCCCACGACGACGAACAGCAGCCAGTCCATGCCCGCGAACGCGCCGCGGTGCGTTCCTCGGTTGGTGGACAGCGCTCGGGCACCCATCGTCTCAACAACGAACAACGTCAGTCGATCGTGAGATAGTCCGGGTCCGCGCAGCGGCCGGTCCGCTCCTTCTCGATCTGCATCACGTCAACGTGACCTCGTCGAACGGCATGATCTTCCCCGATTCGAGAAGCGGTTCGATCTCGGCCATCGCGTTGCGGACGATGTCCGACCCTCGGAACTCCTCCCTCTCATCCTGGTTTCGCCAGGCGGCGAACGTCTTGAAGACATGAGGATCCTCGGGATCATGGAGCAGCGTCGGACTGACGCCGAACCGCTCTCCCGCCGCGCGAGCGAGCTTGGACCATGCGGCGACGAAAGCGTCCTCGTTCCCCTCCTTCACGACCCAGGCACCGTGCGTCCATGATCTCGTCATCGATCCCCCTTCAGTCGGTCGTGAAGTAGTCGGCACTCGCGTACCGGCCGGTCCGCTCCTTCTCGATCTGCATCAACACGTCGTTCAGCAACGACGACGCTCCGATACGGAAGAGGTCGGGCGTCATCCATGCCGACCCCAGCGTCTCGTGCAGTAGGACCAGGTTCTGGATCGCCTGCTTCGCGGTACGGACCCCGCCCGCGACCTTGATGCCTACACGGCGGCCGGTGTCACGATGGAAATCCCGAGCCGCCTCCATCATGCAGAGCGCCACCGGGAGCGTGGCATTGACGGCGATCTTGCCCGTCGACGTCTTGATGAAATCCGCGCCCGCCACCATCGCGAGCATGCTCGCTTGCCGAACCCGGTCATAGGACCCGAGCTCCCCTGTCTCCAGGATCACCTTCAGATGCGAGGAGCCGGCGGCCTCGCGCGCCGCCACGAGCTCCTCGAACGCCTGCGCGTATCGCCCGCCGAGGAACAGCGACCGGTTCAGCACGATGTCGATCTCGTCCGCACCGGCCTCGGCGACGGCGCGGATCTCCAGCAATCGCGCGTCCAGCGGTCCGAGGCCACTCGGGAATCCGCCGGCGACGCTCGCCACCTTCACGCCGGTACCTTCGAGTTGCTCGAGGGCGACGGACACGAGCTGGGGGTAGAGGCAGACGGCACCCACGGACGGGATCGAGGGATCGAGCGGGTCCGGACGGACCGCCTTCGCGCAGATCGCGACGATCTTGCCAACCGTGTCGCTCCCCTCCAGCGTCGTGAGATCCATCGAGCGGATCGCGAGGTCGAGGGCCCAGAGCTTCGCGTCCCGCTTGATCGAGCGCTTCGCGAGCGACGCGGCACGCTCCTCGAGGCCGACCGCGTCGACCGCGGTCGTACGGACTGCCATCCTCACCGCCTCGCCGACCGCGACGGGCAGCGGCGCCAGGGGGCGGGTCGGCTCGATCTGCGCTGCGTGCGCCATGTCTCGATGGTAGCCCAGCCGGTCGTTCCGGAACCCGGCCCCGATAGGCTCCCGCGCGATGCACATCGGCCGCGTCCTTGCCCTCCTGCTGCTCCTCACCGCGTGTGGTGGCGACGTGGCGGAGCTTCCCGAAGACTGCACCGACCCGGTCGCCGTCACGACGGTCGAGCTCGCGGACTTCTCGTTCCAACCGGACTGCCTGTCCGTGGACGCGGGAGCAACGATCACGCTCGACAACTCGGGCGATGCCCCCCACACCTTCACCGTGACAGGGACCGACGTGGACTTCGAGCTGGACGCGGGGACCTCCGTCGACGTGAGCCTGTCGGGCGTGGAGCCCGGCATCTACGCGGTCACCTGTACGTACCATCCACAGATGACGGCGACGCTCACCGTCGAGTAGAGGCCCACTCCGCCGGAACCTTCGCAGAGGAACGACGTGCGGCCCTCGACGGGCTGAAGGGGCCATGCTAGCGTCCGCGTTCCGTCCGTTGCGGACGGCGAAGACGGTGCGACCTATCCGTGACGGTCGGCCGAAGATGGAGCGTGTGATGGACGCCAGGTTCGCGAAGAAGGTTCAAGACCTCGAGCGCCGCGTGCTCGAGCAGCCAGGGGCGCTCGAGCTCGGGATCCGTCGCGCGGCGGCCCGAGGCGAAGGGGTTCCGCAGAACGCTGCGGGGTACGTCGACAAGGTGCGGCGCCACGCGTTCCTGGTCACCGATGACGACGTCGATGCGCTCGGCTCGGCCGGCTACTCGGAGGATCAGATCTTCGAGATCACGGTCGCGGCGGCGTATGGAGCGGCGGCCGAGAGGCTCCGGTCGGGACTGGATGCGCTCGGCGAGCCTCCGTCCTCGGCGCACCTCGCCGGCGGTGACACATGAGGCTTCAGATACTCGAACGCGCCCATCGCCCGGGCGTCCGATTGTTCCTCAGGTTCCTGCGGGTGGTGACCCGCAGGGAGCCGCCGGACGTCGTGAAGACCATCTACTACCGACCCGAGTTCTTCGGCGCCGCGTATAGCACGCTCCTCCAGGACATCATGCGAGGCCCCTCCGAGTGGAGCGTGGGACAGAGGGAGCTGTTCGCCGCGTTCGTTTCGCGGCTCAATCAGTGTCCCTTCTGAACGGGTGCTCACGGCGCGGTCGCGTCGGAAGCCCTCGGAGAGGAGATCACCCGTTCCGTCCTGACCGATTGGCGTCTCGCTCGGGTTGATCCCCCGACGCGTGCCATGCTCGGCCTGCTCGAGAAGGTGACGCTCGCACCAGGTGAGCTGTCCTCGTCCGACGTGACGGAGGTACGGAGGGCCGGGGTCTCGACGCAAGCGATCAGCGACGCGCTCCATGTCTGCTTCATGTTCAACCTGATCGATCGCCTCGCGGACTCGTTCGGCTGGCACGTTCCATCCGCTGAGGCGTTCAGGAAAGACGCGAGGTTCCTCCTCAAGAAGGGCTATGAGCTCGTCGGCCCCGTCCGCAGACGTGCGCTCGCCGAACCGCGCGCCTAGAACCCGAGCTTCTCCAGCGCCTTCGGGTCCTTCTGCCACTCCTTGACAACCTTCACCCGGAGATCGAGGAACACCTTGGTGCCGAGCACCAGCTCCATCTCTTCGCGGGCGCGCGAGCCGATCGTGCGGAGCGTCTGCCCGCCCTTGCCGATCACGATCCCCTTCTGCGAATCGCGCTCGACGATCAACGAGGCGTAGATCTTCGTGAGGCCCTCGCCCCTGTCCATCTCGTCGAGGGTCACGGTGATGGAGTGCGGCAGCTCCTCCCGCGTCACGTGGAGCGCCTTCTCCCGGATCATCTCTGCGAGACCGACCTCGAACGGCTGGTCGGTGATCGTCTCCTCCGGGTAGAGCGCCGGTCCCTCGGGGAGCAGCGCGAGCACCATGTCCCGGAGCATCGCGACACCCTCGCCGGCCTTGGCCGACACCGGCACGATCTCGTCGTAGTCACCGATCGCGGCGGCGGCGGCGAGCTGGGGCACCACGTCGCGCTGGCCGGTGAGGTCGACCTTGTTCACCACCGCGATCTTCGGAGACCGGTGCGGCCGGACCTGGCGCTCGAAGACGAACGAATCTCCCCGTCCGATGCCGGACGCGGCGTCGAGCACGTGCAGGATCACGTCCACGCCCTCGACCGCATCACCGACCACGTCGTTCAGCCGCACGCCGAGCTCCGTCCGAGGTTTGTGGAAGCCGGGCGTGTCGGTGAAGACGACCTGCGCCTCCTCCGTCGTGAGGATCGCGTGCAGGCCGCGACGGGTTGTCTGCGGCTTGTCGGAGACGATGGAGACCTTCCGCCCGACGAGCGCGTTCACGAGCGTCGACTTCCCGACGTTGGGACGACCCACCACGGCGACGATCCCGGAGCGGGAGATCACCGGAGGTCGTCCGGCCCGAAGGCGTGGGGCAGCAGCTCCCCGAGACGCCATCGCGCGCGGACGCCGTTCGCTCCCTCGGCCACCACCGGCGTGTCCGCGTCGCCGAACTCCCACAGGATCTGACGGCAACCGCCGCAAGGAGGCGTGGGCGTTTCGCGTCGGTGGCCACGGTGACCGCGAGGATCTTCCCGTGTCCGGACGCAACCATCGCGGCCGCCGCGTTCCGCTCGGCGCAGACCGAGAGCGGGTAGCTGGCGTTCTCGACGTTCACCGCCGCCCGGATCGTGCCGTCCTCGTTCAGGATCGCGGCGCCGACGTGGAACCCGCTGTAGGGGACGTAGGCGCGCGGCATGATCGCGCGAGCGGCGCGAAGCATCTCGTCGAGCTTCGGGTCCTCCAACTTGATCGGGCCTTCTCCCTGTATGGGGCCCTCTCCATCAGCCATCGATCGCCCCAGGGCCCTCGCCGTTCTGATCGGCTCGCGTGATCAGCACCGCTCGCGATCCGCCGTCCCTGCACCTCGTCGGCCTTGAGGTTCAGCCCACGGAAGGAGACCTCCTCGCCCTTCTCGGGCATCCGCCCGAGGAGGTCGAGCATCAAGCCGGCGACCGTGTCCCACTCCCCGTCCGGGAGCTCCGTCCGGAGCAGCTCGTTCACGTCGTCGATCGAGGCCTTCCCGGAGACGCGGTAGAGGCCGTCGCCGAGCTCGAGCACCTCGGGCTCCTCGCGGTCGTACTCGTCGGCGATCTCCCCGACCAGCTCCTCGAGCAGGTCCTCGAGCGAGACGATGCCCGTCACCGAGCCGTGCTCGTCGTAGACCAGGGCCTGGTGGAACTTCTCGCGCTGCATCTCCTTCAGGAGCTCGGCGACCCGCTTGGTCTCCGGCACGAAGTGCGCCGGCCGCATGATCTCCGCCAGCGGCATGTCCTGCATCCCCTGATGCAGCGCCTTCAACACGTCCTTCGCGAACACGACACCCTTCACCTCGTCGAGCGAATCGTGGAACACCGGGATCCGCGAGTAGCCGTGCGAGAGGACCAGCTGCTGGACGTCCCGGAGCTTCTTGTCGTCCTCGATGGCGACGATGTCCGGGCGCGGCACCATCACCTCGCGCACGATCGTGTCGCCGAACTCGAAGATCGAGTGGATCAGCTCCTTCTCGCCCTCGTCGATCGAGCCCTCCTCGGAGCCGACCTCGGCCATCGACCGGATCTCCTCCTCGGAGACGAACGGGCCCTGCTTCAGCCCCTTGCCCGGGAGCAGGATGTTGGCGAGGCCGATCAGGACCCGGGTCGGCGCGGCGAGGACGCGGCCGAGGAACCAGACGATCGGGGAGAGCGCGAGCGCGACGCGGTCCGCGTGCAGGACCGCGAACGTCTTCGCCATCGCCTCGACGAACACGAAGTACAGGATCGTGAACAGGAACGACCCGAGCGTGACCCACGTGTCGCCGAACTGCTGCTCCGCGAGGAACGCGACCAGGATCGCCGAGCCGTTCTGCACGAACATCACCGTGAGGTACACGGCGTTCAGGTACCGGGGAGGATCCGACTCGATCTTGACGAGCGTCTCGGCGTTCCGCCTGCCCTCCTCCTCGAGGGCCAGCGCGCGCACGCGGGACGTCCGCGTCGAGGAGGCCTCGGCCGCGGCGAGCACGGATCCGAAGAGCACGAGCGCGGCGGCGAGCAACCACCACCACATCACGGCGCGCGCACCCCGCTGTACCGCTCCTGGCGCTCCCACATCCGGGTGCGCTCGTCGTCGTCCTCGTGGTCGTAGCCGAGCAGGTGCAGGATCCCGTGGACCAGCAGGAGCCGCAGCTCCGCCGCAGGATCGCTCGGGGTTGTTCCGCGCCGCCTCGGTGGGCGCCACGACGACGTCGCCGAGGAGACGGACGCCGCCTTCGTCGACGTCGTCCAGCGGGAACGACGAGCACGTCGGTGGGGCCGGGCTCGTCCATGAACCGTTCGTGGAGGCCCGCGATCTCGTCCTGATCGACGAAGGACACCGACAGCTCCGCGCGCTCGATGCCCTCGCCCCGCAGCGTGTCGCGAGCGAGCGCGCGGAGCGCTTCCTCGTCGACCGCCTCGTCCTGCCGGTTGGAGATCAGGACCCTGGGTTGCTCGCCGTCATCCATCACCGTCGGCCATCCCGAGGCGCTGCTGGCCGTAGCGGTCGTACGCCTCGACGATCTGCTGGACGATCTTGTGCCGGACGACGTCGCGCCCTCCCAATCGGCAGAACGTGATGCCCGAGATCCCCGACAGGATCTCCTCGATCACGAGGAGCCCCGACCGCTGGCCGTTGGCGAGGTCGACCTGCGTGTCGTCCCCGTTCACGACGGCCTTCGATCCGAACCCGATCCTCGTGAGGAACATCTTCATCTGCTCGGGGGTCGTGTTCTGCGCCTCGTCCAGGATGATGAACGCGTCGTTCAGGGTCCGTCCCCGCATGAACGCGAGCGGCGCGACCTCCACCGTGCCTCGCTCCATCAGCCGCGAGAGGCTCTCGCCGCCGGTCATCTCGAACAGCGCGTCGTAGAGCGGGCGCATGTACGGATCGATCTTCTCGTAGAGGGTCCCCGGCAGGAACCCGAGCCGCTCCCCCGCCTCGACCGCCGGCCGCGTGAGGATCAACCGCGAGACCTGACGATCGTGGAGGGCTCGCACCGCGGTGGCGACGGCGAGATAGGTCTTGCCCGTGCCCGCGGGGCCGATCGCGAAGGTCACGGTCGAGCTCCGCATCGCGTCGACGAACCGCTTCTGCCCGACCGTCTTCGGCGCGACCGACGTGCCGCGCGCGGTGAGGAGCGTGTCGCCGAGCACCTCGCTCGGCCGCATCGTGGCGGTCCCGTCGCCGCTTCCCGCCTCTTCGTCGGCACCGCCCTTGATCAGCTCGATCGTCTGCCCCACCGAGGAGTCGGAGAGCTGGAGTCCCTTCTCGAGGAGCGCGAGCAGCTCTTCGAACAGTCGTGCGAGCTGCTCGGCCTCGTGATCCGGACCCTTGATCGTGATCTCGTTGCCTCGAACCAGGATGTCGGAGGAGAACGCGGCCTCGATCAGCTTGAGGAACGCGTCGTGCTGACCGAGGAGGGCCACCATCGACTGATGACCGGGGACGAGGATCTTGACTTGCGTGGTGGCGGCTGCCACGTGTCGCGCTCTCGGGGGGTGACCCCGTTCCTCCTCTAGTCGAGAACGGGACCCCTCGGGTCCCGTGGCAGCATCCTATCGCTTCTACCCCGGTGGCCACGCCATCGGCCTGCCCCCGAGCAGGTGGAAATGCAGGTGGAAGACGCTCTGCCCGGCGTCGGGACCCACGTTCGTGACCAGCCGCCAACCGGACTCTGCGATCCCCTCGGCGTGGGCGAGCTGCGCCGCCGCCTGCGCCACGTCCGCGAGCATGTCGCCGTGGCCTTCCTCGATCTCGGCGATCGACCGCACGTGCTCCTTGGGGATGATCAGGATGTGCGTGGGCGCCTGCGGGTTGGTGTCGCGGAACGCGACCAACCGCTCGGATTCCCGCACGATGTCGGAGGGGATCTCGCGCGCCGCGATCTTGCAGAAGAGGCAGGAGGTGTCCGTCACGGTCCCCGAGCCTACCGTCCGCCGCCGATCAGGAACGGAACTGGGGGCGTCGCAGCGCACGCGGCAGCGCCGTTCCCACCGGCAGACTTCCCCTGGAGCTCGGCGAGCCGCTCGAGCAACGAGCGCTCCTCCTTCGAGAGGTCGCGGGGCGTGACGACGTGCAGGGTCACATAGAGGTCGCCACGTCCGCGCCGCTGCAGGTGTGGCACCCCTCTGCCCTTCAAGCCGCACGACCGAGCCCGACTCGGTGCCGGGCTCGATACGGAGGCGCTCCGGACCGTCGAGCGTGTCGATCTCGACCTCACCGCCGAGCGAGGCCTGCATGATCGTGACGTCCAGGACACCGTAGAGGTCCTGGCCTTGCGCGTTCGAACGCGTTCGACTGCTCGACGTCCACGCCGACGATCAGGTCGCCGGGCGGACCACCCGCCACGCCCGCGTTGCCCTGCCCGGACACGCGGAGGTCCATCCCGTCGAGGACGCCCGGCGGAACGTCGAATGTGACGGTGCCCGGCGCGCGCACGCGACCTTCCCCTCCGCACTCCTCGCATCGATCCGGGATCTCCTCGCCTGACCCACCACACGTCGGACAGGCCGATGCCGTCATCACGGTCCCGAAGATGCTCCTGCGGACGCTCTGCACCTCACCGGTCCCACCGCACCCTCGGCACGCGATGGGTGAGGTCCCCGGCTCCGCCCCGATGCCCTCACAGCGCGCGCACGTCGCGAGCCGTTCGACCTCGATCTCCTTCTGCTCGCCGAACACCGATCCCACGAAGGAGAGAGGAACGTGCGTACGGAGGTCCTCTCCCCGTCGCGCCCTCCCCCGGGGTCCTCGGGACCGTACGCCGAACCCGCCCCCGAAGAACATGTCGAACAGGTCCTGGATGTCGGTGAACGGAGCGCCTTGGGGGCCGGCGGAGCCGAACTCGTCGTAGCGGCGTCGCTTGGCGGGGTCGGACAGGATCTCGTAGGCGCCCGTGATCTCCTTGAACCGCTCCTGGTCCGCCGGGTCGCCGTTCACATCGGGATGGAGCGTGCGTGCGAGCTTCCGGTACGCAGCCTTGATCTCGGTCGGTGACGCATCCCGCGGGATCCCCAGGATCTCGTAGAGGTCGCGGACGGCTGCCATCGCCCTATGCCTCGTGCTCGGTGGCGATCTCGCTCAGCCGTTTGGCCACGGCGCGGACGGACGCCATCGCCGAGAGGTAGTCCATCCTGGTAGGACCGACCACGCCGATCGTGCCGACGGTGGCGTCACCGGCCTTGAACGGCGCCGTGACGATCGAGGCCTCCCAGTCACCGGTCGTCGGGTGCTCGGCGCCAATCGTGACCCACACGTCCTCGCGGTCCGCGGTGACGTCCTGGAGCACCTGGAGCATCTCCTGTTCGCGCTCGAGGGTCTCGAAGAGGCGACGGAGCGTCTGACGGCGCCAGACCTGCGCCTCGCTCGTGAGGTTGGAGACGCCGCCGACCACCACGTGCGCGGCGCCCTCCCCCTGGGTGGCGGTGCGGAGCGTCTCCGCGACGTGCAGGAGCAGATCGTGGTGAGAGACCGATGCCTCGGCCGCGAGCTTCAGCAGACGAGCCTGGGCGTCGAGATACGTCAGCCCTCGGAGCGACTGGAGCCGATCCTCGACCGCCCGAAGGACCTCGACGTCCGCGGCCTCGGGTCGATCGATCACGCGCTTGTCGACGCGACCGTGCTGGCCCACGGCGAGGATCATCACGGTGGGGCCCATGTCGATCAGCTCGAGACGGACGATCGGCTCCTCGGCCGCCCCGGGCGGGACGGCGAGACCCGCGTACTGCGTGAGCCGGCTCAGCAACTGGACGGATCCCTTGAGGACCTCCTCCAGATCCAAGATCGCTTCGGCGAAGTAGCCGGCGATCGCGCGGCGATGGGTCTCCCGGAGGCGGACGCCGTGCGGCAGCGTGTCCACGTAATGCCGATAGCCCGTGTCGGTCGGGATGCGTCCCGCGCTCGTGTGCGGATGTGACAGGAACCCCAGCTCCTCGAGGGCGGCCATCTCGTTGCGGATCGTGGCGCTCGAGACGCCGAGGCCGGAGCTCTCGGCGATCGTCTCGGAGCCGACGGGTTCCCCCGAGCGGACGTACTCCTCGACGACCGCGTTCAGGACCGCGCCTTTCCGGGGCCCGAGCTCGTGGTGCTGCTCCACCATGTCCTCATGCTACTGGCACTCTTGGCCGTCGAGTGCTAGCGAGCGCCCGGCGAACGGCTTTCAGGTTGCGCAGTCCACGCCAGCCAGCGCGTCGAGCAGCTGCTCCGTGGCCGCCTGCGTGTCGCCTCCGCCTTCCGCGACCTCGATGTAGGAGCGTATCGCGGCGACGATGTCGTCCACCGCGGCGGCGTTCTGCGCGTCACCCTGCTGGCGGAGCGCATCCGCGTCCGCGGTCAGGGCTTCGGCCGCCCTCCCGAGAGCTTCCACGCGGAACACCTGCACGTCGACCAGGTCACGGCAGGCCTGTCGGAACGGATCCGCGATCGGCGAGGGAGTCGAGGGCGTGGGACTCGGGCCGGGCGCGTCGTCGGCCCCGAGCGCCTGCGCGAGGAATAAGACGGTGCCGATCCCGACGATCGCGCCCACGACCAGGAGCGGCAGGGGAAGACCGACGCGGGAGATCCCGCGGCGGGTCCGCCCGTGCGGCGTCCCGCAGTTCGGGCAGGTCCAGGCTCGCGTGCCCGGCCGGGTGTGGAACCGCTCACCGCAGACGGTGCACCGGACGAAGCTCCACGTCCCGGCGCAGACGATGCACCGATAGCCGTCCGCATCGGCGTCGATCTCCTGGCGTGTATGGCATTGGGGACAGGTGACCTCGGCCATGGGTCGCTCATGCTACCCCTCGACGCTGGCCGGACCCGGCCACGAGCCACCGGGCCGTCACGGCGAAGCCGACCACCGCGGCCAGCCCGAGGAGCGTTGCGGCCATGCTCATCTGGGGGCGGAGCCCGGGCGGCGGCGGCTCGCAGAGTCCCCGGAGCGTGGCGTCCAACCGTCCCTCGAGACCCGGCTGGGTGCCGGCGAGATCCTGCAGCTGGAACGGGTCCGACTCCAGGTCGTAGAGCTCTCGTTCCCCCGTCTCATAGGTCGCGAACAGATATCGAGCGGTCCGCACGGCGCAGTATGTCGGGATCGGATTGGTGCCGCGCATGTGCTCGATCAACAGAGCCTGCCGCCACGTCGTCGCTCGTCCTTCGACCAAGGGCAGCAGGCTCTGCCCGTCCGCCCCGGGCAGCCTCACGCCGGCTGCTTCCGCGATCGTCGGTGCCAGGTCGATGTTGGCAACGAGATTGCGGTCGGTCCGCACACCCTCGCCGGCGATGGCGTCCGCGCGGACGACCAGCGGGACCCGGATCGCCTCCTCGTACGGCACCTCCTTCTTGACCCAGCGGTGCTCCCCCCACAGGAGCCCGTTGTCGGACGTGAAGATCACCAGCGCGTCGTCGAGCCGTCCCGTGTCCTCGAGCGCGTCCAGCAAGCGCCCGACCGCCCGATCCACCGCCTGCAGCGACCGGTATTGGTTCCGGCGCAAGTTCTCGAGAGTCCTCGATCCGTTCGGATCCGACGGGGCTGCAGGACCCGGATGTGTTCGGGTTTGTCGGCCCGGTCATCCTCGTCGAATGACGGAGGCCTCCATGCTGGGCAGATCGGCGAACCCCTCCTCGTCGGCCGGGGCCGGGAGCGCGGGGGCATGGGGCGCTGCCGGAGAGAAGACGGCGAACAAAGGGCCCTCGGTGCCCCGGATGAAGTCCTCGGTCTGAGCGGCGAGGACGTCGGTCGAGTAATCCTCGGGCTCGAGGCCGTAGCGGTGCACCTTGCCGTCGATCGTGAGGCCGTAATCGAAATACTGCGCGTGCACGAACGCGACCCAACGATCCCAGCCCGGCGGGACGTAGCCCTTGAGCGCGTCGCGTTGATACGCGTCGAGGTACTTCCCGAAGAGGCCGGTGCGATAGCCGGCGTCGGCGAGTTGCGTCGCGATCGTCGATCCGATCGTCGAACGACCAGAAGCCGCCGTAGCGACCACCCTGCCGATAGACCCCCGTCGTGTGCGGGTAGGCGCCGGTCAGGATCGACGCCCGGCTCGGACAGCAGAGCGAGCTCGTCGTGAACGACTCCTCGAAGCTGACCCCTTGCTCCACGAGGGACCGCTGCACCTCGGGCATCGCCCAGAGCGTGTCCCATCGCTGGTCGTCCGTGACGATCAAGAGGATCGAGGGCGGGTCGGCCGTGAGCTCCTGGGCGCTTGCCGGTGGGCCGAGGGTCGACGAGAAGGCGAAGGCCGCGAGGCACGCGACGGCGAGACGATCGACCTTGCGCCCGCGGAGGAACGGGGGGATGCGTGAGCCCTCGGCATCGGCGCGGAGCGTACCGCCATCCCGGTTCGCGGAGAGGAAACGGATCTGTCGGGACAACCATTCCGGGCTCCCGCGCGTCCTACGATCGGTGACGTCGAAACGAGCCCGAGAAGGGATGCGCGACTGGACGAAGCCGAGATCCGCGGGTTCCTCGCGCGCGACTATCCGCGCTTGGTGAACGCCGTGGCCCTTGCGTCCGGGAGCTACCCCGCAGCCGAGGACGCCGTACAGGAGGCACTGGTTCGAGCATGGATCGCGATCGGAGCGAGGCGAACAGGTGGACTCGCTGCCCCGGTGGGTGGCCGCGGTCGCGCTGAACCTGACCGGAGCGGGTGGCGGCGGTCGATGGCCGAGCGGCGAGCCCGTCGGCGGTTGCCCGAGCGATCGGGTTCGGCCGTCGCCGCGAGCGAAGAGCACGTGGACGTGGCGAGGGCGCTCGAGGCGCTCCCCCGTCGGCAGCGCGAGGTGGCCGTCCTCCGGTACCTGCTCGAGATGAGCACCGCCGAGGTCGCGGCCGCGCTGGGGATCACGGAAGGAACCGTGAAGAGCTCGCTCGCGCGGGCGAGGGCGCATCTCGTCGAGGCGCTCGCCGTGCATGACACCGAGGTGACGAACGATGTCGAAGGTCGATGACGAGCTGACCCGCCGGCTCCACCGGGCCGAGCGCCCGGTGGACGGCGATGGCGTGTTCGAGGGGTTGGCGCGCCGGCGCTCGCACCGCGAACGGGTTCGTCGTGTGCAGACGGGGCTGTTGGCGTTCGCGGTTCTCGCCGCCACCGCCGGCGGCTTCCTCTTCCTTCGCGACGCCTTCGAGCCCGACAAGCGCAACGTCGGCGACGAACAGACACCGTCGGTCGCGAACGGCGAGATCGTGTTCTCTCGGGCCTCCTCGGATGGAGAACACCTATTCCTTGTCGAACCCGACGGCACCGATCTCAGGCAGATCACGGATGGAGACTTCAGCGACCGGCTCCCGGCATGGTCACCCGACGGGCGCCGGATCGTGTTCGTGCGGCAGGCCGAGTCCTCGATCCGGCTCTACGTGTTGGAGATCGACTCGGGCGACGCGAGGCCGATCACGCCACCATCGATGGGCGGTCTATCGGACCCTCATGGTCACCGGACGGGGAGCTCATCGCCTTCGCAGGGGTCGGGGATGACGTCAGCGACATCTGGGTCGTTCGGCCCGACGGTTCGGAGCTCCGGCGGATCACGGAGGGAACGTTCTTCGCACCGGACGCTCCCAGGTGGTCACCGGACGGATCGACGATCGCGTTCACCGCGAACCTGCCCGACAAGGACCGAGGGTACCGAGAAGGCTGGGACGTATATCTCGATCGGCCGGGACGGGTCGGGCCTGCGCAACCTGACCAGCACGCCGAACCCGGAGCAGAGCGAGAGCCCCACGGGTGGCTCGCCGGACGGGAATCTCCTCATCTCCGAGAGCCCTGGGACGATAACGCTGGACCTGGACTGCCGACCCAGATGGGTCGACTGGCTCGAGGTGACTCCTTCGGGCGACCTCGTCCGGGTGGTGCTCGAGGACTCGGTCAACACGGGCAAGCACCTCCAGGAGCCGCGCCTCTCCCCGGACGGTCGGTTCGCGGTTTTCGACAGTGCGAGAGGAGGGACGCAGGAGGTGTGGTTCCTCGAAGTGGCGACCCTGAGGTTCACTCAGGTGACGACAAGCGGCGGATACGGGGCGGCGTGGCAGCCGGTGTCAGTCGTCTCCGGTCCGTCGCCGACACCGACCTCCGAACCCACTGTGTCACCGAGCGCCGAACCCGCCGGCCGCGACATCGGTCTCGCCTTCGATCTCTGCGACGTCCAACAGCTAACCGGAATCGACTTCCTCGGTGACGGCACGATGGGAACCGCGTGGACAGGTAACAAGACGACATCTGAGGGGGCCTGTCCCGGGATCGACGACGATCGCTACGGCGTCGCTGTCGACTTCACCGGAGACGGAGTAGCCGACAGCTGGTCCGGGGAAACCATCGAGCACTGCACGGGCTGCGAGCCCTTCAAGGCCGCTGACCTCAACGTGGACGGCAACGAAGAGCTGATCGTCACGCGTCTCGTTCTTCTCGATCATGCAGTACGGCCTGTACACGGTGATGCCGGTCGACGGCGAGCCATCGGTCGTCCCGTTCCGTGTAGGGGAACCGGGACACCCTCAGCACGCGCTCGACGCTGGTGACCCGTTCACATTCTGGGTCGGTGGAGACGCAGGCTCCTCCGACTACTTCTACTGCGACCGACTGCCCGAGTTCTGGCTCACGGGAACGGAGTCCCCGATCGATGGGCGGCGCCGGGGACGTGACGACATGGCACGAGACACAGGTCTCACTGACGACCGACGCGACGGCAGACATCCTCGTACGCCGACACATACACGGTCCCGTACGGGACGTTGATCGACCACCAGCACACGACGTCCAAGCCCGATTGTGGTCTGGGCGTCGACATCCAGCGTTAGTCGCCGCTAGCCGGTGAGGCCGAGGACGAGCTCGTTGAGGAGAAGCATGCCGCGCTCGGTCGGGATCAGGTTGCCGTCGTCATCGCAGGAGGAGACCGCTCTGCAGATACGGCTCGGCACGGCCGTCCTCGACCCAGCTCGCGGGGATGCCCTGCAGGATCCGGAGCCGGAGGAACACCTCCTCGAGGTAGGCGTCGGCGGGTTCGAGCTCCTCGGACCCGCCGACGGGGAGCTCGCCGCGCTCGACCGTCGACAGGTACTCCTCGGGCGGCCGCACGTTCCACCAACGCCGGCCGTCGCGGTACCCGTGCGCCCCGGCGCCGAGCCCGACGTAGGGCCGCCGCTCCCAGTACCCGAGGTTGTGGCGGCACTCGTACCCCGGCTTCGCCCAGTTGGAGATCTCGTAGTGGCCGTAGCCCGCATCGCCGAGCAGCCCGCACGCCGTCTCGAACATCTCGGCCTGGAGGTCGGGGTCGGGCGCCGGCGTGTCGCCTCGCGACACCTGGCGGCCGAGCGCCGTCGCCGGCTCGATCGTGAGCGCGTACGCGCTCACGTGCTCCGGCGACAGCGCGATCGCCTCCTCGAGCGTCCGCTCCCACGACTCCACGCTCTCCCCCGCCGCGCCGTAGATCAGGTCCAGGTTCACGTTGTCGTAGCCGGCCGCGCGAGCGGCGCGGAACGCCGCTGACGACCGACTCCGGCTGGTGGACCCGCTCGAGCGCCGCGAGCACCGACCGGTCGAAGGACTGCGCGCCCATCGACAACCGCCCGTAGCCCGCCTCCCGCAGTCCGGAGAGCTTCTGCTCGTCCACCGTGTCGGGGTTCGCCTCGATCGTGACCTCCGCGTCCGCGGTCACGGCGTACGACGACCGCAGCGCGTGCGAGCAGCGCCTTCAGGTCCGCCACCTCGAGCGTGGTGGGCGTGCCGCCGCCCAGGAACACGCTCACGACCTCGACGCCCTCCCACGAGGGCGCGGCGAGCTCCGTCTCCCGCAGCAACGCCGCCACGTATCGCGATGCCAGGTGATCGAGCCCGGCGTAGGCGTTGAAGTCGCAGTAGCCGCAGCGCGTCAGGCAGAACGGCACGTGGACGTAGATGCCGGCGGCCTCCAGCGGTCCGCTCACTTCTTCTTCGCTCCCTGGTCGGCGCGCAACGCTGCGATGAACGCCTCCTGCGGCACGTCGACGCGACCCACTTTCCGCAGCCGCGCCTTCCCTTTCTTCTGCTCCTCCAGCAGCTTCCGCTTGCGCGTGATGTCGCCGCCGTAGCACTTCGCGAGCACGTCCTTGCGTTTGGCCTTCACGGTCTCGCGCGCGATGACCTTCGAGCCGATCGCCGCCTGGATCGCGACGTCGAACATCTGCCTCGGGATCAGTTCGCGCAGTCGCTCGGTCATCTTCTTCCCATACGCGTAGGCCTTCGACCGGTGCACGATCGTGCTGAAGGCATCGACGGGCTCGCCGTGCAGGAGGACGTCGACGCGGACGACGTCGGACTCCTGATAGCCCCAGGGCTCGTAGTCGAGCGACGCGTACCCGCGCGTGCTCGATTTCAGCTGATCGAAGAAGTCGAAGACGATCTCGGCGAGCGGCAGCATGTAATGCACCTCGGCCCGCTCCGGCGTGAGGAAGGTCGTGTCCACCAGCTCGCCCCGTCGCGACTGGCAGAGGTCGAGGACCGCCCCGAGGTACTCCTTCGGGCGTGATGACGGTGGCGAACACGATCGGCTCGTCGACGCGATCGTAGGTGCCGGGAAGCGGCATCTCCGCCGGGTTGTGCACGACGCTCGTCTCGTCTCCTTTGATCACGTGGAACTCGACGTTGGGCTGCGTCGCGATGAGCTCGAGGTCGAACTCCCGCTCGAGGCGCTCCTTCACGATGTCCATGTGCAGCAGGCCGAGGAACCCGGCCCGGAAACCGAAGCCCAGGGCCTGCGAGACCTCGGGCTCGTAGCTGAGCGCCGAGTCGGAGAGCTTCAGGCGGTCGAGCGCCTCACGGAGCTCGGAGTAGTCGCCCCCTTCGTTCGGGAACAGGCCCGACCACACCATCGGCTTCGGCTCGCGGTAGCCGGGGAGCGCCTCTTCCGCGGCGTGCTTGCCCGCCATCGTGATCGTGTCGCCGACCTTCGCGAGATGGACGTCCTTCAGCCCGGTGACGAGGTAGCCCACCTCGCCGGGACCGAGCCGATCGACGGGGAGGGGCTCGGGGGCCATCACGCCGGCCTCCTCCGCCTCAGACTCCGCGCCGGTCGCCATCAGGCGGATCCGGGCGCGGCTCGGCAACTCGCCGTCCTTCACGCGGACGTAGGTGATCACACCCCGGTAGGCGTCGAACATCGAATCGAAGACGAGGGCTCGGAGCGGTGCCTCGGGATCGCCGGCAGGCGGGGGCACCTGCTCGATCACCGCCTTGAGGAGCTCCTCGACCCCTTCTCCGGTCTTCGCGGAGATCCGGAGGATGTCGTCGGGATCGCGGTCGAGGAGATCGGCCAGCTCCTTCGCTCGCTGGTCCGGCTCTGCAGCGGGCAGGTCGATCTTGTTCAGAGCCGGCACGATCGTGAGACCTGCATCCCGCGCTAGGTGGAAGTTCGCGAGCGTCTGGGCCTCCAAGCCCTGGGCCGCGTCGACGAGCAGGATCGCGCCCTCGCAGGCCTCGAGCGAGCGCGAAACCTCGTAGGTGAAGTCGACGTGGCCGGGGGTGTCGATCAGGTTCAGCTCGTACCCGTCGTGGGTGAGCCTGACGGCCTGGGCCTTGATCGTGATCCCGCGCTCCCGCTCCAGGTCCA
Source organism: uncultured Actinomycetota bacterium (assembly GCA_963762015.1). Lineage (GTDB taxonomy): Bacteria > Actinomycetota > UBA4738 > UBA4738 > HRBIN12 > JAJNBA01. Next base: position 425,740 of record CAVXJL010000012.1, read on the forward strand.
TCCGATCCAGGTACTGGGCCCGCATGTCGCGGTCCGCCACGGCGTGGGTGAGCTCGAGCAGACGGTCGGCCAGCGTGGACTTGCCGTGGTCGATATGGGCCACGATGCAGAAGTTCCGGATGTGAGAGACGTCCACGAGGCCTTCCTTGCTGAGGCCCCTCATGCTACGGGCGGTCAGGCGTGGCCGGGCGGAAAGAACCCGCTGGTAGACTGCCCCGCTCATGGCGAACATCAAGTCTCAGATCAAGCGGAACAAACAGAACGAGAAGCGCGGTGAGCGGAACAAGACCGTCCGCACCGCCCTCAAGACGTCCACGAAGAAGGTCCGGCTCGCGATCACGTCCGGCGACGCCGAGGCGGCGACGACCCAGCAGCGAGAGGCCGCCCGTGCCCTCGACAAGGCGGTCGCGAAGGGTATCGTGCACAAGCGGACCGCCGCGCGACGCAAGAGCCGGCTGGCCAAGGCCGCGAGCTCGGTCGCTTCCGAGTAGCTCCCGTCAGCCGGCGATCGAGGTCACGAGGGTCGGCATCACGACGTCACCGGTCGCGCCGGACTTCAGGGCGCGATCGGCTTCGGTGATCGCGTCGTGCAGGGCCACCAGTTGCGGCATCGAGAAGTTCCTGGCCTGTTGCTGATACCGGCGGGCCTGCCAGTCGAACCGGAGGCCGGCTTCCCTGGCCACCTCGGCCGGAGGCATACGCTCCGGGAGGGACCGCACCTTCAGGAGATCGCGGAGTCGCGCGGCGATCCCCCCGAGGACCATCAGGGCGTCGTCTCCACCCTCCTCGATCGCGCGGAGCGAGCGGATCGCGCCGGGCAGGTCCTTGCCGAACGCCCGGTCGCACAGGTCCCACGTCTTCTGCTCGCCGAGCCCGCGGAACTGCTGCGCGATCTCGCGGGGACCGACGCGCTGCCCGGCGAACACGTCCTGGAGCTGCTCGAGCGCCGCGACCAGCTGACCGGGCTCGGGACCGAGCGTCTCCACGAGTGCCCGTGCTCCCGGGATCGCGAGGTCCAGCCCTCCCTGCTTCGCTCGGGCGACGAGCCACGGCTCCAGCTCCTTACGTGCGATGTCGACCTTGCGGACCTCTCCGATCGATGCCACGAGCTTCTGAAGCCCCGCGGGCACCTTCCCCCGATCGGCGACGACGCAGGCGAGGACCAGGGTGGCGTCGGGGTCGGGAGCCTCGAGGTACCGGGAGATCTCCTCGAGGGTCTCTTTCCGGAGTGACTTCGCGTCGTTGACCAGGAGGGCGCGAGGCTCGCCGAAAAGCGAGGGTGTCGCCAGACCCTGGAGCTCGCCGCCCTCCCACTCGGCCGCATCGACCTCGGTCGCCTTGATCCCGCCGAGAACGGCGAGGGCAGCTTCACGGACCAGGTACGCGTCCTCGCCCCACAGCAAGGTCACGGGAGCCGTCTTCACCGCCATCGCTCGGACTCTACCGAGAGGGTGGGACCGGTGAGGAGGATCGTGATCGTGCCGTGCCGGTCGGTGCGCCAGACCTGCGCCCCGGATGCCGCGAGGGCGTCGAGCGTGAACGCCGTCGGGTGCCCGTAGTCGTTGTCCCCGACCGAGACGACGGCCACGTCCGCGTCGACCGCATCGAAGAACTCCGGAACGGAGGTCGCCGCCCCGTGATGGGGAACCTTGAGGACGTCGGCTCGCAGATCGACGCCCGACTCCAGGAGCCATTCCTGGGCGGGCTCCTCCGGCTCGGTGGCGATCAACACCACGTGCCCGTCGTAGGTCGCTCGGATGACGATCGCGTCGTTGTTGGCGTCTGACTCCGTCCCCGTCCAGCAGCGATCCGGCGACAGCACGTCGAGCTGCAGCGTCCCGAGCGAGAACGTGTCTCCCGCCCGTGGGTTGCGGACCTCCACGCTCTCGTCGGCGATGGCGCGATCCAGATCGGCCTGGAGCGGTGAGGGCTGCTCCCCTTCACACCCCGGCTGGAGGAGAAGCCCCACGGGCAATCTGGCCAGGACCGACGGCAGCCCGACGATGTGGTCGGCGTGCGGATGGCTCGCCACCACGATGTCCAGCCGCTTGATCCCGAGCGCCGAGATCTCGGTGGCGACCTGGTCGCGCTCCGGTCCCCCGTCGACGAGCACGGTGGCCCCCTCCGGAGTCGTGAGCAACGCGGCGTCGCCCTGTCCGACGTCGAAGAACTGGACGGTGAATCCGTCGGGCGGGCCGCTGCCGAGGGCAGAGGTCCACACGACGACCGGGAGGACCACGACCCCGACCGCGGTCGCCGTCCGGGGCGGCTTCCAACCGGTGCGGATCCAGACGACGATCGCCGCGACGACCGCGGTCCCCCCGACGAGGACGAACGGTCCGCCCTCGGAGGTGAGGTAGCCGACCGGGGCCTTCCCCAGATGATCCGCGACGAGCTCCAGCCAGCGCATCGGCAGGAGCGCGAGGGCGCCGACGATCTTCCCGAGCGGGAACCACGCCAGCCCGGTGCCGGCGGCCACGGCGCCGAGGAGGAGCGACGGCGCCACCAGCGGGAACGCCGCCAGGTTCGCCGGCAGGGTGACGAGAGGAACCTCGTGGAAGTGGTACAGCAGGATCGGCGTGACACCGAGCTGCGCCGAGACGGTCGCGCCGGCGGCCGTCGCGACCGGGCTCGGCAGGAACCGTCCGAAGCGCTCGGCGAGCGGTGACGCGAGCGCCACCATGCCGGCGGTGGCGGTGACCGAGAGCTGGAACCCCACCGACCACACGAGCCAGGGGTCGAGAACCAGGAGGCAGAGCACGGCGGCCGACAGGATCGACGCCGTCGTGCGGGGCCGGCCGGCGAGCACGCCGACGAGCGCGATGCAAGCCATCACACCAGCGCGGAGCACCGAGGGCTCGGCGCCGGTCAGGATCGTGAAGAACGCCACCGCGCCGAAGCCGACCACGAACTTCGGCCACCGGGAGAGACGGAGGAGCGCGGCCGCCGCGAGGACCGGCGCCAGCACCATCGCGACGTTCCCGCCCGAAACGACGAGCAGGTGACTGAGACCCGCGGCGCGGAAGTCACGTTCGACCCCGGGATCGAGCCGTGAGTCGTCGCCCAACAGCAGGCCGAGCAGCAGCCCCGCCTCCTTCGAGGGGAACACACGCTCGATCGAGCGGCCCACGACGTTGCGGGCTCCCTGGGTCGCCCGGACGAACGCGCTCGGCGAAGAGCCGACCCTCGTGAACGTCTCCAGCTGGAGCTGTGCCGGGATCCCCTTGTGTCGGAGCGCTTCGGCGAACTCCTCCTCGTCGGGCACGCGGAGCACGCCCTCGAGCCGGACCAGGTCGCCGCGGCGGGTACGAGGGACCTCCTCGCTCCCGCTCACCCAGACGGACGAACGGAGGGTCGCGGCGCCGTCCGGCCACTCCACCCGGCTCACCTGCGCCGTGGCGGACCAGCCGAGCGTGGTCTTCCGGGGGTCGGTCTTGAGCGTTCCCTCGATAACGATTCGCTCGGGAGCGAGTGTCGCGAGAAGGGCTGCCTCGAGTCCGCGATGGTGGAAGCCGCTCCATCCGGTACCCAGCGCGAGAACCCCTGCGACGGAGAGGATGGCCGCGACCGCCGGAGCCACCGAATGGACGCGCCCGCCCGCGACCGCCTCGACCGTGGGGTGGTCCGGAGGAAGGAGGTTGGCACGCGCGAGCGCCCCGGGGCCGGGACGCTCACGTCCCGCGACGATCCAACCTGCGCCGAGGGCGAGGAGCCCGAGCAGCAAGACCATCCACGGCTCCGCCCACGACGGCATCCAGGTCCAGCTGAGGAGCCCGACGGCGAATGCCGCCGCCGCGGACGGCAGCATCCACGCGCCCACGGGCGCTCCTCAGACCGTGACCTGGTCGCGGATCTCGTCGAGGGTCGCCGGACCGATCCCGCTCACATCCATCAGGTCCTCGACCGACGTGAACGGCCCGTTCGTATCCCGGTACTCGACGATCGTGGCGGCGAGCACCTCGCCGATGCCCGACAAGGATTCGAGGTCGGTCGCCGACGCCGAGTTGATGTTGATGAGACCACTTGACGAGCCGGGCGCCGTCCCGCCCGGCACACCGGCCACAGCCGGCCCCGTCTTCGGAACGAGGATCTGGGTTCCGTCGGCGAGCGGCGCGGCGAGGTTCAGCAGGCTCAGGTCCGCCTTCGGCATCGATCCGCCGGCGCGCTCGATCGCGTCGATCACACGGTCGCCCTCGACGAACTCGTACACACCCGGCTCGCGAACCTCACCCGCGACGTCCACGATGAGCGTCACCGCCGGGCTCGGCGAAGACGACGCTTGCTGGGCGGCGCCTGGTCCCGCTTCCGCGATCGTGACGGGCTTGGGCAACGAGCGCGCGTACCAGAGCCCGGCGCCGCCCAGCACCGCCACCAACACGACGATCAACCCGGCGATCTCCCCACGCGAGAGCATGTCCAGACGTTCCCGGAACGACATGACGCGGAGGCTATGCCGCGGCCGGTGCGCTCGCAGTGAGCCGCGTCACACCTCTGCGAGATCTCCGAGACCCGTCCGCCCGGGACCGACTAACCGCCCGTCACGAAGTTGACGAGCTTCGGGGCGCGGACGATCTCCTTCACGACCTCGCGGTCGGCGATCGTGTTCCGGGCCTTGTCGGATGCACGGGCTAGCTCGATCACGCGAGCCTCGTCGGCGTCCGCCGGCACCTCGATCTTGTCGCGGACTTTCCCGTCGACCTGCACGATCAGCGTGACGGTGTCCTCCGCGGCCAACGCCTCGTCGTACTCGGGCCACCGGGAGACATGGACCGACTCGTTGTGTCCCAAGACCTCGCGCCAGAGCTCCTCGGCGGCGAAGGGCGCGAACGGCGCCAGCATCTGGACGAGCGCCTCCGCCGCCCCACGCGCCGCTCCGCCCGCGTCCAGCGCCGAGCGCATCTCGTTGGTCAGCACCATCAGCTTCGAGATCGCGACGTTGAACCGGAACCGCTCCATGTCGGCGGTCACACCCTTGATGGTTCGGTGCGTGAGATGTACGAGCTCCTCCGGCTCCTCGCCGCCGCCCTCGGCCGCTCCTCCCACCGCCGCGAACACGCGGCCGAGCCATTGATGCACACCCGGTCGGCGGTTCGGATCGCCCGCGATCAGCTTCCAGTCGATGTCGTCTTCGAACGGGCTCGCGAACAGCATCGTGAGGCGCATCGAGTCGGCGCCCCACCTGTCGACGAGCGGCATCGGCTCCACGACGTTGCCCTTCGACTTCGACATCGACGCGCCGCCGTAGATAACCTGACCCTGGTTCATCAGGCGCGGGAACGGCTCGATGAAAGGCACCATCCCGGCGTCGAAGAGCGCCTTCGTGAAGAAGCGCGCGTAGAGCAGGTGCAGGATCGCGTGCTCGACGCCTCCCGTGTACTGGTTCACCGGCCACCGTTCGACGTCCTCGCGCCGGAACGGTCCCTCCTCGTAGCCCGGGGAGCAGTAGCGGAAGAAGTACCAGCTGGAATCGACGAACGTGTCCATCGTGTCGGTGTCGCGTCGCGCGTCACGGCCACATTTCGGACAGGTGGTCTTCACGAACCGGTCGTGACGCGCGAGCGGCGACATGCCGCCGGGACGGAAGTCGACGTCCTCGGGGAGCTCGACGGGCAGGTCCGCCTCGGGCACGGGTACCTCTCCGTGCTCGTCGCAGTGGATGATCGGGATCGGTGCGCCCCAGTACCGCTGCCGGGAGATCAGCCAGTCGCGCAGGCGGAACGTGACGGCGGGACGCCCGAACCCCTGTTCCTCCAGCCACCGCGCGACCTTCGCGATCGACTCCGGCGAGCGCTCGCCGTCGAAGGGTCCCGAGTTCACCATCACGCCCTCGTGGTCGTACGCCTCCGTCATCGAGGCCTGATCACGCTCTTCGCCGGGCGGCTGGATCACCACGCGGATCTCGAGGCTCTGCTCGCGGGCGAACTCGAAGTCGCGCTGGTCGTGCGCGGGCACACCCATCACGGCGCCCGTGCCGTACTCCATCAGCACGTAGGGCGCCACGAACACCGGCACCCGCTCACCGCTGACCGGGTTCACGACGTGGACGCCGAGCGGCACGCCTTCGCGGCTCTCGGCCTGCTCGCGGTTCGTGAGCGGCGTGGCCTGCAGACGCTCGACCATCGCGCGAGCGGCCTCCGACGTGCCTCCCACCTCGGCCAGCTTCGATACCAGCGGATGCTCGGGTGCGAACACGAAGAACGTGACCCCCCAGAGCGTGTCGGGCCGGGTGGTGAACACCTCGACCTCATCACCCGTCTCCTCGACGGTGAAGCGAACCGTTGCCCCTTCCGAGCGCCCGATCCAGTTCCGTTGCATCCTGATCACGTGCTCGGGCCACTCGTCCAGGGTGTCCATGTCGTCGAGCAGGCGCTGCGCGTACTCGGTGATCTTGAAGAACCATTGCGTGAGGTCCTTCCGGACGACCGCGGTACCGCAGCGCTCGCAGAAGCCGTTGATCACCTGTTCGTTGGCGAGCACGGTCTGGTCGTTTGGACACCAGTTGGCCGGGGCGAACTTCCGATACGCGAGGCCCATGTCGAAGAGCTTCAGGAACAGCCACTGCGTCCAGCGGTAGTACTCCGGGTCTGACGTGTGCAGACGACGGGTCCAGTCGAAGGACATCCCCAGCCGTTTGAACGAGCGGGCCTGTTGCTCGATGTTCTCGTAGGTCCATTCCTTGGGGTGGATGCCCCGCTTGATCGCCGCGTTCTCGGCGGGCAGACCGAACGAATCCCAGCCGATCGGATGCAGGACGTTGTGGCCCTGCAAGGCCCGGAACCGAGCCACGACGTCGCCGCCGCTGAACGCCTCGGCGTGGCCCAGGTGCAGGTCGCCCGACGGGTACGGGAACATGTCGAGCGCGTAGAACCGGGGGCGCGGGTCCTCAGGGTTGTCGGAGGCCCGGTAGAGGCCTTCTTCTTCCCAGATGCGCTGCCATCTCGGCTCGATCTCGGCGGGTTCGTAGCGCTGCATCGGGTCATCGTAGCGGGCAACCTCCGTACACTGGCGTCACGAACGTGGGGATCGACACCGGGCAGCGGCGCAGACCCGCGAAGGCGCTCGACCGCAGGGTTCTCAGGATGTGGTGGACGACCTGGGGTGTCCTTGTGGCGATCGGAGCGGCCGTCGCGTCACCGCTCGTGGGACGGTCGCCGGCCGTCACCACCGCCTACGTCGTCGGCGTGCTCGCCGCGATCGTCCTGGCCGCCGCGCTCCCGTATCTCCGGTACCGCCGGTGGCGCTACGAGATCCGGGAGCGCGACCTCTTCCTCTCCCGAGGCTCGCTCTTCTTCGTACTCACGCTGATCCCGTTCGATCGGATCCAGTACGTCGAAACGCATCAGGGACCGCTCGATCTGGCGTTCGGGTTGATGCAGCTGGTGGTGTACACGGCGGCGGGGAGAGCCGCGCGGATCCCCGGGCTCGCGCCGGAAGAGGCGGGGTCGCTCCGCGAGGAGCTGTCGAAGGTAGCCGGAACCGAAAGTGTCTGAGCCTCCCCCGCCGCGACCGGATGTGGCGCGCGGTGACCCACCGACCGCGATCGCCTTCTCGGCGTGGAGGCGTCTGCATCCCGCGGCGATCGCCGTCTGGATCTCCGGCATCGTCGGCAACTTCGCGATCCCTGTGGTGGTCCTCCTGGTCCTCGGCGGCGATCGCGGGCCGCTCTTCTTCTCGACAGCCTTCGGGGCGATCGCGGTGATCGGATCCGTGATCAGATGGACGCGCTACTGGTACCGGCTCGACGGACAGACCCTCTTGATCAGAGGCGGCCTCCTCCAGCGCTGGGAGCGAACCCTCCAGCCGGCGCGCATCCAGAGCGTGGACGTGGTGCAGAAGCTCACGCATCGCCTCTTCGGCGTGGTGGAGCTGCGCATCGAGGTCGTCGGCGGCACCGGGACCGAGGGATCCCTGGTCGCCCTGATGCCGGAAGAGGCGACACGGCTCCGCGCCCTCCTCATGGCCGACCACGTCGCCGAGGCCGACCCGACGGAACCGGCGCTCGTCCGGATGCGCCCGGCAGACCTCCTGCTCGCCGGGGTCACCGGAGGACGTGTCGCCGTGGTCGCGGCGATGGCGGGGTGGGCGTTCCAGGTCCTCCCCGAGGGAACGTTCGTCGAGACGCTGGACCGGATCGCGGGAGCAGGCCGATCGGACTTCGAGACCATCCTGGTGATCGCCGGGGTCCTGCTGACGGCCTCGATCCTGATCTCGCTCGTGAGCACGGTCCTCGTCTACTGGGATTTCACGGCGATGCGACGAGGCGATCGGCTGGTCATCACCCGAGGACTGCTGCAGACGCGTCGATCCGTCGTCCCCATCGCACGGATCCAGGCGATCCGGCTCGAAGAGAACCTCATCCGCCGAGCGTTCGGCCTCGCGTCGCTCCGGGTCCTCACCGCCGGCTACGGACGCGGCTCCGGCGACGAGCAGCAGTCGAGCATGCTCGTCCCGGTCGCCGGTCGTCGGCGATGCCTCGAGCTCGCGGAGGCGGTCCTCGGTTCGGACGGTCTCCGGAGCGCCGTGATCCTCCCTGCGCCACGAAGAGCGCTCGTGCGGCGCCTGTGCTTCGCCGCGATCTTCGGCGGTGCCGCCCTCGCGGTCGGACTCGCGTTCCGGGACGGTGCGTTCGCGGCGGCGCTCCCCGTCCTCCCGCTCGCGCTCGGGTTCCAGTTCCTTGCCTGGCGTGCTCTCGGACACGCGATCGTCGGACCGCACGTGATCGCCCGCTCGGGAGCGCTCGTCAGGCGAACGACGGTCGCCGACCAGGCGAACATCCAGCATCTTGTCCTGAGCCGGTCGCCGACCCAGCGGCCTTTCGGGATCGCCAGCCTGACGCTCGCGATCCCGAAGGCCGCGACATCCGTGATCGACGTCGAGGATGACGTGGCTGAGGAACGATTCCGCGATCTGGCCACGCGACTGGTCGGCGAGGCCTGACCGCGCGCCCGCAGTTGCCCCGGAGCTTCGCTGAGCGGATCACCAGCTCGGGCCCGAGGTACCCCTGTCGTGATGACACGTGTGGCCATCACCCGGCCTGTCGCGATCCCTCTCGACCCATATCGCGGGTTCGGGCGCAGCTGGATCGGTGATCCAGTAACACACGCCCTCTTCGGTGGGTGAGGCCTCGGACCAGATCTCCTGATGGGGGTCGAACGGTGATCGATCGTCCGGGACGCGCTCGAACGGTGGATCATCCCATCCCGGTACCGAAGGTCCGACGGTCGAGGGCGAACTCCAAGAAACCAGCAGGATGACCGAGGCGAACCCGGCCGCGCGAAGCCCTGGACGGACACGCACCCTCGGTTGAGGCGATCTCAGCTTCGTCACCATGTCAGGGATCCAGGAGAGGTAGCGCGGAAGCATCAAGGAGCGCTGGGATCTCCTCTGCGACGAGGGGCCGTGCGAAGTGGAAGCCCTGACCGAGGGTGCATCCGGCGTTCTGGAGGAACGCCAGCTCTTCGGCCGTCTCGATCCCTTCCGCGAGCGGCGTCATCCCCAGTCCGTGCGCCAGCTGGACCATGGCTTCCACCATGCGACCGGAGTCCTGGTCGCGATGCACGTCGTGGATGAAGGACCGGTCGATCTTCAGGATGTCCACGGGGAGATGCTTCAGCCGTGCGAGGGAGGAGTAACCCGTGCCGAAGTCGTCGATCGCGAGCGTGAGACCCCACGCGTGGAGCTCCGTGAGGACCCGTTGTGTCCGATCGGGGTCGGCCATCGCGGCCGACTCGGTGATCTCGATGATCACGTCGTGCGGGTCGACACCCGCTCCGGTCAGCTTCTCCATCACCTTCTCCGCCAGACGTCCCGACCAGAGCTGCCGAGGCGATAGGTTGAAGCCGACGAGGACGTCGATCCCCATCGCCTCCCAGGCTTTGTGCTGTCGCGCGACCTCGTCGATCACCCAGTCGCCGATCGCCTCGATCAGCCCCAGCTCTTCCGCGACCGGGATGAACTCGCCGGGCGGCACGATCCCGCCGTTCGGCTTGCGCCACCGGATCAACGCTTCGAGGCCGGAGACCTTCCCCGTCGCGAGTTCGACCACAGGCTGCCAATGGAGCACCCAATCCTTCTGTTCCACCGCGCGGCGGAGGCGCGTCGTGAGCGAGAGCCGGTCGATCGCGTCGTCCGCGCCGCTCGCGTACACGATGTAGCCACCGGGCTCGGCCTTCTTCGACTGGTACATCGCGGTGTCGGCGTTCTTGAGCAGGGTCGTGGAGTCGGTGGCGTCCTGTGGGAAGAGGCTCACCCCGATCGAGGCGGAGGCGAAGAATTCGACGCCACCGAGATCGAACGGTTCCTGCAGTGCCTCGTGGACGCGCGTCGCGACGGACTCGGCCACGAACATCCCCGCTTCGGTGCCTTCGACGGGCCCCATCCCCCGCTCGAGGTCTGCGAGCAGCAAGAGGAACTCGTCGCCGCCCTGACGAGCGACCAGGTCCGTTTCACGAGTGCATCCGCTCAATCGCTCCGCGAGCTGCTTGAGCAGCTCGTCGCCGGCGTGGTGGCCGAGCGAGTCGTTCACGAGCTTGAAGTTGTCGAGGTCGAGGTACAGCACGCCGACGCCCAGGTCGTGGCGTCGCGCCCGGGCGATCGCGGTGTCGAGCATCTCCTCGAACAGGGCACGGTTCGGCAAGCCGGTGAGCTTGTCGTGATACGCGAGGAAGGCCACCTGCTCCTCGGCGCGCTTGCGCTCGGTGATGTCGAAGATCACGCCCTGGATCAGCCAGGGATCCCCTCCCTCGTCGTCGATGGGATAGGCATGCTCGAGCACCCAGCGGACCGTGCCGTCCTCGTGGACCATGCGGTACTCGTGGATGAGGGGCTCGTGCGCGTTGTAGGCGTGCCGGTACTCCTCCCACGCGCGCTCGATGTCCTCGGTGTGCACGTGGTGTCGCCAGGCGTAGGGGTTGGTCAGCCACTCGTCCTGGCTGATCCCGAGAAGCTCCACGACCTGAGGGCTCACGTAGATCGACTCGGAGTCCTCATCGACGGGGTCGAGGTAGACGACCGCCGGGATGTGCTCCACCAGCGCTCGGTATTTCGCCTCGGCTTCGAAGCGCGCCGTCCGGCCCACCTCCAGCTCCGTCCGGTCGCGGAGTGTGACGACCAGGAGCGGCGTGGCAGCCTCGATCCTGCCCACGTGCACCTCAACCGGGAGCTGATCACCGTCGCGGCGTGTGCAGGTGGACTCGAAGGACGAGCCCGCCGGCTGCGCGGAGAGATCGGTCGCGAGCAGCGCCTCCACCTGCCGTCCGAGGAGCTCGCCTCGCTCGAAGCCGGTCAGCCGTTCGCACGCGGCGTTCGCATAGATGATCTCGCCGTTCGGCTCCGTGACCACGAGCGACTCAGGGGTCGCCTCCAGGAACGAACCCGGCGTGAGCACGTCGGAGAGCCGGCCGAGGGCGGCTTCGAACAGGGTCGCGACCGGGACCGAGGTCATGCTCAAGTCATCGGTCGGAGTGCTGCCTCACATGAGACGGGCTGGGCACGCTCGAGGAGGGGATCCCCGTCCGAGGCATGGCGCCCCACTCGCGCCGCCTGCGGCCCGTCTGGAAGGTCGCGAAGAATCGCTCCAGCGCCACGAGCTGGTGGAAGCCGAGGAACTCCACGAGCGAGGCCGCGAAGAGGATCAGCCGGTCCGAGGTCGAGGCGTACCGCTGAAGGAGCATCGCTTCGACGCCGGCCGCCACCTGCGAAAGGACCATCCCGTGGAGCACGGCGAGGGTGAGGAACAGCCAGAAGACACGCGGATCGAGCACCCCGAGGGCGGCCGACACGATCAGCGAGATGAACCCGAGGACCTCCACCACGGGGCCGAGTCCTTCGAACAACCAGAAGTACGGGACGGCGAACATCCCGAGCCGCCCGTATCGCGGATTGCACAGCATGTCCTTGTGCCGCCACAGGTTGGTCCACAGCCCTCGGTGCCAACGGCTCCGCTGCCCCAGGAGGGATCGGAGATCCGACGGCACCTCGGTCCAGCAGATGGGATCGGGGCTGAACACGATCCGGTGAGGCAGTCCGGCCAGGGCGAATTCCTTGTGGAGCCGCATCACGAGCTCCATGTCCTCGCCGAGGGTCTTCGTCCAGAACCCTCCTACCTTCAGGACGGCATCACGCCGGAAGATGCCGAACGCCCCGGAGATGATCAGCAGCGCTCCCATCCGGCTCCATCCCGCCCTCCCCAGGAAGAACGCTCGCGCGTACTCCACGATCTGCAGCCGCTCGATCCAGCGTCTCGGCATCCGAAGCGCGGTGGGCCGCCCACCGACGATCGTGGCTCCGTTCAGGGGCCGGACCGTCCCGCCCACCGCGATCACGGTGTCGTCCTTCACGAAGTTCCGTGTCGCGCGAAGGATCGCTTGTGCGTCCAACAGGCAGTCGGAGTCGACGGGAGCGACGAGCGGGTACTTCGCCAGGTTGATGCCGGCGTTCACGGCGTCTGCCTTCCCGCCGTTCTCCTTCTCGGCGACGACGAGACCGGGATGGCGCAGCGAGCGCATCACTCGCCCCACGGGCTCCGTCGGGAGGGTCCGCGCCCACACGCGCGGTTCCTCCACCAGCGCGAACGCCTCGATCAGTCTGTCCATCGTTCGGTCCGTGGAGCCGTCCGACACCACGATGACCTCGAACTTGGGGTAGTGGAGCGTGATGAAGGACTCGACCGCGGCGACGATGCTCCCCTCCTCGTTGTAGGCCGGGACGATGATGGAGACCGGCTTGAACACGTCGCGCTCCATGAGATCGCGCAGCTCCGTGTCCGAGGTCTGCCGAGACTCGAGGATGACCGTCCGCAGGCCGATGAACGCGAACCCCGAATACAGGAGGCTGAGGACCGCGAAGTACACGATCACGAAGATCTCGAAGGCAGTGAGTCCGGCTTCGAGGATGCTCATCCCACCACCGCCTTGACCAGGTTCGGGACGTCGTCGCGCAACGCCTGCGCGGCCATATCCCTAGCGAAACGGTCCTCGTGCTCATGTGCGGCCCGACCGAGCTGCGCGAGCCCTGCAGGCCCCAGGCTCACGAGGGCGTCCGCAGCCGCCCGGCGAACCCACCACGACCTGTCGCCCAGCGAGTCGGCCAGCAGGGCAAGCGCGTGCGGCCGGGGCAGCAGTCGTGCTGCCGCCGCGGCATGGATCCGGATGAAGTCCACCTCGTCCGTCAGCGCGGAGACCACAGCGCCGCGCGAGGACTCGGATAGGAATCCCAGCCGGCTCACGGCTCGGAGCGCCGCCGCTCGCACCTCGTCGTCGGCGTGGCCCAGGAAGGGGACCACCTCTTCGGCGAAGATCAGCAGCTTCAGCCGGCCGATGCCGTCGATCGCGGCCCGTACCGTCGGGGCTCGCGGTCGATCGTGGAGCAGCAGCACCGCGATGAGCGACGTCGCGGCGTCCTCCGAGAGCACCACCACCTCTTCGATGATCCCGTAGGGAAGCTCCTGCGTTTCCATTGCGCGCGCGAGCGCCGCGGCGCCGCGGTCGCGGTCGAAGAGATCCTCGACGCGCGCGAGGGTGCGTGCCGCGCCGCGCGCCGACGCGACGCTGATCAGCTGGTTCGAGTCGTACACCCCGTTCACGAGCGTGAGGAGCGCAGACGGGATCCGGGCGTTGGAAAGCGCGACGATGGCGTCGAGGCGGCCACCGAGACGTCCGTGCTCGGCACTTCGTTCGAGCTTCCGGACGGCCCCGTGACGCTCGAGCAACTCGGCGATCCGCGAGGACTCCGATCCTCGGAGCGTCTCTCGCAAAGCGAGGAGCGCCTGGACCCCTTCAGGCTCGAGCGTTCCGGCAGGCTCGGGTTCGGACCCGGCGAGGACGCCGAGCCATCGGGCGACCCATGCCTGACGTCGTGCCACGCGCACACGTTCGTGTTTGGCGCTCACGTGCTGGTACGCGAGTACGTACGTCGTGACGAGCACGAGCGCTGCCGCCGCGGATCCGACGGCCCCGAGCAGGATGCCTCCCACCCGACCACCTCCCGCATGGCCGAAGAGCCGGGCCGCGAGGGACCAGGTCAGGTAGCAGAGCGGGATCGCTTCGAGCGAGATCGCGATCGCGAAGACCGTGGCGAACGCAACGTCACCGTAGCGCCGCCACACTGGTTACCTCCCGAGGCACCGGCTCACGCGAGCGAGCAGTTCCGGCGGGCTGAACGGCTTCGTCACGTAGTCGTCGGCGCCCAACTCCAGCCCTCGAACGACAGCCTCCTCCTGGCGCAACCCGGACAGGACGAGCACCGGGAAACCGGTGCCGTGGTCCCTGCGGATGTCGCGGAGGAGATCGAGGCCGTTGCCATCCGGCAGGTTCAGGTCCAGCAGGACCATGTCGTAATGCCCCTCGGCGAGGGATCGTCGCCCATCGGTGACCCCGTGGGCCACGTCCACGTCGTGCCCGGCCGAGGTCAGCGTGTGCTCGAGGACGGTTCTCACGGTCCAGTCGTCCTCGATGGCCAAGATGGCTGCCATGTCGCCCTTCCACGCACGGAAAGCGACCCCCGTTGGCCGCTGCTCATGACATCGGTATAACCGGGAGGACGCTGTAGGAAGGTGGAACTAGGGCCTCGCCGGACGTTCCTCCATGCCCCAGGGCGATCCGTGCTCCTGGAGCAGGTCGAGGAAGGGGCGTGCCGCGAAGGCCTCCGGGCCCAGCACGCCGGTGCCCGACCAGGCGCCGGTCGCGAGCAGCTCCAGCGCTATCAGCGGGTTGATGGCCGTCTGCCACACCACCGCCTGCGCTCCGTCCCGCGACCACGTTTCCTCGTTGTCGACGACGTGGTACAGGTACACCTCACGCGGCCGGCCCTCGGGGCCGATCCCGGTCACCCACGTGCCCGCGCAGGTCTTGCCGGTCATCTTGTCTCCGAGCGTCATCGGATCGGGGAGCGCGGCGGCCACCACGTCCCGCGGCGAGACGTCCACGCCGTCCACCCGGAGCTTCTCCGTCCGGTCCAGACCGAGCTTGCGGAGCGTCTTCAGCACGTCGATGAACTCATCACCGAGGCCGTACTTGAAGGTCACACGTCGGCACTCGATCCAGCGAGGGACCAGCAGCACCTCCTCGTGTTCGACGTGCACGCACTCGATCGGTCCGATCCCCTCGGGGAACGTGAAGACCTCGGGCTCACTGAAGGGAGCGGTGGTGAACCACCCGCGCTCCTTCTCCCAGATCACCGGAGGGTTGAGGCACTCCTCGATCGTGGTCCAGATCGAGAAGCTCGGCGCGAACTCGTACCCCTCGACCTCCAGGTTCGCGCCGTCTCGCACACCGATCTCGTCGATCGTCTCGAACAGCTCGTCGGCCGCGTATCGCGCGAAGACGTCCGACATGCCGGGCTCGACGCCGATCCCCACGAGGGCGAGGAGCCCACGCTCTTGCCATCGCTCGGCCGCGGCGAACTGCTCGTCGCCCAGCTTCACACCGGGCAGCTCGTCCGGCCTCTCCGGGTGGGGCTTCGAGAGGGACATGGCCATGTCCAGGTAGGTGGCTCCGGCATCGAACGCGCCCTCGAAGATCGGCATCACGAAGCGCGGATCGACGGCGTTCAAGATCGCGTCGGACCTGGTGGAGCGAGCGAGTTCGGCCACGGCCGCGGCGTCGCTCGCGTCGACGCGAGCGGCCGAGAAACGGCCGTCCCCGTAACGATCGACGACGCTTCGGGCGCGGCCCTCATCGTGGTCGGCGAAGACGATGTGCTCGTAGAAGTCCCGCCGAGCAGCGATCGGCGCCAGCGCCGACCCCACCCCGCCCGACCCCACGACAAGGATCCTCATCGCCGCCGAGTGTACCGACGACTGAACGGGCGTTCAGGCCACGGGCGTTCAGGCAAGACCGACCTCTCCGTGGCAGTGGCTGAAAAGGAACCGGCCCCCGAGGGGGCCGGTTCCTGTCGCTGCCGTGGATCGATCGCCTACGGACGTCGGCGTTCGATCCGGATGAACGTGTCCCGGCCGCGGCCGCCGACACCGACGTCGAAGCCGGCACCGCCGTCCAGGTGGTCCCTTCCGGGTCCGCCGAAGAGCCGGTCGTTGCCGCCCTGGCCGAACAGCCGGTCGTTCCCGAGCCCGCCGAGCAGGCGGTCTCTGCCGGGTCCGCCGTAGAGCCGGTCGGCACCGGATCCGCCGAGCAGACGGTCGTTCCCGGCTCCGCCACGCAGACGGTCCGCGCCCCCGCCTCCTCGGAGCACGTCCGCGCCGCCGCCGCCCCGAAGGGTGTCGGCTCCGCCCCGACCGATCAGCAGGTCGTTCCCGCCTCCACCGAGGAGGAGGTCGTTCCCACCCAGGCCGTTCAGGGTGTCGTTGCCACCGAGGCCACAGATGATGTCAGCGGCGGCCGTGCCCACCAGGTCGTCGGGACCGGCGGTCCCCACGACTTGGTTCCGCGGGTCACTCGCGTAACCGGGGCACGTCGGCACCACCGGCGCCACCGTCCACGTCTTCGTGGCGGTGTCCTCTGGCTCGGCGACGTCGTTGTTCCCGTCGCCGTCGCTGTCCGCGAACGCCGTGATCGTGTCGGCGCCGACGTTCGCTCCCGTATAGGTGAACGTGGCGACGCCGCTGGCGTTCGTGACGTCATCACCGGTGGTCGGGTTGACCCCGGTGACCGTGAACTCGACCGTGACGCCCGCGACCGGGTCGCCGTTCGAGTCCTCCACGAGGGCGGACACCGTGTGCGGGGTGTCCTCCGGGTTGCTGTCCACCGCCGGCGTGAGGTCCAGCGTCTCGGCTGTCTCGACGCCACCGACACCCCCGACCACGAACCCGTTGTCGAGGTCCAACCCGAAGAAGCAGTCGTCGCACGAATCGGCGGCGGTGATCGTGATGTCGCTGTTGAGATCCACCAGACCGGTGAAGTCCGGATCCGGCCCACCGAGGACACCGAACCCGCACGGGTTCGTCATCGCTTGGTCGTTGGCCAGGACGTCCGCACCGTCGGTGGCGTCCCCCTGGCCCGCGTCGACCGTCTCGCCGATCAGACCGAAGGTGCAATCCTCGGAGTTGATGATCTCGTTACCGCTTGAGTCCACCCGGCCGCCGATCGCGGACCAAGCGAAGTCGGCCTCGAGCACCCCCGGGTTGTCAGGGTCGGCCGCGTTGAACACGGTCGGGAGCGGGCCGGTCCACCCGAACTCTCCGTCGATCACATTGATCGTGACCCCGTTCGCCGTGCCGTCGTATCCGATCAGCGTGCAGTCGTCGGCACTGGTGATCGCCAGGTTGCCAGCCGTACCGTCGTTGTCCGACGTCCACGCGTTGCAGTCCAGCTGACCGTCGATGATCGCCGTGCCACCGAAGAACGCGTTCGAGTCGTCGCGGCCGTTGACCACGCCATCCCCGTTCAGGTCCGCCCGGCCGCCGATGATCGTGGGCCCGAACGTGCCGCTGAATGCGTTCGAGGGAGTGGTCACCGTCGCACCCTCAACCTGCACGACACCCAGGGTGAGGTCGTGGCCGAGGAAGCAACCGTCGGTGCACGTGTCGGCGACGGTGATCTCGCCGTCGCTGTTCAGGTCGACCTTGCCGTTGTCGGCAGCATCCGGCGGGTTCGCGAACCCGCAAGGGTTCGTGTTCCCGATGGTGTTGCCGAGGATGTCGGCGGTGCCCACGACGTCGAAGGAGCAGTCGTTGGCGTCGATCGTCTCGTCGCCGCTCGAGTCCACGAGGCCGTTGATCGTCGACCACGCGAAGTTGGATTCGAGCACACCGGGGTTGTCCGGGTCGCTCGGATCCGGGAACACGGTCGGGAACGGTCCGTCGGGCCAGTCGACGGCCCCGTCGGTGACGGTGATCGTGACGCCGTCCACAGTGCCGTCGTAGGCGAGCATCGTGCAGTCGTCGCCGGTGTCGATCACACCGTCACCTGCCTCGCCGCCGTTCACACCCGACCAGGCATCGCAGTCGAGGGCGCCGTTGATGATCGCCGTATCGCCGTAGAAGGCGTTCGAGTCGTCGGCGCCGGTGACCTCGTTGTCGCCGTTGAGGTCGAGCAAGCCATCGAGGACGGTCGGCGACAGGCCACCTGTGAACGGTGCCGCCTGGGCCGAGCTCGCCAGCGAGAGCTGTGCGTAGAACGCGATCAACGCGAATACGCCCAGCAAGGCGATCCGGCGTCGAGCATTTCCTATCGGTACGGTCGAGTGGATCGCACTCATACCCGAACTCCTTTCGAGGTCGGCACGTCTGTCGTGCCGGCGCAGAGCAACGGTCATGACGTCGTTACGAGCCTCGCGTTCCCACCCCGCCCGGCCGTGCCCTGGTGACCGCCAAA
Organism: uncultured Actinomycetota bacterium; assembly: GCA_963762015.1. Classification (GTDB taxonomy): domain Bacteria; phylum Actinomycetota; class UBA4738; order UBA4738; family HRBIN12; genus JAJNBA01. The sequence continues at coordinate 444,009 of CAVXJL010000012.1, forward strand.
CCGGTCTCCGACGTACTCCCAGGCCCTCGGGACGGCACCGCCCTCCTTTCGCCCTGCGAAACTGCCGGCGTTCGTTCCTCCGAAACGCTAGCTATCGCTTCTGCGAAACTCCAAGGACGCTATCATCCCGGCCCGTCGGGCAACAATCAGACAAACCCGCACGTCCGAGGGCCTTTCTGGGCGATGTCGCCCCGTCTATTACGGATGCTCCGTAGCTCGAAGGAAGTAATCCATATGTGAAACACCGGGCGTGAGACACCATCGCCTTCGCGGTGAAAACACACACCTTTCGTCTCCCGACGGCATCCGGGGCTGGACCGGATCGGACCGCCACGGTGCCTGCGAGCACGACGCGTTGACTCTGTGCGACTACGTTTCCCGGCCGCGTTTCGGACGGCGAGCGCGCATGAGGATGCCGCCGACCAGCCCGATGCCCGCGCCCGCGGTCATGACGTAGACGCCGATCCCGATCGCGCCGGTCCCCGAGTCGCCCTCGGCGAGCAGACTTCGGACATCATCGAGCACATCAGTCCAGAGGAGAGCGACGGCACCGCCTGCGATGACGGACAGGGCGATCGTCGGAAGCCACGCGATCGCACCAGCGAAGGGCGGCAGCCAAGGATGCCTGTCGCTGAGGTACGCACTACCGAGAATCATGAGGATGACCCCCAGCGCGAGCGTCAGTCCCCCACCGCAATAGCACTCCAGCCCGGAGTGGGTGGTCGAGCCGAACCCAGGCTCAAAGCCGGTCTCCCAGGGCAGGAACGATCCGGTGATCAGCGCGCACCCCGCCGCGACCGCAGCAAGACTAGGAAGACGTCGCCCCTGCTCCTCCATCGCGAGTGTGACGATAGTGCACTCTTGGAGTGGTCTGCGACGGCCCTTCGGCGGGACTCGTTCCACCGTGGCGGGGGCGACGACGCGTGACTCTGTGCTACTCCGCGCTGAGATCGATGGGCGTCGGGCGGTTCGAACGTTCCCTGAGCTTCACCACGAGACCAGTTCCGGCGGGCAACAGAACACCATGGGTCAGGAGTAATGGGTATGAGCCAAGCGCCCCGAAGAACAGTATCCAGCCGATCCCGATCAATGGCGGTCCCACCGCCGCCGCTATCGCTCTCCTCCTAACGACTGAGGACCCCGATGATTGGTGAGCCACAATCGCAAGCCACGCGGCTGTGCCAGGAAGGCAACCCACGCCACCGATCACGGTGAACCAGAAGGTGAGCACGAGGACATCTCCCACGTCATCCAGGCCCGGGTCATAGAGAGTGACGTAGAGCGCTGTAACGAAGGCGGCGCACAGAAGGAGATGCTAAGTCGGACCGTGTTCCTCAGGAGCCATCGGAGGATCGGCTCCTTTACCTCGTTCGCGGGACGCATGACGTCCATCTGCCTTCGAGGCTCATGCTAGTCCACGAACGTCTCTGACCGGACCACACGACCACGACCTGTGGACCCAAGGGGATTCGAACCCCTGACCTCTTGGCTGCCAGCCAAGCGCTCTACCAGCTGAGCTATGGGCCCCGGACCGGAGTGGCCGAGTCTAACGGGCGGACGAAACCGCGTCCGGCTCTTCCCAGTCCATGCGCGGGGCGTCGCGCCAGAGCCGTTCGAGATCGTAGAAGGCTCGCTCCTCGGGTCCGAACACGTGGACCACGACGTCGATGTAGTCGAGGAGCCACCAGCCGGCGTCCCCCTCACCCTCCCGCCGTGCCGGGCGAACGTCGAGTTGCTCCCGAAGAGCCCGCTCGACCTCGTCGACGACCGACTTGACCTGACGGCTGGACCCGGCGGTGCAGATCACGAAGTGGTCGGTGATCACGATCAGCGTGCTCACGTCGAGGACGACAATGTCCTGGGCCTGCTTCGACGAGGCTGCTCGGGCGGCGGCGGCGGCCGTCTCGCGGCTCGGCGGGATCCGCCCGCCTCCCCGCTCCTGGTCCCTGCTCGTCACCCGGCGAAGTCCTCCCCCACGATGATCGTGATGTCTCCGATACCCGATGGTACCTGCGAGACGCGGACGCGCCCGACCCCGAGCGCCTCTCGGATCCGTCGGGCATCCGCGATCGCGTGGTCGCTGTTCGCGACCACGCGGGTTCGCTCGTACCCGAACAGGTCGGCGTTCTGCGAGAGAACCACCCGGTACCCGAGCGGCAACAGGACCGCCGCGACGTCTTGCCCCAACCCGGGTACACCGACGCCGTTCTCGACGATCACGGGCACGGGGCTCTCGACACCGAACAACCGTGCCACCTCCCGGTCCAGGTCCGGCTGCATCGGGACGGTGACGCTCCCGGCCACCGACAACGTCGGGAACGCGGCGATCGCGGCGCCCCGTGCGCCCTTCAGCACACGGCGCACGCCCGCGATGCCGTTCGTCTCGGCGAGGTCCTCCTCGCCGAGACGGACCCGCCCTCGCAGGAGGGCCTGCACGACGGACGCCCAGCGGGCCTCGCCCCCTTCCTCCTGAAGGCGGAGCAGCGCCGCGACCTGCTCGCCACTCAGGCGAGCGGCTCCCGGGCCAAGATTCCCGGCCTCGGTGACGTAGAACCCGGGAACCTGCACGCGGATCCCTTTGCCCCGATCGACCACGGCGGCGAGCCCGTCGAGATCCACGACGGCGACGTGCTCCGCCCAGGCCCCGAACGTGTTGGAGACCGCGACGCGGACCGTGTCGGCGTCCAGATCGGCGACCTCCGCCGCCATCGCCTCTCCCTGACCCGGCACCGTGAGCGTGAGATCGAACGGCACGCTGAAGAACGACGGCCGCCTGCCTCCGCGTGCGGCTCCGATCACGGCCAGCAGGGGATCGTCGGTCCCGACCACCTGCAGGACGAGGAGCTCCGAGGGGTTGGACGAGCGTAGATCGTCGTTCTGGGCCGTGGGACCACCGCCTGCGGCGTCGCCGAGCCGCGAGACGCCGTACGCGCCGGCGGCGACCAGCACGACCCCCGCGACCGCCGCCGCGGCTCGGCGACGCCGCACCCCCGCGCTCCGGGACACCCTCGTCGCCGCTGTCACCGGTACAGGCCCGCCTTCTCGATGTAACTCTTCACGCCCTCCGGCACCAGATATCGGATGGGTCCGCCGGCCTTCACGCGAGCCCGGATGTCGGTCGAGGAGATCGCCAGGGCGGGGATCTTCATCACCGTGATGGCGTCCCTGGCCACGTCCGGGGCGCCACCCGGCAGCTCGAACCCGGCCATGTCGTAGCCCGGCCGCGTCGCCGCGATGAATCGGGCGAGCTCGAATAGCTCGCCCGCCTGCTTCCACTGGATCATCTCGAGGATCGCGTCGGCACCGGTGACGAAGAACAGATCGGCGTCGAGCTCCGCTTTCAGGGAGCGGAGGGTCTCCACCGTGTAGGTCGGCCCGTCGCGGTCCACCTCGATCCGCGACACCGAGAACAATGGGTTGCTCGCCGTCGCGATCACGGTCATCAGGTAGCGGTCCTCGGACGGGGAGACGACCTCGTGCTCCTTCATCCACGGCCGGCCGGTCGGAACGAAGAGCACGCCCTCGAGCTCGAACTGCTCGAGCGCTTCCTCTGCCGTCACGAGGTGGCCGTAATGGATCGGATCGAACGTCCCGCCCATCACCCCCAGGCGTCGTCCCACATGCGAATCCTACGGCCCGTCGGTGCCCCGCTCCAGGAAGGCGCGCAGATCGGGCAGGTGCTCCTCATAGTGGCGGGGGCCGGATTCCTCGAACCACTCCCACGCGTTCGCGTCGACATCGGCGAGCCGGGAGAAGACCTGGCGCATCGCCACCCTGCTTTTCGCGAACCGGACCCGCACGATGTCCTCCTCGAGCCCCCGACCCTGCTCGAACCACTCTTCGTTGAGAGCCTGGGTGTCGGGATCGTTCTCCCGGTGGGTCCCCGCGGCGATCCGCCCCAGGACGGTGGATGCCTCCTCGGCCCACGCGGCGACGTGATACATGACGTCCTTCGGCGACCATCCTTCGTCCGTGACCGAAGGCTCCTCGAATCGCTCGGGCGGCACGTCGCCGAAGGCCTCGGTGAGCTCGAGCCATCCTCGCTCCTCCTCCGCGAGCAGCCCGGCGACGTCCATCGCTCAGGCTTCCTGTCGGTCCGCGGGGAGATCGTCACCGGGAAGGAACTCGAAGGCGCGGTCGGAGATGCGGATCTCGTCGCCGCGGCGAGCGCCCGCCTTCATCAGCTGACGCTCGACGCCCTCTTTGATCAGCTGCCGTTGCAGGCGTGTGAGCTGCCGCTCGTCGTCGAGGTCCGTCTCCCGCACCCAACGCTCGACGTTGCGACCGGTGACCCGCCAACCGCCGTCCTCGCGGGCGACGATGAACCGCGGTCTGCCGGGACGCAGCACGACGTACGGGGCGCGAGGAGGTTGCTCGGCGGCCGCCTGACGGGAGAGCGTCTCCAGTTGCGCGGTGAGGAGGTCGAGCCCTGCGCCCGTCACCGCCGACACCGGGAGCGACCGGATCGCATCGGCCGCCGCTTGTGGATCGTCCACGAGGTCCGCCTTGGTGCCGACGAGGAGCGACCGCCGGTCAGCGAGATCGGGATCGTAGGCGCGGAGCTCCTCGCGAAGGGTGTCAAGGTCAGCGACCGGATCGGCGGACGACAGGTCCACCACGAGGACGAGCGCTCGGCACCGGGTGACGTGGCGCAGGAACCGATGGCCGAGTCCCTTCCCTCGGTGTGCGCCTTCGACCAGTCCGGGGATGTCGGCCACCACGAACCGCTCCCCGCCCGCCTCGGCGACGCCCAGATTGGGTGTGAGCGTCGTGAACGGGTAGTCCGCGATCTTCGGCGTCGCCGCCGTCAGCCGGGAAAGGAGGGTGGACTTCCCCGCGTTGGGCAGTCCGACCAGACCGACGTCGGCCACCGTGCGGAGCTCCAGCTGCACCCGCCGATCCTCACCGTCCTCCCCCGCCTCGGCGGTCTTCGGCACGCGGTTCTTCGGACCTGCGAAGCGAACGTTGCCGCGCCCGCCGCGTCCGCCTCGAGCGACGACGGCCTCCGACCCCTCCCCGACGAGGTCGGCGAGAAGCCCACGGTCGTCGAAGACCACCGTGCCATCAGGAACCGTGACCACGAGATCGTTCCCCTTCGCCCCGTCTCGGCGGCCCCGCGCGCCCGCCTTTCCGGGGCCAGCCCGGAGATGCGGATGGTCGGCGAACCATGCCAGGTCATGGACGTTGCGGGACGCACGGAAGACGACGTCGCCCCCTCGGCCGCCGTCGCCACCGTCCGGTCCTCCTTTCGGCTTGAAGGGCTCGCTGCCCATCGCGGCGGAGCCGTCGCCACCGCGACCGGCGCGCACCTCCACGTCGACCTCGTCCACGAACGTCATGTCGAACAGCCTAGGTGGGTCGGCACGTGTGGTCGACTGGACGAGGACGGGCCAAGATTGGCTCGTGGTCGAGCCGGTAGACGTCTGGATGGTGCACCTCGGCGTCCGATCGCGGCCGACCGAGGTCCGGGGAACGCTGAGTCTCGGAGAACGCAGCCTGGAGTTCCTCGAACGCAAGACGGGGGTCGACGTCCGGTTCGACTACGGCGCGATCCGCCGCGCCAAGAGGATCAAGGGGTCTCCGGTCCTGCTGGTCGACTGGCGGAAGGACGGCCAGGACCGCAAGACCGCCTTCTACTTCTCCCAGCCCCCGCCACTCGATCCGCTGCCCCGGTCCCCCACGATCGATCCTCGAGGACCACTCGGGCCGTTCACGCGCGCCACGCCTTCGAAGCGTCAGGTCGCGCGCATGAACCTCGGCTACCTGCGATCGACGAGCGCCACGAGCAGGCACGTGGTCAAAGCGTGGGCCGAAGAGGTGACGGAGCGGGCGAAGCGGGCGAGTTAAGCGTCGGCGAGGACCGACGCGTACTTCCGGCCCCGCGACTCGTGGAACTCGATCCTCCCGGCGCGCAGCGCGAACAAGGTGTCGTCGCCGCCCTTGCCGACGCCTTCGCCCGGGTGGATCCTGGTCCCGCGCTGGCGCACGATGACCGAGCCGGCGGCGACAGCCTCACCGCCGAACGCCTTCACCCCGAGTCGCTTCGAGGTCGAGTCCCGGCCGTTCCGGGACGAGCCGCCGCCCTTCTTGTGTGCCATGGTCGGTCGAGGCTACCAGCTAGTCGGACGCCGCTGCGGGAGCGGCGTCGGCCTTCGGTTCGTCCTTCTTTCCGGAGCTCGCGCGACGCGCCGGGATCTTCACCTCGGTGATCTCGAGCATCGTCACGAGCTGGCGATGGCCGGCCTTCCTCGAGTACCCCGACTTGGGCCGGTACTTGAAGACCTTCACCTTCTCGCCCTTCTTCTCTCCCAGGGGTTTCGCGGTCACGACCGCCTTGGCCGCCTCGGCGCCGACATGGGTCTTGCCGTCGTCGTCGACGACGAGCAGCGGATGGAACTCCACCGTCTCCCCGTCGGCGACCAGCTTCTCCACCTCGATCACGTCGCCGGCCTGCACCTTGTGCTGCTTGCCGCCCGTCTTGATCACCGCGTACATGGTGGGTTCCTCTCGTCTCGCGTTCTGGGTTCGCTAGCTCGCGTCGTAGTTCACGATGATGCCGCGCCCCTCGCAGTGGGGACAGGTCTCGGAGAACGAGTCGACCAGCCCGCCGGACACGCGCTTCCGGGTGATCTGCATGATCCCAAGGGGGCCGATCTCGAAGACCTGGGACCGCGTCTTGTCGATCGCGAGGGCCTCGCGCATCGTGTCCTCGACCTTACGCTTGTTCTGTTCCAGCAGGAGGTCGATGAAGTCGATCACGATGATGCCGCCGATGTCTCGTAGCCGGAGCTGGCGCGCAACCTCACGGGCAGCTTCGAGGTTGGTCGTGAGCACCGTCTCCTCGAGGTTGGTCTTCCCGACTGCCTTGCCGGTGTTCACGTCGACGATCGTCATCGCCTCTGTCTGCTCGATGATCAGGTAGCCACCCGAGGGGAGCCACACCTTCCGGTCGAGCGCCTTGTGAATCTGCTCGACGATCCGGTGCTCCTCGAAGGCGGACAGAGGTCCGCGATGGAGCGTGACCTTCGACTCGAGATCGGGCGCGACGTCGCGCACGTACTCCATCACCTTGTCGTAGATGCGCTCGGAGTCCGTGACGAGACCTCGGAACTCCTCGTCGGTGAAGAGGTCACGAACCACTCGCACCGTGAGCTCCGGCTCCTCGTAGAGCTCCGCGGGCGCCTTGGCGCGTTTCGCCGACTTCTGGATCTGCTCCCAGAGCGCGATGAGCCTCTCGAGGTCCTGCGTGATCTCCTCCTCGGAAGCTCCCTCGGCCGCCGTCCGAACGATCACCCCGTGCGCCTTGGGCTTCACCTTGTTCAGGATCGCCTTGAGACGCTTGCGGGCGTCGTCCGACAGCCGCCGCGAGATCCCCGACACGTCCTGGTCGGGCGCGAGGACGAGGAAGCGACCCGGCAACGAGACCTGCGCCGTGAGCCGGGCGCCCTTGCCGCCCATCGGGTCCTTCGTGACCTGCACCATGACGGCCTGGCCGGACTTCAGCACCTGCTCGATCCGCGGCGGCCGCCCTCCGTCCAGGTCTTCGGGCGAGTAGTTCACCTCGCCGGCATAGAGCACGCCGTTGCGGCCCCGGCCGATGTCGACGAAGGCGGCCTCCATCCCCGGCAGGACGTTCTGGATCCGGCCGAGATAGACGTTGCCCACCATCGAATGTGCGCCGCGACGCGTGACGTAGTGCTGCACGAGCACGTTCTCCTCGAGCACGGCGATCTGATCCCGATCCCCGTGCTCGGTGATGACCATGAGCTTGTCCGTGATCCGGGGCGGCGTGATCTGTGGTTCGCGTTGGCGCCTGCCACCACGGCCTCGGAGCGTCCGCGACCGGAGACCGCGGGTCGGCCCGCCCGACGCCACTTGCTCCTCGAGGGTCCTTGGGCCGCGCGAGCGCTCCGGCTGCGCCGGCGCCTCCGTCGCGGGCGCTTCTCCCGACTTCTTGCGGCCCCGGCCGCCCCGGCGGCCTCGCCGCTTCGACGAACCGGTCTCGGCGCCGTCTTCTCCCGAGGACGCGCCCGAGGCAGCAGCGGCATCCGGCTGCGCGTCGTCCCGCTGACCGGCGGGGGTCTGCGCAGGCTCTCGGGTCGCGCCGCTGCGGCTGCCTCTCCCACGTCCGCCCTGGCGGCGTCGCTGCTCGGCGTCGAGCCCGTCTCGTTCTCTGTCATTTCCGTCGTCGTCAGGCTCGGAGGCGTGGCGGCTCGTCCGCTCCGGGGCGTCGACGGCCGATCCAGCCGCGTCGCCGCCGGTCGAGCTTGACCCGGATCCGCCGCCCCGGCCGCGGCCTCCCCGGCCGCGCCCGCCGCGGCTGCGCCTGCGGGTCGATGGCGAGCCCGTGGACTCGCCCTCGTCGGACCGCGTCCGCGATGCTGACCGGTCCTCGGCCCCGTCGTCCCTCGGCCGTTCGGGGGCGTCGGCCTTCTGCCTCGTGGGCGTCCTCTCCTGCTCCGCTCTGTCTCTTCCCGGCGCTCGCTCCCTTTCCGGTGCGCGCTCCCGGACCGGGGTTCTGTTCCTGGGCGCTTGCTCCTCCGGGGTCCGCTCCCGCGGCTCCTCCGGCGCGCGCTCGGGGGCGCGGGTCGCCGGTTCACCCGACGGGTAGGTCGGCCGTTGGAAGATCGGGGGGAGGCCGTTCGTTGCCGGCGCCTGTGGCGCAGCGGCTTCGGTCTCTCGATCCATCTGTTACTCCCTTCGCTCGGAGCGAGGGGGCGATCCGGATCCGGCACCGTCGGCTGCGGGGGCGCGGTCTTGCGCGATGGATGTTCCGTCGCCCACGCAGCGGCACCTGCCGCGTGCGGGGCTGAAGACCTGCTCGTACAACCGTTCGTTCCTGTCCGGGGCCGCGCCGCCTGCCTGGCGATCCTCGGGGTGAGGTCGCCGGCGGCGTCGCGCGCCACCTCAACTCGCTTCTTCCCCCATCTCGGGCGGCGCGGGTCGGCTGCCGGCCCGGGTGGGGCACGTCTGTGCAGCAAGGATAACAGTCCATCGGGTCTTGAGCGGGTAGCGGGCTTCGGAACCACGGGATCCGTGCTGGAGGGTGCCCATCGGCGTCCCCCCGTTCCAGAGGCATCCTCGTTGTGAGCTAGTCCTTCTTAGCTAGGAAAGAGCGTCCCCCGTCCCCCCGAGGGAACCCGGCAGGCGTGGGATAGCGAGGGATACCCCCACGTGCCGACACTTCATGTGATGGCCCTCGATACCCTCCCCGTGGCTCCGGCTTCCCGTCCCCAGATCCGAGTTGTCGTTGTTGATGACAATCCCGGCTTCAGGGAGACCCTTACCTCGCTCCTGGGAACAGAGGAGCTCCTCGTGGTCGGAACCGCGTCCAGTGGCATCGACGCGATGAGCCTCGTGGAGGAAACCGAGCCCGACGTGGTCCTGATGGACGTCCGCATGCCGGAGATGAACGGGATCGAGGCGACTCGCCGGCTGAAATCGGCGTTCCCGGAGATCGGCATCGTTGCCCTGACCGGTGTCGACGACCAGGACGCCGTCCGGGAGATGCTGGTGGCGGGCGCTTCGTGCTACGTGTTGAAGGACTCCGACAGCGACGAGATCTTCCACGCGATCCGTCAGGCGGCCGCCGGCGGCGGCGTGATCTCCTCCGAGGTGACCCCACGCGTGATCGGGGAGCTCACCGAGGCACTCGAACGGGAGCGCCGCCGTGCTCGCCAGCTCGAGCTGGCACAGGAGGCGCTGCTGGAGCGGGCCGCCCGCCGTCACGAGCTGGTGAGCCGCCTGGGCCACGAGCTCCGCACGCCCGTGACCGTGATCCTGGGCATGGCCCAAACGCTGTCGAAGGGGACCGGGACCCTCGAGCAGCGGGACGAGATGCTGAGTGCGCTCGTGATGCGCGCGCAGGGGCTCGCACGTCTGGTCGCCCGGCTCGAAGGCGTGGTCGAGGCGGGGCTCACGGAGTACACGGACGTGATCGACATCGCGGAGGAGATCGCGAGGATCTCTCCCCGGGTCAAGATCGAAACTCCTGGGCGGCCGATGCTCGCAACGCTCAACCGGGTGGCCGCCCTGCGCATCCTCGAGGAGCTCGTGGAGAACGGGCTCGAATTCTCTGACGAGCTCGCACAGGTGATCGTGCGGATCGACGAGTCGCAGGCAGGGGTCGAGGTACGGGTCATCGACCAGGGGCCCGGGATCACGGAAGACGCGCTGGACAGGATCTTCGAGCCGCTCGAGCAGGCAGAGGAGCTCCACACCCGGACGCACCAGGGAGTGGGGCTGGGGCTGACGGTGGCCCGGATGTCCGCGCGGGCGATGGATGGCGACGTCACGCTCGAACACACCGGTCCCCACGGCTCGGTTTTCCTCTGGCGGGTCTCGATGAGCCCGTTCGCCGCCGTTCCGTCGGTCGCGAGACCCTCGGCTATTTGAAGCGGCGCATGTGCACGTTGAGCAGGATCCCCACTCCGATGCAGCTCGCCAGCATGGAGCTTCCTCCGTAGGACAGGAACGGCAGGGGGATCCCCGTGATCGGCATGATGCCGATGACCATGCCGATGTTCACGAACATCTGCACCGCGAACATGATCGCGACGCCGGTTGCCAGGTACGTCCCGAACGGGTCCTTCGACAGGAACGCGATCCGGATCGATCTCCACAGCAGCAGGGCGAACAGCGTGAGCACGAACACCGCCCCGACGAACCCGAACTCCTCCCCTGCCACCGTGAAAATGAAGTCGGTGTGTTGCTCGGGCACGTAGTCGAGGGTCGTCTGCCGCCCATGGAGGTACCCCTGCCCGAACAGCCCTCCGCTCCCGACGGCGATCTCCGCCTGGTCGAGGTTGTATCGAACGTCGGCGGGCGTGTTCTCACGATCGATGAACGCGCGGAGGCGATCCAACTGGTACTCCTTGATCACCCCCAGTTGGAACGCGGCCGCGATGAGCACCAGGCAGATCACGACGAGGGCGGCCAGATGCCGGCCGCTCACGCCCGCGACCAGGAACATCCCGGCGGCGATCGCGACGATGACGATCGACGTGCCGATGTCGGGTTGCGTGAACACCAGCGCCAGCGGCAGGAGCACGACGCCACAGAGACGGATCACGTCCTGGATGGTGGGGAGCGAGTGCCTCATCTCCGACAGGCTCGCGGCGAGCATCACGATCAACCCGAGCTTCGCGAACTCCGACGGCGTGATCTGAAATCCCCCCACCTCGAACCAGCGCTGGGCGCCGGCCTGCGATGACCCGAGGAAGGGAACCCGCACCAAGAGCAGGGTCACCACGACTCCCGCGTAGATGAAGCCGGCGTAGACCTTCAGGAACCGGTAGTCGAACGTGGCCATCACGAGGATCAGGACGACCCCGATCGCGGCCGTGACCATCTGCTTGTTGACGCGCAGGAACGGATCGAGCCGGTCCTGATCGAGGGTCTGGTTGGTCGCCGAGTAGATGAGGAAGAATCCGAGCAGCAGGAGGATGGTCGTCACGAGCAGGAGGAAGCCGTCGATGTGGCGGATCGGCCGCCGCTCGTCGGCGTACACGCGCCCCGCGACGAGATCCATCAGTCCTCGGCCTCCCCCAGCGCCGGCCCCTCGCACGGGGTGCGATAGATCCTGGACATGATGTTGCGGACGATCGGGGCGGCGGTCTCCGCCCCGAAGCCTCCTTGCTCCACGGTGGCCACGACCACGTACTCGGGTCGCTCCGCCGGTACGATGCCGGCGAACCACGACGTGTCCTGGAAGGGCGGTCGCTCGGCGGTCCCGGTCTTCCCGGCGACGTCGAGCGAGCACGAGGCGAAGACCGATGACGCGGTGCCGCCCGTGGTGACGCTCCGCAGCGCTTCGCGGATGTAGTTGAGCTCCGCCTCCGTGTAGGGGATGCGGCGGCAATGGCCTCCGATCTTCCTGGCCGTGCGACCTTCGCCGTCCTTGATCTGGGAGACCAGGTGAGGCCGGCAGAGCTTGCCACTCGCGAGCGCCGCGTACGCCCGCGCCACTTGCAACGGGGTCGCCTTCATCTCACCCGAACCGATCGCGAGCAGGATGTCGATGCCCGGGATCCACCCGTCCGGGTAGCGCGCGCGATGCTCCGTCACATACTTCCGATCCGGCACGGTTCCGGCCGCCTCGGCCGGCAGATCGACGTCGGTCGGTTGCCCGAACCCCCATTGCCTCACGCGCCGCTGGAGCTCCTGCCTGTTCGTCTGCGCATCCAGGTAGTAGAAGTCGCTCCCCCACTGGTAGTACTGCGTGTCGCACGAGACCTTGAGCCCCTGGGCGATCGAGAGTGACCCGGATCCGACCCCGTCCCAGTTGTGGAAGATCGTGCCCGACTCGTCCCCCGGGTGGACGTACTCGGCGGGACAGTCGTAGTACCCGCCCATCGCGGCGCGCCCTTCTTTCAAAGCCGCGAGCGCCACGAAGGGCTTGAAGGTCGACCCCGGTGCATACGTGATCTGCATGGCCCGGCTGAGTGATGGGGCGGCCCTGCTCGCGTTGAGGAAGTGATCCTGCTCCGGAGACAGGCCCTTCACGAACCAGGACGGGCGGAAGGTTGGCCACGACGCCATCGACACGATCCCGCCCGTGTTGGGATCGAGGACGACCACGGCGCCGGCGTTCGCCGCCAGATTCCTGCCCGTGCTCGTGTCGAAGACGGTCCGCGCGCGTAGGAGCCCGGCGGCGAGCTCGTCCTCGACGATCCGCTGGACGTCGAGGTCGAGCGAGAGCTGGAGGTCGTGACCGGGCTCCGCCGGCCTCGGGTCGAACTCGCGGAGGACCTCTCCGTCGGAGTTGACCAGGAACCGCTCTTCGCCCGGCTTCCCTCGAAGCCATCGCTCGTAGGTGGCCTCGATCCCGGCCTTCCCGACGAGGTCCGAGGGGCCGTAGCCGGCGAAGAGCGGATCGTCGATCTCCTCGGCATTGATCTGACCGACCCATCCGACCAGGTGTGCCGCGAGCGGCCCCTGCGGGTAGCTGCGGACGCTCTGCTCGACGACCTCGACCCCCTGGAACTTCTCCGGCTCCTCGCGCACCTTGAAGTAGACCTGCTCTTGGACGAACTCGGCGACGGGAACGGGCTGGTAGCTGTAGTAGAGCTTCGTGTCGAGCTCCTCGCCGAGCTCCTGAGCCGGGACGCCGAGGATCTCCGACAGGTGGGCCAGGGTCGCCTCCGCCTCGTCCCCGAGCTGGTCGCGCTTGATGCGGACCTCGAGGCTGATCCGGTTGTGGACGAGGCGCCTTCCATCTCGGTCGAGGATGTCGCCCCGCAGTGCGTCGGTCGCGACCGTCCGGAGCGAGTTGTCGCGCGCGTCACGATCGTGCTGCGGCCCCGCGAGGACCTGGAGGAACCACAGACGAGTCGAGAGCGCCACGAACATGAACGCGACGACGAACGCGAGGATCTTGAGCCTCGATCCCGACCGCTCCATCTAGAAGCGCACCACCCTTCCGGCGTGGGTCGCGGTCGCAGCCCGGCGGAGCACTGGGAAGAAGATCGGCGTCAGGACGGCACCGTAGATCGCCGTGAGCACGACGACCTTCGCCACGTAGCTGAACGGGCCTTCCTCCTCTCCGAGGAGGAAGGCCACCGCCTGATGGAACGCCACGCCACCGGCCGTGCCGAGAGCGACCAGGACCGCGGGCAACAGGGGCGAGGGCGAGGCGATGTACTGGCGAGCCAGTCCGACCGTGTAGCCGAGGATCGTGAGCGTGAGCGCCGTGATCCCTTTCGGCATGTTCAGCATGAAGTCCTGGGCGAGACCGCCGACGAAGCCGACGACGGCGCCTTCCGCCGGTCCCTGGAGGGCGGCGAAGACGACCGTGACGAGGTAGAGGAGTTCCGGCTTCACTCCCAGCAGCGTGAGCTCCGGGAAGACGGTGGTCTGCAGCAGCAGCGCGGTCACGGTGACGGCGACGATGACCATGGTCCTCCTCACGGGGACCCTGCCTGCGCGGTGTCCCGTGCGATCACCAGGACGTGCTGCAACGTCGAGAAGTCGACGGCGGGGCGGATCGTGACGAACGACTCGACGGCGTCGGGCTCGCTGAACGCACGGGAAACCGTGCCGATGAGGATCCCCGCGGGGTACAGGCCGGGCTGACCGTTCACCTCGTAGCCCACGGTGAAGACCGACTCGGGCTCGGTCTCGCCGACCTCGATCCCGGGCCTCAGGTGCCCCATGCGAAGGTCCTCCTCGCCGCGACCGAGAACGAGTCCGGCTTCCTGTGACGTCGAGAGCCGCCCCGCGACGGCGAAGTCCCGGTCGATGACGAGCTGTACCACCGAGGAGATCGGGGTGACGCGGATGACCCGACCGACGAGGCGAGGACCGTCCGAGGCTCCCGTCACGACCGGCATGTCGACCTCGATGCCGTCGTCCGAGCCCCGATCGATCGTGATGTCCCATTCGAAGTTCGAGACCCCGCTGCCGATCACCCGCGCGGCGATCGTGTGGGAGGTGATCGTCTGCAGGCCCAAGAGCTGCTCGAGGGTTTCGATCCGACGCCTGAGCTCCTGGTTCAGCTGCTGGACGGTCCGCAGGTCGTCCACCTGGGCTTGGAGATCACCGTTGCGACGGGAGAGGGCCGGGAGCTCCGCGAGGCTGCTGAAGAAGTTGCTGACGGGCTGCACGACGTTCGAGACCGCCTGTTGCAAAGGGGCGATGGCGCTGCTGGCTATCCGCCCGGCCGAGGCGAGAGGTCCTTCCTCGCCGGCGCGGTAGTCGACGGTGATGATCGCGAGCGATGCCGCCACGAGAGTGACCACGAGGAGGCGGGCGGAGCGGGTGCGCTGCCGGATAGCCACGACGGCGGGTTACCGCCGATTGGTCGACGTCACCAGGACCCGCTGCAGGACCTCGAACTCCTCGAGGCACTTGCCCGAGCCGAGCACGACCGCCTGGAGCGGTGTGTCGGCGATGTGGACGGGCATCCCTGTCTCGTGGCGGAGGCGCTTGTCCAGGCCGCGCAGCAAAGCGCCACCGCCCGTCAGCACCATCCCGCGATCCATGATGTCGGCCGCGAGCTCGGGAGGGGTGCGGTCGAGGGTGGTCTTGATGGCGTCGATGATGGCATTCACCGGCTCTTCGATCGCCCGGCGGATCTCCTCGGCGGCGATCGTGATGGTCTTAGGCAGGCCCGACACGAGGTCCCGGCCCTTGATCTCGGCGACGAGCTCCTCGGGCATCGGGTAGACCGACGCGATCGCGAGCTTGATCGCCTCCGAGGTCCGTTCGCCGAGCAGGAGCGAGTACTCCTTCTTGACGT
Organism: uncultured Actinomycetota bacterium; assembly: GCA_963762015.1. Lineage (GTDB taxonomy): Bacteria > Actinomycetota > UBA4738 > UBA4738 > HRBIN12 > JAJNBA01. Next base: position 459,247 of record CAVXJL010000012.1, read on the forward strand.
GTTGGATGATCGCTTCGTCCAGCTCGTCGCCGCCGATGCGGATCGACGTGGACGTGACGATGCCACCGAGCGAGATCACGGCGACCTCGGTCGTGCCTCCACCGATGTCCACGACCATGTTCCCGGTCGGCTCGTGGATCGGGAGGCCGGCGCCGATCGCCGCCGCCATCGGCTCCTCGATGATGTACGCGCGACGCGCTCCGGCGGCGATCGTCGCTTCCTCGACGGCGCGCTGCTCGACCCCCGTGATGCCGGAAGGCACGCAGACGACCACGCGAGGCTTGGCGAGGAGACGGCGCTTGTGCACCCGCTGGATGAAGTACCGGAGCATCTTCTCCGTCACGTCGAAGTCGGCGATGACTCCGTCCTTCAGCGGCCGAACGGCCTGGATGTGCGAAGGGGTGCGGCCGATCATCCGCTTCGCCTCGGCTCCCACGGCAAGGATGGCTCCAGTAAGGGTGTTGATCGCAACGACGGACGGCTCGTTCAGGACGACTCCGCGTCCACGCACGTAGACGAGCGTGTTCGCCGTCCCGAGGTCGACGGCCATGTCGCGACCAAGGAACCCCAATACCCCCTCCGCACCCTGTGGTCGGGGCGTGGGGGAAGAAGATCTTTGAACCCTCTCGGCCATGCGGTTCGCCCTGATTGAACAGGGTTCGCTCCCTCGTGGCAACCTGAGCACATGAACGACGCGACGGAGTCCACAGGAACGCAGCATTCGGCCCTGTTCCCGGGGCAGGGATCGCAGTTCGAGGGCATGGCGGATCCCTGGACGGAACATCCGGCGTCGAGGGCGATCCTCGACGAAGCCTCGTCCTCGATGGGCCGGGACGTGGTCGCCGGGTGTCACGACACGTCGGCACTCGCGACGACGGAGTTCGTGCAGCCGGCGCTCCTCGCGTGCGACGTGGCGGCTTTCCGTGTGCTGGAGGCAGAAGGCGCCTCGTTCGCCGGCGTCGCCGGGCATTCGCTCGGTGAGTTCGCCGCGCTGGTCGCGGCGGACGTGGTGCCGCTCGACGACGCGCTCGACCTCGTGGTCGTGCGCGGCGCCGCGATGCAACTGGCCGGCGAGGAGCGACCGGGCACGATGACCGCGCTCCTCGGCGTGGACGCCGAGGACGCGGCCGCGTTGTGCGACGAGGTTCGACGCGACGACGTGCTCGTCGTCGCGAACGAGAACTCTTCCGCGCAGTCCGTGATCTCCGGTTCGGTGCCCGCGATCGAGCGGGCCGAGGAACTCGCGAAGGAACGGAAGATCCGTGCGATCCGATTGCCCGTCGCCGGCGCGTTCCACTCGCCGTTGATGGAGCCGGCGCGGGCCGCGATCGACGAGCGGATCGACGCGATCGACTTCTCGGCGCCGCGGTTGCCGGTCGCCGAGAACGTCGCCGGTGCGCTGGTGTCCGACGCCGAAGAGCTGCGGGCATCGCTGAAGCGACACGTCGTCTCGCCGGTCAAGTGGGCAACGTCGGTGCGAGCGCTCGCGGACGCGGGCACGACCTCGTTCCTCGAGGCCGGTCCCGGCGACGTCCTCACGAAGCTGATGAAACGGATCGTGCCCGACGCGGCGGCACGCGCGATCGGCTCCCCCGAGGACGCCCGCGCCGCCGCGTCGGGCGCGACCGGGCCGTCTTGACGCACGGCGATGGCCTGGGCCTGACAACGGCGATGGCCCTGGGTCGAGCAGCGGCTATGCTCCGGCCGTGACCAGGAGCGCCACCATCACCGGCGTCGGGTCCACCCTCCCCCCTCGACTCGTCCCGAACTCGTGGTTCGAGGACAAGATCGAGACCAGCGACGAGTGGATCCGGGACCGAACGGGGATCGAGGCACGCCACTTCGTGGAGGACGGCGTGGACACCTCCGACCTCGTGGTCGATGCCGCCCGGGGAGCGCTGGAGACCGCCGCGATCACCCCCGACCGGCTGGACATGATCGTCGTCGCGAGCGTCACCGGGGACACGCCGTTCCCGGCGACCGCGGTGTGGGCGCAGGAGAAGCTCGGGGTGCGCTGCCCCGCGTTCGACGTGAACGCCGCCTGCGCAGGGTTCAGCTACGGCCTCGCGAGCGCCACGGCGTTCGTTCAGGCGGGGATGGCGGACACGGTCCTGCTGGTAGGCGCCGAGATCTTCAGCAGGATCCTCGACTTCACGGACCGGACCACCTCGATCCTGTTCGGCGACGGCGCCGGCGCCGTGATCGTGCAGGCATCCGACAGGCCCGGGATCGAGGGCACCATCCTCGGCGCCGACGGGACCGCGGCCGGCATCTTGATGATGCCCGCCGGCGGGACCCGCATGCCCGCCTCGCATCAGACCGTCGAGGCCCGCGACCACAACATCCGTATGCCGAAGGGTCGCGAGGTCTTCAAGCGGGCGGTGACCGAGATGGCCGGCGCCTGCCGCGAGCTCCTCGAGAAGTCGGATCACACGCCGGCCGACGTCGACGTCTTGATCCCCCACCAGGCGAACGCCCGCATCATGGTCGCGGTCGCGGAGCGCCTCGGGATCCCCGCCGAACGCTCGGTGCTCGACGTGGCCGAGGTCGGCAATACGAGCGCCGCCTCCATCCCGATCGCGCTCTCGCGGGCGTGGAACGCGGGCAGGATCAAGGAGGGCGACCTCGTGCTGTTCACCTCGTTCGGCGCGGGGCTCACCTGGGGTGCCACCCTGGTCCGCTGGACGATGCAGGAGAAGTCCGCGTGAGCTCCAAGGTCGTGGTCGTCTCGGGGGGATCGCGCGGCATCGGGCGTGCGTGCGCCGAGGCACTGGCCGCGGCCGGGTGGACAGTCGCCGTCGGCTATCGCACCCGCGAGGCAGACGCGAAGGAGACGGTGGAAGCGCTCGCAACCGCGGGGACGCCCGGCATGGCCGTGTACCTCGACGTGACCGACGAGTCGAGCGTCCAGGAAGCGTTCCGCCGTGTGTCCGCGGAGGCCGGTGCCGTCACGGGACTGCTGAACAACGCGGGATACTCGCGGGACGGACTCCTGATCAAGTACTCCATGGAGGAGTATGAGCGGACGATGACCACCAACCTGCGCGGCTCGTTCCTGTGTTCCCGCGCCGCCCTCCGAGGGATGCTGCGCGAGAAATGGGGTCGGGTCGTGAACATGTCGAGCGCGGTCGCGATCCACGGCAACGCCGGGCAGACCGTGTATGCGGCGACGAAGGCCGGCCTCCTCGGTCTCACGAAGTCGCTTGCACGCGAGGTCGCGGCCAAAGGCATCACCGTGAACGCGCTCTGCCCCGGCCTGCTCGAGACCGAGATGACCGCACACCTCACCGACGAGGCGCGCGCGTTCTACATCGATCAGACGCCGATGCGCCGTCCCGCCTCGCTGCAGGAAGTGGCGGCGGTCGTCCGGTTCCTGATGTCCGAGGAGGCGTCCTACCTGAACGGCGCCGTGATCCCCGTGGATGGGGGTCTGACGGCTTAGTCGTCGCGAGGATCCGTCGATAGGCTCGGCGGACGAGAGAAGGAGAAAGAGGGATGGATCGACCGGAGATCGAGACGAGGGTGAAGAAGGTGCTGGCCGAACAGCTGGCCGTCGACGAGGCGCAAGTCGTCCCGGACGCTCGGTTCGCCGAGGACCTGAACGCCGACTCGCTCGACCTCGTCGAGGCGGTATTGGCCCTCGAGGAGGAGTGGAGCATCGAGATCCCCGAAGACGAGATGGAATCGGTGAAAACGGTCGGCCAGGCCGTGGACCTCGTCGCGACGAAGCTCGGGGTGTCCTAGACGGTCATGGCCTCGGGTCAGAAGGCGGGGCGCCGGGGGCGCGACCCCGAACGCCGGAAGGTCGTCATCACCGGCATCGGGCCGGTCACGCCGGTCGGAACCGGCGTCGAGGAGTTCTGGACCGGGCTGATCGGTGGTCGGAACGGCGTCCGCGAGATCGCCCGGTTCCCCACGGATGACCTTCCGGTGAAGGTCGCCGGCGACGTCCACGACTTCGAGCCTGCAAGGTGGCTCGACCCGAAGGAGATCCGCCGTACCGACCGCTTCTCGCATTACGCGATCGCGGCCGGGAAGCTCGCCTGGGAGGACGCGGGGACCCCCGAGGTGCCGTCGGAGCGCGGCGGCATCGTGTTCGGGACCGGCATCGGGGGCATCGAGACGCTGCTCGTGCAGCACAGCGTGCTGCTCGAGAAGGGTCCCGGCCGCGTGTCGCCGTTCATGGTGCCAGCCCTGATGGCGAACGCGGCCGCCGGACACCTCGCCATGAAGTTCGGGCTCACGGGGCCGAACTACTGCACGGTATCCGCGTGCGCCTCCTCGAACCACGCCATCGGCGAGGGGATGCGCCTGATCCGCGACGGCTACCTGGACGTGTGCATCTCGGGCGGGTCGGAGTCGGCCACGCTCCCGCTCACGGTCGCGGCCTTCGCGCAGATGACCGCGCTCACGAAGAACCCCGATCCCGAGTCCGCCTCGCGTCCGTTCGACGCGAACCGAAATGGGTTCGTGTTGTCGGAGGGGGCGGCGGCACTGATCCTCGAGTCGGAGGAGCACGCGAAGGCCCGCGGCGCGCGGATCTACTGCGAGGTGGCCGGCTACGGCATGTCCGACGACGCCCACCACATCACGGCGCCGGACCCGAAGGGCTCCGGCGCCGCGCTCGCCATGCGATGGGCGCTCGAGGACGCCGGCGAGGAGCCGGCGGCCGTCCGGTACGTGAACGCGCACGGGACCTCGACGGCCTTGAACGACGCGAGCGAGACCGTCGCGATCAAGACCGTGCTCGGCGACGAGATCGCGCATCGCGTCGCGATCTCGTCGACGAAGTCGATGACCGGCCACATGCTCGGCGCGGCGGGAGCGGTCGAAGGCGCGGTGTGTGCGCTCGCGATCGAGCGCGGCGTGGTGCCGCCCACGATCCACTACGAGACGCCCGACCCCGATTGTGACCTGGACTACGTCCCGAACGAGGCGCGCGAGCTCGACGTGACGCTGGCGCTTTCGAACTCCTTCGGCTTCGGCGGGCAGAACGCGTGCGTGGCCTTCCGAAGGGTCGCCTGAGACCCACCGCTCACGGCTCGAAGGAGCGGTACCACCGTCCGCCGTTGAAGATCGTCACGGCCGTCACGCCGTTCACATCTCCCTCGAAGCGGACCCGTCGCGGCAACGCAGGATCATCTACCGCGAACAAGCCGTCGTCGAGGGCCACCAGCTCACCGCTCTCCTCGTTGTCGGTGTCCGTCGGCCACGTGATCGCCAGTCGGCCCTTGCGCAGAACGATCCGGAGCACCGGGCTCCAGGGATCGTCGTTGCGGTACAGACCCGCGTGCCGACGCCACGTCTCCGGTGGCGCCCCCGGCTCCGGCCCTTCGTAGCGATCCCCTCGGAACCAGGTGTTCCCGTGGAACGCCTCGACGACTTGACCGGAGTCGTCACCCCGGAACTCGAGCGGGAACCGCTCGAACGCGGGATGGGCGACGAGGAACGTCTCGTGCGGCTGCTCCAAGGGATCCCGCTCGAGGCGGGCGGACACCGGCCCGACCGACATCGAGAGCCCATCGTCCTCCGCCTCAACGACGAGCGTGCGGCCGTCGTCGCCGACATAGGTGCCGGTGAAGCGGTTCGCCCCGGGGATCTCCGTGGGAGCGGGTGGGGCCCATGGCTCGGACAGCGGATCACCGGCGAGGCCGGCGCGCACCGCAGCGAGCGCGGCGCCGACGACCGGACGCCTGTCTCCCCCGCCGTTCTGGAGCATCATGCAGGCGAGGCCCTCCTCCGGCACCGTGATGAGGAGCGCCGTGTACCCGACCATGCCACCGGAATGACCGTGCCACTTGCGACCATCGACTTCCTCGTACCACAGCCCGTACCCGTACAGTCCGTGCTCGCCGTCTTCGACCGCCTCTGCCATCAGGCGCGCGAAGCCCTCCTCCGACAAGATCCGGCCCCCGCGTCCGTCGGGCCGGTCGCCGCGCGCGAGCAGCAACCGCGCGTAGGCGCACATGTCCACCACGTTCGAGACGATCGAGCCGTCCGCGGTGTTCGACACGATCCTGGGCGCCGGCACGAGTGGATGTCGGAGCTGCGCCGGGCGATCGCTGAGCAGCGGCTCGTACCCCGTGGCGTGATCGGTCCAGATCTCGTCGGTGATCGCCGCGACGGACGCCGTCATGCCGAGCGGCCCGAGGAGACGGAGACGGAGCAGCTCATGGATCGGCTGACCCGTGACGGCTTCGAGCGCCGCACCCACGATCTTGTAGCCGTCGTTGGAGTAGTGATACCGCTCGCCGGGCGCCGACGTCGCCGGATTCGAACGGAGGAGATGCATCGCGCCCGCGAACCCCGGTGCATCCTCCGTTCCGGTGTGCAGACCCGCCGTGTGCGTGAGGAGGTGATGCATCGTGATCGGACCGAACGGCTCCGGAAGATCCAGCCACGGCAGGAGCTCGTTCACCGAGACGTGCAGATCGAGTCGGCCCGCGTCGACCTCCTGCATCGCCACGATCGCGGCGAACGACTTGGATATCGAGCCGATCTGGAAACGCGTCTCCGGCCGGACGGGGGCGGCCGACGCGACGTCGGCCATCCCTCGCACCACGACCCCGAGGATCTCCTCGCGATCGGTGACCGCCAGGGCAGCACCGGCAGCGTGCGATGCCGTCAGATGGTGCTCGAGGCTCGCACCGACGCGCTCGAAGGCCTCCTGGAGCCCCGCCATCGATCGCGTCTACTCGCCGAAGAAGAGCTTCAGCTCGCGGGCGGCCGACTCCTGAGAGTCGCTGCCGTGCACGATGTTCTCGCTGATGATCTCGGCAAGGTCGCCTCGGATCGTGCCGGGGGGCGCGTCCGCCGGATCCGTCGGTCCCATCAGGTCTCGCCAGACGGCGATGGCGTTGTCGCCCGTGACCCGTGCCACCACGACCGGACCGCCGGTGATGAAATCGACGAGCTCGGCGAAGAACGGCTTGTCGCGATGCTCGCCGTAGTGCTCCTCCGCAGTGGCACGATCGATCGTCTCCATTCGGAGGTCGTCGATCGTGAGCCCGGCTTCCTCGACACGGCGGAGCACCTCCCCGATCAAGCCGCGGCGAACGCCGTCCGGCTTGACGATGAGCAGCGTCGATTCCTTTACGCCCTTTTGGGCGTCCTTCGGGGCCATGCGCTCAGGATCCCCCCAGCGCCCGTCGGGCGTCCGCGACAGTGTATAGAGAGCCCGTCACCAGGATGAGGTCCGCCGCGGCGGCCGCGTCGCGGGCCGCCGCGAGAGACTCCTCCACGGTTCCCAGGTCCGCGACGCGGCCGGCGGCGGCCGCGATCCGCTCCGCGACATGTTCCGCCGGAAAGGTCCGGACGCTCTCGTTCTGCGCCGGGTACCAGACGTCGGCGAGCGGCACGAGCGCTGCGATCACCCCGTCGACGTCCTTGTTCGACGACACGGCGAGCACTACGTGCATGCGTGACCAGGTGAAGGACTCGGAGAGCGTTCGCGCGAGCGCTTCGGCGCCCGCCGGGTTGTGCGCTCCGTCCAGGATGATCAGTGGCGACCGCGTGATGACCTCGAGGCGACCGGGGATCGCGGAGGGCATCGATCGCGGCCCGGGTGGCGTCCGGATCGAGCGCGTGGCCGACGACGGACTCGATCGCGACGATCGCCGCCCCCACGTTCCGCACGGCGTGCTCGCCGAACATCGGCAGGAACAGCTCGTCGTACGTCTCGTGCACGCCCCGGACACGGAACTGCTGCCCACCCACCGCGGGCACGCGCACCTCCACCTCCCAGTCGCGCTCTTCCAGGAGCACGGTCGCGCCCACCTCGGTCGCTCGAGCCTCGATCACCTTCAGTGCCTCGTCCGGCTGCTCCCTGACGACCACGATCTTGCCAGGCTTGATGATGCCCGCCTTCTCGGTCGCGACCTCCCGGATCGTCGAGCCGAGCTCGGGATGGTCGAGGCCGATCTCGCCGATCACGGCGACGTCACTCGCCACGACGTTGGTCGCATCCCACGACCCGCCCATCCCCACCTCGACGACCGCGAGCCCCACGGGCTTGTCCGCGAACCAGAGGAAGGCGAGCGCGGTGATCGCTTCGAAGTAGGTCGACTCGCCCGGTTCGTCCCGGTCGATCAACTCGAGGAACGGTTCGAGGTGCAGCCACTCTTCTGCGAAGTCCTCCTCGGAGATCTCCACGCCGCAGACCGAGAGTCGCTCTCGCACCGAGCGCAGGTGCGGCGACGTGAAGAGGCCGGTCTTCACGCCGTGCGCACAGGAGATGTCCGCAGCGGCCCGCGCGATCGTCGTCTTCCCGTTCGTCCCGGTGACGTGGATCGTCGGATAGGTGAGCTGCGGATCGTCGAGCAGTCCGGAGACCGCGCGGATCCTGTCGAGGCTCGGCTCGGGCATGTGCTCGGGCTGACGCCGGTCCAGCCGCGCGACGGCTTCGTCGAACCGCATCAGCCGAGCTCGGCCAGCTGCTCCCGAAGCGACTCGGCCTCGCGCTCGAACCGCTCCACCTTCAGCTTCTCCGCCAGCACCACGTCCTCCGGCGCCTTGTCCCGGAACCCCGCGTTGGCGAGCTTGGCCTCGGACCGCGCGCGTCCCTCGTCGGACTCCATCAGCCGCTTCTGGAGTCGCTCCCGCTCGGCGTCCAGGTCGATCAGATCACCGACCGGCACGAGCACGGTCTCGCCCTGCACCAGGAGACGAGCCGACCCACTGGCGTCACCCGCGGTGACGACCGAGATGTCGGAGGCACCCGCGAGACGTATGACCTCGCTCTCGAACCCGGCGAAGCGAGCCGCCCCGGTCTCCCGTCCCACCAGCCGGAGCTCGATACGGGTCTTCGACGGGATCCCGTGTTCGCTCCGGAATCGGCGGACGGTGGTCACCAGCTCCTCGACGAACGGCCAGGCCGCCTCCGCGTCGTGTCCGAGGACCTCGTGGCCGGCGTACTCCTCGGCCTCGGGCCACGGGGCCCACACGATCGTCTCGCCGATCCCGAAGCGCTGCCAGATCTCCTCGGTCACGAACGGCATCACCGGGTGCAGGAGCCTGAGCGTCCGCTCCAGGATCCAGGCCAGGACGTTGGCGGCATCGTCGGCGACGGCGGGGTCATCGGACCGGAGCCGCTCCTTCTCCATCTCGAGACCCCAATCGCAGTACTCCGACCAGAAGAACCGATACATGGCCTGCGCCGCCGCCGCGAACTCGTATCGGTCGAGCGACGCGTTCACCTCGGCCACACAGCGCTGGTGCCGGGCGAGGAGCCAGCGCTGCGGCGCCGTCAGCCGCTCGTCCGGTGGCAGCTGCGGCTCGCCGCCGGGCAACGCCTCCAGGACGAGCCGCGCCGCGTTCCAGATCTTGTTCGCGAAGTTGCGGCCCCCTTGGATCGAGTCCACCGAGAGCGGGATGTCCTGCTGCCCGCCGGTCGCGAGCCGCGCCAGAGAGAACCGGAGGGCATCGGCCCCGTAGAGATCGAAGATCTCGACGGGGTCGATCACGTTGCCGAGTGATTTCGACATCTTCCGCCCGTGCGCGTCGCGCACGAGTCCGTGGATCACCACGTCGCGGAAAGGGATGTCGCCGGCGAGCGACATCCCCGACATGATCATCCGCGCGACCCAGAGGTAGAGGATCTCGTAGCCGGTCACGAGGACCGCGTTCGGATAGAAGACCCCGAGCTCCGGCGTCTCGTCGGGCCAGCCGAGCGTCGAGAAGGGCCAGAGCTGCGAGGAGAACCACGTGTCGAGGACGTCGGGGTCCTGTTCGATCTCCGCGGAGCCGCAGGTCGCACACGCGTCGGGATCCTCGAGCGACACCGTGACGTGACCATCCGGGCAGTACCAGGCGGGGATCCGATGCCCCCACCAGAGCTGTCGCGAGATGTTCCAGTCGCGCAGACCGTCCAACCAGCTCACGTAGGCCTTCCTCCAGCGCTCGGGCCAGAACGTGATCCGGCCGTCCACCGCCGCCTCGGTGGCCGGGCCCTTCAGTCCGTCCACCGCGACGAACCACTGGAGTCCTGACATCCACGGCTCGATCTCGCTATGGCAGCGGTAGCAATGGCCGACGGAGTGCCGGTAAGGGTGCGCCACCGACACGAACAGATCCAGCTTCTCGAGCGCTTCCCTCACCGCTTGTCGCGCGTCGTACCGACCGAGCCCGTAGAACTCCTCGGCCGCGTTCTGGTTGATGCGCGCCTCCGCATCGAGGATGTTCAGCAGCGGGAGCCCGGCGCGCTGGGCGATCTCGAAGTCGGTGGGGTCGTGCGCGGGAGTGACCTTCACCGCTCCCGTCCCGAACGACGGATCGACGGCTCCGTCGGCGACGACCGGGAGATCACGTCCGTCGAACGGGTGGCGCACCGTTGTCCCGACCAGGTCTCGATACCGTTCGTCGTCAGGATGCACCGCGATCCCCGTGTCGCCCAGCATCGTCTCGACCCGCGTCGTCGCGACCTCGACATGGCCGGAGCCGTCGGAGAGCGGGTATCGGAAGGTGAGGAGCTCCCCGTCGACCTCCTCGTGCTCGACCTCGGAGTCGGACAGGCCCGTCTGATCCGTCGGGCACCAGTTGACGAGCCGTTCGCCCCGATAGATCAGTCCCTGCTCGTACCATCGGACGAACGCGACACGGACCGCCCCCACGAGCCCCTCGTCCATCGTGAAACGCTCCCGATCCCAGTCGAGCGACGCCCCCATCCGCTTGAGCTGGCCGATGATCTCGCCGCCGTACCGTTCCTTCCACGCCCACACGCGCTCGACGAACGCCTCGCGCCCAAGATCGCGCGGATCGATCCCCTCCTTGCGAAGCTCGCGCTCGACCACCACCTGCGTGGCGATGCCGGCGTGGTCCATGCCCGGCACCCAGAGCGCCTCGAGCCCCCGCATCCGTGCGCGCCGGACCAGGATGTCCTCGATGGTGCGACCGATGACATGTCCGGCGTGCAGGCGACCCGTCACGTTGGGAGGCGGGATCACGAGGCAGTACGCGCGGGCGGGGTCCTCCGGCACCTGCGCGTGGAAGTATCCGCGCTCGATCCACGTCTCCGCCCACCGAGGTTCGACCGCGGCCGCGTCGTAGCGGGTGGGCATCTCCGTGCCGGAACCGGTCATGCGTTCGAGTGTATCGACGCGCATGTCTATACTCCGGCGACCGTCCGCGAAGCACCTCGGGAGGGGAAGTCATGGCCGAGGACCTGATCGACAAGCTGCGCACCGTCGCCATCTTCCGCGGACTCGACGAGAAGGAGCTCCAGCGGATCGTCGCCGTGGGCAAGGAGGTCCACTTCGACTCCGGGAAGGTGGTCGCCGAGCAGGACGGTGGCGCGGCGGGATTCCACCTGGTCATGGACGGCCAGGTCTCGGTGGTCGTCGACGGCCACGAACGGGCGCGGCTCGGGCCCGGCACCTACTTCGGCGAGATGTCACTCCTGGACGGACAGCCCCGGTCCGCGACCGTGACAGCCGAGGAGCCGACCACGACGTTCGCCCTCACGTCCTGGCAGTTCCTGCCGCTCCTGGCCGAGTACCCGTCGATCAGCCGGGCGTTGCTGGTGGAGCTCTGCGCACGACTCCGTCGCGTCGAGCACGATCCCGTCAGCTGACGGGCCCATCGTGGCGGTGAGCGCCTGTCCGCGCTGCGGCTCGGACCTCCCTCCTGATGCTCGATTCTGTCCCGCCTGCGGGTTGACGCTCGGGTCGTCTGATGCAACCGAGGAGCGAAAGGTCGTCACGGTCCTGTTCGCCGACGTCACCGGCTCGACCGAGCTCGGTGAACGACTCGATCCCGAACACCTCCGCGAGGTGATGGCGAGCTACTTCGCGGCGATGCGCGAGGAGATCGAAGCCGAGGGCGGCACCGTCGAGAAGTTCATCGGTGACGCAGTCATGGCCGTGTTCGGCGTTCCGGCCGCGCACGAGGACGACCCGATCCGCGCCCTTCGGGCGGCTCTCCGGATGCGGGAGCGGCTCGATGAGGTGAACGACCGACTCAGGACGGCCCGCGGAGTCACATTGCAGATCCGGATCGGCGTCAACACCGGTGAGGTGCTCGCGTCCGTCGATCCGCAGCCAGGCGAGCCGATGGTCACCGGCGACGCGGTCAACGTCGCGGCTCGACTCGAGAGCGCCGCGGAGCCAGGCGGCATCCTGGTTTCGGACCGAACCGCTCGCGGAGCGAGAGGTTTCCGGTTCGGGGAGGCGACCAGGCTCGACCTGAAGGGCAAGGGACAGCCGGTGCCCGCGATGGAGCTGCTCGAAGGGGCCGCCGCCATCCAGGACCGCGGGGTTCCTGGGCTCCATGCGCCGATGGTCGGGCGGGACGAGGAACTCTCGCTGCTGCTGACCATGTTCCGGAGGTCCGCGAGCGAGGGCAGGCCGAACCTCGTCACGATCTACGGCGATGCCGGTGTGGGGAAGAGTCGACTCACATCGGAGTTCCTGATCCGGGCGGAGCGAGATGGCGCCACCGTGGTCCGGGGACGTTGCCTCCCGTACGGCGAGGGCATCACCTACTGGCCGCTCGCGGAGATCCTCAAGGGCCACGCGGGGGTCTTGGACTCCGACCCGCCGGAGCTCGCGCTCGACAAGATCCGCAAGGCAGGTCGCGAGCTGCTGACCGAGGACGTGACCTCCGATCCCGGGCGCGTGACCGCCGCCCTGGCCTTCACGGTGAACGTCGCCGACCCCGAATTCGACTTCGGGTCGATGGAGCCCCGCGAGGTGCGGCAGGAGGTCCATGCCGGCTGGAGGTCATTCTTCTCCGCGCTCGCCGCCGAGACGCCGCTCGTGGTCATCGTCGAGGACATCCACTGGGCGGATCCGGCGCTCCTCGACCTGCTCGACGAGCTGTCGGAGCGCGTCGTGGGACCGGTGCTCTTCGTCTGCCCCTCGAGGCCGGACCTGGCCGCGATCCGCCCCGCGTGGGGAGGCGGACGGCGCAACCATTCCTCGATCGCCCTCGATCCGTTGACGCCGGAGCAGGCGGACCGGCTCGTCCACGAGCTGCTCACGATCGACGATCTCCCGCCATCGGTGCACGCCCGGATCCTCGAGCGGGCCGAGGGGAACCCCTTCTTCCTGGAGGAGATCGTGCGCCAACTGATCGACGAGGGACACCTCGTTCGAGAGGGCGACCGGTGGCGTGCCCTCGACGAGATCGAGCAGGTCGTGATCCCCGACACCGTGCAGGCGGTTCTCGCGGCGCGGTTCGATCTCCTCGATGGTCAAGACAAGCGTGTCCTCCAGGCCGCCGCCGTGGTCGGCCGCGTCTTCTGGCCCGGCCCGGTGGCCTTGCTCGCGCACCTACCGGATGAAACCGTCGACGCGTCTCTTCGGACCTTGGAGGATCGTGAGCTGGTCCTCTCGCGACTGACCTCGTCGCTCGCGGGACAGCAGGAGCTGATCTTCAAGCACGTGCTGATCCGCGATGTCGCGTACGAGTCACTCCCCCGTCGTGAACGCACGGACGCGCACGCCGCGGTCGCCGGATGGATCGAAGCGACGGCCGGCGATCGCGCGGGCGAGATGTCCGAGTTGCTCGCCTATCACCTGTCGACCGCGGTCGCGCTCTCGAGAGATATGCCCGGCGGACCGGCGGAGGATCTCCGGGTCGACGCTTTCCGGTGGCTGCTACGGGCCTCCGACGAAGCTCGGCGTCGCCTGGTGGTCCGCAAGGCGCAGCGCCTCGCCGAAGAGGCACTCGATCTGGCATCCGGCGATCTCGAGCGCACGGATGCGCTCGAGATGCTGGCCATGGCCTTCTTCACCGACTATTCGGGCGACCTCGCCTGGCGGTACTTCCGCGAGGCTGCGTTCACTCGGGCGCGCATGGAACCTCCCGACGGGACCCGGGTGGCGCGTCTCGCGGCGCTCGGCTGCGACGTCGCGGTTCGATGGCCGGGTTCCCTGCGAGGCGAGATGCCCGCAGAAGAGACCGTTCGCGAACTGTGGGATCTCGGGATCGCCCATCTGCCGGCCGGCGACACGGAGGAGCGGATCCGGCTCCTCGGGATCAGAGCGGGATGGCCCTTCGCGTTCTCACCGGAGGGCTACTCGGAGGCCGAGCTCGAGGAGCTCGCAGCGGCCGGCCTGCAGGGAGCGGAGATGGCTCTGCGGATGGGTCTTCCGAATCGAGCCTCCGCGGCCTACGACCAAGCGACCGGACCGTGGATGGCGCGGGGCTGGTACGGCAGAGCCCTTCCGATCTGGGAGCAACGCTCCAAGATCACCCACGAGGTGACCGATCCCCTCGAGTTGGGCGACTTCTACGGGATGGGTGCGTGGACCCATTACGAGATGGGGCGCTACGCGCGGGCCCTCGAGATCGCCGATGCGGGGCTCGAGGCTCTCACCGGGCGAGACCCGAGCTCAGATCTCCACATCAGCGCCTGGCGCACCGCTGCGCTCTATCGGCTCGGCCGATGGGACGAGGCACTCGAAGGATTCGCCTCGATCCGTCGGATGCTCGAGCACCGCGAGGACGACCCACCGTACTTCGCGACGCATGCGTTCGCGGTGGCCGGTGTGATCTACGAGCGGCGGGACGAGCGCGTCCGGAGCGATGCCCTCGCCGCAGCGATCCTTCGCATGGTCACCGAGAGCTCCGGTCGCCTCTACCCGAGCATCCTCCGGTTCCTCGTCATCAGGGGCGATCTCCCCCAGGCGAAGGGGATCCGCCGCCCGCACAACTGGGCGGTCCACGCGGGCGGTGCGTTGGAATCGGAGGCGGAACGGCTCGCGGCGACGGAGGAGTGGGACGGAGCGGCCGATCTCGTCGCCCAGATGCGCAGGCACGCGGAGGCGGCGGACGCGCCGTCCGTCGCGGCCTTCGCTGAGCGGCTCGAAGGTCGGGCGTCGCTCGCCGGCGGCGATCTCGCCGGCGCCCGGCGCAGTCTCGAACGCGCTGCCGAAGCGTTCGAGGCGCTCGAGACGCCCTGGGAGCGAGCGCTGACCCAGCTCGACATCGCTCGCGCGTCATCGAGCGCGGGGAAGAGCGAGGAGACGAAGGACTGGACGGCGCGCGCGGCGGCCACATTCGACACGATCGGTGACGCGCAGGGCCTGGCCGCCGCGCGCGCCCTGGAGGGAACCGGCTAGGCCGTCTTCTCCTGGCGCTCGCCGCCGCTGCGCTTCTTCGAGGCCTGCTTCGCTCGCGGGACGAGCGTGGGGTTCACGCCGGTCAGCACCACGTCGCGGTCGACGAGGCACTTCGTGACGTCATGTCGGGAGGGCAGCTCGTACATCACGTTGAGCAGGACCTCTTCCATGATGGCCCTGAGTCCACGGGCGCCGGTGCCCCGTTTGATCGCCTGCTCGGAGATCGCCTTCATCGCATCGTCGGTGAACTCGAGCTCCACGCCGTCGAACTCGAAGAACTTCATGTACTGCTTCACGAGCGCGTTCTTCGGCTGAGTGAGGATGTCCACGAGGGCGGACTCGTCGAGGCTGTTGACGCTGGTGAGCACAGGCAGCCGGCCGACGAACTCGGGGATCAGGCCGTACTTCAGCAGATCCTCCGGCAGCACCTGGGCGAAGATCGCGCCGAGGTCCTTGTCCTGATGGCTCATCACCTCGGCGCCGAATCCCACGCCCTTCCGGCCGATGCGGCTCTCGATGATCGAGTCGAGTCCGGCGAACGCCCCACCACAGATGAACAGCACGTTGGTCGTGTCGATCTGGATGAACTCCTGGTGCGGGTGCTTGCGACCGCCCTGCGGGGGCACCGATGCGGTCGTCCCCTCGAGGATCTTCAACAAGGCTTGCTGGACCCCTTCGCCGGAGACATCACGTGTGATCGAGGGGTTCTCCGACTTGCGTGCGATCTTGTCGATCTCGTCGATGTAGATGATCCCGGTCTCGGCCTTCTTCACGTCGTAGTCGGCCGCCTGGATCAGCTTCAGCAGGATGTTCTCCACGTCCTCGCCGACGTAGCCGGCTTCCGTGAGGGCGGTGGCGTCGGCGATCGCGAAGGGGACGTTCAGCATCCGGGCCAGGGTCTGCGCGAGGTAGGTCTTGCCGCAGCCCGTCGGTCCGAGGATCAGGATGTTCGACTTCTGGAGCTCGACCTCCTGATCCTTCGCGCCGACCTGGATCCGCTTGTAATGGTTGTAGACGGCGACGGACATGACCTTCTTCGCCTGGTCCTGCCCGACGACGTACTCATCGAGGAACGCGTAGATCTCGGCCGGCTTCGGGAGCTCGTCGAGCTTCAGCTCGGCGGTGTCGGAGAGCTCCTCCTCGATGATCTCGTTGCAGAGGTCGATGCACTCGTCACAGATGTAGACGCCCGGACCCGCGATCAGCTTCTTGACCTGCTTCTGGCTCTTCCCACAGAACGAGCACTTCAGCAGGTCGGACTCGCCGAACTTCGCCATCGGCCCGAGCCTTCCTCTCTCTCGGTGAGCCTCTTCCCGGTGAGCCCATCCTTGGTGGCCTGTTCCTGGTGGCCGCTACTCGAGGTGCTCTCTCCGAAACGCCACGACCGGGCATCGCCCGGTCGTGGCCCCGATATTACGCCCCTGCGACGCCCGCCGCTGTCAATTCCGCCGGCATCTGCCGACGGCTGCTGAGCACCTCGTCGATGATCCCGTAGTCCTTCGCCTGGTCCGGCGTGAGGATGAAGTCACGGTCCGTATCCTTCGTGATCTTCTCGACGGTCTGCCCGGTGTGCATCGCGATCAGCTCGTCCAGCAGCTGTCGGTACCGAAGGATCTCGCGTGCCTGGATCTCGATGTCCACCGCCTGGCCCTGCGTGCCACCGTGAGGCTGGTGCAGCAGCACCCGCGCGTGCGGGAGCATGAAGCGCTTCCCCTTCGCGCCGGCGAGCAACAGGAACGCCGCGAAGGACGCCGCCTGGCCCATACAGATCGTCGTGACGTCGGGCTTGATGTACTGCATCGTGTCGTACACCGCGAAGCCGGACGCGACATCGCCGCCCGGCGAGTTGATGTAGAGGTTGATGTCCTTGTCGGGGTCTTCGGACTCGAGGTGGAGCAGCTGCGCCATCACGAGGTTCGCGACCGCATCGTCGATCGGCGTGCCGAGGAAGATGATCCGCTCCTTCAGCAGCCGCGAGTAGATGTCGAACGAACGCTCGCCACGGCTGGTCTGCTCGACCACCACCGGCACGAGATAGCTGTTGGGACTGTCCATCACGGGCTCGCCTCCTCTGGCGCGTGCTCGGGTTGTGCTCCTTCGACATCGGCACGTTCGACCAGCAGGTCGAGGGCCTTG
>CAVXJL010000013.1:0-91878 GCA_963762015.1 uncultured Actinomycetota bacterium
AAGAGGGTGTGCTCGAGCCGGTTGCTCGCGAACGCTCGTCCGACGAGGACGCGCTTCAGTGCGACGTTCGCCATGTCGGTCGCATCGGATGGACGACGGTGTCGGCCGGTCGATCGTCCTCGAGCTTCGGGTCCGTCCCCTCCCGGATATTCGCCTCGACTTCCAGCCTCATGAGGAGCCGATCGGCCAGACGGGCCTCGCGGGATGCATCCGCCCATTCCCGATAGGCGAGCCACGAGCGGAACGTGGGACCGACCAGGAACCGATGACAGCCCACCAAGAGCCCGACGACGAATCGACCCCGCGGCGCCCGTCCGCCGCGACGATGTGAGAAGGTCCATGCCAGAGAGCGTCCCCCACCGGCATAGCGACGAGGTAAGGACCGCCTACCACGCGTAAGGGTTCTATAAGGGGACAGTGGATCCCGCGAGACCCTTGTTACCCTCCCGCGGAGAAGATCGATGACGTCGTGCATCGATCGCCGCCGGCTGCCGCGGCTCGTGCGAGCGGCGATGGCCGGGTTCGTCCCTCCGGGGATCGTCACACTCGGCGCGCTCCTGCCGACCGAGATCCCCACCACGACCGCGGCCCTGGTGTACGTGCTGGCCGTGGTCTTCGCCGCCGCCGCCGGAGGGCTCGTGTCCGGGCTGGTTGCTTCGGTCTGTTCCTTCCTCGCGTTGAACTTCTTCTTCACGCCGCCGTTCCACACGTTCGCGGTGGAGGAGACCGCGGACTCGTGGCCCTGGCGGTGTTCCTCGCCGTTTCCGCGACCGTCGGCACCATGCTGTCCCGCGTCCTCGAACAGCGCGCCAGGGCCGAGCGCCGGGAGCGCGAAGCCCGTCTGCTGCACCACTTGGGCACCCGCCTCCGCTCGGGGGTCCCGACCGAGGACGTGCTCAGGAGCCTGGCTCGTTCGGTCGTGGAGCTCTTCGATCTCGCCCGATGCGAGATCAGCAGCGAGCTCGCGAACGGGCCCATCATCGAAGTGGGCTCGGGTGGCGAGGAGGCCGACGGTCGGGAAGAGATCATGCCGATCGCGGTGCAGGACCGAGAGCTCGGCCGGATCGTCGCGGTCCCGAGGGCCACGCATCCGGCCCTCAGCACGGAGGAGCCAGGGGTGATCCAGACGCTCGCCGGCCAGATCGCGCTCGCGATCGACGGCATGCGGCTGGGATCCGAGGCCGAGGCGGCGCGCATGGAGGCGGAGACGAACAGGCTGCGTGCCGCGCTCTTCTCGTCCGTCACCCACGACCTCCGCACGCCGCTCGCCTCGATCACGGCCTCGGTGTCGAGCCTGCTCGAGGACGCTTCCCCGTTGAAGGGCGCGCATCGCCGGGAACTGCTCGAGACGATCGACGAAGAGGCCGGACGGCTGAACCGCGTGATCGGCAACCTCATGGACCTGTCGCGGATGCGGGCCGGAGCGGTGACGCCATCCAAGGCGCCGACGGCAGTCGACGAGCTGATCGAAGGGGTGGTGGCTCGGTCCGGATCGCTCCTCAAGGATCACGACATCCGGCTGATGCTGCGAGAGAACCTCCCGGAGATCCCTCTGGACCTCGTGCAGATCGACCAGGCACTGACGAACGTCATCGAGAACGCGGCGAGGTTCACGCCGCCCGGACGGCGGATCACGGTGGCGGCGGCCCGATGGCGTGACGGCGTCCAGGTACGGATCGCAGACCGGGGCCCTGGGATCCCACGGGAGGAACGCGAACGGGTCTTCGAGCCGTTCGTGCGAGGGGAGGGGAGCGCCGGCACGGGCCTCGGGCTCGCGATCTCTCGCGCGATCGTGGAGGCGCACGGCGGCACGATCCGGGTGAGCGACGAGCCGGGCGGCGGAACCGCCGTCGTCATCGAGCTTCCCGGGGGTCCCCGATGAGCGAGGGACGAGTCCTGGTGGTCGACGACGACCCGCAGATCCTCCGCGCGGTGCGCACCAGTCTCCAGGGACATTCGTACGAGGTCTTCACCGCGGGCAACGGCGAGACCGCCCTGGATCTGCTGCCCGACGCCGACGTCGACCTGATCGTGCTGGATCTCGGCCTGCCGGGGATCGGAGGTCACGAGGTGATCCGGCGCGTGCGTGCCTGGTCGGAGGTCCCGATCATCGTGCTTTCGGTCCTCGACGGCCAGCACGACAAGGTCGACGCGTTCGAGGCCGGAGCCGACGACTACGTGACCAAGCCTTTCGGGATGCCGGAGCTCCTCGCGAGGATGCGAGCCGTCCGGCGCCGCACGGAGGGCGAGCGCCGCCCTCCGGTCGTTCGATTCGGTGAACTGGAGGTCGACCTGGGCCGGCAGCTGGTGCGGTTGGCCGACCTCGACATCCATCTGACGCCCACCGAGTACCGGCTCCTCGAGGCCTTCGCGTCGAATCCCGGGAAGCTCCTGACCCATCGGTGGCTGCTCCAGAAGGTATGGGGGCCGGGGTACGCGACCGAGAGCCAGTACCTCCGGGTGTTCATCCGTCAGCTGCGCAGCAAGCTGGCCGACGATCCCGCGCGGCCGCGATTCATCGTGACGGAGGCGGGCCTCGGCTACCGATGGAAGCCCGACCCCGACCCCGAGCGCTAGACTTTCGACCGTGAGCTAGCGGGACCTCCTCGAGCACGACCGGGCGCCCCCGTGTGCCCGTGTGTCCACGTCCCGATCCCGGAGGTACCGATGCCCGCAGAGCCCACCTCTCCAGCCCCGCACCGAGCGCGAGTGCGCCGATGACCGCCCTCGAGGTGACCGGTCTGTCCGTGGAGGCCGGCGGAGCCACGGTCGTGGAGGACCTCGACCTCGTGCTCACGGCCGGTGACAAGGTGGGGATGGTCGGACGCAACGGCGCCGGCAAGACGAGCACGCTCAAGGTGCTGGCGGGGGAGGAGCCCGTCGCGGCAGGGACGGTGAGGCGTCGCGGCGCCGTGGGCTATCTCCGCCAGGATCCGCGGCAGCACCGCGCCGACGACGCATCGAGCGGCATCGAGTACCTCCTCGCCGCGCGCGGCCTGGTCGAGCTGCAACGAGGCGTGGAGAAGGCCCGGCTCCAGCTCGAGGAACACACATCGGAGACGCACGTCGCACGGTTCGCGCGCCTCGAGGACGAGTACGAACGGAGCGGCGGGTACCGCGCCGAAGCCGATGCGCGGGCGATCGTCGCCGGACTGGGTCTGTCCCAGGATCGACTCGACCTTCCCGTCGGCGCGCTCTCGGGCGGCGAACGGCGCCGCCTGGAGCTCGCCCGGATCCTGTTCGGCGGCTCGGACCTCTTGCTCTTAGACGAGCCGACGAACCACCTCGACGCGGACGCGAAGGGCTGGCTGATGCGGTTCCTCGCCGGCTACCGCGGGGCACTGCTCGTCGTCAGTCACGACATCGCGCTCCTCGACGCCTCGATCACGCGGATCCTGCACCTGGACCGGGACGGGGTCGTCGAGTACCGCGGGACCTACACCGAGTACCGGGAGGCGAGGGCGCGGGACGAGAAGCGTCTCGCGGGCCTCGCCTCCCGCCAGGACGCCGAGATCAGACGGCTGAAGACCCTGGCCGACTCGATGCGAGGGCAGACGGCGAAGCGGGCGCGCAAGGCGAAGACGCTCGACACGCGGGTCGCCCGGCTCCAGTCCCGGAAGATCGCCGCCCCGTCGCGGGAGCGCGGCGTCCGATTCCGGTTCCCCGACCCGCCCCACTCCGGCCGAACCACGTTGGTGGCCGAAGGCCTGACCAAGGGCTACGGCGGACCGCCTGTCTTCGAGGCCGTTTCCTTCGACGTGGAACGAGGAGAGCGTCTCCTGGTGATGGGGCTGAACGGGGCAGGGAAGACCAGCCTGCTCCGGATCCTGGCCGGTGAGACCCGGACCGATGCAGGCTCTTTCCGTCTCGGCCACGGCGTCCAGCCCGGGTACTACGCCCAGGAGCACGAGGGGATCCGCGAGGGGATGACGGTGCTCGCGCATATGCACCTTGCCTCGCGGGCCGACGACCAGGCGCTTCGCACCCTCCTCGGGATGTTCGGCCTCCCCGGAGAGATGGCGTTCCAGGATGCGGGCACGCTGTCGGGCGGTGAGAAGACCAAGCTCGCCCTGGCCCAACTCGTAGCCGGCAGGAAGAACCTCCTGCTCCTGGACGAGCCGACCAACAACCTCGACCCGCCGTCGCGGACCGCGATCGCCCTGGCCCTGCGTGACTGGCCGGGCGCGATGGTGATCGTGAGCCACGACACCGAGTTCGTGGAAGCGCTTGCGCCGGAGCGCGTCCTGTTGATGCCCGATGGGAGCATCGACTACTGGACCGAGGATCTCCTCGATCTCGTCGCGCTGGCGTGACCGGTATGCTCCGCCGATGAGCTCGGCCGACCTTGCGTTCGTGAACGGCGCCGTCTACACGGTGGATGCGGCCCGGACGCGGGAACAGGCGGTCGCCGTGAGGGACGGGCGGATCGCGGCCGTCGGGAGCGACGACGCGGTCCGCGAGCACGTGGGTCCCAGGACCCGGGTCTTCGATCTCGCGGGACGGATGCTCCTCCCGGGATTCCAGGACGCGCACGTCCACCCGGTCGGCGGCGGTGTGGACCGGTCGCAGTGCGACCTGCACGACCTCCATTCGAGTGAGGACTACCTGGTTCGCGTGAAAACCTACGCGGAGGAGCATCCGGACCGCGAGTGGATCCTGGGCGGCGGCTGGTCCATGGACGTCTTCCCCGGCGGGATCCCGACCAAGGACCTCCTCGATGCGATCGTGCCCGACCGCGTCGTGTTCCTGCCGAACCGCGACGGCCACAGCACGTGGGTGAACACCCGGGCGCTGGAGATGGCCGGGGTGACGGCGACGACGCCCGATCCGCCCGACGGAGTGATCGAGCGCGACGAAGCGGGCGAGCCGAGCGGCACGCTCCACGAGGGCGCCGCAGACCTCGTCGGCCGTCTCGCACCGGAACCGACGCCCGACGACGTGTACGAGGGGCTGCTCGAGGGCCAGCGGTATCTGCACTCCCTCGGGATCACGGCCTGGCAGGACGCGATCGTGTCCACCGACTTCTGGATGGACAACTACTCCGCATACCTCCGCGCCGCCGGCAACGGCGACCTCACCGCGCGCGTGGTGGGTGCGCTCTGGTGGGACCGCGAGCGCGGCGAGGACCAGATCGACGACCTGCTCGATCTGCGGGAGCGCGGGCGGACCGGGAGATTCGCCGCCACGACGGTGAAGATCATGCAGGACGGCGTGTGCGAGACGTTCACGGCCGCGGTCCTCGAGCCGTATCTCGACGCCGAGGGACGGGCGACCGACAAGCGCGGGATCTCGTTCGTCGAACCCGAGGCCCTGAAGGGCTACGTGACCACCCTCGACGGACACGGTTTCCAGGTCCACTTCCACGCGCTGGCGGAGCGCGCGGTCCGCGAGGCCCTCGACGCCCTCGAGGCGGCCCTCGAGGTGAACGGTCCGACCGACAACCGGCACCACCTGGCGCACATCCAGGTCGTGCACCCTGAGGACGTGCCGCGATTCCGCCGGCTCCGAGCCGTCGCGAACGCCCAGCCACTCTGGGCGGCGCACGAGGGCCAGATGGACGATCTGACGATCCCGTTCCTCGGCGAGCCCCGGTGGCGGTGGCAGTATCCGTTCGGGTCCCTGATCCGTGCCGGAGCGAACCTCGCGATGGGCAGCGACTGGTCCGTCTCCAGCCCGGACCCGCTCGAGGAGATCTACGTCGCGGTCAACCGCAAGACGCCGGCCACGTACCTCTACGGCAACGACAACCACGAGGTCTTCCTCCCCGAGGAGAGGCTCGACCTCGCGACGTCGATCGCCGCCTTCACGATGGGCTCCGCCTACGTGAACCACCTGGACGATGTCACCGGCTCGATCGAGGTGGGGAAGTTCGCCGACGTGGCCGTGGTGGATCGCGATCTCTTCGCCCATCCGGTCGACGAGATCGCGAACGCGCAGGTGGATGCCACCTTCGTCCAAGGGACTCCGGTGTACGAACGCAACGGCACGAGCTGACTTCGGGTCAGCCGGCGTGGTTGTCTGTGCAGGTTGGCACTCGCACGATACGGAGGCATCGGTGGTCTGCCCGCGCCCGGCGGGCGGCCGTCACCGGAGAGGAGCACCCACGATGACTGAGCCCTTCGACATGAGCCTTGTCCAACGAGGCGCCCGCAATCGCCGGACTCCCTACTACGAGGCGACCCAGCGGTATGGCCCGAAGGGCATGACGGTCTACAACCACATGTACTTCCCGATCCGCTTCGACACCTTCGAGGCGGAGTTCGACGCGTTGCTGAACGGGGTCACGCTCTGGGATGTGGCGGTGGAGCGCTGCCTTGAGATCTCCGGTCCCGACGGTTTCCGGTTCGCCCAACTGCTCACGCCGCGCGACCTCTCCACGTGCGCGGTCGGCCAGGGCAAGTACGTTCTCATCTGCGATTCGGACGGCGGCATCGTGAACGACCCCGTCCTCACACGGATGGACGAGAACACGTTCTGGTTCGCGCTCGCCTCCTCCGACGCGTTGCTGTTCGCGCGCGGGTTGAAGAACGCGTATCCGGATCTCGACGTCACCATCCGCGAGGCGGACGTGGCCCCGCTTCAGGTGCAGGGCCCGAAGTCCAAAGACCTGATGGTGAAGCTCCTGGGTCCTGAGATCCTCGACCTGAAGTACTACTTCTGGACCGAGGCGAAGATCGCCGAGGCGCCCGTCGTCGTGACCCGCACCGGCTGGACGTCCGAGATCGGCTACGAGGTCTACCTCACCGACACGAGCAAGGGTACCGACGTGTTCGAGGCGATCATGGAGGCGGGCCAGGAGTTCGGCATCGTTCCGACGGGTCCGAGCGACATCCGGCGGATCGAAGGCGCGATCTTCAACTGGGGGGCAGACATGACCTACGACAACAACCCGATCGAGCTGGGGTTCGATCGCCTCGTCGCGTGGCACCTTCCCGATGACGCATCGATCTCCATCGCCGCGCTGCGCCG
The DNA here is from genome assembly GCA_963762015.1 of uncultured Actinomycetota bacterium. Lineage (GTDB taxonomy): Bacteria > Actinomycetota > UBA4738 > UBA4738 > HRBIN12 > JAJNBA01. The sequence continues at coordinate 6,970 of CAVXJL010000013.1, forward strand.
GATCCGCGACGCGGGGGTGACCAAGAGGATCAACGGGGTCGAGTTCGACGGGGATCCGTTCCCCGAGCTCAACAACGTGAAGTGGCCCGCCCTCGATGCGGGCACCCCGGTCGGGAAGGTCACGTCGGCGATCTATTCACCTCGGCTCGCGAAGAACATCGGGTACTGCTGGCTCCCGGCGGACCGCTCCTCCGAGGGCGTCTCGGTGACGGTCGAGACCGAATGGGGGGACAGGATCGCCACGGTCGTGCCGATGCCGTTCATCGATCCGGACAAGACGATCCCCGTCTCGTAGCCCGGAGCGGCTGCCGCTTTTCCTAACGGTCGTTCAGGTCCTTCGTCCCTGTTCAGAAGGCATGCGCCGAGTTGCGCCGGGTACGCAGATTGAACGATGATTCAACCCGACGACGTGTGCAAGGAGGCAGTGATGGTGAACGAGCGACCCGAGATGCTCGCCAAGAGCGCGACCCTCTACTTCGGCCCCTGGTATCGGCAGTCGCCGTTCTTCAAGTCGACGCTCCGAGCCGGATGCACGGCCTACGACATCTACAACCACATGTACCTGCCCGGATACTTCGACGATCCCGACACCGAGTACGCGCTGCTGGCGACCGGCGTCACCATGTGGGACGTCGGGGTCGAACGCACCGTCCAGGTGGCGGGTCCCGATGCCGACCGGCTGATCGACATGCTCACGTGCCGCGATCTCACGAACTGCGCGGTGAAGCAGGGCAAGTACATGATCGTCACCTCGCCGGACGGCGGGATCGTGAACGACCCGGTGTTGCTCCACGTCGCGGAGCAGACCTGGTGGATGCAGTTGGCGGATTCCGACGCCGGCCTCTACGCGATGGGGGTCGTGGCGTCCTCCGGCCTCGATGTCGAGGTGACCTTCCCCGACGTCCACCCGATGCAGGTGCAGGGGCCACTGTCGGCGAAGACACTCGAGAAGCTCGTGGGCCCGTCGATCTACGACATCAAGTACTACTGGGTCGACGAGTTCGAGATCCGCGGCATCCCCGTGCTCATCAGCCGGACCGGGTGGACGGCGATCCCCGGATTCGAGGTGAACCTCCTCGACGGGTCGAAGGGCGACGAGCTCTGGAGCGCCGTGGGCGACGCGGGCGAGGAGTTCGGCATCAAGCCGATCGCACCCTGCGAGGCGCGCCGCATCGAAGCGGGCATCTTCAACTACGGCTCCGACATGACGATCGACGACACGCCCCTGCACGTGATGGGGCTTGAGCGGCTCGTCGAGGAACAGCCACAGGACTACATCGGCAAGGACGCGCTCGAGCGGATCAAGCGGGAGGGCGTGGACCGGAAGCTCGTCGGCATCGAGCTCGAAGGTGACGAGCTCCGCGCCGAGATGTCGGAGTTCTGGCCGGTGCACCACGAGGGACGCGAGGTCGGGCGGATGACCGACGCCGTCTGGTCACCGGGGCTCGCGAAGAACATCGGCTACGTCTGGGTTCCCGTCGAGCTCTCGACACCGGGCACCGCCCTGGACGTCGAGACCGAGGACGGCGAGCACCTGGTGGGGCGAACCGCGCCCATCCCGTTCGTCGATCCGAGGAAGGAACGGCCTTCCGGTTCCTTGCTCTCCTCGCGACGGTAGGGTGGGTTCTTCGAACCCCCGATCGATCGGGAGCGAACCCACCGCGTGAAGGTGTTGACAACCCCCAGGCGTCTCCTCCTGCTCACCGTCTCGCTCGCTCTCCTGCTCGGTGCCTGTGTCCAGGTCGACCGCCAAGAGGAGAGCCCGGCGGCATCCCCGCTCCCGCCCCTGGATCAAGGGGAGGAGCCCTACGCCGCGGTCGCCGAACGGGTCCTTCCCTCGGTGGTCAACGTCACGACGAACGTCTACCGGGCTTCCCCGACCGGCCAGCCGGAGCAGGGCAAAGGCGTGGGCACCGGCTTCATCGTGCGGGAGGACGGTGTCGTCGTCACCAACTGCCACGTGGTGCAGGGTGCGTCCCGGATCACGGTGTCGACGTCGGAGGACAAGCCGACGCGCTACGACGCTCGCGTGATCGGCGGTGATTGCGAGCACGACCTGGCGATCCTGAAGCTCGAGGCGGAGGAACTGACGGCCCTCCCGCTCGGGGCCAGCGCCGATGTCCGGCTCGGGCAGCAGGTCGTCGCGATCGGGTATGCCCTCGCGCTGGAAGGTGGCCCCTCGGTGACGACGGGCATCGTCTCGTCACTCGACCGGACGATCCGCGTGCCCGACCCCCAGTGCACCGTCTGCCCGAACGGCGTTCGCACCTACAGCGAGGTGATCCAGACCGACGCGGCGATCAACCACGGGAACTCCGGCGGACCTCTCGTGGACATGGAGGGGCGGGTCGTGGGGATCAACTCCGCCGGCAGCGACAACGCCGAGAACATCGGGTTCGCGATCTCGATCGATTCGGCGAAGAGCGCGATCGATGCGGCGATCTCAGATCCGCTCAAAGCCACGGCGTACCTCGGGGTGTCGACGAGGGACGTCACGGCGGACCTCGCCTTCCAGCTCGGGCTCCCGGTCGATCGCGGAGCCTACGTGTTGGCCACCCTCACGAACGGCCCCGCCGCGGACGCCGGGATCCGCGAAGGGGACGTGATCGTGGAGGTGGACGGGGAGTCGATCGACGCCGCGACGGACCTCGGCCGGGTCCTCGATGCCTTGAACCCCACGAACGAGGTCGACGTGCGGGTGATCCGCTCAGGTGGCGATGAGCGTTCCGTCTCGGTCACGCTCGGCACGAAGCCGCTGCCGACGGAGTTCCTCGAGCCGTAATAGCCTCTCGGCGTGAAGGTCAAGCTGCGGAACCCCGACCGAGAGGTCCAGTTGCGCGGAGGTCGCCCGGTCGGCTCCGTCCTCGATGAGCTGGGCATCTCGGTGGACACCGTGCTCGTGATCCGGGCCGGGGAGCTCATCACACGAGAGATGCCCGTCCTGGACGAGGACGAGCTCGAGATCCGTCCCGTCATCTCGGGAGGGGCGCCATGAGGTGCCGGAGTTGCCGTGGCGACGCCGTGATCGAGATCAGGCGTCACCACGCCGCCTTCTGCACCGAGCACTTCCTCGTGATGTTCCGGACCCAGGTGGAGAAGGCGATCCGGCGCCATCAGATGATGGCGCCGGATGACCGGATCCTGCTCGCCGTCTCGGGAGGCAAGGACTCGCTTGCGCTCTGGGACGTGCTCCTCGACCTCGACTATGACGTCACGGGTCTCTACCTCGGCCTCGGCATCGAGGACTATTCCGATCGCTCGCACGAGATCGCGCGAGCGTTCGCGGAGGAGCGCCGAGCTCGCCTGCTGACCGTCGACCTCCGACGTGACTACGGCTACGACATCCCGACCGCCGGGCGACGCGGTTCGAGATCGACGTGCGCCGTGTGTGGCCTGTCGAAACGGTACGTGTTCAATCGCGCCGCGCTCGAGGGAGGGTTCGACGTGGTCGCGACCGGTCACAACCTCGACGACGAGGCCGCCACGCTGCTCGGGAACACCCTGCGCTGGCAGACCGACGCGATCTCACGTCAGTCACCGGTCCTGCCCTCGCGAGACGGCATGGTCAGGAAGGTCAAGCCCCTCCATCGCCTGTCCGAGCTGGAGACGGCCGCGTACGCCTTCTTGCGTGGCATCGACTACGTGGTCGAGGAGTGCCCACTCGTCGCGGGGAACACGCAACTCCGGTACAAGGAAGCCATGAACGCGATCGAGCAGACGTCGCCGGGGACCAAGGCGCAGTTCTTCCTCGGGTATCTGGAACGCGGCATACCCCTGTTCCGGTCGGAGGATCGAGCGTCACTCCAGGCATGTGTGTCGTGCGGTCAGCCCACGACCGGCCGGTTCTGCGCGTTCTGCCGGGCGCGCGCGCAGATCCTCGGCGAACGCCTGAGTGCCGACCCCGAGCCTTCGGACCGAGCGATCGCCGAGGAGCTCTCGGACGAGGTGCTCCCCGCAGAGATCTACGATCGAGCCGTCCGGTGAGCGCCCCGTTCGAAGCGGGCGAGAAGGTCCTCCTCATCGACCAACGAGAGCGGACATACCTGTTCCCGTTGCAGGCCGGCGCCACGTACCACACCCATGCGGGCACCCTCGCACACGACGACCTCATCGGCCGACCGGAGGGAACCCGCGTGACGACCGCGCGCGGCATGGTCCTGGCCGCGTTCCGTCCGCGATTCTCGGACTACGTCCTCAAGATGCCGAGAGGGGCTCAGGTCGTCTATCCGAAGGACCTCGGGCCGATCGTCGTGTACGCAGACGTCTACCCGGGCGCGCGGGTCCTCGAGGCAGGGACGGGCTCGGGAGCGCTGACGATCGCGCTGTGCCGGGCGGCGGGCGAGCAGGGACGGATCGTCTCGTACGAGGTCCGGCCGGAGCATCGGGAGCGGGCCCAGGCCAACATCGAGGGCTTCTTCGGGAAGATCCCCGACACCCTCGAGATGCGCGACGGCGACGTGACCGACGCGGGGTCGACCGGGGAGCGGTTCGACCGGGTGGTCCTCGATCTGCCCGAGCCGTGGGCACCTCTCGGAGCGCTGCGACCGGCGCTCGAGCCCGGGGCGGTCCTCTGCGCCTACCTCCCGACGACGATCCAGGTCCAGCAACTCGTCCTGGCGCTCCCGGAGTCCGGCTTCCTTCACATCGAGACGTTCGAAGTGCTCAAGCGAGGGTGGCACGTCACCTCGCGAAGCGTTCGCCCCGACCATCGGATGGTCGGCCACACCGGGTTCCTGACGGTGGCCCGTGTCGGTCCCGAGGACTAACTTCAGGAGAAGTACCCTGTTCCGGGCATCGGCCAAGATCGACTGGTTGCCGTATCTACGGGAAAGGGGCCCGAAAGGGCTCAAGATGCGGGTGAAGCGCCGATGACTTCGGTGGGAGGTGAGCCGGATGGCGGATCGCCACGAGCAGACTGAACAGCAGGCGAAGAAGATCCACGAGCTGCAGACGCAGATCTCCTTCCTCGAGGAGGAGGTCGGCCTCCTCCGGCGCCGCCTCACCAACGCCCCGCGACAGGTGCAGCTCCTCGAGGAGAAGCTCATCGAGACGCGGGAGGCTCTCGCTCGCGCGACCGGGCAGAACGAGAAGCTGGCGGATGCCCTCCGGGACGAGAAGCAGCGGATCGAGTCCCTGGCCGAAGAGGTCGAGAAGCTTTCGCAACCGCCCGCCACGTTCGGGGTCTTCATCGGTACCAACGACGACGGCTCGGTCGACGTGGTGACCGCCGGACGGAAGATGCGGGTGATGCCCGCCCCCGACCTCGACCCGGACAAGCTTCGATCGGGCGCTCAGGTGATCTTGAACGACGCGCTCAACGTCGTTGAGGTGCTCGATCCCGACGGCGCCGGTCAGGTCGTGAAGGTCAAGGACAAGCTCGGGACCGACCGGGCCGTCGTGGTGAGCCGGGGTGACGAGGAGCACGTCGCCTACCTCGCCGGTTCGCTTCTCGGCACGACGGTTCGTGCCGGCGACCCCGTTCTCTACGATGCGCGCTCCGGAGTGGCCACCGAGCTCCTGCCCCGAGAAGAGGTGGAAGAGCTCGTCCTCGAGGAGATCCCCGACATCACCTACGAGGACATCGGTGGGCTGGAGGGTCAGATCGAGGCGATCCGCGATGCCGTCGAGCTGCCCTTCCTCTATGCCGAGCTCTTCCACGAGCACGAGCTGGAAGCGCCCAAGGGAGTCCTGCTCTACGGACCCCCGGGGTGCGGCAAGACGCTCATCGCGAAAGCTGTGGCCAAGTCCCTCGCCGACAAGGTGCGCGAGCGCACGGGCCGCGAGGACGCCCGAAGTTACTTCCTGAACGTGAAGGGGCCGGAGCTGCTGAACAAGTACGTCGGCGAGACGGAACGGCAGATCCGCGAGATCTTCCAGCGCGCCAAGGAGAAGAGCGAGGAGGGACTTCCCGTCATCGTCTTCTTCGACGAGATGGACTCCATCTTCCGCACCCGCGGCACGGGGATCTCGTCCGACGTCGAATCGACGATCGTCCCGCAGCTGCTCTCCGAGCTCGACGGGGTCGAGACCCTGAAGAACGTGATCGTCATCGGCGCCTCCAACCGCGAGGACCTGATCGACCCGGCGATCCTGCGACCCGGCCGACTGGACGTGAAGATCAAGATCGAGCGCCCCAACGCGGATCAGGCCAAGGACGTGATGTCCAAGTACCTGCATCCCGTCGTCCCGATCCACCCGGACGAGGTCGACCGGAACTCAGGAGACGTCCAGGTGGCGGTCTCGCGCATGATCGAGCGGACGATCGAGCAGATGTACGAGCCCTCAGAGCGCAACCGCTTCCTCGAGGTCACCTACGCCTCCGGCGACAAGGAGATCCTGTACTTCAAGGACTTCAACTCCGGGGCGATGATCGAGAACATCGTGCGGCGGGCTAAGAAGGACGCCATCAAGCGTTTCCTCTCGACCGGGGAGAAGGGCATCAAGACCGACGATCTCCTCACGGCGATCCGGGACGAGTTCAAGGAGAACGAGGACCTCCCCAACACGACCAACCCCGACGACTGGGCTCGGATCTCGGGCAAGAAGGGCGAGCGCATCGTCTACGTCCGCACGCTGCTCGGCGACGAGGGCGACGGCCGGCAGGTGGAGCGCGTGAGCCCCGGGCAGTATCTGTAGGGTCCCTGGGTGGCCATCCCCAAGGTCCTGGGCACCGAGACCGAGTACGGCATCGCCGCGGTCGGTGTCCCGGACTTCAACCCCGTCCTCTCGTCGTCGTTGCTGATCTCGACGTTCGCCGGGTCGCTCCGACGGATCCGTTGGGACTACGAGCAGGAGTCGCCCCTGCGGGACGCCCGCGGCTTCGAGCCGATCCCGTCACGTGAGGTGTCCGACGAGGACCTCGGCCTCGCCAACGTGATCCTCCCCAACGGCGCGAGGTACTACGTGGACCACGCGCATCCCGAGTACTCCACCCCCGAATGCCTGACGCCCCGCGAGCTGGTGATCCACGACAAGGCGGGAGAGCGCATCCTCGAGCGCTCGATGCGCGAGGTTGCCACGCAGCTGCCGGACGCGCCTGCCCTCCTGATCTACAAGAACAACTCCGACGGGAAGGGCAACTCTTACGGCACGCACGAGAACTACCTCGTCGACCGGCAAACCCCGTTCGCCGACATCGTCCGGGACCTGACCCCGTTCTTCGTCTCGCGCCAGGTCTTCTGCGGTGCGGGCAAGCTCGGCTCGGAGGCGCCGTGGGACGAGCGGGGCCGGCCGATCTACCAGCTCACGCAGCGGGCGGACTTCTTCGAGACCGAGGTCGGCCTCGAGACCACGCTGAAGCGGCCCATCATCAACACGCGGGACGAACCGCACGCCGATCCCGAGAAGTATCGGCGTCTGCACGTGATCATCGGGGACGCCAACATGTGCGAGGTCGCGCAGTTCCTCAAGCTGGGGACGACGGCGATCGTCCTCAAGATGATCGAGGATCGCTTCCTCCCCGATCTCTCCCTCGAGGGGCCGGTCCGGGCGCTGCACGAGATCTCACGCGACGTGACCTGCACGGTGGAGGTTCGCCTCGCCGACGGGAGGCGACTCACCGCGGTGCAGCTCCAGTGGGAGTACTTCGAGCACGCGAAGAAGTACATCGAGCACGAGGACGACACCGAGTCGAACCGTGAGGTCCTCGAGCGATGGGAGAGTGTGTTGACCGCGCTCGAGACCGAGCCTCTGTCACTGCACCGCGAACTGGATTGGGTGGCCAAGTACCGCCTGATCGAGGCGTACCGGGAGCGAGGGAGTCTCGACAGGGGCGACCCGAAGCTGCGGGCGATCGACCTCCAGTACCACGACGTACGGCAGGAGAAGGGTCTCTACTATCGGCTGGAACGCTCGGGGAAGGTTGAGCGCGTGGTCGCCGAGGCGGACGTGCAGCGCGCCATCATGGATCCACCCGAAGACACGCGTGCGTACTTCCGGGGACGATGCATCGGCAAGTTCCCGGATGCGATCGCGGCCGCGTCGTGGGACTCCCTGATCATCGACACGGGCGCCGAGGCGCTCCAACGCATCCCGATGAGGGAGCCACTCCGCGGCACGAAGGCGCACGTGGACGACCTGCTGGAGGCGTCCCACGACGCGGCCGCGCTGGTGAGCGCCCTCCAGGAGTGATCCGCCGCTGCGGCTAGAATCGCCCCGGAGGAGGAGCCATGCCCGAACAGGAACGGAAGCAGGTCCAGAAGAAGGGCGGCGGCGGAGATCAGTCCGATGCCGACGCCGGCCAGGTCTCGTCGACGTCGAAGGCCGCCGAGCTCAAAGAAGAGATGGATGAGATCCTCGATGAGATCGACTCGGTGTTGGAGGAGAACGCCGAAGAGTTCGTGAAGTCCTACGTGCAGAAGGGCGGGGAGTGACCGACAGGGTGGAGCTTCCACTCTCGGGGGCTTCCTTCGGCGCCGACCCGAGCTTCGTCGAGCTGCTCAAGCGCCAACGTCCTGAGGCGATGCCGACGTCGGTGCAGCTGGGCGCCGTCGATGTGCCCCAGGCCACCACCGTCCTTGGCCTGCGATACGCGGAGGGGATCGTGATGGCCGGCGACCGCCGCGCGACCGCCGGCTACACGATCGCGGACGCCAAGATGAAGAAGGTGTTCGCGGCGGACGACTTCTCCGCGATCGCGATCGCGGGTGCGGCCGGACAGGCCGTGGAGACCGTCCGGCTCTTCCAGCTCGAGCTCGAGCACTACGAGAAGCTCACGGGCGACCGGCTGTCCCTCGAAGGGAAAGCGAACAGGCTCGCCCAGATGATCCGCGCGAATTTCCCACTCGCGGTCCAGGGGCTGGTCGTCGTCCCGCTGTTCGGTGGGTACGACGAGGGCCGGAACGAAGGCCGGCTTTTCTACTACGACGCGACGGGCGGCCGGTGGGAGGAACAGGACTACCAGGCCACGGGATCGGGAGCGCAGCCCGCCAAGAACTCGCTGAAGAAGCGCTGGCGGCCGGGACTCGATCACGACGAGGCGATGCGGGTCGCGGTCGAGGCACTGATCGACGCGGCCGAGGATGACGTCGCGACGGGGGGTCCGGACCTCGCTCGAGGCATCTTCCCGGTGGTCGTGACGGTCACCGCACAGGGCGCCACGGAGTCCACCGACGAAGACGTCGCCACCGCCGTGCGCGCGGTGGTAGAGACGAGGTCGTAGATGTCGTTCATGCCGTACGTCTCGCCCGACCAGCTGATGAAGGACCGGTCGGAGTACGCACACAAGGGCATCGCGCGGGGACGCTCCGTCATCGGGCTCGAGTACGCCGACGGTCTCTTGTTCATCGCCGAGAACCCGAGTTCCACGTTGCACAAGATCAGCGAGATCTACGATCGCATCGCGTTCGCCGGAGTCGGGAAGTACAGCGAGTTCGAGGATCTCCGGATCTCGGGCATCCGGCTCGCCGATCTGCGCGGCTACTCCTACGGGAGGGAGGACGTCAAGGCGCGCGATCTCGCCAACGCGTATTCCCAGGCGCTTTCGACGATCTTCACCCAGCAGATGAAGCCCTACGAGGTGGAGATCCTCGTCGGCGAGGTGAACGGGGACGTGAACGGCACGTCGATCTACCACGTACTGTTCGACGGCAGCGTGACCGATGAGCACGGCTTCGTGGCCATCGGAGGCCACGCCGACGACCTCACCGAGAGCCTCAAGGAGAAGTACGGCGCAGGCTGGGACCTTCCGACGGCCGTGAAGAACGCCGTGCAGGTGCTCGGCGCCCCCGACTCCCGAACGATCGACCACGACCACATCGAGGCGGGCGTGCTGGAACGCAGCCAGCCGCGGCGCCGGAAGTTCCGCAGGCTCACCGACTCCGAGGTCGCCGGCTTCCTCGCCTGATTGGCGTCGATCTGCCCTACGGCGGCGCCCGGTCCTCCGCGAGCACGCTCCCATCGGCTCTGGAGAACACCGGTCCGTGCCCGTTCATCTGCACGCGGAACCCCTCGTGCACCGCACGGTGATGCGGTCGGCAGAGCAGCACGAGGTTCTCCAAGGCCGTGGCACCTCCGTCGGCCCAGTGCCTGATGTGGTGCGCGTCGCACCAGGACCGAGGTCTGCCACACCCGGGGAAGGAGCACCCGCCGTCTCGGAGCACCAGAGCCCTCCGCATCCCTGAGGGAACCACCGGGGTCCTGCGACCCACGTCCAGCGGCTCGGAGGTGCCCATGGTGATGATGCGCGAGACACCCGCATCACATGCCAGGCGTCGAGCGGTCTCAGGCGTGATCGGACCGACATCTTGGAGCTCCGCTCGCCTCCCGGGCATGCCCTGGAGGCTCTGCAGGTCCACCGTGACGACCACGTGGGGACGCTCGCCGGCCACCTGGGGTCTCTCGGAGCGATCCAGGGAGCTCCTGCAGAGCTCCACCAGGGCATCCGCGCGCCGCTGGGGAGCCGACCTGGGGTCTCGTGACCCGTCCCTGGCCCAGGGGTCCTGGATGGCACCGAGCGCCGTGATGAGGATCTGTCCGGACTCGGGGTCCAAGGACCCGTCGATGCGGACCGTGCCCTGGGTCGTGGGGGAGACGTGGAGGTGGCGGCCCTCCCACTGCCGTCTTGTGCGCTCTTCGGCTCCTGCGGCATCGGCCGCCTGGCACCAGTAGGCGATCGCCACCCGGAGCTCGCGGGCAGCAAGGGCCGAAGCGGCGTCCACGAGCATCCCCTCCGCGTCGGAGAAGGCCTCAGGTGCCGCTTGCCGGGCATCTACGAGCAGCCCCACGGCCTCGGAGGAGAGCTCACCTTCACCCAGTGCCCGGGAGGTCAGCGGCATCGATCGGAGCGCCCGGGAGAGCTTCACCTGCTGGGAAGCACGACCGAACCCCACCCGAAGACGGGCCGCCAGCCACGAGACCGCCGAGAGGTGTCCGTCGACGGCCCACACACCCCTGCGCTCCACCTCGACCAGACGACGGGAGCGTTCGGCTTCCAGCACCCGCGAGGCGCGCTCCAGCTCGACCAAGCCCTCGCCCAGCTCCTCCTCGGAGGCCATCTCGAGGTCTTCGCCTCGCAGCTCATCCAGCGCCGATCGCAGCGTGCTCACGTGACCGACGCTAGCGACCTCGCATTCCCCGCACAGTGAAACGCGTCACATCCGGGCGAGAAATCTCGAAGATCTCGCCGATCAATGAGCGACTTGCGGGACGGGGAACGGCGGCTGCGCTTACTCGGGCCTTCCGGAACTCCGGCCAGCGCGCCGCCCCTCCGCGTCTTGGACGCCGCCGAGCGTACTCTTGCTCCGTGGACCGGCGGATCTTCGGACTCGAGAACGAGTACGGCGTCACCTGTACGTTCAGGGGGCAGCGCCGTCTCTCGCCCGACGAGGTCGCCCGCTACCTGTTCCGTCGGGTCGTCCACTGGGGACGTTCCTCCAACGTCTTCCTCGAGAACGGGGCCCGCCTGTACCTCGATGTCGGCTCCCATCCCGAGTACGCGACCCCCGAGTGCGACGACGTCGAGGAACTCGTTGCGCACGACAAGGCGGGGGAGCGGATCCTGGAGGCCCTCCTCGCCGCGGCGGAGATGCGTCTCCACGAGGAAGGCATCTCCGGCCAGGTCTACCTGTTCAAGAACAACACCGATTCGGCCGGCAACTCCTACGGCTGCCACGAGAACTACCTCGTCGCGCGCCACGGGGAGTTCGCGAGGATGGCCGACGTCCTGATCCCGTTCTTCGTGACCCGCCAGATCTGGTGCGGCGCAGGCAAGGTCCTCCATGGTCCCCGAGGCGCTCAGTACTGCATCTCGCAGCGAGCCGAACACATCTGGGAAGGCGTCTCATCGGCCACCACGCGCTCTCGCCCCATCATCAACACGCGCGACGAGCCGCACGCCGATGCGGAGCGATTCAGACGACTCCACGTGATCGTCGGCGACTCGAACATGAGCGAGTGGACCTCGTTCATGAAGGTGGGCATCACCGACCTGGTGCTTCGGATGGTCGAAGGCAACACGGTGATGCGAGACCTCACCCTCGAGAATCCGATCCGCGCGATCCGTGAGATCAGCCACGACACGACCGGCACCCGCAAGGTGAAGCTCGCCAACGGACGGGAACTGTCAGCGATCGAGATGCAGCAGGAGTACTTCGAGAAGACCTCCCGATTCCTCGAGCGGCGAGGGACCGACGACACGTCGAAGCTCCTCCTCTACGAATGGGGCGAGGCGCTCGACGCGATGAGCGCCGGTGACCCGGAACGCCTGGGACGCAAGGTGGACTGGATCACCAAGCGCCTGCTGATCGAGCGCTACATGGCCAAGCACGACCTCTCGCTGGCGTCACCGAAGGTGGCGCTCCTCGATCTCACGTACCACGACGTCAACCGGGGCCGGGGGCTCTACTACCTCCTGGAGAAGGCGGGAAGGGTGGAGCGTGTCGCGTCGGAGGCCGAGATCTCGAAGGCGATGCGAGAGCCGCCGCAGACCACCCGGGCGAAGCTGCGGGGCGACTTCATCCGTCAGGCGAAGGCGAAGCGCCGCGACTACACCGTGGATTGGGTCCATCTGAAGCTCAACGATCAGGCGCAGCGAACCGTCCTGTGCAAGGACCCGTTCAAATCGGTGGACGAGCGGGTCGATCAGCTCATCGCCCACATGTGATGCCGGTGCTCGAGGCGCTGATCGACGTGGTTGCGATCGGCGTACCGGAGTTCGCCGGTGAGTTCCTCGCCGACCTCTTCTTCCGAGGCGGGCGGAGCCGATGGCAGCGCGTCGCGATGGGGGATAGGAAACGGGCGGAACGAGAAGTCAGGTTCCTCAGACGGAATCACGTCTCCGCCTGGATCAAGCCGGCCCGCAAGAACGCGTACGAGGTCGTCGTGCGAACGACCCAGGCCGACATCGCTCGAGCGCTCCTGAACGCTCCCGGTTCGGGCGAACCGGGTTAGGCAGCCCCCAGGCTCACGTCGGCTCACGCCATCGGCGGTTCTCGACGGCCAGGCGGCCGGCGAGCACCCCGGCCGCTCCGGCCGCGAGGAAGAACGCGGGATCGTCGTCGATCCCGCGGCCCATCGACCGTACGTCCACGCCTCGTTCCCGAAGCTCCTCCACGGCCGGCTGTCCGTCCACCTCGACGAGCTGGTGGACGTCCTCCAGCTTCCGCGATCGGAGAGCGCCCCAGACGGCGGTCCGCTGCTCCTCCTGGTCGAGTGTCGGCACCGGCACGTTCACCGCCACCTTGCAGACGTCGGCCAAGATGGTGAGCGAGTGATGTGACACGCCCCGGTGGCGCTCACGTTCGTCGGCGAAGCTCACACGGAGCGCGGGGATGGGCCGGCCGTCGAGCGTCGCAGCAGCCATCAGGGCATGACCGCTGGCCAGGGCGCTCACCCCCCACGTGGTTTCCGTGCCCAGATTCCCGGGCCCGTCGGCGACGACGATGACCTCGGCGTCCAGGAGCTCTTTGGCGGCAAGTAGGCCCGTCCACACCGTCACGGCCTCGAGCTCTCCTCCGAACGCCTGTCCGCACGTGATCCACCCGTCGAGCAGCCCGGAAGATCGCAGCTGCTCCACCAGTCGGGAGAACCCGCCCGCCAGCGCCGCACCGTCGGTCATCACGTACACCACGCGCAGGCCCGCCGCCCGTTTCGCACCAGCAGCGATCGGCGCGACCATGGAGTGCAAGGGGGCGCAGACGACCGGCGTCAGGCCCAGCCCGCCCGAGGCCTCCAAGAGAGCCGCGTGCGTCTCCTCGACGCTCGCGACCGCGGTCTGGACGGGCGTATACCGCGCCTTCATGACGTGCCCAGGGGGAGCGTCCGCCGGCGACTCCCGGCCCTCGACCGCGATCACGAAGAAGATGCCGCCCGTCCCGAGCCCCAGCTCAGCCGCCGTCGTGTTGAGGAGGACGGGATCGCCGGGTCGGACCTCGCCGGAGAGGTCCGGATAGCAGATGGCCGGCGCGGACATGCCGTCGACCTCGACCTCCAGCTCCTGTGCACCCGGGCGTTCGATGGTCACGGCGCGGACCACACCTCGTCGGATGTGGATCACGCGGTGCTCCGGTCGCGTATCACGGCGCCGATATGATGCCGCAACCATGGGGGAGGGGGAACGCGCGGAGCCGCTGGAGCGCTTGCTGAACCTCGTCGGGCTCCTCCTCGAGACACCGCAGCCGCTCACGTTCGAGCAGATCCGCCGGGTGCTCGAACCGTACGGGCAGAGCAATCCCGACACGGCCAAGCGCATGTTCGAACGGGACAAGGACGTCCTTCGCGAGTACGGCGTCCCCTTGGAGCTGGTCGACGTGGACGTGTGGGGCACGGAGCAGGGCTACGTGATCTCGAAGGACAAGTACTACCTCCCGGAGATCGAGTTCGAACCCGGCGAGCTCGTCGCCCTGCTGGTCGCTGCCCAGAGCGGCGGCCAGGACCCGGCGGCGGAGAGCGGCGCCCGCAAGCTCCTCTACGGGGCCGACGGCGGCGTGCTGGCCGGGCTCGGCGGTGGGCCGCTCGCCTCCGGCTCGGACGCGCGCAGCAACCTCGTGCACGCCGCGGCCGAGGCTGCACAGGAGCTCCGCAAGGTCCGCTTCCTCTACCGAACGTCCCAGGGCAGGATCGGCGAACGAGACGTCGACGCCTGGGCGATGGTGTTCCGTGCCGGGCACTGGTACCTCGTGGGGCACGACCGGGAACGGGACGATGTCCGTGCGTTCCGGCTCTCAAGGATCGCCGGCGAGATCGCCGAGGTCGGAGCGGGATCGGCACCCCCCGCTGACTTCCGAGCCGCCGACCACGTGGAGGCCGGCCCGTGGGTTGCGGCCGGCGACGACCGCGCCGTGGTGCTGTTCTCGCCGGGACGAGCGTGGTTCGCCGCATCCCAGTTCCCCGGGGCTCGTGAGATCGATACCGAACCCGACGGCTGGGTCGCGATGGAGATCCCGATGGCCGATGAGGACGCCTTCGCAGCCATGCTGCTCGAATACGGACCGGATGCCGTCGTGCGATCCCCGGCCTCCTTGCGTGACGCCGTCGTCTCGCGGCTGGAGGCCCTCCTTGCCTGAACGGAAGCGCGGGGTACCCAAGACCTCGGACCGCTTGGGACGGATGCTCGCGATCGTGCCGTACCTCGTGCAGCATCCCGGCTCTGCCCTCACGGACGTCGCGAGCGCCTTCGGAGTTCCTCCGTCGCAGCTGCGACGCGACCTCGACCTGCTGTTCATGTCAGGGCTGCCGCCGTACGGCCCGGGCGACCTGATCGACGTCGACGTCGACGAGGACGGGCACATCTGGATCTCGATGGCCGATCATTTCTCTCGACCGTTGCAACTCACGAGGATCGAGGCCCTCGCGGTCTACCTTCGCGGCACCGAGCTGCTCGCCACACCCGGCATGCCGGACGCACCCTCGCTCGCGAAGGCACTCGACAAGCTCCGCCGGTCGCTCGGTGCCGAGACGCTCCAGGAGACCGACGGGCGGATCGAGATCGCGACAGGTGGCCGGGCTCCCGAGCATCTCGACGTGCTGCTCGAAGCCGCAAGGACGCACGAGCGGCTGTCGATCGAGTATTTCGCCGCTTCGACGGGCGAATGGAGCCAACGCGAGATCGCCCCGGAGGAGGTCTTCTCTGGCATGGGGCATTGGTACGTCGCGGCATGGGACATCGACGCCGACGCGGAGCGGCTCTTCCGCGCCGATCGGATACGGAGCGCGGCGCCGACAGGGGAGGCGTTCTCTCCGCGCGGATTGCGAGGCGCCGGGCGCGACCTCTACTCCCCGACGGGCGAGGACGTGGCGGTTCGGCTCCGGTTGCGACCTGCGGCCCGCTGGATCGCGGAGTACTACGCGACCACGGACACCGAGGAACGTGATGACGGCGGCGTCGACCTGACGCTGCCAGCGCGGCAGCTCGGTTGGGTGGCGCGTCTTTTGCTCCGCGTGGGCGACGACGCCGAGGTCGTGGAGCCTGCCGAGCTCCGCGACCACGTGCGCGATCTCGCGCAGGAGACGCTGCACCGCTATGGCCACAAGACCTAGTCATACGGGTCTAGCCCCGACAACGCTCCCGATCCTCAAGGCCCGCCGGAACCGGGCCGATAGCAGTCGTGAGATGACCACCATCCGGACAACCTGCCCCCGCTGCGGCGAGGTCGACATGGGCCCCGAGGCGATCTCGCTCTCGGTCCGCTCCAGCGGCCGCGAAGGAAGCTATCGCTTCACCTGTCCCCGCTGCGACGACTCGGTCGAGAAGCGCGCCGACCGGAAGATCGTGGCCCTCCTCGTCTCTGCCGGAGTGGACCTCGAACCGCGAGGTACCGGCGAAGTCAGTGAGACGCTGTTCGACCAGGAGCCCGTCGCGACGATGGAGGCCCTCGAACATGCGATGGATGGCCCGGCGTTCACGATCGACGACGTCATCGAGTTCCATTTCCTCCTCGAGGACGAGCGCTACCTCAACAAGTTCCTCGCCGGCTCCGACGAGTCGTAGCACCGCTCCGCGATCCGTATCCCCCCGGTACCATCCTTTGCATGAGACCCTGGCTCGTCGTGTGGCTCGTCGTCGGGCTCACCACGACCGTCGCGATGCTCGTGATGCTCGGGTTCCTCGTGCGCCATGTGATCCTGCTGGGGCGCACCGCGAGCCGCCTGCAGGACGAGCTCCAGCCGATCGCCGACGAGCTGGCCGCCGAGTCGGCGCGAGCCGCCGACGCGGCGGCCGGCCTGTCGGGACGGGCGTCCCCGAAGCGACCGGTCCTGCGCAGGACCCACCGATAGAATCCCTGTCGGGCACGTCCCGAACCCGATGCTGAACGTTGGACCCCTCGAGCTTCTCGTCGTCCTCGCCGTGGCGCTGATCGTGGTGGGGCCTGAACGCCTGCCCGAACTCGCCCGGTCCGTCGGCCGGGTGCTCCGCCAGTTCCGGGACGTACAGAACGAGGTTCGGAGCATGGTGTCGTCCGAGATCAACGACGAGATGCGGGACGCGGCCGACGAGTTCCGGAAGGTCACCGGCGGCATCAAGCAGGCCACCGACGTGAAGGGCGCCGTTCGTCGAACGAAGCAGACGATCCGAGACGAGACCACGACGACGCCTCGGAAGCCGCGGGCCACACCCGCCGCAGGTGAGGTCGAGGAAGCGGGGGGTGCGCCGGCCGACCGGCTCGTCGAGGACGCGGCCACCGACCGCCCACCGGCCGGCGGGGATACCGAACCCGGAACCCCTTCTCAGTCATGAGAACCCTTCCCAGGTGGCGGCGGAAGAGCCCGGAGGAGCGCGAGGGCGCGATGTCGCTGATGGACCACCTCAAGGAGCTCCGCCACCGGTTGGTGATCTGTCTTTGGGCTCTGCTCGCCGGCTCGGTCGCCGGCTTCTTCCTCTATGAACCCGCGATGAGGCTCATCAAGACCCCGTACTGCGACTTCCTCCGCGACAACCCCGACAAGGCGCCGTTCCAGAACGAAGGATGCGCACTCATCTTCCTGGGGGCGATCGACGGGTTCATGATCACCGTGAAGGTCATCGTGTTCCTCGCGTTGATCGTCGCGCTGCCGGTGATCCTGTACCAGCTCTGGGCGTTCATCGTACCGGGGCTCACGGCACGAGAGCGCAAGTGGGCCATCCCGTTCGTCGCACTCTCGCTCGTCCTGTTCCTCCTCGGAGGTCTCGCCGCTTACCTCACGCTCCCGAAGGCCCTCGCCTTCCTCCTCGGTGCGGGCGGTGACTTCGTCAACCCACTGCTGACGGTCGACAAGTACATCGGCTTCGTGATCTTCACGGTCCTCGCGTTCGGGTTGGGGTTCGAGTTCCCGATCCTGCTCATCTCGCTCTCCGCGGCGGGGGTCCTCACCAACGAGACGATGCGGAAGTACCGACGACAGGTGATCCTCGGCCTCGCGATCTTCGCGGCCGTGATCACGCCGAGCCCAGATCCGATCTCGATGCTCGCGCTGCTGATCCCGCTCTACGTCTTCTACGAGGGAGCTATCATCGTCAGCCGCCTGCTGAAGCGATAGGACGAGAACATGGCGATCAAGGGCAAGGGACGAACGAGGACGAGGCAGTCCGTGCGCGCGCCGAGGCGTGGGCCGGTCCCTGTCCCGGTGCCGTTCGCACGGCGCCGTGGCGTGCAGGTCATCGCTGCCTTCGTGGCCGGCCTCCTGGTGTTCTGGGGAGGGATCTGGCTGACGAACGGCCTCCGCGCCCAAGAGACCTCCGAGCGCGACCGCGAGCAGGAGCTCCTGCGGCGGCGGGCGGGCGCCGCGTGGGAAGACCTGGTCACGACGGAGGTCGCCACGATCGGGCAGATCACCGAGGGCCGGCCCCCGTTGATCCTCCCGGAGGCCCGCGAACTCCTCTCCGGGCTCGCCGAGAGGACGCCGAAGGGTGCCGCGGAGACGCTGGGGACGGCCGCGGACAACGCCAAGCAGACGATGGATGCCATCGAGACGTATGAGCTCTCGAGCTCGCTCGCCGACAAGGGCTTCGATCAAGGGCAGGTGCTCCGGTTCCTGTCCGCCAGGGACGAGCTGCTCACCGCGATCGAGTCCTCCCGCCAGGCCTCGCTCGTCGGGGTGCTGGCGGTCGATCTCGAGGGGAACGAACGCCGTACTGCGCTCGCTCGCGCCCAAGCGCTCTTCGCCGCGAGTGACGCGGCCCTGCTTCGCTTCCAGACCCATCACACCGAGGCGCTCGCCGGCGCCGGGATCATCCGGCAGCCCACCATCCCGGGCGCGTAGCCCGTGGCCGATGCTCCCGACCTCGTCGTGGTCGCCAATCCCGCGGCGGGGCACGGGAGGGCGGGACGCCTGATCGGGAAGGTCACCACGGCGCTGCACCGTCTTCGGGTCCCGCATGAGATCCGCATCGCGGAGTCGGGCACCGACCTGGAGCGGCTCGCTCGCGCCGCGGCCGAAGGGGGAGCGCAGATCGTGGCCGCGCTCGGCGGCGACGGCACCGCCTCGCTCGCCGCCAACGCGATCCTCGGCACCGGCGCCGCGTTGGCCGCGCTCCCGGCCGGGACCGGCGACGACTTCGCCAAGGCGATCGGAGCGGGGAAGCTGGACACCGCGGTCGAGTTGCTCGCCAACCCGAAGATCGTCGACCTCGACGTCATCGAGGTCACGACGGGCGCCGACAAGAGGAGCTTCGTGAACATCGCGGGCGCCGGTTTCGATTCGGAGGTGAACGAGACGGCGAACGGGATGACGGTCAACCTCGGAGCGACCGGTACGTACATCGCCGCCTTACTGAAGACGCTCTCCCGGTACTCCCCGGCTGCGTTCACCATCCAGGTCGACGACGAACGGATGGAGCTGGACGCGATGCTGGTCGAAGTGGGAAGCGGCCGCTGGACCGGAGGAGGGATGAAGGTTCTCCCGAACGCCGTCATGAACGACGGGCTGCTGGACGTCTGCATCGTCGAAGCGCTCTCGAAGCCGGCGTTCCTCCGAGCGTTCCCGCGCGTGTTCCTCGGCTCCCATACGACGCATCCGAAGGTGCGCATGCGCACGGGTACCCGCGTCCAGGTCGAGGCGAACCGCCGTGTCCTCGTGTATGCGGACGGAGAGCTGGTCGGCTCGCTCCCGGCGATCTTCGAGGTACGTCCCGCGGCGCTGCCGGTGGTGGTCGGGCCCGACGCCAAGGGCGTACGGTGAGCGCATGACCTCCGGCCTGCTGTTGATCCACGCGTTCCCGCTGGACGCCCGCATGTGGGAGCCACAGCTGGCCGCCCTCGGGGCGCGTGTGCCGATCGTCGCACCCCACCTCCCCGGCTTCGGGGGCACGGAGGGACCCGAGGTCCTCACGATGGCGCTCGCGGCCGAGCACTGCGTCCGAGCGCTCGATGAGGCGGGCGTCGACACGGCCATCGTGTGCGGGCTCTCGATGGGCGGCTACGTCGCCTTCGAGCTCTGGAGGGCCGCCCGAGCGCGCGTCTCGGCCCTGGTGCTCGCGAACACCCGGGCGGAGCCGGACCCGCCGGAGGGCGCGGCCGGGCGGCGCGCCCTCGCCGAGCGCCTGAAGGAGGAGGGCCACGGTTTCCTCGTGGAGGAGCCGCCGCCGCTGCTCGCGGAAGATGCCCCTGCGGAGCTCCGGGAGCGCGTGAAAGCCATGATCGCCGACCAGACGCCGGAGGGGATCGCGGCCGCGGCGCTCGGGATGGCGGAGCGTCCGGATTCCGTGCCGGACCTCCCCGGGATCGACGTGCCCACCCTCGTGATCACCGGCACGGCCGACCGGCTGATCCCGCCCGATGTGACCGCCGGCATCGCCGGCCGCGTGCCCGGTGCGGAGCTCCTGAGGATCGAGGGCGTGGGGCACATCTCCAACCTCGAGGCTCCCGAGGCGTTCCTCACGGCCCTCGACGGCATGATCCCGTCCGTCGGCGCCTGACACGCCCGACCGCATCGCGACGAGCCGGCCGTCCGGGACCCGCTCGTAGACTGGCCACACCGTGGCCACTCCTGAGGATTTCGCGCAGCAGTTCCCGTTCGAGCTGGACGGCTTCCAGCGGGATGCGATCGACGCCGTGCATCGAGGGCTCTCGGTGCTCGTCGCGGCGCCGACCGGCTCGGGCAAGACCGTCGTGGCCGAGTTCGCGATCGAGCGGGCTCTCGATCGCGGTGGGAAGGCCTTCTACACGACCCCATTGAAGGCCCTGTCCAACCAGAAGTTCGGGGATCTGGTCGCCAAGCACGGCGCGGGCACGGTGGGACTGCTGACGGGCGACAACGCGATCAACCCCGAGGCGTCGATCGTCGTCATGACCACCGAGGTGCTTCGCAACATGCTCTACGAGCGCTCCTCGACTCTCACGGGGCTGCTGTCGGTCGTGATGGACGAGGTCCACTACCTGCAGGACCCGTACCGAGGCGCCGTTTGGGAAGAGGTTCTGATCCACCTGCCGCCGTCCGTGAGCGTGGTGGCCCTCTCGGCCACGATCTCCAACGCCGAAGAGTTCGGTGACTGGATCACCACCCTCCGCGGTGACACGCGGGTCGTGATCGAGGAGCGCCGTCCGGTGCCGCTGGAGCACCATTACCTGGTCGGCCCCCGCTTGCATCCGATGCACGTGGAACAGGACGGCATCCTCCTGCCGAACCCGTACGTGGTCTCGCTGGATCAACACGAGCTGAAGACCAAGACGTACTACCGGCGGGGCTCGGGCCTCCCGCAGCATCAACGGATCTCCCGGCCGCGCGAAGGCCACCGCCGCGTGTACGTCCCCCGGCGTGAAGAGGTCGTCGACGTCCTCGAGAAGGAAGGGATGCTCCCCGCGATCTACTTCGTCTTCAGCCGGTCGGGCTGCGACAAGAGCGTGCGGTGGATGCGAGACGCGAATGTGCGCCTCACGACGAGGGAGGAGGCGGCCATCATCCGGGACAAGGCCGAGACCCGCGCCGCCTGGGTCGACGAGGACGACCTCACGAGCCTCGGCTTCTCCGACTTCCTCGAGTCCCTCACCACGGGCGTCGCCGCCCACCACGCCGGGATGCTCCCGATGTTCAAAGAGACCGTGGAGGAGCTCTTCCAGGAAGGGCTCGTGAAGGTCGTGTTCGCGACCGAGACGCTCTCGCTCGGGATCAACATGCCGGCCAAGAGCGTGGTCATCGAAGACCTCTGGAAGTTCCAGGGTGAGCGGCACGAGCTGGTCACCCCGGGCGAGTACACCCAGCTCACCGGCCGGGCGGGCCGGCGAGGGATCGACGCGCTCGGCCACGCCGTCGTGATCTATCAGAAGCAGGTGCCGTTCGAGCGCGTGGCCGGCCTCGCCGCGACCCGCACGTACGACCTCGCCTCCTCGTTCCGCCCCTCGTACAACATGGCGGTCAACCTGGTGCGCAACTACACACCCGAGCAGGCGCACCACCTCCTGAACTCGTCGTTCGCCCAGTTCCTCGCCGACCGAGGCGTCGTCGCCCTCGAGCGCTCCCGCCAGCAGGATCTCGCGACCCTGGAGGGCTATCGCAAGAACATGGTGTGCCACCTCGGAGACTTCGAGGAGTACTGGGGGTACCTCGAGAAGGCGCGGCAGCTCCGGGAGGAAGACCGGCGGACCCGCGACCGGGGACGCCGCGACGAGGTACGCGAGAGCGTGGCTCGATTGCGCCCCGGCGACGTCGTGTGGGTCCCGCGCGCGCGACGCCGCGGGGTGGCGGTGGTCGTGTCGTCGCGCGACGGCAAGCCCACGGTGCTCGCGCAGGATCGCCAGTTCTTCCGGCTGAACGACCGCGACTTCGAGGATCCGCCGCAGGTCCTGACGAGGATCCCGCTGCCGAAGTCCGGGAGCGTTCGCAACCCGAGGTTCCGGCGGGACGTGGCGGCCAGGCTCGTGGCGCTCGACGTGAAGGCGGGGGGAGGGCGGCGACGGGGGCGAACCGACCCCAAGGTCGAGCGCGAAGCCGCTCGTCTCGAGGAGCTCGCCGCGGCACATCCGTGCCGTCGGTGCCCGGAGCGAGCGAAGCACGAACGGTGGGCGATGCGTGTGAGCGAGCTCCAGCGACGGCTGGGCGGCGTGGAGCGACGGATCCGGGTCCGCACCGAGACCCTCGCCAGGCAGTTCGATCGGGTCCTCTCGGTGCTCCGCGCGCTGGGCTACGTGGAGGCGTGGTCCCTCACCACCAAGGGCAGAACGTTGACACGCATCTACGGCGAGGGGGACCTGCTGGTGGGGGAGGCCCTGGACTCCGGCCTCCTCGACGACCTCCGGCCCTCCGAGGTGGTCGCGCTCCTTTCGGCGGTGATCTACGAGGGACGAGAACGGGTCCCGCTCTCGGGCGAGATGCCCACGGCGGAGACCAAGGAGCGGTATGAGCGCCTCCAGCGCCTCTGGAGGAAGGTTCGGCGGACCGAAGACGAGCATCAGGTGCAGCTCTGCCGCGAGCTGGAGGCGGGCTTCGCGACGCCGATCTATCACTGGGCCGAGGGGGACGCGCTCGACGACATCCTCGTCGAGACCGAGATGGCGCCCGGGGACTTCATCCGGAACTGCAAGCAGCTCGTGGATCTGCTGCGGCAGATCGAGGAGGTCGCGGCCCCCGACGCGGCCGCGCGGGTCCGCGCGGGACGCGGAGCGATCCTGCGCGGCGTCGTCGCCTACACGGGGGTGTAGCTACGATGCCGAACATGGCCAGCCCGTTCGGCACCATCGCCGTGATCGCCGATCCACGGGCGGGGATCCTCGACCAGCTTCCGGTCCTCGAGCGCGCGCTCGACGAGCGCGGGCTCGACCACCGGACCCTCGTGGCGAACGGGTCGGATCCGTCGGCGCTCGCGACCGGCGCGCTCGACGAAGGATTCCGGTT
The DNA here is from genome assembly GCA_963762015.1 of uncultured Actinomycetota bacterium. GTDB lineage: Bacteria > Actinomycetota > UBA4738 > UBA4738 > HRBIN12 > JAJNBA01. The sequence continues at coordinate 30,211 of CAVXJL010000013.1, forward strand.
CCTCGTCGCGGTCGGGAACGACGAGACGGTGCAGGACGTGGTGAACGGGATGTTCCGGGAGGGCCGACCGATCCTCGAGGATCCGGTCCTCGGCGTGATCGGCGCCGGGAGCGGATGCGACCTCGTGCGCAGCTTCGGCGTGCCGGGCGACACGGAGTCGGCCGCAGCGCATCTGGTCGGCGACAACACCTACGCCTTGGACCTGATGAAGATCACGTCGACCGGGCTCAACGGCGAGCGTCGCACGCGATACGGACACAACCTGGCGCAGGTGGGGATGGGCGCGCAGCAGGTCGCGTGCGCCGCGAAGGCTCCGGCGTGGCTCGGTGGCTCCCGCCGCTTCTACGGCTTCTGGTGCGGGTACCTGAAGACGAAGGCGTCGAGGTTCACGATCGAGCACGACACGCGCACCTGGCAGGGCCGGGCGTGGAACGTCGTGGTGGCGAACGCCCAGTTCTCCGGAGGCGGACTCCGGCTGTCGCCGCGGTCGTTCCCCGGTGACGGCGTGCTGGACGCCCTCGTGTTCACCGGGCCGCGGTCCGGCGCCTACACGCAGCTCCCGCGTCTGTTCCGTCACGGCGATCACGTCCCGGACCCCCATATCGAAGAGCTGAAGGCGAAGATCCGTTTCGAAGTCCGGTCGGAGCGGCCGATGCCGGTCCTCGCGGACGGCGTCACGCTCGGGACGACCCCCGCCACGTTCCAGATCGTGCCCCGGCCGATACTCTTCAAGCTGTGAAGCGGGTCCACCTCGATCGGCTCGCGCGAGCGGCCGAGGAGACCGCGAGCCGGGGGCTCGACGCGCTCGTCGTGTCGCCCTCGCGCGACCTCGCGTACCTGACCGGCTACGACCCGATGCCGCTCCCACGTCCGACCCTTCTCGTGGTCCGCCCGAACCGCGACCCCGTCATGCTGGTCCCCGAGCTCGAGCGGGCCCTCGCGGCAGCCTCCCCTGTGGCGGAGCACCTCGAGCTGGTGACTTGGCGAGACGGGTCCGACCCGTACGGGGTTGCCGCGAGCCTGCTCAGCGGCGCCGAGCGGATCGCCGTCGCGGATCGTCTGTGGGCGACCCATCTCCTCGGCCTCCAGCGCGAGCTGCCCGGCGCCGCGTTCTCGCCGGCCTCCCCGGTGATGGTCCGCCTCCGCGCGGTGAAGGACGAGCACGAGCTCGGGGCACTCCGGCGCGCCGGACGTGCCGCCGACGAGACCTTCCGCCAGATCGTCTCGATGTCGTTCCAGGGCCGCAGCGAGGAGGACGTCGCTCACGACCTCGCGGAGCTGCTCGTCCGGAACGGACACGATCGCGCCGACTTCACGATCGTGGCGAGCGGGCCCAACGGAGCCTCCCCACATCACGAACCTGGGGGCCGGACGATCCTGCCTCGCGACGCGGTCGTGATGGACTTCGGTGGCGAGGTGGGGGGCTACTTCAGCGACACGACAAGAACCGTGGTGGTCACCGAGCCACCCGAGGGCTTCGAGCACGCCTACGCGGCCGTCCAGGAGGCGCAGGCGGCCGCCGTCGACGCCGTGCAACCCGGACTCGAGGCCCAGGAGGTCGATCGAGCCGCTCGGTCGATCATCGACGCCGCCGGGTACGGCGAGCGATTCATCCATCGGACGGGCCACGGCATCGGCCTCGACCTGCACGAACCCCCGTACATGGTGGAGGGCGACCGGACGGTCCTGGAGCACGGGATGACATTCTCCGTGGAGCCGGGCGTCTATCTCGAAGGGCGCTTCGGCATCCGGATCGAGGACATCGTCGCGGTGACCGCGGACGGGGTCGAGCGGCTCAACCGGAGCACGCGCGAGCTCCAGATCGTGTCTTGACCACCCAGACCGACCTCAGGTGATCCTGGCGGCCGAGTGGTGCGAACCGAAGGGGTGAGGGGTACATGATGCCGATGGGGGTTTCGCCGTGACGAGGGACGAGATCATGAAGATGGACACGTCGGAATTCGACCTGGACAAGTACCTCCGAGCGTCCACGCGCGTCGACCTGTCCGCGGTCGACTGGGGCCGGATCGGGCAGCATCCGGTCTCGGCCGACGAGGCTCGGTGCCTCGCATACATGATGGACATCGAGACCCACACCGTCGTGTTCCTCCGTGATCTCCTCGCGACCCGTGCCTCGTTCGACCCCGAGGTCACTTCGTTCCTCTCCTGCTGGGGCTACGAGGAGCTTTGGCACGGGGAGGCATTCAGCCGATTCCTCGGGGAGGCCGGCTACCGTCTCCATCCCTCCTACGAAGACGTCGCGGGAGACGACCCGTTCCCCACTCGCTTCGACCGCAACCAGTGGATCAGACGCAAGTTCGGGACGAAGGGCTACGTCTCGCACATGGGGACGCTGCTCGGGTCGGCGCTGTTCCGCGACTTCGTCGCGGTGCACATGACGTGGGGAGCGGTGAACGAGCTGGGGACGCTGACGGGCTATCACCGCATCATCGCGAAGACCGAGCATCCCGTCCTGATCCAGCTCCTCCAGGCGATCATCAAGGACGAGCGGCGGCACTTCGCGTTCTACCGGGCCCAGGCGAAGATGCGCCTCGCCCGGTCGAAGCAGGCCCGGACGATCACACGGTGGGCGCTCGAGCATCTCTGGGCCCCCGTCGGCACGGGCGTCAGGCCTCAGCACGAGACCGACTTCGTGATCCATTCCCTGTTCGGCGACGCCGACGGCCTGGTCGCGGTCAAGGAGATGGAGCACACGCTCGGTGACCTGCCGGGGCTGCAGGGGAGCAGCTTCCTCTCCGATGCGCTCCAGGCGGCCGCCCGGCGTCTGGGCAGGCCTCTCGGCGTCGGCTGAGCCCAGTTAGTCCCGCGGACGAACCCTCGTGCCCTCCGCGGTGTCCATGACCTCGAGGTCCATCGCCTGGAGCTCGTCGCGGAGCTCGTCCGAGCGCGCGTAGTCCTTCGTCTCCCGCGCCGCATCGCGTTCCGCGACGAGTCTGCGCATCTCCTCGGTCGGCTCCCAGCCGGCCCGCGCCTCCCGCTCGAGGTCCAGACCGAGGACGTGGTCCCAGGAGGCGAGCAACGCCCGTTTCTCGCCGGGCGGCACCTCGCTCGAGTGATCGAGATCGTTGACCGCTCGGACCGCGGACGGCATGTCCAGATCGTTCGCGAGGGCCTCCCGGAAGCGAGCGTCGAAGTCCTTCGCGGCGGCGCTCTGCGGATCGGATGGCTCACCCCACTCGGCGACGTGACGCCGCAGCTGCTTCATGCGCTGGTCGGCGGTCTCCATCACCTCCCAGGTGAAATCCATCTCCGACCGATAGCGGGTCTGGAAGGTGAGCCACCGGAAGGCGAGCGGGTCGAGGCCGCGCTCGACCAGCTCCGCCGCGCGGATCACGTTGCCGGTCGACTTCGCGATCTTCTGGCCGGTGAGCCGCAGGAAACCGCCGTGTACCCAGGTGGAGACCACCTCGTGACCGACCGCGCCCTCGGACTGTGCGATCTCGTCCTCGTGGTGAGGGAACTTGAGGTCGTTGCCGCCGGTGTGGATGTCGAACCGATCGCCCAGGTACTTCATCGACATCGCGGAGCATTCGATGTGCCACCCGGGGAAGCCCTCACCCCACGGGCTGGGCCACTTCATCAGTCGCCCGGGTCCCGCCGACTTCCAGAGCGCGAAGTCGGCGGGATGTCGCTTCGCCGGATCCGTCTCCAGGTCGCGGTGCCCTGCCTTCAACTTGTCCAACGTGTTGCCGGAGAGCTTCCCGTAGCCGGAGAAGCTGGTGACGTCGTAATAGACGGAGCCCGTCTCGACGACGTAGGCGTGCTCTCGCTCGATCAGCGTGGCCGTGAGGTCGATCATCTCGGGGATGTGGTCGGTGGCCTTCGGCATGATGTCCGGGAGACGGATCCCGACGGCAGCCATGTCGTCGAGCGCCTCGCGCGTGTACTTCTCGGCGATCTCGAGCGGCTGCAGCCCTTCGTCCTCGACGGCCAACAGCATCTTGTCCACCGCCTCGGGGGAGGACTCGTCCGTCATGTGTCCGACGTCGGTGATGTTCTGGACCTCGGTGACTTCGTACCCCTCGAACTCGAGCGTTCGCCGGATGAGGTCGGTCAGCATGAACGTGCGGAGGTTCCCGAGGTGGACGTACCGGTACACGGTGGGACCGCAGGCGTAGATCTTCACCCGGCCGGGTTCGACCGGCACGACCTCCTCGACCTGACGCGAAAGCGTGTTGTAGAGGCGCACGCGCCAATCCTAGCGGCGGCGGCCGTGCGAACCGGCGCGCATCACTCTTCGCTGGGTTCCGAACCGCCGATGCGTTGCCGCTGCTCGCTCCTGCCGTTGCCCGAGCCGGACCGGACCGCGACGAGCGCCCCGACGGGCGGCGGTGGCACCGGGATCGGGATCGTGCCCTCGACACCGCCGTGTTGGAGGTGCGCGGCCGCACACGCGGCGTGATAGGTCTCGAGCTCCTCCAGGAACCGCGAGTCGTGGTAGCGCCGCCCGTCGATGTTCGGGCCCTCGCGGTCCTCGATGATGGCTTCGACGTCGTCTCCGGTGATCGTCTTGTACGTCTCCAGGGCGTGCGCGACGGTGAGGACGTCGTCGCGGTGTTCCTCGAGAAGAGCCATCGTCCTGTCGTAGAGCTCCCGCAGTTTGGCCTCGACCGACTTGCCGAACTCCGTGTCGAACAGCGAGCGGTCGGCACCGGTCTCCGCGGGCTGCACCGGTCCTCGGAGACCGGCCAGCGTCACCGACCGGGAGGCGATGGTCTCTCCCATCGCGAAGTACGCGAGCATCTGCGTCGTGAGCGCGGTGGCTCCGCGCATGTCCCCGCCCACACCGGTGGAGTGGTCGCCGTCGAAGAAGAGCCGCTCGCCGGCCAGCGACGCGAGGAACGTGATCACGTCGATCTCGCGCTCTGAGCGCCATTGGACGAACTGATCCTCCGGCGGGATCGAGGATACGAATCCACCGACGTCACCCCGGCGCTCGATCGTGGCGAGGTCGATCGTCATGTGCTTGCGGAGGTGATAGGCGGCGACCGCGTGGCACGCCTCGTGCACGGCAACCGCGTGGCGCTCCCGCTCGATGTACTCGTGGTCGTCGGGGAGCCCGTGCTGCTTCACGTGCTTGGCCTTGACGACGTCCGTCCAGCCGACCTGATCGCGGCCGTCGCGGATGGCGATCACGAGGGACTCGTTCACGATGTCCTTCATGTCGGCCCCGCCCGCGTACGGCGTGATCGTGGCGAGCTTCGTGATCTCCTCATCGCTGAGTCCGTGGTTCACCTTGTCGAAGTAGTAGCGGTACGTGGCGACGCGGCCTTCCAGCTGGGGGTATCCGACCTTGAACTTCCGGTCGATCCGTCCGGGGCGGAGCATCGCCTCGTCGAGCACGTGGGGCTGGTTCGTCGCGAAGATGTGGAGGATCCGGTATCTCGGCGGGGGCTTCGGCTTCATGCCCAGGAGCCGCCGGAGACGGTTCGTCAGGCCTCGCGGCTTCTTCAAGCCGTCCATCTCGGACAGGAGCGCCTGCAGCGTCCCCATGCCGCCCCCGCCCATCCCTCCCATGAGGATGCGCTCGGTCTGACCGCCGCCGAAGGGCGGCGACAGCTCGAAGACCGTGTTTCGCCCCCCGTCGGAGACGTAGCCCATCCCGTTGCAGGTCAACTCGTTGGTCCACGGCGTGACCGCGGGGTTCATCGCCCAGCCGCCCTGAGGACCCACGTTGCCGCGGTTGCCGAGGGAGTCTGCTTCGTCGATGAACACGATCACGCCCCCGTAGCGCGTCGCGAGCTTGCGGAGCTTCCGATAGAGGGACTTGACCTTCAGGATGCCGACGCCCATGAACATGTTGATGAAGGCACCGGGCTCGACGAAGACGAAGGGTTTCGCGGTCTCGCCCGCGACCGCCTGGGCCATCAGGGTCTTCCCGGTACCTGGAGGGCCCCAGAGCAGCAGGCCGCCGGGGACGTAGCCCCCGCGCTTCTCGATCGCCTCCGGGTCCTCCAGGAAGATGATGTTCTCCTTCACGCGTTCGAGGACGGCGTCCTGCCCCTTCACGTCGGAGAAGCGCGTGTCGATGTCGTCGGGCATGTAGACCTCGGTGCCGCCCCTCGACATGAACCAGAAGATCCCGCCGATCTGCAGGATCCCGAACGACATGATGAAGAGGAAGTAGACGATCTGACCGAAGGTCTGCTTGATGATGCCGGGGAGCCGGAACCACGCCTCCAGGGCATTGACCTGATCTCCCGGCGTGCTGATGAACGCGGCGATGATCGCGCCGAGGATCCAGCCGAACACGAGGAGTCGGGCGAGCCGCCCCAGCCGGAACCGAACGAACGGATTGATCCTGCCGAGCGCTTCTTCCTCTCGGTCGAGCAGCTTCCGCCAGAAGCGGTAGTAGCCCTTCGACTGTTCCTGGAGGTAGTAGTGGAGCTGGCGAAGCACCTCGATCGCTGCGAGGGCGAGGAGCCACCAACGCTTGCTCACCTGATCCTGAAGCGCACTCCGGAACGACATGTCGCTCGCCGAGACGTCGGCGAGGACGAGCACGAGGAACGCGCCGAGGAGGAAGACGAGCAGACGGATCCGGTCCCAGAAGTGCGCGGGCGTCCGATACTCGCGCTCGGACTCTTTCGGTCGGCTCGTGAACTCGAAGCGATGTTTCGGCTGGGTGTCCAGATCGTTCGGCATGGGGACCTCTCATCCGTTCATCGGGAGACCGGTGTATCGGACCATTATGAGACTTCGAACGGGGAAGATGGGACCCTCGATCAGGTCGGCAGCGGGCGGTCCTCGAAGGGGGTCGACAGGGCGATCGTCGTGTTCGTGGTGACCCCCGCCTTCTCGCGAAGTCGCCGGATCAGGTCTTCGAGGTCGCCGGTGGTCCTCGTCCGAACCTTGAGCACGTAGTTCGCCTCACCCGCGACCGAGTAGCAGTCCTCGACCTCCGGGAGCTCACGCACGCGGGCCGGCAGGTCGTCCGGCTGATGAGGGTCCAGCGGGGTGACCGCGATCAGTGCGGTCACGAAGAGGCCGATCGCCTCCGCGTCCAGGACCGCGCGGTAGCCGCGGATGACCCCTTGTTGCTCGAGCTTCCGGACGCGATCGTGCACCGCGGAAGCAGACAGTCCCACCTTGGAACCCACGTCCGCGTACGTGGCCCGCGCGTCGTCCTGCAGCGCGGTGAGGATCGCGAGATCGCGCGCATCCAACACTCGAGCATGCTCCCACACGGTGCGGGGGAGGGAGATATCCCCGGGACGGCCGATTGCTCGGAACGACCGGGTGACGGTACGGTCGCCGTCTCCTCCTCCCGGTTCCCCCGTGAGGAGATCTCGTCCGTTTGGACCGACGCTCGCCGGGGCCCCCGAGGAGGACCGACGACACGGGCCCTCGCTTCGAGCCGGTGGCGAAGCCCGGAGGCGGCATCCGATGGCTCACCCGGCTCGATCCGGCCGGCGAAGCCGAGTACCGGCAGGTCGTGCATCCGCTCGCCGACCGGATCGAACGAGCGCTCGGCCCCGAGGCGTTCGCGATCCGGACACGTCCGGCCGCCGACGGAGCGACCCTTGCTCCCTGGACACCTGCGCGGGCCGCCTGGCGAAGGACGTTGCGGAGGGTCCTCCGCTCGGCGCCACCGGGCACGGCGTTCGCCGTGGCCGACGTCCGCGATTGTTACGGCTCGATCTCGCCCGAGACGATCGCCTCGCTCCTGGGATCGGAGGCGGACCACGCCGTCGCCTTCATCCGCCGCCTCCAGGATGGCGGCGTGCGCGGCCTCCCGATCGGTCCGGATCCCGTCCGCGGTCCTGGCCAACGCCGTCCTGGGCGAGCTGGATCGCGCCGTCCGGAGCACGGGCGCCCGGCATGTGCGATGGGTGGACGACGTCGTGCTGTGGGGCGCACGCGCCGAGGTCCGTCGCGCACTCGACGCCCTCGACGACGTCACGGCGAAGGATGGGTCTCTCGCTCCATGAAGGGAAGACACGACCCGTCGCCGACATCGATGAGGCTCGAGCCGTCGCGCTCGCTGAGCAGGACTCCTCTATCATCGCGGCTCCGTGAGAACCCTTTACCGCGCATCCCGTGTCGTCACGCTCTCCCACCCGACGGTGGGGGAGTGGCTCCTCGTGGATGAACGCCACATCCAGCGCGTGGGCACCGGCGACCCACCGGAGGCGGACCTCACGATCGAGCTTCCCGGAACCACCATCGTCCCGGGCTTCATCGACAGTCACGTACATCTCACCGCGACCGGGCGATCGCTCACGAACGGAGACGTCAGGGGATCGACGTCGAAGGAGGGCCTGCTCGGTCTCGTCGCGGAGCGCTCGGCCGCAGGCACGTCCCTCGTCCACCTGGAGGGCTTCGACGAGTCGAGCTGGGATCGGCCGGACCTGCCCACGGGTGCGGAGCTGGACGCGCTGACCTCACTGCCCGTCGTGCTGACGAGGACAGACGGACACATCTCAGTGGTGAGCGCCCAGGTGTTCGCCGCCCTCGACCTCACGGATGCGGAAGGGGTCGAGGTCGAGCGAGGACGGTCAGCCGACGGGTCGCCTCACCAAGGAGGCGAACCGGCGGGTCTCGGCCTGGGTGGAGTCGTCGTACGAGCGTCAGCGCATCGAGGAGTTCCAGCTGCAGGCGGCAGGCCTGGCGGCCTCGCGAGGCGTGACGGCGGTCCACGAGATGTCACTCGACGTGTCGGACCTCGACGTCCTGGTCGGGCATCGAGGGCGGCTCCCGGTCGACGTCTCGCCCGTTCCCGCCTCGATGTCGCTCCCCGAGGCGATGGAGCGAGGCTTCCTCGCGATCGGGGGTGATCTCCCCGTCGACGGTTCGATCGGGGCGAGGACCGCCGCGTTCGCGCACCCGTACGAAGACGGCTCGGAACAGGGCGAGCTGTATCACGCCGACGACTCGCTCGCCGAGTTCTTCCATGCCGGTCACAACGCCGGGCTCCAGGTCGGCGTCCACGCGATCGGGGACCGCGCGATCGAGCAGGTCCTCGAGACCTGGGAACGCGTCTACGTCGCTCTCGACTCGCGGGAGCGGCGACACTTCCGAGCCCGGCGTCATCGGATCGAGCACTTCGTCCTCCCATCGGCCGACCAGATCGAGCGGACCGCGATGCTCGGACTGGCCGTCTCCGTGCAGCCCGCATTCGACAGGCTCTGGGGACAGGGTGGCGGCATGTACGAGGAGCGGCTCGGTCCCGCACGTGCGATGGCCGCACACCCGATCCGCACGATGCTCGACCGTGGCATAGAGGTCGGCGTCGGTTCCGACTCGCCGGTGACGCCGCTCGATCCGATGCTCGCGATCGCGGCACTCGAAGGCCACCACGAACCCTCGCAGCGCCTGACGAGGCTCGAGGCCCTCGAAGCTCCACCGGGTGGGGAGCGCCCGCCTGGGACACCAAGACGGCAAGAAGGGGGCACTCGAACCGGGACGTCACGCTGATTTCGCCGCGTACGACGATGACCCCCTCGAGGTCCCGTCCCTGGAAGGCCTCCGGCCCGTTCTCACGGTCTCCCTCGGTCGCGAGGTCTACCGAGCCTGACGGGCCCGCCTCCGGTGTTCTTGGCACTGTTTCTGGGGTTTCGGGTTGTCCTCCCGAGCCTCGCTCGGTAACGTCCTGCCTGCGTCACCGCCCCGGCGGAGACGCAAGCGGAGCCCGAGAGGCTGAGTAGAGAACGCGGCGCCCCGGCGTCGCGGCCCCAAAGGTCTCTCGGGCTCTCGCGTTTCCATCTTCCCCTGCCGGGGAACATCCTGAGTCTCCCCAGCGTACTTCCATGGCGAGCGCCGATGAGGCGCCAAGGCGCGTGCCAAGGCAAGTGGAGGAGCGGACGCTAGAATCCGCGGCCGGATCGAGGACCGAACCCGGAGGAGCAGGTGGTAGAGCGCACGGAAGAGCGCGAGGACGAGGACGTCGCCGCCGAGGAGGATCTCGACGACCGCGAGCCGACCGAAGAGGACCTGGCGGATGCCGCGGCCACTCCCGCGGACCCTGCGGTCGCCGATGTCGAGTCGATCCACGAGGTCCTCGAGAAGCAAGAGGCTCGTGACGACGAGGACGACGCCGACGAGGAGGAGCCGGTGGTTGCCGTCGCCGCGACGACGAAAGCGGATGACCGGCTCGAGCCGATCGAGACGCGCGTGGTTCCCATCCAGTCGACGGAGTTCGTCTGCAAGAACTGCTATCTCGTGAAACACCGCAGTCAGCTCGCGGACAAACGGCGGATGTTCTGCCGCGACTGCGCCTGACCCAGGACCGGCTGCCGGTCGCGTTCGCCCTCTCCCTGATCGGGGGCGTACTGTCCTCGCTCGCCTTCCCGCCCGTCGCGGCTTGGCCACTCGCGTTCCTCGCGCCCGCGATCTTGCTCGTCGCGCTGCGCGACGCGACCCCCGCCCAAGGGTTCCTGCTCGGGCTCGCTTACGGACTCGTGGCGTTCGGGATCACGTTGTCGTGGATCATGCTCTTCGGCTCGCTCGCGTGGGGGGCCTTGACGCTGCTCACCGCCTCTTCGATCGCCCTGTTCGGCGCCGTGTTCCCACTCGTCCGCAGACCCGGCCGGCCCGTGGTCACCGCGCTCGGTGCGGCCGCCGTCTGGACGACGATGGACTGGCTCCGAGGACTCTGGCCGTTCGGTGGGTTCACGTGGGGCTCCCTCGGCGTGTCCCAGGTTCCGAACGGGATCACGGTGCGCGTCGCGGTGATCGCGGGCGTGTGCGGAGTCACGTTCGTGGTGGCGTTCGCGGCGGCGTTGCTCGCGGAGGCGGCCACCCGGGAGCGCTCCCTCGCACGGCGGGCTCGGGGAGTGGGGATCGCGACTCTCGTTGCTCTCTCGCCGATCGTCATCCCGTTCGCCGACGCCACCGGGCGACCCATCGACGTCGCGGCGATCCAGGTCGACTTCGATGATGCCGTCAGGCATGGCTCGAGGGAGGACGGGGACATCGCGGTGACGAGGCTCAACCTCGACCTCCACCAGACGTTGATGGACCAGCCTCCCGATCTGGCCGTGTGGGGAGAGAGCGCGCTCGACCCCGGGTCCCTCGAGATCCTCGAGGAGGTCCGCGGCACCGTCTCGGAGGTGGGGGTACCTGTCCTCACCGGAGCTACGAGCCGAGACATCCGGGCCGTCGCCGGAGGCGACGACGGGACGCTGTTCAACCAAGCGGTCGTCTTCGACGGCGGGGGAGCGGTGGTGGACGTCTATCGGAAGACCCACCTCGTTCCGTACGGGGAGTACATCCCGTGGAAGGCCGTCGTCGGCTGGATCCCCGCACTCGACCAGATCGCGTACGAGCTCACGCCGGGGGAGCGGGTGCACACCCTCGAAGTCCCGGGGCTTCCGAGGTTCGCGGCGCCGATCTGCTTCGAGAACAGCTTCCCCGGCCTCGACCGGGAGCTCGTACGACAGGGCGCGCAGTTCCTGGTCATCCTCACGAACAACGCGGCCTACGACGAAACGTCCGCCTCCGCGCAACATCTCCAGATGTCGAGGATCCGCGCGATCGAGAACGGTCGATGGGTGGTGCATGCCGCGGTCTCCGGGATCAGCGCGTTCGTCGATCCGAGCGGTCGCACGTCTCAACGGACCGAGCTGTTCGAACCCACACTGATCCGAAGGACGATCCGCGCATCGACCGATCGGACGCTCTACGTGCGCTGGGGCGACTGGCTCCCCATCGCGTCGCTCGCGTTCGCGATCGGGATGGCGGCGGTGCCGCGGGGCCGTCGGAACGAGCGTCCCGCACCGGCGCCTCTCGACCCCGGCGCGCGCACCTTGGTGATCCTTCCCACCTACGACGAGGCGAAGACGATCCGCGAGGTCGTCACCGGTGTGCTGGCGCTGCCGGGGGTCGAGGCCCTCGTCGTCGACGACTCATCGCCGGACGGCACGGCGGGCATCGTGCGGGAGCTCATGGCGGGGGAGCCGCGGCTTCGCCTCCTGAAGCGTCCGACCAGGTCCGGGCTCGCGAGCGCCTACCTCGAAGGGTTCGACCGAGCGCTCGAGGAGGGCTTCGACCTGATCGTGGAGATGGATTCCGACCTCTCGCACGATCCCCGCGAGCTCGCCTCGCTGCTCGACGCGGCCCGCGATCGTTTCCACCTGGTGGTCGGCAGTCGTTACGTGCCGGGTGGGTCCGTGACGAACTGGAGCCGCGCCCGGCTCGCCCTGTCGAGGATGGGCAACATCTACGCCTCCGTGATGCTGGGCCTACCCCTTCACGACGCCACGAGCGGTTACCGCGTCTACCGCCGCGCCCTGCTCCAAGATCTCGTCGCGGACCCGTTCCACGCCGACGGCTACGGCTTCCAGGTGGAGCTGGTCATGCGCTCGTGGCTCCGCGGCTGGACGATCGGCGAAGTGCCGATCACGTTCAGGGAACGGGAGCACGGCCATTCGAAGCTCTCCCGTGGGATCGTGTTCGAGGCTCTCTGGCTCGTGACCCGCTGGGGCGTGGCTCTCAGGGTCCTCGGGCGGCCACATCGGGGCTTCCGCGCCTAACGACCCGTCCGTCCGTGCGGCTGCCGACGAGACGTGCCACGTCCCGTGCGACGTGGCACGATTCCTCATGTGACCAGCCGACCCGCCGCAGCGCAGCACCTGCGCGACCTCGCGCGGCTGCGCCGCGTCCGCGACCGGATCGACCGGGAGTACGCGCAGCCGCTGGACGTCGAGGCGCTCGCGCGCGGCGCGCACATGTCGGCCGGGCACCTCAGCCGCCAGTTCCGGCTCGCCTACGGTGAATCGCCGTACAGCTACCTGATGACACGGCGGATCGAGCGCGCGATGGCGCTGCTGTGTCGCGGCGACCTCAGCGTCACCGAGATCTGTTTCGAGGTCGGCTGCTCGTCACTGGGCACCTTCAGCACGCGTTTCGCCGAGCTGGTCGGTATGCCGCCCAGCGTCTATCGGCTCCGGGCGGCGCGCGCGACGGCGGGGATGCCGTCCTGCGTGGCGAAACAGGTGACGAGACCGATCAGGAATCGAGAAGCGAACGCCTCCGAGCCGCAACTAGTGTGACCGCATGGACAACATCACGATCCACTCCAGCTTCCTGCCGCACAACGACCCGGAGGCCTCCTTGGCCTTCTTCCGTGACGTCCTCGGCTTCGAGGTCCGTATGGACGTCGGATACGAGGGGATGCGCTGGATCACGGTCGGCCCCCCCGATCAGCCGGGTACGAACATCGTCCTCTACCCGCCGTCCGCCACACCCGGCATCACCGAGGAGGAGACGCGCACCATCGCCGAGATGATGGCCAAGGGCACGTTCGCCAGTCTCCTGCTGGCCACTCCGGATCTGGACGCCACATTCGAACAGGTGCAATCCACCGAGGCGGAGATCGTGCAGGAGCCGACCGACCAGCCGTACGGCGTTCGCGACTGCGCTCTCCGCGATCCCGCGGGCAACATGATCCGCATCCAGGAGCGATCCTGATCCGCACGGGGGAGGTGGTTCGAGATGGCTGAGAAGAAAACCGCGAAGAAGACCACACGGACGTCCGGGAAGCGCACCAGCGCGAGCACGTCCGGGACATTCACCGCCGACGAACGGGCCGCGATGAAGGCTCGGGCCCAAGAGCAGAAGGCGGAAGCGCGCGCGAACAAGAACAGGGCCGACGGGGAACGCGACCTGCTCGCGGCGATCGCCGCGATGACGGGACGCGATCGCGCCATGGCCAAGCGGGTCCACGCGATCGTCACCGCTGTCGCGCCGGACCTCTGGCCGAAGACCTGGTACGGGATGCCCGCGTACGCCAAGGACGGCAAGGTCATCTGCTTCTTCCAGGACGCGGCGAAGTTCAAAGCGAGGTACGCGACGTTCGGCTTCAGCGACGAGGCGAACCTCGACCAAGGCGCGCTGTGGCCAACGTCCTTCGCACTGAAGGACTTGACCGCTGCCGAAGAGAAGAAGATCGCCGCGCTCGTGAAGAAGGCCGTGCGCTGACTTCGCTGCACGCTGCCGACATCCACGATCTGATCCGCGTGCAGGGCGCGCGGGTGAACAACCTGAAGGACGTCAGCGTCGAGATCCCGAAGCGCCGGCTGACGGTGTTCACCGGCGTCTCCGGCTCGGGCAAGAGCTCGCTGGTGTTCGGCACGATCGCCGCGGAGTCGCAGCGGATGATCAACGAGACCTACAGCGCCTTCGTGCAGGGCTTCATGCCGACGCTGGCGCGGCCGGAGGTCGACGTACTCGAAGGGCTGACGACGGCGATCATCGTGGACCAGGAGCGGATGGGTTCCAACCCTCGTTCCACCGTCGGCACCGCCACCGACGCCAACGCGATGCTTCGCATCCTTTTCAGCAGGCTCGGGAAGCCGCACGTCGGCTCGCCCAACGCGTACTCGTTCAACGTCCCGTCGGTGAGGGCCAGCGGGGCGATCACCGTCGAGCGCGGCGCCGGCAAGACGAAGACCGAGAAGGCGACCTTCACCCGACTCGGCGGCATGTGTCCGCGCTGCGAGGGCATGGGCTCGGTCACCGACTTCGACCTGTCTGCGCTGTACGACGAGGGCTTGTCGCTCAACGAGAGCGGGCTCACGATCCCCGGCTACAGCATGGACGGCTGGTACGGCCGCATCTTCCGCGGCTCCGGCTTCTTCGACCCGGACAAGCCGATCGGCAAGTACACCAAGAGAGAACTGCACGACCTGCTGTACAGGGAGCCGACCAAGATCAAGATCGACGGTATCAACCTGACGTACGAGGGGCTGATCCCGAGGATCCAGAAGTCGTTCCTGTCCAAGGACGTCGACGCGCTGCAGCCGCACATCCGCGCCTTCGTGGAGCGGGCGGTGACGTTCACGACCTGTCCCGAGTGCGACGGCACCCGGCTCAGCAAGGAGGCCCGGTCCTCGAAGATCGAGGGGAAGAGCATCGCCGACGTCTGCGCGATGCAGATCAGCGACCTGGCCGACTGGGTCCGGGACCTCGACGAACCGTCGGTGGCCCCGCTGCTCACGGCGCTACAACACCTGCTCGACTCGTTCGCGGAGATCGGGCTGGGCTACCTCTCGCTCGACCGGCCGTCGGGCACCCTGTCCGGGGGAGAGGCACAGCGCACGAAGATGATCCGCCACCTCGGCTCGTCGCTCACCGACGTCACCTACGTCTTCGACGAGCCGACGATCGGGCTGCACCCTCACGACATCCAGCGGATGAACGACCTGCTGCTGCAGCTGCGCGACAAGGGGAACACGGTGCTGGTCGTGGAGCACAAGCCGGAGACGATCGCGATCGCCGAGCACGTCGTGGACCTCGGCCCGGGCGCCGGCACCGAAGGTGGCACCATCTGCTACGAGGGCACCGTCGAGAGGTTGCGGGGGAGTGACACCACCACCGGCCGCCATCTCGACGACCGGGCGACCCTCAAGGGATCGGTGCGCTCGTCTTCCGCCACGCTCGAGATCCGCGGCGCGTCGACGCACAACCTCCAACACGTGGACGTCGACATCCCGCTCGGGGTCCTCTGTGTGGTCACGGGCGTCGCCGGCTCCGGCAAGAGCTCGCTGATCCACGGCTCGGTCGCCGACCGCGACGGCGTGGTGGTGATCGACCAAGGCGCGATCCGCGGCTCGCGACGGAGCAACCCGGCGACGTACACGGGCCTGCTCGACCCGATCCGCAAGGCGTTCGCGAAGGCCAACGGCGTGAAGCCGGCACTGTTCAGCGCCAACTCCGAGGGTGCTTGCCCCACCTGCAACGGCGCCGGCGTCATCTACACCGACCTGGCGATGATGGCTGGCGTCGCCACCACCTGCGAGGAGTGCGAGGGGAAGCGGTACCAGGCCGAGGTCCTGGAGTACGAACTCGGCGGGAAGGACATCAGCGAGGTGCTCGCGATGCCGGTCACCGAGGCCGAGGCGTTCTTCGCCGCCGGCGAGGCGCAGACGCCGGCGGCGCACAAGATCCTCACCCGACTCGTGGACGTCGGCCTCGGCTACCTCAGCCTCGGCCAACCGCTCCCCACGCTGTCCGGCGGGGAGCGGCAGCGGCTCAAGCTGGCCACCCACCTCGCCGAGAAGGGCGGCGTCTACGTCCTGGATGAGCCGACGACCGGCCTCCACCTCGCCGACGTCGAGCAGCTGCTCGGCCTGCTCGACCGGCTCGTCGACTCCGGCAAGTCGGTCATCGTCATCAATCACCACCAGGCGGTGATGGCGCGCGCCGACTGGATCATCGACCTCGGCCCCGGCGCCGGCCACGACGGCGGCCGGATCGTCTTCGAGGGCACACCCGCTGACCTCGTCGCCGCCCGCTCCACCCTCACCGGCGAGCACCTCGCGGCCTACGTCTGCACCTGAAGGAGGCCACTCGCAAAGCCACCGTGAGACGAGTTCGCTCAGCCGTCCGGCTCGTCGTGCCCCTTCCCGATAACGTACATTATGTCACCTTGTCGGGAAGAGGGCCTCATGACTCTCGCGGACTCTCCCCTCCCTCCCGATCCAAGCTCGGGTCTTGGGCGGTCCCGGGGCGTTCTTGCTTCGGGGCAACGCGGATGCAAAGCTCGCCTTCGGCCCTGGAGAGAGGGACGTTCGGCGGAAGGCTTCCTTCTTTCGACCGATGTTCCCCTCCCCCGGCACTCGTAGGGTGTGTGGGTCAACCGGCCGATGGATGGACCGACGCGGATGACCGACCCGCCATGCGTGAGGCGGGACCCAGGAGGGGACATGAAGAGAGCGAAGCACCGGTCCGGCGCCCGACGGGGACTCGTTCTCGGGTCGATCATCGTGGCGATGCTGGCAGTGGGACAGGCCGGCATGGTGTTCGCGGGTGCCGTTCCACCGGTCGACTCCCCCGAGCCTGCGCCGGTAGACAACGCGCAGCCGTCGGTCGGAGTCGTGGAGCCGGTCATCCTCGATACCCGGTCCTCGAACGACGACGACGCCTCCGCCGTGGAGACCAGCGACCAACTCCCCCCTGAGATCACCGACCCTGTCCCTCCAGAGGTCACCGATCAACTCTCCGAAGAGGTCACGTCCGTCGATCCGGAAGCCGGCTGTGGGGAGGACGTCGATCCGGTGACGTGCGACCCGGATGAGACCGACGCCGGCGAGAACATCCCGGTCCACGTCACCGAGGCGGTAGACGAGCCGACCCCGCCCGATCTGCAGGTCTCGAAGACCTCCGATGCGGACGGGATCCTCCAGGACGGCGACGACTTGCTGTACACGATCATCGTGACCAACGCGGGCGACGAGGAAGCGACGGGCGTCGAGCTCGTCGACATCCTGCCGCCGGGTGCGCAGGGCGTCACCTTCCCACCGTTCCCGACACTCGCCGGCAAGGCATGCATCGCCACCAGCTCCGTGATGCCCGGCGGCGTGCCCCACGCGGAGGTCCGCTGTGGCCGGGTGTCCCTCGATCCGGGCGAGTCGGCAACCGTCACGGTGCGGGTCATCATCGACAGCACCTATTGCGGTTCGATCACCAACGTCGTGGACGTCGAAGGCAGGAACGAGCCCGGGGTCAACGTCGGGGATGACAACCACGCCGAAACCACAGACGAGGTCGCGTGCGTGCCGAGGATCCGGTTGTCCAAGGGCGGACCTTCGTTCGCGCATGTGGGCGACACGATCACGTATGTGTTGACCGCGAGGAACAACGGAAGTGCCCGACTCACGAACATCGACCTTTCCGATCCGGGATGCGACTCGTCCCCCACGCTCGTCGACGACGGGAACGGCAACTCGACCTTGGGGGTCGGCGAGGTTTGGCGCTTCGAGTGCGACCACACCGTCACATCCTCGGACGGCAACGTCGTCCACAACGTGGCGACGGTCACCGGCGATCATGGGGGTGAAACCGTCAGGGACACGAACGCCCATGACGTCGACGTGATCCACCCGAGCATCGATCTCGAGAAGTCCGCGACCCCGACCTCCGGTCCGGCCGGCACGCTCATCGTTTACACCTACATCGTCACGAACACCGGAGACACCCCCCTGTTCGACATCTCCGTGTCCGACGACAAGCTGGGGGACGTGGGTGTCATCGCGACGCTCGCGGTAGGAGCGACGGCGGAGCTCACCTCCCAGATCACGCTGGGCTCCTCCCCCATCACCAACGTCGCCACGGCCACGGGCGAGGACCGTCTCGGGAGAGCTGTCGATGACACGGACTCTGCCTCGGTCACCGTGGTGGCCGGCACAGGCGGTGGAGCCGGCGGCGATGGGACCGGCAGCGGCGGGAGCCCGTTCACCGGATCGGACACGGACGGGCTCGCTGCGTGGATCGTGATCCTCGCCGCGGTGGGGTCGGTGCTCCTCCTCACCTCGCGAAGGCGATCGCAAGCGCGCGCCTAGCGGGTCCTCACGGACGACCTGAGCACGGAGCGGGCCCCTCGGAGGCCCGTTTCGATCTCTTCTCCCCACCAGCAGGTTTCTGTCTTGTGCATTCGGGGAACTTGCTTCACAATCGGGCTCCTCCGAACGGACTACGCACGTCGGTCCGGATGGAGTCTGGCCATTCGCCCGATGGTCTCCCCCGGGTGAGGAGGATACCGTCGGGCGGAAGGACCTCGTTCTACGCCGTAGGACGTGGGCCCCGTTGATAGTCGATCGACACATGAGATCACCTGGGGAGGTAGAGATGAGAACCAGAACCGACATGGGACGGGGCCGGCGCGGCAAGCGAGGGCTCGCGTCCTTCGTATCGTTCCTGCTCCTGTTCGCGTTCGCGCTCGGAAGCAGTTCATTGGTCGCGCTGGCGGACAACGGCGGCGCGAAGGGGAACAAGAAGGCTGTCTCGAGTGATGAGACGCTACCCGTGGCCGAAGCACCGGCCGACGAAGCCCCCGCAGAGGAAGCTCCGGCCGAGGAAGCTCCCGTAGAAGAGGCTCCGGCCGAGGAAGCTCCGGCCGAGGAAGCTTCCGTAGAAGACACCGACGCGGGAGCCTCCACCGAGGGCACCACGCCCACGGGCCGAGCCGCACCCAAGGCCAGCCAGTTCAAGACCGCGAGCGCAGGCCGCGGCGCCGGGATCCTGAGCCACGGTGGACTCCACGGCGGTGATGTCTCGCTCGACTTCGTCGCAGCCGGACCGTTCACCTACGACCACAGCACCGGCCTGGGCACGCACCCCCAGTTCGGATACGACAACCGCACCATCAGTAAGACGAACGGGGTCGTGGAGTCGCTGGAAAGCGGCGACTTCGAGTGCGGTGATCTCGTGACCTTCTTCGTGCAGGTCGTGATCGCTGAGGATGCAGAAGGCAGCGGCACCGTCGAGCTCGACTTGTCGTTCGGCGCCGAGACCACGGGCCAGCCCGGCCTCGGCTTCGACAACATCGTCAGCTACGGGATCAACACCCCCGACGACGGCAATGTCGGGAACGTGGGCGACAACGTCGTGACCGCCAGCCCGCCCAACGGGGCCATCGAGACCTCGGGCTACGACGAATTGAAGGCGACCCTCACGGTGACCAACCTCGCCCCCGGTGAGACCGCCATCGTTCGAGTGACGGTCCACCTCGAATGCGAGGTCGGGGCCAGCCCGACCGGCAACATCCTCAATTCGATCGAGGCTGCCCGCGCGGACGGCGAGAGGATCTCCGTCGGACAGCAGACCGTTCCGATGAAGCAGGTCGGTGGGATCGACGCAGCGCCCGCGATCGATGTCACCAAGGACTGCCCCGCGGCGGTGGGTGCCGGCGAGGAGATCACGTACGAGATCACGGTGACGAACACCGGGAACGTGGAACTGACCAACATCACGGTCGTCGACGACATCATCGGCGATCTATCGGGTGAGTTCCCGGACACCCTCGCCGTGGGATCCGATCCCGTCACGGTGGAGGTGCAGTACACGCCGGCGCCGGCGGACGGCGACCCCGTCACGAACACGGTCACCGCGACCGGCGACTGGGACGCTGGCGAGACCAGCGATTCCGTGTCGGACACCGCCGAGTGCACCACGGACATCACCCACGAGCCCGGGATCCTGGTCGTCAAGGAATGCCCAGAGTCGGTGCCGTTCGGTGAGGACGTGACCTTCACGATCACCGTCACGAACACCGGCAACGAGGCCCTCGAGAACGTCCTCGTGACGGACGAGCTCCTCGGTGGGGACATCACCGCGGACTTCGACTTCGCGGATCCGTTCCCGGTGGGCGGCGAAGAGTCAGCCGAGTTCACGTACACGCCGGGACCGAACGAGGACCCGGTGGAGAACTCCGTCACCGCTTCGGGCGACGGTGTGGACTCCGAGGTCACCGCGACCTCTACGGACGACTGTGACACCGACGTCATCCACGCACCGGCGATCGAGGTCACCAAGGCCTGTCCGGCTCTGGTGGCATCCGGTGAGGACGTGACCTTCACGATCACCGTCACGAACACCGGTAACGAGGACCTCGGGAACGTTTCCGTGACGGACGAGCTCCTCGGCGGGAACATCACCGATGCCTTCGGATTCGGGGAGACGTTCGCGGCCGGAGCCGAGGTATCCGCCCAGTTCACCTACACACCAGGGGCGGACGAAGATCCCGTGGAGAACTCCGTCACCGCTTCGGGCGTCGGGGTGCACTCCGAGATCACGGTGACGTCTACGGACGTGTGTGTCACCGATGTCTCGAACCCGGCCATCCAGATCGTGAAGACGGTCAGCGAAGAGATCGTCCCCGTGGGAACCACGGTGACCTACACCTACGTCATCACGAACACCGGCGACGTGACGCTGTACGACATCAGTGTCGATGACGACATCATGGGGCACATCGGGGACATCCCCGTCCTCGAGCCCGGGGTCTCCGTGACCCTCACGAAGGACTTCGTGGTGGGCGACGAACCCGTCCTCAATGTCGGCACGGCCGTGGGCGAGGACATCCTCGGCCGGGTCGTGAGCGACGACGACGACGCGTTCGTCAGTCCGATCGCCGGCGAGAACCCGCCGAACCCCCCGAACAACCCCCCGACGCCCTTCACGGGCTCGGACGCGGGCCGGCTCGGGCTCATCACCCTGATCCTGGCCGGGATCGGCGTGACCGTGGTCGCGTCGACCCGCAGGCGCCGGCCTGAGCGGGAGGCCGCATAAACACCCGAGAAGCGCGAGCATGGGGCGGGGTCCGAAAGGGACCCCGCCCCTCCCGTTTCTCCCCCAAGAGACCCCACAGTGGTGGCGAAGGGGAACGCTCAGGCCTCCGTCCAAGCACGTCCACTCGATGGATCCGTCGATCCGTGCTCGTTTTCCACCAGATCTCTAGTATTGCGCAATCCGGATACTTCCTCCACAATCGATGTCACCCGAACGGACTACTTCGTCCGCCAGGAACAGTCGGGCCATTCGCCCGATGCTGTCCCCCGGGCGAGGGATATAGCGTTCGGTAGGCGGACCACGCTCTTCACCGTAGGGCGGGGGCCGCATCTATCGGTCAAGTGAAGCGCACCACACCAGTTGGGGAGGTACGGGATGGGAACCAGATCCAATGGGGGGCGTAGTCGCGGCACCAAGCGGGGACTCGCTTCGTTCGTATCGTTCGTTGTGCTGTTCGCGCTCGCGCTCGGACAGGGCAGCTCGTTGATCGCGTTGGCGGACGACGCCAGCCGCAGCACGGCACTTCCGTCGGCGCAGCCGACCGGTGCGGCTCCGTCCACCGACCAAGTCAGTGGCGACACAGGGACCTCGTCTGACGACGGGGCTTCCACGACGTCTCGGACAGCGCCCAAGGTCAGCCAGCGGAACACCGCAGCCGCTGGACGCACCGGTGCGCTTGCGGCCCCCCCGAGCTCCGGGTTCGACGGCGGGGACATCAGCCTCGACTTCGTCGCGGCCGGTCCCTTCACGTACAACCACGACACGGGAGTCGGCGGCGCCTACAACAACCGTACGATCAGCAAGACGACGGGTGTCGTGGAGTCGCTGGAGGGCGGCGACTTCGAATGCGGTGACCTCGTGGTGTTCTTCACGCAGGTCGTCGTCGACAACGGCGCGACCGGCACTGGAAGCATCGACATCGACTACGCGTTCGGCGCGGAGACGACCGGCCAGCCGGGGATCGGCTTCGACGACATCGTGAGCGTCAGCGTGAACACCAGCGACTCGGGCAATGTTGGCCTGGAAGGCACCGAGACGGCCACGCTCATCGCCGAAGGCACCGGAACGATCGGTGGCAGCGACGCGGTCACCGGCACCGTTCGGGTCACCGGGCTCAACGCCGGCGAGCACTTGATCGTCCGCACGGTCGTGCATCTCGGGTGCGATGTCGGCGCCTCTCCGACCGGCAACATCCAGAGTGCGGTTCCTGCCGCAAGGGTTGTCCTGCCGGAGGCGGACACGATCTCCGTCGGCAACCAGACGATCCCGTTCAAGAAGGTCGAGGACGTCGCGCAGCCGGGCATGAACGTCACCAAGACGTGTCCTGCGTTCTCTCAGGTCGGCGACGTCATCACCTACAGCATCTCGATCCAGAACACGGGCAACGAGACACTCAACATCACGAGCGTCGTGGACACGGTGAACGGCCACAGTCCCGTGAACATCACGGCCTCGTTCCCGGCAACGGTCGCGGCCGGAGCCACGGTCACCAGGACCTACGAGTACACGGTGGTGGCCGCCGATCCGGATCCGCTGCCGAACTCGGTGACGGTGACGGCCAAGGGAGCCGTCTCGCAAGTGACGCTGACCGGATCCTCGTCCTGTGAGACCGACATCCTCAACCCCGACATCAAGGTCACCAAGACCTGCACGGACTTCGCGCAGGTCGGTGACGTGATCACCTACACGATCACGGTCGAGAACACCGGGGACGAGACCCTGAACGGCGTGACCGTGATGGACTCCTTGCTCGGGAACCTGTCGGGCTCCTACGACGACGTGTTCTCCCCAGGCGAAGAGGAATCGCACGACTTCACCTACACGGTCACCGAGAACAGCCCGGACCCGGTCCCGAACACGGTGACCGCCTCGGGCACGGGTGCCACCTCCAACGACACCGTGACCGACACGGCGTCGTGCTCCACCGACATCCTCAACCCCGACATCAAGGTCACGAAGACCTGCACGGACTTCGCGCAGGTCGGTGACGTGATCACCTACACGATCACCGTCACGAACACGGGTGATGAGGACTCTCGAGGGCATGACCGTCGATGACACGCTGCTCGGCGACCTCTCGGACGACTTCGCCGACACGTTGGCGGCCGGTGACTCGGAGTCCCACGACTTCGACTACCTGGTCACCGAGGACAGCCCGGACCCGGTCCCGAACTCGGTGACCGCGACGGGCACGGGCGTGACCTCGGAAGAGATCGTGGATGACACGGCGCGGATGCTCGACGGAGATCCTCAACCCCGACATCGATGTCACGAAGACCTGCACGGACTTCGCGCAGGTCGGTGACACGATCACCTACACGATCACCGTCACCAACACGGGTGATGAGGATCTCGAGGGCATCACCGTCGATGACACGCTGCTCGGCGACCTCTCGGACGACTTCGCCGACACCTTGGCGGCCGGTGACTCGGAGTCCCACGACTTCGACTACCTGGTCACCGAGGACAGCCCGGACCCGGTCCCGAACTCGGTGACCGCGACGGGCACGGGCGTGACCTCGGAAGAGGTCGTGGATGACACGGCCGGATGCTCGACGGAGATCCTCAACCCCGACATCGATGTCACGAAGACCTGCACGGACTTCGCGCAGGTCGGTGACACGATCACCTACACGATCACCGTCACCAACACGGGTGATGAGGATCTCGAGGGCATCACCGTCGATGACACGCTGCTCGGCGACCTCTCGGACGACTTCGCCGACACCTTGGCGGCCGGTGACTCGGAGTCCCACGACTTCGACTACCTGGTCACCGAGGACAGCCCGGACCCGGTCCCGAACTCGGTGACCGCGACGGGCACGGGCGTGACCTCGGAAGAGGTCGTGGATGACACGGCCGGATGCTCGACGGAGATCCTCAACCCCGACATCGATGTCACGAAGACCTGCACGGACTTCGCGCAGGTCGGTGACACGATCACCTACACGATCACCGTCACCAACACGGGTGATGAGGATCTCGAGGGCATCACCGTCGATGACACGCTGCTCGGCGACCTCTCGGACGACTTCGCCGACACCTTGGCGGCCGGTGACTCGGAGTCCCACGACTTCGACTACCTGGTCACCGAGGACAGCCCGGACCCGGTCCCGAACTCGGTGACCGCGACGGGCACGGGCGTGACCTCGGAAGAGGTCGTGGATGACACGGCCGGATGCTCGACGGAGATCCTCAACCCCGACATCACGGTGACCAAGTCGTGCCCCGAGTCGGCGACGGTGGGTGACACGATCACCTACACGATCACCGTGACCAACACGGGTGATGAGGATCTCGAGGGCATCACGGTCGAGGACTCGTTGCTCGGCGACCTCTCAGACTCCTTCGCGGACACGCTCGATGTGGAGGAATCGGAGTCGCACGACTTCACCTACACGGTTACCGCCCAGAGCCCGGACCCGGTCCCGAACACCGTGACCGCTTCGGGCACGGGAGTGACCTCGGAAGACACCGTGACCAACACCACGTCGTGCTCCACGGACGTGCTCTTCCCGGCGATCAACATCGTCAAGGACGGGCCGGCCCTCGTGCACCGGGGCGACACGATCACCTACACGTTCGAGGTCACCAACCCCGGTGAGGTCGAGCTGTTCGACGTCGAGCTCTCCGACCCGATCTGCGACGAAGGCACGATCGAGCCCGGTGAGGACGTGGACTCCAGCCTGGCGGTCGGCGAGGTGTGGCACTTCACGTGCCTGCACCTGGTCACCGACGAGGACCCGGACCCGATCCCGAACACCGGGACCGTCCGTGGCGACACGGAGGAGGGCGAGGGTGGCGAAGAGGTCGAGGACAGCGATGACCACCTGGTGGACATCATCAACCCCGGCATCGACATCCTGAAGACCGTCGACGAGGAGATCGTCCCGATCGGTACCACCGTGACGTTTACCTACGTCGTTACCAACACCGGCGACACCACGCTGTATGAGATCAGCGTCGACGACGACATCCTGGGTCACATCGGGGACATCGCCGTCCTCGAGCCGGGGGACTCCGCCACGCTGACCAAGGACTTCGTGGTTGGTGACGAGATCGTCACCAACGTCGGCACCGCGACGGGCGAGGACGTCCTCGGTCGCTCGGTGAGCGCCGATGACGACGCCACCGTCACTCCGATCGCCGGTGAGAACCCGCCGAACCCGCCGAACAACCCCCCGACGCCCTTCACGGGCTCGGACGCGGGCCGCCTGGGCCTCATCACGATCGTCCTGTTCGGGATCGGCGTGACCGTGGTCGCGTCGACCCGCAGGCGCCGGCCGGAGCGTGAGGCCGCGTAACGGGAAGCACAGCGAAAGGAAAGGGGGCGGGATCCCAACCGGGATCCCGCCCCTTTCCTTCTCTTACCGGGTCAGACCCTCATCCGACGAAGATCATCGTGACCCACAGGAACCCATCCTGGGCGTAAAGCCCGACCCCGACCCGGCGGTAGCCGCGTCCGAGGATGTTGTCTCGGTGCGCGTCGCTCCTCATGAATGCGTCGAACAGCCCGCGCATGCTTCCTCCGGCCCCGACATTCTCCCCCGCCACGCTCCAGGACACGAACGTGAGCCTGGACCCCAGGGAAGCCGTGTGGAAGATCCGACCGGCGTTGGCCATCTGCCTGCTGTGCTCGTTCGCCATCTTCCGGAGTCGCCATCCCGGATCCAGGCTCACCGCTCCACGCGTACTCCGAGCCGAGTTCACCCACCCGAGCATGTCGAGACGGGGCGTCCAGGTGGCATGTGCGCTGGGCGCGACTGCTCCCAGCACCACGGAGAGGGCGAGGGTGAGCCCCAAGACCTTGATGGTCTTGACCAGACCTCGTCTCATCGCTGCGCCTCCTTGCCGCGGGCGACCTCCCTCGGCCGCCTCTGTCACCGAACATCGGCATCAGGCGGCCCGGCTTGAGACAGAACTGGTCAAAGATGACTAGGAGCACGTACCTGTGAAGAGGTAGCGGGAGCGCGCTACCAGCGCAGCTTGAGAGACCGTGCGGCCCTCGCCTCATCGAGCCGGCGGACCGGTGTCGTCACGGGCGCTTCTCGGAGGATCTCAGGGTGCTCGCGGGCCTCGCGGGCCGCCTGTCGGAGCGCATCAGCGAACGATTCCAGCGTTGCCTTCGACTCCGTTTCGGTGGGCTCGACCATCATCGCCTCCTCCACCACGAGCGGGAAGTACACCGTCGACGGATGGAACCCGAGGTCGATGACGCGCTTCGCGACGTCCATCGCCCTGATGCCCGTGGCCTCGCGAAGCCGCTTGGCGGTCGCGACGAACTCATGCATCGGCCGCATGTCCGGATGAGCGAGAGGGAAGTCCTCCTTGACCAGGTGAGCCAGGTAGTTGGCGTTCAGTGCGGCCAGTTCGCTCACGGCCTTCAGGCCGTCGGATCCGTGGAGGAACACGTAGGAGTACGCGCGCACGAGGATCCCCACGTTCCCGTGGAACCCGTGCATGCGACCGATCGAGCGCTCCCCTCCTGGCTCCAGGGAGAAGGTCTCGTCGTCCGCTCGCTGCACCGTGGGACCCGGCAGGTACGGGACGAGCTCGTCGGTCACGCCGACCGGCCCCGCTCCGGGACCTCCTCCCCCGTGCGGCGTCGCGAACGTCTTGTGGGTGTTGATGTGGACGATGTCGAATCCCATGTCCCCCGGTCGGCAGCGGCCCAGGATCGCGTTCAGGTTCGCCCCGTCGTAGTAGAGGAGCCCGCCCACGCCGTGGATCGTCGCCGCGATCTCGTCGATCTCCTCTTCGAAGAGCCCGAGGGTGTTGGGGTTGGTCAGCATGAGACCCGCAACCGACTCGTCCACCAGCTTGGCAAGAGCCCCCACGTCGACGAGGCCGCGCGCGTCCGAACGGACCGGGACCGCCTCGAACCCGGCGAGACGGACGCTCGCCGGGTTCGTCCCGTGTGCGGAGTCCGGGATGATCACTCGACGACGTTCGTCGCCACGGTCCTCGTGGTAGGCCCGCATCAGCAACAGGCCCGTCATCTCCCCGCACGCCCCCGCCGGCGGCTGCAGCGTGGCCCGGGCCATGCCCGTGACCTCGCAGAGGGCCCGCTCGAGCCTCCACAGGAGCTCAAGTGCCCCTTGCGTCGTCGTGTCCGGCTGGAGCGGGTGGAGCCGCTGGAAACCAGGCAGGGCGGCGACCGTCTCGGCGACCTTCGGGTTGTACTTCATCGTGCAGGAACCCAACGGGTACATCCCCGTGTCGAGGCCGTAGTTCATCTGCGCGAGACGTGTGTAGTGACGAACCAGGTCCACCTCCCCCACTTCCGGCATCCCGGGACGCTGGGTCCGTGCATGCTCGGCCGGGATCGGCGCCTCCGGGACGTCTAAGGCGGGCAGGCTCCACGCTCGGCGCCCGGCGACGGAACGATCGAGGATCGTTCCGTCGCCGGGCGACCCCTGGCGCCGGATCGGCGCGCCGATCGCCATCATGCGACGATCGCTTCCATCGCGGCGACGAACCCGTCGATCTGCTCCCGCGTCCTCCGCTCGGTGACGGCGACCAGGAGCACGTCCTCCCCCGCTCTCGGGAAAGCTACCCCTCCCAGGTAGCCGTGCTCCACCAAACCCTCGACGACCCGCTGGGCGTCGCCTGGAACGCGGAGGGCGAACTCCTTGAAGAACGGCGCATCGGGATGGAGCAAGGAGACCCCCGGGACCTCCGAAAGCCTCTCCGCCGCGTACGAGGCCTTCGCGGCGCACTGGCGTCCGAGTTCGGCGAGGCCATCAGGACCCAGCCACCCCAGGTAGATCGTGGCCGCGATCGCCATCAGCGTCTGGTTGGTGCAGATGTTGGAGTTGGCCTTCTCCCGGCGGATGTGCTGCTCGCGCGCCTGGAGGGTGAGGACGTATCCCGGATCCCCGTCCACGTCTACGGTCGCGCCGACGATGCGACCCGGCATCCGCCGCACGTCGGACATCCGACCTGCGATCAGGCCGAGGTACGGGCCGCCGAAGGCCAGATGATTCCCCAGGGATTGCCCTTCGGCGACTGCGATGTCCGCGCCCAGTTCTCCCGGCGGGGCGAGCACACCGAGTGAGAGGGGGTCGAACACCTGGATCGCCTTCGCGCCGCCCTCACGAGCGGTGGTGGACAGCTGTGACACAGGCTCCAGGATCCCGAAGACATTGGGGTGCTGGACGACCACCGCCGCCACGTCGTCGTCCACGACCGGCGATCCACCTCTGCCCTCCACGGCCGCGAAGACCTCCGGCTCGTATCCCGACCCCTTGCCGTACGTGCGAAGGGTGTCCACCAGCCTCGGATCGACGCCTTCGGAGACCAGGACCCGACCACGCTCGGCCGTCCTCGACATGTTCACCGCCTCGACCAGTGCCGTGGCCCCGTCGTACAGGGAGGCGTTGGACACCTCGAGGCCGGTGAGCTCGCAGACCATCGACTGGAATTCGAACAGCGCCTGCAAGATGCCCTGGGAGAGCTCCGGCTGGTACGGCGTGTACGAGGTGGAGAATTCGGACCGACCGGCGAGCGCCCAGACCACGGACGGGATGTAGTGGTCGTAGGCGCCGGCACCCGCGAAGCACACGAGGTCGTCCAGGTGCCGACTGCGGGCCGCCAGACGACCCATGTCTTCCACGATCTCGAGCTCGGACACGCCCTCGGGGAGCCCCAACGGGCCGTCGAGGCGCACGGTGGAAGGGATCTGCTCGAAGAGCCCGTCGAGCGACGAGACACCGATGGCCGAGAGCATCTCCTCGATCTCGGATCCCGTGTGCGGGGTGAACTTCACCCGGGAAGTGTACGAAGGTCTGACCTCAGCCGGAGCGGTCCTCGAGGCCGTATTTCGTGACGAGGGAGAGGTAGTCCCGTTGATAGAAGACCTTGCATCGGATCTCCGGATAGCGCTCCCGGAGCTGCCGGACCTTCCTGTTCTTCCGGGTCACCAGCTTCTGGTTGAGCGTGGTGATCTCGATGTAGAGATCGAACTCCGGAAGGAAGAAGTCGGGGGTGAATCGACGGACGACGTGCCCCTCACGGTCCCATTCGATATCGAAGGAGGTGGGCTCGTAGTCCCAGGGGATCCCGTAGAAGTCGAGGAGCTGGGCGAACTGGCGCTCGGAAGCGTGGGCGAAGCGAACGGTGTCGCTCTTAGGCAGAGACTCCCCTATCGATGCGGCTGGGGCCTCGGCGGGAGCGCTCACGAGCCTCCTGCGGCCGCCCGCTTGCGTTTGGAAAGGGTCCCCTCCAGATCGTTCCATACCTGGTCGAGGGCGATCGCGAAGACGCCCTGCCCCTTCTGCAGGAGGTCGATCACGGCCTCCGGCGAGTGCGCCTCGTAGACCCCGCGGCCGTCAGACATCAACGTGACCCCGTGCGTCGGCCGCTTCATGGACTGCAGGTGCTCCACGGCCTTGCGGACCCGCCGGAGGGACACCCCCGTGTCCAGGAGCTTCTTGATCACCTTGAGCGACACGAGGTCCTGGAACGAGTAGAGCCTCTGGGTCCCGGAGCCGTGAGCGTCGCGGATCGAGGGGGTCACCAGCTCGGTCCTGGCCCAGTAATCGAGCTGTCGATAGCTGATGCCGACGATCCGGCAGACGTCCGGTACCCGATAGCCTTCTTCGCTCATCACAGCTCCGTAATTACGACCGTGTCGTCGCAGCGTAGGTCCGGAGGAGTCACGTGTCAATGGACCCGTAGTTCTCGGCTCAGGCCGGGCTCAAGGTCCTGAGGCGGTCTGTCGATGAATCAACTACCCACAAGCAGGTATCGAAATCCGGTGGGCATAAGCCGAAAGAAGACGAACATCATGAAACGCACGCGGATCGCACTGACCAGGGTCGCCATCTTGGCGATGTTCTTGACGGCTTTCACCGCGCTCGCCCCTTCCCCGGCGCACGCGGCGACCACCGCTCGTGGACGCCTGTATGAGGCCACGAACAACAGCCGTCAGAGCAACGGGGTTCGCCGGGTCGGCATCCACTACACGATCTCCCGGCTCGCCCGCAAGCACAGCATCGCGATGGCGAACAGGGGCTCGATCTTCCACACGACGAACCCATCCTCGTTCTACCTCCGGGGCGTCAACTGGTCGACCTGGGGCGAGAACGTCGGCGTCACGGGCGGCACGATCACCGGGATGCAGTCGGCCTTCATGAACTCACCCGGTCACCGTTCGAACATCCTGAACCGTGGATTCCATCGGGTGGCGGTCGGCACCTACCGCGACGCCAACGGCTTCCTTTGGGTCACGGTCTTCTTCTACGGCTGAGCCGCTCCACCGCTCCCGCCGCACTCGATCTGGGGACGTCGACGCCCGTCAGGGCTCCGGCGTCCCCTCGGGCTTGAAGTCCTCCGGCGTCACATTGTCGAGGAACTCGCGGAACTTCTCCACCTCTTCCTCTTCTTCCCCCGGGATCAAGATCGCGGCCTCATCGAGAACGTCCTCGCTGGCGAAGATCGGCACGGATAGCCGCACGGCGAGCGCGATCGCGTCGGAAGGCCGCGAGCTCACCTCGTAGTGGTCTCCGTTGCGCTGGAGGTCGATCGTGGCGTAGAACGTGGAGTCCCGGAGTTCGGTCACCACGATCTTCTCGACGGCGACCGAAAGGTCCTCGAGGATGTTCTTCATCAGGTCGTGCGTCATGGGCCGAGGGGTCTGCACTCCCTGGAGCGACAGCGCGATCGCCGCGGCTTCGGAGGCACCGATCCAGATCGGGAGATATCGCTCTCCGTCCCTCTCGCGGAGCAGCACGATGGGCTGATTGGTCGGAAGCTCCACCCGAACGCCCTCCAGCTGCATCTCGATCATCGTCGTGCTGGCACTGTACGAGGCGCCCGCGACCGAGCGCAACCTAGCCGGCGGACACCAGATGCGAGAGCAACGCGTCCGGGTCGGCCTTGAGCGCGTTCGTGTCCGAGATCTCGAGGATGTCGGCCAGGTTCCGGTATCGCTCCTCGAAGTCGAGGCCGTAACCGACCACGAAGCTGTCCGGGCAGTCGAAACCCACGTAGCGAGGATGGAGAGGCACGATCCGACGGACCGACCGGTCGAGCAGGGTGCACAGCTCGAGCGACGCAGGACGGCGCGCACGCAGGATCGACAACAGGTAGGAGAGGGTGAGTCCGGTGTCGACGATGTCTTCGACCAGCAGCACGTCCCGGTCGGTCAGATCGACCTCGACATCGAGCAGGATCCGCACCCGGCCCATCGACTCCTCGGCCGCGCCGTAGGGGCTGATGGCCATCATGTGCGTCTCGAGCGGCAGCGGCATCTGCCGGATGAGGTCTGCGAGGAACACCGTGCCGCCTTTGAGCACCGAGATCAGGACGGGCTCCCGCCCCACGTAGTCCCCGGTGATCGTGCGGCCGAGCTCCTCCACCCGGCGGCGGATGTCCTCGCGGCCGAACAGCACGCGAGCGAGCTCCGTCATCGGCTCGGGAGCCTAACATCAGCCCGGCGACCGCCCGGGACCTCGCGAACGACGGCCCGGATGGAACTCAGTCGAGGAGGGCGGTGACCACCGCGGTGACCGCACCCGAGACGGCCTCGGCAGCTCTCCCCCACCATGGGCCCACGGGCTCCTCGGGGACGCCGAGGTCCGCCGCGACGATGGGCACCCTCCCCAGCGTGTCTCCGGAGGCCGCCAATCGAAGCGTGCCCAGAACCGAGCCGGCGGGCGGCGGATACGCGGCGGCGGGTGATGTCTTGAGGAACCGCTCGGTCGCGCCGTTCGCCTCGATCCACACCAGGGCGTCGAGGCCGGCGCCCGCCACGACCGGCACCTCCCCGCCGCGTACCCGTACGCTTCCCAGAGGCTCGCCCTCCTCCACGAGGGTCCGGCGCTCGTAGGCGGCGAACCCGTGGTTGAGAAGTGCGGCGGCGTCGGAGAAGACCTCGTCTCGGCCGCCGAGCACCACCGCGGCGAGCTCCCTGTCACCCCGACGGGCCGTGGCGATCAGGCAGAAGCCCGAGCCCGCCGTGAACCCCGTCTTGACGCCCGTGGCGCCCGGATACAGCCAGAGCATGACGTTACGGTTCTGGATCTTCCGCGGCCGCGCCGAACCTGATCGGACCACCGCGAGCCTGCGACCGACCAGGTCGCGGAAGGTGGCATCCCGCAACGCCGTGCGAAGCAGGAGCACGAGGTCGGCCGCCGACGAACGACCTCGGTCGTCGAGGCCGTGCGGCGACGCGAACCTCGTCCGGGACATGCCGAGAGCCTTCGCTCGCGCGTTCATGCGACGCACGAAAGCGGAAACGCTCCCCGATCCATCGATCGCGAGGGCTTCCGCTGCATCGTTCGCGGAGCCGAGCAGCAACCCGGCCAGCAGATCGCGGACCGACACGGGTTCACCGGACCGAAGGCCGAGGGTCGATCCCACGCCGTAGTCGTTGCGACCGAACACCGCGTCGGGGTGCACTCGAAGCGTCCGGTCGAGGCGTCCCTTCTCCTTCTCCAGAACGAGCAGCGCGGTCATGAGCTTCGTCAGGCTAGCCACCGGTCGTGCGTGGTCGGGTGCTCTTCGGAAGAGCACCTGTCCGGCGCCGAGGTCCACCAGGACCGCTGCCGACGCTTCCACGCGTGGCACGGGGATCGGGTCCCTCGGCGTCGTGAGGGTCGATAGGAACGGCGACGGTGAGCCGTTCGATGGCACCGGCGTGGGCGGAGGCTTCGACTGGGGTGCGAGTGAGCCGAACGCCGAGACCTGGGCGAGCAAGACCAGGAGAGGAAGGACGGCGACGGCGCCCCTGGCGGCGCGCCGTTTCACGCGCTACGGAGGTGGTCGCGCAGGTTGGTGCGGAGCAACGCCTGCTTGAACTTCCGAGACGTCGAGGAAAGGTTCGCCAGGGTCTGGGCGGCCGTTCGGCGTGCATCCGGGTTCTTCTGACGGAGCGTCGGGGCAACGATCTGATCGAAGAACGACGACTCACGATCCGCGAAGTGCTTGTACATGGTGAGGTGCCGCGCCTCGATCCCGTACCGGAAGAAGTCCTTCACGATCGACAGGATGATGAAGTCGTCACCGTCGTAGTAGCGAGCGCCCTCAGGACCGTGTGAGGAGATGATGCCGAACGCCTCGAGCTCCTTGATCCGATCCCGCTCGATGCCGGTGGCGGTCGACATCTCTTCGAGCGACATCTGGAGCCCCGTCGGGGCCTCCGCGATCTCCTCGACCAGCGACGCCTCCTCGTCGGTCCCGACCTCACCGTCGGCCGACCCCTCAAGGTCACCGGCCCCCGCGTCCTGACTGAGCAGGCGCTCCTTGATCACCTTGAGGGGCAGGTACTCGTCTCGCTGCATCCGAAGGATCGACTTCAAACGCTCGACGTCGGGGCTGTAGAACTTCCGGTAGCCGGACGGCGTCCGCTCGGGCTCGATCAGACCCTCGGCTTCGAGGAATCGGATCTTCGAGATGGTGATATCGGGGAACTCGGTCTTCACGGACACGAGGACCTCCCCGATCGACTGGTAGTTGCGTGTGCCGGCCATCTGCACCTCACTCCCCTGCCTGGAAGAACGTCAGCCTGAATCGCCCGATCTGTACCTGATCGCCCGTGGCGAGCTTCGTCTCATCGACCTGCTCGCCGTTCACGTACGTGCCGTTGAGGCTGCCCGCATCACGGACGAACCACTCGCCGCCCGGCCGGCGTTCGAACGTGGCATGCCTTCGGGAAACGGTGATGTCGTCGAGGAACACGACGCTGTCCGTGTTGCGCCCCACGCTGGACGAGTCCGTGTCGAGGAGGAAGGTCGACCCGGCGTTCGGCCCACGCTTCACCTGAACCAGCGCTTGCCCGGTCTCGAGCTCATCTTCCGGGAACGGGAACTCGACGTTCTCGTCATCCTCGGACTCGACCGGCGTGAGGCTGACCGTCGAGTCCTCCTGAAGAGGAGCTCCGCAGTTGGCACAGAAGCGCGCGTCGTCGCGGTTGGGATGTCCACAACGCGTACAGAACACCGTCAAGTTCCCCTCTGGTCCAACGTCGGGTGAACGGTCCAGGGTCATGTGGAATCGTGGACCTCGATGCGCCGTGGACGTTATCGCAGGGTATGAGAAGGGTCAACCGCGCCTTCGCCCAACCCTCGACCCGTGTGATCGGTCACCCTCGACCTGGGCTGCAGTCTGAGTCGAGGGTCGAGACGGAGGCGTAGGAGCGCGAGACGCCAGTCAGGAGCTTGAGATGTGCTCCTGGTACCCGCCGCTGTCCAGGAGCGTGTCGACCTCGGCCGCGTCCGAGGGCTCGATCGCGACGAGCCACCCGTCGCCGTAAGGCTGCTCGTTCACGAGTTCCGGCTTCTCCTCCAACGCTCCGTTCCGTTCCACGATCGTGCCCGAGACCGGTGCGTACACGTCCGACACGGACTTCGTGGATTCGACCTCGCCGAACGGCTGACCCGCAGAGACCTGCGTGCCCGGCTCGGGAAGATCCACATAGACGACGTCGCCGAGCGCGTCCTGTGCGAAGTCTGTGATGCCGACGCGTACGCGTCCGCTCTCCGATCTCGCCCACTCGTGCTCTCGGGAATAGCGCAGATCCTCGGGGTACTCCACTCGGTCTCCCTGTCCTTTCTCTCGTGACCCTCGTGTCTCTCGTGACTCTGGAAGTGTCCTTCTCGGCCTCTTCTATCCCTCGAGCACCCCCCGGGGGGCGAGTGCGTCGCGAACGTCGATCGCGTAGAGGCCCGCCGCCACGTAGTACTCGACGATCCCGACCACGTACGCGAGCCATCCTCCGACCAGGAGGACCTCTCCGAACGGCCCTCCGGCATCGCCCCAGGCGATCCACGCGACCGCTGCCATGAGCGAGGCCGTGGCGATCTTCCCGATCCACCTGACCTCGACGCGGATGTCCCTGCCCCAGAGCACCGCGGCGCCTCCGAGGAGGACCGCGACGTCTCGAACGAGGATCAGGGCGGCGGCCCAGAACGGGAAGATGCCGATGATCGAGAATGTCACCAGACCGGCGCCGATCGCGAGACGATCGGCGACCGGATCGAGGATCCGCCCCAGCTCGCTCACCTGGCCGGTCCTCCGCGCCACGTACCCGTCGATCCAGTCGGTGCTGACGACGACCGCGAACAGGAAGATGCCCCACAGACGCGTCCGCTCGTTGGCCGACAGCCAGCAGAAGGCCGGGATCAGAACGATGCGTGCCAACGACAGAACGTTGGGGACGGTGAGGACGGCGGAGGATGCCGGCATGGTCTCCGTCGTTCCTCTCATCGGTCGGGCCGGCCGGATTCGAACCGGCGACCTTCTGACCCCCAGTCAGACGCGCTAACCAAGCTGCGCCACGGCCCGTGGGCCGAAGTGTAGCGGGTGGCTCCGCGCTCCACCTTCATCGCGATCGGCCGCGCGTTCGCGTGCGGAAGCTCATCCGGAGTGGTACGCCGTCGAGACGGAACGCTTCGCGGAACCTGTTCTCGACGTATCGGCGGTAGCCGGGACCGGGGGCTCGGCCGCCACCGAAGATGACGAAGGAGGGCGGCCGCGTCGCGACCTGTGCCGCATAGTGCAGGGTCCCGGAAGACCGGGGTGGAGGCTGCGCGCCCTGTGCTTCCTGAAGGACCTCGTTCACCCGCGAGGTGGACGCTCGCCCGGACCAACGCCGACGGAGGTCCAGGAGCAGCTCCGGGATGCGGGCGACGCCTTGACCGCGGACGGCGGAGCTCCGAACCACCGTGGCGCGTCCCAGCATCCTCGCGTCCTCGGTCAGCTGCTTGAAGTGGCGGTCCTTGTCTTCCACGAGATCCCATTTGTTGGCGACCAGGAGGAGTGCCTTGCCCGCCTCGAGCACGCGGAACGCGATCTTCTCGTCCTCGGCTGTGAGGCCCTCGGTGGCGTCGAAGATCACGGCGACGGCATCAGCTCGGTCGATCGCCGCCGCCGCCCGAACGAAGCTGTAGTACTCGACGCCCTGCACGCGGATCTCGCGGCGCATGCCCGCGGTGTCCACGAATCGGACCTGGCCCGCGCCAGGCCACTCGACCAGCGCATCGACGCTGTCGCGGGTGGTTCCGGCCTCTTCGAAGACGACGGCCCGCTCCTCGCCCACGAGCCGGTTGAACAGGCTGGACTTGCCCACGTTCGGCCGTCCGACCAGTGCGAATCTTGGTTCTTCCGGTCCTCGCGCGGCGCCCCCGCCCTCATCGGCCTCGTCATCGCGGGCCTTGCCATCCCGAACCTCGCCCTCGTCGACCTTCGGCGCATCGGGCAAGAGATCGACCAGCCGGTCCAGAAGCTCCCCGATGCCGCGGCCGTGCTGCGCGGAGACGGCGATGGGATCGCCCAGCCCGAGAGAATGGAACGCGGGGACATCCACCTCTTCGTGCCGAGAGTCGGTCTTGTTCACGACCACCAACACGGGTGACGTCGCCCTTCGGAGACGGCGCGCCAGCTGCGCGTCCTCCTCCGTGATCCCGGAAGCCACGTCCACGACCAGCAGCACCACGTCGGCCTCATCCATCGCCCGGATCGATTGCCGGCCCGCGAGCGCCTCGACACCCTTCGCGCGATGGAGATACCCGGCGGTGTCGATCAGCCCGAACCGCCTGCCGTTCCACGTCGCCTCGAGCTCGATCCGGTCCCGGGTCACACCGGGATCGTCATGGGCGATCGTCTCTCGCTTGCCGAAGAGCCTGTTGACCAGCGTCGACTTGCCCACGTTCTGCCGGCCCACGACGGCGATCCGAGGGACGGTCACGGTCGCGAGCCTCCCGAGAGGAGCTCCGGCGCTCGCTCTTCGACGATCGCGAGTGCGGCTCGGAGCGTGCCGTCCACATCGAGCTCGCTCGTGTCGATCACGACCGCATCCTCGGCGGGGACGAGCGGGTTCACACGGGCGTCGCGCCGGTCGCGCTCGTGGAGCGCCCCGGCCACGTCCTCGACCCCCCGTTCTTCGACCCGCCGCCCTGCGCGCTCATGGGGTTCCGCGACGAGGAACATCTTCAGACGTGCATCCGGGAACACCGCGGAACCGATGTCTCGCCCCTCCATCACGGCCCCGCGCTCCCCTAGTGCCCGCTGCGCGGCCCGCATCGCCGCACGCACCTGGGGGTGCGTGGCGACGGTGCTCACGTCCGCCTCGACCTCGGCCGACTCGAGCTCCTCGGTCGGTCGCGCACCGTCGATCCAGAGCTCCCGGGGCTCGTCGTGGCGGACCGGAGGGCTCAACGTGAACTCCAGGGTCTCCATCAGGCGAACCAACCCCTCCGCATCCTCTGTCTGAACCTCTCGACGACGTGCTGCCAGCGTCAACGCCCGGTACATCGCCCCGGTGTTCACGTACGGGAGGTGAAGCTCACGCGCGAGCAGCCGGGCGAGGGTGCTCTTGCCGCTTCCCGCCGCCCCGTCGATGGCCACCACAGCGGGCGTCACTCCGACACCTCGACGTCGGCTCCGAGCGAGCGGAGGACCGTGAAGAACCCGGGGAATGAGACCGAGGCCGACTCGATCGCGTCGATCTCCGACGGCGCGCGGGCGGCGAGCGCCGACACGGCGAACGCCATCGCCATCCGATGGTCTCCCTCCGACGGCGCGGACCCGCCGGCGAGACCTCCCCCGCCGATCACGAGGTCGTCTCCCTCCTCCGCGGCCTCTCCACCGAGCGCCCGGATCCCCTCCGCGAGCACGGCGAGCCGGTCGCTCTCCTTCACGCGAAGCTCGGAGGCTCCTTCGAACCGGGACTGTCCGTCTGCGTGCGCGGCGAGCGCCGCGAGGAGGGGAACCTCATCGATCACGAGTGGCAGCTCGCTCCGGTCGACCCGAACCGGCCGAAGCACCCCGCCCGGCCCCATCCGCATCGTCCCGACCGGCTCTCCCATCTGCTCACTCTCGACCGAGACCTCGACCTCAAGCCCCATCCTCCGGAGCACGTCGAGCAGACGAAGTCGCGTCGGGTTCAGGCCCACGCCCTCGACCGTGAGGTGCCCACCCGTGAGCGCGGCCGCTCCGAGGAGGAACGCCGCGGAGGATGGGTCTCCCGGCACCGTGCCGCGGAATCCTTCGTGCTGGAACGGCCCGTCGAAGATCAGTTCCTGCCCTTGCGACCGGATCGGCGCCCCCAGGGCGAGGAACAGTCGCTCCGTGTGGTCCCTGGTCGGGATGCGCTCCGACACCGTCGTCGGCCCCTCGGCCGCGAGGGCTGCCAACAGCACTGCCCCCTTGACCTGAGCGCTCGGGACGTCCGGTTCGAATCGGATCCCACGGAGCGCCGATCCCCGGATCGTGACCGGCGGATGGCCGCCCTCGGTGGTTACGTCCGCGCCCATCCTCCGCAGGGGATCCGCGACACGCTCCATCGGCCGTCGCGAGAGACTCCGGTCGCCCCGGAGCACCGTCTCGAACGGAGACGACGACACGAGCCCGGCGACGAGTCGCATCGTCGTCCCCGAGTTCCCACAGGCGAGCGGACGCCTCGGACGTTGGAGCGATCTCCTCCCCTCAGCTCGAAGGTCGAGGGTGTCGAGGTCGAGGGTCGAGGCGTCCCGGTTCCACGTGGAACCGTCCCTCTCATCGGTGCCCGAAGGGCTCGAGCCCCAAGCTTCGAGTGCAGGTCGAGCCGACGGAAGGAGCTCCAAGAGGCAGGCGGCGGTCGAGCGAGTGTCGAGTGACCGAGGCAATCCCTCGATCCGGCTCGCCCCGGTCGCAGTCGCAGCCATCAGGAGCCAGCGGTGAGAGATCGACTTGTCTCCGGGCACCTCGACCTCACCTTCGATCGGGGCGCCGGGCGTCAGACGAGCTCGCATCGTCGCCTCAGGCCAGTCGGATGGGGTCGAGCCCGCCGGCGACCAGGACCTCCGTGGCGTGGCCCGCCGCATCGGCGGCCACCGTGAGGTGCACGGTGCCTCGCCCGCCCTCGGGCGAGTGCACGATCTGGAGGTCCTCGATGTTCACACGGCCCTCCGCGAGGATCGACGTCAGCTCGGCGAGCGCACCGGGCCGGTCGGGCACCTCCACCTGGAGCACGGCCACCCCGGCCTTCACCTGCGGCTTGGTGGCGAGCCGGAGTCGAGCGTCCTTCGCCTGCGCGAACGTGGACTCCACGGCCTCGCTCTTGTTCCCCACGACGTCGTCTCGGAGGCTCTGAAGGCGGTCGACGTACAGGTCGATCGCCTCGGCGATCCGCTCGCGGTTCGCGACCAGGATCGAGGACCAGAGCGCCGCGTCGGAGGCGGCGAGCCGCGTCAGGTCTCGGAATCCCCCGGCCGCCAGGAGCAGGATCTCCGGCTCATCCGCCTCCTCGGTCGCGGCGAGGCTCATCAGGGCGGTGGACGCCACCTGCGGGAGATGGCTCACGAAGGCCACGAGCCGGTCATGACGGTCGCCCGTCATCCGGACCGCTCTCGCGCCCAGGCCCTCGACCCACGACTCGAGGGCGTCGACGGCAGCGACATCGGAGGCCTCCGTCGCCGAGAGCACCCACACGATGCCGTCGAGGACCGATGGTGAAGCGTGCTCGGGGCCGGATCGCTCGCTCCCGCCCATCGGGTGACCCGGCACGTAGCGGGGAAGGTCCTCCGCCGTGACCTCCGCGGCCACGTCCCGCGACACCGGAGCCATGATGCTCCCCACGTCGGTGACGATCGCGGCGGTGGTCGCGGCCAGCGCGGCCGCGACGACCGGGGCGATCGTCGGGATCGGGGTGCAGACCACGACGAGGTCGGCTCCTCGGACCGCTTCCTCGAGCGAGGTCGCCGGCGTGAAGCCGCCGAGCCCGGCGGCGCGGGCCGTCGTCGCGGAGTCGGCGTCCCACCCCGACACCGCGGCGCCGGCCCGCGCCGCCGCCATCGCGACGGAGGTGCCCATCAGCCCGGTGCCGAGGACGGCGACGCGCCGGATCGGTTCGTACGAGCGGGCGGCCGTCATCGGGCGACGTCCCTCAGCGGACGTCATCTCGGAGTGTCTCCGCACCGTCGAGGTACACGTGGGCGACCTCGTCGAGGGTCCGGTCGGAGTGGAAGTGCACGAGGATCCGGATCACCGAAGGCATCGAACCCTCGACCGGGATCTCCTGGGCGCACATGAGGGGCACGCGACCGAGACCCATCCGCCGAGCCGCCTCCGCGGGGAAGGCCGAGCGGAGGTCCTGCGTGGCCGTGAACATGATGCTCACGAGCTCCTCCGGGTCGATCTCGTTGCGCTGCAGCACGGCCGACAGGAGCCGCTCGGTGGATCCGAGCAGCGCATCACCATCGTCCGATGGCACGCGGATGGCCCCGCGCGCCGCACGAAGCCTCATGGGAACCTCCCTCGGGAGCGGCGCCCCGAGGCACAGAGGCTACCCGTCGACGACGTGCCTGAGCGCGACCACCTCGTCGTGCGTGAGCTCCCGCCGCTCCCCCGGCGGGAGCGCCCCCAGCTTGACCGCCCCCACGCGCACCCGGACGAGTCGCGTGACGGGCAGTCCGACCGCGGCCAGCAAGCGACGGACCTCTCGCTTGCGACCCTCCGTCATCACCAGACGCACGGCGCCCCGATCGCCCGTCCGGCCGGCCACCCGAGCGCTCTTCGCGCTCGCGTGGCCGTCCTCCAGATCCACACCCCGCCGAAGCCGGCCGATGTGTTTGGCCGTGGGGCTCCCCTCGACCTCGGCCAGATACTCCTTCTCGACCTCGAAGCGAGGATGCGTCAAGGCGTTCGCGAGGTCGCCGTCGTTCGTGAGCAGGAGGAGGCCTTCACTGTCCCGGTCCAATCTCCCGACCGGGAAGATCCTGGGTCCGTCCTCGGGGAGGTACGCGCGGATGTCCGGACGGCCTTGAGGGTCACGCATCGTCGTCACGACCCCCAGGGGCTTGTGCAGCGCGTAGTACTTCACGTTGGGGTCGAGGTTCACATGCAGACCGTCGACCCTCACTTCATCCTCGGCCGGGTCCGCGCGATCGCCGAGGGTCGCGACGATGCCGTTCAGGGTGACCCGACCCTCGACGATCAACTCCTCGGAGGACCGACGAGAGCCGTAGCCCGCGCGCGCGAGGAGCCGCTGGAGCCGCTCGACCGGCACGGCCTACTCGGGGGACTCGACCGGCTCCGACGCCGCCTCCGCACCCGCGGATCCCTGTTCCCCGTCGTCGGTTCCCTCCTCGGCGTCGACGCCGAGGAGAGGAGCCAGGGAAGGCAGGGAGGCGAGCGAGGGCAGCCCGAGCCGCTCGAGGAACGTCGGTGTCGTCGCGAAGAGGATCGGCCGTCCGGGCGTCTCCTCGCGACCTGCCTCCTCGACGAGCCCCTTGTCCTGGAGCGCGCGGAGGACCCCGTCGGAGTTGACCCCACGGATCGACGAGACCTGGTGCCGGGTCACCGGCTGCTTGTAGGCGACGATCGCGAGCGTCTCGAGCGCAGCCTTCGTCAGCCGAGCTTGTCGGGACGAAAGGACGAACCGCTCGACCTCGGGCGCCGTGTCCGGGTGGGTGAAGAGTCGCCATCCGCCGGCGACGTTGCGAAGCACCACGCCCGCCCCGCGATCCTCGAGCTCCTTCATCAGCCGGTCGCACAGTTCATCGGCCGCCTTCCGGTCGAGCTCGAGCGCCTGCGCGATGACCGGGATGGTGATGGGCTCGTCGGAGACGAAGAGGAGGGCCTCGAGCGCCCGCGTGTCACCCACCTGCGTGCCTCTCCACCTTCGTCATCCCTGCCATTCCACCCGGATCTGGCCGAACGTGTCTCCTTGATGCAGCTCGACCCGGCCGTCACGGTACAGCTCGAGCAACGCGAGGAAGCGCACCACCACCTGGATCCGCTCGTCGCAATCCGCCACCAGATCGCGGAAGGAGGCGGCACGCCCGAAGTCCTCGATCCGCCGCTCGACGGCCGACATCGCCTCGGCCATCGTGTAGCGGATCGGCGTGACGTGGGTGAGGTCGAGCGTCGGCGGCGGGCGGAGGAGCTGCGCGGCGAGACGGGCCAGCGCCTGCGCATCCACCTTCGTCATCGGATCCGGATACAGGTGCGAGAACTCCGGGCCGGGGCCGACATCCCTCGTGAAATAGCCGGCTTCGTCTTCGAGCCGGCGAGCGAGCTCCACCGCCACCTTCCTGAACGCCGCCAGCTCCAGCGACCGCGCGTACGCGATGTCGGGCGAGCCACGCAGGTCGTCCTCGTCGGTATCGGTGTGTCGCGGCATCAACCGGCCGACCTTCAGCTCCAGCAGGACGGCGCACATCGCCAGGAACCAGGTGACCTCCTCGAGGTCCCACCGATCCGCATCTTTCGAGTACGCGAGGAACGCGTCGGTCACGGTCGCGACCTGCACGTCGCAGACGTCGACCTTCTGCTCGAGGATCAGCTCCGACAGCAGGCGGAACGGCCCCGTGAACGCCGGCAGCTCGACCGCGAACGCGCCCGCACCACCCTCCGCGTTCATGGGCGGGAGAATCCCATCGCGTCCCGAACCGCCGCGAGCGTGTCCTGCACGACCGGCCGCACCCGCTCTCGTCCTTCGTCGAGGACCTTCCACACGAGTCCCGGCTCCTCCGCCAGCTCGAGTCGTCGCTCTCGGATCGGGCGCAGCTCCTCGATCAGGCGGTCGGCGAGGTTCGTCTTGCAGTCGACGCACCCCAGCTCGCCGGAGCGGCAATGGTCGCGGGTCCAATCGACGATGTCGGGTGAGAAGCGGGTGTGGAGCGCGAAGATCGGACATATCTCCGGGCGACCAGGGTCGCCGAGGCGAACCTTCTGCGGGTCGGTGATGAACGAGCGAACCTTCGCGCGGATCGTGTCGGGGTCATCCGCCAACCCGATCCCGTTGTCGAGCGACTTCGACATCTTGCGACCGTCGGATCCGGGGACGAGCGGGAAATCGGAGAGCAGCGGCTGCGGCTCGACCAGCACCTCACCGAACAGCCGGTTGAATCGGCGGACGATCTCCCGGGAGATCTCGAGATGCGACACCTGATCCTCTCCGACTGGCACCAGCTCACCCCGGACGATCGAGATGTCCACGGTCTGCAGGATGGGGTAACCCAGCAGGCCGAAGTTGGCCACGTCGCGCTCGGCCATGTCACGGAGGCGCTCCTTATAGGTCGGAACGCGCTCGAGCCATCCGAGCGGCGTGATCATCCCGAGCAGCAGGGCCATCTCCGCCACCTCGGACAGGTCGGACTGGAGATAGAGGACCGATCGCTGCGGATCGATGCCACAGGCGAGGAGGTCCAACACGATCCCCTCGATCAGCGCCGGCAGCTCTGCGGTGCGGTCGTAGTGCGTGGTGAGCATGTGCCAGTCGGCCACGAAGTAGTAGCAGTCGTATTCGTCCTGCAGGCGGACGGCGTTGCTCACGTTGCCCGCCCAGTGGCCCACGTGGAGGTCGCCCGTGGGTCGGAACCCGCTGAGGACGCGACCGCGACGGGTCTCGACGGGCTGGATACGCGTGTCGGCGGCGGGAACGCTCACGATGTCGGCGATGATAGCCGCCACTCCTCCCGACCCCGGGAGGAGTGGCTAGGGGAAGCTGAGCAGGAACAGGCAGTCCTGACCGGTCGCCGCTTCACAGATCGCGCCCGTGAGCAGGGACGCGATGCTGAGCAGGAAGGTGAAGAGGAACAGCACGACGAGCACGATCAGCGCCAGGTAGCGATCCGCGTTGCGGAACACCTCGCGGGCATGCGGAGGGAGCAGCAGCGCCAGCAGGCGGCCACCGTCGAGACCGGGGATCGGCAGCAGGTGGAACACGAACAGCGATGCGTTCGTGAACGTGAACGTGACGAGCACGAGGAGCGCCTCGCCGGACACGCCGGTCCGAACGAGGAGGCCTCCGGCGATCGCGAGGACGAGCGAAGCGGCCGGGCCCGCCAGCGACGCGAGCACGACGTCCCGCGGTTGGCGCCGGAAGTAGTTCGTGTCGATAGGGGCGGGTTTGGCGTAAGCGCCGGGCATCATGAACGCCTGGACCGACCAGAGCAGGGCGACCAGCGCGGGGAGGAACCCGCTCCCGAACGGGTCGAACCAGGCCTTGGGTCGCAGGGTCACCCGACCCCAGAGCCTCGGCGTGGGATCACCGAGTGTGGCGGCAGCGCGCGCCCGCGCGTACTCGCGGATCGCGAGACCTACGAACAGCGACCCGACCATGTAGGCGGCTAGTCGCAGCCCGAGCATCGTGAAGTTCCCCAAACGCTCTCACATCCTCACGTCACAACCAGGCCTGAACCAGCGGCGGAGGCGGGACGGGGCCGTCGGCGACGTCCATCGCGGCAAGGACGCGGCGGGCGGCCTCGGCCGCCGCGTCGCGATCTCTCGCGTGCACCTCGCCGATGGGCGTCCCGGCCTCGAGCCGGTCACCGATCTTCGGATGCACCACGATACCGACGGCGGGGTCGATCGCGTCGCCCTTCCGGAGCCGGCCCGCTCCGAGCCCGACGCTCGCGAGGCCGATCTCCTCGGCCTCGACCGCGGCGAGGACACCGCTGCGGTCCGCGAGCAACGGCTCGCGGACCGGAGCTCGCGGGAGCACGCCCGCCGGATCGTCGACGACGCGTGGGTCCCCGCCCTGCGCCTCGACCATCGCCCGGAACCGCTCGAGGGCCGCTCCCCCGTCGATCGCCTCGG
The DNA here is from genome assembly GCA_963762015.1 of uncultured Actinomycetota bacterium. Taxonomy (GTDB): domain Bacteria; phylum Actinomycetota; class UBA4738; order UBA4738; family HRBIN12; genus JAJNBA01. The sequence continues at coordinate 74,764 of CAVXJL010000013.1, forward strand.
TCGCCTGCGCGAGCGCCGCCGCGTGGTCGTCTCCTCGCGTCTGCTCGAGCGCGCGGGCCGCGAAGAGCAGGGTGAGCTCGCGCAGGCGACCACCGCCCTCTCCGCGCAGAAGGGCGATCGCCTCCGTGACGTCGAGCGCGCTGCCGACCGCATCCCCCAGAGGCTGGGACATGTCGGTGACGGCCGCGCTCGCCCTCCGGTCGAAGCCTGAGGAAAGCGCAAGGCAGGCCTCGGCGAGCTCGCGTGCGTCCTCCGGCGTCTTCATGAAGGCCCCGGAGCCGGTCTTGACGTCGAGGAGGATCAGATCCGTCCCGACCGCCAGCTTCTTGGACATCACGCTGGCGGCGATCAGCGGAACGGACGGCACGGTCGCCGTCGCGTCGCGGAGCGCGTAGAGCGCGCCGTCGGCCGGCACCAGGTTCGGTGACTGCGCCGCGACCGCACATCCCACCTCCTCGACCTGCCGGCGGATCTCCTCCGGCGTGAGATCCGTCCGCAGGCCGGGGATCGATTCCAGCTTGTCCAGCGTCCCGCCGGTGTGTCCGAGCCCGCGACCCGAGAGCTTGGCCACCGCGAGCCCGAGGGCGGCGGCCAGGGGCGCGAACATCAGGGTGACACCGTCCGCGACCCCTCCGGTCGAGTGCTTGTCGACGGCCGGCCGGCCGAGTCCTTCGAAGTCGCCAGATATATCAAGGGTGTCTCCCGACTCCACCATCGCCCGCGTGAGCGCGAGGGTCTCCTCGGCGTCCAGCCCCCGCAACAGGCATGCCATCAGGAATGCGGCCGCCAGAGCGTCGGAGACCTCACCCCGCGTGTAACCCTCGACGAATGCCCGGACCTCAGCCGGAGACAGCGTCTTCCCGTCCCGCTTGGCGGCGACGACCTCGCGAGGATCCTTCACGCTCGAGGCCCGATCCAGGTCCACAGCGCACTGTCGGAGAGGCGAACCTCGACCTCAGATAGCGATCTGACGGACACATTGGGGGAACCCTCGAGGGCTCTCACCCTAGGGGTCGACATCAACTCGACCCCCCTCGATCCCCAGGAGGTTCACGAAGCTCTCACCCTCGAGGCCCCCGCCGTCGGCGTCGAGGAGCTCCGCGACCGTCTGACCCAGGTCCCCGAACGACGCGCGCGTTCCGACGTCGTGCGGACCTCGGGACAATCCGGCCGCGAGGAGGGGTGTTCGCTCCCGAGAGTGGTCGGTCGGTGGCGTCGTGGGATCGCACCCGTGGTCACCCGTGATGAACAGCACTCCTCCATCCAACGCACCGATCAGCTCGGGGAGGCGCCGATCGAAGGCCTCGATGCACGCGGCGTAACCCGCAGGATCGTTCCGGTGACCGTACTTCGAGTCGAAGTCCACGAGGTTGGTGAACACGAGAGCCGGGCCGGGTCTGCGTAGATACTCGAGCGTGAGTTCCACGCCGTGGTCGTTCGAGTCCGAGTAGCGCGCCTCGCTGATCCCCTGGCCGGAGAAGATGTCCTGGATCTTCCCGACGCCGAGGACCGCGACGTCCGCTTCCTGGAGCCGGTCGAGGATCGTCGGACCCGGCGGGGGGACGGAGAAGTCACGCCGTTCCGGGCTCCGGACGAACGCGCCCGGCTCGCCTTCGAAGGGTCGTGCGATCACGCGTCCGACGTTGTGAGGACCGGTGAGGAGGCGCCGCGCGACCCGCGACCACTCGTAGAGAGTGGGCAACGGCACGACCGACTTGTGGGCGGCGATCTGGAACACGGAATCTCCGGACGTGTACACGATCGGTCGACCCGACTTCAGATGCTCCTCGCCGAGCTCGGCGATGATCTCCGTGCCGGAGGCGGGTCGGTTCCCGAGCACCTCGCGCCCGACCTCCTTCTCGAACGCCGCGATGATCTCCCGGGTGAACCCCTCCGGATACAGCGGGAACGGCTCGTCGAGACGGATCCCCATCATCTCCCAGTGCCCGGTCGTCGTGTCCTTCCCGGCGGAGCGCTCCGTCGCGCGGCCGTGGCCGGAGCCCGGCGCCGCGGTGGAAGCGACGCCGCGGATCGTGGTGAGCATCCCGAGACCGAGCGCCTCGAGGTGGGGCGCGCGGATACCGCCGACCGCCTCAGCGGTGTTCGCCAGGGTGTCGGAACCCTCGTCCCCGTACGCCGCCGCGTCGGGTGCGTCGCCCACACCCCAGGAGTCGCAGACGACGACCAACACCCGAGGGACCAACGCCGTCACCGGAACGCTCCCATCACGCGCGCACGCGGCGCCTGGCGCGAGGATGCGACTCGTCGTAGACCTCGCGCAGGTGCCTGGCGGTGACGAGCGTGTAGATCTGTGTGGTCGCGACGCTCGCGTGGCCGAGCAGCTCCTGCACGACCCGGACGTCCGCGCCCCTTTCCAGGAGATGCGTCGCGAAGGAATGACGCAGGGTGTGCAGGGTGACCCGCCGCTCGATCCCGGCGAGCCGCACGTATCGACCGAGGATCCGCGCGCAGCTCTGGCGTGACAGGCGGTCGCCCCGCGCGTTCAGGAACACGGCGCCTCGGCTGCCCTCGGTGGCGAGCGCGGGGCGGCCGCAGGTCAGGTACGCACCCACCGCCTCCCGGCCGAACGAACCGAGCGGGACCTCCCTCTCCTTGCCCCCCTTCCCGAGGACACGGACGCTCCCCTCCTCCAGGTCGATGTCGTCCACGTCGAGTCCGGTGAGCTCCGAGATCCGCAGCCCCGAGCCGTAGAGCAGCTCGAGGATGGCTCGGTCCCTGATCCCGATCGGAGTCTCCTCGTCCGGCGCCTCGAGGAGGCGCCGGACGTCTTCGAGGGGGATCGGCCGTGGCAAGGATCGAGGCAGCCGCGGCAGCGGCACGCCCGCGGCGGGGTCGAGGTCGGTCACTCCTTCCCTGAGGAGGAACCGATGGAACGACCGAACCGCAGACAGGGTCCGCGCGACCGAGCTGGCACGGTACGGGGCCTCGTCGGGACCGTGCGTCGATGCGGACAGCGAGGCGACGAAGGAGCGGATCGTCGCCTCCTCGACAGCTCCGGGCTCATGCAGATCTCTGCGCGTGAGAAACGCGACGTATCGGCGGAGATCCCTCCGGTATGCCGACAGCGTGTGCTCGGACAGCCCCCGCTCGACTGCCAGGTGGTCGAGGTAGCGCTCCGCCTCCACCGCCAGCCCGGCCGCCACCGCCACGATCCTCAGCGGACCCCGTCGATCAGGCCATGGATCGGCACGTGATCGAGGCCATGTGCCTCGGCCACGCCTTCGTTGGTCACGACCCCGCCGTACACGTTCACCCCGCCGGCGAGCACACGATCCGCCCGCACCGCCGCTTCCAGACCTCCTCCGGCGATATCGAGGGCGTACGGGAGCGTCACGTTCGTGAGCGCGTAGGTCGAGGTGTTGGGAACCGCACCGGGCATGTTCCCGACGCAGTAGTGCACGACGTCGTGGACGGTGTAGGTCGGCTCCGAGTGCGTGGTCATCCTGGAGGTCGCCACGCATCCGCCCTGATCGATCGCGATGTCGACGATCACCGATCCCGGCCGCATCGACGCCACCATCTCCTCGGACACGATCACGGGTGCCTTCGCGCCGGGGAGCAGCACGCTCCCGATCACGGCGTCGGACTCACGTACCCGCTGCTCGAGTGTGAGCCTGTCCGACATCAGCGTGACGATCCGTCCTTTGTGGATCTGGTCGATGAACCGGAGCTTGTCCAGGTTCTTGTCGACCACGGTCACCTCGGCCTCCATCCCCGCCGCGATCCATGCCGCGTTCGCGCCGGCCATCCCGGCACCGAGCACGAGCACCTTCGCGGGCCGCACTCCCGATACGCCGCCCATCAACACGCCTCGGCCGCCCTGCTCTTTCTCCAGGAAGCGCGCGGCTTCGTGCGGGGCCATGCGGCCGGCGATCTCGCTCATCGGCGCGAGGAGGGGAAGGCGCCCGTCGGCGAGCTGCACGGTCTCGTAGGCCACCGCTTCGACCTTCCGCCGGATCAGCTCCTCTGTGAGCTCCCGATTCGCCGCGAGATGGAGATAGGTGAAGAGGATCTGTCCTTCCTGCATCAAGCCGAACTCCGAGGGCAGTGGCTCTTTCACCTTGAGGACCATGTCCGCCCCGCGCCACACGTCGTCGGCCGTCGAGGCGAACTGCGCCCCCGCCCGCTTGTATCGATCCTCGGACAGGCTCGAACCGACCCCGGCACCCTCCTGGATCAGCACCGTGTGCCCGGCATCCACCAGCTCGCGGACGCCTTCCGGCGTCGCGGCAACCCGGTACTCGTTGTCCTTGACCTCTTTCGGGATGCCGACGATCACGCGTGCCCCTTCCCGCCTTCCGGCCGTCCTCCCGGACCTGCCTTCTGGACGCTCCTGGACTTGGGGGTCAGCCTACCCCGAGGGCATCCGTGCAGCGGCCAGGAGGAGAGCGAGCGCGGTTTTCGCGTCCTCGATCCGCCCCGATCGGGCCTCGGACACCATCTCGTCGAAGGGCCGGCGAACGAGCTGGATGCCCTCCTCCGGCTCTCCCCGGGGCTCGGACTCGGTCCGGGCGAGGAAGAGGTGGACGTACTCGGTCCACGATCCCGGAGACGGGTAGATCCCCCCGAGCGAGGTGAGCGTGGTCTGACGGAAACCCGTCTCCTCGAGGAGCTCCCGGGCCACGCACGCCTCCGGCTCTTCGCCTGGGATGTCCAGAAGACCGGCGGGGATCTCGAGGAGCTCCTTCCGGGCAGCGGCACGGAACTGACGCACGAGGAGCACGTCGCCCTCCGGCGTGACCGGGAGGGCAGCCGCGGCGTCCACCCTCCGCACCACTTCCCACAGGTTCTCAAGCTGAGGCCACTCCTCCTCGTCGACGCGGAGATGGCGGCCCTGGAGAAGGAGTTCGGAACGCTTCGGCTCAGGCATGCGGTCAGCTGACGGTGACGCGGCGCGCGCCCGGGCGTTCGTGGGCACGCGTCTTCGCGGCGCCGACGAACTCGCGGAACAACGGGTGCGGCCGGGTGGGTCTCGAACGCAGCTCGGGGTGGAACTGTCCGGCGATGAAGAACGGGTGATCGGGGAGCTCGATGATCTCGGCGAGGCGCCCCTTCTGCGAGCTGCCGCTGATCACCATCCCGTGGTCGCGGAGCATGTCGAGGTACGCCGGGTTGACCTCCCACCGGTGCCGGTGGCGCTCTTCGACGACCTCCTGCCCGTAGCAACGGGCGGCCAACGTGCCGGGCTCGAGGTAGCAGGGCTGGGCGCCCAGCCGCATCGTGGCGCCGAGATCCGAAACGTTCTTCTGTTCCGGAAGGAGATCGATCACCGGATCGGAGGTCCCCGGTGCGAACTCCGAGGAGTTGGCGTCCTCGAGCCCGCAGACATGCCGAGCGAACTCGATCACCGCGCACTGTAGCCCGAGGCAGATGCCGAGGAACGGCACGTCGCGTTCCCGCGCGAACCGGACCGCGTCGACCTTCCCCTCCACCCCTCGGATCCCGAAGCCCCCGGGGATCAGGATGCCGTCCGCGCTCCCGAGCGCCTGCTCGGTGGCGTCGCCGCCGAGGTCATCCGACGCGACCCAGTCGATGACAACGTCGACACCGTGATGGATGCCGCCGTGATTCAAAGCCTCCGTCACCGAGAGGTAGGCGTCGCGGAGGTTGACGTACTTCCCGACGACCGCGATCCGCACGGGTTCGGTCGCGGTGCGGACCTTGTGGACGAGTTCCTCCCATTCCGTGAGGTCCGGCTCACCGTCGATCCCGAGGTGGAGGGCGAGCTCGGCGTCCAGCCCCTCCTGGTGCAGGGTGAGCGGGACCTCGTAGATGGACTTGGCGTCCGGCGCGCTGATCACGCCGCTGATCGGCACGTCGCACAGCAGCGAGATCTTCTCCTTCAGGTTGCGCCCGATCGGGCGGTCGCTCCGACAGACGATCGCGTCGGGCTGGAGACCGAGGGATCGCAGCTCCTTCACGGAGTGCTGGGTCGGCTTCGTCTTGATCTCGCCGGATGGGCCGATGTAGGGCATGAGCGAAACGTGCACGAACGCGCACCGGTCCCGACCGATCTCGTTCCGGAGCTGACGGACCGCTTCCAAGAACGGGAGCGACTCGATGTCGCCGACGGTGCCGCCGATCTCGACGATCTGTATGTCGGCCTGCTCGGTCTCTGCGAGCGCGCGGATGCGTTCCTTGATCTCGTCCGTGATGTGCGGGATCACCTGGACGGTCTTGCCCAAGTAGTCGCCGCGGCGCTCCTTCGCGAGGACGCTCGAGTACACGGCACCGGTGGTGAAGTTGGAACCCCGATGGAGGTCCTGATCGAGGAACCGTTCGTAGTGACCGAGGTCGAGATCGGTCTCTGCCCCGTCGTCCAGCACGAAGACCTCGCCGTGCTCGAAGGGGTTCATCGTGCCCGGATCGACGTTGATGTAGGGATCGAGCTTCTGGACGACGACCTTCGATCCGCGAGCTTTGAAGAGTCGGCCCAAAGAGGCGGTCGTGATCCCCTTGCCCAGTCCCGAAGCGACTCCGCCCGTGACGAAGATGAATCTCGTCTCATTCACCACGGGAATCGACTCTAACAGACTCTGCCGACGCGACTACGGTTTGGGTCGTCGATCTCAGTCCGGGGGTCGTCCGAGGCGGTCGAACCAGCGGAGCGGAGGAACGGCCTCGATCGTCCGGGAGAAGGTGACGGTCTCCGCGAGCACGTTCAGGCCGATCACGATGAGCACGGCGGGGACCAGCCACACCTCCGGGAGCCGTCGGACGATCTCCGCGCCGGCGAGGAACCCGAGTAGGTTCGCCCCCGAGTCACCGAGCATGCCGCGCTCACGGAGATCCGGGATCAGCAGCACGGTCGCCGCTCCCGTGCACACGAGCAGGAACGCCTTGAGGTCGACGACCAGGAGCACGACCGCCACCACGAGGAACCCCTTCAGCGCCCTGCCGGGCGTCACGTCGAGGCCGTTCCAGATGTTCGTGCAGCCGGCGATCGCGATGATGGCGAGGAGGTTGGCCCACAAGTGGTCGCGGGGGGTCCACGCCACCGTGATGGCCGCGGCGAGGACGGCGGCCGCGAGCTTGAGCCCGCCCGTCGTGAGATGACCGTTCAGCAGCGCCCGGAGATGCCCACGTAAGCCCCGGACAGAGCCCCCGTACCCGTCGTCCATGACCCCGGCCAGGAAGACGATGATCGCCCCGATGACCTCCCCTGTCTGCGAACCGCGGAGTCCGATCTCGTTCGCCTGATCCCACACGACGATGACCAGCGGGAGCAGCCCCGCGGCGAACGCCCACCCGAGCGTCACCGGGAGCACGTTCCCCTGCCGGTTCTCCTTCCGCCACCGTCGGCCCGCGCGGCGAACCAAGTGCCAGGCGATGGCGGCGATCACGAACCCCGCGCCGAAGGCGAGAACGCCGCCGAGACCCCACATCGTCATCTTCCGATGCGACCGCGAGGACGCGGGATCGCCCTCGCGGCCACGGCCGCGAGGATGTCGGCGCCCTGGCGGGCGCGGTGCGCGAACCCTCGCACGCCACGCCCGGTCGGGCGGTGGGAGAGCCCCTCGATCGGGATCTCGACGACGCGGAGGCCGGCCCGGACGGCGTCGATCGTCATCCCGACCTCGACCCCGAACCCCGGTGCCAGCGGGCGCACCGCCGCGAGCGCCGCGGCGGTGAGCGCCCGCTGGCCCGACAGCGGCTCGCGTGCCTCGAACCCACACGCGGCTCGGATCGACCGAGCCGCGGCCCTCTTCACCACCCCGAAGCCGCCTCCGGTGAGCTTCGGGAACGCGGCGACCGCGATGTCCGCCTTCCCCTCACGGACCGCGTCGAGGAGCGGAGCGAGGCGCGATGCCGTCCGTTCGAGATCCGCGTCGACCAGAAGCCACACGGCAGCGGCGGGCAGCCGATCCAGCGCTTCCTCCAACGCCCGGCCCTTCCCGCGGCGGCGCGACGCCCGCAGCACCGTCGCCCCCTCGACGAGCGCAGCCGAGCTCGTTCCGTCACTCGAGCCGTCGTCCACCACCACGACCTCGTCGACCAAGCCGTTGAGCGCCGAGACCGTGGCGGCGATCCGAGCTGACTCGTCGTACGCGGCGACCAGCGCCACGACCTGCCGCTCCATCAGACGCGGCAGGACTCTGGCGGCTCGCCGGCGCCGGGCACGATCGAGCTCCCTTCGATCCCGTAATCCCCTCCCGGCCGGACCTGGGGGTCGGCGTCGTTCAGGAAGCGGTCGATCGCCATCGCTAGTGTGATCCCACCGACCACGAGGTCGATGTCGTCGACGGTCACCATCGAACAGTCCGGGATGCCGTTCGCTTCACGGATCGCGGTGACGAAGCCATATTCGTCTTCGGTCGGCCCCACCGCCGCCGTCGTGACGTCCAGCCGCACGAGCCGTTCCGTGAAGGGAACCAGAAGGGCTTCCGGTTCGGGGAACCCGTCGGGCGGTGACCCTCCCCCGGCGATGACCACGAGCTGGCCGCCTCCGCCGATCCCCAGCAGCGCCTCGGGCTCGAGGTCACGGTCCGCGGTGACGAGCCCCTCCGCGAGCAGCTCTCCCAGTACGTCATCCTCCTCGGAGAGGGCCCCCACCGCGAGGCGCACCGCGAGGGCGTCCGCGATCTCGTCCCGCAGCGCCTCCGCATCCGACCCGGGCACGCCCAGGATGCGTGCCAGGGCCGCCGCGTTCTCCACGATCTCGGGCTCTGCGAGATTTCGGGTCAGCTGGAAGGTCGCCAGGACTTCGACACCGGCCGCGGTGAGCTCGCCGACGGCCCGCTCTGACGGTCCGTCGACTCCCTCGAGAGACACGACGATGGCCTCTTCCCCCGCCAGGACGCCGTCTCGGAGCGTGGGCTGCATCCCGACCGCGAAGCGTTCGTAGAGGTTGGCGAGCGCCACCGCCGCGTCACGTTCCTGCCGGGTCTGTCGGTTGTTCCGTTCCAGCTCCCGGACGAATCGGTCGTCCAGGACCGAGGTCCCCGCCAGGATCCCCAGCCCGAACGCGAGCACGACGGCGACGAGCGAGACGACGTGATACCGCCACGAGATCACGCGATCGACCTCACCCACTCGACGAATCCGTCGATCGTCTGCACGAGATACAGCCGGAGCGCGGGTGACGCAGCGAGCATCAGACCGAACGACACGAGCACCGCCCCGACCAGCAACACGACGTCGCGCGCTCGCGCCCTGCTCGGGTACAGCCGAGCCACGCCCTTGGCGTCCATCAGGATCTCCCCCACGCGGAGGCGAACCAGGAAAGTGGAGGACATCCCCGGCCGTCCCTTGTCCAGGAACTCTCGGAGATTGCCGTGGGTGCCGACGGCCACGATCAGCTCGGCCCGTCGCTCGTGCGCGAGGAGGAACGCGACGTCTTCGCTCGTACCCGCCGATCGCACCTCGACGTGCGGGATCCCCAGACGCTCGAGGCGTGCCCGCCCCGGCGCTCGGCCGTCGGGATAGGCGTGCAGGACGATGTCCGTTCGCACCCGCCGCGGGCGCTGGATGAGCCCCAGAGCCCTGTCCGAGATGCTGTCCATGTCGCCGACCACGACATCCGGGCGATAACCGGCATCGAGCAGGGCGTCCGCCCCTCCGTCCACACCGACCAGCACGGGCTTGACGTCGCGGATGTAGGAGCGCAGGGCCGCGAGATCCTCCCGATAGCCGTAGCCGCGCACCACGACCAGCACGTGGCGCCCGGCGAGCGAGTGGCGAAGCTCGGGGAGGCCGGCGCCACCGAAGAGGAGATCACGCTCCTCTCGCATGTACTCGAGGGTGTTGCGTGCGAAGCCCTCGAAGCGCTCGTCCACGGCTTCGCGAGCCGACTCCATGTCTCGAAGGATCGAGATCCGATCCTGCCTGACTCCCACCGCGAGCAACCGGTCGCCGGCGAACAAGCGGTCGTCCTCCAGGCGCACCGGATCCCCCTCCCGCACCTTCTGCAGTACCAGCGGCCCCACGCGGTCGATGAGAGGGATCCCTGCCTCCTCGAGGATCTTAGGTCCGAGGTTCGGATAGCGACCGCTTATCGAGGGGGCGGCGTTCACGACGGCACCCACCCCGGCGCGAACGAGCGCCTCGGCGGCGACACGGTCGAGGTCCTCATGGTCGATCACCGCCACGTCCCCCGGCTGTATCCGGGAGACGAGCTCCTTCGTGCGGCGGTCGACCCGCGCCCTGCCCCCCGCCTGACCGCGTGGACGGGTCGTGCGGAGCCGAAGCAGCTTGGAGGCCAGTTCGTCCCTTCCCCGGCCCGGGACCGTCCCCGGCCGTGCCTCGAGTGATTCGAGGGTAGCCGAGAGCAGGGCTCAGGTAACGGCGCGGGCCCTTCCGAGCTCCGCGGTCTCCGCTCGGAGCCGATCGGCTTCGCCGAGGAGCTCTTCCGCGTGGGAGACGGCGCTCTCGCTCCCCGCGAGCCCGGCCAGCATCCGTGAGAGCTCCTCGGTTCGACCGGCCCCGTCGAGGAGGTCCACCGAAGCGGTCCCTCCTTCCTTGGTCACCCGGAGGTGCCTGTCCGCGAAGCAGGCGATCTGCGGCAGGTGGGTCACTACGAGCACCTGTCGGCCGGACGCCAGCCGGGCGAGACGACGTCCCACCGCCAGACCGGCTTGGCCACCGATGCCCGCATCGACCTCGTCGAACACCAGGGTCCCCACCTCGTCGAGATCCGCGAGGACGCTCCGGCAGGCGAGCATCACCCGAGAGAGCTCGCCGCCCGAGGCGGCCTTGGCGAGCGCGCGCACCGGCTGACCGGGCGAGGGCGAGAACCACAGCTCGACGCGCTCGGAGCCCGCCGGTCCCGGCTCCTCGGTCGGGACCAGACGGACCTCGAAGGCGGCCCCCGGCATCCCGAGCTCCTCGAGCTCCGCGCGGACCGAAACTTCCAGCGCACCTGAGGCCGCCGTGCGTCCGGCGGTCACGGTGGCTGCACGGTCACGGGTCTGCTCCGTCAAGGTCGCGACCTCGGTCTCCAACTCCGCGATCCGATCGTCGGCGCCCGCCAGGGTCCGGAGCCGCTCGGACGCCTCGGCGAGGAACGCCGAGACGTCGGCGTCGGACGGGCCGTACTTCCGCTGGAGCTGCTTGAGCGCGGCGATCCTCTCCCGGATCTCCTGCAGCCGTTCGGGATCGGGGAGCAACGCCTCACCGTAGGCGCGGACGTCTCGCGCCAGCTCGGAGGTCTCGGCAGCGACGGCGCGAGCCCGCTGGGCAACCTCGACGGCCGTCGGGTCGAGCTCGGCCGCCGCCTCCAGCACGGATGCGAGCGACGCCGCCGCGTCCGCGATGCCGTCCTCACCGGTCAGTGAGTGCTCGGCCGACGATGCCTGCTCCATCAGCCGCTCGACGTGCGAGAGCCGGCCTTCCTCCGTGGTGAGCTCCTCGGTCTCTCCGTCCTGGGGACCGACGGCCTCGATCTCGTTGACCTGATACGCGAGGAGATCCAGCTCTCGCTCGCGTCCTCGCGCCGCCTCACGTAACGCCTCGAGCTCCGCGCGGCTCGCGCGCAGCCGGTCGTGCGCCTCCCGGTAAACACCCAGGGCCACGAGATGCACGTCGCCCGCGAACCGATCGAGGAACGCCGTCTGGGCGGCGGGCGCGAGTAACCGCTGGGTCTGTCCTTGCCCGTGGTGCTCGACGAGGCCCTCGCCGAGCTCGGCGAGGGCCGACGCGGTCGCGAGTTGACCGCCGATGCGCGCGGTCGATCGCCCGTCCCGGGCGATCGACCGCGCCAAGATCACCTCGCCGTCCTCTGCCCACTCCCCAGCCTGGTCCGTGGCGTCGAAGCGCGCCTGCACCCGGGCGGCTCGCGCTCCGTCGCGGACGAGCGAGGCCGAGCCTCGTTCTCCCAGCGCCAGCAGGAGCCCGACGGTCACCATCGTCTTGCCGGCACCCGTCTCGCCGGTCAGCACGTTCAGACCAGGCCCCAGCTCGAGCTCGAGGTCTGCGATCACCCCGAGCCCGCTGATGTGGAGCTCCCGCAGCACGGCGCGGATGCTAGCGTCGCCCCCTGACACCCGCTCCCCCGACGTCCGGCGGATCCCCGGGCAGGTCGAACTTGTCGCGGACCCGCGCGAGGAACCCCGGCCCGTTCTCCTTCGCCACCAGCCGCGCGGGTCGCGGTGCCGCGCGGATCCGAACCCTCGAGCCGACCGGCAGCTCGAGCCCCTCCCGGCCGTCGGCGGAGACGACAGCCGGTTCGTCCCCGACCACCTCGAGGACCACCACCTGCTCCGCCCCGAGCACGAAGGATCGGTCGAACACCATGTGCGCGGCGATCGGCGTGAGGACCAGGCACGCCACGCTGGGACTCACGATCGGACCGCGCGCCGAGAAGGAGTACGCGGTGGATCCCGTCGGCGTCGCCACGATGACGCCGTCGGCCGAGAACGTGGTCACGTACTCGCCGTCGACGTGGACGGCGAGCCGCACCAGGCGGTGGCGGGTCCACTTCTCGACCATGATCTCGTTCATCGCCCACTGGGTGGGGAACGAGGTGCCTTCGGCCGGCTCCGCCATCACCGCGAGTCGTTCCTCGACCCGCGTTCTGCCTTCGAGCGCGGCTCGCACGAGCTCCAACGCATCCGGGCCGGGCTCGATCTCGGTCAGGAACCCGAGCCGTCCCACCTTGACACCCAGCACCGGGCAGTCCACCTCGGCTGCGACACGCGCGGCTCGAAGGAACGTGCCGTCCCCGCCGACCGACAGCACCAGATCGGGAGGGTCGTCGCGAACATCCTCGGGGCCTCTCGCGAGCCCGGTCGCGACGCCTTCGGCTTCGAGGTCGTGCCGGAGCTTCTCGGCCGTCTCGACCGCGGTCGGTCGGCCTTGGTGCACGACGAACGCCACCCGGCTCATGAGGCCACCACGTGCTCCGCTGCCTCGATCGCGCCGCCGATGTCGAGGGAGCTCCCCTCTCCCGCTGCCCTGGCATGCAGGAGGAACTCGACATTGCCGGCGGGTCCCTTCACGGGCGAGGCGATCACTGCCAGGGTCGCGGCGCCCGCGCCACGGGTCGCTTCGGCGACCTCCTCGATCGTCCGCCGCCACCCGCCCGGATCTCGGACCACGCCGCCACGCTCCACCTGCTCTCGCCCGACCTCGAACTGCGGCTTGATGAGGAGCACCAGATCTGCGAGGTGCTCGGCCACGCCGACGAGCGGGCCCACGACCAGGCGGAGGGAGATGAACGACATATCCGCCGTCACGAGGGACGGCCGGTACGGGAGCAGGTCGGGACTGAGCTCGCGCACGTTCGTCTTGTCCATGATCGTCACGCGAGGGTCGGTTCGGAGCTCCCACGCGAGCTGGCCGTAGCCGACGTCCAGAGCGACGACGTGGCGCGCTCCACGCTGCAGGAGACAGTCGGTGAATCCTCCGGTGGATGCCCCGGCGTCGAGACAGTCACGTCCGGTGGGATCGATCGCGAACGCGTCGAGCGCGGCGGCGAGCTTGTCTCCGCCTCGAGAGACGTAGCCGCGCGTCGGCGCGCCGACGACGAGCGCCTCGTCCGTTCCCACGAGCGTGGTGCTCTTCGTTGCCGGCGCACCCCGCACGGTCACATGCCCCGCCCGGACCGCCTCTTGCGCTTCCGCCCGGCTGCCGGCGAGCCCGCGGCGCACCAGCTCGGCGTCGAGGGGGCGGCGGCCCACGGGGTCGCCCCTTCTACGACGCGCTCGAGGACTTCCGACGGGATGCCGTCGTCGTCTTCCGAGCAGACGTCTTCTTCCGCGAACCGGTCGTGCGTCCCGTGGTGGAGCGACCGGCCGTCTTCCGCGCCGGCGACTTCCGCGCGGCAGGCTTCTTCCGACCGGACGCGGTCATCCCCGCCGCGCGTTCGAGGTCTCGCACCCGCCTGCGGAGCGAGTCCAGTTCGGTTTGCGTCGCCCCGCCCATCGAGCGCATCTGGGAGGCGACCTCTTTCCGCACCGCCTCGCGGAGACGCTGCGAGAGCTGGACCAGCTCCCCGGCGGTCTTCGCCACCTGGTCCTTGGCCGCATCGGGATCCATGTAGCGCTTCGCGAGTTCCTGTGCCTTGGCCGGGCTCAACTGACCGATCACTGCGTCGAACGTCTTGCGGATGTCATCGAGCACCATCGGGTCACTCCTCCTGTTTCGGGTCGATCGTGTCGAAGTCTTCGCTGGTCTTGAGGCAGGATACCCCCGTCTCTGGGGCCGGAACCCATCACGCGAGGCCGAGATCACACCAAGCCCGAGAGATCGTCGATGACGAACGTCGGCTTCCAGAGTGAAGCCTCGACGTCTTCCCGATCGGCATCTCCGGTGAGCACGAGCGCCGAGTCCCATCCCAGCCGGGAGGCCCCCGCGATATCGGTGTCCAATCGATCCCCCACGACGAGCGGGAGGCCACCGCCCGCCGAGGCGAGCGCACGTTCGAAGAGCGGGGGCTCGGGCTTCCCCACGACTTCGCCGTGAGTACCCGTCGTGGTTTCGATCGCGGCGAGGAGCGCGCCGGCGCCGGGCCACGACTCACCGCCGGGCGCGGGGAACGAGGGATCCGCGTTCGAGGCGACCAGGGAAGCACCTCGTTCGACGAGCACCGAGGCGTTCTTCAACTTCGTGTAGTCGGCTCCTCGATCGAATCCCACCACCACCACGTCGACCCCGTCCGCCGAGGCATCCACCACGCGTATGCCGGCGTTGCCAAGCGCCTCGAGCAGCCCCTCCTCACCGACGACGAACGCGGATCCGACGCCACGTTCCGCGAGAAGCGTCGCCGTCGCGAGCGCCGAGGTCACGATCTCCTCCGGCCTCGCGTCGACCCCAACGGAGGCGACTCGCTCGACCACCTGCGCCGACGTCCTGCTGGAATTGTTGGTGACGAAGGCGATCCGCTTCCCCGCGTCGCGCAGAGCCCGAACCGCGTCGGCCGCGCCCTCGATCGGCTCGGGCCACCGATACAGGACGCCGTCCAGGTCGAGCAGGATGGCGTCGTACGGGTCCGCGAGCACGCTCGTCAGGCCGACAGCCGCTCGAGGACCCTGACGTAGTCGGGCACGTCCGGCCGCAGGACCACCGCCAACTTGGCGTGCCCCCGGGCGCGCGAGCGCTGACCGGTGCGTTCACAGGCGAGCGCAAGCGCGAAGTGCGCGTAGTCGTCGGAGGGGTTGAGCTGCACCGCCTTCGCGAACTCGCGACGAGCGCGAGACGCTCGGCCGCACGCATAGTGCGCGCGCCCGAGCGCCTCGCGGATCGAGGCCTTCTCCGGCTCCATCAGCTTCGCCCGCGAGAGCAGCATCACGGCCTGATGGGGATGGCCACCGGCCAGCATCGAGCAGCCTCGGGCGTACAGGTCGTACGCCGACTCTTCGCGAGACGACTGCTCCCCCACCACTCGACGTTAGCAGCGACGGCCGGGAGAGCGGTTACCCGGAGGCCGGCGAGGGGGGACCTCCGCGTCGTTCTCCCCGCTGCCTAGCCCTGCTGCTCCGCCATCTTCTGGATGTTCTGGACGGCCTCGGCGGGGGTGATGTCGTTGGCCTCTGCCGAGGCGACGATCGCGCTCCAGTTGATGTTCCGGTCGTCACCGTGGTTGTCTTCGGGACTTCCGCACCCGCAGTTCGCACACATCGAGCTCCTCCTCCATCGTTCTGGTATCCGCTCGGACCGATAGACCGATGAGGTGAGACTTCCCCAGGAAGTCCACCCGCAAACCGAACGCGGCACCGGACGCATCGACGGGTGCGCCGAGCGAAGGCGATCAGGCGGCGGGCTGCTCGAGCTTCTTGATCCCCGTGGCCACCACCTCCGTCAGACTTCGAGCTCCTGCTCCGCTCCGGTAGAACCGCCGGACGAGGTGCCCGTGTACGAGCACGGCGTCGCCCTTGACGATCCCGTCGACGGTGCGCGCGCCGACCGTGGCGTGCCAGGCCGCGACCGGCAGGGGGAGGAGACGCCTTCCCGCCTCCGGAACGGAGAGTCGGAGCTCGGTGACCTCGTCTCCCGACGGCATCCGGCGCTGGACCGGATCGGCCGCCACGGTGCCTGCGAGCACGACGACGTTGACCGTCACCATGAGTTCTCCTCCCTTCCGCGAGACGACCGTATCCGACGCCACCGACACACCCCTGCGAGACTGGCTCGATGCAGGAGCGGCCGCCCGTTGTGTTCCCCGTCGCCGACGGCATCACCGCGATCGACACCTTCATGGGAGGCAGGGCGCGTTACACCGCCGCGTACCTCCTCGATGCCGCCGAACCGACGCTGGTCGAAACCGGCCCGGGAACATCCGTCGAGCCTGTCGCCGCGGCGCTCGGCACGCTCGGGATGACCTCGGACGAGCTCGCCCACATCGTCCTCACCCATATCCATCTGGACCACGCGGGTGGGGTCGGGCAGCTCGCGGCGCGATTCCCCGGCGCCACCGTGTGGGTGCACGAGCGTGGGGCGCCGCATCTCGTGGACCCCTCCCGCCTCGTCGCGAGCACGGCCCGCGTCTGGGGCGAGCAGGAGATGCGCGAGCTCTTCGGACCCGCCCGACCCGTGGACCAGGGACGCGTGCGATCGCTCCACGACGCCGACGTGATCCGCATGGGCAACCGCGAGCTGGGCGTGCTTGACACGCCGGGGCACGCGTCGCATCACGTGGCGCTCGTCGACTCCCGGACCGGTGCGATCTTCACAGGCGACGCCCTCGGGATCCATGTGCCGGACCTACCCGTGCTCCGGCCGGCGACACCCCCTCCCGAATTCGACCTCGAGCGGTACGTGGACTCGATCGAACGCATCCGGGCCGCGGCGAGATCGATCCTGCTGTTCGCGCACTTCGGACCGCTCCCCGACGTCGCGGCGACCTGTGACCTCGCGATCCGCCGCGTGCGGGACTGGGCCGCCGTCGTCGAGGAGGCGCTCCGCGAGACCGACGATCCTGAAGAGCTCACCGCCCGGCTCGAAGCGGCGGCGCTCGCCGACATCGACACCGGCGCCGAGGCGACGCTCGACCTCGCGATGCTCGAGGATCGCCTCCGTCTGCTGTCGAGCATCAAGATGAATGCACAGGGGTTGGCGCGCTATTGGCAGAAGCGACGGAAGCGGGAAGAGGAAACCCTCAGCTGATCGCGGCAAGGCGTTCGGCGACGTCGAACGCTCCTGCATCGTGGCGCATGATCC
>CAVXJL010000014.1:0-16145 GCA_963762015.1 uncultured Actinomycetota bacterium
CCGCGCCAGACGCCGGTTCGTTGTGGGGAGGCGGCGCCTAGACGGGCAGCGCAAGACCTGACGGGCCGTGAGGCGGGTGGTGGTCGGGAGCACGCGGAGCCCCACCATCCCGGTCCTGCCGGCCACCCACGTGGCGTCGTCGAGGGTCTCGACGGAGATGTGACCTTCCTGGGACTCGGAGACCCGGAAGATGATCCCGGCTTCCGTCTTGTAGACGTTGATCCCGTCATCCACGACCCCAGTCTACGCGAACGAGCCCCGTCCTGGCCCGGGGGTCTCGGAGTGGTGGCCCCCGGGGCGAGGGAGGCTTCCACGCCGGCCGATCGGCGGGTCGGCCGCTTGGGTGGCCTCGACGAGGTGGAGCTGTGCGCATGGCTTCCGAGGCATGGGCTCGGACCGTCGGTCGGTCGCACCGCCGCGTCCTGCTCGCCCGGGTCCTGGCCGGCTAGCGTTGGCCGGCTTCGCGATCGGGGTCGTCTACACGTCCTGGCCGCCGCGATCCGTCCTCGCGCGCCGGCGACCCGCTCGCGGACATCGCCTTCGTCCTCTCGTTCGCGATGTTCCCGGTGATCGGGTACGTGCTGGCGATCCGTCGCCCGGAGAACTCGATCGGGTGGCTGATGCTCGGGATCGGGACGTTCTTCGGGCTGACGGCGCTCCTCACTTCGATCGGTGAATACCTCCTATACTCGGGAAGCAGGGACCAAGGCCTCACGCTGATCGCGTTCGATTCGCCGAGCTGGGTGCCGATCGTGGTGCTGCCCGTCACCTTCCTCCTCCTGCTGTTCCCGGACGGACACCTGCCGTCGCCGCGGTGGCGATGGTTCGCGTGGTCGCTCGGGGTCGGGCTCGTGGTGATCTACTTCTCCATCCTGCTCGACCCGGCTCCGATGTCGGAGTCGATCGCTCCGACGAGCCGAACCCGCTGGGGATCGAGGCGCTCCGTCCGTTCCTGAACGCTGCCGGCCCTGGTCCTCGTGATCCCCATCGGGGTGATCGCGTCGCTGAGCGCGCTCGTCCTTCGTTTCCGGCGGTCGAGCGGGGTGGAGCGGCTGCAGCTGCGGTGGCTCCTCACGGCGGCAGTCTTCGTGGCGTTGCTCTATGCCGGAGCGATGATCGCGTCGATCCCGTACTCCTGGGGCGCGGGAGACCAACCTGGCTGGGTCTCGGTGCTGCAGAACGTCGTGATCCCGTCGTTCGCGTTGATCCCGCTCGCGATCGGCGTGTCGGTCCTGCGCTACCGACTGTTCGACATCGACGTCGTGGTGAACCGGGCTGTCCTGTTCGGGGCCCTCGCGATCTTCATCACGCTCGTCTACGTCGCGATCGTGGTCGGCATCGGGACGCTCGTGGGCGGTCGAACCGATCCCGTGCTGTCGGCGGCTGCGGCCGCCGTCGTCGCGCTCGCGTTCCAGCCAGCGCGGCGGCGTGCGCAACGCTTCGCGGACCGGCTGGTGTACGGGAAGCGCGCGACCCCGTACGAGGTCCTGACCGAGTTCTCGGAGCGGGTCGGCAACGCGTACGCGAACGAAGAGCTCCTGCCGCGGATGGCGCGTGTGCTCGCGAGTGGGACGGGCGCGATCCGCACGGACGTGTGGGTGCGCATCGGCGATCAGCTGCGAGCGGATGCGACGTGGCCGGACGACGCGGCGCCGGCCGATGCGATCGCGGTGGCGAGCGCCGATCCGACGTCGTCGCCGACGTCGATGTTCGAGCCCGTCCGTCATCAGGGAGAGCTTCTCGGCGGGTTGTCGATCAGAAGAAGCCCGGAGATGCGATCAACGCGACCGAGGAGAAGCTCGTGCGGGACCTCGCCGCGCAGGCAGGGCTCGTGATGCGCAACGTCGCGCTCACCGAGCAGCTGATGGATGACATCGAACAGCTGCGGGCGTCGCGGCAGCGTCTCGTGTCCGCGCAGGACGAAGAGCGGCGCCGGCTCGAGCGGAACCTCCATGACGGCGCGCAGCAACAGCTGGTGGCCCTCGCGGTGAAGCTCCGCCTTGCCGAGCAGCTGGCGGAGCGGATCCGCCGAAGGTGAAGGGACTCCTCGCGGACCTCCAATCCGAGACCGGCGACGCGCTCGAGAACCTGCGCGATCTCGCGCGGGGCATCTACCCACCGCTCCTGGCGGACAAGGGATTGGTCGCGGCGCTCGAGTCCCAGGCCCGCAAGTCGATCGTCCCGGTGACGATCGAGGCGAACGGGATCGGCCGGTATCCGCAGGATGCCGAGGCCGCCGTGTACTTCTCCTGCCTCGAGGCGCTCCAGAACGTGGCGAAGTACGCGTCCGCCTCGCGGGCCACGATCTCCCTTTCGGACGGGGACGGACGGCTCCGGTTCGAGGTGTCGGACGACGGGTCGGGATTCGAGCCGTCGACCGAGACGCATGGCAGCGGTCTCCAGGGCATCGCGGACCGTCTCGCGGCGCTGGATGGAGAGCTCGACGTCAGGTCCAGCCCGGGGGCGGGGACGACCGTCGCGGGCACGCTGCCGGTGACGGGCGACGCCTCCCGACCGGCTGACCGGCTGACCGGCTGACCGACGCCGTGTCAGCAGCTCCGTTCTAGGGGGCCCTCTCTCCCGCGCGTCCGTGCTCCTGCCGGGTGCCGCCGCCACCGGCGTTGCCGTGCTCCGCTCCGGCCCCGCGGCTGCCGGGCTCGGCGTCACCGTCGTCGCCCGTCTGAGCGGCTGCCCCGGGACTTCCTCCGCTCGCGGCCGATCCGCCCGAGGATCCCCTTCCGTTCCCTTGGCCATTCCCTTGGCCGTTCCCTTGGCCGTTCCCTTGGCCGTTCGCCTGGCTCCCGGGATCGTCCGGCCGACCACCGCTCGAGGATGCGCCGCCGCGGTTGTTCCCGCGCTCGGGCGGGCAGCCGTTGCCACGATCGTCGGAGCGACCGGCTCCGCTCCCAGGCGTCGCGGCATCGCAGCGAGCCGGGTCGTCCGCGGCCCCGGAGGTCGGCTCTCCACGGTCGGCTTGGCGCTCCACCGGCGGCGTGAACGCGGGACGCTCGCGTTGGCGTTCGGGCTCGTTGAAGAGGTCGACCACCCTCGGAACCGCCGACGCGATCGCGGTCAGGGCGGTGATGATCAGCAGCCAGGTTGCCGTGGCCACGACGAGCTGGGCTCGACGTCCTCCTCGACGCCTCGGCGTCGCGTGCGGCAGCCGGTCCTCGGCGACGATCTCGGTGGTGCCTCTGGGGGCGAGCTCGGCCGCTTCCGGGACACGGATCGGCTGTTCCCGTCGCCGGGTCCGATCCGCAGCTCTCCGAACGGCGTTCCCGAGGTCCTCGATGGCCATGTTGGGCTCGACCTGCTCCTCCGCGAGGACCGAGGACACTCCGTCGGGCCAGACCACCACGAGGGCAGCTCCTCCAGAGGACCTCCTCGCGTCGAGGGCCGCCAGGGCCGAGATCCCACCATCGAGCACCACGACGGCGGGCCGGGCACCCCGAAGGACGCGCGCGAGCTCCTCGTCGTTCGATGCGAGTCCGACGAGGTCGAACCCCTCCGCCTCGAGGACGAAACGGAGCAATCCATCGGTCCTCTCGGCCTCGCCGAGGACGACCTGCACTCTTCGCTGCTGGTCCATGGAAACGGCCTCTCCGGTCCCCGGTCGCCGGGCCTGAACCGTACGCCGGTGGGACGAAGTTCGCTGCGGGTCAGATGGCCCTCAGACGTCCGTCCTACGGAGTTTGTGCCGAGAGGGGCGGGATGCTCTGTCCCTTTGCCCCTCTTGGCCCCTCAGCGGCGATCGGCGAAGAAGTCCTCGAGCAGGGGCACGAGGAGCTCGTGCGAGGGGCCGTGATCCTGACCCTCCAGCGTGCGGTGCCGTGCGTCGGGGAGGGTCGAGGCGAGTGCGCGAGCGCCCTGCTGCTGCCACGACGGGCTCGCTCCACCGGCCATCACGAGCGCGGGCACGCGGAGGGAGGCCCATCGCTCGAGGGGGGCGGGGCTCCCGCGCATCGTGTCGCCCATCACGCTGGCGTCGTAGGCGAGCGTGTGCGCGATCGCTTCGAGCGATGGCCAGTACTCCTCGGTGCGCATCGACTCGA
Source organism: uncultured Actinomycetota bacterium (assembly GCA_963762015.1). GTDB lineage: Bacteria > Actinomycetota > UBA4738 > UBA4738 > HRBIN12 > JAJNBA01. The sequence goes on from CAVXJL010000014.1 coordinate 4,053, forward strand.
CGACCCCGGCGGGGATGCCGGGCCCGCTCGTCAGGAAGTACGCGACCGCCTCGCCCCGGTGACCCTCCGAGACCAGCGTCTCGAGTTGCGCCGCGTAGTCCGCCGGCAACGGCGCGCGGGTGTCGTCGACGATGAAGGGCGGCTCGTAGACGGCCACCTTCGGCACCCGTTCAGGGAACGCTCGCGCCGTCTCGAGCGCGAGGACGGCGCCGGAGGAGTGTCCGAACACGAACGCCCACCCGCCGGCTCCGTCGAGCAAGGCCACGATGTCCTCGACCTCGCGTTCGACCGCGTAGGGGGCCGTGTCGCCGCTGTCGCCGCGGCCCCTGCGGTCGAACGCGATCACCGTGTAGCGCGGCGCGAGCTTCCCGGCGAGTCCGACGGCGGCCGCGCGGTCGCTGAGGGCGCCGCCGACGAGGAGCAACGCCGGGCCCCGTCCCGAACGATCGAACGCGATCGTCGTGCCGTCCGCCGAGGTGGTCGTCTCCATCCCCCGCATCCTCCTACGGGTGCCCGTCTCGACATCGGTCCTGTCGGCGGCGCCGGGTACGGTGTCGTGAGTGACCGACCCCCTCGAGCTCCTCCGGAAGATCGCCGGTCCCGATGCCACGTTCCGCCACGGCCAGCGCGAGGCGATCGAGGCCGTGGTGACGGACCGGCGGCGCGTCCTGCTGGTGCAGCGGACGGGGTGGGGCAAGTCCGCGGTCTATTTCATCGCCACCCGCCTCCTCCGCGACGCCGGGGCCGGCCCCACCATCCTCGTGTCCCCGCTGCTCGCACTCATGCGGAACCAGATCCAGATGGCGAGGAGGGCGGGCGTGGACGCGCGCACGATCAACAGCGAGAACCGCGACGACTGGGATGCGGTCCGCGACGCGATCGAGCGCGACGACATCGACCTGTTGCTGATCTCGCCGGAGCGATTCAACAACCCCGCGTTCCGCGACGGGATCCTCCCCATCGTGGCCGCGCGCTCGGGACTGCTCGTGATCGACGAAGCCCACTGCATCAGCGACTGGGGTCACGACTTCCGTCCGGACTACCGCCGTCTCGTCCGGGTGCTCGAGCTGTTGCCCCGCGGCGTGCCGGTCCTGTGCACGACGGCGACGGCCAACGACCGGGTGATCGAGGACATCCATTCCCAGCTCGGCGCCGGGCTCGACACGCAGCGCGGGCCGCTCGCGCGCGAGAGCCTCGCCCTGTCCGCGCTCGAGACGACCTCGCAACCCGATCGCCTCGCCTGGCTCGCAGCCGTCGTGCCGGGACTTGAGGGCTCGGGCGTCATCTACGTCCTCACGGTCGCCGACACGAAGCGGGTCGCGTCGTTCCTCCGGACGCGTGGCATCGACGCGCACGCGTACAGCGGCGAGACCGAGCCGGAGCGGCGACTGGAGCTCGAGGAGGCCTTGATCGGCAACGGCGTGAAAGCGCTCGTCGCGACGTCCGCGCTGGGGATGGGCTTCGACAAGCCCGATCTCGGCTTCGTGATCCATTACCAGTCCCCGTCGTCACCGATCGCCTACTACCAACAGGTGGGTCGAGCCGGCCGGGCCCTTCCGCGCGCGCCGGTCGTCCTCCTGCGTGGCACCGAGGACCGCGACATCCAGGACTACTTCATCGGATCCGCGTTCCCTCCGCGGACGCGCGCCGAGGAGGTCGTCGCCCTGCTCGAGGGTCGGGCGATGCCCGTGAGCGAGAACGAGATCCTGTCGGCGGTGAACGTCCGGCCGATGCGGCTGAAGAACATGCTGAAGATCCTCGAGGTCGACGGCGCAGTCGAACGAGCCGGCAGCAAGTGGCTCCGCACGCTCTCCCCCTGGAGCTATGACGAGGAGCGCGTGCGCCGCGTGACCGACGCCCGGCGCGCCGAGCAGGCGGCCATGGAGACGTACGGCCGGACCGAGGAGTGCCTGATGGCGTTCCTCCTCCGGCAGCTCGACGACCCCGATCCGAGGCCCTGCGGCCGATGCATGGTGTGTACTGGCACCTCGCCCGAGATCGAGCTCGATCCGGTCGTCGTCGCGAAGGCGCGCGAGCACCTCCGGTGGGCCGAGCTGCTCGTCGAGCCCCGCCTCCAGTGGCCGAGCGGGTTGATGGAGCCCAAGGGGAGGATCCCGGAGGAGCTGCGCCTCCAGCCCGGGCGCGCCCTGAGCGTCGTGGACGACGGCGGGTGGGGCGGGCTCGTCCGGCGGGGGCTCGCCGCCGAGGAGTACCCGGAGGCGCTGGTCGAGGCATCGGCGGAGCTGATCGCACGCCGCTGGCGTCCCGACCCGTTCCCCACGTGGGTGGCGTGCATCCCCTCCACCACCCATCCCGATCTGGTGCCCACCTTCGCTCGGCGGCTCGCAGAAGCCCTCGGCCTGCCGTTCCGCCCGCTCCTCGCGAAGACGCGGGAGACCAAGCCCCAGAGGGAGCTCGAGAACTCCCCGCAGCAGTTCCGCAACGTGTGGGAGGCGTTCGCGGTCGACGGCGACGTTCCGGCTCGCCAGCCGGTCCTGCTCGTGGACGACATCGCCGATTCCCGGTGGACGCTCACGGTCGCCGGGGCGGTGCTCCTCGAGGCGGGGAGCGGGCCGGTCGCACCGTTCGTGCTCGCCAAAGCTGTCAGCGAATGAGCGCGTACGCTCCAGCGATGGGGACGGGTGCCCGCTCGGAGGACTCGATCGCCTCGCTGCTGTTGACCACCCGTCTGGGCGATGCGGTTCCCGCACCACTGACTCCTTCGCGCTATTGGCGCCTCCTGGATGCTGTTCCCGAGCCCGCCGAGCTGCTGGGGGTCGCGGGGGGCGACCTCGCACGGCGGGCCGGCCTCTCGCCCGAGGATGGGCTGCAGATCGAGCGGCTGTTGGCCGGCGCCACGACCCTTGCGTTCGCGCTCGAACGAATGGAGCGGCAGGGGTTCGTGCCGCTCACCGCGTTCGACGAGGGCTACCCGGCGAGGCTCCGGGAGCGTCTCGGGGATCAGGCCCCGCCGGTCCTGTTCACGGTCGGGGATCGGGCGCTCCTGTCGTCCGAAGGGATCGGCATCGTCGGCAGCAGGGCGGTCACCCCCGACGGCGCGGAGGTCGCGCGAGCGGTGGCCGGGCGCGCCGCCGCCGAAGGGCTCACGGTGGTCTCGGGCGGAGCCAGAGGCGTCGATCAGGAGGCGATGTCGGCCGCGCAGACGGCCGGTGGACGGGTGGTCGCCTACCTCGCCGACTCCCTGCAGCGCCGCGTCCGAGAGCCGGAGACCCGGCGCGCGGTGGCGGAAGGGGTGGTGTGTCTGGCCACGCCGCACGGACCGTCGGCGGGGTTCTCCGCCGCCAACGCGGTCGGCCGGAACAAGCTCATCTACGCCGGCGCGCGGACGACCTTGGTCGTCGCGAGCGATCTCGAGCGCGGGGGCACCTGGGCGGGAGCCACCGAGGCGCTCGGGCGCGGCTTCGGGATCGTCGCGGTCTGGGTCGGCCCCGGCAGCGGGCCGGGGAACGCGAGGCTCGTGGAGCGCGGCGCGATCCCCGTCTCCGACGTGGCGGCGGTCTTCGCCGTCCCGGGTACGCCGGCGGGGGCGCCCGCCGGATCCGACCAGCTCCCGCTCGGTCTCTAGCGGATCGGGTTCGGACCCAACGCCGTATCCTCGCCACGTGATCGTCGACGAGCCCGTGCGGGGATCGTTCGCGTACCTCGAGCAACCCGGGTTGTTCGCACTCCCGGGACTGGATCAGCTGCAGTTGTTCATCGATCGGAAGTTGCCCGCGCCGCCGCTCACGCATCTCAGCGGCCTCGTGGTCGAAGAGGCGGGCGCCGGCACCTCCACGTGGTCGATCCCCGCGAGCCCGTGGTGGCTGACGGCCGCGGGCGTGTTCGCGGGCGGCACGCTGGCGTTCGTCGCCGATGCCGCGCTCGCCGGCGCGGTCTTCACCACCCTGCCGCGAGCCACGGCGCTCCTGTCCTCGGATCTGTCGATGAACTTCCTCGAACCCGCGTCGCCGGGGAGCGACCGGCTGACCGCTCGTGGCACCGTGATCCACGCGGGACGGCGACAGGGGCTGTCGGAGGCGCGCGTGGAGGACGCCCACGGGAGGCTGCTCGCGCACGCCACCTCCCGATGCGTGCTGCAGCCGCTCCCGTTCGATCCGCCGGAGCCGCCCGGGGAGCTCGCGCCGCCGGACCCTCCAGTCTTCGAGACGCCGGACCCGCATGCGCGGGACGTCGAGGGTGAGATCGTGCCGCAAGCCCTCTGGGACGAGACGAGCGGGCTCGACCTCGTCCAGCTCTGGCACAAGGAGGAGCGGGCTCCGGCGCCCGTCTGCTCGTTGTTGGGACTGCGGTTCGTCGAGGTGACGGAGGGGAGCGTGGCGATCGCGATGCCCGCGTCCACGTGGTTCTGCACGGGCTTCGGAACGTTCTACGGGGGCGTCGTCTCGGCGTTCGCGGATGCCGCGATCAACACGGCGGTGATGACCACGCTGCCGGCCGGTGCCTCGTTCGGCACGCTCGACCTGAAGGTCAACTTCCTCCGTCCCGTGACGCCGGATGGGCGCGACCTCGTGGCGAGGGCGACCGTCGCGCAGCGCGGGCGCACGATCGCGGTGGCGACGTGCGTGATCGATGACGCCGACGGCAAGCGGGTCGCGATGGCGAGCGGGAGCGCGATGATCTCGCCGGACCGCCCCTGGCCCACCGCGGACAACCTCGGAGAGCACGCTTCGTTCTCCGCTCGTTCGGGTAGGGGGTAGATGACCCCGACACGAGGGGACACGAGGAGGGAACGCACACATGTCGTCACGTGAGCGCGATCCACGCGAGTGGCCCGGCAACGAGACCACCGAGAGCGAGTCCGGAACGCCGGATCCGAGACGTGAGTCGGAGGAGCGGAGCCTGGACGCATCCGGTGCCCCGGAGCCGTCCTGGCGCCCCGAGGCGCCCGCCTGGGACCGACCGGTGCCCGGATCGAGGCCCGCGACCTCCGGTGTCGGGGGTCCTCTCGATACCGCGACCGGCCCCACCGCGACGCCGTCCACGGGCGTCAGCACAGGGCCTGCCGGTCGAGGCCCAACGGGGCGCAGCCGGACGCCATCTCGTGGGCGGACCACCACGAGATCGACCGCCAAGAGATCGACCGCCAAGAAGTCGACCGCTCGCAAGTCCACGAAGCGCGTGGCCGCCGGGAAGAAGGCCTCGGCGACGAGGAAGCGGAAGACGGCGCCTGCCCGCAAGGCGGCTGCCCGCAAGTCCACCGCCAAGAAGTCGACCGCTCGCAAGTCCGCCGCCCGCAAGTCGACGAAGCGCGTGGCCGCAGGGAAGAAGGCCGCGGCGACGAGGAAGCGGAAGACCGCTCCGGCCCGCAAGGCGGCTGCCCGCAAGTCCACCGCCAAGAAGTCGACCGCCCGGAAGTCCACGAAGCGCGTGGCCGCAGGGAAGAAGGCCGCGGCGACGAGGAAGCGGAAGACGGCGCCTGCCCGCAAGGCGGCTGCCCGCAAGTCCACCGCCAAGAAGTCGACCGCCCGTCGGTCAACGGCTCGGAAGTCGACCGCTCGCAAGTCGACGAAGCGCGTGGCCGCGGGGAAGAAGGCTGCGGCGACCCGCAAGCGGAAGACGACGGCGGCACGCAGGGCGCGATCGCGCAGCTCGCGCTGACCGAGCGGCACCCGGTCCCGGCCTTCCGGTAGCCTCGCCGGGATGACGGGCACGAGGTTGGCGATCGTCTTCTCGTTGGCTGCCGGGATCGCCGGGGCGGCGCAAGCGTCGATCTCGGGAGCGCTCGGGCGACGCGTGGGCACGATCGGCTCCGCGGGCTTCGGCGTGATCCTCGCGGCGGTCCTCGTGATCGCGCTCGCCCTGGTGCTCGGTCGCGGCGGGTCCGTCGTGGCGGCGATCCACGAGCCGCTCTGGCTGTGGCTCGGCGGGCTCTTCGGGGCCATGATCGTGCTCGCGATCGCGTACGCCCCTCCGCGCATCGGCACGTTCGCGACGGTGGCGCTGCTGATCGCGGGGCAGCTCGCCGCAGGAGCCCTGATCGACGCCTTCGGGTGGCTCGGATCCCCGCGGATCCCCGTCACGATCACGAGGGCGGCGGGTCTGCTCCTGGTGGCCGCCGGCGCCGCCCTGACGCTGAAGCGCTGAGCGCAGGCGCGACCGGGCGCAGCGCCCGTTCCGTCGAAGCCCTAGGGCCGACGCACCGAGACCACCATGTTCGCGACGCGGGTCGCGAGGATCCGGTCGCCCTTCTGCAGGTCCTCGGGAACGCTCTCGGCGCCGAGGCGCGCCTGCTGGACGGACCGATCCGGGAAGCCGACGGCGAGGTCGTAGTAGCGGACCCCGTGGAGATCGAACGGGGCCACCTCCAGGACGATGGCCTCCTCCTCCGCCAGCATCGAGCCAGCGTACCCGGGACATCGGGCATCGGCGGTTATGGTGGTCGCATGCGGGGAGCGGGGGTGGGTGCACGGCGTCCTGTGACGCACCGACGACAACGCGCGGGCAGCGCGCTGTTGCTCACGCTCGTCTCGGCGGTCCTCGTCGCCATCCCCGCGGGCCCGGCATCGGCCGCCGTGAGGGTCCCGGGGATCGACGTCTCCAAGTGGCAGGGCGACGTCGACTGGGCCGCGGTGGCGTCGACGCCGGTTCGGTACGTGATCATGCGGGCGACGATCGGCAACTCGCCGTCGAAGGCCCGCTTCGTCGATCCGAAGTACGCGGAATACCTGGCCGGGGCGACCGCGAACGGACTCGTGGTGGGCGCCTACCATCGCGCGAACGTCGGAAGAGCCGACGACGACGCGATCCGCGAGGCGGACTACTTCGTCAACAACGCCCAGATCGCGGCCGGCGACGTGCTCCCTGTCCTCGACATCGAGGAGACCCACGGCCTCTCGATCGCCGAGATGCAGGATTGGGTCCGCGAGTGGGTCCGGCGGGTCTTCGCGCGGACCGGCGTGAAGCCCATGATCTACACGAGCCCGAACTTCTGGCTCGCGTACATGGGCAGCTCGCCATGGTTCGCCGATCACGGCTATCCGCTCTGGATCGCGCATTGGGGCGTGCCGTCGCCGAGCGTGCCGGCGGAGAACTGGCGCGGGAACGGCTGGACGTTCTGGCAGTGGACCTCCACAGGCCACGTCGCCGGGATCGCGGGGAACGTCGACCGGGACCGGTTCAACGGCACCACCCTGCTCCGGGGGAAGGTCGCGTCGCTGGAGGTGACGCCGCCTGCCGGCGGGGTGATCACGGGCGCCCGGATCGCGTGCGGCGGCACCGCCCAAACGTGCAGCCGGCTCGCGAACCCGGACACGCCGCTGACGCTCACCGCCACACCCGATCCGGGCGCGTCCCTGCTCCGATGGACGGGAGAGTGCAGCGACGCAGGCTCGGCGCCGACCTGCGAGGTCACGGCGCTGGGCGCGAAGACGGTGTCGGCCGTGTTCGGCTATCCGGTCGAGATCGAACGCCAGGGGAGCGGTGGCGGCACCGTGTCCTCGTCGCCCTCGAGGCTCGACTGCGGCGCGACGTGCACGGCATCGTTCGCCGTCGGATCCACGGTGACCCTCACCGCGGAGCCCGACTCCGCTTCGGTCTTCGCCGGCTGGAGCGACGGATGCACCGGCGGCGCTCCCGTCTGCTCCTTCTCCGTGGATGCGCCGGCCACGGTGGTCGCCACGTTCGACTCCGTGGTCAGCGTCGAGCAGGACGGCCCCGGCACGGGCTTCGCCTGGGGGCGAGCGGCGGATCCGCACGCGATCGGCGGCTCCTATCGCTGGGAGCGGCGCGCAGGCGCCTCGGCGACGTTCGCGTTCACCGGTGGCGCGGTGACGGTGTTCACGATCTCGGGACCGGCGATGGGGAAGGGGCGGATCCGCATCGACGGGGTGACGGCCGCCACGTTCGACGGGTTCGCGACAGCCCTGACGGCGGGCGTGAAGCATCGGTTCGACGGGCTCGGTCCGGGCGCGCACGAACTGATCGTCGAGGCGCTCGGCACCAAGCGACCCGCGGCCGCGGGTACGCGCGTCGCCGTGGACGCGCTCCGGTGGGGCGGTCAGACGCGCGCCAACCCTTCGCCCGAGTCCGAGGCATGGGCCACGGCGGCGAACCCGTCCGCGAGCGGAGGGACCTACGCGAACAGCGACGCGCGAGCCGCGTTCGCGAAGCTCTCGTTCACCGGAACGGGTGTCTCGCTCCGGACGCTGCGCGGCCCGGCGATGGGCAGAGCGGAGGTGTGGCTGGACGGTGCCTTCGTCAAGGTGGTCGATCTCTACGCGGCGGCTCCGACGTTCGCGGTGATCTCGCTCGCGCCGGGACTCGCGGACGGGCCCCACACGGTGCGGGTCGTGGTCCTGGGCACACATCGCGCGGCGAGCGCCGGCAACGCCGTCGCCGTCGACCGGTGGCTCGTGAGCTAGGCCTCCGCGTCGTCGCGCTCGATCCCGAGCACCGTCCATATGGTCCGCGACTGCTCGACGATGGCATGGCACGTGAGTCGCATCGGCGGGACCGGGCGAGCGCTCCAACCGAACGTCCCACCGTCCCCTCGGCGTGGTGAACACGACCGCTGCTCGATCTCGGTCGCGTCGCACGTCCACGGGCACCACGTCGTCGATCCGATCGAGCGCGAGATGCTCGCGAACGGCTCGCTCCGCCGCCTGTACCGGGAACGGGTGGCAGGAACGTCCGCGGTAACGATCGAGGGATCCGATCCTGCCCTCGGCGTAGCGGTGCGCGATCGCCGGTGCCTCGCTCGGCTCGAGCCGTCCGAAGTACAGGCCGTGCGGGAAGGCCACGAGGTTGCCGGCGAATCGATCACCACCGACGTGCGTGCTCTCCCAGCTGCGGTCGGGGAAGGCGTCGGCGAGCGCGGCCGCGACCGGCCGTCCGCGCTCCGCGCAACACGGGTCACGCCGTCCATGCGTGCAGACGATGAAGAGCGGCTCGCCGCCCGGCTCGTCACGGAACGAGCTGCGGTCGAGAGGATCGAGTCCGACGGCGTCCCCGATCCGGTCCAGGGTCTCCGAGCCGAGCCAGGCGTCGCGCGTATCGACGGCGAAGCAGCGCACCGGGCCGGCGTCGTCGGCTGCCCCGCGGCCCGGTCGCCGGATCAACAGGACGCGCGCGCCGCTCTTCGCTTCGAGGGCTCGGAGGTCGCGCCCGACGCCGGCGGGGAGGCGGGCGTCGAGGAGCCCGTCCCGTCCCCACGGTCCCGGATGCTCGATCAGCAGCCAATGCCGGATCGTCGACGCCGTGCCGGCGAGCGACTCCGCCGCCGCCAGGCTCCGCAGCGAGCAGCGATCGTCGATCGCAGGCACGAAGCGACTCAGCGTCCGTCGCGGATCGTGAGCAGACCCTCGCGGACCAGCCGCCGAACCAGGACGGCGCGACTGCCGCGGTCGGGAACGTGCAGCGCGAGGTCCCGAACCGCGAGCTCGTCGTCCTCGTCGAGGCGCGCGACCTGACGCATCCCTTGCTCCAGCCAGCCCGGCATCTCCAGGAGCCGATCCCCGAGGAGGACCACGAGGCGATCCGACCGCATCGAGAGCTCGCACACGGAGCCGGGTCGGCGGGCGACCACGGAGTCGTCGTCCACCACGACCGGGCCCGCTCGTTCGGCGATCGTCCCGCGCGCCAGCTGCGCCCGGGTCGAGAGGAACCGCTCGCGGCGCTCGCCGGCCTCCGTCCGCACGTCGACGTCGCCGAGCGCGGACGCGAGCGCCGCGAGCCGCTCCTGGAGCTCGACGGAGAATCCTTCGACGTCGCTCGTCCATCCGGCGGCGACGGGATCGTCCATCTCCGCGGTCATCCGTCCGACCACGCCGGTGAGCACCTCACGCCACGGCGTCACGTGGATGCCGACCGTGAGATGTCCGGACAGGACGTCCTGCGCTCGGGCGGCGTGTGGCGTCCTCGCGGGCATGTAGATCGTGTCGCCGGAGGTGACCTCGACGTCGATGGGATCGCGCTCCGCCTCTGCCGGTGCCGCGTGCACCTCCCAGCGCTTGCGGCCGAACGCCTGCAGGACGAAGACGTCGTGCGCGTCCTCGTGCAGGTCCAATCCCTGCGCCCCGGGAGGCGTGATGTAGGCGTTGACCTGGCAGGGATGCCCGAGGTCCAGCTCGAGGTCACGGCAGAAGCGCGCGACCGGCTCGGACCAGCGATGCAGACCCTGCAGCACGATCGTCGCGCCGTCCTCGAACAGGGCGGCGACGCGAGCCGGGTCCGCGATCCCTGCCACCTCGCGCGAACCGGCTCGTCCGGATCTCGTGTAGGCGCTCTCCGCGATCCGCTCACCGGCCTTCACGAGCCGGAAGAACGGCGATCGGAGCGCCGTCGTCGTGAGGAAGCGGTCGACGTCGTCGAGGGAGAGCAGGTCCTCGAACCCGACGGGCGTCGTCGCGAGCGACGGTCCGTCGAGACGGACCGTCGCCCGCTTCCCCCAGTCGTCCGCGAGGAACGACCGGGCGTCTCCCGCGCACCGCTCGAGCGGCCGGCGTCCCGCCCGGACGCGTTCGAGCGTGCGTTGGCTCACGACGTGCTGTCGGTCCCGTCCGTGTCGCCGGTGTCGGTGCCGTCGGCGTCCTTGCCGTCCGTCCCGTCCTGGTCGCCGGCGTCGCCGTCTTCCTTGTCCGTGGTGTCGCCGTCCGTGCCGTCCCCGCCCATCGTGTCGGGCTCGGTTTCGGCTCTCGGGGACGCGCTCGTCCCGGGCATCACGGTCCGGATCTCTTCGTCGGTGAGCTCCTGCGTGGTGGTGTCATCCATGTCCAGACCTCCTCTCCCGTCCGGTATACCCCAACGCCGTGCGTGCCGCACATCGGGACCGGCCGCGCCGGGGGATGCGACTACACTCCCGTTTCGCGGCCGAGGGGGCGACGTGGCGGAGCTCGTGACCATCGACGGGCAGCAGTACCTGAAACGGGATCCGCTGGGCGTGCTGGGACTGTCGTTCATCACGCTGGGTATCTATTGGCTCTACTGGTACTACAAGATCAACGACGAGATCCGCCGGTACGAGAAGGACGACTCGGTCCGCCCCGGGAACGCGTTGCTCGCGGTCACGCTCGGTTGGATCGTCATCGTGCCGCCGTTCATCTCCATGTACAACACGTCGAAGCACGTGGTCCGCATGCAGGAGCGGGCCGGGGTGCAGCAGACGCTGTCGCCGGCGCTCAACATCGTCCTGCTCCTGATCGTGGGCATCGCGACCGGTCTGTACACGCAGGAGCACGTCAACAAGGTCTGGGACGCGGCGGCTCGCCGCGGCGTCGTTCCGCCTCCGTCTCCCGGGGAACTGCCGCCGCCCCCCGCATGACCGATCCGGCGGGCGCCCTTTCCGACCACGTCCTCGCGAATCGCACCTCCTGGGACGCCGACGCGGACGCATGGGTCGAGCGCGGCAGGGTCTCGTGGGCGTCGGAGGAGTGCGTGGGGCATCTGGGGCGTCCCGGAGTCCGAGCTCGGGCTCCTGCCCGACGTCGCGGGGCTCGACACGGCCGAGCTCGGGTGCGGCACGGGCTACGTGTCATCGTGGCTCGCGCGTCGCGGCGCTCGCGCGGTCGGGCTCGACAACTCCGGAAGGCAGCTCGCGACCGCACGGATGCTCCAGGAGGAGTTCGAGATCCGGTTCCCGCTGATCCACGCCGACGCCGAGCGGGCGCCGCTCCGCGACGGGAGCTTCGACCTGGCGGTCTCGGAATACGGCGCGGCGCTCTGGTGCGATCCCTACCGGTGGATCCCCGAGGCGGCGAGGATCCTCCGTCGCGGCGGCCGTCTGGCGTTCCTCAGTCGTTCCTATCTCTCGATGTTGACCTCACCCGAGGAGGACCTGCCGGCGAGCGAGCAGCTCCAGCGCGATCACTTCGGTCTGCACCGGTTCGACTGGCCGGACGCGGACGGGGCCGTCGAGTTCGGCCTCACACACGGGGACATGATCCGGCTGCTCCGCGACTCCGGGTTCGAGGTCGAGGACCTGGTGGAGGTGCAGGCTCCGGAGGGAGCCGAGACCCCGTCCGATCCTCTCGCCACCGCCGAGTGGGCGAGGCGATGGCCGATCGAGGAGGCGTGGAAGGCCCGGAAGACGGGCTGACCGGTCCGCTCCTCATCGTGCGAGCTCGGCGGCGGCGAGCA
>CAVXJL010000015.1:0-13330 GCA_963762015.1 uncultured Actinomycetota bacterium
GCGATCCCCGTCGATGTGATCGCTCAACTCCACCGGGAGCAGGGGAACGTCGTCGGGATGAAGGTCAGCGACACCCCGTTCGACGCGATCGAGCCGTACCTCATCGACGGCATGGACGTGTTCATCGGCTCCGAGCCGCTTGTCCGAGCCGGGATGGAGCGCGGGGCGATAGGCGCGGTCTCCGGCCTTGCCTCGGCCTGGCCCGACGTCGTCGCGGCACTAGTGCACGACCACAGCCCGGAAGCGCATCTGCGCGTCGTCGAGCTCCGCGAGCGGCTCGAGGGAATACCCTTCCACGCGGCGCTGAAGCAGGTACTCACGGATCGCGGCGTCCTGCTCCACGCCGACGTCCGCCCCCCGCTTCGCGGGCTCACCCTCGAGGAACGAACCGCCGTGACTGCCATCTCCGCGTAGTCGGCACTTCGGTCCTTCGCCGGTTGCTAGTCGCGATTCTCCTCGGCATCCCGCGCGGCATCGGCACGTCTGGCCTTCGCAAGCACGGCTCGCCATTCATCCAGCTGATCCGAGGGCACCATCGCGACCAGATCGCCGAACGTGAGATAGCCGGTCCTGCCGTTGTTCTGTCGTTCCCGGAGAAGAGCGATCAGCTCATCCTCGTTCATCGTGACCTCCGATCCGTCGGCGCGAGAGTACTCTTCGCGCTGTTCGAGACTCGACGCGCGCCGCACAGGGAACCGCGCATCGGCTTGACGCTGACCGGATGGGCTCGTAGTTTTTGCACCTGCAACTCCGACCTTCCAGATGGGATCCAGCCTGATGATCCGGACGCGAACGGCAGGACAGGTCGCGGCGATGATCCCCGACCGTCTCTGCTGCTGTCCTGAGGTGACCAACGAGGCCGAGACCGGCCTCGTACCCCTCGCGCGGCCGTAACGCTCCAGGCATCCGCAGCACCCGGCCGCCGCGAGGCGGCCGTTCCCATCTCCGGCCAGATATCTGGAAGGCATCGTCGATGGCACTCACCGAACGCAAGGTCCCCCGCCCTCGTGGACAGGGCCAATGGGCGCTGGGCTACCACGAGCCCCTGAACGGGGCGGAGCAGATCAAGAAAGAGGCCGAGCCGCTCGAGGTGCGGGAGCGGATCGAGCGGATCTTCGCACCCGGTGGGTTCCGCTCGATCGGCAGGCAGGACCTCCGCAACCGGATGCGCTGGTGGGGCCTGTACACCCAACGGAAGCAGGGCGTTGGTGGCGAGCGGACCGGCAGCGCCGAACCGGAGGAGCTCGAGGACGAGTTCTTCATGATGCGGATCCGCATCGACGGCGGCCGGCTCACCTCCGACCAGCTCCGCGCGATCGCCTGGGCGAGCGAGACGTATGGCCGCGACCTCGCCGACGTCACGGATCGCCAGAACGTGCAGCTGCACTGGATCCGGATCGAGGACGTCCCGGCGATCTGGGAGCGCCTCGAATCCACCGGGCTCACGACCGCCGAAGCATGCGGGACACGCCGCGTGTGATCCTCGGGTGCCCCCTCGCCGGCATCGCGGCCGACGAGATCCTCGACGCGACACCGATGATCGACGAGATCCGCGATCGGTTCGTCGGAACGACGGAGTTCTCGAACCTCCCGCGGAAGTACAAGTCCTCGATCAGCGGCTGCGTCGCGCGCTGCACAGATCCCGAAATCAACGACATCTCGTTGGTGGGTGTCGAACACCCGGAGCTCGGACCCGGCTTCGACCTCTGGGTCGGAGGCGGGCTGTCCACGAACCCGATGTTCGCGCAGCGCCTCGAGGCCTTCGTCGAGCCGGAACGGGCAGCCGAGACCTGGGCCGCGGTCACGAGCCTCTACCGCGAGTACGGCTACCGCCGCTCGCGCAACCAGTCCCGGCTCAAGTTCCTGATCAAGGACTGGGGCGCGGAGGAGTTCCGACGGGTCCTCGAGAAGGAGTTCCTCGACGAGCCGCTCCCCGACGGACCCGCGCCGCCGCCCGCACCGATGGACGTGCGCGACCACGTCGGGGTGCATCCCCAGCTCGACGGCCGCGCGTTCGTCGGCTTCGCGCCGCGAGCGGGGCGGCTGAGCGGCCACCAGCTCCGGTTGATCGCCGACCTGGCGGATCGGCACGGCAGCGGGAAGATCCGGACGACGACCCGACAGAAGTTCGTGATCACCGACGTCGAAGAGGAGTCGGTTGCGGAGCTCGCCGCATCCCTCGACGCGCTGGACCTCCCCACCATCCCGAGCCCGTTCCGCAAGGGCGTGATGGCCTGCACCGGGATCGAGTTCTGCAAGCTCGCGATCGGCGAGACGAAGGGCAGGGCTCGCTGGCTCGCCGAGGAGCTCGACGCGCGCCTCCCGGGGCTCGATGAGGAGATCCGGATCCACGTGAACGGCTGCCCGAATTCCTGCGCGCGGTTCCAGGTGGCGGACATCGGCTTGATGTCGGCGCTCGCGCCGCGACCCGACGGCACGAAGTCGGACGCGTTCCTCGTGCACCTCGGCGGCGGTATGGGAGACGGCGAGTCGTTCGGGCGGAAGGTGAAAGGTGTTCGGATCTTCGCCGAGGACGCCGCCGACTACGTCGAGACACTCGTCAAGCGTTACCGCGCGCGAAGAGGACCGGAGGCGCCGGGTTTCACGGAGTTCGTGAGGGGCCTGGACGATGTCGAGTTGACCGCGTTCGCGGATCCGGAGGCAGGCCGATGAGCTCCGTGTCGCCGCGCGCCGTCCCCTTCTACTGCCCGTTCTGCGGCGAGCAGGACCTCCGCCCGGCCGACCCCGCCGGCTGGCGGTGCGAGGTCTGCGAGCGCACGTTCGAGCTTCAGCTGATCTCGGTGGGAGGTGAATCGTGATGGCCGATCGGGATCCCGTCCAGCCGCTCCACCAGCCCGTCCTTCCCGTCTTCGAGGAGGAGGAGGTGTGGGTGCGCCATGCGGCCGAGCGGTTCGAGGACGCCGCGGCCGAGGACCTGCTCGCGTGGGCGCTCGAACGCTTCCACCCCCGTCTCGCGATCAGCGCGGCCGGGGGTGTCGACGGGATGGTGCTGATCGACATGGCGTGGCGGCTGAACCCGGACGTCCGCGTCTTCACGCTGGACACCGGGCGGCTTCCGGCTGAGACGTACGAGCTGTTCGAACGGGTGCGAGAACGCTACGGGATCGCCGTCGAGTTCGAGTACCCCGAGACGGAGGCCGTCTCGGCGATGGTGACGGACCACGGCCCGAACCTGATGCATCGGAGCGTCGACCTCCGCATCCGGTGCTGCGAGATCCGGAAGGTGGAGCCGTTGAAGCGGAAGCTCGCGACGCTGGACGCCTGGGTCGCCGGGCTCCGGCGGGAGCAGTGGCGCAGCCGCAAGAACATCGCGAAGGTCGAGCTCGACCGCGATCACGGAGGGATCGTGAAGCTGAACCCGGTCGCCGACTGGACGCTCGAGCGGGTCTGGGAGTACGTGCGCGAGCACGACGTCCCGTATCACGCGCTCTTCGACCAGGGGTACACGTCGATCGGGTGCGCGCCCTGCACCCGGGCCGTCGCTCCGGGCGAGTCCGAGCGAGCCGGCCGCTGGTGGTGGGAGCAGGAGACCGACAAGGAATGCGGGATCCACTGCTCCGTCGGGTTGCTCGGGTCCGCTTCCGACCGCGAGCGGGCGGGCGGCTCGCCTGACCGTGAGCGAGAGGGGGCCGCCGGATGAGCTTCGGCTACCCGGTGATGCTCGAGCTCGCGGGCCGGCTCTGCGTCGTGATCGGCGCGCAGGCGATCCACGAGGGGAAGGTCGAGGGGCTGCTGGCCGCGGGCGCGGATGACGTGCTGGTCGTGGAGCCCAGCCTCGACGACCGGTTCGATGATGTGGCGGGCGTGCAGGTCGAGCGGCGCGCGTGGCGGCCCGACGATCTCGAGGGAGCGTTCCTCGCCGTGGCATCGTCGGACGATGCCGCCGCTCGAGCCGCGATCGCGCGGGAAGCCCGTGTTCGCCGCGTACTCGTCAATGTGATTGACGATATCCCCCGCTGCGACTGGGCGGCGCCGGCCGTGGTCCGCCGAGGTGACCTCGTGCTCGCGATCGGGACCGGCGGCGTTTCCCCTGCGGTCGCCCGGCTCGTCCGGGAGCGTCTCCAGGCCGAGTTCGGCGCCGAGTGGGCGGAGGTGCTCCGTGTCGTCGGCGAGGTGCGCAGGGAGACGCTTCCTTCGCTGCCCGATCTCGCCGAGCGCGGACGACGTTGGCGGCATGCTCTCGACCTCGACGAAGCCGCTCGGCTGATCCGCGAGGGCCGCGGTCCAGAGCTTCGCGAGCTGCTCCTCGAACGGCTCCTCGGCGAAAGGGCTGCCTCGTGAGCGGGCGGGTCGTCCTCGTCGGCGCCGGGCCCGGCGATCCCGAGCTGATCACCGTCCGTGGCGCTCGTGCGCTCACCGAGGCGGACGTCGTGGTCTACGACCGTCTCGTCGCGCCCGCCCTGCTCGACCTGGCGCAGCCCGAGGCCGAGCGGATCTACGTCGGCAAGGAGCCGGGGCGGCCGTCCATGCCGCAGCGCGAGATCGAGCGTCTGCTGGTCGATCGGGCCCTCGACGGCGCGATCGTCGTCCGGTTGAAGGGCGGCGACCCCTTCGTGTTCGGGCGTGGGGGCGAGGAGGTCGCAGCGTGCGTCGCTGCGGGAGTCCCGTGCGAGGTGGTGCCCGGCGTGTCATCAGCGGTCGCGGCGCCGGCCGCGGCCGCCATCCCCGTCACGCACCGAGGTCTCGCCCGTTCCTTCGCGGTCGTCACCGGCTCGACGGCGCACGACGACGAGGTGGATCTCTCGAAGGTCGTGGGCGCCGATACGCTGGTCGTGCTGATGGCGGCCGGTCGACTCGCGCAGACGTGCGCCGACCTCATCGCCGCCGGACGCCCCGCGGACGAGCCGGCCGCGATCGTCCAATGGGCCTGGACACCCGACCAACGATCGGTCGTCGGGACGCTCGCGGATCTTCCGATCCTCGCCGAAGCGGCGAACATCGGCCCGCCCGCGACGCTCGTGGTGGGGCCCGTCGCCACTTTGCCCGGGGAGTTCGAAGCCGTCTCGCCGAAGCTGTCGAGCACCCATCCGCTCCCTTCCTGATCCGACCGTCACAGAACGGCCCCACCGGCCGATAGACCGTCAGGACGTCCGAGTGTCACGATGGTCATCTGAGGATGGGTTGAAGTTGAAGGTGTCCGCACGAGGAGGGCTTGCGGTCGCGATCGCCCTCGTCGCCGTCATCGTCTCGGGGGTGATGGGGGCCCTCGCGGAAACCGCTCCGGGTGAGCTCGACTGTCGGTTCGTGGCCGTCGGCACGCCATTGACGACCCGGAGCTACCCGTCGGCGGAGCAGGCTGCCACGGCGTTCGCTCGGAGTCTCAGTGAGATCGAGGGCAGCCGGTTCCCCGGGACACTCGCCGCGGTCGATGTGACCGGTACGAACACGATCGCGGGCGGATCCCGGAAGAAGCGAGGCTCTTCGCCATCCGGGGGCACGGCCGCACCGTTGCCCTGGTCGTCGTCTCCAAAGAGATCGGGAGCTGGATCACTTCCACCGACTACGTCTGCTGATCCACTACGGGCGTGCCGTCAGTCGCGGCCGACTTCCTGCCAGGCCCCGTACCCGCCCTTGAGATTCACCACCGGCCCGACACCCGCCCGCTCCAAGAGCGACGCTGCCGTGGTCGAGCGCATCCCGGACGCGCAATAGACGAGGAGGGGTCGACCGGCCGGGAGCGTTCCCACATGCTGCGGCAGGTCACCGAGCGGGACCGACACCGCACCCGCGACGCCGCCGAGCTCGAGCTCATCCGGTTCCCTCACGTCGACGGGCTGCGCGCCCTTCTCGAGCCACGACACCACGTCGTCGGGACCGATCGCCGGCAAGGAGCGGACGGGCTGACCGGCATCGCGCCACGCGTCCATACCGCCCTCCAGGTAGCCGTCGAACCGCTCCAGGCCGACCAGGAGGCATGCGTCGACGACGTCCTCGAGCGTCGTGTCGCCCAACACGAAGAGCAACCGCGCATCCGCAGGGACGAGCCACCCGAGCCAGGTCGGGAACGCGTCGCGGAACGGGATGGCGAGCGCGCCCTGCCCGTGTGCTTCCGCGTACGACGCGGCGTCGCGGACGTCGACGACGAGTGTGCCCGGCGAGGATGCCGCGGCCGCGAACGCCTCGGGCGCGAGCGGCCTCGGCATCTCGATGTCCGTTCTGAGGCGAGGACCCGACCAGTTGATCTCGCGCATGCGCGCGAAGTACGCCGGTGTGCGCGGGAACGATGCAGGCCACGACGTCAGGAACTCCTGCTCGTTCATCGAAAGCAACCGGTTCGTCGCTCGCTCCTCGCCGAGGGTCGAGACATGCTTCTCCCCGCTGCCGGCGGAACAGAACGACCCCCCGCCGTGCGTCGGCTTCAGCAGGGTCTCGTCGGGCAGATCCGAGAACGCGCGCTGAAGGGTCTCGAACTCGTGATGCGTGAGGTGATCGGTGAGCTCCGGCCCCGCGAGATCGCTCCGCGCCGCACCGCCCACGATCAGCGCCCCGCCGCTGAACAGCACGGGAACCTCGGCGCCCCCGTGTCGGAACACGTACGAGACGTGCTCCGCCGAGTGACCCGGAGTGGACAGGACCTCGACCTCGACGTCGTCGAGGCTGAGCCGATCGCCCGATGCCACCGGGGTGTGGGGGAACGACACGCCCGCCTCGGCGGGCTCGTAGAGCTCGGCACCGGTCTCGGCGCGGATGTCCTGGACCCCCGACACGAAGTCCGCGTGCAGATGGGTGTCGAGCGCCCCGACGATCTCCAGCCCTCGATCCTTGGCGGCATCCAGGTACCTGCGGACCCGGCGGTCGGGATCGATCAGCACCGCACGACCGGCACCCACCTCGACGAGGTACGAGCCGTTCCCGAGCCCGGCGTCCCGGAAGAGCTGCACGTCCATGGTCACGAGGCTACCGGGCCCAGGCCTACTCGCCGGGCCGATCGCGCGACGGCGGAGCGTGCTCGCGATCGAACCGTACGAACGAGAACTTCCCGTCCGGTTCGAGCACGCCGAATCGCACGTCGGCGATGTCGCCGATCCCTTGTTCCCTGGCCGCGGAGACGACCTCGTCGTCGGTCAGACGTTCGACTCGCATCGACTCCGCGACCATGCGCCCGTCCGACACGATCACCACCGGGATACCCTCCACCACGGTCTCGGCTCGACTCCACCGGAAGCTCGCGTAGGACATCGCCACGACCAGGAGAGCGATCGTGCCGGTCGCGAGGATCGCGCCAGTGACCGACATATCCTCCTGGGTGACGCCCTGCTGCACGAGGTCGCCGATCACCACCAACAGCACCAGCTCGAACGCCGAGGTCTCCGCCAGCTCCTTCTTGCCGATGACGCGCATCAGGAACCAGAGGAAGACGAACACCGCTGCCGATCGAAGCACGATCTCCATCAGGGCATCACCACCGTGGTGTAGTCGACGCGCGCGATCTCCCGGCCGTCCACCTCGAGGCCGGTCGACCCACGGGCGAGAGCGAAGACGAACGTTGGGCTGGCGCGTCCGTCGAAGGCGACCCGGAGCACCTCTCCCTCGATCCCCTCGAACACGTGCAGGACCTCCTCACCTCTCGGCACGACCGACGCGGGTTCGGGGTAGTACTGGTTGAAGTCGAACCGATCGAAATACGTGGCGTCCGTGACGAGAGTGACCGGCCCGTCGAAACCGCCCTCTCGGCGCACCTCCACGATCCATTCCGATGCGAGGCCGGGACGCGTCACCTCCTCGTATTCGACCGAGAGCCGATATCCGCTGCCCGTTGCCGACACCGTTCCCGCCCGAACGCCGAGGAGGTTGAGCAGGCCGGCGAGGACGAACAGCGCGAGGACCCCGATCCCGATCCGCCGGATCCACGGGCTCGCCGGAGCTCATCGAGGGACACGTCGTCCGGGCGCGTACTTCGACCGTCAGCCGAAGTTGCCTGCCTCGTTTGCATTCCCGGGGTCACTACCCCCCGGTCGGCGACGCGAAACTACGCGCTCGCGGCGGAGGACTTCTTCCGCTCCTCCTCCTGCAGCACCCGGCGGAGCACCTTCCCGATCAACGTCTCCGGGAGCTCGTCGCGAAGCTCCCACTCCTTGGGCACCCGGTATCCGGTGAGCCCCTGGGCAGGATCGCGAGCCCACGCCTCGAGCTCCTCGCCGGTAAGGGCCTGGCCTTCCTTCGCCACGACATAGGCCTTGACCCGCTCCCCGGTCCTGTCGT
This sequence comes from uncultured Actinomycetota bacterium, assembly GCA_963762015.1. GTDB lineage: Bacteria > Actinomycetota > UBA4738 > UBA4738 > HRBIN12 > JAJNBA01. The sequence continues at coordinate 8,224 of CAVXJL010000015.1, forward strand.
CGGGCAGGCCGACCACGCAGGCCTTCAGCACCTTCGGATGCCGGTAGATCACCGCTTCGACCTCGGTGGGATACACGTTGAAGCCGGAGACGATGATCATGTCCTTCATCCGATCGACGATCTGGAAGAACCCCTCGTCGTCCATGATCGCGATGTCGCCGGTGTGCAGCCAGCCGCCCCGGATCATCTCCGCGGTGGCCTCGGGCTTCTGGTAGTAGCCGAGCATGATCTGAGGTCCCTTGATGCAGAGCTCGCCTCGCTCGCCCGGCGTCACCTCGCTGTCCGGGTCCTCGAGGGAGACGATCCGGCAGTCGGTGTCGGGGATGGGCAGCCCGATCGTGCCGTGCTTCGGCTTGTCGAACGGGTTCACGTGCGTGACCGGCGACGTCTCCGTGAGCCCGTAGCCCTCGACGAGGTGCGCACCGCCTGTGACTTCGGCGAACTTCTCCGCGACCGCCCTGGGAAGCGGCGCCGCGCCCGAGATGCACGCCTTCACCGATTTCAGGTCGTACTTCGGCGTCTCCGGGGCTTCGTTGAGCGCCACGAACAAGCGCGGGACACCCGGGAAGAACGACGGCTTCTCCTTGTCCAGCTGCTTCAGCGCCATGTGCACCTCGAACCGCGGCAGCAGGACGAGCTTGCCCGCCTGCGCGATCCCGAAGTTCATCGCCACCAATCCGAACGAATGGAAGAACGGCAGGATGCACATCACGCCGTCCTTGCCTCGCTCGAAGAACGTGATGCACGGCGCGACCTGCCGCACGTTCGAGGAGAGGTTGTAGTGGGAGAGCATCGCTCCCTTCGAGAGTCCTGTCGTCCCGCCGGTGTAGACGAGTGTCGCGGGGTCGTTCTCGGCATCGACCTCCGCGACGGGCGGGGGCGGGCCGGCGGAGGCCATCGACTTCTTCCACCAGCGAACCTGTGCATCGGCCGGCACCGGCGGCCACGGCTTCCCTTCGTGCTTCGCGTCCTTCCGGAACTTGATCGGCGCGAGCAAGTTCAGCGGGAACTTCATGTAGTCGGTGAGCTCGGTGACGATGACCTCGCGCACGGGAGCCTCGTGCGCGACCGCCGCCCACGCGGGGTACAGCTGATCGAGGACGATCATCACGCTCGGGGAGAAGTCCTTGATCTGGTGTGCGAGCTCCCGCTGCGTGTACAGCGGGTTGTTGCCGACCGCGATCCCACCGAGCCGCTGGCACGCGTACCACGCGATCACGTACTGCGGTGAGTTCGGGAGGAGCAGCCCGACGCGATCGCCTCGCTGCACGCCGAGACCGGCGAGGACGGCGCTGAAGCGTTCCACCTCGTGCAGGAGCTCTCGGTACGTCAGATGCTTGCCGAGGAACGCGATCGCGGTGGACTCCGGGAATCCCGCGGCCGAGTCGGCGAGCAGATGGAAGACGCTCTGGTGCGGGAAGGGGGCGACGGTCTTCGGAACGCCCGCGCGCCAGACCCGGAACCAGGGGCGGTGGTCGGTCATGCGCGCATCATAGGGTGATGGCCGTGAGCGCGCAGACCACCGTCGCGGACACCGCGCCGGCGGATGTCACGCCCGGAGATCTCTTCGGGCGCGGTCTCCGCCTGATCGTGTCCTACGTCCGGATGCATCCGGGCCCGTTCTCCGTCTCCGTCGCCGGGGCGGTCCTGTTCGCGTTCGCCTCGATCGCCCTCACCACCGCGCTCGGCCGCGCGACCGACGAGGTCCTCCGTCCGGCGTTCCAAGGCGGCGTCGACTCGCGCCGGATCTGGCTCGCGGTCGGGGCGTTGATGGCGTTCGGCTGCCTCCGGGCGCTCGGGATCATGCTGCGACGGTTCTTCAGCGGGGTCTCCGGCGAGCGGGTGATGGCCACGCTCCGCACGAGGATCGCCGACCGGTACCGGCGGCTCGCCCTCGCGTACCACCGCGAGACGCCCACGGGCGAGCTGCTCGCGCACATCGAGGCCGACGTCAAGGCTGCGGTGGACGTGTTCTGGCCCGTCCCGTTCGCCACCGGCGTGGTCGTGCTGATCGTCCTTGCGATGATCCAGCTCCTCGCGGCCGACGTCTTCCTGGCGATGATCGCCGCCGTCTTGTTCCCCACCCTCGCGGTGATGAATCGGAACTTCGCGACCCGGATGCAGGGGCCGGCCCGCCGCGCGCAGGAGCGGATCGGCGAGGTGTCGGCCGTCGCGCACGAGTCGATCGACGGGGCGCTCGTCGTGAAGACCCTCGGGCGCGAGGCGGCCGAGACCGATCGCCTCGCCGTCAAGGCCAGGGCGCTCCGGGACGAGCGGATCGAGGCCGGGTTCCTCCGCGCCACCTTCGAGGCGGCACTCGACGCGCTCCCCGCCCTCGTGGCGGCGATCCTCCTCATGGTCGGCTCCTGGCGCGTCGCCGCCGGTGGGATCACCCTCGGCCGGCTCATCGGGTTCATCGCGCTGTTCGATCTCCTCGCCTGGCCGATGCGGTTCATCGGCTGGATCCTGGCGGAGCTCCCTCGAGCGGTCGTGGGGTACGCGAGGATCGAGCAGGTCTTCGGCCAGCCCGTCACCGTGCTGCCGGCCGAGGACCCCATTCCCCTGCCGGACGGCCCGCTCGGCCTCGACGCCGAGGACGTCGACCTGAGCCTGGACGGCACGCGGATCCTCGACGGCGTCTCCCTGCGGATCGGCCCGCAGGAGTCCGTGGCGATCGTCGCCCAGACCGGGGGCGGCAAGTCCACGCTCGCGCAGCTCCTGGTCCGGTTGGCAGACCCGGGATCCGGCACGGTGCGGATCGGTGGCGTCGACCTCCGGCACGCGGACCCGGCGTCCCTCCGGGGCGCCGTCTCGATCGTGTTCCAGGAGAGCTTCCTGTTCTCCACCACGATCGGCGAGAACATCTCGCTCGACTCCGGAGCGGATGCCGACGCCGTCGAACGGGCCGCGCGGATCGCGGCGGTCGATCGCTTCGTCGGCGGCCTCCCCGCCGGCTTCGACACCGTCGTGGGCGAGCGTGGGTACACCCTGTCGGGTGGCGAGCGGCAGCGCGTCGCGCTGGCGCGCGCCATCGTCCGCGAGCCTCGCGTGCTGATCCTCGACGACGCGACGTCCTCGGTCGACGCGTCCGTCGAAGCGCAGATCCTCGCGGCGCTCCGCGAGGAGCTGCACACCACCCTCGTGGTGATCGCCTATCGCTTGTCGACGATCCGGCTGGCCGACCGGGTGATCTACCTGGAGGACGGACGGGTGGCGGGGACCGGCACGCACGACGAGCTGATGGCGTCGTCTCCCGGATACGCGGCGATCATCCGTGCCTACGCGCGGGGCGAACGATGACCGCGGTCGACACGGTCGTCCGCGACGAGGACGGACTCGAGATCCCCGAAGAGCTCAAGAGCTCGTTCTCCGTCCTGCGGAGGGGGATCGGCGAGAGCCCGGAGTTGCGGGCGGGGCTCGGATTCACGGTGGTCATCTCGCTCGGGGTCGTGATCGCGCATCTCACGACTCCGGTGCTGATCCAGCTCGTCTTCGACCACGGGTTCGACGGAGGGTTCCGCCCGGTCTACGTCGGGACCGTCTGCGCGATCGCGTTCGGCCTCGTGGCGTTGACCTACGCGGCGGCGCGCTCCGCGGGGAAGCGACTGGTCAAGGCCGCTGAGGGCGCGATGATGGGCCTCCGGATCCGGACGTTCGCCCATATCCACAGCCTGTCGATCGCGGAGCAGTCGGACGAGAAACGAGGCGTGTTCGTCGCCCGGGTGACGGCCGACATCGACGCGATGCAGCAGTTCATGGAGTGGGGCGGCATCGCCTGGATCTGGGCGGGCGTCCAGGTCGCGGGTTCCCTCGTGCTGATGCTGGTGTTCTCCTGGCAGCTCACGGTCGCGATCGTCGGCCTCGTGATCCCGCTGATCCTGATCGTGTGGTCGCTCCAGGCCCGGCTCTCGGCGGCGTTCGACGCCGCCCGGACCCGCGTCGGCGAGATGCTCTCCGAGGTCTCCGAGTCCGTGATGGGAGCGGCCGTCGTGCGCGCGTACGGGCTCGACGAGCAGACGTTCGGCCGGGTGCGCGGCGCGATCGACAGGCGGTACCGGGCGGAGGTCGTGGCGCACTTCCGCGCGGCGACGCTCTTCCCGTTGTCCACCGTCTTCTACGCGCTGGCCGTCTCGATCGTGGTCGTGCTCGGCGCGGGGTTCGGGCCGGACTGGGGCCTCACGTTCGGCCGGGTCACGGCGTTCCTGTTCCTCGCGGACGCGTTCCTGCACGTGTTCACCGATCTCCCGGAGATCTACAGCGAGACGCAGACCGCGATCGCGGGATGGCGGAAGGTCCTCGCGGTCCTGGACCTCCCCGTGGAGATCGTGGAGCCGGTCCCCGGCGTGGACCTGCCGTCGGGCGCCCTCTCGGTCCACGCCGAGGACGTCGAGTACGCCTACCGAGAGGGCGGCCGGGTCCTCCACGGGATCTCGCTCGACATCGAGGCGGGTGAGCACGTGGCCATCGTCGGTGAGACCGGCTGCGGCAAGACCACGTTCGTGAAGCTCGTGTCCCGTCTCGCCGACCCCAAGGCGGGTCGGATCGAGGTCGGCGGGCTCGATCTTCGAGAGATCGCGGCGTCGTCGCGCCACCGGTCCCTCCGGATGGTGCCGCAGGACGGGTTCCTGTTCGACACGACCGTGCGCGAGAACGTCCGAGCCGGCCGGGTCGGTGCGACCGATCGAGACGTGGAGACCGCGTTCGAGGAGCTGGGGCTCGGCGGCTGGGTCGCGGCGCTCCCGCGCGGGTTGGACACGCCGGTCGGCGAGCGCGGCGAGGCGTTGTCCGTCGGCGAGCGACAGCTCGTCGCGCTCGCACGCGCGCAGATCGCGGATCCCGGCCTGCTGATCCTGGACGAGGCGACGTCGGCCGTGGACCCGGCGACGGAACGGCGCATCTCTGAGGCGCTGCGGCGCCTGTCCGAAGGCCGGACGACGATCACGGTGGCCCACCGGCTGTCCACGGCGGAGGGAGCGGACCGGGTGTTCGTGTTCGACGCCGGCCGGCTCGTCGAGACCGGGACGCACGAGGAGCTCGTCACCGCTGGCGGGACGTACGCGGCGTTGTACGAGAGCTGGCTCGGTAACGTGCGGGTGAGCTGACCGTC
>CAVXJL010000016.1:0-31266 GCA_963762015.1 uncultured Actinomycetota bacterium
GAGGATAGCGGTACCGGGTCCGGCCCCGTGGTGTACGTTCGCGATCGTGACGGAGTCGGCGCCGCCGAAGCAGCGACACATCGCGCTGATCCTGGCGAAGGACCTCGCGGCGAACCTGGCGAGCGCCATCCTCCTCGTCGATCCCGACGGCGATCTCGTGTTCTTCAACGAGCCTGCGGAACGGATCCTGGGACGTCCCTACGCCGAAGCCCAAGATGAGCAGCGCCGAGCTCGCGAGGACGTTCAAGCCGGTGGACGCCTCGGGCGCGCCGATCGCGCTCGCGGACCTGCCGCTCGCGGCGGCGTTCCGCCAGGGCATCCCGAGCCACGGGCACCTGCGGATCGAGGCGATGGACGGACGGACGCGCGATCTCGAGGTCGTGGCCATGCCGCTCTTCGCGCACTCGGATCAGCTCGTGGGCGGCCTCGCCGTCTTCTGGGAGCCGGCCGAGGAGGCCTGAGGTGCGCGCCAGGTTCTGGGGCTCTCGGGGCTCGCTGGCGTCGCCGGGCCCCGATACGGTCCTCACCGGCGGCAACACCTCGTGCGTGGAGGTGCGTCCCGAGGATGGGAGCCTCGTCATCCTCGACTCCGGCACGGGGATCCGGGCGCTCGGGGCCTCGCTGGACGGCACGGCGCCGAAACGCATCGACATCCTGTTGAGCCATCTGCATCTCGATCATCTGGAGGGCCTGGGCTTCTTCGCCCCGCTCTGGGATCGCAGCACGGAGTTGCACATCGGGGGACTGCCCTCGCCCACGCGGACGCTGTCCGACCGGATCTCGCAGTACCTGTCGCCCCCGCTGTTCCCCGTGCGGCTCGCCGAGGTGCCCGCCCGCCTCGAGCTCCACGACGCGCCCTTACGAGCCGTGGATGCTCGGCTCCGCGACGATCATCGCCCGGCCGATCATCCATCGAGGTCCCACCGTGGGCTACCGGATCGAGGACTGGGGCCGCAGCCTCGCCTATCTCACCGATCACGAGCCGGCGCTCGCGGTCGATCTCGCCACGGTGCAGCCCGAGTGGGTGTCGGGTTTCGAGGTCGCGAACGGGGCCGACGTGCTGATCCACGACTGCCAGTACACCGAGGAGGAGTACTCGGACCGTGCCGGGTTCGGACACTCCAGCACGCAGCACGTCGCCGACTTCGCTCGTCTCGCGGCCGCGAAGCGACTCCTGCTCTTCCACCACGATCCGAACCACAGCGACGAGGACCTCGGGAAGGTCTGCGAACGGGTGCAAGAGCTGTGGGCCGCCGGGTCCGTGGACCTGGCTCGCGAGGGCGAGGAGATCGCCTTCGGCTGCACCCATCCGTGCGGTTCCCCCTCAATGTCTCGAGGTGCCCGGACCCACGTTCCTTCCGATGGAAGCGGCATTCTTCGACCTGGACAAGACCGTCATCTCGCGGTCCAGCACGCTCGCGCTCTCGCGCCCGCTCTACCGGGCCGGGATGGTCTCGCGGGGGCAATTGCTGCGAGGGGCCTACGCGCAGCTCGTCTACCTCCTCGTGGGCGCCGACGAGGGGAAGATGGATCGGCTCAAGGAGGCGATGCTCCAACTCACGAAGGGCTGGGATCGCGCGCAGGTGGAGAAGCTCGTCGACGACGTGATCCTGGACGTGATCGATCCGTACGTCTACGCGGAGGCGCTCGACCTGATGGAGCTCCACCGGTCGGAGGGTCGGCGGATCTACATCGTTTCGTCCTCCCCGGAGGAGGTCGTGCGGCCCCTGGCCAGGCATTTCGGGGTGTCCGGGGTGATCGCCACGCGGGCCGCGATCGGTCCCGACGGTCGCTACACGGGTGAGCTCGAGTACTACGCCTACGGTGAGGAGAAGGCGGCGGCCGTCCGGGCGGTGGCGGAGCGCATGCGGATCGACCTGTCGCGCTCCTACGCCTACAGCGACTCGGTGACGGACCTGCCGCTCCTCGGCGCCGTGGGGCACCCGGTCGCCGTGAACCCGGACAAGGAGTTGCGCAAGGCGGCGGAGGAGCGAGGCTGGCCGATCCGCGACTTCCACCAGCCGGTGCGCATGCGGAACCGGCTCGCCTCCGCCGTTCCCGGGCCGAGGGCGAGCGCCGGGGCCGCCCTCGCCGCTGCCGGCGTCGCAGCGGTGCTCATCTGGGTCGTGATGCGGTCGCGCGCCGCCGGCCGCCGCGCCGCGTCCAACTCGTGAGGCTCGCCCGGCTGGCGCTCTTCCTCCTGCTCCTCCCCATCGCCTGCGACGGGACTCGTCGCGCCGGCGCCGCCGCTCGACCCGCCTTCGGTCGATGCGAGCCCAGGCGGCGCCTGCTCGGAGATCGAGGTGGGGGGAGCCGTCGCCAAGCGGTTCGAAGTGAACGGCTCGTGTCTCGCGGGCAACGTGATGGTCCTGTACCGGTGCTCCCCGACGGCGGTCCCCGTCCTGCGGATCTCCTCCGTGGACGGGCCGGCGCTCTTCCTCGGAGGGCCGTTCGCGGTGCCGGTGAGCACCTTGCCGGCGCAGGTCCGGGTCGCGGGCCACGCCCGAGGGGGAACGGATGTGCTGATCGCCGATCCGATACCGCCAGCCCTTCACCGTCGCTCACCGTGTCGGAGAGTCCCTCCGCGGAAGGAAGTGCCGTCCCGGCGCCACAGCCGGAGCCCGAGCCGCTCGTCTTCGTCCGCGATGGGGGCGTCACGGAGCGGTGGCTCCGGCTGAGGGGTCGCCGCGCCCTGCAGGAGCCTCCGATCCTGTGGATCATCGGGGACTCGATCCTGGACGGGGGTCGCGACGACGTCGAGGCGGCGTTCACCGACTGGAGCCTCACGATCGACGCCGAGGTGGGTCGGTCGTCTTCGACCGGCGTCGCGCTGGCACAGGCGGCTGCCGAGCAGGACGCCGACGCCGTGGTGGTCGAGCTCGGTACCAACGACCCCTCGGCCGACGAGTTCCGCACCCACCTCGTCGAGACGCTCGACCTCCTGAAAGGCGTTCCCTTCGTGATCTGGCAGACCGCGAGAGGCCCGGAGGACGACTCCCGCATCCCGGAGGTCAACGAGGCGATCCGTGACGTCGTCCCCACCTACCCGAACGTCGCGATCGCCGACTGGGCCTCGTTCGTACCCGACGAAGCGGTGCAGACGGACGGGATCCATCCGGACGAGGGCTTCCAGCAGCTCGAAGCCGAGCTCCTGACACCGATGATCACGGAGTGGCGAGACGCGCTGTCGAGGGAGGGTGCGACGTCGTGTGGGCGAACGATGGTGAGTGAGACGTCCTGACGCCGATCCCGGCTCCGCGCAAGAGAGCGGGAGGAGCAGGTATCAGGCGTCTCGTCTGCATCGTGCTCGGGCCGCCGGACCTGACGTGGCCCGGGGGCCTGAGCATGCCTCCCGCGGCAAGACTCGCGCGTGGGTTCTGCTCCCCCCGCAGCTACCTCTCGATAGCCGTTCGACCGTACACCCGCCCGCTGCGGGTTCGCAAACGGCGGGTCAGGACCCGGATGCGGCCGGATGTTCGAGGAGGTCGGCGAGCCGCTCGGCTCGGTCGGCCGCATCCCGTGGCATGCCCGACGACACCGCGCGCGCGATGAGGAGGAGCTCCCGCTCGACCGTGGGAGCCATCCGGCCCGGCCGCTGCTGCACCACCGAATCGAGGCGGCCGACCGCGTGCTCCAGGCGCCGCATCACGGCGACCTCGGGGCTCCGCCGGTCGCGGTACTCCTCGAGCGAGACGATCTCTCCCATGGGCACATCATGAGGCCCCCCTCTGACACGCCTGGGAGATCCCGGATCTTGGGGCCGAACTAAGCGACCCGGACCGAGTTCACGGGAGCGAGCCGCTCGTGGGCCGTGAACCACGAGGCGCCCCCGTCGCCGGAGCCGAACACGTCGCCCGACGTGGCCCCGAAGTACAGACCCATCCCGGAGCCCTCCCCGTCGACCGCGAACGCCTGTCGGAGGATCGTGAGGAAGGCGTCCTCCTGCGGGAGGCCGTCGCTCAGCGAGGTCCACGATTCCCCCGCATCGCGCGTGCCGTAGACACGAGCTCGCCCGTCGACGGTCACACGGTCGCCGTCGCTGTTCATCGGGATCACGAACGCGGAGTCGGGGTCGGCGGGATCGAGCACCATCGGGAAGCCGAAGTCCGCGGGCAGCCCCTCGGCGATCGGGATCCAGCTCTCGCCGGCGTCGTCGCTGCGATAGACGCCTCCGTGGAACTGCATGAACAGCCGTTCGGGCCGCAGCTGCGCCCGGTGCATGTTGTGCACGCAGAGGTCGATCGTTCCTTCCCTGGCCTCCTCCGGGACGTACCGGGGGACCAGACCCTCGTTGCCGTGCCGCCAGGACACACCGCCGTCCTCGCTCAACCACACGCCCACCGCGGAGATCCCGATCGCGAGCCGCGAGGGGTCACCGGGCCACGTGGCGATCGAGTGGAGGCAGAGCCCGCCGGCGCCCGGCTGCCACGACGAGCGGCTGGGCTGGTCGTACAGCGCCCGGTTCAGCTCCCAGGTCATCCCGCCGTCGGTGGAGGTGAACAGCCCCGCCGGCGCGACGCCCGCGTACATCAGTCCGTCGGCTTCACCCGGCTTGATCGCCCAGATCCGTTCCAGGCTCCAGTCGCTCCCGTCCGGGTACCCGAGGCCGGTGGTGGGCTCCCACTCGCCCGTCGGGTCCATCGTGTGCATCACGCGAGGCCCGAAGTGCCCGGACGTCACGGACGCGAAGTAGCGGCCGCTCCGAGGATCGCGGATCGCGAACTCCACGACGTTGCCGGGGAAGACGCGGGCCGCCACGTCGAATGGCTTCTCCGCGCCGGCGTCGCCCCTCAGGACGAACAGCCCCTTCTTGGTACCGACCAGCAGCTCCGTCATCTCTTGCCTCCTGAGATCGACGGGAGGACGTGCACGGTCGCGTCGGAGGCGACCGCCGCGTCCTCCCTCACGCGTTCTCCGTTCACGAAGACGTTCACGTGCCGGCGCACCCGGCCGTGTTCGTCCAGGACCCACCCCTCGATCCTGGGGTGTTGCCGTTCGAGCTCCTGGAGGATCTCGCTCACCGACGAACCGTCGATCGTGACCTCGCGGTTGCCTCCCGCGAGGTCTTTGAGGGGCGCGCGGAGCTTGACGGTCGCCATGCCTCGAGCCTATCCGGCGGCCGCGGCCGCGACGAAGCGCTCCAACGGGAGCTGCCATCCGCCGTCGTGACCCTCACGGGCCTCTTCGGCCCGAGCGCCGAGCTGTTCCCATCCCCGGTGCTCGAGCCTCACGATCGTCCCGTCGCCGTCCGGATCGAACCTGATCTCGACGTCGGTCGGAGGTTCGGGCCGGTCGTTCGGCTTCCAGGCGAGCACGATGCGAGCCGGAGGCTCGAAGGCGACAACGTCAGCCCAGAGCCCCTCGACCCCTTCGGACGTGACCTCGTAGAGGCGACCACCGGCGCGGGGCTCGAAGACGACCCGTTCCACCTTGACGCCGTCGCCGTACTGCTCGTCGGCCGCCCGGGAGAGGACCTCGGCCGGCCACCATCGGTCGATGTGCTCCGTGAAGAGTCGGAACGCCTCATCCACGGCGATCTGCACACGAACGCTCTTGCGGACCGGCTCGGAGATCGCTTCCTTGTTCGTCTTTGGCGCCGTCATGGCTGCTCCTTCCGCCGAGCGGATGCACGACGGCATCCCTTGAGTGCCCGGACGATCTCCTCCCGGCGTGTTCGCTGCAGTTCCCTGCCCACCTCCGGATGTACGGGGCCGATCATCGCTTCCTCCTTCCCGTCGAGCCCGAGGGCACCGACTCCGCGAACTCCTTGAACGCGGCGAGACGCTGATCCCACATCGCGCCGATCGCGCGCATCCATGCCTCCGCCTCGGCGAACGCTCTGGTCCGCAGCTCGTAGCGGGTCTCGCGCCCGATACGCGTCGCGGCCGCGAGCTCCGCCTCCTCCAGCGAATCGAAGTGCTTCGCGATGGCCTGTCGGGAGACCGGGATCCGCCGCGCGAGCTCCGTCGCCGTGAGAGGACCGTCCTTGGAGAGCTCGTAGACCACGCGCCGACGCGTCGGGTCGGCGAGCGCCTCGAAGACCGCGCCAGCGGCGTCCTTCGTCACGCGGCCTCCAGGAAGGTCTTCAGCTCGCCCAGCTCGTGGGTCCAGCCGCCGTCGTTGTCCTTCCACGCCGAAGCGCGCTTGTCTTCGCGCACCTTCGAGAATCCGCTCTCGACGACCAGGAGGCGTGTCCCGCCTTCGACCGCCTCGAGGGTGAACTCCACCCGAGTCTGCGGCGAGTCGAACCCGCCGCCGTGCCAGAGGAAGACGAATCGGGAAGGTTCCTCCACGACCTCGACCGTCCCGTCGTCGAACTCGCCGTCCTGCCACTCGATCCGGATCGCGCCGCCCGGCCGTAGGTCGACCTCGGCCGCCTTGTCCGGGAACCACCGAGTGAGTTGGTCCGCCTCGGTGAGCGCCCGCCACACGCGATCCTGCGGCGCCTGGATCACGAGCTCTCGTCTGACCTCGTCCGGGATCTCCATCGCCATCCGCCTCTCCTCTCGCAACCCGTCGGTTGCGCGAATATTACGCAACCATCGAGTTGCATGTCAAGTCGCCTGCCGGGCGACGGCGCCTGCTCGCGGTTGGCCATCGCCCGGCCGGCCACATGTAAGCCGTTCGTAACGATCCCGCATGCGTTCCGTCACGCACTCCCGGGGACACTCCATTCGGAACGGTGGTGACAGGCCACCCAGACCGAAGGAGGGATGTTCGTGAGGGGAGCGATCATGATGGTCGCGGTGGCGGCCGCGTTCGCGCTGGTTCCCGGGTCGGCGTTGGCCGGCGTATCCGGCCCGGCGTTCTACGTGAACGGAGTGGTCTACCGGACGGTCGGAACTCCGACCGATCTTTCGAGGACCGGCGCGCCGGCGCACTCGTTCGACACGATCTACGAGTTCTTCGGTGCCCAGCTGAACGTCGCGACCGCCGCGCCGGGCGACGTCGGCTACAACGGCGGTCGATGGATGGTGCACGGCCTCGACTGGAACACTACGTACGAGGACGCCGTCGCGGAGCATGGCGGCGCCAACGAGGTGATCGACACGAATGCCGAGATCGCGGCTGTCCTCGCCGACGGCGGAGCCGGAGGCGCGACGGACATGGGCGTGATCAAGATGTTCGTGTGCCCGGTCATCAAGCTACTGGCGTAGCTCGGAGGTTGCCGAGGCTATGAGCCGGCGTCCAGGGGGGCGCCGGCCCTGGCCTATCCGGCGGCGAAGGGGAGAAGATGGTGGGATGAGTGACGGGCGCGTGCTGCTCGTGGACGACGAGGCGATCGTTCGTGACGTCCTCACCCGCTACCTGGAGAGAGAGGGTTTCCAGGTCGAGGCCGCAGCCGACGGCGAGGCGGCGCTCGAACTCGCAGCCCGTTCCTGGCCGGACATCGTGGTGCTCGATCTGATGCTCCCGAAGGTGGACGGGCTCGAGGTGTTCCGCCGCCTCCGCGATCTCGGGGACGTGCCAGTCGTGATGCTTACCGCGAAGGGCGAGGAGGTCGATCGTCTGGTCGGCCTCGAGCTCGGCGCGGACGATTACGTCTCGAAGCCGTTCTCTCCTCGGGAGGTGGTCGCACGGATCCGTGCCGTCCTCCGCCGCTGCGACCGCGCCACCCGCGACGGCGCTCCGCTCGTGATGGGCCGCCTCGAGATCGACCGTGACCGTCGGGAGGTTCGCCGCGATGCGTCGTCGGTCCACCTGACGCGGAAGGAATACGACCTCCTCGAGCTGCTCGCGTCGCACCCCGGTCGAACCTTCACGAGGGTCGATCTCCTCGAGAAGGTGTGGGATTACTCCTGGGACGGGGATTCCTCCACGGTGACGGTGCACATCCGTCGGCTTCGAGAGAAGATCGAGGACGCCCCCTCCCAGCCTCGACATCTGGTCACAGTCTGGGGCGTCGGGTATCGGTTCGAGCCGTGACCCGCCTCCGTCCGCTCGTGATGCTCCTCGCGCTGGTGCTCCTGGGTGCGGGGGGAGCGCTCCTCGTGGCGGCCGCGCTCGGGATGAAAGCCTCCGAGCTGGCGCATCTCGCGGGCTTGCTCGCTCCCGCGGTCGTGGTCACGGTGGCGGCTGCCACGCTCGCTTCTTCCCTGCTGCGGCGCACGTCCCTCCGGCAGCGATACCTGGCGATCGCAGCAGTCGGGACCCTCGTCGCCTTGGGGAACCTCTTCGCGCTCACGCAAGCGATGTTCGTCTCGACGCGCGCGGCGACCGTGCTGGCGGTGGTCCTGACCTATGCGTCCGCCGCGGGACTCGCCGCGGCGTACTCATCGGCACGCTCGTCCGCGGCGGCGCTCGAGCGAGTGACGGCGACCGCCAGGATCATCGGTGACGGTGATCTCTTCGCTCGGGTGGGGCCGCTGGAGGCGGGACCGGAGCTGGACCAACTCGCCGCCACTATCGATCATATGGCTGCCCGGCTCCAGGACGTCCGCGCTCAGGAGCAGCGGATCGAGCAGACACGTCGAGATCTCATCACGGCTGTGTCGCACGATCTCCGAACGCCGTTGGCGAACCTTCGCGCGATGGTCGAGGCGGTCGACGAGCAGGTCGTGACCGACCAGCCGACGATGCGCAGGTACGCAGCAGACATGCGGCGCGCCGTGGGTCAGCTCTCATCGTTGGTGAACGACCTGTTCGAGCTGGTGCAGATCGACGCCGGCGCGATCGAGGCCGAGGTCGAGCGGGCGCAGCTCGTGGACGTGGTCGCCTCGGCCATCGCGACGGTGGAGGTGGAGGCGGCGAGGAAAGGAGTGCTCCTCGCAACGGACGTCCGGGGCGTCGAGGCGGCGATGTGCTCGCCCCGTGTGAGCAGGGTCCTGCAGAACCTCCTGGTGAACGCCGTCCGTCACACGCCCGCAGATGGGTCGATCCGCCTGGAGGGGCACCGTGAATCGGAGACACTTCGGCTGGTCGTCGAGGACACGGGTGAAGGGATCAGCGAGGCGGACCTCCCGCACGTGTTCGATCCGTTCTACCGGGCGGACGCAGCGCGAACCGGCGACGGAGCCGGTCTTGGCCTCGCGCTGGCGGAGCGGATCGTGCACGCCCTTGGTGGCGCGATCCAGGTCGACAGCCGGCCGGACCGCGGGGCTCGATTCGACGTGAGGCTCCCGATGGTCGCCGAACCGGAGATCACGAAGGCCTGAGCTGGTCCGGAACTTGCCAGAACTCGAAGTGGTGGCCGTCGGGGATCAGGAAGTCCCCTCCCCAGTTGAAGCCCCAGCTCTCGAAGATCCTGACGACTTCGCGGTTCATCGTCGGTTTCTCTCCATACGGGTTCTCCGGCGCGTTGATGTCGATCGCGGCGCCGTACGCGTGATACGAGGGCGGCGCCGTCGGGCTCCGCGCGACCGTGCGGGCGGCCCAGCACCCGGAGTACACCTTGATCTCCGGGCCGAGGCCCGCCGCGACGATCTCGTAGAGCGCGCCGCGGACCATCGGGATCAGCTTCCGATGGCACGTGATCGTCCCGAGCAGAGGCACGTCGGTCGTCACGATGTTCCTCTCGACCCAGGCGGGATCGATGGTCAGATAGGCGGGGTCCGACTGTGGCGTAGCGGCGAACTCGCCGAACCGTTGCTTCATGAGGATCGGCGGATTGACGCCGCTGGCCACCCGCACGTAGCGCGTGCCGCCGGGGATGTCGACCCGGAGCGGATCCTCGCCGACGTACGGAAGCACCAGCTGTTTCCAGGCCGGGCGCGTGAGCTCTCGACCCGTCGTCGCCAGCAGATAGCGCTCGTGGGCGATCCCGAGCCGGCGGCCGACCTCTCGGTTGAGGAGCACCTCCGCCCAGCCGACGGCGTCGTCCGGGACGACCGCGCCGACACGGACCGACCCCGTGCGGAACGTGAGCCGTCCTCCAACGCCGAGGCGACGGAGCAGCGCGCTGTGCTCGCCAAGCACGGCCTCTCCGGCGCTGAGCGCACGGACGATCTCATCGCGAACGCTCTCGTCGACGAACGGGGCGTAGTCGCTCGCCTGCACCGAGAACGCGTCGATCGGGAACGCGAGCGGGCTCGGCGGCTCGTCCACGACCCGGCCATCGGCGTCCTGGGTCTTGCGGAGCCATAGGGTGTCGCCCCCCACCACCACGACTTCGTCGAGCCTGTCGATCTGTTCCATCTTCCTGCGGAAGCCCGGATCGTCGAACCCGCCCGGAACCCAGGCGAGGTAGGCCGGAGGAGCCGCATATCGCTGACTGACACCGCCGGGAGGCAACAGGGGAGACCGGCTCGGTCCCGGGTCACTCGTCGGCCACAGGAGGAACGCCGCGGCACCTGTGGACAGGCCGAGGACCACCGCGAGCACACGCCGCCGGAACACGCTCTGGTGTGGGGTCACCCCTCCCAGGCTACCCCGGCTCAGCCGCGCATCCGCGATCCGGTCGGGTCGTACAGCGCATGAGTCGAGAGCGTCGCTTTCACGAGGGTGCCCGCCACATCGACCTCGACGGTCGAGCCGTCCGTGACCTCGGTGGACTCCAGCATCGCCAGACCCACGGCCGCGCCGATCGTGTGCGCGTAGGCCGCGGACATCACGGTGCCCACGATCTCGTCGTGCGCGATCACCGACTCGCCGTGGAGGAGGACCGGTTCGGGATCGTCGAGCTGCACGCTCACGAGGCGCTGGCGGCCCGGTGTCTCCTTCGCGCGACGAGCCGCGTCCACGCCCACGAAGTCCTTCTCGAGCTTCACGACGTGTCCGAGGCTGGCGGTGAACGGATCGTCGGTCGGTCCGACGTCGTGGCCGACGTGGACGAAGGCCTTCTCGATCCGGAGCGAGTCGAGCGCGTGATAGCCGGCGTGGCGGAGCCCGAGGTCTGCTCCTGCCTCGACGATGGCGTCGTGGACGTGCACGGCGAACTCGGAAGGGACGTACAGCTCCCACCCGAGCTCCCCGACGAACGAGGCGCGGATCGCGAGGGCCGGCGCGCTCCCGACCTGGATCTCCCTCGCCGAGAAGAACGGGAAGTTCTCGTTCGAGAGATCGGCGGAGGTCAGCCGCGAAAGCAGGTCCCGGCTCCGCGGCCCCATCACCGCGAGCGTCGCCGAAGCGCTCGTAACGTCGGCGATCGTGACCGACATGCCCTCTCCGTGCATGCGAAGCCAGCCGAGCGTGCGATGCTGCGTCGCCGAGGGGGTGAGCACGAGGAAGCGATCGTCCGCGAGTCGGGTGACGGTCCCGTCGTTCTCGATACCGCCGCGCCGGTTGAGGAAGAGCGTGTAGGCGAGCCGGCCGATCGCGATGTCCACGTCGTTCGTGCACACCCGTTGGAGGAGGCGCGGCGCGTCCGTTCCGGTGACCTCGACCTTCGCGAACGAGCTCAGATCGAAGAGCGCCGTCGCCTCCCGGGCGGCGCGATGCTCCTCGGCCGCGTACGGGAACCAGTTCTGCCGGCCGAACGAGTAGTCGTAGGCGGGCTCCGCGCCGGGCGGCGCGAACCACATCGCGCGCTCCCACTGCGCGAGCTCGCCGAAGCAGGCCCCGGCGGCCTTCAGCCGATCGAACAACGGCGATACGCGGATGTTGCGCGCCGTCGTCGCCTGGAGGTTGGGCCAGTGCATCGCGTACAGGCGCCCGAGCGCCTCCGTGGTCCGCTGGTGGAGGTATCGCTCGTTGGCCTGGGATGTGGCGAAGCGGCGGACGTCGACCTCGGAGGCGTCGAACGTGGGCGCGCCCTCGCTGATCCACTCAGCGAGCGCCTTCCCGGCGCCCGGCCCGTAGATGATGCCCTGCGAGTTGAACCCCGCGGCGACGTAGAGGTTCGCGATCTCCGCGGTCTCGCCGAGGCAGAAGTTCACGTCGGGGGTGAACGACTCGAACGCCCGGAGGTAGCGCGTGAACTCCGCTTCCTTCAGGGCCGGGATGCGCCGCGCCGCGTTGCCGCGGATCGTCGCGAAGTGCTCCCAGTCCGGCCCGAGCTCGCCGAACGCCCAGTCCTCGGGGATCGAGTCGGTCGACCTCGGCCGACCCCTCGGCTCGAACGTGCCGACCATCAGCCCGTCGGCGTGGTGCCGCGTATAGAAGGAACCGTCGAGCGCTCGCATCAAAGGCAGCAGGTCGTGCGCCCCTTCGATCGGCTCGGTCGAGACATGGATGTGTTCGGCGGCATAGAGGGGCACGGGGACACCGACGGTCCCGGCGAGGTCACGGGTCCACAGGCCGCACGCGAGCACCACGGTCTCGGCCTCGACGGAGCCGCGTGACGTGCGGACGCCCGTCACGCGCGTCCCTTCCAGGAGAAGCTCCTCGACCAGGACTCCTTCGCGGATCGTGACGCCGTGATCGTGCGCGCCCTTCGCGAACGCGAGCGCGGCGTAGCCGGGGTTCACGGTGCCGTCGCCGGGCTGGAGCAGCCCGCCGACGAGCCCGTCCGCGACCGCGAGGGGCCAGATCTCCGGAACCTCGGTCGGCTCCAACAGGCGAGCCTCGATCCCATGGTGACGGGCGATCGCGGCCGCGTACCGGAGCTCGGTCATCCTCCCCTCGTTCTCAGCCAGCGTCAGCGAGCCTGTCGGCCGGAAGTGCACGTCGACGCCGGTCTCGTCCGCGATGCCTCGGTAGACGTCGACGCCGTAGTCGGCCAGCTTGGTCATCGGGTGCGAGCCGCGGACGCGGGCGACGAGTCCGGCCGCGTGCCACGAGGTCCCGGACGCGATCCGATGTCGTTCGAGCACCAGGACGTCGGTGATCCCGAGGCCGGCGAGGTGGTACGCGACCGATGAGCCGATCACGCCGCCACCCACGATCACGACCTGGGCTCGGTCGGGGAGCGGTCCTCCCTCGGCGTCCGGAGCGAACGACGTCGCGGTGATCGAGGTGTCGAGCATCCGCTCCGTCATGGAGGCGAAGGATAGCGAGGACTATCCGGGTGGCGGCACGGAGTTCACCGCGTTCCCGCTCGAGGGGGATCCGCTCGTCACCACCACGACGATCACCGCGAGCGCGATCGCGGCGAGTCCCAGTCCTACCGAGAGGAGCGCTCCACGCCGCCGAAGGCCCGTCGACCCTCGAAGATCGAGCGCCCCTGTCACGAGCGTCACGGCCGCGAAGAGAAGCGCCAGCGTCGGGATCCAGAAGCTGATGACGATCGCGAACGGGGCGAACGCGAGCCCGGCGACGGAGAGGCGTCCGACCTCGTCCTCCGTCGCCACGGGCTCCGCGGTCACGGAGCTAGCGTACGCAAGGTTGCCCCCGGTCGGGCCGTGGGACGATGCATCCCGTGAGCGACCCCGGAACGACGATGCGAGAGGAGCGGCGGTTCGTGACCGCGCTGTTCGCCGACCTCGTGGGGTCGACGGCACTCGGGGAGCGCCTCGAGCCGGAGGAGCTGAAGCTCGTGGTCGGAGACGCCGTCGGCCGGATCGTCGGTGCGGTCGAGGCCTTCGGCGGCACCGTGAAAGATCTCGCCGGCGACGGCGTGCTCGCGCTCTTCGGGGCGCCGGTCGCGCACGAGGACGACCCCGAACGCGCACTGCTCGCCGGACTCCGGATCGTGGAGGAGATCAGCGAATTCGCCGACGAAGTCCGCCGGAGCTGGGGGATCGACGGCTTCGGCGTCCGGGTGGGCGTGGAGTCCGGACCCGTCGTCGTGGGGGCGGTCGGCGCGGGCTCCCGCGTGGAGTACGGGGCGATGGGCGACGCCGTGAACGTCGCGGCGCGCCTCCAAGGGCAGGCCGAGCCCGGGACGATCCTCGTGGGGGAGGACACGGCCGGCCGAGTGGACCCGCTCTTCGAGTGGGGGTCCCTCGAACGATTCGAGCTGAAAGGGAAGTCCGGCACGGTCACGGCGAGACCGGTGATCGCTCCCCTGACGACGCCCGTGACGACGCGCGGGATCGAGGGCGTCCAGGCGCCGGTCGTCGGGCGGGAGCGCGAGCTCGGCGTCGTTCGCGACCTCGCGCGCGCCGCTCTCGAAGGCACCGGCGCGATCGTGGTCATGACCGGGGAGCCGGGGATCGGCAAGACGAGGCTCCTCTCGGAGTTCCGAAACGTGTTCGAGGAAGGGCCGGCGCCGCGCGGTCGCCCTCGATGGCTCGAGGGCAAGTGTGTCTCCTACGGCGAGTCGATGACCTACTGGCCGTTCCGGGACCTCGTGCGCTCGTGGTTGGGCGTGCTCGCGGACGAGCCGGAGATGCGGGTGCGGATCACGCTGCGCCGCAACGTCGAGCGGCTCTTCGGCGACCGAACGCCCGAGCTCTACCCGTATCTCGCAGCGATGCTCGGGCTCACGCTCGAGCCGGACGACCAGGGGCGTCTCGGCGAGCTCTCGCCGGAAGCCCTCCAGTACCGGACGTTCGAGGTCGTGCGGCACTGGTTGCAGCGGCTCGCGGAGGACGGCCCGGTCGCCGTTGCCCTCGAAGACCTGCACTGGGCCGACACGACGTCCCTGCAGCTCCTCGAGCGGTTGCTCCCCGACACGGAGAGCTCCGCGCTCCTCCTCGTTCTCACGCTCCGTCAGGAACGCGACCACCCGGCCTGGCGGGTCAAGGAAGACGCGGCGAGAGAGCTTCCGCACCGAACGACGGAGATCGCGTTGGAGGCGCTCTCGGGTGATGCCGGCCTCGACCTGCTCCGCTCGCTCGTCGGCGCGGGCACGCTGCCGGAGGAGATGGAGGAACGGATCCTCGAGCACGCCGACGGCAACCCGTTCTTCCTCGAGGAGCTGGTCCGCTCGCTCGCCGATGCAGGTTCGCTCGTTCGGGACGGCGACGGGTGGAGGTTCGACCACGAGGCCGAGGTCGAGATCCCGCCGACCGTCGAGAAGGTGATCCTCGCCCGGATCGACCGGCTGGCCCCGGAGCCGCACACGGTGCTGATGGCGGCCTCCGTCCTCGGGCGGGAGTTCGGGCTGCCGCTCCTCGAGGCGGTGAGCGGCGGCGAGGACGTCCGTCAGTCGCTCTCCGCGTTGATGCGGCTCGATCTGCTCCGCGAGGCCCGCCGGTGGCCCGAGCCGGAGTACCGCTTCAAGCATGCGCTGATCCAGGAGGCGGCGTACCGGACGCTGGTCGTCGACGAGCGTCGCGCGGTGCATGCGAAGGCCGCCTCGTGGCTCGAGGACCGCTACGCCGGCCGAGAGGAGGAGGTGGCCGGGCTGCTCGCGCATCACTGGCTCGCCGCTGCCGACGAGGACAAGGCGGTCGCGTACCTCACGATGGCCGGCGATCGAGCGCGGCAGGAGTACGCGCTCGACGAGGCGATCGCGCACTACCGCGAGCTGCTCCCGCTCCTCGGCGAGCGCGGTGAGCAGGACGCGATCGCGCTCGTCCTGTTCAAGCTCGCGCTCGCGTTCCACATGTCGTTGCGCTTCGCGGAGGCGAACGAGATGTACCAGCGAGCGTTCGATCTCTGGCGCCGGCCGGACCCGCCGACCGAACCGCCGACCGCGACGCTCCGCGTCGGCACGAGCTTCCTCCCGAACGATCCCGACCCTCGTTCCGCGATCGCGTGGCCCAACATCCAGCTCTGCATGCAGCTGTTCGATCGCCTGGTCGAGGCGTGGCCGGAGCGGACGATCGTTCCCGTCCCTCGCGGAGCGGTGGGAGATCTCTGACGACGGCCTGCGCTACGTGTTCCACCTCCGCGAGGGCCTCACGTGGTCCGACGGCGAGCCGCTCACCGCCCACGACGTGGAGTTCGGGATCAAGCGTGTCCTGAACCCGGACGCGCCGGGCTCCTCGGTCGCGATCTACTTCGTCTGGAGCACGGGCAGGACCACTATCTGCGGAAGACGGAGGATCCGGACCTGATCGGGGTCCGCGCGCTCGACGACCGGACGCTCGAGTTCAAGCTCGCGGCGCCTGCGCCGTACTTCATGAGCGTGATGAACCGTCCCGATGGCGGGCCGCAGCCTCGACACGCGATCGAGCGCGACGGGGACGCCTGGACCGAGATCGGGAAACAGGTGGTGAGCGGCGCCTTCGAGATCGTCGAGAGGCACGCCGATCGGCTCGTGCTGAGACGGCGGGACCTGCCGAGCGCGCCGAGGCCGGGCAACGTGGAGACGGTCGAGTACGTGCGGAGGGAGATCCCCGAGGCGATCGCCGCCTACGGCCGCGACGAGCTGGACGCGGTCACCGTGCGGTACACGCCGAAGACGGCCGACCTCGTCCCGGGGATCTCCGACGATGCGCACCTCGGCGCCGCGAGCTGGTCGGGGTTCCTGGCGTTCCGCCACGCCGACCCGGTGATGGGGAACGTCGAGTTCCGGCGGGCGCTCGCTTCCGCGGTCGACCGCGAGTTGCTGGCCGACCACGTGCCTTCGAACCTCGTGGTCGCGAACGGAGGGATAGTGCCGCCGGCGCTGCAGGGGCACACCCCGGACATCGTTCCCCGGTTCGATCCCGACGCGGCCCGAGAGCACCTGAGGCTCTCCGGATTGTCACGCGACGAGCTCCAGGGCATCGAGATCGCCGGCATCGAGACGTGGCTCGACGACTTCCTGCTGGTCGTTTCCGGGACCTGGAAGGAGGTGCTCGATCTCGATGTGCCCGTTCGTCCGTGGACCCTCGAGCAGGCGCTCTCGATCGGCGACCCGACCGAGATGGCTCCGATCGTGATCACGGGATGGCTGCCCGGCTACGCGGACCCCGAGTACTTCCTCCGTCTGCTCTTCCAGAGCGACAGCAAGACGAACTACGGCAAGTTCTCCGACCCCGAGTTCGACCAGCTGATCGAGCGAGCGCGACAGGAGCGGAGCGACCGATCCCGGCTGGAGCTGTTCCACGAGGCCGATCGGATGGCGGTGGCCGATCGGATCGCCTGCATCCCGCTCGTCTACGGGCGGAGCATGTCGTTCGTGAAGCCCTGGGTCAGCGGGTGGTGGGAGTTCGGGAAGTCCTCGTCGTCGGTGGCCGATCTCATGACGGCCGGCACGACATCGATGTCTCGCTGAGGGTGCGGATCTCCGAGCGCTAGCTGGAGTGGCGGGCTGCCTCGCGGGCGACCTTCGCGGCGTCGTGGGCTGCTCTCCGCTCGGCTCTCGCTGCCTCGCGCTCTGCCCTCGCAGCCTCGCGTTCTGCCCTGCGCTCCTCCTTGGCCTCGTCGCGCAGTTCCTTGCGCTCGAGGTTGGCGGAGAGGTGCTCGAGGGCGTTGACGAGCCCATCGTTGTCGTTGCGCATGCAGTTCCAGAGCACGTGGGCGATCGCGTTCTCGAGTCCGTGGAGCTCCCCGGGAACCGGGCTCTCGTCGGGAGCGTCCTCGGCGGTCAGCCCTGCGGCCTCGGTGCACTCCGCGACGCGCTCCTCGGTGGGCTCGACGGTCGTCTCCTCGTCGGCCTCTTCGGATTCGTCCGCGTCATCCTCCGCGGGCTCCTCGGCTTCCGGCTCGTCGGTGCACTCCTCGGCGTCGTCGGAGTCCTCGCCCTGCTCGACGTCGTCGGAGTCTTCACCCTCCTCGGATCCTTCGTCCTCAGTGCCCTCGGGATCATCCGACTCCTCGACGGTGTCGCCATCCTCGACGGTCTCACCATCCTCGCCGGTGTCGCCATCCTCGACGGTGTCGCCATCCTCGACGGTGTCCCCATCCTCGCCGTCCTCGCCCGTGTCGCCATCCTCGATGGTGTCCCCATCCTCGACCGGGTCTCCGGTCGGCTCACACGTGGTGGTCGGCCCGTCCGCCGGGTCGTCGATCGCGTCGCCTGCCAGCGCGAAGCCGGCGGAGAGGACCGCCATGACCACGCCCACGATCGCGACGAAACGCAGGCGCTCACCCTTGTGCATGGCCTCAGTATCGACCATCGAGGCTTCGAATCTTGAGCCGACTTCGGTATCGCCGCCTTTTGCCGCATAGAGTCCGCCCTCGTGGTCTCCCTCGACGGCATCCGGGTGCTCTTCGCCCACGACAACGCCACGTGGGCGCCGGTGGCCTGAAGCGATCAGGAGATCGTGATGCGGCCGTCCTCGCCGATGGGGAAGCTCGGGTTGTACGCGATCTCCCACGGATGCCCGTCCGGATCGGCGACGTAGCCCGCGTAGCCACCCCAGTCGGCGCGGACCGCCGCCTTCAGGAGCCGGGCGCCAGCAGCCAGGGCTTCCGCGAAGGCCGCATCCACCGCCTCCTCGCTCTCGAGGCAGAGCGCGAGCGTGATGCCGCCGAACTCCGCAGTCGGCTCCGACCGCAGGCCAGCGTCCTTCGCAAGCTCCTCCCGGCCGAACAGGCCGAGGTAGGAGTCCGACGTCCGGAACCAGCAGATCTCGTCGCCGACCGATGACGCGAGCTCCCACCCGAGCGCTTCGTAGAAGGCCTTCGACCGTGCCAGGTTGTCGACGCCCAGCGTCACGATGCTGATCCGTGCCGCAACGCTCATGCGATCTCCCCCTTCCGTCCTTCGCCGTCGTGCCCCGACGCTACCGCGCGCTCCCGACCCGTCGCTCTCCGTAGAGTTGGCGCTCGATGCCCGCCGTCCGACTGAACCCGATGCTCCGCGTGATGTGGAAACTCCATCGGTTCGTCCTGCGTGTCTCGGGCGGCCGCGTGGGGTCGCGGATGGGTTCGATGAAGGTGCTGCTGCTGGCGACGACTGGCCACAAGAGTGGTCAGCCGCGAACGGTCGGTCTCTCCCACCTCGAGGCGGACGGCAGATACTTCGTCATGGCGTCCTACGCGGGCGAGGATCGCGATCCAGCCTGGGCGAAGAACCTCCGGGCGCAGCCGAGGGCGACGGTGACGATCGGCGGCCGGTCCATCCCGGTGGTCGCACGCGCGCTCGAAGGTGCCGAGCGCGAGGCGATGTTCGATCGGTTCGTGGAGGCGGACGCCGCCTACGACGAGTACCGGAAGCGGACGACCCGGGAGATCCCGGTGTTCGAGCTGCGCCCGGGATGATCGTCGGCGAGATGCCTTCCATCACCGACGTCGGGGGCATCACGGTCGGTCATTGGACCGACGAGGTCGCACGCACCGGGTGCACGGTGACCCTGGTTCCTCCGGGAACGATCGCCTCCTGCGAGGTTCGAGGCGGCGCTCCGGGGACGCGAGGCACGGACATCCTGCAACCCGGAACGATCATCGAGGTTGCCCACGCGATCGTGCTGACCGGCGGGAGCGCGTTCGGCCTGGCGAGCGCGGGAGGCGTGGAGCGATATCTCGAGGAGCGCGGGATCGGGAGCGAGATCGGACCGGTACGCGTGCCGACCGTCCCGGCAGCGGTGATCTTCGACCTCGGTGTGGGGGATCCTTCGAGGCGCCCGGGCGCCGATGAGGGCTACCAGGCCTGTCTGGCCGCCTCGGCCGAGGTCGCCGAGGGGCACGTCGGGGTGGGAACCGGCGCGACGGTCGCCAAGATGTGGGGTCCCGAGCGAGCGATGCCGGGTGGGGTGGGGGCATGGGCGGTGGACGATGGCGAGCTCGTCGTCGGGGCGCTCGTGGTGGTGAATGCCGTGGGGGAGATCGTGGATGAGGATGGCTCGATCCTCGTTGGACCGAAGCTCGAGCCCGGCGAGCGGCGCGAGGATCTCGTGGAGCAGCTCGGACCGTCGGCCGCCGCGAACACGACGCTCGGCGTGGTGGCGACGAACGCCGCTTTGTCGAAGGAGGATGTCCGTCGGCTCGCGAGCGTCGGGAACGACGCCTTCGACGTCGCGATCCGGCCGGCGCACACGATCTACGACGGCGACACGGTGTTCGCGCTCGCGACCCAGCAGGTCCAGGCTGGCCTCGATCGAGTCCTCGCTTTGGTCGAGCCTGCGGTTACGACCGCGATCCGTCGGGCAGTTCGCCCGTGATCCGCACGTCAGGGATGATCTGCCAGAGGTGCATGACGCCATACGCGCGCCAAGGGCGCCATCGTTCCGCTCGCTCGAGGATCGCCCTCGGCGTTGACCCTAGGCCGAGCGCCTCGAAGCCCTTCCGGACACCGAGGTCGCCGACCATGAACGCGTCCGGGTCGCGGAGTGCGCGCATCGCCACGTAGGCGAGGGTCCACGGTCCGATCCCGGGCACTTCGCCGAGCCTCCCGAGAGCCAGGTCCGAGGATGAGTCGCCCGAGAGGTCGAGTTCGTTCCGTCCAACGAGTTCGGCGACGCGACGGATCGTCTGGGCTCGCGCCCGAGGCATCCCGAAGGCTTCGGTCGGGAGCTCGGCCACGCGCTCCGCCGTGGGGAAGAGATGGGTGATCCCTCCGCTCGGGCGTTCGAGGGGCGTTCCGGCGGTCGTGACGAGCCTCCCGAGAGAGGTTCTCGCTCCTCCGACGGAGACCTGCTGGCCGAAGATCGCGCGGACGACGAGCTCGAAGCCGTCGAACGTGCCGGGCACGCGGATGCCGGGCGACCGAGCGATCAACGCCGTGAGCTTGGGATCGAGGGCGAGAGTGGCGTCGATGGCCACGGGGTCGGCATCGAGGTCGAGCATGCGGCGAGTCCGCTCGCGGATCCGGTCGAAGGTCGGGCGACCCGTCGGCCGAGATGCGAACGTCGACATGGTTGGTCCGAGGCGTCATCGCCACCACGGATCCTCCGCCCGCCTCCCGTACGGAGCGCACGTACGTGCCGTCGCGTACCTCTTCGATGCCTGGGACAGCGCGGACGCCGAGGAACGAAAGGAGCGTGTCGGCCGCCAACGGCGATCGGTAGGGGAGCCGGAGCGATCGCGTGCGCTGGTCGTCACTCACGTCGGCAGGTATAGCGGATGCCCTGTCGGTGGCGCGGGCTACGGTCTCACGACCTCCCTCTCCTGACGCGGGAGGAGACGGTGGATCAGGTTGCGAGGGTAGTTCTGGCGCTCGGGGCGCCGGAGGTGGCCGAGGAGGTCATGCACTTCCTCGATCGGAGCGGACGCGCGCGGGTCGTGGCCACGGCGGGCGACGACCGGCAGCTCGCCGAGGCGGTGCGGCAGCTCGAGCCGGACGCCGTCGTCGCGGAGCCGGGGATGCTCGGCGGCGCCACGGCCTCCGGCGTCGTGCTCGCTCTCGACGTTCGCGAGTCGGTGAGCTCGCTCCGGACGGCGATCCGCGCGGGGGCCGCCGGCTATTTCCTGTGGCCGAAGGAGCGCGACGACCTCCTCGGGGCGGCTGCCGCCGCCATCCGACGGGCGCACCACTCGGTCCGTCGTGGCACCGTGCTCGCGGTCCACGGCAGCTGTGGTGGTGCCGGCGTCACGTTCGTCGCCACGCACCTGGCGGCCGCGTTCGCTCGCCGCGGTTCGGTCGTCCTGATCGATGCCGACCCGGTCTTCGGCGACGTCGCCCAGGCGCTCGGCGCGCCCGCCGGCGACGAGGCCGAGCCGACTCACACGTTCGCCGATGCCGCCTCCCTCGGCGAGGATCTCGGGCCGGATCAGTTGAAGAGCGCGCTGTGGCGCCATGAGAGTGACGTCGACGTCCTCCTTCCTCCGCCGCCGGAAGAGGCCGCGCGACTGGGTCCCGACGAGCTCCGGCTCGTCACGGACGCGGCGGCCGGGATCGCGGACGTCGTGATCCTGCATCTGCCCCGGACCCTCGGCCCGATGATGCTCGCAGGAACTGGGACCGCCGATCGGCTCCTGGAGATCCTCACGCTCGATGTCGCGTCGTTCCGCGCCGCCTCGCGCGCGTTGGAGGCGTGCTCGCCGCTGCACCTCGAAGGTCGGGTGGCGTTCGTCGTCAACAAGGCGGCGAGGAGCGAGATCACGCCGAGCGATGTGGGGAGGGTCTTCGGCGAACCCGCGCTTGCCGAGTTCCCCTCCGACCGCGCTGTCCGCTCCGCACAGGAGCGGAACCGATTGTTGCCCGCGAAGGGGCGGATGGCCCGCCGGTTCGACCGCCTCGCCGATGCTCTCTCCGCGCCCATCGTCGAAGAGATGGCCTCCTGATCGGGCTCCGCTTCGCCCCCGGGCTACGCTTCGCTGATGGACGAACGCGTGCTGCTGGTCGAGGACGACCCCTCGATCCGCGAGATGGCAGGCCTGGGCCTTACCAACGCCGGCTTCCATGTCACGTCGTGCGCGGACGGCCGGGAGGGCCTCGAGCGCCTCCGGCGTGATCCGTTCGATCTCGCGGTGCTCGACGTGATGCTGCCGTCGCTCGACGGTTTCGAGATCACGCGCGAGGTCCGCAAGGACAGCCGGATCCCGATCGTGATGCTGACGGCCCGTGCCGACGCCACCGACGTGATCGTGGGCCTCGAGCTCGGCGCCGACGACTACGTGACGAAGCCGTTCGACATGCCCGTCCTGGTCGCGCGCTGCCGGGCGGTGCTCCGCCGGGCCGCCGCCGAGCCCGCCGACCCCGCCCTGCGCGTAGGCGATCTCGAGATCGACGTCGCCGGCTTCTCCGCGCGGAGGAACGGGCGGGATCTCGCGCTGACCGCCACCGAGTTCCGCCTCCTCGTCGAGCTGGCGCGGCGCCCCGGTCAAGTGCTCACACGTGAGGTGCTCCTCGCGCGCGTATGGGACTACGAGTACCTCGGGGACTCGCGGCTGGTCGACGTCGCCGTCCAGCGCCTCCGCGGCAAGATCGAGGACGATCCCGCCAACCCGACCGCGATCTCGACGGTGCGTGGCGTGGGCTACCGCCTCGAGCGGACCGACGCGTGAGCGGAGGCCGAGGGTCGCCCCGCCGCCTGGTGATCGCGGTGGTGCTGGTGGCGGCCGCGGTGGCAGCCGCGCTCGCGGCCGTGGTGTTCGTCCTCGTCCGGGACGCCCGCCTCCAGGATTCGCTGGATCGGGCCAGAGCAGAGGTCGAGTTCGACATGCGGCTCGCGGGTCCGCTCCTCGAGGGGTCCACCGAGCAACAAGCGGTCGAAACATTCCAGGAGGAGCGTGGTGTCCACGCGATCCTGATCACCGACGACCAGACGTTCGACTCCGAGCCGGCGCTCGGGGTCACGATCCCGCCCGCCCTCCGTGACATCGCGGCGGGCGAACAGATCGGTTTCGACAGGATCGAGGCCGACGGCGTTCCCACGTTGGTCGTCGGCGGCCCTACGCCGGATCGTACTGCCGAGCTGTACGTCGCGTTTCCCGAGGCGGGGATCCACGACGACCTCCGGGAGCTCGCCACGGCGCTCGTCATCGGCTGGGTCGCGATCGTGATGGTGGCGTTCGCGCTCGCACGGGTCGCCGCCAGCCGGATCGCCACGCTCGCGGAGGCGGAGGCGTGGGGGAGGCGGTTCACGTCCGACGTCTCCCACGAGCTCCGGACGCCGGTCGCGGCGCTCGTCTCCGAGGCCTCGGTCCTGAGGGAGCACCTCGCGGCCTTGCCGCCCGACGCCCGGCGAGCGGCTGAGCTCCTGGTCGGCGACGTCGCACGACTCCGCCGTCTCGTCGAGGACCTGACGAACCTCGCTTCGCTGGACGCGGGGCGGGAGCAGGTGCGGACGGAGCCGTTCGATCTTGCGGCCCTCGTCGAAGGGGCAGTGCGGAGCCGAGGCTGGGACGGGCGGGTCGAGATCCGATCTGAGCCCGTACCCGTGACCTCCGATCGGACGCGGGTCGATCGGATCGTCGCCAACCTGATCGGAAACGCCCTCGATCACGGTGGCGGGAACGTCGTCGTCCGGGTGGGTCGGGGGGCGGACGGCGCCACGGCTGAGGTCGCGGACGACGGGCCCGGGATCTCGCCCGACCATCTCGAGCACGTGTTCGATCGCTTCTACCGAGCCGACCCCGCCCGATCGGGCCCGGGCAGCGGTCTTGGCCTGGCGATCGCCCGGGAGAACGCCCGGCTGCTCGGTGGAGACGTCGAGGCACGGAGCGAGCCCGGCACCGGATCGCGTTTCACGCTGCGCTTGCCGGCCGGCACTGTTGCCGAACCGTGACACGAGCGGGGTTCCCGTGTTGCGGGCGCCCTCGAGCATGGGTTGCGTCCCCGACAAGAGGAGGCAACCCATGAAGCGCTTGATCGCGATGACGGCGATGCTCGCCGCGCTCACCGCCGCGTGCGCCGAGAGCGGCGCCCAGCCGATCGGCCCCGCTCCCAGCGTCGAACCGTCCCCTTCCACATCACCGTCGGAAGGACCCTCGCCTTCCTCTTCACCAACCCCTCCGGCGACGCCGACGCCCCCGCAGTCGATGACGTACGAGCTCTGGTTCACGTACGACGGATCCTTGTTCGTCACACACCGCACGGAGCCGTTCACGCCGGCCGTCGGCACCCGGGCGCTCGAAGCGCTGTTCGACGGACCGACCTCCGCGGAACGAGCGGCGGACATCGGCACGACGATCAACCTTGGCACGCGCCTGCACAGCCTCACGATCGAGGACGGCGTGGCGACGGTGGACCTCGACGACACGTTCGTCGACCAGGAGACGCCGGCGATCGCCGTCGGAAGCCTCGCGCAGGTCGTCTACACGCTCACGCAGTTCGACCGCGTCCAGGGTGTCGTCTTCGAGGTCGATGGCCGGCCGCTCACGAACTTCGGCGGGTACGAGATCGACGGCGCCCAGCGGCGCGCGAACTTCTCGGACCAGCTGCCGTTCATCCTGGTCCAGAGCCCTCTGCTCGGCGAGCGTGTCTCGAGTCCCGTGCACATCAGTGGCACCGCCAACGTGTTCGAGGCCGTCGTGTCGATCGCGATCCTCGATCAGAACGGAAGGGTGATCGCCTCGACGTTCACGATGGCCACGTGCGGCACGGGCTGCCGGGGCACGTTCGAGACGGATGTCGCCTACGACGTCGACGCGACCCAGCACGGCACGATCCGCGTGTACGAGGTCAGCGCGATGGACGGCTCCGAGATCCACGTGGTGAACATCCCGGTCACGCTCTCCGCGTGACGACCCCTCGTGAGGAGGCGGACGGTGTCCGCCTCCTCGCATCCTCTCGGATCCGACCACCACCGATGTCGAGTACCCTGGGAGGGACTCGGCAGCCGGAACGATCCGCCATCACTTCGTGGAGATTCCGTCATCCTTCGCCGTGAACTGTGATGTCCCGTCCTGATGCGGGTACCTCTTCGTCTGGGCCGGAAGTGCCAACCGACGACGACGAGGAGCTGTTCAGATGAAGATCGCGATCATCGCGCCGCCTTGGGTTCCCGTACCTCCACCCGCATACGGGGGTACCGAAGCCGTACTGGACACGCTCGCAAGGGGTTTGCAGCACGCGGGCCACGACATCCTGCTGTACTCGACCGGGGACAGTACCTGCGAGGTGCCGCGCGCCTTCACGTTCGATGAGGCACTTGGCACCGTCTCCACAGGCGCCGCATCGGAGCTCTGCCACGTGGTCGAAGCGTACGAGCGCCTGCTCGACTGGGAACCCGACGTGATCCACGACCACACGCTTGTCGGACCCGTGTATTCCGGGCGCTTCGGGATGCCCGTGGTGACGACGAACCATGGTCCGTTCGACGGGGAGCTCGGCCCGCTGTACCGGGTGATCGCGCCCACCGTCCCGCTCATCGCGATCTCGCGTCACCACGCGGACTCCGCCGTCGATACCCCTGTCGCCGCCGTGATCCACCACGGGATCGATGTGGACGTGCACCCGATCGGTGCGGGCGAGGGCGGCTACGCCGTGTTCCTCGGCCGGATGAGCCCCGACAAGGGTGTGCACACGGCGGCCCTCGTGGCCCGGGAAGCGGGGATGCCCCTGCGGATCGCCGCCAAGATGCGGGAGCCCGCCGAGCGCGCCTACTTCCGCGAGCAGGTCGAGCCGCTCCTCGGGAACGGGGTCGAGTACGTCGGGGAGGTCGGCCTGACCGCCAAGGTGGAACTGCTGCGCGACGCCGTCTGCCTGTTGAACCCGATCGACTGGGACGAACCCTTCGGGATGGTGATGGTGGAGGCGATGGCCTGCGGCACGCCGATCGTCGCGACCCCGCGCGGATCCACGCCGGAGCTGATCGACGACGGGGTCACCGGGTTCGTCCGGGGCACGTTCGACGGGCTGGTCGAAGCAGTCGGGCAAGCGGGTGAGCTCGACCGGGTGCGCGTGCGAGAGGTCGCCGCCGAACGTTTCTCCGCGGAGCGGATGGTTGCCCGGCATCTGGAGCTGTACGGTCGCGTGATCGCCGACCACAGCCCCCGCCGCCGCGCAGCCTGAGGCTTCGTTGCAGCCTCCGTCCGACGTCGCCATCCCTCGTTGGGGCAGCGTCGTCGGCGACGTCGAGCCCGACGCCTTCGACGAGAGTCAGCCTGTCCCTGCGACCACGGTGACGTTGGTCGAGGGAGCGAGCTTCACGATCTGCGCTGCCGACGGAGGGATCGACGGCGGCGGTGTCACCGGCCTCTTCGTCGGCGACACGCGGATCTGCTCGCGCATGCTCCTCTCGATCGACGGAGGGAGCGTCGAGCCGCTCACCCTCGCTTCGCGCTCGCCATCCTGGGCATCGTTCGTCGGGCGCACGTTCGACAAGAAGCTCCTCGTCTTCCGTGACCTTCGTGTGGGACAGGGGATGCGGGTCGAGCTTCGGATCCGCAATCTCGCCCGCGAATCACGTCGTGCGACGATCCGCCTCTCCCTCGAGGCCGACCTGGCGGACCTGTTCGACGTCAAGAAGGGTGTCGCTCGCTCGGTGAGCACGCCGTGCGAAGCCGAAGGAGGAGACCTCCTGTTCCCGGGCGATGGACGGCGCCGTGGGTTGATCGCGCACGCCTCCATGGAAGCAACGGTGCAGGACCGTGGCGCCCTCGTGTGGGAGGTGGAGCTCGCGCCTCGGGAGACCTGGGAGACCTGCGTCGAGCTCCGGGCGCTGCGCGGCGGTGAGGAGGTGCCTCTCACCCATCCCTGCGGGCAGCCGTCCGAATCGACGCCGTCCACCGGGGGACGCGCGGGACGGCGAACAGGACTGCCGGAGCTCACATCCGACGTTCCCGGTCTGGCGCACGCGTTCCTTCGGACCGGCGAGGATCTCGATGCGCTGCGGCTAGTCGACCCGGAACACCCAGAGGATGCGCTCGTCGCCGCGGGGGCACCCTGGTACATGACGTTGTTCGGACGGGACTCGATCCTGACCTCGTGGATGGCGCTGCCGCTCGATCCGGATCTCGGGTTGGGGACGGCACGCAGCCTCGCCCGCATGCAGGGCGTCCGTGACGTTCCGGAGACCGATGAGCAGCCGGGGCGGATCCTTCACGAGATCCGGTTCTCGCGCGATCCCTCGCTGGCCCTCGCCGACGGCGACATCTACTACGGGACGACGGATGCCACGCCGCTCTTCGTGATGCTCGTGCATGAGCTCTGGCGATGGGGCGCCCCGATCGAGGAGATCCGTGCGCTCCGACCCGCCGTCGAAGCGGCGCTCGCATGGGTCGAGGGCTCCGGCGACCCCGACGGCGACGGCTACGTCGAGTACGCGCCGGCGGGCCCCGGATCGCTGGGGAACCAGGGCTGGAAGGACTCCCACGACGCGGTGAGCTTCGCCGACGGGACGCTCGCCGAGGCCCCGATCGCGATGGCGGAGGTGCAGGCCTACACCTACGCGGCGTGGCGGGCCGGCGCCGCGCTGGCGGCAGCCGACGGGGACGATGCGGCCGCGGCTGCCCGCCACACACGGGCCGACGACCTGCAAGCCCGATTCGAGCGGGATTTCTGGCTGCCGGACCGAGAGGCGTTCGCGATGGCCCTCGACCGGGACAAGCGCCCCGTCGACGCGATCACCTCCAACATGGGCCATCTCCTGTGGGCCGGGATCGTCGCCGACCACGACAAGGCGGCGGCCGTCGCGCGGCGGCTCGTCTCACCGGAGCTGTTCACGGGGTGGGGAGTTCGGACGCTCGCGACCTCGATGGCTCGGTACAGCCCGCTGAGCTATCACAACGGCTCGGTCTGGCCGCACGACACGGCGATCTGCATCGCGGGGCTCCGTCGGTACGGGTTCGTCGAGGAGGCGCACCGCATCGCCGGTGGCCTGTTCGCCGCCGCCGAAGCCCTCGACGGACGTCTGCCCGAGCTCTTCGCCGGCCTCACGATCGACGAGGTGCCGGTGCCGGTGCGCTATCCCACGTCGTGTTCGCCCCAGGCGTGGGCCTCCGCCGCGCCACTGCTGGTGGTCCGGGCTTTGCTCGGTCTCGAGCCCGATGTCCCAGCCGGACGGATCGAGGTCGATCCGACACTGCCGGAGGGGGCGACGATGCTCAACCTCGCGGACATGTCGCTCGCGGGCACGCGCGTGACGATCGAGATCGACCGGGATGCAGTCGCCGTCCGGGGCTTGCCGCCCGGCCTCGCGTTGATCCGTCTCGCGTAGGCGTTCCTCGACGACGAATCCCCCGACACGTTCGATGAACCCCCCGGCTTGGGGATGGTTCCGTGTCGGACCTTCGCGCTAGGGTCCTTCCGGTCGACGCGGTGAACCTTCCTCCGCCGGTCGGCACCTCCTCAACCCCCTCGTGTCGGTGCGTGCTTCCCCGCGAGTGTTCGGAGGGAACCAGGTGGACCACGGAGGGCGAGCCATCCTCGCGTCCGTCGCATGAGCGCGGATCCTCTCGCCAAGGTGCGACGGCAGCTGCGGGCGCAGCTCCGGGAACGGGTCGACGCCCGCGGGCTCAGCGCGGCGCCGCGCACGGAGCGGCGGCTCCGCGTCCGCGAGGAGGCGCTCTCCCTCATGCGCGAGAGCGGCGCGCTGCTCCCTCAACGGGATCTGGCACGAGTGGTCAACGAGGTTTCCGACGAGGTCGTCGGGTTCGGTCCCATCGAGTTCCTGTTGCGGGATCCCGGGGTGACCGAGGTGATGGTCAATGGACCTGACGACGTATACGTGGAGCGGGAGGGGCGGATCGAAAGGGTGGAGGACCGGCTGTTTGAGGGGGAGGAGTCGGTCCTTCATCTGATCGAGCGCATCGTGGGTCCCCTGGGCCTCCGGGTCGACCAGGCGTCACCTTGGGTGGACGCGCGACTTCCGGGTGGCAGCAGGGTGCACGCGATCGTTCCGCCCCTTTCGCTCCGCGGCCCCGTGCTGACCATCCGCACGTTCGCCCAGGTACCGCTCTCCGGGGACGACATCGTGCGACAAGGGACCATCGGTCCCCGCGGCCTGCAGTTCCTCGCCGCATGTGTTCGCGGCCGCGCTAATCTCGTGGTGAGCGGGGGAGCCGGCAGCGGCAAGACGACCCTGCTCGGCATCCTCTCGTCCTTCATCCCGGACGAGGAACGCCTCATCACGATCGAGGACGCCGCGGAGCTCCGGCTCAATCGGTCGCATGTCGTCGGGCTCGAAGCGCGGCCGCCCAACGTCGAGGGTCGCGGGCAGGTGACCGTTCGCGACCTCGTCCGCAACGCACTCCGCATGCGCCCCGACCGGATCATCGTCGGCGAGGTTCGGGGCGGCGAGGCCCTCGACATGCTCCAGGCGATGAACACCGGGCACGACGGCTCTCTTTCGACGGCGCACGCGAACTCGTGCCGGCACCTCCTCTGGCGACTGGAGACGATGGCGATGATGTCGGACGTCGAGCTGCCGGCTGCCCACATCCGGAACCAGGTCGCCTCGGCGATCGACGTGGTGATCCAGCTCGCTCGACTCCGAGACGGCCGCCGGGTCGTGTGGGAGATCGCGGCGATCGAAGGGACGCACCGAGGAGAGCCCGTCGTCGCTTCACTCTTCCGCTATCGAGGAAGGGACGGCCAGGCCGGCGGCTTCGAGGCGACGGGGTCGGTCCCGAGGGTCGCCAACGTGCTCGCGGATCGAGGCGAGGACGTCGGGGATCGGTTGTTCGAGGAAGGACCGGATCGATGATCGGGCTGGCCTCGGGCCTCCTGGCGCTCGCCGGTCTCCTCGCCGAGCGCGCGGTCGCGTCCGCGCGTTCTGATCGGTTGACGAAGCGGCTGGGGATCGAGCGTCTCGAACAGCCCCTTGGTTCGCCGGATCCGCTGGTGCTCGTTGTCGTGTCCGTGATGATCGCCGGCCTCGTGGCGGGACCGCTCTCGGCGGTGGTGGCGTGGTGTGCGTCGCGCTGTTCGCCTACCTCGTGCGACGGCGCCGGCGTTCGGCGCTGCGACAGCGGGCGGCCGAGCAGATCGCCGACGCCGTGAGCGCACTCTCGGCTGGGCTCCGTGCCGGACTGTCGCTCCCGCAAGCGTTCGCGTACGCACGGGACGAGGCGGAGGAGCCTCTCCGCGGCGAGCTGGCGAGCCTCGTCGACAGGGTCGACACCGGCACGCCGATCTCCGAGGCGCTCGCGGAGTGGGCCGATGAGCACGACTCCGAGGACGCGCGCCTGATCGCGGGGGTCCTGGACCTTCATCGCCGGAGTGGTGGTGACCTCCCGATCGTCCTCGATGGGCTGGCCGGCACCCTCCGGGAGCGCCGGGCGGCCCACCGAGAAGTTCGTGTGCTCACGGCTCAGGCTCGCCTCTCCGGCGTGATCCTCGGCACGCTTCCGATCGGCTTCTTCGCCTTCCTCCTGCTGACGTCCCGGCGCGAGATGGTCGACCGATCGCCACGCCGCTCGGGGGGACCGCGCTCGGAATGGGCTCGGTCTCGAGGTGCTGGCGTTCCTCTGGATCCGGCACCTCCTGGAGGTCCGGTGACGGAGGCGCTCGTAGCGGAGTCCTTCGCCGCCCTGGCAGCCGGGTGCGGTGTCGCCGGAGTGGCCCTCCATGCCTCTCAACAGTGCCCGAGGAGGGTTGACGCGCCGATGCCCGGTATCTC
Organism: uncultured Actinomycetota bacterium; assembly: GCA_963762015.1. Lineage (GTDB taxonomy): Bacteria > Actinomycetota > UBA4738 > UBA4738 > HRBIN12 > JAJNBA01. The sequence goes on from CAVXJL010000016.1 coordinate 30,522, forward strand.
TGGCTGGCCGTCTCGCGGTCGTCGGAGCGGTGGTGCCAGGTCCAAGCTGTTCACCGTGCGGGCTCACCATCCTGCTGGGCACTCGGATCCGCCGGCTCGCGCGCGCCCGCGCCGATGCTCGCCGCCGCCGTGCGATGGATGCGGAGCTTCCGCAGCTGCTCGATCTCCTCGCCGCGGGATCAGCCGCGGGCCTGTCGGCGGCGGTGGGACTCCGACGATCGGTGTCGGCCCTGCGAGGTCCCCTCGGCGAAGAGCTCCAACGGTCCCTCGATGCCGTGGACCTCGGGGCGCGATGGCGCCGATGAGCTCGAGGCGATCACAGAACGCCTCTCGCTCCCGGACCTGCGGCGGGCGGTCGCCGTCCTCGACCCGTACGGAAACGCTCGGCACGTCCCTCACCAGCGCGACGCGTGAGCTCGCCGCCGACGTTCGGAGCTCACGTCGGGCCGCGGGTGGCCGAACGAGCTCGAGCCGCGCCGGTGAAGATGCTCTTTCCGCTCGTCTTCCTCATCCTCCCCGCGTTCCTCCTCCTCACGGTGGTGCCGGTCTTACTGACCACCCCGACGGTCCATCCGCTGAGAGGAGGTGAACCGATGCTCTTCCTGTACGCCCTGTTCCTGCGCACCGTCGACACCCTCCAGGCTGGTAGCGGGAGGAAGGACAGACGAGCGGCCGAGTACGCGCTCGTGATCCTCGCCGCAGCCGCGGTGGCCGTCGTGCTGATCGCATGGGCGCGCTCGTCCGG
>CAVXJL010000017.1:0-5083 GCA_963762015.1 uncultured Actinomycetota bacterium
CTTGAGCGCGGCGGCGTGGAAGACGATCTCCGGCCGATACCGATCGCACGCTTCGGAGATCCTCCGCCCTTCTCGGATGTCCGCCAGGACGACCTCGATCGGGCAGGTGAGCCACAGGGCCGTCTGGATGTCGTGGAGGTGTGTCTCGTCGTTGTCGAGGAGGATGAGCGATGAGGGTTCGAACTCGGCGACCTGCCGGGCGATCTCCGAGCCGATCGATCCACCTGCGCCGGTGATCATCACTCGGCGGCCCGTCAGCAGCCGACGGACCGACTCGAGGTCGGTCTCCACCTGCTGTCGTCCGAGGAGGTCCTCGATCCGCAGATCCCGGATGTCGCGGGCCTCGACGCGGCCCCCGACGATCTCGTGGACCGACGGGAGGACGCGAAGGTGGACCTGCACCTCTTCGCAAAGGGCGGCGACATCCCGCACCAGTTCGCTCGCCGCGGTCGGGATCGCCAGCAAGACCTCGTCGACCTCGAGTCGCTCGGCCAGCGCGGGGATGGCCGAGCGGTTGCCGAGGACGCGGATGCCGTGGAGATGGAGACCGAGTTTCCGAGGATCGTCGTCCACCACGCCGACCGGGTCGAGACCCAGGGAGGAGTGGGAGAGGATGTCCTTCAGCACCATCGCGCCGGCGTCGCCGGCGCCCATCAGGAGCACCCGCGTCGGACTTCCGACCTCGCCTCGAACGGTCCGCCTCCGGAATCCGAAGAGCCGGCTCTGGAAGCGGATCGCCCCGAACGCGGCGACGGACAACCCGGTGCCGAACACGACGGTGGACAAGGGGACCGGCCGTTGGCCGTTGAACAGGAGGAGCCCGCCGCCGATCACGATCAGGACGAAGGAGGCGGCTCCTGCGAGCGCGAGCCGCCGGGCTTCTTCGATGCTCGCGTACCGCCACATCTGCCCGTAGAGGCCGAAGGTGTAGTTCGCGAGGAGATGCAGCGCGGCCGCGATCGGGACGAGGATCCAGAAGTTGTGCCAGTAGCGAGGCGGGATGCTCCCCTCGAAGCGCAGCGCGAGCGGCCCGAGATATGCGGGGAAGACGAGGGCGAAGTCGAGCAGCACCAATGGCACGTCGCGGCGCAAGCGCCGGACGATGCTCGCAGCGAGGTCAGTGTCGCCTTCCCGAGCGGAGACGGCGTCGACATCCGTATCGACAGACATGTGGGGGTCGACGCTAAGGCCGGATCGTCTGTGTCTCATCGGCCCCCGGGCGTATTTCCACTACCACGCGGGGCGTAGTCGGCGTCCACCGATATCGTACGGTCCTCCAACGCGAGCTCGTCCCCGAGCGTGCCCAGCCAGTTCGCGGGATCCTGCCATCCGACCTGGAAGCACGGGATGTCCTCGATGACCCGTCCGAGCCCCTCCACGGCCCGGCCTTGGAGCTTTGCCAGGTTGAGGACCTTGGTGGACCACCGGTAGAGGGTGACGGCTCTCGATATGGGCTGCAGCCCCGGAGCGACCGACGGGCCGAGGGACAGCATCGCGCCGAGCTCGACCGGTTGGTCGATGAAGGCCCTCTCGTCGAGTTGGTGGGTCGCCCGACCGTTCGTCAGGTGCGAGAGCGCGTCGGGTGCCACCTCCAGCTCCGGAAGGGGGAGCAGTCGTCCGCTCCGGAGGTCGAGCGCCACGGAGGTCGTTCCCGGGAGCAGGAGGCCGGAGATCTCGGCGCGACGCCGGAGGCGAGCGAGACGGGCGACGAAGTATCCGGGCACCAGCGCGGCCGAAGCCACGCCGACGAGGGCTCCGGCCGAGAGGTAGATCGCGTCGTCCCGCTCGCTCAGGGCCGCCGTGCTCAGCTCGCCGAAGAGGGCACGAGCGATCGTCCGGAGGTCGGTCGTGCGGACGATGGGAGCCGTTCCTCGGTAGAGGATGTGGAGCTTTCGGGGCTTCGGGCGTCCGGACGATCCCTCGCTTGGTTCCCCGATCACGATCGAGTACTGGAACAAGTCCGGCTTCCCATCGATCGCGTACGACGCGAGGGTACGGTCGAGCCAGTCGGCGAACCAGAGAGAGGTCGACCGGACGCCGATCTCCATCCCATGGATCTCGTAGAAGCCCGAAGCCGCCCACCCGAGGCGATCAAGTTTCTGCAGTCAGGGGCTGGGCGGTTCTTTCCTCCGGGCAGCTCGACGCTCATCGCCCGGTTCTGCCGCCTCCGGCGACAGCCCGTTCACGATCCGTCCTTGGCGCCTGTGCGTGACCTCGGGGGTTCGAGGAGCTCTGCCCTCCGCAGCTGCCGGACGAGCGCCCGAACGTCAGGCTCCACGCGATCCGAGGGCATGCCGAACGCCTCGGCGACGATCTCCACGAGCTCGCCGATCGTGCTGGTTCCGTCGCACAGATCGAGCACCGCCGTCGCGCTCATGTTCAGGTGATGGAGGTCGCCGCTCGATGCGTCGTAGACGACGCTCTCCCCGTCGAGATGGACGACCGTCAGCTCGTCACGCGCCTTGGGGAAGCTGCGGGGCATGGTGTTCAGCTCGTCCGTCGGTCGTTCGCGGTTCGGATCGGCAGGTCGGTCACAGTCCCAACCCACGGGCGATGATGGACCGCTGGATCTCCGACGTCCCGGAGTAGATCGTGCCACCGATCGCGTCGCGGATCCCCCGCTCGAGGCCCTGCTCCGTCATGTAGCCGTAGCCGCCATGGATCTGCACCGCATCGAGCTGACACCGCACGTTGGCTTCGCTGACGAAGACCTTGGCTTCCGCCGCCTCCACCGAGACGTCGAGGCCCTGATCCATCATCCGCCCGACCCGGAGGACGAGTCCGCGCGCGGCGTCGACGTTGGTCTTCATGTTGGCGATCTTGGCGGCGATCTCCCCGAAGGAGCCGATCGGGCGTCCGAACTGTTGGCGCGCCTTCGCGTACCGGACGCACTCCTCCAACGTTCGCTGCATCACACCGACCTGGCTCGCCATGATGCAGGCTCGCTCCCATCTCATCGAGCTCGTGAAGATCTCGCCCCCGCGCCCGCGTCTTCCCAGGAGCGCCTCATCCGGCACGAAGCATCGCTCGAGCACGACGTCGGACATGGGAGAGGTCCTGAGCCCCATCTTGTCGGCCTCGGGGCCCGTCGAGCATCCGGGGGTGCCTGCCTCGATGAGGAACGCACAGATGCCGAACGGACCCACGCCGTCGTTGAGGCGAGCGAACACGATCAAGAGGTCGGCCACCGGGGCGTTCGTGATGAACGTCTTCGTCCCGTCCAAGAGGTATCCACCATCCACGCGCGTCGCGCGCGCCCGCATCCCGAACGGGTCCGATCCCGCGTCGGGTTCGGTGATCGCATGACATCCGATCGCCCGGCCCGAACAGAGATCCGGGAGCCAGCGTGCCTGCTGCTCAGGCGACCCGTGCTGCCACAATGGGATGACGCTCGTCCACAGATGCGCGTTCACCGAGAAGACGAGCCCGGCATCCTGGCACCCGTATCCGAAGGCTTCGAGGGCGAGCATCGTGGTGGAGACGTCCGCGCCGCCTCCTCCGTGCTCCTGAGGTGCCGGGAGACCCTGGAGACCGAACGCTCCACAGCGGTCCCAGTCCTCTCGCGAGAACCGTCGATCCCGGTCGCGTTGGATGGCGTCTCCTGCAAGGGAGTGCGCGAACCTGCGGGTCGCCTCGTAGACCTCCCGCTGCTCGGTCGTCGCGAAGCCGGCGAGGTGGGGAGCCGGCCCGCCGGCTTTCCGCGCGCGGTTTCTCGTGATGCTCGTGTCGACGCTCATGCATCCACCGCGAGCAGCTCGTCCGCGAGCCCGTTCGCGACGACGAAGGCGGCGACCGCGAGCCGGGAGTGCATCCCGAGCTTGCTGAGCACGTGTTGGACGTGGGTGCGGGCGGTCTCGGGGCTTATCACGAGCGCTTGCGCGATCCGGTCGTTGTCCGCTCCGCCGGCGAGGAGCCCCAAGACCTGTCGTTCCCGTCTGGTGAGCTTCGACAACTGCCGCACGGCATCGTCCTGTTCTCGGCGGCGATGGATCAAGCGCTGGAGGAGCGACCCGAGCATGCGCGGGGGGACCAAGGTGTCTCCCGCGTGGACCGCGTGCACGGCGTCGAGGAGCTCCGTGAGGGGAGATCCCTTCGTGAGGAATCCGCTGGCGCCGAACTCCATCGCCGTGGCGAGGGTCGTCTCGTCGCTGCGATCGCTCAGGACGAGGACACGGCAGCCGGGCGTCCGCTCACGGATCAAGAGCGTCGTGTGCGTGCTGTCCCGGTTCGGAAGGTCCGCGTCGACGAGCGCTACGTCCGGGCGGGTGCGCTCCGCCTCAGCGACCGCCTGCATGCCGTCACTCGCCTCGGCGACCACCACGATGTCGTCGCGGCCGTCCAGGAAGGATCGGATCGCTTCGCGCACCAACGACTGGGCGTCCGCGAGGAGCACCTTGATCGGTTCTTGTCGTGGGTCCAATCCGCGCTCACCCCCAGAGATGCGCACGGTACGGAACCTCGATGCACTTCACACGCGGTCTGCGACGTATCGCGCCTACGACGAACGGACGACCCGCGAGACGGCGGGTCAGGTTCCGAACCGAGCGGGTGCGCCCGACGGGGTCGAGAGGAGTTGGTGGCGCGTGGCGAAGGCGACCGCTTCCAACCTCGAATGCACTTGCAGCTTGGCGAGGATGCTCTGCACATGCGTACGGACCGTGTTCGGCGAAACGACCAACGCTCGAGCGATCTCGGAGCTGTTCGACCCCGACGCCAGGAGGCTGAGGACCTCTCGCTCGCGCCGGGTCAATTGGGATGCGAGCAGGTCCGACTCTTCGGACTCTCCGTTCCTCCGCCGGATCGCGAGCCGATGCGGAACGACCAGCTGACCCTCGGCGACGTCCGTGATGGCGCGGACCAGCTGCGGGAGTTTCGTGTCCTTCGTGAGGAAGCCATGGAAACCATATCGGACGGCCTCCTGGAGAGCACGCTGGTCGTCGAAGGACGTGACGACCACGATCTTGGCGTCCGGCCGCTGCTCGAGGATCTCTCTCCCGAGCTCGAGTCCACTGCGCCCCGGCAGGCCGATATCGAGGAGGACCACGTCGGGTGACACTCGGAGTGCCGCCTCAAGACCCTCGTC
>CAVXJL010000018.1:0-207729 GCA_963762015.1 uncultured Actinomycetota bacterium
TCCGCAAGAAGGTCACGGGACTGCGGAGCGGCCGCGCCTGGCCGTGTACCGCTCCAACCGCCACATCTACGTCCAGCTGATCGACGACCGCGCTGCCGCGACGCTCGCCGCCGGCCTCCGACGCGGAAGAATCCAGGCTGGTGCGACGATGGCGCACGGGGTAGAGACCCGGCGCGCGAAAGAAGTCGGGCAAGCTCATCGCCGACCGCGCGAAGGGCGCCGGGATCGAGCGGGCGGTGTTCGACCGAGGCGGCCGGCAGTTCCACGGCCGTGTCGCCGCGGTCGCCGAAGGTGCGAGAGAGGGAGGACTGCAGATCTGATGTCGCGACGCTATGACGCGAGGGACCAAGAGAAGAACCCCTACGAAGAGCGGGTCATCTTCATCAACCGGGTGGCGAAGGTCGTCAAGGGCGGTCGCCGCTTCTCGTTCGCCGCGCTGATCGTCGTGGGCGACTGCGGGGGCCGCGTCGGCGTCGGCTACGGCAAGGCGAAGGAGGTGCCGGCCGCCATCGCCAAGGGCGTGGAGCTCGCCCGGCGCAAGATGTTCGAGGTCCCGATGATCGGTACCATCATCCTCACAAGATCGTCGGCCAGGCGGGCGCGGGACGTGTGCTGCTGAAGCCCGCGCGCCGGGGACCGGCGTGATCGCGGGCGGCCCCGTGCGAGCGCTGGTCGAGGCGCCGGCATCAAGGACATCCTTTCGAAGTCCATGGGCTCGTCGAACCAGATCAACATCGTCAAGGCGGCGATGGCGGGGCTCAAGGGCCTGCGCAAGCCGCACGAGGTCGCGTTGATGCGCGATCGCGAGGATCACCAGGTGGCGCCCAAGCCGATGCTCGAGGCCGTCGCCGCAGCGGATGCGGCGCGCGCACGCAGGGCAGAGGCCCGCGCCGAAGCACACGGAGGCCTACGGTGACCAAGCTTAAGGTGACGCAGGTCCGCAGCGTGATCGACCGGCCCAAGGACCAGAAGGACACGGTCCGTCGGCTCGGCCTGCGTCGGATGCATCAGACCGTCATCAAGGAGGATCGCCCCGACATCCGTGGGATGCTCGCGAAGGTCCGTCACCTCGTCACGGTCGAGGAGGTCAAGTAGATGAAGCTCCATCATCTCCGCCCCGCCAAGGGCGCGAAGAAGGAACGCACGCGCATGGGTCGCGGACGCGCGGGCGCCCGTGGCAAGACCGCCGGGCGCGGCATGAAGGGCACGGGCGCCCGCGGCACGATCCGCGCCGGATTCGAGGGCGGGCAGATGCCGCTGATCCGGCGCGTCCCCAAGCTGAAGGGGTTCAAGAACCCCAACCGGGTCGAGTTCGCGCCGGTGAACGTCGAGATCTTGGCCCAGTACTTCGACGGGGACGTGACGCCTGAGGCGCTGTATCGCCACGGCCTCGCGCACAAGGGGGCGAAGATCAAGGTCCTGGCCCGTGGTGACCTCGACAAGAAGCTGACCGTGAAGGCCCACGCCTTCTCCAAGGCGGCGCGAGAGAAGATCGAGGCGGCCGGAGGGACCGCCGAAGTCCTCAGCTGAGCTACCCTTAAGAGACCGTGCTCAAGGCGTTCCTGAACGCGTTCCGGGTCCCCGATCTTCGCGCGAAGATCCTCTTCACGCTGTTCATCATCGCCGTCTTCCGGCTGGGCTCGTACATGCCGGTCCCGGTGGTCGACATCGGGATCCTCCAACGAGAGCTCGAGCGCCAGGGCTCCGGAGGCTTCCTCAGCATCATCAACCTCTTCTCGGGCGGCGCCCTGACCCGCCTCGCGGTCTTCTCGCTGGGGATCATGCCCTACATCACGAGCTCGATCATCATGCAGTTGATGACGGTCGTGATCCCCAAGCTGCAACAGTGGCAGGAGCAGGGAGAGACCGGGACCAAGAAGATCAACCAGTGGACCCGCTACGTCACCATCGTGCTGGCGCTGCTGCAGTCCACCGGGCTCGTGTTCCTGTTCCACAATCCCGCCGCGTCAGGGCTTCCCGACGTCTTCCCCGCCGGCACGTTCACGGGCTCGAACGTTGCCTTCATCGTGCTGATCATGACGGCTGGCACCGCCTTGATCATGTGGCTCGGTGAGCTGATCACCCAGCGAGGGGTCGGGAACGGCATGTCGATCCTGATCTTCACGAGCATGATCTCGACGCTGCCTTCCGAGGGCAACGCCATCCTGCAGCAGGGGGGCACCGGCAAGTTCGTCGCGATCATGCTGCTGGGGCTCGCGATCATCGTCGCGGTCGTCTACGTCGACCAGGGGCAGCGCCGCGTCCCGATCCAGTACGCGAAGCGGGTCGTCGGCCGGAAGATGACATCCGGCGGGAGTACCTATCTGCCCTTGAAGGTCAACCAGGCCGGCGTGATCCCGATCATCTTCGCCACCTCGGTCTTGTACTTCCCGGCGCTCCTGAGCAGTGTGTACCACGCCCAGTGGTTCCAGGACTTCGTGAACAACCATCTGCAGAACCCGGCGAGTCCGGTCTACATGGCGATCCTGGCGATGCTGATCATCTTCTTCTCGTACTTCTACACCGCGATCCAGTTCGACCCGACGCGAACCGCGGACAACCTGCGGAAGAACGGCGGGTTCGTCCCCGGCATCAGGCCCGGGCCACCGACCGCCGACTACCTGAACCGGATCCTCCTCCGGATCGGGCTCCCGGGAGCGATCTTCCTCGCGGTGATCGCGCTGGTTCCCTCGATCGTGCTCGCGACATGGAGCATCCAGCAGATCCCGTTCGGCGGCACGTCGATCCTGATCGCGGTGGGCGTGGCCCTCGAAACGATGAAGCAGATCGAGTCGCAGCTGCTCATGCGTCACTACGAGGGCTTCCTCGGATAGACAGATGCGGCTCGTGTTGCTCGGCCCGCCGGGCGCGGGGAAGGGGACGCAAGGGGTGTTCCTCGGTGAGCGCTACGGGATCCCACAGATCTCGACCGGCGAGATCCTGCGGGACCACGTGCAGCGAGGGTCGAGGCTCGGGATCCGCGCGCGTTCGTACATGGACCGCGGCGAGTACGTTCCGGACGACGTCGTCGTCTCGATGGTGATGGATCGACTGGACGATCCCGACGCGGACAAGGGGTTCATCCTCGATGGGTTCCCACGGACCGTGGCGCAGGCCGAGGCGCTCGAGCGGGCGCTGGAGGCGTCGGACGACCCCCTCACGGCGGTCCTGAAGTTCTCGGTCGGCGGCGAGTTGGCCGTCCGGCGGCTGATCGGGAGATACACGTGTCCCAACTGCGGCCGGACCTACCACATGGAGTTCAAGCCACCAGCGGAGGACGAGCTGTGCGACATCTGTGGCGCCACGCTCGAGAGACGCGCCGACGACGACGAGCTCACGGCCCGAAGGCGGCTGGCCGTCTACCGGGAACAAGCGTCCCCTCTCGAGCGGTTCTACGCCGAGCGGGACCTGCTGCACCAGGTGGACGCGGAGGCGACGCCCGACGAAGTGATCGCGCGTAGCATCAAGGTCTTGGAGGAGCTCGAGTGATCATCCGGAAATCGGCCGAAGAGATCGAGAAGATGCGGAGGGCCGGTCGGGTCGTTGCCGGCGCGATCGACGCCGTGGTGGCGGCGGTGGAGCCGGGGCGCTCCACGCTCGACCTCGATCGCGTGGCGGAACGCTATATCCGCGCCCAGGAAGCGATCCCTTCGTTCAAGGGGTATCGCGGAACCTACCCGGCCTCGATCTGCACCTCGATCGATGCGGAGATCGTCCACGGGATCCGTCGGCCACCAGGAAGCTCAGGGAGGGGATGGTGCTCTCCTTGGACTTCGGAGCCATCCTCGAGGGCTTCCACGGCGACGCGGCGGTCACGGTGTTCGTGGGAGGACAAGCGCCCTCGGAGGAGGCGGCGAAGCTCGCGAAAGAGACGGAGCACGCGCTCTACGCGGCGATCGACGCGATCCGGGTGGGAGGGAGGCTCTCCGACATCGGCCATACGATCGAGTCCGTGGCCGATGCCGCGGGCCTCGGCTTGGTCCGTGAGTACGGTGGGCACGGGATCGGCCGGAGCATGCACGAGGAGCCGTTCATCCAGAACTGGGGACCGGCGGGGAGAGGCCTGGAGCTTCGGCCCGGCCTCACGATCGCGGTGGAGCCCATGTTCACCCTCGGAGGCGAGGAGAACCGCATCCTCGCCGACGGGTGGACGGTGGTGACCACCGACGGCTCACTTGCGGCCCATTTCGAGCACACGATCGCCATCACCGAGGACGGCCCGGAGATCCTGACGATCTCGGGATAACAAGTGCGGATGGCTGATAGCGCTTCCAGCGCAGCCTTCGTGGACATGTCCGGACAGTCAGCCGTATACTATGCGTTCGCCTTGTTGGAGGCCGTGTTCGCATGTCCGGCCAGCAGGGCCGAAAGCAGGAAAAGACCCGTTCGAAGGACAGTGGAGCGTGCCGAAAGACGACGCCATCGAAGCGGAAGGGACGGTCATCGAGCCGTTGCCGAACGCCATGTTCCGGGTGGAGCTCGATGCGCCGTACAGCGGGCACAAAGTCTTGGCCCACATCTCGGGGAAGATGCGGATGCACTACATCCGGATCCTCCCGGGGATCGGGTCAAGGTGGAGCTCTCGCCGTACGACCTCACACGAGGCCGTGTGGTGTATAGGTTCAAGTAGGTCGAGCAGACGTCAGGCAGGAGTTCGAGCAGATGAAGGTCAGGCCGTCCGTGAAGAAGATGTGCGACAAGTGCCGGGTGATCCGGCGTCGCGGCGTCGTGATGGTCATCTGCTCCAACCCTCGACACAAGCAGCGGCAAGGCTAGGAGGCCTCAGGCATGGCACGGATCGCAGGAGTCGATCTTCCCCGCGACAAGCGGCTCGATATCGCCCTCCGCTACATCTACGGCATCGGCTCGACGCGGGCCTACCAGATCGTGGCCGGTTCCGGCGTCGAAGGCGGGACCAAGGTTCGTGACCTCTCCGAGGACGAGGTTCTGAAGATCCGCGCCTTCATCGACCAGAACCTGAAGGTCGAGGGAGACCTCAGGCGAGAGGTCGCCCAGGACATCAAGCGGAAGATCGAGATCGGCTGCTACCAGGGGATCCGGCATCGCCGGTCGCTCCCGGTCCGCGGTCAGCGGACGCACACCAACGCGCGCACGCGCAAGGGTCCGAAGAAGACGATCGCGGGCAGGAAGAAAGCCCAGGCGAAGAAGTAGCCCAGAGGGAGCGAGAGGGATCGAATGGCGAAGCCCAAGGCGAAGAAGGCACGGCGGCGGGAGAAGAAGAACGTCGTCCACGGCCAGGCGCACATCAAGTCGACGTTCAACAACACGATCGTCACGATCACCGACCTGCAGGGCAACACGCTCTCGTGGGCGAGCGCCGGCAATGTCGGCTTCAAGGGCTCTCGGAAGTCGACGCCGTTCGCCGCGCAGCTCGCCGCCGAGAAGGCGGCTCGCCAAGCCCAGGAGCACGGTCTGCAGAAGGTGGACGTGTTCGTGAAGGGTCCCGGGTCAGGCCGGGAGACCGCGATCCGTTCCCTCGCCGCCACGGGACTCGAGATCTCGGGCATCTCAGACGTCACACCGGTGCCGCACAACGGTTGCCGGCCACGCAAGCGTCGCCGCGTCTAGCGGCCGACGAGCCCGGCACCGAGGGGGTGTCCGGGACGCAACACGACGCGGGGTAGGAATGGCTGATCCCCCGCTGGAGGAGGCAACACGTGTTCATCGTCGCAAGACCGCAGATCTCCGAGAACGAGATCTCTCCCATCCGATCCAAGTTCACGATCGAGCCGCTCGAGCCGGGATTCGGCTACACGGTCGGCAACTCGCTCCGTCGCACGCTGCTGTCATCGATCCCCGGAGCCGCCATCTCGTCGGTCCGCATCGACGGTGTGCTGCACGAGTTCTCGATGATTCCCAAGGTGAACGAAGACGTCACCGACATCATCTTGAACCTGAAGGAGCTGGTGATTCGCTCCGACGTGGAAGAGCCCTCCACCGTCTACCTCAAAGCCAAGGGGCCGTCGGAAGTCACCGCCGGCGACATCGCGCCTCCGGCGGGGATCGAGATCCTGAACCCCGACCTGCACGTCGCCACCCTCGGCAAGGGCGCGTCGCTCGAGATGGAGCTGACCGTCGAACGCGGCGTCGGCTACCGGATGGCGGACAAGAACAAGAAGCCCCGCGATCCGATCGGCGTGATCCCTGTGGACTCGATCTTCTCGCCCGTCCGCAAGGTCTCCTACGCGGTCGAGGACACGCGCGTGGAGCAGATGACCGACCGTGACCGTCTGATCCTGGACGTCGAGACCGACGGCTCCGTGACGCCGCGCGAGGCTCTCGCCTCCGCAGGCGGGACCCTGCTCGAGCTCGTCCAGCTCTTCTCAGACCTGGCCGAGGCGGCGAGCGTCTCCGTCGGTCCGGCGGAGGACGAGGATCAGCCCAGCGACTACGCGATCACGGTCGAGGACCTGAACCTCTCGGTCCGTTCGTACAACTGCCTGAAGCGTGAAGGCATCAACACCGTGGGCGACCTGGTGCAGAAGTCGGAGTCCGAGCTGATGGACATCCGCAACTTCGGCCAGAAGTCGATCGACGAGGTCAAGGCCAAGCTCGAAGAGCTCGGTCTCGGCCTGCGGGAGGAGTAGACGCCGTGCCCAAGCCGAAGAAGGGCCCCCGTCTGGGCTCGAACCCGGCCCATCACAAGCTCCTGCTCTCGACGCTGGCCGCCCAGCTGTTCGTGCACGAGGGCATCGAGACGACCGAGGCGAAGGCGAAGCAGCTACGCCCGTTCGCGGAGAAGCTGATCACGTTCGCGAAGCGTGGGGACCTGGCGGCGCGCCGCCAGGTCCTTCGTGACATCCCCGACCGCGATGTGGTTGCCAAGCTCTTCCACGAGATCGGGCCCCGGTTCGAGGAGCGACAGGGCGGCTACACCCGGATCCTCAAGCTCGGGCCGCGCAAGGGCGACGGTGCCCCGATGGCGCGGATCGAGCTGGTCGAGCGGGAGAGTCTCTAAGTTCTCTCGCGCCCCAGGCGCACCGCGGCAACGCTCGCCCGCGCCGCCTCATACTCGGTCCGTGCGGACGATCAGACTGACGCTCGCGTACGACGGGACCGGGTTCCGGGGCTGGGCGCGACAGCCGGATCCCTCGACACGAACCATCGAAGGTGTGCTGGCGGCCCAGCTCGAGCGCGTGCTTCGGGCGCCCGTGAAGCTCGCGGTGGCCGGGCGCACGGACGCGGGCGTCCACGCGCGAGGACAGGTCACGTCGTTCGCGACAGCTTCGTCCATCCCGCCCGAGCGGCTTCTGAAGGCGCTGAACAGCGCGCTCGCGCCCGAAGTGGTCGTCCTCGATGCCCGAGTCGCCCCTGAAGACTTCCACGCGCGGTACTCGGCGAAGTCCCGCCAGTACGTGTACCGGATCCACGAGGCGACGCTGCCGGATCCGTTCACTGCGCGGTTCGTCTGGCACCGGCCGGGGCATCTCCGGCTGACACCGATGCGGGACGCGGCTCGATCCCTCGTCGGAGAGCACGATTTCACTAGTTTCTGTCGCCATCCCAAGGACAACCGCTCGACCCTCCGACATCTCCGGAAGCTCACGGTGGTCCGCCACGGGGATGTCCTGACGATCCGATCCGTGGCGAACGCGTTCCTCCACCAGATGGTCCGAACCCTGGTCGGCACCCTCGTGGCGGTAGGGGAGGGAGAGCTGGAGGCCGGTTCGATGCCGGAGATCCTGGCCGCTCGTGACCGGGGGGTAGCGGGCAGGCCGGCCCCGGCCCGCGGCCTCACCCTCGAGCGGGTCGTCTATCCTACATAGCAGAAGTGCTATCATTGCCAGGGTGAAGGGCGGACAGATCGTTCGGGAGGCACGGCGGCGGGCCGGCCTCACCCAGCGTGAGCTCGCAGAACGCGCGGGAACGACGCAGTCCGCGATCGCGAGGCTCGAACGGGGATCCACCGAGCCGGCCTACGATCGGGTCAGTCGGCTGTTGGCGGCGTGCGGCTTCGATCTGATCCCTGGGATCGCCGCGAGAGACGACTCGGACTGGTCTGTGGCTTCGGCGAACCTTCGTCTCAGTCCTGACGCTCGGGTGCGACAGCACGCATCGGCGGTGCGCTTCGCCCGCGAAGGCCGGGAGGCGCTGGCCCGTGCTCGAGCCTGAGTTCCGGCCGGAACGGATGCTCCAGATCCTCCAGGAGCACGGGGTCCGGTCCATCTTGATCGGAGGATTCGCCGCGGTCATCCATGGCTCCCCCTACGTCACGACAGATATCGATGTGGTACCGGAGGGGAGTCCCGAGAACCTCGTCCGACTCTCCGCAGCGCTTCGAGCGATGAACGCGCGGGTATGGACGGCGACCGAGCCGGAGGGGATCCCGTTCGATCACGATGCCACTTCCATCGTCGGCGTCCGAGTCTGGAACCTGGTGACCGATCTCGGCCGGCTGGACCTCACGTTCGAGCCGTCCGGCACCACCGGCTACGAGGACCTTGCTCGCGAAGCGGTCCACCTCGAGATCATGGGGACGCAGGTCGACGTGGCGGCTCTCGCCGACATCGTGCGGTCCAAGGAGGCGGCCGGGAGGGAGAAGGATCGGCTGGTCCTGCCCGTGCTGCGCAGGCTTCTCGAGTCGGTCGAGGAGGAAGGTTCACAGGATCCCCCCAAGCTTTGACGGAGGCGCGTTTCCGCAGGTAGCATGGGCCGTCGGCCCCGGCGGGCCGACATCTTTCACGATGAAGACCTACTCACCCAAGCCTGAGCACATCGAACGGCGCTGGTACGTATTGGACGCCGGCGAGCAGGTGCTCGGCCGGGTTGCCACGGAAGCCGCGGTGATCCTTCGCGGCAAGCACAAGCCGATCTTCGCCCCGCACATGGACGTCGGGGACTACGTCATCATCATCAACGCCTCCAAGGTCGTGCTGACCGGCGGCAAGGAGACGAAGAAGATCGCGTGGCGCCACTCGGGACATCCGGGGGGCATCACGGGCACCCTCTACGAGGACCTCCTCGCGAAGAAGCCCGCGTTCGCGGTCGAGAAGGCTGTGCGGGGCATGCTTCCGAAGAACCGTCTGGGTCGGGCGATGATCAAGAAGCTCCACGTCGTCCCGGGGCCGGAGCATCACCACCAAGCGCAGAAGCCCGTCGACTGGGCGATGGGGACGCGACCCGCATGGGAAGGGATCCCCGCGGCCAGCACGGTGCAGTTGAACGGCAAGAAGAAGACGTCGACGAAGAAGACCGCGGCCCAGGAGCCGGACGTCGAGGCCTCGAGCGAGCCGTCGACCGCCACGTCGCCGACCGCCGCGAAGACGACACCCCGGAGGACAGCCGCGAAGAAGCCGACCGCCGCGAAGAAGCCCCCCGCCGCGAAGACGACGGCCCAGAAGAAGACGACGGCCGCGAAGAAGAGGACCGCGGCGACCAAGAAGCCGACGGCGACGAAGACGACAGCAAAGACAGCCGCGAAGAAGCCTGCTGCCACGTCGACGAGGAAGAAGAAGGAGTCGTAGGTGGCAACCCTCATGAAGCTCACGACCGGGCGGCGCAAGGAAGCGGTTGCCCGGGTTCGCTTGACCCCGGGCACCGGTGAGTTCCTCATCAACGGCCGGTCGCTGGACGAGTACTTCCCGACGCGGGTCCACCGGATGGTCGCGCAATCGCCGCTTCGCTCGATCGAGCGTGACAAGGAATTCGACGTCGTCGCCTCGATCACGGGAGGGGGCGTCAACGGCCAAGCGGGCGCGCTTCGTCTGGGTATTGCCCGCGCCCTGCTCGAGCTGGACCCGGAGCTCCGGGGGCAGCTGAAGGCGGAGGGGTTCCTGCGACGCGACGCGCGCGAGAAGGAGCGGCGGAAGTACGGGCTGAAGAAGGCCCGGAAGGCCCCGCAGTACTCGAAGCGCTAGTCGAGGCTCGCGTCCACGGCGAGATCCTCGCCGGGCCGCAACGCGAGCGAGCCGGCCTCCGACGCGGCGATGAGCTCGCGCGCCCGATCGGACACATCCTCCGGCACGAACAGGATCACGGGTCCCATCCGGTACGGGCCGGCGCCCTCGCCTTTCGCGAGCACGTCGATCCCTTCTGCCTCGAGGAGCCCGCGGACCAGGAGGCCACGGATCGGGTCGGCCGTCTCGTAGATGCGAACCAGTTCCACGGGTCCATCATCGCCCGGCGCCGGTGAAGCGTCCACGAAGATTCATCTGGGATCCCAGGGGTGCCTGCTCCGCAACACCTCGAGCGGGCTATCCTGCCTCTCGTATGGAACGAACCACCATGTCCGACCCGCCCGAGGTCCTGTTCGTCTGCGTGCACAACGCGGGCCGGAGCCAGATGGCAGCTGCGCTGCTCGAGCGACACGCCGCCGGTCGGGTGCGAGTGCGGTCGGCCGGCTCGGAGCCCGCCGACCGCCTGAATCCCGCGGTGCTCCAGGCGATGGCGGAGATCGGCATCGACATCTCGGCCGAGCGGCCGAAGCTCCTTCGGGAGGAGGTCGTACGGGCGGCCCACGTCGTGATCACGATGGGGTGCGGTGACGCGTGTCCTGTGTTCCCCGGCATCCGCTACGAGGACTGGGAGCTCACCGACCCTGCCGGGAAGTCCCTCGACGAGGTTCGCGCGATCCGGGACGAGATCGACGGCCGGGTCCAGATGCTGCTCGACGACCTGACCGGTCAGGGGGAAAGCGCTGTGCGGAGCGAGGCGAGCGGCTCCGGTCGCACCTTGAAGTAGACCCACTTCCCGCGGCGCTCCCGGTCCAGCAGCCCGGCCTCATGGAGCACCTTCAGGTGATGGCTCACCGTGGGTTGTGAGAGACCGATCGGAGCCGTCAGGTCGCATCCGCAGGCCTCGGACCCAGGGCACGAGGCGATGAGGCTCAGCAGGCGGAGCCTGGCCGGGTCGGCGAGCGCCTGGAGCGCCGCCGCCAAGGTTTCGGCGTCCTCCTCGCTCAGGGGCGCGGACAGCAGGGGTGGGCAGCAGGACGCATCGATCTCCTGGAGGAGCTTCATCCCCGTCATATTGACACGCGTCGATACGTAAGGCAACATATCGACCGCTATCGATACGAGCTCCCGACCATCCGGACAGGAGGTGAGCCCGACATGAACGATCCCTGCTGCCCGCCGGACTGTTGCCCGCCGGGTTGCTGCTGAGATCACCAGGGCGGGCGGGACACGGGGCTTGAGGCCCCGCGTCCCGCCGTCCGCAGGTAGCATCACCTGCCCATGGGGCGTCTCTTCGGGACCGACGGCGTCCGAGGTGTCGCGGGCTCCGACCTTTCTGCGGAGCTGGCGCGCGGGCTCGGCCGGGCAGCCGTGACAGTGCTGGCTGTCGAGGCCGGGCATCGTCCTGTCTTCCTGCTGGGTCGCGACCCGCGTGAGTCGGGCACGTGGCTGGAGGACGCCCTCGTGAGCGGCATCCACGAGGCCGGAGGGGATGTGCTCCTGGCAGGCGTCGAGCCCACGCCGGCGGTTGCGTTCCTGACCATCGATGCCGGTGCCGACGCGGGCGTCGTCATCTCCGCCTCTCACAACCCACCCGAGTACAACGGCATCAAGTTCTTCGGCCGCGATGGGATGAAGCTGCCCGACAGCGTCGAAGACAAGATCGAGGCGGCCCTCCGAGATCCCGTTCCGGTGACCGCCGTCGAAGGCTCGATCCGGGTGCTCAAGGGTGGTCGTGAACGGTACCTGGCGCACCTCGTGGAGGCGGCGGGGGCCCGCCTCGACGGGATGACCGTCGTCGTCGATTGTGCCAACGGCGCCGCATCGAAGCTCGCCCCATCGCTCTACGAGCGGCTCGGAGCCACCGTCCATGCGATCCACGCCTCACCCAACGGGAGGAACATCAACGTCGGTTGCGGGGCCTTGCACCCGGACGTGGCCGGCGCCGCGGTCGTGGAGCTCGGCGCCGACGCCGGCGTGTCGCACGATGGAGACGCCGACCGAGCCCTGTTCGTGGATCATCGTGGCCGGGTGATCGACGGCGACCAGATCCTGGCCGCCTGCGCGATCGCGATGAAGGAGGCCGGCACGCTGCCCCACGACGCCGTGGTCACGACCGTCATGGCGAACCTCGGGTTCCATCGGGCCATGAGGGATGCGGGCATCACGGTGTCGGCCACCAAGGTGGGCGACCGGTACGTCCTCGAGGAGATGCTCGAGGAGGGAGTGATGCTCGGCGGCGAGCAGTCCGGCCATCTGATCTTCCGGGACCACGCGACGACCGGCGACGGGCTCTTGACGGCGATCCGCTTCCTCTCGCTCGCGGCCGGGACCGGTCGGACGGTGGCCGATCTGGCCACGGTGATGGAGCACTTCCCCCAGGTGATGGAGAACGTCCGCGTGAGGAGCATCGCGGAGCTCGACGATTCTGCTCCGGTCTGGGACGCGGTCAGGGTCGCGGAGGAGGAGCTCGCCGATTCGGGACGCGTGCTCGTGCGGGCCTCGGGCACCGAGCCTCTCGTCCGCGTCATGGTCGAGGCGGAGACGGAGACGATCGCTCGCCGTCACGCGGACACCATCGCCGGTGAGGTGCGCACGCACCTCGGGGCCTGAGCCCCACTCTTCCTTTCCACGGGATCCTCCGAGGCGCTGCTACGCTCGTCCCCTATGTGCGGCATCGTGGGCTACGTAGGCCCCGAGGAAGCCCTCCCGATCGTCCTCGAAGGACTCCGACGTCTGGAGTACCGCGGATACGACTCGGCGGGCGTCGCCGTGCTCGACGGCAGCCTGACCGTCGTCAAGCGGGCAGGGAAGCTCGCGGAGCTCGAGACGGCGCTGGACCTGGAAGGCCATCCGGGCGGCACGGTCGCGATGGGGCACACGCGATGGGCAACACACGGCGCGCCCACGGACCGCAACGCCCATCCTCACCTGGACTGCTCGGGCACCGTGGCCGTGATCCACAACGGCATCATCGAGAACTTCTCGCAGCTCCGGGCACGACTCGAGAAGGACGGTCACACGCTCGCCTCCGAGACCGACACCGAGCTCGTCTCCCATCTCATCGAGGAGCAGCTCCGGGAGGGCGAGACGCTGGTGGAGGCAGTTCGCGGCACCGTGAAGGAGCTCGAAGGCGCCTATTCGCTCGTCGTTCTCTCCTCGAAGGAGCCGGGTCTTCTCGTCGGGGTGAAGGTGGCCTCGCCGTTAGTGGTCGGCGTCGGCGAGGGCGAGATGATCCTCGCCTCGGACATCCCGGCCATCCTGGGCCGGACGTCCACCGTGATCCCGGTGGACGAGGGTCGGATCGTCGAGGTCCGGGCGGACGGTGCGACGTTCACCGACTTCGACGGCAGTCCGGCGAACCCGGAGTCGATCACGGTCGACTGGGACGCCGCGAAGGCGGAGAAGGGTGGCTTCGACACCTTCATGCTGAAGGAGATCCACGAGCAGCCGGCGGCGATCCGGGACACGCTGGTCGGGCGCGTCGACGAGCACCGGCGGCTCGTCCTGGACGACCTCCGGATCTCCGACGACGTGCTGCGTGAAGTCGACAAGGTGTTCGTGGTCGCCTGCGGCACGGCCTACCATTCTGGTCTCGTCGCGAAGTACGCCATCGAACACTGGACCCGTCTGCCCGTCGAGATCGATATCGCGAGCGAATTCCGCTACCGCGACCCCGTCCTCGGTCCCGACACCCTCACGTTGGCGGTCTCGCAGTCGGGAGAGACGATCGACACGCTGGAGGCCGCCCGACACGCGCGTCGCCAGGACTCGAGCCTCCTCGCGGTGACGAACACGGTCGGTTCGTCGTTGGCGCGAGAGGCCGACGGCGTGATCTACATGCACGCGGGACCCGAGATCGGCGTCGCGGCGACCAAGACCTTCGCAACCCAGATGGTGTCGCAGTACATCCTCGCGATGTATCTCGCGCAGGTCCGCGGGTCGATGTTCCCCGAGGAGATCGCCGAGGTGCTGACGCGCATGGGCGAGCTGCCGGGTCAGGTCGAGCAGGCGATCGGGCTGGACGCCCAGGTCCAGGAGCTCGCTCGGCGGTTCCAGGACTCCCACGACTGGCTCTTCATCGGACGTCACACGGGTTTCCCCGCGGCCCTAGAAGGGGCCCTCAAGCTCAAGGAGATCAGCTACGTGCATGCTGAGGGCTATCCGGCCGGCGAGCTGAAGCACGGACCAATCGCGCTGGTCGAGGAAGGCGTGCCCGTCGTGGCGGTCGCCACGAAGTGCCACGTATATCCGAAGATGCTGTCGAACATCCAGGAGGTGCGGGCGCGCGGTGCCGAGGTCATCGCGGTGGCCACCGAGGGCGACGAGCAGATCCGCGAGATCGCGCAGCACGTGATCGAGGTCCCGGAGACGCCGGAGCTGTTGTCGCCGGTGGTGGTGACCGTCCCGCTGCAGCTGTTGGCGTACCACGTGGCGAGGCTCCGGAACTGCGACGTCGACCAGCCGCGGAACCTCGCGAAGAGCGTCACCGTCGAGTAGCGTCGGTGCATGGCCCGGGTGATGGCCGTTCCGCACGCCACGCGCCGCGGTCTTCGGCTCGCGTTGGTCTTGGCGATGGTCGTGAGTTTCGTGGTGGCCGGAGCGCCCGCGTGGGCCTGTTCGTGCGGAGGCACTCCTGAGGAGAACCTTCCCTACGCTGAGGGTGCCTTCGTCGGCGTGCTCGAGGGCAAGGAGGTGACCGGTTACAACAGCGTGGAATGGACATTCCGGGTCCAGCACGTCGCCAAGGGTGAGTTCGGTCCTGTCGCGATCGTCCGATCGCCCGAGCAGGAGTCGGCCTGTGGACTGCACCTCCGAATCGGCGAGACCGTTGGTCTCTTGCTGCAGCGGAGCGGCGACTCCGTTTGGCACAGCAGTCTCTGTGCGCAGTTCGAGCAGTCCGAAGTGCTCTCGGCAGTAACGCGGCCGTATCCGCCGGATCCCACGATCGGTCCCATCGGCGGCGGTGTCCTCCCTCTGCCGTGGTGGGGGTTGGGCCTCATCGGCGTGGCGGCCGCGGGAGGTCTCCTCGTGCGCGCTCGGCGATCTCGCCGGTCGGCCGCGTAGCTCTGACCAATCCCTTCGCGTAGCCTTGCTTCCGTGGACATCGTCGGGCTCGGCGTGGACATCTGCGAGATCGCGCGCATGGAGCGCGCGATCTCACGGCACGCCACGCTCCGTGACCGTGTCTTCACGCCGGAGGAGATCGCGTATTGCGACTCGAAGTCGAGGCCGGCGGAGTCCTTCGCGGGCCGCTTCGCGGCCCGCGAAGCGACCATCAAGGCGCTCGGCGGCTATCGCGGACGCCGATGGCAGGACATCAGCGTCACCCGCCATCCTTCCGGCGCGCCCACGATCCGGCTCGACGGCAACGCGAAGCGCCGCGCGGATGCGCTCGGCGTCACCGACGTGCTGATCTCGTTCACCCACGAGAGGACGAGCGCGGTGGCGTTCGCGATCGCGGTCCGATGAAGCCCGTCCTCACCCCTGCGGAAGCGTCGACGCTCGATCGCGAGACGCAGGAGCGGGGAGTCGAGGCGGAGGTCCTGATGGAGCGAGCCGGCCGCGCCGTGGCGCGGGCGGCGCGCGACCTCGCCGGCGGGTCCTACGGCCGCCGGGCGGTCGTCGTGTGCGGCAAAGGCAACAACGGCGGGGACGGGCTGGTCGCCGCCCGGCACCTGGGCCGAGCGGGTGTGCGAACGACCGTGGTCCTCCTGGAGGACCCGGGAGAGCTCCGAGAGCCTGCGGCCACGAACGCGCGCCGTCTCGAGGAGGTGCCCGGCATCCGCCTGCGGACCTTCCACCAGGGACGCCTCCAGGGCGAGCTCGCTCGTGCGGACGTCGCCGTGGACGCGATCTTCGGCACGGGGTTCCGCGGCATGCCCGAAGACGACTGGGCGGCGGCGATCGCGAGTCTCAACGAGTCGGGCGTGCCGACCGTGGCCGTCGACATCCCCTCCGGCGTGAACGGGACGACCGGCGTCGTCGAGGGCGAAGCGGTTCGCGCGCGGCTGACGGTGACGTTCGGCGCGGTGAAGCTCGGTGCGGTCCTGATGCCGGGTGCCGAGCACGCCGGCATCGTCCGGGTGGTCGACATCGGTTTCCCCGACGATCTTGTGCGTGCCCGCGCGTGGCTGACCGAGCCTTCGGACGTGGCCGCCTGGCTGCCGTCACGCGACCCGGATACGCACAAACGCGCTTCGGGCGTCCTCGTCGTGGTGGCGGCATCACGTGCGATGACCGGCGCGGCTCGGTTGATCGCGATGGCGGCCGGCCGGGTCGGCACCGGCCTGGTCACGGTGGCGGCTCCCGAGGGGGCGATGCCCCAGATCCAGGCCGGCCTCACCGAGCCCACGTTCCTACCCTTGCCGGAGACGGCCGAGGGCACCGTGTCGGCGGACGCGATCGAGCCGCTCCTCGAACGGCTGGAAGCCACCGATGCCCTCGCGATGGGCCCGGGTCTCACGACGAACGAGCAGACGGTGGCATTCGTGCGAGAGACGGTGCGGCGCTCGCCCGTCCCGCTGATCCTCGATGCGGACGGCCTCAACGCCTTCACCGGCGACGGGGCGGCGTTGCAGGATCGTCAGGCCGATGCCGTCCTCACTCCCCATGTCGGTGAGTTCGCGCGCCTCACGGGCGTGAAGCCCCGCGACCTCGACGCCGACCGTCCCACGCACGTTCGGGCCCTGGCGGAGCAGACCGGCGCCGTCACCTTGCTGAAAGGGAGTCGAACCGTGATCGCCCAGCCGGGCGGGCGGCTCTTCGTCAACGCGACCGGCTCGCCCGCCCTCGCGACCGCGGGGACCGGCGACGTTCTCACGGGGATGATCGGCGGGCTACTCGCGCGTGGCCTCCCTCCGCTCGAGTCGGCCGCCGCCGCCGCCTACCTCCACGGGCTGGCGGGAGTGTTCGCGGGGAGGGACCTGGCCGAAGGGGCGCTCGCAGGCGACGTGCTGGAGCGGATCCCCGAAGCGATCGCGCAGGTGGAGGGCGGGTGAACGAGGCGTATCGACCCACCTGGGTCGAGGTGGACCTGGAGGCGATCCGCGACAACGCCCGGATCCTGAAGCCCGAGAACGCCGAGCTGATGGCGATCGTGAAGGCGAACGGCTACGGCCACGGCGCCGTCGAGGTAGCCCGAGCCGCGATCGAAGCGGGCGCCACGTGGATGGGCGTGGCCCTGGTCGAGGAAGGACTGGAGCTCCGCGCCGCGGGGATCGAGGCGCCGATCCTCGTGCTGTCGGAGCTCCCCGCCGGTTCCGAGGCGGTCGCGCTGGCTCATCGACTCACGCCCACGCTGTATTCCGGGGCGGGTCTCGAACGTCTCTCGGCGGCAGTGCGGGGCTCCGTGCCCGTCCACGTGAAGATCGACACGGGAATGCATCGCGTCGGGGTCTGGCCGCCCGAGGAGGCGCCCGCGTTCGCCGGCCGTGTGCAGGAGGCGGGGCTCGAGGTCGAGGGAGTCTTCACACACTTCGCGCGTTCCGAGGAGGACGAGGTGACGACGAAGGAGCAGCTCGGCCTCTTCCTCGAGTCGGCCGAGGCGATCAGGTCCGAGGGCGTCACGCCGCGGCTCCTGCACGCGGCCAACTCGGGCGCGACGATCCTGCACCCCGAGTCCCACCTCGACCTCGTCCGACCGGGGATCGCGTTGTACGGGATCGAGCCCGCGCCCGGCATCGGCTCCCATCTAGGTCTGCGGCCGGCGCTCACCTGGCGGAGCCAGGCGAGCGCCGTGAAACGGTTGGCCGCCGGTGAAGCGATCTCCTACGGACACCGGTACCGGCTCGAGCGAGACGCATGGGTGGCCACCGTGCCGGTCGGCTACGCGGACGGCTACCCTCGGCAGCTGACGAACGTGGGAGAGGTCCTGATCGGCGGGCGCCGCTGCAGGGTGGCGGGAACGGTCACGATGGATCAGCTCGTCGTGGACTGCGGAGACGGGGAGGTTCGGATCGGCGATGACGTCGTGCTGATCGGGAGCCAGGGGAGTGAGACGATCGGCGCGGATGCACTCGGCCGACTGTTCGGGACGATCGGATACGAGATCGTGAGCAGGATCGGCGAACGCGTCCCGAGGCGATACGCATGACCAAGCGGATGGCGACCACGCCTACGAAAGTCGCGGTGGGCGCCATCGCCGCAGCCGGAGCCGTCGCCGCCGGCGTCGCGGGGCGAGCGCTCTGGCGCCGCCGTCGTCCGGCCGACGGCAGTGGCACGTGGGCTCCGCCGCCGGAGGACCTCGGGCCGGTCGAGGCGTTCGACGGGACCGAGCTCGCCGTGCGCGCGGCCGGACCACCCGATGCTCCGCTCCTGCTGTTCTCACACGGGTTCAGCCTCGACATGACGACGTGGCGGGAGCAGTGGTCCGACCTCGGGGACGAGTTCCGCTGCGTTGCGCTCGATCACCGCGCGCATGGCCGGACCGAGGTGCCTGCGAGCGGCGACGTGACGCTACGGTCGATGGGCCGCGATCTGGCGACGGTGCTGGACACGGTCGCACAGGATCGACGCGCCGTCCTCGTGGGTCACTCGATGGGCGCGATGGCCATCCTCGCGCTCGCCGAGCAGCGCCCGGATCTCTTCGGTGACCGGATCGCCGGGGTGGTGCTCCTCGGCGCGTCGGCGTCGGACCTGCTGCGAGGCGCGCTGGGCGGGGTGACCGACATCCTGCGGCCGCGGCTCGGGTCCCTCGCCACCGCCGCCCGCCGCGTGGATCGCCTCCGCAAGGCGATCCTCGCGGGCCCCGGGGACGTGTCTGCGATCGTCGCCCGCGTGACGCAGTTCGCCCCCGAGGCGCCCGACGACGTCGTGCATCACGTGCTGCACCTGGCGGAACGCGCGTCATCCGTCGTCTGGACGGACGGCCTCTCGGAGCTGATCGGGATGGATTTCCGACACGCACTGCCGCGGATCACGGTGCCCGCACTCGTCGCAGTGGGAGATCAAGACCGCGTCACGCCCCCTGCCGCCGCCGTCGAGCTCGCCGCGGCGCTCCCGGAGGGGAGGCTGTTCATCGTCGAAGGAGCGGGCCACATCGCGATGCTGGAGAGGCCCGAACGGCTCAACCCGGAGCTCCGGTCCTTCGCCCGGGGGGCGTTGGCCCTCGAGAAGCCGCAGGTCCGCAAGAAGAAGGGGGCTGCGTGACCCGAACGCTGGCCGCCGTCGCCCTCGAGGCGGCCGACTGCACCAAGTGCCGACTGGCGAACGGTCGAACACAGGTGGTCTTCGGCGTGGGGAACGCGGACGCAGACCTGATGTTCATCGGGGAGGCGCCGGGCTTCCACGAGGACAAACAGGGCGAACCGTTCGTCGGGGCCGCCGGCCAGCTGCTCACACGGATGCTGGATGAGGTGCTTGCCCTCGACCGCGGGGATGTCTATATCTGCAACGTCCTGAAATGCCGGCCACCGGGGAACCGCGACCCGCAAGAGGACGAGATCGAGTCCTGCACGCCGTGGCTCGTCGAGCAGGTGTCCCTGATCCAGCCCAAGGTCCTCGTCACGCTCGGCAACTTCGCGACGAAGTTCGTCCTCCAGACCGCGCAGGGGATCACGCGGATGCGCGGGAGTACCTACCCGTGGCATGGCCGGACCGTGATCCCGACGTTCCATCCGGCCGCGATCCTGCGGAGCGGCGGAGAGTCCTCACGCCAGTTCCTCGAGCTCAGGGATGACTTCGAACTCGTCCGGGGGACGCTCGCCACCCTCGATCGCCCGCATGAGCCCGACCCCGGGGCGACGGCGGAAGCGGCTGCCCCTCAGCCCGAACCCGTGATCGTGCCGGAGGCGGAACCGGTTCCCGAGGAGCAGCTCGAGCTGTTCTGACCATGGACATCGAGATCGAGACGGAGAACGCCGAGCGGACACGCGAGGTCGGTCAGGCACTCGCATCGCTGCTTCAGCCGCGGGACACGGTGGTGCTGACGGGGGACCTCGGCGCCGGCAAGACCACACTCGTCCAGGGGATCGGACGCGGCCTCGGCGTGGAGGATCACGTCGCCTCCCCGACGTTCACGCTCGTTCGCGAATACTCGGGTCGCCTCGACGTGGCGCACGTCGACGTCTACCGCCTGGAGCGGGTCCAAGACGTCGTCGATCTGGCTTTGGACGAGCTAGGCGGCCCCGACCGGGTGCTCCTGGTCGAGTGGGGGGATGCCGTGTCCGACCTCCTCCCCGAGGACAGGCTCCGCGTGGAGCTCACGACGGCGCGGGCCGACGCCGACACCCGCCGGATCGTGATGGCGCCGCAGGGAGGGTCCTGGGCAGGTCGATGGGAGCGCCTGGAACACGCGCTCGAGCCGTTCCGACGCGGCAACGGTGATCGCGCGCCCGGCGGAGCAGGCCGATGATCGTCGTCGGGATCGAGACGTCGACGCCGCAGACCTCCGTCGCGATCGGGACGGAGCGGGAGATGCTCGGGATGGTCTCCGTGGCGGGGAAGGCTCGGCAGGAAGCGGTGACACCTGCCCTCGACCAGCTGTGTCGCTGGACGGGGATCGAGCTGTCCCAGGTCGGCGGGATCGCGGTCGGGATCGGCCCCGGCCTGTTCACCGGTCTCCGGGTGGGCATCGAGACCGCGAAGACGCTGGCGCAGGTGCTCGCGGTGCCGATCGTCGGGATCACCAGCCTCGACGCGCTCGCCTTCTCGGTCCGCCATACCCACAAGCTGATCGTCGCGGTGATCGACGGCCGGCGAGGCGAGGTGTTCTTCGCCATCTATCGTGCGCTCCCGGGCGGCGTGGTGAGGGGGAGCGAGTACTCGGTGGGGACGCCCGACCACCTCAGCGCCGAGCTCGAAACCCTGCCGGAGGAGGTGCTTGCGGTCGGAGACGGTGCCATCCTGTACCGGAGCCAGCTCGAGGAGTTGGGGAGCCGGGTCGAGTTCGCCTCGACGATCCGGGCGCATCCGGAGGCCGCTTCACTGGTGGAGCTCGCGGTCCCGCGGTTCCTCCGTGAGGAGCACGACCGGCTGCACGACGTGGTGCCGATGTACCTGAGGAGATCGGATGCGGAGATCGCGTGGGACAACAGGGAGCGAAGCGCCGGCGCTTGAGGTCACGCGCATGCGCCGGCGACACCTGCGCGGCGTCATGGCGATCGAGCGGCAGGTGTACGCACGACCGTGGAGTCCCAACCTCTTCGCCGCGGAGATCACCGACCCGAACAACCGTTGCTACCTCGTGGCTCGCGTCCACAAGGAGGTCGTCGGGTACGGCGGCCTGATCTGCTACGGCGACGAGGCCCACATCACCAACGTCGCCGTGGATCCGATGCACCAGGGTCACGGGATCGCGACACGCCTGATGGCGGAGCTGATCCCGCAAGCGATCGAGATGGGCGCGCGGGCCGTGTCCCTCGAGGTCCGGGTGACGAACTGGGGGGCCCAGCGGATCTACGCACGCTTCGGCTTCCGGCCGGTCGGGATCCGGCGGAATTACTACCAAGAGGTGAGCGAGGACGCGCTGATCATGTGGACCGACGACGTGAGGACCGCGGCGTACCGGGGACGCCTGGACGAGATCGAGGAGACCCTTCCCCAGGGCGTGCGCCCCGCGTGATCACCCTCGGCATCGAGACATCGTGCGACGAGACGGCCGTGGCGGTCGTGGAGGACACGTTCCACGTCAGGACGAACCTGATCGCTCGCCAGGAGCACCTGCACGAACGCTACGGGGGGGTCGTTCCCGAGGTCGCGGCGAGGGCGCACGTGGAGTCGTTGAACCCCCTGCTGGAGCAGGCCCTGCGAGAGGCCGACGTCTCGTTCCGGACCATCGACGGGGTCGCCGTCACCGTTGGCCCGGGGCTCGTCGGCGCCCTCCTGGTCGGGATGGCGGCGGCGAAGGCCGTTTCCCTGGCTGCCCGGATCCCCCTGATCGGCGTGAACCATCTGGAGGGCCACATCTGGGCGAACTTCCTGGAGCACGGGACACCGGATCCTCCTTACGTGGCCCTGGTGGTCTCGGGCGGCCACACGATGCTCGTGCACATGCCGGAGGTGCATCGATACGAGCTGCTCGGGCAGACCCTCGACGACGCGGCCGGGGAGGCATTCGACAAGGTCGCGAGACTCCTCGGCCTCGGATTCCCCGGCGGCCCCGCCCTCGACGCGATGGCGGCAGAGGGCGATCCCACCGCCATCCGGTTCCCGAGGGCGATGGAGAGCTCGGGCGATCTCGACTTCTCGATGAGCGGGCTGAAGACGGCGGTCCTTCGATACCTGCGAGCCGAGCAGGCGGCCGGCCACGACGTCTCCCTGCCCGACGTGGCCGCGTCGTTCCAGGAAGCGATCGTGGACGTGCAGGTTTCGAAGACGATCGCGGCGGCGAAAGGTCGCGGAGTGGACACGGTCCTCCTCGGTGGCGGAGTCGTGGCGAACACACGCCTGCGCGACCGGATGAGCGAGGCGGGAACGTCCGAGGGTCTGCGGGTCCTCTATCCGTCGTTCGAGTTGTGCACGGACAACGCGGCCATGATCGCGGCGGTCGGAGCGGCCAGGCTCGCTCGGGGAGAACGGTCCTCGCTGGACATCGCCGCAGACCCCAACCTAAGGTTGGCGTCGTGACGTCCGTCCTGGTGACCGGGGGCGCCGGGTTCATCGGCTCGCAACTCGGAGAACGCTTGCTCGCGGAAGGTCATCGTGTCGTGTCCGTCGACGACCTGACGACCGGGAAGATCGCGAACCTCGTCGAGGCGCGCGGCTACGGCAAGGAGTTCTCGTTCTTCAACATGGACGTGCGCGCCGACGGTCTGGCGTCGCTGTTCGAACGGCACCGGCCCGAGGTCGTGTTCCATCTCGCGGCGCAGGCGGGCGTTCGGCCATCGCTGGACGATCCGGTTCACGACGCGAGCGTCAACATCATGGGGCTGCTGAACGTGCTGGAAGCCGCCGTGCACGTCGGCGCCCGCAAGGTGATCTATGCGGCGAGCGGCGGCACGATGTATGGGGAACCCCGCCGGCTTCCTACCAAAGAGACTGCCGCGCAGGGCTCCCGGCCCCTATCTCCCTACGGCGTGTCGAAGAAGGTGGCCCTCGACTACCTGGCGTACTTCCAGCGATACCGGGGGCTGGACTACACGGCTCTCGGGCTCGCGAACGTGTACGGACCCCGGCAGGATCCGCTCGGCGAAGCGGGTGTGGTCGCCATCTTCACGGCGAAGATGCTGACGGGCGAGGCGCCCACGATCTTCGGCGACGGCAACCAGACCCGCGACTTCGTCTTCATCGACGACACGGTGCACGCCTTCGTCCAGGCGATCGATCGGGGATCCGGCAAGCTCGTGAACATCGGCACCGGGCTGGAGACGAGCGTGAATCACATCTACAAGGTGCTCGCCGAGCTCACCGGGTTCGCGGGGGAGCCGGAGCACGCGCCCCAGTCTCAGGCGGAGCTGCGGAGGATGGCGCTGGACATCTCGGCCGCGACGTCGGCGATCGCCTGGAAACCGTGGACACACCTCGAGGACGGTCTTGCGGAGACGGTTGCGTACCTGAAGGGGGTCTGACTCACGAGAGGAGAATCCGGATACCCCCGGATGGCCTAGGCCGCTTGTTTGACGACCATCCCCCGCATGGGCTACCGTGCCTGTTGAGGGAAGCGAGCGACCTGAGGAGGGTAGATGACGTACGAATCCCCCCGGATCATCGATTTCGGGTCGATCCAGGCCCATACCTTCACCAACACGGGACAGGTTCCGGGAGTTGGTCCGAAGGGCAAGGACTGGCGCGATTGCGCGTGGGACAAGTTCAACGAAGAGTCCTGCGGGGAGCACGTCTCCTGACGGTTCACCTTGAACGGCGAAAGGCGCAGCCCTGCGGCTGCGCCTTTCGTATGAGCTAGGTCACCCACGAGCGTCGATCGCCGTGGGCTCCCTCGCGCTCTTCATCGGTTCATCCGCATCCTCGGATCGGAGCACCGTCACGAGGATGCTCGAGGCCGCACCACACCGAGGGGTTCCCGGCCCTCCTGAGCGGATCGGCTGCGCCTCCCTCGGCGTGTCCCGCGCGGGGGGCCGCGATCAGGCGAGCGTCGAGAGCCATGACGGTCTCGCCGCCGCGTTCGTCGGTGTCCTCGACAACGCCGGATCGCTCGCGGCCGAGCTCGGCCTCTCTGGGGGCCGGTCGGTGCCCTCCGCGGCGCGCATCTACCTCGAGGCCTGGCGCCGCTGGCGGGATCGGGCCCCTGCCCGACTGCGGGGACCATTCGCTGCGGTCCTGACGGATGGAGAGACCGTCCATGCCACGAGGGATCCGCTGGGGTTCCGATGTCTCTTCTTCCGCCGGGACCCGAAAGGCGTCTTCGTCGCAACCGAGTTGAAGCAGGTGATGGCGGGTTGCGAGCGACCGATGATGCCCGATCTCGACGTGATCGAGTCGATCGTGTTCGGCGAGTACGACGACGACACACCGACCGCGATCGCCGGCTGCGAGCGCGTCCCTCGTGGGATGACGGTGCGCCTGCGGGGCTCCTCGGCCGCTCGACATCGGTACTGGGATCCGGGAGCGATCCTGGAGACGGGTCGGTACGCCGCATCCGAGCTGCCGGAACGATTCGATGACGTGATGGGTCGCGCTGCTGCGCGATCGTTGCTCGGCGACGACGTGCTCTCGCTCTCGGGCGGCACCGATTCCTCCGCCGTGGCGGCGTACGCGGCGCCTGCACATCTCGATCGGTTCGACCGCCCACTCGCCGCCCTGTCCGTCGTGTACCCACAACTGCCCGCGGTCGATGAGCGCGAGGAGATCGAGCTCATCGCCGGGAGACTCGGGATCGAGCTGCACACCTACGAAGAGTCGGCCAAGACGCTCGACGAGGTCGACGTGTGGATGGGTGTGCTGGACGAACCGCTGCCACTCTTCTTCGTTGCGGAGTCGGCCGAGCATCTCCGACGGGCGCACGAGATGGGATATCGGAACATGCTCACCGGAGAGATGGCGGAGTGGGTCGTGGAGCGGAGGAGCTACCTGATCCCGCACTTGCTCTTGACGGGTCGGTTCGGTCCGGCGCTCGATCACCTCAGGCGCCAGCGCCGCGAGCACCGAACGTCGACACGAGGGATCGCGCGGCAGGTGGGAGCGGCGTTCGTCACGCCTCGGATGCGCAAGACGTGGGCGCGGATGCGGCCGGCGAGGATCGCGATCCCACCATGGGTGGATGAGACTCGTCTCCGCGAGGTGGAGGCTCGCTGGGCGACTCGGGCTCGGGACATGTGGCGCGGGTACCAGTCGGCGATCTTCCTCGGGCCGGATCTGCCGGCCGAGGCCGAAGACATCGTCGAAGCGGTGACCGACGTCACGGTCCGCCGGCCGTTCGCCGACCTCGACCTCGTCGAGTTCTTCCTCTCCCTCCCCGCGGAGCAGAAGTTCCCGGACACGCATTTCAAGAGCCTGCTCCGGAGCTTCCTCCGCGGCCGGCTCCCCGATGCGTTGCTCGATCGGCCGCGGAAGGCGGTATTCAACGAAGCGGTGATGGCCCGAGCCGACCACGAGCGCCTTCGGCAACTCCTCATCGACCCTCCATATCGCTTGCGCGGGATCGACTATGGCATCTTGCGCGCGCGCCTGAACGCGGGGGACCTGGAGATCGGTGAGTACGAACGCGCGAAGAACCTCGCCGCCGTTCACGCGTACCTCGCCCGCTGGTGAGCGGTCTCGAGACTCCCGCCGATATCGTGGGACACCGATGGAACCGGTGATGACCGAGCGCAGGGACGAGGTTCCCATGGAGAGCTTTCCCGCGCTCGACGTCGTCGACGTCCACCGTCGCTTCCGTGACGTCGAGGCGCTCAAGGGCGTGACCCTCGAGGTGTGGCCCGGCGAGGTCCATGCGCTCCTCGGACCGAACGGCGCCGGGAAGACCACGTTGCTCCGGGTCCTCGTCGGTCTCCTGATCCCAGACACCGGCGACGTGGACGTCCTCGGCCAGCCGCTCGAGGTGATGACCTCCAGACGTTTCCGACGTTCCTTCGGCTTCGTCCCGTCGGGAGATCGCAGCTTCTACCTCCGGGTGAGCGGCTTGGAGAACCTCCTGTTCTTCGCGCGCCTCCACGGCCTGCCCAAGCGCACAGCGGTCACGCGATCCCGCGAGCTCCTCTCGTTGGTCGGTCTGGAGGAGGCGGCGGGTCGCCGGGTGGGCCTGTACTCGCACGGGATGCAGAAGCGCTTGTCCGTTGCGCGGGCGCTCCTGACCGAGCCGCGGATCCTGTTCGTGGACGAGGCGACCCACGATCTCGATCCGCAAGGCGCCGAACGGATCCGAGAGCTGGTCCGTGAACAGGTTCGAGGCGGAGTGGCGGTCGTCTGGACGACGCAGCGGGTGGAGGAGATCCGCGGCTTCGCCGATCACGTCACCCTCCTACAGGCGGGAACGGTCAGGTTCCAGGGGACGGTCCCGCAGCTCCTCGCTTCGGTCCCCCGACGACGCTTCCTCGTGCGCGTGGGGCCAGGGAAGGATCCCGCGGTGATGAGGCGCGCGGTGGCCGGACTCGCCGAGCTCCGCGAGGGAAGCGATCCCGAACACGTCCTTCTCGGGATCACCGAAGGGGAGACCCTCGGGCGGGCGATCGCGGCGCTCGAGCGTGCGGATGTTCCGATCCTCGCCTGCACCGAGGAGGGCTCCGGCGTCGAGGAGGCCTTCCTCTTCCTGACGCGGGAGGATCCGCCCTGACCAGACCGCTCGACACCGCCGCGCCGTCGTCCAGCGCACTCCGGGAAGAGGGTAGGAAGCTCTTCGCGTTCCTCCGCCGTGACGTCCTCGTCGCCTGGAGCTATCGCCTCCCGTTCGTGACGGACTGGGTCGCGATGGTGTTGCAGGCGGTCGTCTTCGGGTTCGTGGGAAAGCTGATCCCTCCCTCCTCCCTGCCGCGCTTCGGCGGTGAGGCGATCGACTATCTGGAGTTCGTTGCCGTAGGGATCGCGATCTCCTCGTTCCTCGCAGTAGGGCTCTCGCGACTCATGACCGTGATCCGGCAGGAGCAGGTGCAGGGGACCCTTGAGGCCCTCCTGCTCACGCCGACCGCCTGGTCCACGATCGAGATCGGCTCCGCGTTCTACGACATCCTCTACGTGCCGGTGCGAACGGCGGTCTTCCTGGGTCTCACGGCGCTCCTCTTCGATGCGAACTATCGCCTCGGGGGCGTGGCACCCGCAGCTGCGGTACTCGTCGCATTCATCCCGTTCGTATGGGGACTCGGGGTGATCTCGGCCGCTGCGACCCTTACGTTTCGCCGTGGAGCGGGAGGTGTGGGGTTCCTCGTCTCGATCGCGACGGTCGGATCGGGTGCGTACTTCCCGCTTTCGGTGCTCCCGGGCTGGGTGCAGGCGGCCGCGGCGTACAACCCCGTCGCGATCGCGGTGACCGCGATGCGCGAAGCCCTCCTCGGGGGTTCGACGTGGGTCGACGTCTGGCCTTCCATCGTGCGGCTGATCCCGATGTCGGTACTGGCCATGCTCCTTGGGGCCGTCGCCTTCCGGGCCGCCATCGCCCGGGAGCGTCGGCGCGGCACGCTTGGGCTCTACTGAGCGTCCCGTCTTGTCGTTGGCGATCGCCTCTCCTCGCGAGCCACCCGTCGAAGGAACGTTCGCTCATCCTCCCTCGTTCCCGAAGAGGTGAAGATCGCACCCGGCGTGGATCCCCGGTGGGTCATCGACCGCAACCGTCGGGAGGCGCGGTTGAGCATCGCGCGCGCGGTCGCGACTCCCGAGTCGCGCGTGAGCTGCGCCCAGAACACCGATGGGCTCTCGCCGCCGACGGACCGTTCGGTCGGAAACCGCCGATCGAGCTCGTCGCTGAGCCGATGCCACACACGCGAGGCGAAGAGCGCGTCGAGTACGCCCTCCGGGACCGGCGCTCCGAGCGATCGACGGGCTCGATCGAGCGTGATGGCGATGCTCCGTCCCGCCTTCCAAGCTCGGGCGCGGCGTATCACCTCTTCCCATGGTGGCTGATCGACGACGACCGCGCGCTCGATGTCCTTGAGCCAGATCAGGCGGTCGCCGCCGGAAAGGGCGGCGTGTAGGGCCACGTGGAGCAGCGTGTCCACCGGGTCGAGGGTCGGGAGCGAGCGGCCCCCGACGTCCACCTCCCGCGACCGCTCGAACAGGTCGTCCGTCGTGATCGCGAAGCCATCGCGGACGTTCTCGCGGTTCAGGAGATGCCAGTGGAGATCGGCGAGCGTGCCCATCGGCAGCTGGAGATGGAGCTGGCCACGTGTGTCCGCCCGGGTGAGCGCCCAGTTCCGGTCTAAGAGGAGGGAGCCTCCTTCCTTGAGGGCGTCGACGGCACGCTCGAACGAGCCGGGCGGGACCAGGAGGTCGAGATCTTCGTACGTGCGCAGATCCGGCGAGGGATAGAGGTGTTCGGAGAGCACCGGCCCCTTCACGACGAGGAACGGGATGGCGTCCGCGGACAAGCACTCACGCACGCCATCGAGGTCGGCCAGTACCCGCAGGTGGGCGGCCGTTCTCGTCGCGTGCGTGCGCTCGAGCGACGCGACGGCCTCATCGCTCACGGACACCCGGGACGTCCGCACGGCCGCCGCGAGGAAGGGGACCACCCGATGCCGTGCCGCGTGCTGAGCGAGCTGCGCCAGTTCGTCGTCGTCGAACTGGTCGAGCACACGTCGTCGGATCTCCTGCGGACGGTCCGCGGTACAGACCACCAGCGCCGCCCCAAGCGCCTGCCGGCTCTTCATCCGAACCTCGCCAGCTCCTCATGCGACCCTTTGCCCGGCGGCGGCCCGACGTCGACCCGGTCGATCTCGATCCACGCATGCGCCTCGTGGTCGCGAGGATCGTGAGGCAGCCCGAGCACGAGCTCCGCCGAGTCTCCCTGCGCCCGAAGGAGTCGGAAGAGCACGAGTGCGTTGACGAGACACCTCGGTCGGAACGGGCCGAGGTGCAAGGTTCCGTGGACGATCCGAGACAACCGTCGGGGCTCGACCCTTCCCGATCGATGGCCGTCCTCACCCCCGAAGCTCTCCACGACCGTCGGCAACGGGGCTCGTCGGAGCCGCCAGTGAACGAGGAGGAACGTGCCGCCGATCCGTGCTGCGAGGCGTGCTTTCTTCGCGAGCGGCAGCGCGCCTCCGGGACTCACCGGGCCTGCACCCGCTCGAGCTCGTAGATGACCGCGTCGAGGGCGTCGTAGCGCATGGGCCGATGTAGGTTCCAGATCGGCACGCGCGCTGCGAGCTGGGTGACCCCCTCGAAACATCTCCTCCGATCCTCGTCGGTCGGGGTGCTGAAGGACAAGGCCCACAGGTCGGGGATGGCCTCCTCGGGAGAGACCCGTTCGAGGCGAGGATCCCCCGAGTTCGCCTCCCGGAGCAGCACGATCGCGTCGGCAGGGACCGGATCCCCGGTCCCCCGGAGCGTCGGTTCGATAGCGAGATGGACCCGCTCATCGACATGCAGAACGCGCCCGCCGGGAACTTCCGGCGATCGATCGGGGTCGCGTCGGATCCGGAGCATCGCTGGTCCCGGAACCACGTCGATCCCTTCATCGGAACGGCGAAGGCATGTGGAGTCCTCGCTCAACAGGCGATATCCCGCGCTCACGAGCGCGGCCGCGAGGGTCGTCTTGCCGAAGCGGCCGGGTGCTCCGAACACGACCGCGCGCCCACCGCTCTCGACGCTCGCGGCATGGAGCGAATGATCTCCTCGCGAGAGGAAACACAGGACCGTCGGGATCCCCCAGAGCCGTTCCTCTCTCAGCAAGGGAGGCGCGTCACGAGGAACCTCGATGGAACCGGCGACTGGATCGATGTGGAAGGAGCCGATATCGGTCACCCACAGACGCCATCGGTGATCCTCTCGGAACAGGCGCGAGGTGAAGGGGCGGTCGGGCCGGGGGAGCCACTCCCGGACCGGTTCGCCGCTCTCGCCGGCATCGGTGCGCCGGGTCTCGGCAACCTCGAGCACGCCGGTCGCTCCCCCTTCGCGAAGGTATTCGAAGGCGAGGTCGGACCGCAGCTCGTAGCCGAAGCAGACGTCGTATGCCATCCCGGTTCCGGGCGCCATCTGCCCGGACGCACACCCTACGCGACGCCCAGATGGGTGGCGGCGTAGATCGGTGGGCTGGGCGCGGCGGGAGGTCCTTCCGCGGAGGCCGCCCTCGTCGATAGCATGGGCGGCTGGTTGCCCGGTCGTCGGGCGACGGGTGGTCGGGCGAGCGGAGAAGCTGAGGCCGATGATCGAGAGCACGGAGCTGATCGTCCGGAACCCTCGGGTGGAGTACCGGAAGCTCGCCGATGGGGGCGGCGCCGTCCTCCTGAATCTCGATACGGCCGCCTACCATGGGCTGAACCAGACCGGGTCGGTGATCTGGGAGACGGTGGGGGACGGCAAACCGATGGGCGAGGTCGTTCCTCAGGTCGCCGCGATGTTCGAGGATGCGCCCCCCGCGCTGGCGCTGGAAGTGACCGGGTTCATCGAAGATCTCGTCGAGCGAGATCTCCTCCGCGTCCACCACGTCGATCCGCAGGCGTCGACCATGCCCGGGAGCGTCGAGCGAGGTTCCTCGCGATGACGCGTGGCAGGTGGTGTTCGGATCACCCTCGGTCCCGGACGTCGGGGGCACACGACGGGATCCACTGACCCACCGGCCGAGAAGGGCCCCGCAGGCAGACGACATGGCCTCGCGCGCACCTCCAGCGGGATCGCGGCGCTCGCAGCAGCCGGCGTCCTCACCGGCTTCGCCGTCGACGCGACGATCGCCGCTCTCTTCGGTGCGAGCGGGCGGACCGACGCGTTCTTCATCGCGGCCACGATCCCGTTCGCACTCGCCTCCGTTCTCCTCGCATCCGCGAACCAGGCACTCGTGCCATTGATCGATACGTGGTTCCGCGAGCACGGATCCGATGGGGCGCGGGATCGTGTC
Source organism: uncultured Actinomycetota bacterium (assembly GCA_963762015.1). Lineage (GTDB taxonomy): Bacteria > Actinomycetota > UBA4738 > UBA4738 > HRBIN12 > JAJNBA01. The sequence continues at coordinate 30,796 of CAVXJL010000018.1, forward strand.
GAGGGATTGCTCGGGACGTCGTTGGTCATCGCGACCGCCGTCGCCACCCTCGGCGTCCTCCTCTCGTCGGTCCTCCCGTCGATCCTGGCCCCGGGCGCCTCGTCCGCGACGAAGGCGTCCGCCTCTCTGATCACGGCTCTGCTGTTCTTCACCGTGATCACCCGTGTCGGCGCCGAGGTGATCCGCGCGCTCCTGAACGCGCGATCCTCCTTCGCGGCTCCTGCCTCGATGCCGATCGTCGAGAACCTCGCGGTCCTCGCGACGACGCTGCTCCTGGCGGGCCGTCTCGGCGTGCCTGCCGTGGCGATCGGCTACGTCGTCGGAGGGATCCTCCAGTTGGGATACATGTACGGGGTCGCGCGAACCCGAGGGCTTCGCCTCCGGCCGCGGGTTCGCTTCCGCGATCCGGAGATCCGGGTCGCGTTCCGACTCCTCCGGCTCCCGCTCGCGGGGACGGGGCTCAACATGTTCGCCCGTGCCGTCGAGCGATTCCTTGCGTCGTTCCTGCCTCCCGGCTCCATCACGATCCTGAACTACGCCTGGGTCGTGGTGAACAGCCTCGGCGGGGCGATCTTCTTCCGGAGCATCGTGGTCGCACTCCTGCCACGCCTGTCGGAAGCTCGTCACGATGACGATGTCAGCCGTCGGATCGTCGGAGACGGGGTCAGGTTGATGGCGCTGATCTCGATCCCGCTCACCGGGATCGTCATCGTGCTCGCGGAACCGCTGGTGAGTCTCTTCTTCCAGCGCGGAGCTTTCAACGCTCCGTCGGCGGCTCTGCTCGGGTCGGTCCTGGCGATCTACGCGCTCCAGTTCCCACTCGACGCGATCACGCGTGTCTTCCAATCGTTCTGGTACTCACGACTCAACACCGTCGTCCCGTTCCACAACGTTGCCCTCGGTGTGGGGCTGGATATCGCGCTCGCGGCAGCCCTCGTCTGGTCCTTCGGGATCCGGGGCCTTGCGCTGGCCTACGTGCTCTCGAGCATCGGCAACCTCCTTCACGGCTCCCTCACGGTGGATCGGCGGATCCATCTCCCCATCGCTCCGCTCCTTCGCATCCTCGGAAAGATCGTCATCGCCTCTGGGCTCGCGGCCGCGGCCGCGGCGGTGACCCTCGCGACGCTTCCCGCATCCAGGGGGTTGATCCAGCGATCGGTCGCTGTGGCGCTTCCTGGGGCGGTGGCGTGCGCGGTTCTGGTGCTCGCCCTGCTGGCACTCCGCGTTCGGATCTGGAGATCGATGCTGAGTCAGGATGAGGCGCCGCCGCACTGACGATCCAGGACGACTCCGATCGGCCGATGGCTCGCGCTTACACTCGGTTCGATGGCCGATCACCGCGATCATGAGACCGAGCCGGACCCGGCATCCACCCCCGAATTGCGCTGGCAACTCTTCCGGGTGCGTCGTCACGTCGGATGGGTAAGGACCCAAGGCCTGCGACGGCTCATCGAGGAGGATCAGCTCGACCCCTTCGCACGGATCCCCGTCGCGATCCGGCGAGCACGGTGGCGGCTGGCGCACGATCATCGGCCGAACGCGGTGCCGGTCTTCCTCGTGGGGCTCCAGAGATCCGGTACGAACATGCTGACGAGGGGGCTGGAACGCGCACCGGAGTTCGAGGTCCACAACGAGAACGACCGCAGCGCGTTCACGCGGTTCCGCCTGCGGGAAGAGCCGGTGATCCGCACGATCGTCGAGGGAAGCAAGCACGCGTTCGTGCTCTTCAAGCCTCTCTGCGATTCCCACCGCACCGCTGAGCTCCTCGACGCGCTCACGACTCCGAGCCGGGGTCTCGCGATCTGGGCATACCGCGGCTATCGAGGCCGCGTTCGGTCGAGCGTCGCCAAGTTCGGTGACTCGAACCGGCGGGCGCTCCGGCGGATCGCTGCGGGGAACGGGTCTCACCTCTGGCAGGCCGGGGGCCTCAGCGAGAAGAGTCTCGCGTTGATCCGGACCTTCGACTACGACAGGATGACGCCGGAGTCGGCCGCGGCGCTGTTCTGGTTCGTGAGGAATTCGTTGTTTTTCGAGCTGGCCCTCGACGGTCGCTCGGACGTGGCGCTGGCGTCGTACGAGGCGACGATCGAAGCGCCCGAGGCCTCGATGCGTTCCCTCTGCGCCTTCGTCGGGCTGCCCTATAGGGACGTGCTGATCGAAGGGATCGAGCGCCGTGATCCCGGTGACCCGGGCGTCGTCATCGACGGGCGGATCAGAGAGCGGTGCGAGGGCCTCCAATCCGCCCTCGACGCGGCGATGGCTCGCCGCACGATCCATCCCGACGGGTAGAGTGACCACGCGCGCCCGAGGGGGCGCGCATCCCGTTTCCGTCATCGACGGGAGGGCGGCGTGGAGATCGCAGAATACGTACGATTCGTCCTCCGGCGCTCGAGGGTCGTCGTGGTGATCGTGGTCGTCGCGGCGGCGCTCGCCACCATCCTGTTCCTCGCCCGGCCGCCGTTGTACACGGCGACCGCCACGGTGGTCGTCCCGACATCGACCGGTTCTTCATCTTTGATCGCCGCGGTGTCGCAGTCGATCAGTGATTTCCAGGCGGCCTTGACCACGGATCGCGTCGCCGTGCGCACCGCGGATGCCGTGGGGGTCTCTCCCGGCGACGTCAAGGCGGGGCTCGAGCCGACCCGCGTCTCGAACAGCGGTGTCGTGGAGGTCCGATTCACGCACGGCGATCCGGATGTCGCAGAGGACGCAGTCGTCTCCGCAGCGCGGGAAGCGCTGATGCTGCTCCTGGGATCGCGACTCGAACCGTTCGACGCCCAACTCGCGTTCGCCCGCGACCGCGCCGAGTCCGCGGGAACGGACATGCTCGCGTTCCAGCAGGAGACCGGGTACCTCGATCCCGCGCAGGTCTTCCAACGGCAGTCCAGCAGGATGGAGGACCTGCGCGACGAGATCGGTGTGGCTCTCGCCGACGGGGACGACGCGCTCGCTGACGAGCTCCAGGCGCGGCTCGACGAGAAGGAAGCGAAGCTGATCCCGGAGCGATCCGAGTACGAGGACATCGCGGCCGAACAACGTCGGGCACAGAGGGCACTGACGGCTGCGGAGATCGCCCGAGATGGGGCCGCTTCATCCCTCGCCAGCATCGAGGAAGCCTCCTCGTCCGATGGAAGCGTGATCTCTTCCACGGATGCATCGAAGGTCTCGAGGACGCAGACTTTCATCAGGATCGTCGTTCCCACCGTGGTGATCGCCACGATCCTCGCCGTCGCGTTCGTCGTGCTCCTTGAGGTGATCCCCGGAGGGCCCGCGTCCCCCTGGGCCCGGCTCCGGAGACGACTGCCGGTCGAGGATCGATCCCCGGCCTCTCGGCTCCAGGCGATGGTAGCCCGACGGCACGGCGACGAGACCCAGGGCGAGCCGGGACCCGTCCACCGACTCGACCATCCCGACGACCACGATCTCGCTCCCGTTCCGGATCCGATCGACCCCGCGGCGCCTCTCGAGGCCGGGCTGGCGACTCTGCGCGGTGCACCAAGCGCTCCGGACCGAACCTCCGGCGGTCGATCGACCGAACGGCCGATGAAGCCGAGGCAGCGGGTCGACCCAGCGGATGGCTCGATGGCGGCCCAGGAGGCCAAAGCGGCCGCGCCAGAGGCCAGGCCGGCGAAGGCGGCCCAGGAGGCGAAGGCAGCCCAACAGGCGCACGAGGCCAGGGTGACGATCGCGACTGCTGAGGCCGCCAAGAGGGCCGAGGAAGCCAAGAGGGCCGAGGCCGCTCAGAGAGCGGAGGTCGCAAGGAGGGCCGAGGAAGCCAAGAGGGCCGAGGAAGCCAAGAGGGCCGAGGAAGCCAAGAGGGCAGAGGCCGCTCAGAGAGCGGAGGTCGCAAGGATGGCCGAGGCCGCTGAGAGAGCGGAGGTCGCAAGGAGGGCCGAAGCCGCCAGGAAGGCCGAGGAAGCGAAGAAGGCCGAGGAAGCGAAGAAGGCCGAGGAAGCGAGAAGAAGGCCGAGGAAGCGCCGAGGGCCGAGCGAAGCGAAGAAGGCCGAGGAAGCGAAGAAGGCCGAGGAAGCGAAGAAGGCCGAGGAAGCGAAGAAGGCCGAGGAAGCGAAGAAGGCCGAGGAAGCGAAGAAGGCCGAGGAAGCGAAGAAGAAGGCCGAGGAAGCGAAGAAGGCCGAGGAAGCGAAGAAGGCCGAGGAAGCGAAGAAGGCCGAGGAAGCGAAGAAGAAGGCCGAGGAAGCGAAGAAGGCCGAGGAAGCGAAGAAGAAGGCCGAGGAAGCGAAGAAGCAAGCCGCCGACTCAGTGCCGGCCAAAGAGATGAAGGGTTCCACAGAGAAGAGGTCTATATCGACGGCCGACGAAAGAGTTTCGACCGTCGAACGGGTAGGCGGACGCCAGCGATCGGTGGATGAGGGATCCTCCAGTCCCGCTCGGGAGCATGAGAGCGAGCCGGTATCCAAGGGTGGCGGCAAGCAACCTTCCGGATCCAGGGGCACCAGCTCTAAGGGTGGCGGCAAGCAACCTTCCGGATCCAGGCGCACCAGGCGAGCAGCGCCCCCTGGGCCGGCTGCCGGGCCTTCTGAAGATCGCCAGTCGTCTGTCGAGTCCCAGGTCCCGCCGCCGAGCGTCGCCGGATCTGACGAGGATCCGTCATCGGCTCCCACCAGCGCTCGCCGCTGATCGACCATTTCGTCATCCGGCCTAAGCCGAACGGGGGGTGGATGTGTAGGATGGGGCCCTCACCCAGATGGAGGACAGACGTTGATCCCCCCTCTCTCAGGATCCATCGAGTCCCTGTCTTGCGTGGAGGGGTGTCTACTCGTGCCGCAATGGGCAAGAGCCGTCGGTCCAGGTCAACTCGGATCATCGGAGCATGCAAAGGAGGGTGCGTTCCTTGGCGTCGGTCCCCCCCGCCTCCGCTCCGGCAGAGGAACCTGAGCAGCCAACAGACGATGCTCCCGCCCCTTCACCGGATCCCGAAGAGGTGCATCAAAGCGATATCCGCCTAGCGGACGAAGGCGAGAGCGCCCGAGGACCGGTCCTCGACCTCACGGACGCCACCCGCCCGATGGTCATCGACCTCGTTCGCCCGGAGGTCGCACCACCGGATGTGCCAGTTGACCTGGAGCGGAGGGTTGAGCGACTCGACGCTGTCGGTCTGCTCGCCGCGCGGCCTTGGCAATTAGCTGTGAAGCGCCTCCTCGACATCGTGGGGAGCCTCACGCTGCTGATCGTGTTATCGCCGTTGATGCTCGTGATCGCGATCGCGATCGCACTCACGTCTCCCGGGCCGGTGATCTACGCGCAACGCAGGATCGGGGAGGGGGGACATCCGTTCACCATGTACAAGTTCCGCTCGATGGTCCGCGACGCACACGATCTCCGGCACCTTCACGCGCATCGCAATCGACACACGATCGGCCCCGTCTTCAAGGTTCCGGACGACCCCAGGATCACTCCTGTCGGGAAGGTCATCCGACGCTTGAGCCTCGACGAGCTGCCACAACTGATGAACGTCCTTCGCGGAGACATGAGCCTCGTAGGCCCCCGCCCCGCGCTCCCGGAGGAGTTCGCACTGTGCAGCTCAGATGCTCGCCAGCGCACGCTCGTGGCGCCCGGGCTCACGTGCATCTGGCAGGTGAGCGGTCGGTCGGATGTGGATTTCCTCCGATGGGTCGACATGGACCTCGAGTACATCCGGACATGGACGCTCCGCCTCGATCTGCTCCTCCTGATCCGCACCATCCCGGCCGTCATCCGCGGTGACGGTGCGTACTGAGGGATGACATGGCACAGGTGATCGATCGAGGGCAAACAAGCGCGGCACGAGCCGAGACCGGTACGGTCTTCATCCTCGGTCCCGCGCGGTCCGGAACGACGCTGCTCTACAAGGGCCTCTGCCTCCATCCGGAGGTCGCATTCATCTCGAACTGGAGCGCCAGGTTCCCCCGTCTCCCTGTGGTGGCGGCGTTGAACCGGGTGCCCCGTCGACTCCCTTCTGGAGCGCGTCAGATCTGGTTCGGTCGTGACTCCAACGCCTACGTGTACGGAACGCCGCGGCGGCTCATCGATCGGATGTTCCCCACGCCGGTCGAGGGCGAGCCCGTCTACACGCGAGCCGGTGTGGAACGTCCAGGAGGTCCACCTCCGGCCCCGGTCGACCCTCGAAACGCTCTCCCCGCAGCGTTCGACTCGATCCGGTCGCTTGGCAGCGGATCGTGCTTCGTGTCGAAACGCATCGCGAACAACCTCCGGATCCCGATGCTCCACGAGGTCTTCCCGAAGGCGCGGTTCGTCGTGTTGGTTCGAGACGGACGCGCGGTCGCGGACTCGCTCTCCCGCGTGGACTGGTGGGGGAGCAGCATGGTCTGGTGGTACGGGGGAGCGCCCGAACGCTGGCGCGCCGAGGGCAAGGATCCCTGGGAGATGTGCGCCAGGAACTGGGTTGAGGAGCTGGCTGCGATCGACGAGGGACTCCGGGTCGTTCCCGACGAGCAGGTGACGCGGATCCGGTATGAGGATCTTGTCGTTGACCCGCTGAACGGCTTCCGGCGCATCGCCGAGTACGTGGGTCTTCGCGACGACGCCGGCTGGCGCGGGTCGCTCTCCGCACTTCCGATCACCGACAAGAACGACTGGAGGGGCCGGCTCGAGCCATCCGTGGTGGAGCGGATCACGACGATCCAACGGGTCGGTCTGGACAGGTACGGCTATGACGACTGAATCGACCTTCGTCTTCGTGCTCGGCACCGGTCGATGCGGATCCAGCCTCGTCCATGAGGTGCTGGCCCGTCACCCCGACGTGGGATTCGTCTCCAACATCGATGACCGGCTCCGCGTCCAGCTCCCGGTGGGGGTGGCGGCGTCCCTGTACCGCCGGATGCCGACGCGATTCACGCAGAAGGGTCGCTTCCGGCTCGCACCTTCGGAGGGCTACCGGATCCTCGATGCAGCGGTCTCGCCGGTGATCTCCACTCCGGCGCGCGATCTTGTCGCGGGAGACGCGACCCCGTGGCTCGCCGATCGGTTCGGTGCGTTCTTCCGCGGTCAAGCTCGCGCGCAGGGCAAAGTCACCTTCGTGCACAAGTTCACCGGCTGGCCGCGGGCGCGGTTCATCGATGCGATCCTCCCGTCGGTTCGGTTCGTACACGTGGTACGAGATGGCAGAGCGGTCGCGAATTCCTTGCTGCAGATGCCGTGGTGGCGCGGGTATCGGGGCCTCGATTCCTGGGGATGGGGACCGCTTCCGGAGCGATACGAGAAGGAGTGGGACGCCGCGGGTCGATCGTTCCCGGTCCTGGCCGCGATCCAGTGGAAGCTGTTGATGGATGCATTCGACGAGGCTCAGCAGGCGATCCCCGCTGACCGCTGGCTCGAGGTGCGCTTCGAGGACTTCCTCGACGATCCCGAGGGGCGAACGCGAGAGCTGCTCTCGTTCATCGGCCTCACCTGGACAGATGCCTTCGCAAGGAACTTCCGCCATCATGGGTTCGACGCGACGCGGACGGATGCGTTCCGTCGTGATCTGCATCTCGCGGACGTCGAGCAGATCGAAGAGGTCCTCGGCGAGCATCTCGAGCGCCTGGGCTATCGCAACGCCCTCGGAGGGGAGGGGATCGCACGTTGACTGCGGCACGCTTGGCTCGATCGCGGCGCATCTCCGCGCTCCTCCTCAGCGCGGGGCTCATGCTCTTCGTGGCCGCTCCCGCGGTGACGGCGGCGACGTTCTCGTTCTCCGGGACCGTGAACGCCGGCGGGACGGCGTTCCGCTCGCACCTGTTCTCGGTGACCGAGGCGAGCACGATCACGGCGACGCTCGATTGGGACAATGCGAGCGCCGACCTGAACCTTTTCCTCTACAACCCGGGCGGCGCGTTCGTCGCGGGCACGGGGGGAAGCTCGGCCAAGCCGGAGGTGGTCGTCCACGAGTCGGGGATCACCGGTACGTGGAAGGTGGGCGTCAAAGCACAATCGGGGTCGGCCACGTACACCGTCGTCGTCGACGTGGCTCCGGCGGGCGGAGGAGGTCCGGTCCCCCCTTCGTACGTGAGGACGATCGGCGGGTCGGGGCATGCCGCGGTCTATCCCTCCGGGCTCGACGTGGCGCCGAGCGGCACCGTCTACGTCGCCGACACCGGCAACAGCCAGGTCGCCGCGTATACGCCGGCAGGAACGCAACTGTGGCGAGTCGGGACACGGGGATCCGGCTCGACGGCGAAGTATCTCTACCCGCGTGATGTCGCGTTCCTCGATGGCACCGTCTACGTGGGCGACACCGGGAACGGCCGCGTGGTTCCCATCGACGCCGGGAACGGCGCCCCCGGCGCCGCCTGGACGGGGTTCACAGGTCTCATGGGGATCTCCTCCGGCGTGGACGGCTCAGGAGGCGACATCATCCTCGTCACCGAGGATCAAAGGAATCGCGTCCAGGTTCGCTCCCCGTCGGGGACGCTGATCAGGATCGTGGGGAGCGGTCCGGGATCGGGGAACGGTCAGCTGAGGCAGCCGAGGGACGCCGCGACGGACGCAGCCGGCAACATCTACGTTGCCGACTTCGCGAACAACCGCATCGTGAAATTCGGGCCGGCAGGCGCGTTCATCGCGAACTGGACGGCTGCGGGCGGCGGATCCTCGTTCAACCGTCCCTACGGCGTGGACGTCGACGACTCGGGGTTCGTCTACGTCGCCGATTCCAACAACAACCGGATCGAGAAGCTCACGTCCACGGGGACGTTCGTCCAGGCGTACGGATCCCCCGGGGCCGGCGTCGGAGAGTTCACCCACCTCCGGCGGGTCGCTGTCGGCCCCGGAGTCGCTCCGTCCGTGTACGGGGCCGACCTCTGGGACTACCGGATCCTCCGTTTCGATCAGGACGGGCAGCAGCTGAACACGGTCCCCGGCGCCGTCACCCAACCGCCGGCCGGTCAGTTCAACGAGCCATCAGGGATCGCCGTCGACTCGGATCTGTTCGTGGTCGACGGCCTCAACCAACGGATCCATCGGTTCTCGCTGACGGGGTCCCTGGAGACGACGTGGGGACATCGTGGGTGGAACCTCGATCTCTCGGGCGTCAACTGGCCGAGGGACATCACGATCGACTCCGTCGCAGGGACCGTCTGGGTCGCCGATTCGCGGAACCATCGCCTGCTCGAGTTCAGTCGTGACGGCGCACCGACGGGGCGCTCGATCGGCACCGGGAATCCCGGAACCGGTTCCCTCCAGTTCCACTGGCCGGAAGGGCTCGCCGCGGTCGGTGGGGACCTGATCGTCGCGGACACCGTCAACGACCGCGTCCAGCGGATCGATCCCTCGGGTCCCTCCGTGGTCTGGACGGCCACGGGCTTGAACAACCCAGAGGACGTCGCCGTCTCTGGATCCGCGGTCTTCGTCGCCGACGGCGCGAACCATCGGATCGTGAAACTGGACGTCGCCTCGGGGGCCACGCTGTCGTCGTTCGGTGCCTCGAACCTCCACTACGCCGGCGGTGTTGGAGTGGATGCGCTCGGGCGTGTCTGGGCGTCAGATTCCACATGGAATCGCTTGATCGAGTTCAGTGCGGCAGGCGTCGTGCGACAGGTGTTCGGATCCATCGGGACCGGGCACGGACGATTCACCTATCCGACCAAGGTTGCGATCGCCGGTGGGCTGCTCTACGTGGCGGACCAATGGGGCGACCGGGTGGAGGTGTTCCAACTTGGCTAGCTCATCCGCACGTCCATCGAACGCGTCGCCTCGGCAACGGCCCACGCGCCGGGCTCTCGGGATCGCGACGGTCTGGGTCGCGACGCTCGCGACGCTGACCGCCCTCGCTCCCCAGGCCGTCGCGGCCGAGACGTTCACGGGCACCGTGAACGCGAGTGGGCCGAACTGGCGGGCGCACTTCGTCACCGTGTCGCAGCCAAGCACGATCACGGCGACGCTGGACTGGTCCGACCCGGCCGCGAACATCGATCTCTTGCTCTTCAATCCTTCCGGTGGGTTCGTGAAGGGGACTGGGGGGAGTGTCGCCAAGCCCGAGACCATCGTGCAGTCGGTGTCCGCGACGGGCTCCTGGAAGCTCGGTGTGAGGGCGATCTCAGGATCGACGAGCTACACGTTGACGGTCGACGTGGTTCCCGATCCCGCAGGGACGGTCACGCACGCCGGCACCTTCGGCTATTCGGGGCCCGCCGGTCTCTACGCGTACGGGATGACCTGGGATCCCACGAACAACACGGTGATCGTCGGCGACTACTGGAACAACCGCGTCCGCCGCTACTCGGCGACCGGAGCCTTCCTCGGGCAGGTCTCGAGGACGGCCCCCCGCGATGCGCCGGGTGGCATCTGCGTCCCCTACGGCGTGGAGGTCGATCCGGACGGGAACGTCTGGGTCGCCGACCAGAACTGCTCTCGCGTCGTGGCGTTCGATGGAAACGGGAACTGGGTGCAGACGATCGGGCGGGGTGGCTCTCCGAACTACGGGTTCGGGTGCGGAGGCGGCAGGCTCAACGTCCCCACGCATGTTCTCGTCGACCCTGTGACCCGTCGGATCTACGTCTCGGACCCGAAGTGCGGGACCGTCTACGTCTACGCGCCCAGTGGCTCGTTCCTGTTCGAGTTCAACTGGACCGGCTCCGGGATCACGAACCATCTCACGCAGGGGATGGACTTCGGCCCCGATGGCAACATCTACGTGTACGAGCACTCCACCCGCCGGATCGTGGTCTTCAACAAGAGCGGGAACTGGGTCCGGAACTTCCCCACCAAGGGTGACTTCAATGACGTCCGCGGCGTGGCGATCGATCCGACGAACGGGTTCCTGTACGCCGTGGGCGCGTATCACAACCTCGTCTACCAGTACCGGCTCGACGGGACGTTCGTGCGGCAGTACGGCTCGTCGTCGACGACCGAGTTCGACTCGGTCCGATACGTCGCGGCCGACGACGCTGGGCACCTCTGGGTGGGGGACACCTGGGGCTATCGGGTGTGGAAGTTCGACACGAACGCCACCCCTCTCCCGTGGTCGACCGGTCCGCAGCCGCCGCCGGACGGGGGGTACAACCTCGACAACGGGGTGACCGTGTCGCCGGACGGGCGGTTGTTCGTCGTGGATACGTACGAACAGCGGATGCAGGCGTTCGACACGTCGTCCCAATGTCTCTCGCAGACGAACTGCCCGGGATTCCTCTACGACTTCGGGTATCGCGGGGAGAACTACGTCACCGATCCTGAAGCGTTCAATTATCCGCGCACCGTCGAGTACGGCGGTGGGTACCTCTGGATGGGGGACAACGGCAACGCCGTGATCCAGTACGAGCTCGACGGCACGTTCGTGAACCGGATCGGCAGCAAGGGCTCGGCCCCCGGAAGGTTCCTCGGCGGCGTCATGGGTGTGGACTTCGAGAACGGGCAGCTCTACACGACCGATGTCACGAACTGCCGCCTCCAGATCTTCGACACCTCCGGCGTCCTGCTGTCGCACATGGGGACGTGCGGAACCGGGGCGAACCAGATGCTGGTGCCGCGCGGGATGAGCGTGAACGGCGCCACGGCGTACGTCGCGCTGCCCACGAGGAACGAGATCGTCGTGTGGAACACGACGTCGAGGACGCTGACCGCGCGACTGAGGCCCACCTGCGGCGGCGTGGCGCTCAGGGGTCCGACCGATGTCGAGGTCTCACCGGCGGGAACGCAGCTCTGGGTGGCCGATACGGAGAACCAGCGCGTCGTGCGGATGAACCTCGACGGGACCGGATGTCAGGTCGCCGTCACCGGCGCCACGGTGCCGGGGGGAACTCTGGGGAACACGAGGTACCTGACGTTCGGCCCCGACGGCCGCCTGTACGTCAGCACATCGACCCGCCGGGTCTACGCCCTCAACGTCGGGTAATCATGAGGATCGCCCACCGACCATCGACACGTTCCGGACTGGTGCTGCTCGTGGCGACGTTGGTGCTCGTCCCCGCGACAGCGGCGATGGCCGTCGACTTCACCGGGTCCGTCAGCGCCTCGGGGACGTCGTTCCAGTCACACACCTTCGCCGTGACCGCTCCCGCGACGATCACGGCGACGTTGGACTGGGACACGTCGGCCGACCTCACGCTGTCCCTCTACGACCAGAACGGGACCTGGGTGAGGGGGACCGGCAACAGCACGGCGAGGCCGGAGGTGGTCACGTTCGACGCGCAGGTGTCGGGAACCTGGAAGGTCGGGGTCAAGGCGAAGACGGGGAGCGCCGGCTACACGGTGACGGTCGATGTCTCCGCGGCGGCACCTGTGCCCATGTACGACCGAGACATCGGCCGCTTCGCGACCGCGGAGATCAGTCCGGTGGACATGGCTCGCGACGACGAAGGCAACTGGTACGTGATCGACGAGGGACTCGCCTGTCTCAAGAAGTATGCGCCCGATCGCAGCACGATCCTCCGGACGTACTTCACGTGCGGCGAGATCGGCAATGACGCGTCGCACATCAGCAGGGCGCGGGGCCTCGGGCGAGACGCAACCTCGGGTGCCCTCTGGATCGCGGACACGAGTGCTCACCGCCTGCTGAAGCTTGACGTCGACACCGGTGCTCTGCTTGTGACCACCACCCTCGCCAACTCGCCGGGCGGAGCGCTCAGCAATCCGGGGGACGTGACCGTCGATGCGAACGGGAACGCCTACGTGATCGACCTGAAGGACCGGATCGTCAAGGTCTCTCCGACGGGCCAGTACCTGGCCCAGTTCGGAGGGGAGGGATCCGGAACCGGGCAGCTCAACACGCCGATGTCGATCGAGTTCTCGACCGTCGGCCAGAACGCGCTCTACGTCACGGATGCGCGGAACTTCCGCGTCGCCAAGTTCAGCGTGACCGGGGCCTGGCTGGGCTCGTTCGGGAGCCAGGGCACGGGCAACGGGCAGATGACGAAGGACGCGCGGGGGATCGCGGTGGACGGGGCCGGGATCGTGTACGTGGCGGACGTCGGCGGCAACCGCGTCATCCGCTTCTCGGCGACCGGTTCGCCGATGTCGAGCCTCGGCAACGGGCTGCCGTATCACCGCAGCGGACCGCTCGACATCTTCTACGGGGCACGCGGCCTCCTCGTCGATGGCTCGACACTCGCTGTTGCCGACATGTGGAACTACCGCATCCTGCTGTGGAACTTGAACGGGACGTCCACGGGGCAGCAGATCGGGAACCAACCGCCGCCGTGGGACGGCCACCTGCAGCCGCACGGCGTTGCGCTCGACGCGCAGGGGAACGTCTACGTCTCGGACTATTGGCACCAGTGGATCCAGAAGTTCTCCCCGAACGGCGCGCTGCTGGCCCACTGGGGCATCGGGCGCGGGTCCTCGCCGGGCACGCTCAACCTACCGGGCGGCATCGAGGTGGACGATGCCCGTGGGTTCCTCTACATCGCGAACCGGGAGGAGCGGGTCATCGACCGGTGGGTACTTTCGGACGGCTCCTTCGACCGGCGCTTCCCAATGCCCGGAGGTCCCGCGTTCGCGAAGGGATGGGCTCGCGACGTCGGGGTCGACACGTCCACCGGGCGTGTCTACGGGGCCGATGAGTTCGACAACCAGCTGGCGATCTTCTCCTCGACGGGGTCCCTGATCGGCATCGTCACCCGATGGGGAGCCGGCTCGGGTCAGCCGTTGGGTTCTCTCCGATCCGTCGATGTCGCCGATGGGGCGGTCTACGTCGCCGATGCCACCAACCGGCGGATCCACGTGTACGACACCGGCGGCAGCTGGATCCGGAGCTTCTCGACCCTCGACGTGCCCAACGGGGTCGAGGTGTCGGGTGGGAAGGTCTACGTCCTCACGTGGCGCGTCCGCGAGTACACACCCACGGGCACGTTGGTACGGTCGTGGAGCTCGACCGGCACGGCGGACGGGCAACTTCGATCGCCCTACGTCGGGATCGCCGTCGATGGATCGGGCGATGTCTACGTGGGTGACTCTCGCAATCACCGCGTGAAGGTCTTCTCTCCCTGAGCCGGGACTGAGAGGGTGCGCATCCGCCGCCCGACCGTTTCCTTGGCGCTCCTTTCCGTCGCAGCGGTCGCGGCCGTGGCGGTGGTCGCCGCTCTCTTGAGTCAGCGCGGTCCCGACCGTTCCGCTCGCTCGGATCGGCCCTCTGCGACCCCGCCGCTGCCGGTCCCGGAGAACCTCCCGGGACCCATCCTGAAGGTGTGGGCCGCGGAGAACGAGTCCAGGACACACGATCCGACGCGACCGCATGCGCTGGCTGACGCGCGGAGGTTGCACGCGATCTCCGCGCTGCGGGTCACGTATCCGAACGTGATCGGTTCGATGCGCGCGGTCAATCCCGACCTCCGTGTGTACGCCTACGTCATGGGGACCTTCGCGTGGAAGTCGCAATCCCCAGGCACGTTCCCGGAGTCCTGGTATCTCAAGGACGCGGACGGGTCCTACGTCCGGAGCATCGGGGAGTGGTCGGGCCAGTACCTCATGGATCCGAGCCAACCGGGCTGGGTCCGTGATCGCGTGCGGACCTGCCGGCGATTCCTGCGGGAGAGCGGGTACGACGGGTGCATGATCGATGTCCTCGGTCTCGCTCCGCTGAGCGGATCCTTCACCTCCGCGGTGCCGGTGGACGCGCGCACGGGCAGGCCGTGGGAGCCGGAGGACTGGATCGAGGCCACCGCCGGACTCGCCACGTCGGTCAAGCTGGCCGTGGATCCCGCGGTCGTCATCGGCAACGGTTTGAGCTCGGGACCGTCGTACTTCTCCGACGTTTCGCCTACGGCCCGGCTGCTGGACGGGATCGATGGCGGGATCGCCGAAGCGTGGCTGCGAGGCGCGCGGAGCGACCCTGGTCAGTACCCGCCGGTCGCAGCGTGGCGTGCGAACGTCGACATGTTGGTGGATGCCGCGTTGCGAGGGAGGATCGTGATGACGCTCACCAAGGTGTGGGTCCAGGCGGATCCCTCCACGATGCGCACCTGGTACCGGTTCGCACTGGCCTCGTTCCTGCTCGGGACGAACGGCGGTTCGTATTTCGGTTTCTCTGCAGGCCGCGAGGAGCCACCGACGAGACCCCTTCGAAGCGAGCTCGATCTTGGTGCCCCCTTGGATCGGTACCGCCGATCGGGGCCGGCGTTCGTGCGCCGCTTCGAACGAGGGGTCGTGGTCGTGAATCCGACCGACGCATCGGTGCAGGTGACGCTGTCCGGCACCTTCATCACGCTCGACGGTGGCCGTGTCGAGGATCTCGTCGTGATGCCGCCGCACACTGGCGAGATCCTCCAGGCGACGAGCCCTTGACCTCGGTCAGACCGCCGACGATCGTGGTGACCGTCCGGCGCCCGAAGAGACTGCGCGGTAGACCGCTTCAGTCGTATCGACGACCTCGTCCCAACGATAGCTCGAGAGCACCGCTCGCCGGAAGACGCTCGCGCCGGCGCGCTCCTCTTCCTGTGATCCGAGCACGCTCGCGATGGCGCGTGCAAGATCCGCGGTGTCCCCGACTCCGACGAGGCGCCGCCCGGGCCCATCGGCGCCGATGATCTCGACGTGCGGCGCGATGTCGCTCGCCACCACGGGGATCCCATAGGAAGCGGCTTCCAGCAGTGTCAGCGGAAGCCCCTCGAGGAGCGACGGGAGCACGAAGACGGCGGCATTGGTGTACAGCTCCTCCAGGAGATCGCCGTACACGTACCCGGGGAGGATGACCCGTGGGTCCGTGGCCGCCTCAGCCCGGAGATCTCGAACGAAGGTGTCCGTGAAGCTCGATCCACCGGCGATCACGAGCCTCGTCTCGCCCTCGATCGAGGAGAATGCTCGGAGCAACAGGTCCGGCGCCTTCTCGGGGACGAGCCGGCCGACGAACAAGATGTAGTCACCCCCGTGCACGCCGAAGCGGGTCAGGATCTGGCCCGGGGGTCGACGTGTCGGCTCGCCCACGCCGTTCGGGATGTACGTCGTCGTACGGCCGTACCGCTCTCGGAAATGATCCGCGAGGTCGCGGGACACGACGATCGTCGCATCGGGGACGCGAGCGCTCATCCATTGCGCCGTGCGGAGTACCGACCGAGCCGATCTGCTCCACTTGGCTCGCTCCGCATCGAGCCCGTGCACCGTCAACACGACCTTCGCGCGGGAGAGGTACCGAGGTAGCACGGCTGGGAGCCCCGGTCCCACGGCGTGGTAGTGGACGATGTCGGCCTTCGCCAGCATCGCATCCATCGTCGACACGGTGCTGTGTACGATCGCATCGAGGTGCTTGGAGTCGACGGTCGGCAGGTACCGGGGTCGCATCCCACGGTACGTGCCGAATCGTTCGGTGGTGTAGTTCGTCCGGCTGTACACGGTGACGTGGTGGCCTCGATCGGCGAGGCGCGAACCGAGCTCCTCGACGTGGTGCTCGACGCCGCCGAACGTCGCGGGGATGCCACGTTGACCGATCATGGCGATGCGCATCGTCACGACCGCCTGGCGATGGCTGTTGCCTCCCGATAGACGCCTTCGAGACGCTCGAGGTGCTCATCGGGAGAGAACGCCACTTCCGCCCTCCGGCGGGCGGCCACCCCTTGCTCGAAGGCCGCCTCGGGATCTGCCGTGAACCGGCTCAGCGACCTCGCGAGCGCTCCCTCGTCGCCCGGCGGGACGAGGTCCCCGTTGACACCCGCCTCGATCAGCTCGGGGATCCCGCCGTGGGCGGTTCCGACGACCGGGACCCCGCACGCGAACGCTTCGAGGATCCCCATCGGCGCGTTCTCGTAGCCACGCGACGGCATCACGCCGACGGCGGCTCCACGAACGAGCTCGTGCACGGCCTCCTGACCGACGTGGCCGTGGAATGAGATGTTCCGAGCGGCAAGGCGCTCCGCCAGACGCTCGAGCTCAACGCGGTCGGGTCCGTCGCCCACGACGTCGATCGGCGCAGCGATCGATGGTGCGGCTCGAACGAGCGTCTCCACGCCTTTCTCCTCCGACAGCCTCCCCGCGTACACGACGCCGCCCCCGGGGGCATCCTTCGACGCGATCGCCGATGCATCCACGAAATTCGGGATCCATCGGAGGCGGGTCGGGAACACGTTCGCGACGGTCATCTTCTCGAGCATGAACCGGCTCGGACAGACGAGGAGGTTGATGGGGTCGTACATGCCGAAGAGCGTGTGCGTGGCGAGCTCGAGGCCGTTGAGCGTGCTCATCGAGAACGAGCCGTCGTGGCATCGCTTCAAGCTCGCCATGTAGAAGCGGCGGGGGACACAGGCCTCGCACACGCGCCCTCCGGCCATGAACCG
Organism: uncultured Actinomycetota bacterium; assembly: GCA_963762015.1. Taxonomy (GTDB): domain Bacteria; phylum Actinomycetota; class UBA4738; order UBA4738; family HRBIN12; genus JAJNBA01. The sequence continues at coordinate 47,991 of CAVXJL010000018.1, forward strand.
ATGCGTCGGGCACGCGAGCTTGAAGTCGTGCAGCGTCATCACCGCGGGGATCGCTCGCGGGCGGAGGGGCCGCAGCACCGAAGGAGAGAGGTGGTGGTAGATATTGTGGAGGTGGACCACGTCCGGCCGATAGCGGTCGAGCACCCGTGCGAAGCCGACCTCCGCCGACCTCGAGTACAGGACCCGCGCCGCCGCGCGCCCTCGTTCCGGCCACGATGCGGGAGGAGGGTTGAGCTCGATGTAGTCGGGGAAGAACGCCTCGAAGGTACTCGGCGTGTTCTGCGGATGCTTCGTGGAGAAGAACTCGACCTCGTCCCCGGCGGCGACCTGCCTCGATGCGAGATCCAGCATGTAGCTCTCTGCCCCGCCGCGTCGGTACAGGAACTTGTTGACGTGCAGGATCCTCATGCGCGAGCGACTTCCGGCCTCCGCGCCGCCGCCGGCGCCCACACCATCGCGAGAGCGACGATCGTGACGAAATACCAGAGGATCACGAGCTGCGTGATCACGTTCGCGGCCAGGCTCAGGAGCAGCATGCCGGTGAACGAGGCCGCGAATGCCACGGCGAGGCCTCGGGGGAGGCCCGGTGGCGCGCGCCGCAGGGTGGATCTGGCCTGCATCCCCAACGTGATCAGCAGCCACACGTATGCGGCGAATCCCAGGAGCCCGGTTTCGACGAAGATCCGGATCGGGTCGTTGTGGGGAGCCTTCTCTCCCTCGAGGCTGCGCTCCACCTCTTTGAAGCCGATCCCGAGCACCGGATTGTCCTGGAGCGCGAGGACCTCTCGCCAGTAATCGAATCGCCAGATGAGCGAGTTCCCGGGCGCCCCAGTCTCCTTCTGCGTCTGTGAGAGGTCGGACAGCCGAACCGCCACGGAGGGGACGGCGAGGGCGATGACGACGATGGCGCCGCCGACCATCCAGAGGATCCGCCGGTCCTGCAGGAGCCCGATCACGATGAGCGCCACCAGGGTGGCCACCCAAGCGCCGCGTGAATAGGTGGCGATCAAGCAGGCGCCGCATGCGAGCGTAACGGGCGCGAGCGCAAGTCTCCAGCGCCGCTCCACGTGAGGGTAGATGGCGACCATCAACGTGATCATCAAGAACAGGTAGGTCGCGAAGGGGTTCGAGTGCAAGAACGTGCCCCTGATCCGGTCGAGCCCCGACGCCGTGAACACGCCGCCCTGGCCGGCCATCTGGCCGATCGCGACCATGACCGGCACGATCGACGACCCGATCGCAGCGACGAGGATCAACCGCAGGTCCCGACCGTCCCTGACCAACCTGCCGAGGACCGACACGATCACGATGAGTGTGCCGAACCGCACGACCTCGAACAGGCTGTCGAGCGGATGGGACGAGAAGGTCACGCTCAGGAGCGCACAGGCGAAGAGTGCCGTCACCGGCGGGATCAGGGGGGCGGTCGGAGATGGCGTCGCCACCTCGGACCGCTGCGCGAGCAACCAGACGGCCGAGGCTGCCACGAACACGACGGAGAGGGCTCCGGCAGCGTCCAGCGCGGCCGAACCGAGGTCGGCGGTGTCCAAGCTGGCTCGAACGACGAGGATCAATGCCACGAAGAGCTCGAACCGGGTGACGGCGAGCGCCACGCCCGCGAGACCCAGCGCGATCGCGATCGGGATGAGCGCGATCGCGCGTGGCGCGGTGGGTGCGGCGAGCCCGGCGGCGACGGCGGCCGCGACCACGACCACCCCCCCGGCCAGGAGTGTCCATCGAGGAAGCGTCGCATCCGGTCGGATCGTGGTCTTCAGGGGTTCCCCGATCGATCGATGTGCCCGATCTCGAGCACGGATCGGGTCGGATGGAATGATAGGCGGGGGATCCGGGGGACGGCTCGGATCGGCCTTCGCGTTTGAAGGGCCAGGGTCTCGCGTAGCCTGCCGTGGATACTGCCCCCCGGCATCCAGGAGGGCATCTGCGCACCCCGCTCACCCGAAGTCTGGTCGCGTCACACGGACTGATCCTGCGCGTGGCCGGCGGTCGCGCGGCCGGATTGACCCTTCGGCGCTCCCGCGGCTATCCTGCTAGCACTCAGGGGGGGCGAGTGCTAACCGCACTGCCGCTCCCAAGGAGAGGCCGAAGGAACCGGCCAAGAACCGGCCCAAGAACCGGGCGGGAGATGGCCAAGAAAGAACCAGGGAGGAGATCCAGGGATGGCGAAGGACTTCAAGCTCAAGCCGCTCGAGGACCGCATCATCGTGCAGCCGGCCGAGGCCGAGGAGACGACGGCCTCCGGGCTCGTGATCCCCGACACGGCGAAGGAGAAGCCCGTCATGGGCACCGTCGTCGCGGTGGGACCCGGGAAGTTCAACGAGGGCGGGGACGCACGCGTCCCGGTCGATGTATCCGTCGGCGACACCGTCATCTATTCGAAGTACGGCGGCACGGAGTGGAAGGGCAACGACGGGATCGAGTATCAGATCCTCTCGGCTCGCGACGTCCTCGCCGTCGTCGGGAAGTAGCACTCACCTTGTAGCGGGCGGGATCTCGGGACGCGAGCCCCGCCCGGATCTTCTATCAACTGAAGGAGGACCCGGTGGCTTCGAAGCTGCTGAAGTTCGGCGAAGAGGCGAGGCGCGGCCTGGAGGCCGGCGTCGACAAGCTCGCCGATACCGTCGCGATCACGCTCGGTCCGAAGGGCCAGAACGTGGTGCTCGACAAGAAGTGGGGTGCGCCGACCATCACCAACGACGGCGTGACGATCGCCAAGGAGGTTGAGCTGGAGGACCCGTGGGAGAACATGGGAGCCCAGCTCACCAAGGAGGTCGCCACCAAGACCAACGATGTGGCGGGTGACGGCACGACGACCGCGACCGTGCTCGCGCGCGCCATGGTGAAGGGCGGCATGCGGAACGTCGCGGCCGGCGCGAACCCGATGGCGCTCAAGCGCGGTATCGAGCGCGCCGTCGAGGCGGCCGTCGAGGCGATCAAGTCCCAGGCGCGTGACGTGGAGGCCAAGGAGGAGATCGCGAGCGTCGCGTCCATCTCCGCCGGGGATCCCGAGATCGGCGGGACGATCGCCGATGCGTTGGACAAGGTGGGCAAGGACGGCGTGATCACCGTCGAGGAATCGAACACGTTCGGCATCGAGCTCGAGTTCACCGAGGGGATGCAGTTCGACAAGGGCTACATCTCGCCGTACTTCATCACCGACCCCGACAGCCAAGAGACCGTGCTCGAGGATCCGTACCTCTTGGTGGTCAACAAGAAGATCTCGAGCGTCCAGGAGTTGGTACCGGCTCTCGAGAAGGTGATGCAGGCCGGCAAGCCGCTCGTGATCATCGCGGAGGACGTGGAGGGCGAGGCGCTCGCCACGATCGTCGTGAACAAGATCCGCGGGACCTTCTCGTCGGTCGCGGTGAAGGCACCTGGGTTCGGCGATCGCCGCAAGGCGATGCTCCAGGACATCGCGATCCTCACGGGCGCGCAGGTGATCTCCGAGGAGGTCGGCCTGAAGCTCGAGAACGTCACACTCGACCTGCTCGGTCAGGCTCGCAAAGTCGTGGTCTCGAAGGACACCACGACGATCGTCGAGGGCGGCGGTTCGAAGGACGACGTCCAGGGCCGGATCAACCAGATCAAGGCCGAGATCGAGAAGACGGACTCGGACTGGGACAAAGAGAAGCTGCAGGAACGGCTGGCCAAGCTCGCCGGCGGAGTCGCAGTGATCAAGGTCGGCGCGGCCACCGAGGTCGAGCTCAAGGAGAAGAAGCACCGGATCGAGGACGCCGTGTCGGCGACGCGCGCGGCCGTCGAGGAAGGCATCGTGCCCGGCGGTGGCGTGACCCTGATCCGGGCGGAATCGGCCCTCGAGAAGCTCGACCTGGAGGGCGACGAGGCGACGGGAGCGACGATCGTGCGTGAAGCGCTCGCCGAGCCCGCGCGTCGGATCGCCCAGAACGCCGGCTACGAAGGCTCCGTGATCGTGTCGCACATCCGAGAGGAGAGCGACGCTCGGGGCTTCGACGCGGCCACCGGCGAGTGGACCGACATGGTCAAGGCCGGGATCGTCGACCCCGCGAAGGTGACCCGTTCGGCCCTGCAGAACGCGGCCTCGATCGCGGCCCTCGTGCTGACGACCGAGAGCGCCGTGGTCGAGAAGCCCGAGGAGGACGAGGAGACGGCGGCCGGTCACGGCCACATGCACTAGCCGTCATCCGAAAGCGGAACCATCCGAGAGGCGGGCCGTGCGGCCCGCCTCTCCGCTTGCGCGGCCGGTTGCGCGATGGCAGGATGCCCCCTCAGGGACCCGTGAGGTCCGAAGGATGGGTCTGGGGGAGGAACCGGATGAAGAAGAAGCTGTTGCTCGTGCTCGGGGTAGGAGCGCTCGCGATCACCATGAGCTCCTGCTGGGTCCTGCAGGGCTTCACGGTCCTCGACTACACCCTCAACATCGGCCAGGGCACTAAGGCGCAGTTCACCCTTCGGCCGATGGCGGACCTGAACGACCGGCAGTTCGTGTTCGTGATCGTCGGCGTCAGCAACACCAGCGCGATCGGTGTCGGAGCCGGTACCTGGGGCACGAACGGTCAGTTCAACGGGCCGTTGCCCATGGTCGTGAGCGCCCCGCTTCCCGCCGCGATGGGCAGCCAGTGCGAGTCGAACGGATTGAACTTCAACACGGTCACCGGGGTCACCTGGAAGGCGTACCTCACGCCGCAGAAGATCCGGGACTTCGCGCGGGTCGAGAAGAGGGCCATCGTTCAGGTCAACATCAGGGCCAAGGCTGGCGCGACCACGAACGTGAATTATCAGCTCGTCGGTGTCTCTGGGATCTGGGTCGACGATGGTGACACGACCGTTGACTCCGATGACACGTTCGTCTGTAACGGGATCGCCACCTCGAGCGTAGCGGTCAACCCCTGAGTGAACGGGTCGACGGTGGCGGGCGCGCGGAGCGCGCCCGCCACCGCTGCACCACAGCCCGTCCGGGGATGACATCTCGGGGGCCGTCTAGACTCCCGTCGTGGCGATGGAGGACCTGGTCCGCGGCTGGGACGGCGAAGAAGTCGTCGTCCACCACGACGATCCGACCTCTTCCTGGATGTTCATCGGCGTGCACAGCACGGTCCTCGGCCCGGCGATGGGCGGGACGCGGTTGACGTCGTACGTCACCCCCGGCGACGCCCTCGACGATGTCCTGCGGCTCTCCGGGGCGATGACCCTGAAGCACGCGGCGGCCGGCACCCCCTTCGGGGGTGGGAAGGCCGTGATCGCGGTCCCCGAGGTCCCGCCGCGCGAGAGCCCTGCGCGTCGCACCCTCCTCCTGCGCTACGCGGATCTGGTGGAGTCGCTCCACGGGACCTACGAGACGGCGGCCGACATGAACACCGGCGAGGCCGACATGGACACGATCGGCGAGCGGACGTCCCACGTCCTCGGTCGCTCCAAGGCCAACGGAGGGTCCGGCGACCCCGGTGCGGCGACCGCGCTCGGCGTCTTCCACGGGATCCGGGCGAGCGTGCGGCAGGCGTTCAGGACCGACGACCTCGAAGGACGGTCCGTGCTCATCCAGGGGATGGGTTCGGTGGGGAGCCGGCTCGCCGAGCACCTCCACGAGGCGGGGGCCGTGCTCCTGCTCGCCGACCTCGACGCCGCGCGGGCATCCACCCTCGCGGACGAGCTCGGCGCCAAGGTGGTCGCCGCCGACGACGTGGTCGGGACGGAATGCGACGTGTTCTCGCCGTGCGCGTCCGGCAAGGTGCTCACGGAGGCGACGATCCGTCACCTACGGTGCCGGATCGTCGCCGGTGCCGCCAACAACCAGCTCGGCGTCGCGGAAGACGGCGAGCGTCTCCGCGACGCCGGCATCCTGTTCGCGCCCGACTTCGTGATCAACGGGGGAGGGGTGATCCATCTCGCAGGTTCCGAGAGGCTCGGGTGGGACGACGCCACGACGGCCAAGCGTCTCGAGGCGATCGGTGACACGTTGCTCGAGATCTTCCGGACGGCCGAGCGGGACGGCTTCTCGACCGCCGCCGCCGCCGACCGCCTCGCCCGGTCGCGTCTCGCCGCCGCCAGGGCATGACCGAGGTCCGTATCGATGCCCTCCGCCCGGAGCACGCGACCGCGTGCGACCTGATCGTCCTCGGTCTCCCGTATCACTTCGCGATCGAGGAGGGTAGGCGCGACTGCGCGGCGGCGGTGCGCCGCGACGATGGCCTCGTGGCCGTGGAGGACGGCGAGGTGGTGGGTTTCCTCACCTACGTCCCGCGATTCGATGAGGCGGCGGAGATCACGTGGATGGCGGTTCGCGCTGACCGGCGGCGTTGTGGGATCGGCCACGCGATGATCGACCATCTCGTCGAGCAGTTGATCGCCGATGGCCGGCGCATCCTGCTGGTCCTCACGGTCTCACCGAGTGACCCGGGCCCCGAACCCGACGACGGCTACGGATCGACCCGAGCGTTCTACCGATCGGTGGGCTTCGTTCTGGGCCGCGATCTACGCGGCGAGTGGGACGCGGACACGGCTGTCGTGATGGTGCGAACGCTCGCGACGTAGCGACCGGGACGGGTCACGCGAGCGGCTTCTCCTGTCCGGCCTTCGCCAGACCGACGACGTACAGCGCCGTGGAGACGGCGGTGCTCGCTCCGAAGGTCCACCATGGCCACGCCGCGGATCCCTCGGGCAAACCCGTGGAGACGTGCAGGATCACGATCAGGGACGTCAGGCCGTCGAAGATGACGAAGGCCCAACACCACCACCACAGATCCTCGAGCTTCCTGAGGATCAGCACGTGGAACAGGGCGAGCGCCACCCCTCCCGCGCCGCAGAGCCTGACCCAGACGACGTCGGGCATCTGCCCCTGGCCCATGATCGTCTCGACAACCGTTCGGGGGAGCACGGCGAGCGGCACGGACAGTGCGAGCAACAAGACGGCGCCCACACCGAGCGCACGGCGCAGCAGGCTCATCGAAGCGGCATCTCCGGAGGGTCTTGGTCGGCGTTCCGAGCGGGTTGGTAGCATACGAGAACCGTTGAGCCGCCTCGCCTTCGGCGCGCCCGGCACCGGCTCGACTTCGATCTCCGGCGAAGCAAGGCCAAGCAAGGAAAGGTGAACGTCGACATGCAGCAGGGCCCCAGGGTGGCGGTCATCGGTCTCGACTGCGCCACCCCGCAGCTCCTGTTCGACGATCTCGCCTCGGAGGTCCCCAACATCTCGAAGCTCATCTCGGAAGGGATGTATGGGGACCTCGCCAGCGTCACCCCGCCGATCACCATCCCCGCGTGGGCCTGCGCCATGACCGGCAAGACGCCGGGCGAGCTGGGCATCTACGGCTTCCGGAACCGCAAGGACACGAGCTACGAAGGGCTCGCCATCGCGCATTCCGGGTCGATCAAGGCACCGGCGGTCTGGGACTCTCTCGGCGCGCAGGGCAAGTCCTCGCTCCTCATCGGCGTGCCACCGGGTTTCCCGCCCCCGAAGGAGTTCCCCGGGTGGCGCGTCGGATGCTTCCTCACCCCACCGTCGGCCGAGCACTACGCGTATCCGCAGGAGCTCGAGGTGGAGATAGAGGAGGAGCTCGGCGGGAAGGGCGAGTACATCTTCGACATCCCCAACTTCCGCCAGCAGGGGATGGAGTTCGTCCTCGATCAGGTCTTCAAGATGACGGAGCGGCGCTTCCAGGTGGCGCGACGACTGGTGAAGAACAAGCCGTGGGACTTCTTCATGATGGTCGAGATGGGGATGGACAGGCTCCATCATGTGTTCTGGCACTACGTCGACCCGACTCACCCGCTCTACCAGCCGGGCAACCCCTTCGAAGACGCCTTCCAGCGCTACTACCGGGCGCTGGATGACGAGGTCGGCTCGTTGCTCGAGCTGCTCCCTGAGGATGCGATCACGATCGTGATGAGCGATCACGGCGCTCGTCCCATGATGGGCGGCATCTGCTTCAACGACTGGCTGATCGAGAACGGCTACCTCACGCTGAAGGAGTCGGTGTCCGAGATCACCCCGATCGCCAAGACCTCGATCGATTGGGGTCGCACGCAAGCGTGGGGCGATGGTGGTTACTACGGCCGGCTGTTCCTGAACGTCGCCGGCCGTGAGCCGCAAGGCGTGATCGAGCCGGCCCAGTACGAGTCGATGCGGGACGAGCTCGCCGCGAAGCTCGTGTCGATGCCGGGACCGGACGGCGAGCCACTCGGCACCACGGTGCACAAGCCGCAAGACGTCTACCCCGAGGTTCGAGGCGTGGCGCCTGACCTGCTCGTGTACTTCGGCGACCTCGGATGGCGCTCGGTCGGCGCGGTGGGCAACCCCAGCGTGTACACGTTCGAGAACGACATCGGGCCCGACGGCGCCAACCACGACCGAACGGGTGTCTTCGCGATGACGGGATCGCCGGGCCAGCCGACCGGCAAGGTCGAGGGCCTGAGCCTGGTCGACGTCGGTCCGACGATCCTTTCGCTGTTCGGGATCGAGGAAGCCGACGGCACGTCGAGGAGCTTCCTGTGACGGAGATCGGGCAGAAGGGATTCACGGTCTGGTTCACGGGTCTGTCCGGGTCGGGGAAGTCCACGATCGCCGAGATGCTGTACCACGAGCTCCGGGCTCGCGAGCTGAAGACGGAGATCCTGGATGGTGACGTGGTGCGACAGAACCTCTCGAAGGGACTCGGGTTCTCCAAGGAGGATCGTGACACCAACATCTTGCGCATCGGCTTCGTGGCCGAGCTGCTGACGCGCAATGGCGTCGCCACGATCTGCTGTCCGATCTCACCGTACAAGGCTGCTCGGGACACGGTCCGCGCCCAGATAGGCGAGTTCGTGGAGATCTACGTCCATGCGACCGTGGACGAGATCGCCGCCAATCGGGATCCCAAGGGCCTCTACAAGAAGGCGCTCGCAGGCGAGATCACCGGCTTCACCGGCGTCGACGATCCCTACGAAGCGCCCGAGCGCCCGGAGCTCGTCGTGGACACGATGGTCGAAACCCCCGAGGAGTCACTGGCCAAGGTCCTGCGGACGCTCGCGGACCTCGGCCACATCAAGGGCGCCGCGCCGCTCGTCGAGGGTGATCGCGTGCACTCGGGATTCACGGACCTTCGGGTTACCGAGACCGGTCACGTCGCGAACGAGGACTGAGCCCGGGCGGTAGAGTGCCTGCCCGTGGACGCGCCGACCTCGCCGGATCCGGTCTCCGAGCCGAAGGCCTACCAGGATCACATCCTCTCCTTCCTGGGCGACGATGACCCGGCGGAGGCACAGTCCGGCAGCATCGAGGCGTGGCGCGCGATCGTGGCCGAGGCGGGCGATCTCGCTGCGGTCCGCCCGGTGTCCGAGGAATGGTCGGTCGTCGAATGTCTCGCACATGCGCTCGACGCCGAGATCGTTGCGACGGCGCGCTACCGCTGGATCCTCGCGCATGACGAGCCGGAGCTGATGGGCTACGACCAGGATCTGTGGGTCGATGCGCTGCACGCCGGACGGAACGAGGACCCGGAGGTCCTGTCCGGACTCTACGAAGCGCTGCGGAGGGCGAACCTGGCGCTGTGGGCGCGCTCCTCGGAAGAGGATCGCGCCCGTGTCGGCATCCACGCCGAGCGTGGCCGCGAGAGCTACGACCTCCTCTTCCGGATCATCGCCGGGCACGACCGTTTCCATCTGGCACAGGCCCGCCGGGCACTCGAGGCGGTTCCCGGAGGCTGAGCGGGCGCGTCGGAGTCGGCTGGTACGCTGAGCCTATGCATCGGTCAGACGCCCGTCCGGGGTTCCGGATGGGCGTCTCGCGCGTCGGGGGGTAACTCGGTGGAGTTCGAGATCGGCATCGGCAAATCTGCCCGTCGGGCATATGGCTTCGACGAGGTCGCGATCGTGCCCTCGCGGAGGACGCGCGATCCCGACGACGTCGACATCAGCTGGGAGGTCGATGCCTACCGCTTCAAGCTCCCGATGATGGCGTCGGCGATGGACGCGAGCGTCTCGCCCCAGACCGCCGTGCTTATCGGACAGCTGGGGGGACTCGCCTGTCTCAATCTCGAGGGTCTGTGGACCCGGTACGAGGATCCCGAGGGTATCTACGAAGAGATCGCCGACCTCTCCGATGACAAGGCGACCCGCCGGATGCAGGAGCTCTACAAGGAGCGGGTGAAGCCGGAGCTGCTCGGGACCCGCATCGAGGAGATCAAGGCTGAGGGCGTCATCTCGTGCGCATCGCTCACCCCTCAGCGAGTCGAACAGTTCGCGCCGATCGTCCTTGAGGCGGGGCTCGACGTCCTGGTGATCCAGGGAACCGTGGTCTCGGCCGAGCACGTCTCCACGCATACGGAGCCCCTCAACCTGAAGGAGTTCATCGCCGGGTTCGACCTGCCGGTGATCGTCGGAGGGTGTGCCTCCTACTCGACGGCACTGCATCTCATGCGGACCGGCGCCGTCGGCGTGTTGGTCGGCGTTGGTCCCGGGAACGCCTGCACCACAAGGGGTGTGTTGGGTGTCGGCGTACCGCAGGCGACCGCGATCGCGGATGCGGCCGCCGCGCGACGCGAGCACCTCCACGAGACCGGCCGCTATTGCCATGTGATCGCCGATGGGGGGATGCGTACCGGAGGCGACATCGCCAAGGCGATCGCCTGCGGGGCGGACGCCGTCATGATCGGATCGCCGCTCACCCGCGCCTACGAGGCGCCCGGCCGCGGCTACCACTGGGGGATGGCGACGTTCCACCCCACGCTCCCGCGCGGAGCCCGGGTGAAGACGCAGCAGGTGGCGTCCATGGAGGAGATCCTGGTGGGGCCCGCGCACGAGAACGACGGCACCTTCAACCTCTTCGGAGCGTTGGCGACCTCGATGGCCACCACGGGCTACGCGACGATCAAGGAGTTCCAGAAGGCCGAGCTGGTGATCGCCCCTTCGATCAAGACCGAGGGGAAGACCTACCAGGCAGCGCAGCGGGTGGGGATGGGCCACTAGGGTGCCCCCGTCCGGGACGCCTCGCACACGCGAAGAGGATCCCTCCCGGCCGGTCCTGGTCGTCGACCTCGGTGCGCAATACGCGCAGCTCATCGCACGACGCGTCCGAGAGGCGCATGTGTACTCGGAGATCGTGCCCCACGACACCAGTGCCGTGGATCTGGCGAAACGGCGCCCCGCCGGCCTGATCCTCTCGGGGGGACCGGCGTCGGTCTACGAGGAAGGAGCGCCCACCCTCGATACCGGTCTGTTCGAGATGGGCGTCCCGGTTCTGGGCATCTGCTACGGGCACCAGCTCATGGCGCAGGCGCTCGGGGGCGAGGTCGCGGCCACGGGTCAGCGTGAGTACGGCGGGACGACGCTGTCGGTCGACCAGCCCGGCGGGATGCTGCTCGCCGACTTCGGTCCCGAGGAGCAGGTCTGGATGAGCCACGGCGACGCGGTCACGCGTGCGCCCGAAGGCTTCCGCGTGACCGCCCGCACCGACCAGATCCCGATCGCCGCGATGGAGGACCCGGAGCGGGCGTTGTTCGCGGTCCAGTTCCACCCCGAGGTCTCGCATACCCCCCGAGGCCAAGATGTCTTGAAGCGGTTCCTCTACGAGGGCTGCGGACTGCTTCCCGACTGGACCCCGATCAACATCGTCGAGGACGCGGTGGCTCGGATCCGCGCGCAGGTCGGCGATGCGGAGGTCCTGTGCGCGCTCTCCGGAGGAGTCGATTCCTCGGTGGCCGCGCTCCTCGTGCATCGCGCCGTCGGCGACCAGCTCACCTGCGTCTTCGTCGACCACGGATTGAACCGGGAGGGGGAACCGCAGCAGGTCGAGGAGACCTTCGGTCGTCACTTCGGCGTGCCGCTCGTGCACGTCAAGGCCGAGGACCGATTCCTCGCGAAGCTCGCGGGCGTCACCGATCCCGAGCAGAAGCGACGCGCGATCGGGGAGGAGTTCATCCGCGTCTTCGAGGAGGTCGCGCGTGAGCACCGAGGCGCTCATTTCCTCGTCCAGGGGACCCTCTACCCCGACGTGATCGAGAGCGGCTCTCGCACCGCCGCGAACATCAAGAGCCATCACAACGTGGGCGGCCTTCCCGAAGAGATGGAGCTCGAGCTCGTGGAGCCGCTCCGCGATCTGTTCAAGGACGAGGTCCGACAGGTGGGCGCCGAGCTGGGACTTCCCGAGGAGGTCGTGCAACGCCAGCCGTTCCCGGGTCCCGGCCTCGCCGTCCGGATCGTGGGCGAGGTGACGGCCGAGAACCTCGACAAGGTTCGCGGAGCCGACGGGGTGGTGCGCGAAGAGATCCGCCGAGCCGGGCTCGAACGGGAGACCTGGCAGGCGTTCTGCGTCCTGCTCGCCGACACGAAGACCGTCGGCGTCATGGGGGACGGACGGACCTACGAGAGTCCGGTGATCGTCCGCGTCGTGACGTCCGAGGACGCGATGACGGCGGATTGGGCCAGGCTCCCGTACGACGTGCTCGACCGGATCGCGGCGCGGATCGTCCGGGAGGTGCCGGGGGTCAACCGGGTCGCCTACGACATCACGTCGAAGCCGCCCGGCACCATCGAGTGGGAGTGAGCTCGCGGGGGCTACCAGCGTGCCCCTGAGATCGGCCCTTAGGGCTCTCTTGGGAGTGGCTCCCGTAGCCTGGAGAACCTATGACGATCGAGGGCAGCGTGTTCGCCGACCGCTACGCGGTCGGCGAACTCCTCGGGCGCGGCGGCATGGCCGAGGTGTATCTGGCGACCGACCGGGTCCTGGACCGGCCGGTCGCCTTCAAGGTCCTGGGGGGCTGGCTGGCGAACGACGCCACCTTCGTCGAGCGGTTCCGGCGAGAGGCGCTCGCGGCCGCGCGGATCTCCCACCCCAACCTGGTGGCCGTCTTCGACGCCGGATCGGAAGGCGATAGGCACTACATCGTGATGGAGTACGTGGCGGGCGAGACGCTCGCCGACGTGCTTCGGACCGAAGGTCCGGCTCGATCCCGCCCGAGCGACCAGGATCGCCTCCGATCTGGCCGACGCGCTCGGAGTGGCGCACGCCGCTCGCATGGTGCACCGCGACGTCAAACCGGCCAACGTGATGTTGACGCCCGAAGGCCGGACCAAGCTGATGGACCTCGGCATCGCTCGCAGCCTGGACGGGGAGAGCATCACGCACGCCTCGTCGATCCTCGGGACGGCGGGCTACGTCTCGCCCGAGCAGGCTCGAGGCGATCCGGTCGACCATCGCTCGGACATCTACTCCCTCGGCTGCGTCCTGTACGAGATGCTGACCGGCCGACCGCCCTTCGAGGCGGCCGACCCGCTCGCGGTGGCCTACAAGCACGTCCACGAGGCGCCGGCGCTCCCGACTTCCCTGGATCCGTCGATCCCGCCCGCTCTCGAGGCGGTGACGTTGCGCGCCATGGACGAAGGACCCGGAGGCGAGGTTCCAGAGCGCCGCGGACATGGCCGCGGCCCTCGATGACCGGACGGCCCCCGTGGCCCCCGTCGCGGCCACCACGCCTCTTGTCTCCCGTCGGAGCCACCACGCCTCTGCCCGCCGCGCGTCGCGACGGACACCCTCCCGAGGCGGGCCGGACAGGCCGCCTCGCGGTCGGCGGCTCATGCCGCTCCTGCTCGCGCTCGCCGCGCTGGCGTTGCTGGGCGGCCTGGCGTTCGCCATCTTCGGTGGCGATCCCCCTCCGGCGGTCGGTGATCCGAGCGGATCGCGGAGCCCGTCGGTCGCCACGCCATCGCCGTCACCATCGCCCTCGCCGTCGCCATCGCCCTCGCCGTCCCCGAGCCGGCCACGGTGGATCGTCGACTCCGTCGAGGGGGCGATGGCGGCCCTTCAGCCGTGGTCGACGGAGGGAGTGAGCGATGGACATCACCTCCGAGAAGGCCGCCGAGAGATCCGCGAGCGGGCGGACGAGGCGTTCGAGAAGTTCCGGACGGCGACACCGAGAAGGCGATCGAGGAGCTCGAGGACCTCGCGGAGAGGTGGACGAGATGGTGGACGACGACCAGATCGCGAACTCGCAGGAACAGAAGCTGGACAAGGCGATCGAGGATCTCGCCGAGCAGATGTTCTTCGCCGCATCCTCCGCGACGGCGACGACGACTGAGTCGCTACGCGGCCGCGGGGGCCTCGACGAGCGTGGCCGTCACGATCAGCCGCTCTCGACTCGAGTACTTCGGATGGCACGTGGTCAACACGAGGGTCGGCCGGCGGGTCTGTTCCAGCGCCCTGCCCGACCCGGCTTCCGGCAGGATGAAGTTCCGATCGACCTCGTACGTGTAGGTCCCGTGCTTGGTGATGAGCTCGATCGTGTCGCCGGCGCGGACCTGCTCGAGGTCGAGGAACGGATGCTGGTAGGTCGTCCGGTGGCCGGCGATCCCGACGCGGCCGGTGCCGTCCCACGGATCGGCCGAGTCCGGATAGTGAGCGGGCCCCTTCTTGAGCGTGTCCGTCCACTCGTACGATCGATAGTCGGCAACCGGTCCCTCGACGACGATGAAGTCGATCTCGATGGAGGGGATGACCAGCGCGGCGTACGCCTCTCCCGGGAGGTATCGCTCTTGTCCAGGGTGGTGTCGGGTGCTCGAAGATCGCGCGTGATCTCGGTCCTGAGCTGATCTTGGGCGCGTGCCGTCTCCAGCCCGGTTCCCCACAGGAGCCAGGCGACGTATCCGGCGAGACCAGCCGCGGCCATGAGGCAGCCGAAGCCGAAGGCTCGGATCACGGCGCGGACCGGCGATCGTTCCTGCATGCCGTTCACCGTAACCCGGGAACACCACCCCGACATCTACCGAAGGTCCAGGTCAGGGCACTCCTTGGCCGGTGTGGTCGCGGGCCCGCGCTAGCATCGTCATGTGAGCGTCACATCCCCCCTGCTCGACGGCCTCAACGACATCCAGCGAGAAGCCGTCCTTCAGACCGAGGGTCCCGTGCTGATCGTGGCCGGGGCCGGTTCCGGCAAGACCCGCGCCCTCACCCACCGGATCGCCTACCTGATCCGGGAATGCGGTGTGTCCCCAGGGGAGATCCTGGCGATCACCTTCACCAACAAGGCATCCCGAGAGATGGCGGAACGGGTCGGGGAGCTCCTCGGTGGTCCGATCTCCCGGGGCATGTGGGTCCTCACGTTCCATTCGACGTGCGCGCGGATCCTGCGGCGGGAGCACGAGCATCTCGGGTGTCCCCTCGAACTTCACGATCTACGACGACGGGGATACGGAACGGCTGATCTCGCGGGATCTCACGGGACATGGACGTCGATCCGAAGCGCTACCCACCCAAGGCCATCGCTTCCGCGATCGGCAAGGCGAAGGATCGTGTGCTGGGCGCGAAGGAGTTCGCGGAGATGGCTTCGAATCTGTACGAGGAGACGGTCGCGCGGATCTACATCGAGTACGAGCGCCGGAAGCGCGACGCGGGCGCGCTCGACTTCGACGACCTGATCAGCGAGACGGTCCGACTGTTCCGCGACCACCCGGAGGTCCTGCAGCACTACCAGGAGCGGTTCCGGTACATCTTGATCGACGAGTACCAGGACACGAACCGTGCGCAATACGAGCTGGTGAACATGCTCGCGGCGAAGCACCACAACATCTGCGTCGTCGGAGATGCCGACCAGGGTGTCTACTCCTGGCGAGGCGCGACGATCCAGAACATCCTCGACTTCGAGCGCGACTACCCCGATGCGGCCGTGTTCCTGATGGAACAGAACTACCGCTCGACGCAGAACATCCTGACCGTCGCCAACGCGCTCATCGAGAACAACATCCAGCGCAAGCCGAAGAACCTCTGGACCGAGGCGGGATCCGGGGACAAAGTCGTCCGTGTGCGCGCCAACGACGAGCACAGCGAGGCGTACTTCGTCGCGCAGGAGGTCGAACGGCTGCGGAGCGAGGAAGCGTTCCGCTACCGGGACGTCGCGATCTTCTATCGAACGAACGCGCAGTCGAGAGTGATCGAGGACGTCCTGATGCGCGTCGGGATGCCCTACCGCGTCTTCGGAGGGGTGCGCTTCTACCAGCGCAAGGAGATCAAGGACATCCTCGCGTACCTCAGGCTCCTCACCAATCCGCAGGACGTGATCTCGTTCCGGCGCGCCGTCAACACGCCGAAGCGAGGGATCGGGGACGCCACCGTGGCCGCGGTGGAGGCGTTCGCGCGCGCGGAGGACATCGACGTGATGGAGGCGTGCAGTCGGGTGGACGAGATCGCGTCGCTCGCCGCTCGCGCGAAAGGCGCGGTCGCCGGGTTCACCTCGGTGATGACGGCGATCGCGAGCCATCTCGCCGACGGTGCGGGGCCGGCTCGGATGGTGGAGTTCGCGGCACAGGAGTCGGGCTACCTCGCGGAGCTCGAGGAGCTGCGCACGGTCGAGGCGCAGGGTCGGATCGAGAACATCCAGGAGCTGTCGGGCGTGGCGGCCGAGCTGATCGCCCGGGACGAGGATGCCGACCTGGATCAGTTCCTCGAACAGGTGTCCCTCATCGGCGAGCAGGACGACTACGACGAAGAGGAGTCCTCGGTCACGCTGATGACGCTCCACATCGCCAAGGGTCTCGAGTTCCCCGCGGTGTTCATCGTGGGGCTCGAGGACGGCATCTTCCCGCACTACCGATCGATGACCGATTCCGCCGAGCTCGAGGAGGAGCGCCGGCTGCTGTACGTGGGCATCACCCGGGCGCAGAAGCGGCTGTACCTCTGTCACGCGTGGGGCAGGACGTTGTTCGGACAGACGAACTACAACCCGCCGTCTCGGTTCCTGAACGAGCTCCCGGCGAGCCTGCTCGATGTCCGCGAGGAGGGTGGTGGAGGCGGCCGGGCCCGTCCGGGTGCTCGCGATCCCTCTCGAGGAGGGAGGGCCCGGAGAACCGAAGGCGGGTACTCGGTCGTGGGACTCCCCGGCAAGGGCACGGTGGAGATCCCCTCGACGGGATGGAGTCCCCCGCGGGTGCCGAAACGAGAGGTCCCCTCCGTGTCGGAAGGGGATACCGTCCTGCACGAACGGTGGGGTGAGGGCGTCGTCATCATGGTGAAGGGACTGGGGGAGGACGCCGAGGCCACCATCGCCTTCTCGGACGCGGGTGAGAAGCGGCTGCTCCTGTCGTACGCGCCGCTCAAGCGCGTCGGCTAGACCTCAGCCGGGGAACGGGAGGACCCGTGTTCCTCGCGACGGATCCCACGAGATCACGGTCTTCGGCTCCGCGAACGAGATGAAGCCCGCCGACTCGACCTCGATCGAGAACGCGTGGAAGTTCGGTTCGTCCGGCGCCCAGTCGATGCGCTCCTTCACGGCGTCCCGGTAGGTCGTGCGCAGCTCCGGATCCTGCACGTCGACCGCGCGGGCGTAGATCTTCGCGTCCCCCTCGGTGCCCATCCGGTCCGTGGTGCATGTGTGGACGACGCACCGCGGATCCCGGAGGAGGTCGAGTGCCTTCCGGCTCTGCCACATCATCCCCAAGATCAGGTGGCCCGCTGCGAAGTCGAGCTCGCACGGGCTGATCCGGGGCGAACCGTTCGCACGGAGCGTGCCCAGCATGCAGAGCTCCTGCGCGCGGAAGCGTTGCGCGGCCGGGTCGGCGATCTCGGGACACGCGTCGGCGAACTCGTCCCAGCGCATGTGCTCGAGCCTACGGGTTCATGTCGACAGACGGTCGAGCACGTTCCTCGTGATCCGAACGACGTCGGGATCGTTGCCCTCGATCCCGTAGGTCCAGTCGGTGCAGCCGGCGTTGAAGACCGTGCCGCCGCCGGGAACGTTGAAGGAGCCGACGACCGCGTGATTGTGGGCGATCCGATGGACCTGGAGCTGCCAGTCGTCGCCGAACAGGGCCATCGCCACGTGCTCGAGCTCGCCCGGCTCGTGGGCGTACCGCGAGGGCTGCTCGTCCTGCGACCAGAGCTTCGCCGGCGCGATGGCGAGCACCTCCAGGGTGTCGGGAACTCCGTCCATGTGCGTGGGAACCGGCAGTCCATCGGTCATGGCGAGTTCGCACCCGTCGACCTCGTAGCCGACGATCGCATCGGAGAGGCCGAGCGCGTCTCCGTACCGGAGTCCGGTTCCCTCGAACGCCCAGTGATCGGGTCGCGAGACGGTGTAGGCGCCGGATGCGCGGGGCACACCGAGTCCGTACCTGGAGTAGCCGCCCCGAGCGAACGACAGCCCGGTCATCGCGGCCTCCGGCCTTGCGATCCGGCGGTCGGCCCACGCGCCGGTGAGGAAGCGCTCATCGGGCGTCCCGAGCACGGGGTCCTCGTTCGCTCGGTACTTGAAGCAGGTCATGGCGTCGCCCTCGAAGCGGACCTGCCACCAGCAGGTGTTGCCGCTGAAGAACGCCGCGTTCCCGCCGCCGGCGAGGAACCCTTCCGCGGCGTCGCGCATCTCCCACGACCAGTACTCGTCGTGCCCGACCGAGAGGAACAGCCGATGGCCGTTGAGGACCTCGGGATGCTCCGCCAGATCCTGCGACACGGCGACGTCGATCGCCATGCCCTCGCGCTCGGCCCACGCGACGAACGGCCGCTCCCAGGTCCACCAGCCCGAGCCTCCGCTCCAGGGAGACAGGTCGTGTTCCTCGGCCCACGCGAAGTACCCGAGCGCTTCGCGGTCGGGCAGGGCCTGCGCCTTCCGCACGGCCGGCTCCGGCTTGTCCAGGAAACCCCGAGCCAACGGACGTGCGAAGGACACCCGTGTGCCGCCCGTGTAGAGGGACGGCCCGCCCCAGTCGTTGTAGGCGTTGTACGTGGCCGTCGAAAGGACCAGGAGGATGGGAGCGGGGTCGTGTTGCGGGCGGACGACGAAGAACGCGTCCGCACGCTCCTCTCCGGAGGAGAGCGTGACCGCGTAGTAGCCGGATCGCCAGTTCTCGCCCACCGGGATCGTGAGCGCGGCCGGCCACCCACAGCCGTCGGCGGACGCGGTCGCCGGGATCGGATGCTCCGATCCGGCGACCGCGTCCGCCCCCCACACGACGACGCGGTCGCCGCCTTCGCGGGCGATCTCCACACCGAAGGGACCGGTGGACGAGACGTGGAGGGCGATCTCCTCGCCGGGGAGAGCGCTCTGGGGCCAGCAGTAGCCTTCGAGCAACGGGTTCCTACCGGGTCAGGAGCAGCAGTCCGGCGACGAGGATCCCGATGCCGGCGACCAGTGGGGCGACGACCCAGGCGAACCCGAGCCGGCCGCGGTAGGGCCCGAGCGTTCCCACCTTCGTCGTGGGCTTCAGGCCGGGAGGACGGAACTGCACGCGCTTGCGAGCCACGGACGGAGTCTAGCGAGCCGCTCGATAGACTCGAGTGCGATGGCAGAGAAGCTCAGGGTGATCGTCGCGAAGCCGGGTCTCGACGGGCACGACCGCGGCGCCAAGGTCGTGGCCCGCGCCCTGCGTGACGCAGGCTTCGAGGTGATCTACACGGGTCTGTTCCAGACGCCCGAGCAGATCGCCGAGGCGGCGATCCAGGAGGACGCGGACGCGGTCGGTCTCTCGTGCCACTCCGGCGCCCATATGACCCTGTTCCCCAAGGTCGTGAAGGAGCTTCGCGCGCGAGGGGCGGACGACGTCGTCGTGGTCGCGGGTGGCGTGATCCCGGCGGACGACATCCCCAAGCTGAAGGAGGCCGGCATCGAGGCCGTCTTCACCCCGGGAGCGAACACGGGCGACATCGCGTCGTGGCTTCGCGATCGGCTCGGGGCGAAGGCCTAGCAGGGGCCGCGAGGGACCCCCCACGGATGGACCTCTACGAGCACATGGGCAAGGACCTGTTCCGTGCCCACGGCATGGACACGCCGCGAGGCATCGTCGTGTTCAGCTCGGCGGATGCCGCCTCGGCGACCGACGAGCTGGGCGGACGCTCGGTGGTGAAGATCCAGGTGCAGGTCGGGGGTCGCGGCAAGGGCGGCGGCGTCGAGCTCTGCGATACGCCGGAGGCTGCTGCCGCGGCCGCCGACCGGATGCTCGGCAGCGACTTCAAGGGCTTCCCCGTGACGCGCGTCCTCGTCGAAGAGCTCTTGCCGATCGCGCGCGAGTTCTACACCTCGCTTCTGCTGGACCGGGCACGTGGCGACTACCTCGCGATGATGACGGCGGAGGGCGGGGTGGACATCGAGGAGCTCGCTCGGACCCGGCCGGAGGCGCTTCGGCGCGTGCACATCGACCCGATGCTCGGGCTGCGCGCATATCACGTCCGCGAGCTGATCGGGACGCTTCCGGTCGAGGCCTGGGAGGGAGCGGCGGATGCGCTTCGGAAGATGTACGAACTCCTCGTGGAGCGCGACGCGACGCTCGTCGAAGTCAACCCGCTCGTCCTCCTGGAGGATGACCGCGTCGTGGCGCTCGACGCGAAGGTGACGATCGACGACAACGCGCTCTGGCGACATCCGGACATCGCCGAGCTGGCCGAGCAGTTCCCGATCGACGAGGTGGAGGCCCGCGCCAAGGAGAAGGGCCTGCAGTACGTGAAGCTCGACGGGGACGTCGGGATCATCGGCAACGGTGCCGGGCTCGTGATGTCGACGCTCGACGTGGTGGCGCAGGCGGGAGCGCGCGCCGCCAACTTCCTCGACGTCGGAGGCGGTGCCTCCGCCGATCAGATGGCGACCTCGTTGGAGGTCGTTCTCTCCGACCCGGCCGTGAAGGTCGTGCTCGTGAACATCTTCGGAGGGATCACGCGCTGCGACCTCGTCGCCCAGGGGATCCTGGAAGCGTTGGAGCGGATCGAGGCCCGCGTCCCCATCGTGGTGCGGCTCGACGGGACCAACGCGGAGGACGGTCGTCGGATCCTTGCGGACGCCGCGCATCCCAAGATCGTCCCCGCCGCCAACATGCTCGAGGCGGCCGAAGAGGCCGCCGACCTCGCGGGAGCGAACCCATGAGCATCCTCGTCGACGAACGAACGACCCTCGTCGTCCAGGGGATCACGGGGAACGAAGGCACGTTCCACACACTCCGAAACCGTGACTACGGCACGAACGTCGTCGCCGGGGTCACTCCGGGGAAGGGCGGGCAGGACGTGGAGGGGATCCCCGTCTTCGACACCGTCGCCCGTGCGGTGGCGGAGACCGGCGCCGACACGTCGATGATCTTCGTCCCGCCGCGCTTCGCCGCCGAGGCCATCCTGGAGGCGGCCGACGCCGGTGTTGGGTTGGTGGTGTGCATCACCGAGGGGATCCCCGTCCGCGACATGGCGAACGTTCGCAGCTACCTCGAGTCGTCGAAGACGAGGCTCGTCGGGCCCAACTGCCCCGGCGTGATCTCACCGGGCGCGGTCAACGTGGGGATCATCCCCGGAGAGATCTGCGCCCCGGGCGCCGTCGGGCTCGTGTCCAGGAGCGGCACCCTCGTCTATCAGATCGTGCACGAGCTCACGCAACGCGGTATCGGTCAGTCCACCTGCGTGGGCATGGGCGGCGATCCCATCCACGGGATCGGGTTCGTCGAGGCGCTGAAGCTCTTCCAGGCCGACGCGGCGACCGAGGTGATCGTGCTGACGGGCGAGATCGGCGGTGACGACGAGGAACGAGCAGCGGCGTTCATCGCCGAGGAGGTGACGAAGCCCGTCGTCGGCTACATCGCAGGGTTCGAGGCCCCGCCCGGCAAGCGGATGGGTCACGCCGGCGCGATCGTGACCGGGTCCTCCGGCACCGCGGCGGCCAAGGCCGAGGCGCTCGAGGCCGTCGGCGCCGCGGTCGCGCGGAACCCGTCCGAGGTGGCGGACCTTGTCGCGGAGCGCTTGGGATGACGACCGAGGCGCTCCCGGTTCGTCCGGGGGCGCCCGTCGCCGGAAGGGCGCTCGGCGTTGCGGCGTTCGGCGGAGCTGTCTCCTTCGGCGCGCTGGTCGTGCTGTGTCAGGCGCTCGCCCTCGCGCAGTATCTGCTGGTCGGTGGGTTCGGGCTGTGGTCGTGGGCAAAGATCGGACTGCTCACGACTCTTCTTTCCGTCCGGGCCGACTTGATCGCAACGCTGCAGGGCGCTCCCAGCTTCCGGATCGCGACGCGATCGGAAACCCTCCAGTTACGGGTGGTACCGATGCTGCTGACGATCGGATTCCTCTGGTTGGCGGCGCGTACCGGTCGACGCGCCGCGCGAGCGAGACGCGGCGGAAGCCCCCTGGTCGCGACCGGTCTCGCGGCGGTCGGCGCCGCGATCCCGGTCGCGATCCTCGCCGCGGTCTGTTCGAGCCTGGTCACCCTCGTCTTCCCTTCCCTCGGACTCCGGCTCGAAGTCGACGTGCTCAGCGGCGCGCTCTGGGCGGGGGGTTTGGCCGCGGTCGGCGCGGGGACGGGCGCGTACCTGGAGGCGACGGGCGCCCGCGCGGCCGCGGCTGTGGTCCGAGGTGGGCTGACCGCGTACGGCCTGGCGATCGGGCTTCTGGTCATCGGTGTGTTCGTGCTCGCGACCCTCGAGCCCACCGTGACCCGAGCCTACGCCGACGAAGTCAACGGTCTGGGCGCTTCCGGTGGTGCGCTCTTGGGCCTCCACCTGCTCGCGTTCCCGGCGCAGAGCGCTTTACTGCTCGCGCCGGCTTCGGGCTCCTGCCTGGAGATCGTCGGAGACGGTCCGATGGTCGACCTCTGCCCGTGGCGCCTGGCCGCATCGGGCCCCGCGGGCGACGCCTTCTTCCCGGCGCCCCTGGCGTTGTCTCCCGCGTTCTGGCTCCTGAGCGCCGTTCCTGCGAT
Organism: uncultured Actinomycetota bacterium; assembly: GCA_963762015.1. GTDB lineage: Bacteria > Actinomycetota > UBA4738 > UBA4738 > HRBIN12 > JAJNBA01. The sequence goes on from CAVXJL010000018.1 coordinate 70,601, forward strand.
CGCGGCGATGCTCGGCGGCGGTCGAGCCGTGTCCGAAGCGTTGGCCGGCGGCCGGCGCGCCCTCGGCCTCGGGCTCGCCGCGGGGTCGGTATTCGCGATGCTCGTGGTGATCGGAGCTTGGTTCGCCGCTCCCGTGCTCACCGCGATCGTCGTTCCCGTCCAGATCTCGATCCACCCTGCCTGGTGGTCCACGGCGATCACTGCGTTGACCTGGGGAGCAGGTGGGGGAGCGGTCGGCGGGTGGCTCGCCGCCCGGCGCTACGCCGAGCCGGAGCTTCCGAGACCGACCTCGGCGTAGTTCGACTCGATCGTCGTGAAGCGACGCCACGCTTCGGCCCACCCAGCGTCGTCCCTTGGGAACCGCTCCAGGGGTCGGGAGGGATCTGTCCGCAGCCAGATCCCGAAGAACGTCCGTCCGTACCCGAGCAGGTAGTCCGATCCCGAATGGGTGTACTGGAGGACCTGGTTGTCCGATGGGTCGGGCGCGGGAGCCGATTGCGGTGGTGTGCCCATCGGTGCGCTTTCCGGCGCCGCGGGCGACGCGACGGGTTGCTGACCTCCCGATCCGACCTGCTGATGGTTCGGCTCGAGGCTCACGAAGCGGATCCAGGCGCTCCGCCAGCCGTCGTCGGTCCGCGGGAACCTCTCGACCGGGGCACCCGGAGCCTGCCGATCCCAGATGCCGAAGCTGTCCGCCACATAGCCGAGCACGTAACGGAACCCGGAGTGCGTGTACTGCGCTGGATCGGAGGGAGATCCCGCCGGAGGGCTCGTCGCTGCGGGGGCAGCCGAGGACGGTGGCTCCGCGAGGGAAGGTGAAGCCGTGGACGCGGCGCCGGGAGTCTCGGGCCGCTGGTGCATCGCAGTTTCGGTGTCGGTCCGGAGGTCGCTGAAGCAGTATCGGCACTTGATCGCGTCGTCCTGGATCTCCTCGGCGCAGTAGGGGCACTTCTTCACGATCGATCCCTTTCTCGATTCTTGGCCCGCTATGTGGCCGGTATCACAAGAGCGAAAGGCTACCCCGAAAAAGAAGAGGCGGGCCCGCAGGCCCGCCTCTTCGAAGGTGATGTGGTGAGCTGCTACATGTCCGACGAGCCTGACGGCGGCATCCCGCCGCTCGGCGGGGGATCGCTCGGCGGCATGCCGCCGCCGGGCGGAGGCGCGCTCGGCGGTGGGCTGCTCGGCGGCGTTCCGCCACCCATCGTCCCGCCACCCATCGTTCCGCCACCGGTGTCGCCCATCTGGAAGCCGCCGCTGGATTGCACCTTCTGCCAGGCGCCGTATCCGATCGCGACCAGCAGCACGAGGCCGACGAAGGAGGCCCATCCCGGCGAGTTCGTCAGGACGAGGAGGAACTTCAAGAGCCCGAACGCCGCCACGCCGAGGCCCAGGAAGCCAAGGATCTTGTCCGACGACATCCCGCCCATGTTCAGGCTCGCCGAGCCCGTCATGGAGAGCACGCCGAGGACGATGAGAGCGATGGCGCCGAGACCCATGAGGACGCCGAAGATGCTCCCGCTGCCCTGCCATGCGGACACCGAGCCGACGCACACGTTGCCGCCCAACGGTCCCAGATCGGCACAGAACTTCTGCCAAGGGAGGAAGCTATCGATGAGGAGCAGGATGCTGCCTCCCGCAAGCAGCTTCTCTGCGGTCGACATCTTCGAGATGTCGAAGCCGGACGAGCCTGAACCTTCCATCTACTGCTCCTTTCAGCTGCCGCGCGCTCGCGCGGCCGGGCGCTTCTCTACGTATCCAAGAGGCGCCCGGTGCCCGAGTCAAACACCCTGCCCCGGACGGGCTCCCATGACGACGTTCGTGATCCCGCCGGCCGCGGCGATCGTTCCGCCCACGACGGCGACCCACGGGCCCCACGAGGCGACCTGGAACGTCGGCGGGAACGCGATCGCCAGTGCCGAGGCAGCGGCGACCGCCGTGCCGCCCACGATCGCGATCGTCGCCCCCGGACGAGCTTCATGGCGGTGGAACCACCACACCACGGGCAACAGGATGGCCGCCGCCATGGCGGCCCCCATCGACCATCGGAAGCTCGGGACCCACGCGCCGAACATGCGGTCGCCGGCGCCCGTCCTCGTCCAGGGACCGGCCGTCGCGAGCAGGGCCAGGGCGGCACCGGCGACCCCCAGCCACGAACCCACCAGCGTTCGGTCGGGCTCCGGAGGCGTCGTGATCGCGGGATCGCCCAGTTCCGCGGCGAGGCACTCGGGACCGAGCACGCGGCCCCGCACGGGTACCGCGCAGGCCATGCAGACGGGCTCCTCACACGCGCTGCATCGCGCGACCGCCGGCCTGCCCGGATGATGGATGCACCGCTCGTGCAGCAATTCGTTGCTGACGGCGTCCTCGCCCGCAGGTCGCTCGTCCGGCGGCTCGGGAGCGGCTATGCCCGCGTCCGGGTGCTGCGGTGATAGCTCTTGGGCCCGTTCCTCGGCTTCCACGCCGATAGCGTACGGCTTGCGTCCACGGCCCCTCTGGTAGCGTGCCGCGTCCATGGGGGAGCGGATCGCGGTGCTCGTTTCCGGTTCCGGGACGAACCTGCAGGCCCTCCTCGATCACCCCGTCTGCGGCTCCCGGATCGCGCTCGTGCTCTCCGACCGTCCGAACGTGAAGGCGTTGGAACGGGCGGAATCCCATGGTGTCGAGTCCGCCGTGCTCCGGCCGGAGGACTTCGAGGGGCGGGAGCCCTTCGACCGGGCGGTGGTGGACCTCCTCCGCGATCGGGGGATCGACGTCGTCCTGACGGCCGGGTACATGCGACTGCTCGGTCTCCCGATGCTCGAAGCGTATGGCGGCCGCTGGCTGAACGTGCACCCGTCGCTCCTTCCCGCGTTCCCGGGCATGCACGGCGTAGCCGACGCGCTCGCGTACGGCGTCAAGGTGACGGGCGTGACCGTCTTCCTCGTCGACGACGGGATGGACACCGGGCCGGTGGTTCTGCAGGAGCCCATCGAGGTTCGTGAGGACGACGACTGGGATTCGCTGGAGGCTCGCGTCCACGAGGTCGAGCACCGCCTGCTCCCGGCCGCCGCCGCCGCCCTCGTCGAGGGACGGATCCGCGTCGACGGTCGCAAGGTGACGATCGACGGGGGACCGTCGTGACGGACGTCCGCGAGGTACGTCGAGCCCTGCTCGCCGTCTACGACAAGGTCGGGGTGGCCGAGCTTGCTCGTGGACTCGCCGAGATGGGTGTCTCGCTCGTGTCCTCGGGCGGGACCGCCGCCACCCTGCGCGAGGCCGGGCTGGAGGTCACTGCGGTCGAGGAAGTCACGGGCTTCCCCGAGATGCTCGACGGACGCGTGAAGACGCTGCACCCGCGGATCCACGGAGGCTTGCTGGCCGACAAGCGCAAGCCGGAGCACCTGGAGCAACTCGCGGAGCACGAGATCGAGCCGTTCGACCTCGTGGTCGTCAACCTGTATCCGTTCCGGGAGACGGTCGCGTCCGGCGCCGCGGTGGACGAGGTGATCGAGAAGATCGACATCGGCGGACCCGCGATGATCCGCGCCGCGGCGAAGAACTTCGAGTCCGTGGGCGTCGTGGTGGATCCGTCGGGATACGCCGGGGTTCTGGACGAGGTTCGCAGCCACGGTGGGCTCTCCCGCGCGACGCGCGAGCGTCTCGCCGCGGCCGCCTTCGCCCACACGGCCGCGTACGACGCCGCGATCGCCGGCTGGTTCGCCGAGCGGGCGGCGACGGAAGCGTTGCCCGCGTTCGTCGCTCTCGCGTTGGAGAAGGTCGGCGACCTCCGCTACGGGGAGAACCCGCACCAGCGCGGCGCCTTGTACCGAGATGCGGGCAGCGCTTCCACCGGGCCGCTCGGAAGCGCCCGTGTCCTTCAGGGCAAGGACATGTCGTTCAACAACTGGCTCGATGCGGACGCGGCGTATTCGCTCGTGGCCGCGCTCCCGCCTCGGGCCTGTGTCATCGTGAAGCACAACAACCCGTGCGGCGTGGCCGTCGCCGCCCAGCTGGACGAGGCGTACCGGCGAGCGTTCGAGTGCGACTCGGTCTCGGCCTTCGGCGGCATCGTCGCGTTCGACGCGCCGTGCACCGGGGCCGCCGCCGAGGCGATGCGCGACGTCTTCACGGAGGTCGTGATCGCGCCGGGCTACGAGCCGGAGGCTCTCGCGGCGTTCGGTGAGCGACAGAACCTGCGGGTACTCGAAGCGCCGCTCCCGGAAGCGGGCGGCCTGGATGTGCGGACGATGCCGGGAGGGGCGCTCGTGCAGGATCGCGATGTCGTGACCGAGCGTCGCGAGGACTTCGAGGTCGTCTCCTCCCGAGAGCCGACCGAGGACGAATGGCGCGACCTCTTGCTTGCCTGGACCATCGCCTGGCGCGTGAAGTCGAACACCATCGTGCTGGTCCGCGACGGCGCGACCGTGGGGATCGGCGCCGGGCAGATGTCACGGGTGGACTCCTCCTGGATCGCGACCCGGAAAGCAGGCGACCGCGCGAAAGGGGCGTCGCTCGCCTCGGACGCCTTCTTCCCGTTCCCCGACGCGCTCGAGGTCGCGGCCGACGCGGGCGCCACCGCGGTGATCCATCCGGGTGGCTCCAAGGGCGACGAGGCGGTGCTCGGCGCGGCCGAGGAACGTGGCATGGCCGTCGTGCTCACGGGCCGCCGACACTTCCGGCACTGAGCCCCCCGCGAGCACGGGAGGCAGCCGATAGCATCCCGGGCCGTGACCGCCCGCATCCTCGATGGCAGAGCCGTCGCCGCGCAGATCCGCTCGGAGGTGTCCGAACGGGTACGAGCGCTCGCCGACCACGGGATCACGCCGGGCCTGGCCGCCGTCCTCGTGGGCGACGACCAGGCCTCTCGAATCTATGTCGGCGCCAAGCACAAGGCCTGCGCGGACGTGGGCATCCACTCGGAGCAGGTGAACCTGCCCGGCTACGTGAGCCCGGGCGAGATGCTCGCCACGATCCGCCGCCTCAATCGCGATCCGGAGATCCACGGCATCATCGTGCAGCTCCCCTTACCCGCGCACCTGAACGAGCTGGAGGTGCAGCGCACGATGGCACCCGAGAAAGACGTCGACGGCCTCCATCCCTGGAACGTCGGGATGGTCGTGCGGGGCGAGGCCACGTTCCAGCCGGCGACCCCGTACGGGATCGTGGAGCTGCTGTTGCGGAGCGATATCTCCCTCGAAGGTGCCGAGGTCGTCGTCGTGGGCTACGGCGACCTGGTCGGCGCGCCGCTCTCGATCATGCTGGCGCAGGACTCGATCCGAGGGAACGCCACCGTGACGATCACGCACGTGAAGACGGCGGACCTCGGGACCCACACCCGCCGCGCGGACATCCTGGTCGCGGCGGCCGGGGTCCCGAAGCTCATCACCGGCGACATGATCAAGCCCGGCGGCACGGTGATCGACGTGGGGGTCCACCGGACCGAGGACGGGCTCGTCGGCGACATCCACTTCGACGAGGCCGTCGAGGTGGCCGGAGCCATCACACCGGTGCCCGGTGGCGTCGGACCGATGACCGTCGCGATGCTCCTCGTGAACACGGTGACCGCGGCCGAGACACAGGCGTACGGAGGATGAGCCTGAAGGGAGGTCGCCTCGCCGCGCTCCTGGACGCCGGCGAGTTCGTCGTCACCAGCGAGGTCGTGCCTCCGCGCTCGGGTGACGGCTCGAAGATCCGCGACGCGGCTCGAGGTCTCGTCGGGTACGTGGACGCCGTCAACGTCACCGACAACCCCTCGGCGTCGCCCCACATGTCCCCGCTCGCCGGCGCCCGCTTCGTGCACGAAGCGGGCGCCGAGCCCACGCTCCAGCTCGTGTGCCGCGATCGCAACCGCCTGGCGATCACCGCGGACCTCTTGGGGGGGTGGGCGCTCGGCGCGCGGAACATCCTGGTGCTGGGTGGCGACCCGATGGACGTCGGGGACCATCCGGACGCCAAGTCGGTGTTCGACCTGGGACCCAACCAGGTCGTCGAGCTCGCGCGGCGGATCCGCGACGAGGGCATCACCGGCGCGGGCGCCGAGATCGCGGATCCGCCGCGGTATCTGATCGGCGTCGCCGACGTGCCGCTGTCCGATCCCTACGATCCGGCGAAGCTCGAAGCGAAGCTCGATGCGGGTGGCGACGTCGTGTGGACGCAGATCGTGTACGACGTCGACCGGCTGGGAGAGTGGGCGGATCTCGTCCGGCCACGGGGGATCTTCGAACGCGCGAACGTGCTGGTCGGCCTCGTGCCGCTGCGGAGCCTCAAGAACGCTCGCTTCATGGACGGGCTGTTCGGCGTCCACGTCCCGCACATCGCCTTCGAGCTGTTGGAGACCGCCGGGACCGAAGCGGAACGAGCCGGTGTCGAGTTCACGATCGACGTGGCGCAACGGATCCGCCGGATCGACGGGATCTCGGGGCTCCACCTCATGGGCATCGGTCGAGACGATCTCGTCCGAGCGGTCGTGGAGGATGCCGGCCTGTTCCCTCGCCCGACGCCGGTCTGACCGCGCTAGGAGCGCGCTTCGAGGGGCACCCACTTCTGATGCTTCGGGCCGACGTACCGCGACCCGGGCCGGATCACTTTGTTGTCCGCGTACTGCTCGCGCACGTGCGCCGTCCAGCCGGCCATGCGGGCAGCGGCGAACACCGGCGTCATCAGATCGGTCGGGATGCCGAGCACGTGGAACACGGCCGCGGCGTAGAAGTCCACGTTCGGGTACAGACCCTTCTGCTCGAACGTCGCCTTCTCGATGGCCTCCGCGATCTCGTGAAGATGGGTCTTGCCCGCGCGCTCGCATGCTTCCTTCGACAGGCGTTTCAGCACAGTGGCGCGAGGGTCGTAGGTCTTGTACACGGCATGTCCGAACCCGAAGATCTTCTCGTGCCGCTCGAGGCGGTCGCGCACGTACGCCTCCGCGTTCTCCGGCTTGCCGACCTCCTCGAAGCTCTTCATCGCCTCCTCGTTCGCCCCGCCGTGCAGTGGACCTTTGAGCGTGCCGATCGCTCCGGTGATCGCAGAGAACATGTCGGCGAGCGTCGAGGCGACGATCCTCGCCGTGAAGGTGGAGGCGTTCATCGTGTGGTCGGCATACAGGACGAACATGATGTCGAGCACCCGAGCGTCTTCCGGATCCGGCTCGGTGCCGTGCAGCATCCACAGGAAGTCGGCGGCATGGGGAAGCGCCGGGTTCGGTGTCACCGCATCCATGCCGGTCCGCAGTCGGTGATACGTCGTGATGAGGGACGCCGTCTTCGCGACCAGGCGGAGCGCCTTCCGCGCTTGCGCTTCGGCCGACTCGTCCCACCCGTCGGGGTCGAACGCCGAGGCGGCCGAAACCGAGGTGCGGAGCATGGACATCGGGGAGGTCTGCTCGGCCAGGGTCCTCATCAGTTGCACCTGGAACGGATGGAGATCCCGTTCGTTCGCGAGGAACGCGGCCACCCCCTCGAGCTCCGGTGCGGTGGGGAGCTCCAGGTGATGGAGGAGGTAGACGACCTCCTCGAACGTGGAGTGTTCGGCCAGGTCCTGGATCTCGTAGCCGACGTAGGAGAGCGTGCCCTTCTCGCCGTCGATGTCGGAGAGCTTGGTGTCGGCTGCGATGACCTCTCGGAGCCCCTTGTCGGCCACGATCCTCCGTTCTCCGCAGACCCCTTCGGACGGGCCCCTGCGAGACTGCCAGGATAGTCGGCGCCCCGTTCCGCTGACCCCGACGCCCGGTCACACGCCGAGGCGAGACGACGAAAGAGGCATCTGTTGACCCATCACGTCACGTTGATCCCGGGAGACGGGATCGGACCGGAGGTCGTGGAAGCCGCGCGCAGGGTCGTCGACGCCACCGGGGTCGAGGTGCGATGGGACGTCGAGGAGATCGGCCTCCGGGCGTTCGAGCGGACGGGCGAGGTGCTGCCCGATCGGGCCGTCTCCTCCATCCGGGAGAACGGCGTCGGATTGAAGGGACCGATCGAGACTCCCGAGGGAGCCGGGATCCGCAGCGCGAACCTCGTGTTGAGGAAGGAGCTGGACCTGTACGCGAACGTGCGCCCGTGCACGTGGTATCCGGGCGTCCCCTCGTTGTACGAGAACGTCAACCTCCTGGTGGTTCGGGAGAACACCGAGGACGTCTATACGGGGATCGAGTTCGAGGTGGGGACCGTCGAGGTGAAGGAGCTGATCGCCTTCATCCACGAGACGACCGGCATCCGCATCCGGCAGGACAGTGGGATATCGGTCAAAGCAATCTCCTGGGCGGGGAGCGAACGGATCGTGCGGTACGCGTTCGACGAGACCAGACGCCGCGGTCGGGCGAAGGTCACGGCCGTACACAAGGCGAACATCATGAAGTTCTCCGACGGGCTCTTCCTCGACGTCGCGAGGCGGGTCGCTGCGCAGTATCCGGACGTCGTCTTCGACGATCGGATCATCGACGCGCTCTGCATGGAGCTCGTCCAGTCGCCGGAGCGGTTCGACGTGCTCGTGCTCCCGAATCTGTACGGGGACATCGTGTCGGAGCTGGGGGCGGGCTTGATCGGCGGACCGGGCGTGGCGCCCGGGGTGCAGCTCGGCGACGACGTCGCCGTGTTCGAGGCGACGCACGGGACCGCGCCGCGTCTCGCGGGGCGGGACCGGGCGGACCCGGTCGGGCTGATGCTTTCGGCGGCGATGATGCTCCGGTACCTCGGTGAGGTCGAGGCGGGCGATCGCCTCGAAGAGGCGATCGTCCGCGTCCTTGCCGACGGTGTCGACGTGACGCCCGACCTGCGAGGGCCGGGGGACGAGCGCCCCGCCGTCGGGACGAAGCGGATGGCCGAGGCCGTGGCCGAACGGCTCCGCGGTGCCTCGGTAGCATGACGCCTTCGCTCGGACCACCTCCTGAGGAGCTGATGCGCCCATGAAGGTCACCGTCGTCGGCAGCGGGTTCGTCGGACAGACGACCGCGATGCGCATCCTCGAGAAGCGCCTCGCCGAGGTCTGCCTGATCGACATCATCGAAGGCAAGCCGCAGGGTCTCGCCCTCGACCTGAAGCAGGCCGCGCCGATCGAAGGCTACGAGCCCTCCATCGTGGGCACGAACGACTACGTGGACACGGCCGGCTCCGACATCGTCGTGATCACCGCAGGATTCCCCCGTCAACCGGGGATGAGCCGGATGGATCTCTTGGGGAAGAACGCCGCGATCATGCGCGACGTCGTCGAGAACGTGGTGCCCGGTTCCCCCGGGGCCATCCTCGTCGTGGTGTCCAACCCCTTGGACGAGATGACCTTCTTGGCCGCAGAGGTTTCGGGATTCCCTCGGGGGCGCGTGATGGGGATGGCCGGCGTGCTCGACTCGGCACGGCTTCGGTCCTTCATCTCCGAGGAGCTGCGGGTCTCGCCCAACCAGGTCGAGGCCATCACGTTGGGTTCGCACGGTGATTCGATGGTGGCGCTCCCACGGCATGCCACGGTGAACGGCACCCCTTTGCCGGAGCTCGTCGACGAGCCGACCTTGGAGCGACTCTTCCAGCGGACCCGCGACGGGGGTGCCGAGATCGTCGCCCTGCTCAAGTCGGGCTCGGCGTATTACGCACCCAGCGCGTCGGTCGTGGCGATGGTCAGCGCGATCGTGCAGGACACCAAGGAGGTCCTTCCGGTGTGCGCGTGGACCACCGGCGAGTACGGGATCTCCGAGGTGTACGTCGGGGTGCCGGCCCGTCTGGGCGCCAAAGGGGTCGAGGAGATCGTCGAGCTGGACCTGAACGGGGATGAGCTCGACAAGCTTCGCGCGGCCGCCGAAAGCATCCGCGCGAAGTGCGCGGACCTGGCCGACCTCTAGAGGCGCGACCGTGGGAGCGCTCTGCGCGGCGGCTCGTCGAGCACGCCGGGCACTAGCATGACGGGATGGCGCCCTTCGTCCGCCCGCTCCGGGAGCACGTCGGGAACTTCTTCACCAACTGGTCGGAGTCGGATCTGCCGTTCGGTCGGAAGGTGGCCCTCACCCTGCGCAACCGAGCGAAGTCGTTCCTGAACAAGGGGTGCTGCGGGCACCACGGCGAACCCGGCTGCTGACGACTCCCACGGGATCCCGGTCGGGATCCATCGGCGCGGACCGATTAGGGCGCCAGTGCGGAGGCGATCGCCCCCGCCACATCCACGGTCGAGGACGAGCCGCCGAGGTCGGGGGTCCGCACCTTCCCCGCCTCGAGTATCGAATCGACCGCGCGCTCCACGGCCGATGCGCCTTCGAGCTCGCCGAGATGGCGGAGCATCATCGCCCCGGAAAGGATCATGGCGATCGGGTTCGCGACGCCCTTGCCGGCGATGTCGGGAGCGCTCCCGTGAACCGGCTCGAACACGGCGTACTCCCATCCGATGTTCGCGCCGGGGATGAGCCCCAGTCCGCCGACGAGTCCGGCGCACAGGTCGGAGATGATGTCGCCGTAGAGGTTGGGGAGGAGCAGGACGTCGAACCGGCCGGGTTCGCGGACCAGCCGGGCGGTCAGGTGATCGATCTGCATGTCCTCGAACTCGACGTCGCCTCGCTCGATCGTGTCCTCCCTCGCGGTGCGTAGGAACAACCCGTCGGACGTCGGCATGATCCCCGCCTTGTGGCCGAGGGTGATCGTGCGGCGGCGGTTCGCCTTCGAGTACTCGAAGGCGAACCGCACGATCCGTCGCGTCCCCGCGACGGAGATGGGCTTCAGGGTGACGCCCGCGTCCGGTCGGATCTCGAAGTCGGCCAGTCTCCGCAGCTCTTCCCGGAGGGCTTCGGCCTGGGGCGAACCGGCCGCGAACTCGACCCCTTGATAGAGATCCTCGGTGTTCTCCCGGACGACCACGAGGTCCACCCTGCCGTGTCTCGTCGGCACGCCCGGGAGCGACCTGGCGGGGCGGACGGCGGCGAACAGATCGAGGCCTTGACGGAGTGCGACGTTGATGCTTCGGAACCCGGACCCGACGGGCGTGGTGATGGGCCCTTTGATCGCGACCCGCACCTCCCGGATCGCATCGAGCGTCTCCTCGGGCAAGAGGTCCCCGTGCTCCGCGAGGGCGGTGGCGCCGGCCTGACGCTCGATCCACTCGATCCCCGGAACGGCGGTGTCGAGCACCAGGCGGGCGCCGGCCGACACCTCCGGTCCGATGCCGTCGCCGGGGATCAGCGTGACCCGGTGCCGTCCAGCCACCTCGGTACCCTACCCGACCGCCTCGTGGAGGTGGGCTCGATCCAGGCTGTGAGCCGATGACCGCGAAGGAGACGGTCGCCCGGGCTCATCCGTCGGCGGCGGGCGGAAGGTCGAGCTCGAACCAGACCCAGGCTCCCTCCAGGCCCGAGACGAGACCCCAACGATCGGCGATCCTGCTGAGGAGGTGCGGGCTCCAGCCTTTCGATGCGAGATGGCGCGGCTTCCGAAGCCCTCCCAGCACGACCCCGGACCCGGCGTCCGTGATCTCGATCCGAACCGAGTGTGAAGAGGAGATCACCTTCACGGCGATGATCTCGTCTCCGGTGAGCGGCCGGTCCTCCTCGCCCGTGAGCAGCCCGGAGATGAGCAGCATCGCCCGATCCTGGAGCGCGGCCGCCTCCCCCGTGAGGACGCGGCCGAACGCCTGCTGCGCGTCGACCTCGGCCGTGGGACTCACCGGGAGCACGAACTCAGCAGGCGCAGGATCGGTCATACGGCCCAGGTATCGCGCGGAACGGCCGGCACGTCAATACGGCATCAAGTCGCTTCCGTGATCGACTCATCACGGATATACGCACGATTCCCGCCGACGGATCCTGCGAGCGGGACGCTCACGCGCGATCGAACAGGATGGCTCGCTTCACCTCTTGGATCGCCTTCGTGACCTCGATGCCTCGGGGACAGGCGTCGGTGCAGTTGAAGGTCGTCCGGCAGCGGAACACGCCGGTCTTCTCCGAGAGGATGCCGAGGCGTTCGCGGGGAGCGCGGTCCCGTGAATCGAAGATGAACCGGTGGGCGTTCACGATCGCGGCGGGACCGATGTATGTCTCGTCGGCCCAGAAGATGGGACAGGAGGTCGTGCAGGCCGCACACAGGATGCATTTCGTCGTGTCGTCGAACCGCTCGCGCTCCTCCGGGGTCTGGATCCGCTCGCGTTCGGTCTCCTCGTCGTTCACGAGGTACGGCAGCACGGCCCGATACCCATCGAAGAACGGTTCCATGTCGACGATGAGGTCTTTCAGGACGGCCATGCCGCGGATCGGCTCGATCGTCACCTTGGGCGCCACGTCCTTCACGAGGACCTTGCACGCCAGTGCATTGCGGCCGTTGATGACCATAGCGTCCGAGCCGCAGATGCCGTGCGCGCACGACCGCCGGAACGTGAGGGTTCCATCGAGGTACCACTTCACGTGATGGAGCACCTCGACCAGACGTTCGAAGGGATCCACCTGGAGCGTGAACTCGTCCCACCACGCGTCCTCGGAGACCTGCGGGTTGAACCGCTGGATCTTGAGCGTCAGCGTCATCAGGTCCGTCGCGCCGACGCGACGCTCGTCCGAGCTGTTCAGGATCTCAGCGGCGGTCGCCATCAGTACTTCCGCTCCATCGGCACGTAGGGACCCATCTTCACCGGTTTCGTCTCCAGTCGGATCGAGCCGTCGTCCCGACGATACGCGAGGGAGTGCTTGAGCCAGTTGGCGTCGTCGCGAAGCGGATGGTCCTCGCGGTAGTGGGCGCCGCGGCTCTCGTCGCGGGCCTGAGCGGCCGCGACGAGCGCCGCCGCGCAATCCAGGAGGAACCCGACCTCCACGGCCTCCATCAGGTCCGTGTTGTAGACGTTGCCCTTGTCGCCGATGGCGATCCGGTCGTACCGATCCTGCAGTCCGTCGAGGATCTCGTCCATCTTCGCGAGGCTCTCCTCGGTCCGGACCACGAACGCGAGATCGAACATCGAATCCTGCAGCTCCGACCGGATGTCCGCCACGTTGTCGCCCGTCTGCCGGGTGAGGATCCCGTCGAGCATCTCGAGCGTGTGCGCGGTGGCGTCCGGCGGCAGTTCTGGCAGGCCGGTCTCGGCGCAATGCCTCGTCATGTCGTGGCCCCCCCGGCGCCCGAAGACCACGATGTCGAGGAGCGAGTTCGTCCCCAGACGGTTGGCGCCGTGGACAGAGACGCATGCGCACTCGCCGGCGGCGTAGAGACCGGGGACGGGCGTCTCGTCCGCACCCATGACGACACGGGCGTGCACGTCGGTCGGGATCCCCCCCATCGCGTAATGGGCCGTCGGCTGGATGGGCACCGGCTCCCGGGTCGGCTCGACCTGGAGATAGACGCGGGCGAACTCGGTGATGTCCGGCAGCTTCTCTTCCAAGACCTTCGGGTCCAGGTGGGTGAGGTCCAGAAAGAGGTAGTCGCCCTTCGGGCCGAGACCGCGGCCCTCCCTGATCTCTTGGTAGATCGATCTCGACACCACGTCGCGCGGGGCGAGGTCCTTGATCGTCGGGGCGTAGCGCTCCATGAACCGCTCGCCGTCGCGGTTCCGCAGTATCGCGCCCTCGCCGCGCGCTCCCTCGGAGAGCAGGACGCCCAGGCGATAGAGCCCGGTTGGGTGGAACTGGAAGAACTCCATGTCCTCCAGCGGGATGCCACGCCGGAACGCGACCGACGGACCGTCGCCCGTCAGTGCGTGCGCGTTCGAGGAGACGCGGAACATCCTTCCGTAGCCGCCGGTCGCGAACAGGACCGACTTCGCTCGGAACACATGGAGCTCGCCCGTCGCGAGCTCGTAGGCCACGACGCCGGCGGTGCGGCCGTCGTCGGTACGGAGCAGGTCGAGGCAGTAGAACTCGTTGAAGAACCGGACGTCGCGCTTCACGCACTGCTGGTAGAGGGTCTGCAGGATCATGTGCCCGGTGCGGTCCGCGGCGTAGCACGCGCGCTTGACCGGACGCTCGCCGTGGTTCGCGGTGTGGCCTCCGAAGCGCCGCTGATCGATCAGCCCGTCCGGTGTCCGGTTGAACGGGAGCCCCCAGCGCTCGAGCTCGTAGATCGCCGCGACGGCCTCCTGGGTGAGGATCTCGGCGGCGGGCTGGTCCACGAGGTAGTCGCCGCCCTTCACCGTGTCGAAGGCGTGCCACTCCGGAGAGTCCTCCTCGACGTTGCCGAGGGCCGCGCAGACGCCGCCCTGCGCCGCGCCGGTGTGTGAGCGAGTGGGATAGAGCTTCGAGATGACCGCCGTCTTCACCTGGCCTGAGGCTTCGATGGCGGCGCGGAGCCCGGCGCCGCCCGCGCCGACGATCACGGCGTCGTAGGTGTGAGTGGTCGTCATGCCCGGTCAGGTCACCGCCGGCCAATCGGCAGGGTCGAACGTGACGACGATGATCGTGCCGAGCACCATCAGGGCGGCGCCCAGGACGACGAAGAACGAGTTGATCGCGCGCCGGAGGCCGGCGGGTCGCACGTAGTCCAGCACGATGACCCGCAGCCCGTTCACGCCGTGAAGGAGCGCCAACACGAGCATCAGCCAGTCCCACGTCTTCCAGAACAAGCTCGCCCACCGCAGCTGGATGAACTCGAAGTTCACGCGATCCACCCCGGTGTCGAGCACGTGCATGATCAGCACGTGCCCGACGGCGAGGAACAGCAGGACGAGGCCGGAGATCCGCATGAACAGCCAGGTCCAGAGCTCGAAGCCGCCGATCGGACGATCCCTGCCGGCCCCGGGAGGCTTCGCCTCGGGAGGCGGCGGACCCGGACGAGCCTCGGTCGTCGTCGCCACCCGGGTCAGCCTTCCAGGAGGAGCTCGACGATGGCCGAGCCCATGATCCACGTGATGGGGATCATCGAGCCGACGAACAGGAGGGTGGTGGCGATGCCCAGGGCTCGGACGTGCCTCGTGAGCCTCGGGAAGAAGTCGATCAGCATGATCTTCACGCCGTTGAACGAGTGGTACAGGACGGCCGCCACCAGTCCGAGCTCCAGCAGTCGGATGAAGGGGTTGTGGTACACGGAGGCAACGCGGTTGTAGGCGTCCGGGCCCCAGCCGACCACGGCGGTGTCCACGACGTGGGCGAACAGGAACAGGATGATCGCGACGCCGGTCACGCGATGGAGGAGCCAGCTGTACTGGCCCACGTGGCCTTTGTACAGCGGGCCGAAGTCACCCTTGCGGTTGGTCTCGGCGCTCACCGCCTGCCAGCCTATCGTGGGGTCGCCGCAACGCCGGGCGCCGTGGATCAGCCGATCCGGATCGCCACCATCACCCCGTCACGGGTGGGAACGATCGTCGAGAGGTACCGCTCGTCCTCCGCGACCAGGCGGTTGTGTTCGAGGACGGCCTCGGTCCATCCGGGGCGTGAGTCGTCCGGATCGGGCACCGCCACGCGGCCGTACCAGAGGACGTTGTCGCAGACGTACAGGCCGCCTCGGCGGATCCGCTCGCTGGCTGCGCGCCACGCCGCCGGGTATCCGCCCTTGTCGATGTCGTTGAAGATCACGTCGAACTCGTCGTCGAGTTGCTCGAGCTCGGTGACCGCGTCCCCGACGTGGAACTGGACGCGGTCGGCGAGCCCGGCCCGCCTCAGGAACTCGGCGGCCTTGATCTCGTTCTCGGGGTCCCCGTCGGTGAGGTGGACCTCACCGACAGGGCCGACCGCGCGGGCGTGCCAGTAGGCGGAGTACCCGAAGCCCGAACCGAGCTCCATGATCCGCTCGGCCTCCACGGAGCGGGCGAGCAGCTCGAGCGTCACCCCGACGTTGCGGCCGACGATCGGGAAGTCCCGCTCGTCGGCGTACGCCTCCATCTCGAGGAGCACCGGCTCGTCGAAGCGGCGGAGGCGCTCCTCCATGTAGGCCTCGATGCGCGGATCGACGATGTCCATGACGGCACCATATCGCGGCACCGTAAGCTTCCCGACGTGACAGAGGAGACACGCCGAACGGATTCCGGGATCGAGGTTCGGCCGATCTACGAGCCGAACGAGGACGAAGCGGCCGCCGACCGCGCGGGCCAGCCGGGCTCCTTCCCCTTCACGCGGGGCGTGTATCCGGACATGTACCGGGGACGACTGTGGACGATGCGCCAGTACTCCGGCATGGGCGGCGCCGAGGAGACGAACCGGCGGTTCCGCTACCTCTTGGATCACGGGCAGACGGGCGTGTCCGTCGCCTTCGACCTTCCCACCCAGATGGGCCTTGACTCCGATCACCCCAGGGCGGACGGGGAGGTGGGCAAGACCGGGGTCGCGATCGATTCGGTGGACGACATGGAGCGTCTCTTCGAGGGGATCCCGCTCGATCAGGTCTCCACCTCGATGACGATCAACGCCACCGCGCCGATCCTGCTCCTGCTCTACGAGCTGGTCGCGGAAGCGCACGGCATCGAGCCCTCGAAGCTCTCCGGCACGGTCCAGAACGATCTGTTGAAGGAGTACGCCGCTCGCGGGACCTACATCTATCCGCCGCAGCCGTCGATGCGCCTGATCACCGATCTGTTCGCGTACGCGGGCGAGCGCATCCCCCGTTGGAACACGATCTCGATCAGCGGCTACCACATGCGAGAGGCCGGCGCGACGGCCGCGCAGGAGATCGCATTCACGCTCGCGAACGGGATCGCGTACGTGCAAGCCGCCGTCGACGCCGGCCTCGCCATCGACGACTTCGCTCCACGCCTCTCGTTCTTCTTCGCGTGCCACATGAACTTCTTCGAGGAGATCGCGAAGTTCCGAGCCGCCCGTCGCATGTGGGCTGCGATCATGCGCGACCGCTTCAAGGCGAAGGACGCGCGATCGCAGACGCTCCGGTTCCACACCCAGACCGGGGGAGCGACCCTCACCGCCCAGCAGCCCGAGAACAACATCGTGCGCACGGCTCTGGAGGCGATGGCCGCGGTGCTCGGCGGCACGCAGTCGCTGCACACGAACTCGTTCGACGAGGCCCTCGCGCTGCCGACCGAGCAGGCCGTGAAGATCGCCCTCCGGACCCAGCAGGTGCTCGGCTTCGAGACGGGCGTCGCCGAGACGGTGGACCCGCTCGGAGGCTCGTACTACGTCGAGTCGCTCACGGATGAGCTCGAGCGGCTGGCTACCGAGACGATCGAGAAGGTCGACGCGATGGGCGGCGCCGTGGCGGCGATCGAGGCCGGCTTCTATCAGGACGAGATCCACGAGGCCGCGTACCGCATCCAGCGGGGCATCGAGACCGAGGAGCGCGTCGTGGTGGGTGTGAACCGCTTCGTCGATACCGGCGCGAAACCTGTCGAGCTCCAACGGATCTCCGAGGAGGAAACGGTGCGGCAGATGGAACGGCTCCACGAGCTCCGCGCTTCGCGCGATCAGGGTGCCGTGGACGCCGCACTGCTCGTCGTGGAGGAGACCGCCCGCGACACGGGCAGCGTCCTGCCGCCGATGCGCGAAGCGCTTCGGCTGCGCGCGACGCTGGGTGAGGTCTCCGACGCGCTCCGCCGCGTCTTCGGCGAATACCGGCCGACCTACTAGCCACTAGGCTTCGCGCCGTGGACGTCGCGGTGATCGGGGGAACGGGCGCGGAGGGATTCGGCCTCGCGGTCCGTCTCGCGAGGGCCGGGCATCACGTGACGATCGGCTCGCGCGACGCCGGCCGCGGAGCCGAGTCGGCCGCGAAGGCATCCGAGCTCGCGAGCACCGATCTCGACGGAACCGACAATGCGAGCGCGGCCGCCGCTCCCCGAGCCGAGGGTGTCGTGGCCGTCACCGTGCCGTTCGCGGGCCAGGCCGAGATCTACCGCTCGATCAAGGACGCCGTGGCGCCCGACGCCGTGGTCCTCGATGCCACCAGCCCGCTCGCGACCGCCGTCGGCGGTCGGCCGTGGCAGGTGCTTCGCCCTTGGCACGGCTCGGCCGCCGAGCAGGCCCAGGCGATCCTCGGCGACGGACCTCGGGTCGTGGCGGGCTTCCACACGGTCGCGGCCGAGGGCCTCCAGGCCCTCGACCGCGAGATCGACAGCGACGTGCTCCTGTGCGCCGACGACGCGGATGCGAAGGCCCGCGTCGGCGCCTTGATCGAAGGGATCCCGGGCATGCGTTGGGTGGACTGTGGGCGCCTCGAGATGGCTCGCGTCGCCGAGCCGCTCACGGCGCTGCTCGTCTCGATCAACCGGACCTACAAGATCAAGGACTCCGGCTTCCGGATCGTCGGTCGAGAAGCCTGGGGCGCGCCCGGCTAGTCGATCACCGCGAGGACCTGGCCCGTCTCGACGACCTGGCCGGCGCGGATCGGGAGGTCGGTGACCTCGCCGTCACGGTTCGAGGGGACGTGGTTCTCCATCTTCATGGCCTCGAGGATGCAGATCACGTCGCCCGGCCGCACCTCCTGGCCCTTCTCGACCAGCACCTTCACGATGGTGCCCTGCATCGGCGCGAGGATCTCCCCGTGCACGTGCTCACCGTGATGCGCGTCGGGAGCCATCGGTGGCCTCGGAGCCGGATCGCGCCGCTCGTCGAAGATCCTCACGGGGATCCGGCGTCCGTCGACCTCGACGAGGATGTCCGCCGGCCGATTGGGGGTCGAGCCCGAGGACGCGAAGTCTGGGTGCGCCGGAAGATCGACCTCGGCGAGTGCCCGCTCCAGCCAGGTCGTCGTGTGGGTGCCCGCCCGGAACTCCTTGGACTCGAGGATCCACCGGTGCACCGGAATAGTCGTCGGGACTCCCTCGACGGCGAACTCGTCCAGACCTCGCAGCATCCGCTTGCGAGCTTCCTCCCGGTCCCGGCCGGCGACGATGAGCTTCGCGAACATCGAGTCGTAGTCGCCGGGGATCTCGCGGCCCCGCTCGATCCCGGAGTCCACCCGGACGAACGGCCCGGCCGGCTCCCGGTAGCGGGTGACGCGACCGGGACCCGGCAGGAAGTTCCTCCCCGGGTCCTCCGCGTTGATCCGACACTGGATCGACGCGCCACGAGGAGCGGGGTCCAACGCCAGCTTCTCGCCGAGCGCCACGCGGATCTGGAGCGCCACCAGGTCGAGCCCGGTCACCATCTCCGTCACGGTGTGTTCGACCTGCAGGCGTGTGTTCATCTCGAGGAAGTAGAAGTCTCCGTCCTCGTCCATCACGCACTCGACCGTGCCGGCGTTCACGTAGCCGGCCGCCTTCGCGAGGCCGACCGCGGCTTCCGCGAACCGTTCGCGAACGCGATCGTCGAACAGGGGTGACGGCGTTTCCTCGATCAGTTTCTGATGGCGCCGCTGCACCGAGCAGTCGCGTTCCCCGAGGAAGAACACGTTGCCGTGCGAATCGGCGACGATCTGCGCCTCGACGTGGTGGGCGCGATCGACGTAGCGCTCGAGGAAGACCTCCGGCCTGCCGAAGTAGGACTTCGCCTCGCGCGCCGCTCGCTTGAGCGACTCTTCCAGATGCTCCGAGTCGCGCACGACGTGCATCCCTTTGCCGCCTCCGCCGAACGCGGCCTTCACGATGAGTGGGAACCCGATCCGGGAAGCCTCCTTCTTCGCCTGCGCGAGGTCTACGGGCTCGCGCGTCCCGGGGACGATGGGCATCCCGGCCGCGTCCGCGACCCGGCGCGCGGCAGACTTGTCTCCCATCGTCTCGATGGCGCGCGCCGGTGGGCCGACGAACGAAAGGCCGGCGTCCTCGACCGCCTGCGCGAACTGTGCTCGCTCCGCGAGGAACCCGTACCCGGGGTGCACGAGGGTGGCCCTCGACTTGGCGGCGGCCTCGATGATCCGATCGACCGAAAGGTAGGACGCCGACGCGAGCGCGGGACCGATCCGGAACGACTCGTCCGCCATCTCGACGTGGAGGGCATCGCGATCGGCGTCGGAGTAGACGGCGACCGTCGCGATGCCGAGGTCGCGGCACGTTCGGGCGATCCGGATGGCGATCTCGCCGCGATTGGCGATCAGGAGCTTCTGCTTCCGCGCCATGTGGCGCCACGATATAGCGTCGGGCGAGGTGGAACCGTGCTGAGCGAGGATGCGCTGCGTCGGGCGCTGGATGCGGTTGGGCTCACGGCGCCGGTCCGTTGGGACGAGGTGACGGACTCGACGAACGCGACCGCGCTGGCGATGGCCGCGGCGGGCACGCCGGAGTGGGCGCTCGTGGCCGCAGGACACCAGACCGCAGGGCGGGGCCGTCAGGGACGTACGTGGGTCGATCGCCCTGGAGCGGCGCTGATGTGCAGCCTCGTCCTGAGGCCCTCGCTGACTCCGGATCGCCTGGGGCTGATGTCATTGGCGGCCGGCGTGGCCATGGCGGAGGCCGCGTCGGGGGCCTCCGGCATAGATGTGCGATGCAAGTGGCCGAATGACCTCCTGGTGGGGGAGTCGAAGGTGGGTGGCATCCTCGGCGAAGCGGAGATCATCGAAGGGCGTATCCGTCATGTCGTCGTCGGGGTCGGCGTGAACCTCGACGCGCCGGAGGGAGTCGAAGGGGCGGGCGCGATCGGGGACGTCGAGGAGGAGGCGCTCCTGACCGGCTTCCTCAAGCGGTTCCGGTCACTGGTCGAGGGTTCACTCGAAGAGATCCCGGACCGATGGCGTGCCGTCTCCCACACGCTCGGTCGAACGGTCGAGGGCACGACGATCGACGGCAACTCCGTCCGGGGCGTGGCTGCCGACCTCGACGACACGGGAGCACTGCTGATCGACACGGAGGAACCGGGGGGACGCGTCCGTGTCGCGTTCGGTGAGATCCAGCACCTCGGCGTCGATCAGGGTTGATCCAGTGGCGCGCGGGGAACCTGACCGTCCCGCTTGCGAGGGTCGGACCGGTCGCGCTAGGTTCCGGCCGTGGCATTCCCGACGCGGTTGCTGGTGGAGGGCGAGGAGCTGATCTTCGACCTCCGGCCCCACTGGATCGCCCTGATCATGCCGGCGATCGCAACCGTGGCGACCCTCGCCGTCATGCTCGTCCTCTACGACACCTTCACGGAACCGATCCTGGACACCGTGGTCGGCGTGGCAGGGGGGCTCTTCCTCCTTGCCTATCCGGTGCGCAAGCTGGTGGATTGGCTCACGTCGCACTTCGTCGTGACCAGCGACCGCATCATCCATCGACGCGGCTTCATCGCGAAGTACTCGATGGAGGTCCCTCTCGAGGCGATCAACGATGTTCGCTTCGAGCAGGGGATCATCGATCGGATCATCGGGGCCGGCACACTGGTGGTCCAGTCCGCGTCGGAAGCCGGCCGGCAGGTGTTCGACCACATCCGCAAGCCCGAGGAGGTCCAGAAGACGATCTACCACCAGGGCGAGCTGAATCAGCAGCGGATGATGACGGGAAGCGCCGGGAGGTCGTCCCACTCGGCAGCTTCGGAGCTCGAGAGGCTCGCGGACCTGCGCGCTCGCGGGGTCCTCACGGAGGAGGAGTTCCAAGCGCAGAAGCGCAGGATCCTCGGCTGACATGCCGCCCGAAGGGCCTCTCGAGGGCATCGACCACGTCTACTACTGGACCCGGGACATGGATCGGGCGGTGACCTTCTACGGGGATGTGCTCGGTCTCCCGGTGGCCCATCGTGCGGGGAACGAATGGGCGGAGTTCCAGGCCGGCCCCATCCGTCTCGCTCTCCATGGGACCGAGGAGACGTCACTCGCGCCAAGCGGGACCGTGGTGTTCCGGGTCGATCACCTCGATGAGGCGAGATGGGCTCTGCAGCAACGAGGAGTGAACTTCGACGGGCACGAGTCGGAGGTCCCCGGGTTCGCTCGATTCGCCACGTTCCACGATCCCGACGGCAACCCGCTGCAGCTGATCGAATACCTGCACTGACCCCGAGCCTGTGGGTAGCGTGTCCTCAGGGCGGGCCCCTCCCTCGCCGAGGATGGTTGCAAGGGGACCGTGGAGTTGGCAGGCTGTGCGGGCCGGTCCGCCCACCTTCCCCCGGGCCGGAGCCGATAGATGACAGGAAATGCAGCGACACTTCCCCGGAGCCACGCGTGCCGCCGTTGTGGCGGCGCTCTTGGTCTTGGTATCGGTGGCCGCGACCGTTGCCGGCGCCGCGCCACCCTCCCAGGAGGACGTGCAGCGAGCGAGAGAGCGGCTCGCAGGGATCGAGGACGCGCTCGACGACATCCGGGCCCAGCTGGCCGGGACCCAGCTCCGCCTGAACGACGCCGCGTCGAAGATCGAGCAGCAGCAGATCGCACTCGAGAAGGTCACCACCGATCTGGTGCGGACCCAGGCGGCACTGGATCGCGCGCGTGCCCGCTATGAGAGGATCCGGGCCCGGCTCAACGAGCGAGCCGCGGTCGCGTACATGACGGGGCCTGCATCGAACATCGATTTCATCTTGGACGCCGACAACGTCGCGGACCTGACGGACCGGCTCGCATACGTCGACGCCCTCGCGCGATCGGACGCGGGGCTCGCCGTCCAGGTCGCCAACCAGAAGAACATCCTGACGGCGACCGAAGCCACGCTCGAGGACCAGCAGATCCGGAGATCCGTGAGCTCGAGAGGGTGCGGGAGCAACGGCGTGAGGTGGCCGAGCTCTTCGACCACCAGCAGGGGTTGCTCGACGAGCAGGAGCGACTGGTAGGTCGCGGCGGAGCGGACCTTCAAGAAGAGGAAGGCCGATTACGCGGACTGGCTCGAGCAGCAGGCGGCCGAACAGGAACGAGAGGACGCGAGTGGCGGCGGGGTGTGGAGCGGCGGCCCCCTGGTGCCTTTCGATCGGCTCTTCGAGCGATGCCCGGTCGGCCAGCCGCGTGGGTTCGGCGACGGGTTCGGGGCGCCCCGCTACGCGGGCGGCTACCACCTCCACAAAGGGGTCGACATCGTGGCGCCGCAGGGAACCCCGATCTACGCGCCGTTCGATGGTCACGCCTACACGAGCGCCAACGGGCTCGGCGGCAACGTCGTGTTCGTCGTGGGGTCGGTGGGCACCGTGTACAACGCCCACCTTCGGGCGTACTCGGCCAGCTCCAATAGCTTCGTCTCGTCGGGCGACGTGATCGGCTACGTCGGGAACACCGGGTCGAGCACGACGCCGCACGACCACTTCGAGTTCCACCCCAACTCGATGCCCGGCCCCTGGCCGCCGAGCTATTACGGGTACTCGTTGATCGAGGACGCGATCAACCCGTACCCGCTACTGCTGCAGGCCTGCGGCTAGGGAGCCCGCCCCGCGTCTCATGGGGTCCAAGCGTCTCCTATCCTGAGGTCCATGCGACCCGCCGACGTCCGACACGTGGGGGTGGTCGGTGGCGGGCTCATGGGCTCGGGCATCGTCGAGGTGTGCGCGCGCGCCGGTCTCCGCGCCACGTTCGTCGAGTGATCGGACGAGCTGGTGGTCGCCGGCCGCGGCCGCGTCGAGCGGTCGGTCGCGAAAGCCGTCGAGCGCGGGAAGCTCGACGCGGCCGCGGCCGAGGAGGCGCTCGGCCGGATCGACGCCGCGACGGATCTCGAGGCCATCGCCGGCGTGGACCTCGTGATCGAGGCCGCGACGGAGAACCGGGATGCGAAGGCCGCGATCTTCGCCCGGCTCGGAGAGGTCACCCGCCCGGAGGTCGTGCTCGCCTCCAACACCTCCTCGATCCCGATCCGCGAGCTCGGCGCCGCGAGCGGACGTCCCGAGATGGTGATCGGGATGCACTTCTTCAACCCGCCGCCGGTGATGGCGCTGCTCGAGCTCACGCCATCCGACGACACGAGCGAGGAGACGTACGAGCTCGTTCGCGCGTTCGGGACCGAGGTCTTCGGCAAGACGTGCGTGCGCTCGGGCGACGAGGCGGGATTCATCGTGAACCGGCTCCTGATCCCGTACCTCTTCGACGCGATCCGGCTGTACGAGTCGGGGTTCGCTACACGGGAGGACATCGACACCGCCATGCGCCTCGGGCTCGCCCATCCGATGGGTCCGCTCACCCTCTCCGACCTGATCGGGCTGGACACGCTGCTGGCGATCGGTGAGGTGCTGTGGGAGGCCTTTCCCGAGGAGTCGAAGTACGAAGCGCCGAAGCTCCTCCGGGACCTCGTCGTCCGAGGCAAGCTCGGCAAGAAATCCGGCGGCGGCTTCTACGACGCGTAAGGGGCGTTCACCGAGACGCCTCCACGCACTCGCACCCATGCGGACCGACGGTGGCGCTGTGCGACGTCCCCGGCTCGAGGTCCAATCGATCGCCTTCCGTCAGCTCGACGTCGCCGACTTCGGTGTGGAACACGATCGACCCGCGAAGGCAGAAGAGCACCTTGTGGAAGGCGTGGTCGTGCGATCCGTAACGATCCTCCGGACCGTTCCCCCAGAAGCGCGGTGCGGAGCATCGTTCCGCCTCGAAGGCGGCAAGGGCTTCCGCTCGCGACGCGTTGCCCGCTCGTCGGGTCGCACCCACGCTCAGAGCTCGATGCCCAAGATCTCCCGGGCGAGGTCCAGCTCCTCGACGGGAACCAGGATCGCCGCCTGGGCCTTGGTGGAGGCTCGTTCCTCCTCGCCCGGAAGCTCGATCCGGACATCGACGCCTTCCGCGCGGAGGCGGTTCGCCTGCACACCCACGTCCTGCAGGCGCGTCCAGGTGACGACGGCCATGTCGCTCGCGGGACCATCCTGGTCGGGATCGACGGCGATGTCGTCGACGAGCCCGACGTCGCCCGTGAACTCGACGAGGACCGCCTGCGCGTCGATCAGGTTCGACGCGTGTACGACGATCTCCACCCCGCCATCGGCCGCCGGCTCCCCTCGCTGCGCGCCGATCTCTTCTTCGTCGAGCGCGGCGAGGAACGCATCGACGTCCTCCTCGACCATCGAGGTGAGCACGACAGGCTCCTCCTCCAGGGCGGAATCGGTCGAGCGATCCCGCCGCCGGCTCTTCACCACGCTCGACGACATCCAGGCGACCGGCCTCGACCTCCCCGGTGTCCTCCTGGGCCGGAGAGGGGCCGGGAACGAGCATCGACCCGCAGTTGAGACAGGTCGTGGACCAGCTTCCGTACTCCGCCAGGCAGTTCGGGCAATGCGTGTAGCTGCTGCCCGCGGTCGTCAACGGACGTCGCCGCGGCCGTGGACCGGAGGCACGCCCTTGCGCGCGAACTCGACCCATTGCCCGTGCCACGGTTCTCGCGCGAAACGCCTCACCTGGAGTGCCCCGAAGCCCGTCGCGTCGATCCTCCCCTGGAGCACCCACGCCGGCGGCTTAGGGTTCTCGGCGGAGAAGTAGCGCTCAAGGGCCATCAGGATCGCGCGGTCCTCCTCGGGCGAGACCTCCTCGGAGATCTCGAAGCGCCGTTCGTCGTTCGAGCCGGCCGTCATCGGGCGCCGTCCATGCTTAGAGGGGGATGTTCCCGTGCTTGCGCGCCGGGATCGTCTCGCGCTTCGTGGACAGCATGCGGAGGGCCTTGATCAGCCGAGGCCTCGTCTCCGCGGGCTCGATCACGTCGTCGATGAACCCTCGCTCGGCGGCCGCGTACGGCGTCGAGAACTTGTCGCGGTACTCGCGGATCAGTTCCTTCCGACGAGCATCGGGATCGGCGGCCTTCTCGATCTCCTTCTTGAACACCACGTTCACCGCTCCCTCCGCACCCATGACCGCGATCTCGGCGGTGGGCCACGCGAAGGACACGTCGGCCCGCAGGTGCTTCGAGTTCATGACGAGGTACGCCCCGCCGTACGCCTTACGCGTGATCACCGTCATCCGTGGGACCGTCGCCTCCGCGAACGCGTAGAGGAGCTTCGCGCCGTGACGGATGATGCCGCCGAACTCCTGCTCGGTGCCCGGGAGGAATCCCGGAACGTCCACGAACGTGAGGATCGGGATGTTGAACGCGTCGCAGAACCGGACGAACCGCGAGGCCTTCTCCGATGCATCGATGTCAAGCGTCCCTGCGATCACCTTCGGCTGGTTCCCGACGATCCCGATCGTGCGTCCGTCCAGGCGTGCGAATCCGACCACGATGTTCATCGCCCACAGCGGGAAGATCTCCAGGAACTCCCCGTCGTCGACGACACGGCGGATCACCTCGTGCATGTCGTACGGCTCCTGCGCGCGGTCGGGGACGAGGTGCGTGAGGCCGTCATCCACGCGGTCGGGGTCATCCGTGGTGGCGTACGCGGGAGGGTCCTCGAGATTGTTCGAGGGGAGGAACGAGAGCAGGTAGCGAACGCGGTTCAAGACATCCTCGTCGTCCTCGCCGATCGAGGAGGCGACGCCGGACTTGGCCGAGTGGGTCATGGCGCCGCCGAGCTCCTCGAACGTGACCTCTTCTCCGGTCACCGTCTTGATCACGTCGGGCCCGGTGATGAACATGTGCGAGGTCTCTTTCACCATGAACGTGAAGTCGGTGATCGCAGGGGAGTACACGGCGCCGCCGGCGCAGGGGCCCATGATCACGGAGATCTGCGGGATCACACCGCTCGCGCGCACGTTGCGTTCGAAGATGAAGCCGTACCCGGCGAGCGAGGCGGCGCCCTCCTGGATCCGTGCGCCGCCGGAGTCGTTGATCTGGACGAAGGGCGCGCCGGTGGAGATCGCGAGGTCCATCACCTTGCAGACCTTCTGCGCATGGACCTCTCCCATGGAGCCACCGAAGACCGTGAAGTCCTGCGATGCCACGAAGATCTTCCGCCCCCCGACGGTCCCGTAGCCCGTGACGACGCCGTCGCCGGGCGGGCGCTTGCGATCCATCCCGAAGTCGTGCGCGCGGTGGACGGCGAACGGATCCGTCTCCACGAACGAGCCCTTGTCCATCAGGAGCTGGACGCGTTCTCGCGCGGTGAGCTTCCCTCGCTCGTGCTGCTTGGCGGCGGCGTCCCTGCCTCCCGGCGTGAGAGCCGCCTTCCTGCGCTTCCGCAGCTCGTCGATCCGTTCCTCGACGGTGGTCGTCTTCGCGGTCTCGGCGTCTTTATCGGTGGTCGCCATGAGGCGGAGTCTATGCATGGCGGGCTCGATCGAGGGGCGATGCGTCCCGTGGCCGCGCGCTCCCGGAGCCGCTCAGCACTCCTTCGGAGGCCAGCCGGCGCTCCGCCACGTGCCGATCTTGAACACCATCCGGATGGTCACGATCGCATTCGTGCGCCCGTTGAGGGCGCGCGGGGAGAGCTCCCAGGCCGGGCGCGTGTACTCCGTGAATCGGTCGGGCCACATGTCCCGGTCGTGCTGGAACAGACCCCGATACTGGCCCGTGGGCTGCGACGTCGCGGACGGATCGAGGCCGCTCTCGCGTCGGGCGATGCAGATCGCCCGTTCCTGTCCGCCAGGGACCGGGCCGAACCGCTCCACCGCGCAGACGATCCTCCGCTTCGCGAAGGATCGGACCGATTCGTCGTCCCGGCGATGGAAGTCACACGGGCCGGGGGCGTGATGCGCGAACGCGGGCGTCGCTCCGGAGAGGACCCCGATGACCAGCGCGAGCACCGCGATCGCGGATCGGGTTCGCATCAACGCAACATCTCGGTCGTGTACGTGCGGAACCGCCGATGGGAAGGTCCCGCTCGGCGGCTCTCGCGGACAGTACCGGGTGGGGGCGCTCGCGTCTATCCGGCTACTCGTCGACTCGCCCACCCGCGCGCCAGTAGACCCCGGCCTCTCTGTCCAGGAATCCTTCGTCGACGAGCGAGCGGCGGAGCGCTGCGTGATCGAGGAAGAAGCCTCCGACGATCACGTTGACCTCTCGTTCGTCGTAGCGCACCCCAGGCTCGAACTCGATCGCGATCCGCTCGAGGACGATCCGTCGTTTCGAGGCCTTCGACGGGATCTCCGTGAGACGCCCGTCGCGGAAGAAGGCACGGAGCACCACTTCCTCGTCCTCGTTGGCCGCGCCGAGCGCGATCCCCGCGTCTCGGCGCGGTCCCACCTGCTCGGCGGCCCATCGAAGGGTCTCGCGATCGAGCCGGTAGGTGCGGTGGTCGGATCCCAACCGGGCGACGCCGGCGGCGGCGAGTCGGGTCAGGTGCCGTCGCACACGGGAGAGCGGGAGCCCGAGGGTCTCCGCCAGCGGCGCGGCCGCGGCGTCTCCCGCCGCCAGGGCGCCGGCGATCCGCAGCCGCTCCGGATCCGCCAGTGCGCGAAGGATGTCGTCGGGATGCTCGGTCATGTCGGTCTCGTTGCCTACCATGATGCGATGCTCCTCACCGATCCACAGCGCCGGACGCTCGATCGCCTGATCGGCACGGAGGAGAGGCCGGTCTTCGCCGCCGATCTGCGGCAGCGGCTCGTCGACCGGATCGAGGGAGCGGCGCGCGAGCTCGAGCTCCAGGAGCCGCTCTGGCTGGGCAAGGAGGCGCTCAACCAGCTCGCCCGGTGTGAGGGGCGGTTCGCGGCCCGGCTCCAACGGGAGGACCCCCCGTTCGAGCACTCCGTCAACACGGCTGCCGGCGTGCTCGTCCACAAGGCGATCGAGGTCGACATCGGTGCGCGCGACGACAGGGATCCTCACGCGATCGCCGTGACGGCCGCGGCGCGGCTGGCTGAGCGAGAGGAGCGATTCGCCGAGTTCTGGCGAGAGCAGTCCGGTTCCGAGCAGGACGATCTCCTGATGGAGGTCGTCCGCAAGGTCACCCTCTTCCAGGGGTCGTTCCCTCCGCTCCGCGAGCTTCGTCGGGAGATGGCGCCCATCACTGAACTGCCGGTCAAGGCACAGCTCCTGGGCGGGGACCTCACCCTCTCCGGCAAGATCGACCTGGTCCTCGGCGTGCCCGATCGGCTGGAGCCAAGCCGAGCGACGCGGCTCGCCATCGACCTGAAGACCGGCGGGGCGTGGCCGGAGCATGCGGAAGACATGCGCTTCTACGCCCTTCTGATGACGCTCCGCTTCGGAGTCCCGCCTTATCGGGTGGCCTCGCTGTTCCTCGATTCAGGCGAGTGGCAGGCGGAGGAGGTCGCGGAGGAGACGCTGTTCCACGCCGCCGACCGGGTCGTCTCGGCCGCCAGAGCCGCCGGCGCCCTCCTGGCCGGTCGTGAACCGCAGCTCACCGGTGGGTCGTGGTGCGCGTGGTGCCCTCGGGCGTTCGTCTGTCCGAGCGCCGAGCCGCGGCCCGTCTAGTTGAGCGTCGGGTCGAGCGGCATCGTGGCGAGGAGTTGGAAACCGGGCCCCAGCCGCCCCACCGCAGACGCCCAGAGTCCCTCCGGGTCATCGGTGAACACGTCGCGAGGGAGCGCGGGGGTCGCGTGCCAGGAGTCCTCCGCGATCTCGGCCTCGAGCTGACCCGCGCTCCAGCCCGCGTAGCCGGCGAACACTCTGGCGCGCCGAAGACCACCGAGCGAAGCGGTGTCGGTCTCCTCCGGCAGGAACCCGATCGTCGCGAGAGCGAGGACGCCCGCCCGCTCGGGGTCTTCGAAGTCGGCGAGCACGACGGCGGCCTCGGGCTGGACCGGCCCGCCCCGGAAGAGCGTCTCGCCGGGAGGGACCAGCGGGGACAGGGGCGGCGCCGCCTCCTCGACCGTGGCCTCCAGCGGATGATTCAGGACGACACCCACGGCGCCTTCGTCGTCGTGATGGCCGATCAGCACGACGGTCCGCCGGAAGTTCGGGTCCCACAGACTCGGGCCCGCGATCAAGAGATGACCTCGCAGGTTGTCCATGAAGACATGCTCTCAAGTTGCCGCTCCACTCGCTCCTCGGTTGTTAGGGTTCGGCGGCCCGGATCGGAGAGTGCCCATGTCGAAGGACCTGTACGAGATCGGCGAGATCCCCCCGGTCGGGGACGTCCCTGCGCAGATGCACGCGCAGGTGGTACGACCCGAGCGGTACGGCGAACCACGGGACGCGATCCGCGACGAGGTGATCGACGTGCCTCCCCTCGGTCCGCACGACGCGCTCGTGATGGTGATGGCGGCCGGCGTGAACTTCAACAACGTGTGGGCGGCGCGCGGTGTGCCGATCGACGTCACGAAGACGCAGGCGCGATGGGGCGAACCGACGGACTTCCACATCGTCGGGTCGGACGCCTCGGGGATCGTCTACGCGGTCGGGTCCGACGTCAGCGGACTGGCCGTCGGGGACCACGTCGTGGTCCACGCCGGCCAGTGGGACCTCGACGATCCGTGGGTCGCGGAAGCCAACGATCCGGGTCTCGCGGCGAGCTTCCGGGTCTGGGGGTACGACACGTGCTGGGGCTCGATGGCGCAGTTCACCAAGGTGCAGGCGCATCAATGCCTCCCCAAGGCCGATCGGCTGACCTGGGAGGAAGCCGCCGCCCCGACGCTCACCGGCGCGACCGCCTACCGGATGCTGCACGGCTGGCCGCCCAACATGGTGAAGCCGGGAGAGGTCGTCCTCGTCTGGGGTGGAGCGGGAGGGCTGGGCTCCCTCGCGATCCAGCTCGTGGCGCTCGCGGGTGGCCGACCGGTCGCAGTCGTCTCCTCACCGGAGAAGGGCGAGTACTGCAAGGAGCTCGGCGCGGTCGGCTTCATCGACCGCAGGGACTTCTCCCATTGGGGGGTGCCTCCTCCCTGGGACTCGCCGGACTGGAAGGTGTGGCTCGACGGCGCGAAGGCATTCGGGAAGGCGATCTGGGACGCGGTGGGGGAGAAGGCCAGCCCGGGGATCGTGTTCGAACACCCCGGGCAGGACACGATCCCGACTTCCAACTTCGTGTGCGATCGCGGCGGCATGATCGTGATCTGCGCGGGCACCACCGGCTACGACACGCTGATCGACGTGCGGTACCTCTGGTATCTGCAGAAGCGCTACCAGGGTTCCCACCTGTTCAACGACGACCAGGCGGCGGCGTTCAACGACCTCGTGCGAGAGGAGAAGATCCGAACGACCCTCGGGCACGCGTATGCGTACGAGGAGGCGGGTCTCGCGCACCAGCTGATGGGCGACGGCAAGCTCCCGGAGGGCAATGTCGCCGTGCTCATCAACGCGCCCGCGCCCGGTCTCTCGGGTCTCGGGTGACGTCGGGGGTCGATCAGGGAGCCTGCACCAGCTCGACGAGGACGCCCCCCATGTCCTTCGGATGGACGAAGGCGATCAACGTGTCTCGTGAGCCCCGCCTCGGGGCCTCGTCGATCAGCCTGACCCCTTCGTCCCGGAGACGAGCCAACGCCGCTGCCACGTCGTCCACCCGGTAGGCGACGTGATGCACGCCGGGGCCGCGCTTCGCAAGGAATACACCGACGGGGGTATCGGGCCCTAACGCACCGAGGAGCTGGATGCACGAGGTCCCGACCGCGAAGAGGACCTCGTCGACGCCCTGATCCTCGACACGCTCCCGGTGAGATGGCTCCACGCCGAGGGTGCGCCGGTAGTGCTCGACGGCGGCGTCGAGATCGTCCACCGCGATCCCGACGTGGTCGATCTCGACGATCACCGTTTCCTCCGCACGCCGGGCTGCATGCGCGCGATCAGATCCTGAGCGGCCGCGAGATGGTAGAGGGGCAGCGTCAGGACGCGCGTGACGGCCGCCACGCCCTGGGCCCGGAGGTCGTCGTCGGGCTTGGCGCCGTCGGCGTGGGGAGCACGAAGCACGTAGAACTCCACGAGGTCGAGGAACTGGGCCAGCGACGGGGTCAGCCCCCCCCGCTCGTACGCGTAGATCGTCTGCCGGGAGGAGGGAGCGCCGGCGACGGCCGCCGCCCCGTCCACGGACCGGTATCCGGCCGCCTTCCGTAGTTCACGCAGCAATCCGCCCACGACCCGCCGGTCCTCGTCGCTCTTGGGGGGCTGTTTCGTGCGGGCCACGGCCGCACGATATCGGAACCATCCATGAGACTTTCGGCTGACAAGCACCATCCCCCATTTGGGGCCGAAGGTCGGATTCACGGGGGAGGGGCAAGGGTATAGCGTGCGTACGGAAGGGCCAGAACCCCACCAGGACTGCTCATCTCGGAGGAACCGGTGACCGACAAGAACCACAGCGCCACGACAGCGGCACTCCTCTCCGGCTCGACCGGGCTCCGCGCGGGCCGAGCCGACGTGTTCCGCCAGCGAGCTCGCACGAAGCGGAAACGACAGATCCGCGCGATCCTGGTGATCTGCAGTCTGGACGCCTACCTCTGGTGGCGCTATTCGACGGGTCGACCGGTTCAGCTCCCGACCATCCCTGACAGCTTCCCGTGGGAGATCTACCTGCCGGCGATGCTCCTCATCGTCGCGATCGGGCTCATGGTCGCGATGCCGCTGCTCTCGGGCCGTTCTCCGCACATCACCGTGTACCCGGAACAGGTCGAGGTGGGGTTGTCCGAGTTGAAGGGCCTCGACACCCAGGTCGATGAGGTCCAGCGAACGCTCGACGTGTTCCTCGGATACGGGACCTTCCGGAAAGAGCTCGGAGGCACGCCCCGGCGCGGGATCTTGTTCGAAGGACCGCCGGGGACCGGCAAGACGTACCTGGCCAAGGCGATGGCGAAGCAGGCGGGAGTCCCGTTCCTGTTCATCTCGGCGACCGCGCTGCAGTCGATGTGGTTCGGGATGACCGCGTACCGCATCCGTTCGTTCTTCAAGGCACTCCGCAAGGCCGCGCGCAAGGAAGGGGGCGCGATCGGCTTCATCGAGGAGATCGATGCGATCGCGCAGTCGCGGGACGGTATGAACAGCTCGTCCCCGGACGGTATGGAGCGCTCCGTGAATCGGTTCATGAACTCGAGCACGGGCGGGATGGTCAACGAGCTCCTGATCCAGATGCAGTCGTTCGACCAGCCACGTGTCCGCACCCGGATCTGGGGCAAGTTGCTCGGGTGGTTGAACGGCTATCTCCCCGGAAGCTGGCAGTTGAGGATGATCGGTCCCGAGTACCACAACATCCTGCTGATCGCGGCCACCAACCGGGCGGACTCGCTCGACACGGCGCTCATGCGACCCGGTCGCTTCGACCGGCGGCTGTACTTCGACGTGCCGACCCAGAGCGAGCGGGAAGACCTGGTCGACTACTTCCTCGAGCGGAAGAAGCACCACGAACAGCTCGACGACCCATCGGTGCGAACGCGGATCGCACACGAGTGCTTCGCCTACACCCCGGTCATGATCGAGCACCTCTTCGACGAATCGCTCCTGGTCGCGCTCCGCGAGGGGCGCCGGGAGATGAACTTCGCTGACGTGATGGAGGCGAAGTTCACCGAGGAGATCGGTCTGAAGCAGGCCGTCACCTACACCGCGAACGATCGACGCGCGGTGGCGGTGCACGAGGCGGGACACGCGACCGTCGCCCACTTCCTGGGGCAGAACCGCCGGCTCGAGGTGCTCTCCATCATCAAGCGGCGTGGATCGCTCGGCCTCCTCGCCCATGGCGACGAGGAGGAGCGTTTCACGCGCAGCCGGACCGAGATCGAATCGGGTATCGCGATCTCCCTCGGCGGCCTCGCGGCCGAGGAGCTTGTCCTCGGCGAGTCCGGCACGGGGCCGGCGAGCGACCTGATGGTGGCGACGCAGCTGGCCGCGCAGATGGTGGGCTCGTTCGGGATGGCTGGATCCCTGATCTCCTTCGACGCGGTCTCCCACGGTCCCATCGGTGGCGCGAACCTCGTGGCGAAGGTCCTGGCCGACGAGCGCGGCAAGCAGAGCGTGGAGGACATCCTCACGGCCCAGAAGGAGCGCGTGCTCGAGGTGCTCGCGGAGAACCGTGACGTCCATACGGCATTGGCGCAGGCGCTCGTGGATCGTGACGAGCTGATCCGTGAGGAGATCCTCGAGGTGATCCACGGAGCGATCGCGGCCCGGAACTGATCAGCCCCACCGTCTCACCGATCGGCGGCCGTAGACTCGATCCGTGCGCACGCCCACCCGATCCGTGATCGTCGCCGGCGCCCGGACGCCCACCGGGAAGTTCGGGGGAGCCTTCGCCCGACTGAAGGCCGTCGACCTGGGTTCACACGCGATCCGAGCCGCCGTCGAGCGGGCGGGTATCGAGGGCGAGCAGGTCGACTACGCGATCGTCGGCCACGTGCTGCAGGCTGGCGCCGGACAGATCACCTCGCTCCAGGCGTCGATCGGCGCCGGCCTCCCGAAGGACGTCCCCGCGATCACGATCAACAAGGTCTGTCTGTCCGGGATGGCGGCGATCGCGATGGCGGACCAGATGATCCGGGCCGGAGAGATCGAGGTGGCGGTCGCCGGCGGGATGGAGTCGATGACCAACGCCCCCTTCGTCCTTCCCAATGGACGGGAGGGCACCCGGCTGGGGGACGCCGAGCTGATCGACTCGATGATCCACGACGGCCTGTGGTCTTCGTTCCTGGAGCAGCACATGGGCGAGGGCACCGACGAGGTCAGCGCGGAGCTCGGCCTCAGCCGCGAGGAACAGGATGCCTGGGCGGCGCGCTCACATCAGCGGGCCGACGCCGCCTGGGGATCGGGCCGCATGGCCGATGAGGTCGTGCCCGTCGGGGTGCCCAGAGAGGTGAAGGACCGGAAGGGTGAAGTCGCCATCGTCGATCGAGATGAGGGGATCCGTCCCGAGACGACGCCGGAGACGCTCGCCCGGTTGAAGCCCGCGTTCCGAGCGAACGGCATGATCACGGCGGGCAACGCCTCACAGATCTCCGATGGCGCGTGCGCGGTCGTGGTGATGAGCGCCGAGAGAGCGGAGGAGCTGGGGGCGACGCCGCTCGCCGAGATCGTCGGCTACGGCATGTCCTCCGATCGCTATCCCTCGTTGCACACGGTTCCGGCGATGGCGCTCGAACGAGCGCTGAAGAGGTGCGGCCTCGCCGCATCGGACCTCGGGCTCGTCGAGATCAACGAGGCGTTCGCCGCCGTTCCGATCCACTCCGCGCGGATGCTCGGTGTCAGCGAGGACATCGTGAACGTCAACGGGGGAGCGGTCGCGCTGGGACATCCGATCGGGGCCTCCGGCGCGCGGATCGTGCTCACGCTCGTCATGGAGATGCGGCGGCGGGGCGTCGATCTCGGCGGGGCGGCGATCTGCGGCGGCGGCGGTCAGGGCGACGCGTTGGTCCTTCGGAGGATCTAGGGCTACTTCGCCTTCCCCTGCGAGAGCTCACGCAATTCGCGAACGAGCGCCTGCTCGGCCTGGACCCAGTGATTGGGTTCGTCCTTGACTTCCTCGACCGGCTGATCCCCTTCGACCGGTTCCGCAGGAGGAGTGCCGCCCGGTCCACCGGCCGGCAGGAACACCTGGAACGCGGCACCTCCACCGTCGCGCGGCGCGACCTTCGCCCAACCGCCCTGCACCTCGGCGAGCCGCCGCACCATCGGACTGAGAGAGATCTCCGCGGATGACTCCGCGTCCTCGACGACGATCAGCGCTCCACCCTTGTCCCGGATGAGGCGCACGGTGATGGTCTTGCCTTCGGGCGTGCGATCGCCGGCGCTGCGGAGCAGGGCCTGGATGATCTGCTCGGTCCTGGTGCGGTCGACCGCGATCGAGACGGGCTCGATCTCGACCCTGACGTCCTGCTCCGACTCGATCCCGGATTCCTCCAGCACGCGTCGGATCAGCGATTCGAGGTCGGTGTTCCGGAGTTCGAGGGAGACCGTGCCGGTGACCAACGAATCGATGTCGGACAGGTCGCGGATCGTGTTGCCGAGCCGCCGGCCATTTGCCGTGAGCTGCTGCACGAGCTGCGCCTGCTCCTTCGCTCCTTGTTTGTGCTTGAGCAGCTGGGCGACCCCCATCATCCGAGAGATCGTCTTCTGCGCGTCCATCGACATCTCCTTGATGAACGGTGTCGCCGCGCGAAGCCCCTCGACGGGAACCGCGTCGTCCGCCTCGTGGTGCTCGTGCTTCGTCGGCTGCAGCTCTCGCATCTGATCCGCCATCTGATGCTGGCGTAGCTGCGCCTCGAGTTCCTCGAGCCGCTCCGCATCCATCGTGACCCGGCGCTCCATCTCCCGGGCCCGCTCCTCGGCCGCGATGAGCTTCTCCGTCTGTCCGGCGAGGCGCTCCTGCGTCGCCGTGAGCAGCTCGTCCATGTGCGCCCGACCCTCGTCCTCCGCGACCTCGAGCGCGCGCCTGGCTTCGATCTCTTGGAGACGACGGTTCATCTCGGTGTTCGCCTGCGTCGCGGCCTCCAGCTCCTCGGCGAGCGCGTCGGCGCGCTGGGTGGCACGACGTGCCTCGTCCTGGATCCGAGAGTCGGAGCTCTCAAGCTTCTCTCGTCCCGCGCGCTCTTCCGTGAGCGCGGTCTCCGACTCCTGCAGCGCCGCGCGAAGCTCGGTGATCTCCGCGGCGAGCGCCTCTCGGTCGGCCTGCGCTCGCTGCACCTCCTCGGCAGCGCCGTCGAAGTCTCCTTGACGCTCGGACAGACCCTGCTGTAGCAACTCGATCCGGTCGTGGGCCGCTTGGAGCTCGGCGCGCGCGCTCTCGAGGTCGACGGCTCGCGCTTCCGATTCCGATCTCGCTGCTTCCAGGTCGGCACCTGCGGCTGCCACACGCGCGCTGGCCTCGTCCGCGCCCGCGGCGGCGGCGGCCACGCGGGCCGCGAACTCCTTCTCGGCTTCCGCGAGCTCCGCGGCGTGACGCGTCTCGGCCTCGGCCACCTGGGCCTGGAACTCCTCTCGGACCGAACGGACCTGCTCCTCGAGCTCCGCTTCGCGCTCGACGAGCTCTGCTCGATGCGATGCTCGCATGCTGTCGATCTCGGCCTTCACGGTCCGGAGCTCGTCGGTGAGCTCGGCGGCGCGCTGCTCCTCGGTCCGGAGCGCTCGCAGCTCGCCTCGCACGTCGTCCAGCTCGGTCCGGGCGCTTCCGAGCTCTCTCTGCATCCCATCCATGGCGTCGCGCGCGTGGAGCGATTCGAGCTGCGCGGCGTCCAATTCCTCCTGCAGCTCTCGCGAACGCTCCGCCTGTCGCTGCAGGGTTGCCAGCTCCTGGATCGTCATCGAGAGCTGCGTCTGTGCCCCTTCGAGCTCGGCCCGAAGGCCCATCGCCTCTGCTTCGACCTGTTTGATCTCTTCCTGGCCCGGGCCGACGATCGCGTCGCGCCTGGCCAGCAACTCACCGGCGATCCGATCACGCTCGGCGGTCACGCTGTGGAGGCGCTGCTCGAGCGACCTCGCGGCCTGTTCGGCCTTGACCGCACGTTCCTCGAACTCTCGTCCCTGCCCGACAGGCTGGTCGCGGATCGTCCGCTGCGTAGATTGCAGCTCCTCGAGGGTGGCGCGGTACTGGTCCTGCAGGAGGTTGAGGCGCTGCTCCGCCTCCTGCGCACGGGTCTCGGCGCGCCGGCGAGCCTCCGCTTCTTCCTTCATCCCCGGCCGTGGTGCTTCGATCCTTCTCGCCGGCGCCACGGGCTGACGCCCGGGTATCACCGGCACACGCATCCGCGAGGACTCCGCGGTTTCGACCGCGCCCCCGCCTCTGAGCATCGGTGCGCCGGCCGCCAGAAGGACCAGGGCGAGCGCGCCTCCGAGGAAGAACATGTTGGTTCGCCACGGCGCTGCCGCACCGGTGATGTCATCGGCGGGACGCGAGAGCTCGACGGCGGCGGGGCTGCCGACCCCGGAGGGGAATCGCAGCCCGACGAGCACGGAAAGGGTGTCGTCGATCAGCCTCGACTGCGGCTCTCCCCGGAACGCGGTTCGGATACGGGGTCGTTCGCCGGACAGACGCTGACCGATGTTGCCGTCCTCGGTCGAGAAGAGGATCTCGCCCGACGAGGAGAACAGGGTCACGGTTTCGAAATCGCTTGGGTCGAGCACGACGTCGTCGATCGAACGGGCCAGCTCGCGGATCCTCTCGGAAGAAGCATCGTGCTGGAGATCGTCGGGTCGGAAGACGAGCGTGAGGGAGCTGTCCGCGATGACCTGGGCCTGCTCGACCGCTCGTTCTTCCGCGGTCGACCGAGCTCGCATGCTCATCCAGAACGAACCCGCCACCCCGATGACGAGCAGTCCGATGAGCGCGATATGGATCCTTCGAGCCAGACCGTACCCAGTCAACATGCGCCTACCAGCCCCCTGTCGGGTCTCCCGGGCTCCTTATCGGCACGCTTCGCGAGGAGGTTCAGTGCCGAGAGGGGGATTCCTGTTGGTCATTCGGTAGGACGAAAGGCCTAGGCACCATGGCCCATGAACCGACCGACACGGCGGAGCCCATGGCTCAACCCTCGATCATCTTCGTCTCCGTGACCCGCCACGCTCTTCCGGTCCACGACAGGGTGGTCTCTCGCATCGCGCTTGGGCAGCAGTGCGCGTCGCCCTCCCGGTAGACGGATCGCGTCATCACGAGCCCGGGTGATCCAGGCGGTCCGGGGTCGATCCTGCCGTCGCAGAGCTCGCGTCGATAGGTCTCCTTCACGCCGGCGAGATCGAGGACGAGCCACGTGCCACAGGCCCCGGAGCCGCCGATCCCCTCGAAGATGAGGGCGTCGTCCGAGTCGTCACCGGTCAGGTCGGTCGTCGACATCTGGATCTCCTGGATCCCCTCGTCGGCCTCGTGTCGTTCGACGAGCCCCACGCGCCAATGTGGCGAGGAGGAGTGTCGGCGCCACAACGCGAAGCCGCGGGGCATGAGGAAGGGATCCGACCCCGGCTCCGCCCACGCGACCAACACGATCACCCCGTTTGCCGTGAATCCGAACCACTGACCGGTCGCGTCCGCACCTTCGGGAACGAGCTCATCGAGCGGAAGCTCGGCAGGCTCGAGATCGTGGGTGAACGCCGTGGGCATCTCTCCGTCGGCGGGCTCGGGGCTCGGGGAGGGCTCGGAGGACACGGATGGTTCGGGAGAGGTCGACGGGCTCGGGGTCGGCGACGCCGAGGTGGCAGTCGGCGTCGACGGTCGCTGGGTGCCGCACGCGCCGATCGCGAGCACGACGGCAAGGGCTCGCATCGTTCTCCGCATGGTTGCGATGGTATCGGTGCTCCGGCCGCGGACGGTGAGCCCGCGTAGGATGCGCGCGTGTCCGAACGCGGTCCACGCAGCGTCTCCGACTCGAAGGTGACCCTCACCCAGATGATGGAGGTCACGGACGCGAACGTCGCCGGCAACGTCCACGGTGGTGTGATCATGCGTCTCGTGGACACGGCGGCAGCCCTCGCCGCCATCAAGCACTCGGGCGGCGTCGCCCTCACGGTCGGGATCGACGAGATGACCTTCCTCGAGCCCGTCCACATCGGAGAGGTGGTCGTCCTGCGAGCCTGCGTGAACGACGTCGGGAGAACCTCGATGGAGTGCGGTGTCCGGGTGGAGGCGGAGGACCCGATCACGGGGGCCATCCGTCACGTGAACAGCGCCTACCTGGTCTTCGTCGCCGTCGACGACGAGGCGAGGCCTCGACCGGTGCCCCCGCTGGTCGTCGAGACCGACGACGAACGCCGGCGACAGGCGGAGGCGAAGCTCCGACGCGAGCGCCGGATCGCGCACAAGGAAGCCATCGATGCGGCCCGTGCGTCGAAGGAGAAGGGGCAGCTCGACGGCTCCTGAGCCCGAGACTGGAGTCCCCTCGGAGCGTGGGAGTATGGATGCACGAGGAGGACGGTGCTTCAGATGACTTCGGAACTCACCGGTGCCCGCACGCAGCTCGAGACGTCGGACGGCCCCCTGGACGTCTTCTCGCTCCCCTGGCTCGACGACGCGGGGATCGCCGACGTGAGCCGCCTTCCCCACACGGTCAAGATCCTTCTCGAGAACCTGCTCCGGCGCGCCGGATCCCGCGACGTGGCCGACGACGACGTGCGCTCGCTCGCTCGCTGGCCCGAGCCGGCCGCGGACGTGGCGTTCATGCCGGGACGGGTGCTGATGCAGGATTTCACCGGCGTGCCGGCGGTCGTCGACCTCGCCGCGATGCGGAGTGCCGTGGCTCGGGCCGACGGGGATCCGGCGTCGATCAACCCGCTCGTGCCGGTGGACCTGATCATCGATCACTCGGTCCAGGTGGACCTCTTCCGCTCACCGGACGCGTACGAGGCCAACATCGAGTGGGAGTACCGGCGGAACGGAGAGCGATATGCGCTCCTCCGTTGGGCCCAGCAGGCGTTCGACGGTCTCCGCGTGGTCCCTCCCGGCGCGGGCATCTGTCACCAGGTGAACCTGGAGCATCTCGGTCAGGTCGTGAGCGTGCGCGACGGCGTGGCCTTCCCCGACACGCTGATGGGGACGGACTCTCACACCACGATGATCAACGGCCTCGGCGTCCTCGGATGGGGCGTCGGCGGGATCGAGGCGGAGGCCGCGATGCTGGGAGAGCCGACGTTCCTTCCCCAGCCGGATGTCGTCGGCGTGCAGGTGACCGGCGGACTGCCGGCGGGCACGACCGCGACGGATCTCGTCCTCACGTTGACCCAGATGCTCCGCGCCCACGGAGTCGTCGGTCGCTTCGTGGAGTTTTACGGGGCGGGGCTCTCCACCCTCACGATCGCGGACCGCGCGACCCTATCGAACATGTGCCCGGAATACGGGGCCACGTCGGCCTTCTTCCCCGTCGACGAGAGGACGCTGGAGTACCTCCGGTTCACGGGCCGGGGGGCACTGATCGACCGGGTCGAGCGCTACACGAAGGCGCAGGGCCTGTTCCGCACGGATGCCGATCCGACACCGACCTTCACCGAAACGCTGGATCTGGATCTCACTCGCATCGAACCCTCGATGGCAGGGCCTCGCCGGCCGCAGGACCGCGTCGCGCTCCCGAAGGTCTGGGACTCGTTCGTCGATGCGTTCCAACGGCACCTCGAGCCTGACCCCAAGCCGACGGAGGTCGGACGATTCCTCGACGAAGGGGGCAATCCCGACACGAGCGTCGAGGACAGGGGATGGACCCAGGACGTGGCGCCCAACGGTCGCGACGTGGGCCACGGCTCCGTGGTGATCGCGGCGATCACCTCGTGCACCAACACCTCCAACCCGTCGGTGATGGTGGGTGCCGGCTTGCTTGCCAAGCGAGCCGTCGACGCGGGGCTGGAGTCCAAGCCCTGGGTCAAGACCTCGCTCGCGCCCGGGTCGAGGGTCGTGACCGATTACCTGGACCGCGCGGGACTGACGCCGTACCTGGAGAAGCTCGGGTTCAACCTCGTGGGGTTCGGATGCACGACGTGCATCGGGAACTCCGGACCGCTTCCGGACGAGGTGGCGAAGCTCATCGACGACGAGAAGCTGAACGTCGTGGCCGTCCTCTCCGGCAACCGGAACTTCGAAGGGCGCATCCACCCGCAGGTTCGGGCGAGCTACCTGGCGTCCCCACCGCTCGTCGTGGCGTACGCCCTCGCCGGAAGGATCAACTTCGATCCCACGACCGAGCCTCTCGGCGAGGGCACGGACGGTCCCGTGTTCCTGCGCGATCTCTGGCCGAGCCCGCAGGAGGTCGCCGAGGTGATCGCGACCGCGGTGACCGAGGATCAGTTCGTCCAGCAGTACGGCAGGATCTGGGAGGGCGACGACCGCTGGCGAGCGCTCCCGACGCCGACCGGGCCGGCGTACGAGTGGGATCCGGACTCGACGTATGTCCGCGAACCGCCCTTCTTCACCGATCAGGCCGGCGGCCCGGTCGGCGACGCTGAAGCGGAGGGCACGCGAGTCGACGGCGCGAAGATCCTGGTGAAGGTAGGCGACTCCATCACCACGGACCACATCTCACCCGCGGGTGCGATCCGCCCCGATTCTCCCGCGGGTCGCTACCTGGTCGAGCACGGCGTCGAGCAGCAGGACTTCAACTCCTACGGTGCCAGGCGAGGGAACCACGAGGTGATGATGCGCGGCACCTTCGCGAACGTTCGGCTCCGGAACGAGCTCGCACCGGGGACGGAGGGGTGGTGGACGACGCATCTCCCGAGCGGTGAGGTCACCAGCGTCTTCGAAGCCGCGACGCGCTACCGGGACGAGGGGACGCCGCTCGGCGTCCTGGCGGGGAAGGAGTACGGGAGCGGCTCGTCGCGGGACTGGGCAGCCAAGGGTCCGGCGCTCCTCGGGGTGAGGTTCGTGCTCGCGGAGTCGTTCGAAAGGATCCACCGCCAGAACCTCGTGGGGATGGGCATCCTTCCCCTGCAGTACAGGGCCGGGGAGTCGGCGGAAAGTCACGGCCTGACGGGCCGGGAGACCTTCTCGGTCCTCGGGTTGGAGATCGGGATCGTGCCCGGACACGATGCCACCATCCAGGTCACCAGAGAGGACGGCTCGGAGGACGCGTTCCCGGTGACGGTTCGGATCGATCAGGCGGCGGAAGTCGCGATCTTCGGACACGGCGGCATCTTGCCGATGGTGCTTCGGGAAGCGCTCGCGACCCGCTGAGCGAGCGGCTGCGTGTGTCGTTCGTGGGCCATCTGCTCTTCGTCCGAGGCACGGTGGCAGGCTCGGGTCGAAGCTCGGTGGTCAGCGGACTTCGGCGGTGTAGATCGGGTCGGTACTCGGCGCCTCCGGGCACGCTGAGGATTCGACCGTCACCGCGAGGAGCTCGGCGGATGAGAGATCGGCGTCGACATACGCGGCGACCGCCCCATCCGTCGGCGCGAGGCACGTGCCACGGATAGGGTTGCCGTCCTCGATCATCCACAGCTCGTAGACGCTCTCGGCGCCGGGATCGGGGAGGCCCGTACCCCACACGAGGACCCCGCGTTCTCCGGGTGTGTAGGCCAGGGCCAGCTCCCCGGGCGCTCCCTCGAAGGCGAGGATCGTCTCGGGGACGGGCACACCGCCAGGTCGCGTGGCAAGGACGATGGCCAGGATGACCGCGACCGCCGCCGCGGCGCCGAAGGCAGCCTGCCACCGAACGAGGCGACCGTCCCTCCGGGCCGAGACCTCATCGAGCGCCGTGGCGCGGGGAAGACCTGATCGCGAGTGGGCGAGGATGCGTTCCGCCATGTCTCCGTCCACCGGAAGAGGATCGAGCGCGAGCGGCAGCATCCCGGCGACCTCGAGATGATCGGCTTCGAGCCGCCGGCACTCCGCGCAGTCGCCGTGGAGGGCGAGCTCTCGTTCGAGGCGATCGGCGTCGTCCTGGTCGAGGCCGTCGAGTGCCCGGACGGCCAGGAGCTCGTCGATCAGCTGATGGTCGCGGGTCATGGCGCACCCTCCCCGATCTTCGAGCGGAGCCGCCGCATGGCGAGCAGCGTCCGGGACTTGACGGTGCCGAGCGGGAGACCGGTGCGTTCGGCGATCTGTGATTGGGACATGCCGTCGAAGTACATCCGCTGGATCACGTCACGCTGCTCGTCGGGGAGCTCTGCGAGCGCGTTCCGGATGAGCCGCCGCTCCCGGGGGAGATCGATCGCCGACAAGACGTCGTCGGTCGGGTCCTCCGCGAACGGTGACCCGAGCGCCGCCGCTTGTTCCGCGCGGCGGCGTTGCGCCTGCTCTCGTCTCACCGCGTCGACGGCACGGTGGTGGACCGTCCCCATCAGCCACGCGCGGACCGAACCTCTCGTTCGGTCGTACCGATCGGGGCTCCGCCAGACGGCGAGGAATGCTTCCTGCACGATCTCCTCGGCCACGTGCGCGTGACGGACCAGCCGGAAGGCGAGCGCATGCGCCACGGCTGCGTACCGAGAGAAGAGCTCGCGGAACGCGAGCTCGTCGCCGGCGGCGACCCGCACGACGAGGTCTTCGTCTCGGTCCGCGGCCGGCTCAGCGGAGCCCATGGGTGCGCTCGGCGGCCTTCCGATGGTCATCGATACGCTCGTGTTCGCCGCCCTCCTGGGGATCGGATGATCGCAGGAGGTGTTCGCAGCTCATCCGGTCTCGGATGAGTGCGGTCGCATCTCCGCTTCGGCGGTTCGGAGCAGGCCCTCGAGAGGGACGGGACGGCCCGGATCGTAGATCGCGCTGCCGACCGACAGCGCGAGCGGGCGTGGTTCGGGTTTGCTCGCATCGTGCACGGCGATCGCTTCCACGAGCCTCGAGAGCACGGCGACCTCGGACCCTTTCGCGTCACCGGACAGGAGAACGCAGAAGGTGTCGTCGGCGATGCGCGCAGGAAGGTCGGCGTCGCGGATCGCGCTGAGAAGCACTTCGGCGGCTTCGAGGGCGACCTCGTCCGCGGCGGCGGAGTCCCCCTCGCCCGCCGTCTGGTGATCGTCGAAGCGGACGAAGAGCAGCACGACCGGGGTGCCTGCCCGATCGGCCATCCGCAACTGGTGCTCGGCGATCGCGAAGAAGCCCCGGATATTGGGCAAGCGCGTCAGCTCGTCGACCGTCGCGAGCTCGCGGCGCAGCCGCCGTCGCTCGACGGCGTAGCGGATCGCCCGGGGGAGCAGACCGTTGGCGATCGAGCCGTGCACGAGGTGATCCTCCGCCCCCGCGTGCAGCGCCACGGCGCCGTCGGCCTCACGT
Organism: uncultured Actinomycetota bacterium; assembly: GCA_963762015.1. Taxonomy (GTDB): domain Bacteria; phylum Actinomycetota; class UBA4738; order UBA4738; family HRBIN12; genus JAJNBA01. Next base: position 114,609 of record CAVXJL010000018.1, read on the forward strand.
TCCGATGTCGTGAGGACCAGGATGGCGGCCGCGGGCGTCTTGAGCCTGAGCGTCTCGAGCGCCTCGAGGGGACCGGGGTCGTCGAGGGCGACGATCACCGCGTCTTGATCCGATCCCGGACCGAGCGATGCGAGGTCGGAGATCCGCGCGACGTCGAACCCCTCGCCTTCGAGCTCGGTCCCGAAATCGTCGTCGGTGCCCACCAACAACACGCGGATCTCGTCGCCTCCCACGCTCACTCCTCTCGGGACGGTCATCCTATCCCGCGAGTTGCGGTCGGAGCTCCGGCATCGATCTCGTCCCATCGGCCATCGCCCGGAGGCGAACCCTGTGGGTTACCGCCGGGCTCCGGAGATGAGCTCGTCAAGGATCGCGTCGAAACGCGGCAAGGTCCTCGTGTCATTGAGGGCATCTTCGAACGCTCGTCGAGCGTTCCCCGACATCTCTGCCGCCAGGTCGGGATCGTCGCGGAGCCGACGGATCGCGGCGACGAGCCCTTCGACGTCCCCTTGGCGCAGCGAGAACCCGCACCGATAGGTGATGATCGTTTCGTCCACATTGGTGCCGCTTGGGCCGCAGTACACGAGCGGGATGCCCATCGCCAGGCTCCCTGTCATCTTCGAAGGGCTCATGATCCCGAGCGCTCGATCATCGAGCGAGACGAGCGAGCACCCCGCTCCGACGAGCACACCCGGGATCTCTGCCCTCGGAACGTAGTCGCGGAAGCGGACGTTCTCGAGGCTTCGGCTTGCGGCCTCTTCGGCCAGTTCCGGGAAGCGCGTGCCGCCGCCGACGAACAGGAAGGTCACGTCTTCGTCTGCGAGTTGGGCCGCGGCATCCGCGATCGTGTCGACACGGTGGCCGAGGCCAAGATTCCCACGGTGAAGCACGATGAATCGTCCCGCGAGGTCGGGATCCTCGTACCCGGCCCACGAGCGGGGCCGGTCATCACGCGGGAACATCCCCATCGGCTCCCAGTTGGGGATCACCGAACCGCGTGGAGTCCCGTTCTGGGCGTAACCTGTAAGCACGCGTCGCAGCATCGCCTGATCCAGCGCGACGACATGGTCCACGCGGCGGAAGAGCCAACGATTCAACGCTTTCAGCGCGCGGGAGAGAAGGCCGCCGACGCGGATCCCGCCATACACCTCGGCCGCGTCGGGGTACACGTCCTGGGACCAGAGGAGGATCCGCGTTCGCGGATGCACCAAGCGGTGCACGACCGCAGCCAGCAGGATGAACGGAGGCGTCGTGAGGCACACGATGATGTCTTGACGGTGGAACGAAGCAAGCCGAGCGACGGCGCCCATGACGAACGAGAGGTAGTCCCCGAGGCGATGGGTGTTGTTCGACTTCCCGAGGCCGGGCGTCCAGAGGCGGATGATCCGCTCCTGGGTCGTCTCGGTCGCCGCCCGCTCTTCGAACGGATCACCGCCGGTCTTCGCCGAGCCGCCGAGGTACGACCCCTTGCCGCAGAAGACGGTGACGTCATCACCCAGGGCCGCCCGATGCTCGGCCAGAGAGGCCGCGAGGTGTGCCGAGGGGGCCAGATCAGGTGGGTAGAAGAGGTTGATGATCGACAGCCGCACCGAGCGCCTCCGGTGATCGACGGGCTCCTCGGATCGAGGCGTCAGGAGCGTTTGGCTAGAGTACCAACCGTGCTCAAGCTCCTCGAACACCCCAGATCCTTTCGCGCTGCGCGTCGGTGATGCGCGGCGCGTTCACGGCTGGGCGATCCCGGCAAGCGTTCCTGGGGCATCGCGACCCTCGACGGTCGAGCTCCTAAGGGCATGATGCTGCGAGTCGGGATGAATCTCCTGTACCTCAAGCCCGGAGTCGTCGGTGGCTCTGAAGTCTATGTCGAGCGGCTTCTGCGAGCGCTGCACACGGAGGCTGCGGATCACGTGGAACTGACACTGTTCGTCAATCGTCGGTTCCACGAGGCGCACGCGGATCTCGCGGCGGAACATCGCACGGTGGTCGCCCCCATCTCGGGTGATTCACCGCCGATCCGGATCGGGGTCGAGTCGACGTGGCTCGCGAGAGAGACGTCTCGGCGTCCGCTCGACCTCGTGCACCACGTGGCCAACACCATCCCGCAGCTGCGGACCCGCCCCGCCGTTGTGACGATCCACGATCTGCAGGCGATCGTGCGGCGACAGGATCTCGGCCGTATCAAAGGCGCCTATCTGCGCCGCCGCCTTCGGCCGTCGGCTCGCAACGCTCGGGTCGTTGCGACGCCGAGCGAGTTCACGCGTCGCCTCTTGATCGATCGATTCGAGCTCGACGGGTCGAGGGTGATCGTGGTTCCCCCACCCCTCCTCCCCCGAGAGACGACGACCGCTGAGGGGGGAGTTCATCCCGGCGGCGTCGTGGGGCCGTTCTTCCTCTACCCGGCTATCACGCACCCGCACAAGAACCACCTCACGTTGCTGCGCGCGTTCGCGCGCGTCGAGGGGGCTCACCCGTCCTTGTCGCTGGTCCTCACCGGGGGCCGGGGCGCCGATGAGGATGCCGTGATCGCCGAGATCGATCGTCTCGGTCTGGAAGATCGCGTTCATCGCCTCGGCTGGATCTCACGCTCAGAGCTCGACGGGCTTTTCCAGCGAGCGGTAGCCCTGACGTTTCCGTCTCGACACGAGGGATACGGCCTCCCGCTGGCAGAAGCGATGGCACTCGGGTGCCCGGTCGTCGCCTCCGGGACCGCTGCCTCGTCGGAGGTCGTCGGGGACGCAGGCTATCTGCTCGACCCCGATGACCTCGACGGCTGGGTCGACGCGATGACGCGGATGCTCGAGGACGTCGACGCGCGACGGGAACTGATCGCCGCGGGTCGGGAGCGAGTCCGATCCCTGTCGCCTGCGGAGACGGCGCGTCGACAGGTGGGTGCCTACAGGCGTGCGCTCGAGCTCGACTGAGGGGCCTACGCGGGCGAGCCCGGGCACCGGCCCGGTGATGCCTTCGGTCCGTCCCCGGGGAGGACGGGGACGTAGGAAGCCGGGACGACGATCGCCACTTGGACACCTCTGAGCTGGTCGGACTCGATCACCGCCAAGCCTGGGAAGTACGCGCTCACCACCTGTGCGTACACGTCTGCTCCGGGGCGGAAGACGATCGCGGGCCCCCGTACGTCGGCGGGCCCCTTCTCCTCGGACCAGATGCCGGCCGAGACGTCGAACCCTGCGTCGGCGAGCACGTCGGCGACCCCGCTCGCTTTGCCACCGGATCGCGCATCGACGACGGCAACGGTGGTGTTCGCCTCGGACGGCGGGGTGCTGATCAGCTGGGTGCCGGCGACGCCGAGCGCCAGACCGTCACGGATCGCCGCGAAGATCTTCGTTGCCGACGGATCCACCCGAACGACCGCCCGGGTGCCCTCCCAGCCCGCCACCCCTGGGACCGCGCGGAACTCGACGGCCCCGGTGTTCAGGCCACGTAGCTGTCCCACGAGATAGACCAGATCGCTCGGCAGGAGTCCCTCATCGCGCCGGAGGTTCTCGAGGACGGGCGATACCAGTGAGGGCGCCTTCACGACGACGCTCGGCCTCAACATCTGGTTCACGACCGCGCGGAGGAACTGTTGCTGGCGCCCGATCCGCGAGAAGTCGGGGACATGATCGCATGGCAGATGTCGTGATCGCACGTACGCGAGCGACTGGGTCCCGTCGAGGCGCTGGCATCCGGGTTCGATGTTGAGCCCGGAATTCGGGTCCGCGATGTGGCCGACGTCATCGACGTAGACCCTCGTCGGCTGCCCATCCGCATCCGTCCCCGTCAGCCAGCCTGGTGTGTTCACGTTGTAGGCGGGGATGCACATGTCCACACCTCCGAGGGTGTCCACGATGTTCCGGAACCCGTCGAGGTCGAGGTAGAGATAGTGGTCGATCGGCAGCCGCGTGAGGTCCGAGATCGTCTGCGCCATCAGCTGTGGCCCGCCGCCTTTGACACCCCCCTCGAACGCGGTGTTGATCCTGTCGAAGCCGCGGCCCGGGATCCTGACCCATAGATCTCGCGGGAACGAGAGCACGATCGCCTTCTTGAGTCGTGGGTCGGTGTGCACGAGCATGATCGTGTCCGCTCGGGTCGTCCCCCCGATGTCTTCGTTGGTGCCGAACTCGTCCGGCAGGCCGGCGCGAGAATCCGATCCAAGGAGTAGGTAATTGCACGCCTTCTGCGCGCACGGCCCGGGCGCAGCCGACGGTGCGCCCGATGGCGCCACTTCGGTGAAGGGTTCCACGCCGACGTCGCGGAGCTGGAGCCACCGGAGCGTGACGCCGATCGTCACCAGTCCGACGAGCAGCGCGATGGAGGCGGTCACTCCCACGAGGAGCCGCGCCACCGTGCCGTGACCGGACGTGCGTTCTGCCATCGCTCTCTTCAGGGTAGCCGTTGCCCATCCCCGTACCGTCGCCGGCCCTGTTGCATTCGTGTGTCCCCCTGAACTCCCGAACCCCTCCCGTGTAGCCTGTCCCGCCATGGGAGAGGATCGACCGCCCGAGCGTGTGGCAGGTGTCGGAACGTGGGAAGGAAGCACCCGTGAGCTCGCGAGCGCCGTACAGGAACTCGCCGCGCGCCTTCGGAGCGATCAGGACCGATGGGTTCCCGAGGGTGAACCGCTCCTCGGTTCGCCGTCGTCGTTGAAGCGTCGTCTCAAGGCGATCATCTTCCAGTCGACCAGGCCCGCGACGCGCAGGTACGACCGCGTGACGGCCGACCTCGCGACCGTGGCGGCCGATCTCGCGACCCGCCTCGCGGAAGCCGAGGAGGAGATGAAGAAGGCACGGGCCGAGTCCGAGCGGCTGGAGCTGGCTCTTCGGGCCCTCACCCCGACGGGATCCACCTCGACGCAGAGCGCGGAGTGGTCCGCCATCCCCGACGAGTACTACTGGGTGTTCGAACAGCGCATGCGCGGAAGCTCCGGATCCGTCGAGGAGCGCCTTCGTGGGTACGAGGATCTCGTCGTGCCGCTGCGGCAGGAACTGACTACCGGCGACGAGGCCGATCGTCCTCGCTGGCTCGATCTCGGATGCGGCAAGGGCGAATTCTGCGACCTCTTGAACGAGTGGGGTTGGGACGCCGAGGGCGTCGACGGTTCGCCGGCTGCCGTCGAGGCATGCCGCGCCCGCGGCATCGATGTGACGCTCGGAGACGTGCTTGCCTATCTCGAGACCAGGCCTGAGGACCCGATCGGTGGCATCAGTGCGATCCAGCTGATCGAGCATCTCCCGCGGCGCGCCTGGGTCCATCTCTTCGAGGAGATCCACCGGGCCCTGGGCCCCGGAGGAGCGCTCTTGCTCGAGACGATCAACGGCCAGAACCCGGAAGCCGTCGCCGACTACTTCTTCGCCGACGTGACCCACACGTGGCCGGGACACCCCGAGACGCTGAAGTTGATGGCGGAGCATGCGGGGTTCGCGAAGGTCGAGATCCGGTTCCTCCACGAAGACCACCGTGGCCGTGCCCAGGACGTGGCGATCTGGGCGGTGAAGGCGGCATCGTGAACGACGAGACGGCTGAAGGGAAGGCTCGGGCCGCCGCAACGCCGAACGACGCGGGTTCGCCATCGGCAGCCGAGTGGAGCGAGCCGGCGGCCGACCCGTCCGCGCGGATACTGGCTCGGGAGGTGTACTGGGCCGGTGACGGCCTCTCAGCGCCCCCGAGCGACGCCGGCTCGTTGCGCGAGCGACTGGACGCGTTCACGCACCAGATGCGCGTCCAACAGCGACAGCGGGTACCGGTCGGAGAAACGGTGTTCGGGTCGGAGGTGGGCTGGAGGCGCAAGACGAAGCTCGCCGTGTGGCGACTCACGCGGTTCTCGACGATGCGTTACGACCGACTGATCGCGGATCTCGCCGAGATGAACGGCGAGCTCGCCGAGCGGCTCCGGGAGACCGAGGAGGAGGTCGCACGGCTGCGGGAGGAGCTGGAAGGCCGGGGCGGTCGGCGGTGAGGGTCGCGGTCCTCCATCCCCAGACCGCCTTCAGCCGAGGAGGGGCCGAGCTCCACGCGGAGTCACTCGTGCGGGCACTCCGTGAGTCCGGCCACGAGGCCGAGCTCGTGACGATCGCGGGCAAGTGGTACCCGGCGACCGAGCTCGCGCACCAGATGGCGGTGTGGAGGAGCTTCGACATCTCCGAGTCCAACGGCCTGAAGGTCGACGCGGTTATCGCGTTGAAGTTCCCCGCGTACTTGGCACCGCACGAGCGCAAGATCGTGTGGCTGATCCACCAGCACCGTTCCGCGTACGAGCTTTGGGATCATCCCGACTTCGCGGATCTCTCGAGGCAGGAGGAAGGTCCGACGGTCCGGAAGCTGGTCTGGAACTCCGACCGCCTCGGGCTCGGCGAGGCGAAGCGGATCTTCACCAACTCGAAGAACGTCGCCGACCGCCTGTGGGGGTCTCTCCGCTTGCAAGGGGAGGTGCTGTACCATCGTTCGCCGGCGACGGACGCGCTCCTCACGCTCGATCCCGACGAGCTGGGCGACTATCTCTTCTATCCGAGCCGCCTCGAGATCTTGAAGCGGCAGTCCCTCGCGATCGACGCGATGCGGCATGTGAAGACGCCGGTCAAGCTCGTCCTCGTCGGTCGGGGCCCGGACGAGCGGTCGCTCCGAAGGCAGATCCGGGCACACGGGCTCGAGGACAAGATCCGGCTCGAGGTCGGCGTGTCGGACGACCGGCTGCACGACCTCTATCGGGGTGCCCTCGGTGTCTTCTTCGGTCCGTACGACGAGGATTACGGGTACGTGACGATCGAAGCGTTCGCCGCATCTCGGCCGGTCGTGACGCTCACGGACAGCGGGGGACCACTCGAGTTCGTCCGCGACACGGGATCCGGACTCGTCGCGGAGCCGAGGCCGAAGGCGATCGCGGAGGCGTTCGACCGACTGTGGTCCGATCGGCCATCGGCCCAGGCATGGGGTCTGGAGGGGAATCGTCTCGTCCGCCAGATCGTGCCCGCATGGCCCCAGGTCGTCGAACGGCTCCTCGGATGAATCCGCGGCTTCGCAGGATCGCGGGGAAGGTCGCTCGCCGCGTCGGCCTGCGGCCACCTTTGCCCGGCCGGCGTCCGACCAACGGCAGGCTGGCGTTCGTCGGCCCCCTGCCGCCGGCGGCCACCGGGATCGCGTCCTACGACCGAGCGGTGCTGGACGGTTTGGGTCGGATCGGGTTCTTGGAACGGAATCGCACCGACGTCTTGTGGCCCGTGAAGGCCCACCACCAGCGGTCGATCGGGCGATACGACCTCGGTATCTACCAGCTGGGGAACAACGCCGCGTTCCACCGGCTCATCTATCGACTCTCCGTCGCCTCGCCCGGGCTCGTGGTGCTCCACGACCTGGCGCTGGACGGCCTCGTTCGGCAGCTCGAGATGGCGGGTGATCCCCACGGTCTCGATGCGACGCGTGAGGCCGCGGCTCTGCGTGGCAGGGTGACCGATCCCGACGTGGCCCGCCACGAGCCGCTTCGGATCGTGTGGGCAGCCGCCGTCGCCCGCGCCGCTCGGGGCATCGTCGTCCACTCGGAGTTCTGCAAGCGATACCTCGAGTCGGTCGGCGTACGAACGCCGATCTTCACCGTGCCGCATCCCGTCGTGGAGGACGAAGCCTCGATGCGTCGTGCGGAGCCGCGCGCGCGGGAGCTCCGCGCGCCTCTCGAGGTTCGTGGCGCGCGCACGGTCGTGGTCGCGCCGGGCGACATCAACGAGGCCAAGTGCCTCCCGGCGCTGATCGAGGCCATCGCGAAGCTGCCCGATGACGTCCACGCGGTGCTCGTCGGGCGTCGCATCCCCGGCACCGACGTCGAGGCCGTGATCGCCGACCGCGCGGTCGGCGATCGCGTCACGGTGCATCACGATGTCTCCGACGACGACTTCCGAGCCTGGCTGGTGGCGGCCGACGTCGCCGTGGATCTCCGCTTCCCGCATCGCGGGGAGGTGAGCGGGTCTCTCGCGATGGCGATGGTGGCGGGAGTGCCGACGCTCGTCTCCGCCACGGGCACCTATCTCGACATCCCCCAAGGGCTCGTGGTCCGCGTCGCACCGGGTCCCGCCGATCCCATGGAGCTTGCCGCGAGGATCGATGAGCTGCGAGACGATCCCTTGCGGCGAGCACGGATCGGAGATGCCGCGCGCGCCCACATGACGGCGCTCAGGGGATCGGAGGCGACGGCCAGAGGGTACGAACGCGCGATCCTCGCGACGCGTGACATCGTCCTCGATCCGGGTCGTGCCGTGCTCGCCAGATGGGCGCGGAACCTCGCGGCGGTCGGCGTGGACGACGCCCTGGTCAACGAGGGCTTCGGTGTCTCGTACGCGCGGGCGCTCGAAAGCTTCCGACGATCGCCATGATCGCGGACCCGTTTCGAGCAAGGCGGTTGCTAGACTCGCCGGCGTGCCTCTGACCAGGGCGTTTCCCTGGATGGGGGTCGATCCCGCCGGACGCGGCCCGTCGAGAGGAGTCCTCATCACGTCGATCTACGTCGAGCGCACCTCCGAGCCTCCCCGTCTGCACATGGGTCCGCGGGTTCGGGAGCTCCTCGCCCACCGCGAGGTCCTCGTCAACCTGGTCCGGAAAGAGCTCAAGGTGAAGTACACGGCGTCGGTGCTCGGCGCGTTCTGGTCGCTGCTCAACCCGCTGGTCTTCCTCGCGGTCTTCTCCTTCGTCGTCGTTGTTCTTCGCCAGAGCATCCCGAACTTCGCCGTTTTCCTTCTCTCGGGATTGCTCGCGTGGAACTTCCTGGCGAACTCTCTGCAAGCGGGCGCGCGGTCTGTCATCGACAACGCGAATCTCGTGAAGAAGATGGCCTTCCCGCGGGAGATCCTGCCGCTCTCGGCCGTCGGCGTCGCCCTCTTCGACTTCGTGCTCCAGTCCGGAGTTCTGCTGCTGTTCATCTCCCTCTCCCGCGGCTTCCGCCTTCCGGACCTGTGGTTGTACCCACTCGCGATCGCCGCGCTGATCGCGTTCACGACGGCGATCACCTTCTGGGTTTCGGCGCTCAACGTGCGTTACCGCGACGTCGGCCATCTGTTGAGCCTTGCATTGCTCGTGTGGTTCTGGTTCACGCCGATCGTCTACCAGGGATGGCTCGTGCAGCAGAGGCTCGAACGGATCGAGATCCTGGGACTGGACGCCTGGATCCTGTATCTCCTGAATCCCGTCGCCGTCATCGTGCTCGGATTCCAGCGGGCGCTCTACGGGGTCGCCCCACCGGGGCCGGGGGAGGTGCCTGTCCTCCCGTTCATAAGCCTGCCCGCGTTGACCGGCGTGCTGGTGGCGGTGCTCGGCGTTTCCCTCCTGTTCTTCGTGCTTGCTTGGCGCTCTTTCTTCCTCCGTTCCGGCGACTTCGCGGAGGAGCTGTGACGGCCGCGATCGCGATCGACGGTATCTCGAAGATGTTCCGGCTCTATCGGGAACGTCCGACGTCCCTCAAGCAGCGCCTCCTGGTCTCACGCTCCCGCTCGGAGGAGTTCTGGGCCCTCCGCGACGTCTCGTTCGACATCGCCGAGGGGTCCTCGATGGGACTGGTCGGTCACAACGGCTCCGGGAAGACCACGCTCCTGAAGTGCATCGCGGGGATCCTCCGGCCGACCGCCGGGACGATCCGGTATCGGGGGAGGCTCGCTGCCCTCCTCGAGCTCGGAGCCGGCTTTCACCCCGACCTGACGGGACGGGAGAACGTGTACCTCAACGCATCGTTCCTGGGCCTGTCTCGCCGGCAGACGGATCGGATCTACGACGATGTCGTGGCCTTCGCCGAGCTCGAGGAGTTCATGGACAACCAGGTGAAGTTCTACTCCTCGGGGATGCTGGTCCGTCTCGGCTTCGCCGTCGCCGTACACGTCGACCCCGAGATGCTCCTGATCGATGAGGTGCTCGCCGTCGGGGACGAGTCGTTCCAACGGCGTTGCCTCGATCGCATCCGGCGGTTCCAGTCGGAGGGGCGCACGATCGTGCTCGTGACGCACGCCCTCGACGTCGTCCGGCAGGTCTGCGACGAGGCGGTGATGCTCGACCACGGCAGGGTGCAGGCGATCGGCGCGCCGGACGACGTCGTTCGCACGCTCCGGCACCGGTTGCTGAGCGACGACCCGACGTTCGTTCCCGAGGAGGGGAGTCGGGAAGTGGAGATCTCCGGGGTGGTGCTCGAGTCGGATGGCGGCCTGCGGGACACCGTGCATCCCGGCGAGGGGATGACGATCACGGTGGACCTGCGCGCGGACGTCGCGGTCCCCGACGCGGCGGTATCGTTCGCGGTGGTGTCCGCCTCGTCGAATCTGCATGTCCTCGAAGGCAAGTCGTCGCGTCTCGGCGTGAGCCTGGGACCCATCGACGGGAAGAAGCGGGTCCGGTTCCGGATCCCGCCGGCGCCCTGGGCGAGCGGCACCTACTTCGTGAGCGTCGGCCTGGACTCGTCCGATGGACGACTTTTCCACGTGCAGACGCAGCACTATCCGTTGACGGTCCCCGACGTCGACGACGTCCCGCACGCCCTCGCCGTCGAGCCCACCGTCGAGGTCGAAGACCTGTGACGACCGACGGGCCCGATGCGACCGACGACGGTCGTCCAGGCCCCCATCCTCAGGAGACGAGTCACGCCATGCTGATCGCCCTCATCCTGCTCTCCGTCTCGCTCGCCGCCCTCGCCCAGCTCACGTTGAAACACGGGACCGACCAGGTGACGGCCCGCTCGGGAGCGCTGCAGCTCGGTGGTGAGTCTCTCCGAGCCATCGTGACGACCCCCGCGATCTGGGCAGGACTGATCGTGTTCGGGCTGTCGGCGGTCGTGTGGATCGTCGTCCTTTCGCGGACGTCGCTCTCGTTCGCCTACCCGTTCGCGTCGCTGACCTACGTCCTGATCCTGATGGCCGATCGGTTCGTCCTGGACCAGGAAGTGCCGGCGCTGCGCTACGCGGGGGTGGCGTTCATCGTCGTCGGGATCGTCCTGGTGGCGCAGACGCGCCACGCATGAGCCTCTCCCGTACACCTGGAGGCCGCCGCCGCGATCATCGAGGTGGGTGATGAAGGCCGTCGTCCTCGTGGGAGGCGAGGGGACGCGGCTCCGGCCTCTCACGGAGACCGTGCCCAAACCGCTGCTGCCTCTCGTCGATCGGCCGATCCTGGGCCACCTGCTCGACCATCTGGTCCTGCACGGCGTCCGCGAGGTCATCATGTCCTCGCCGTACCTCGAGGAGACGTTCCACCCGTTCATCGAGACGCGCGGCGGCGAGCCGGCGATCACCTGGGTCACGGAGCGGGAGGCGCTGGGGACGGGTGGCGCGATCGTGAGCGTTCTCCCGCAGCTGGGTGACGTGCCGTTCCTCGCGCTGAACGGCGACATCGTCACCGATCTGGACCTCACCGCGATGCTTGCCGGCCACCGCGAGCGGAGCGCCGCAGCGACGATCGCCCTGCACCACGTTGAGGACGCCCGCGCCTTCGGGCTCGTGGCGGTGGATCCGGACGGGCGCATCACGGAGTTCCAGGAGAAGCCGCCCGATCCGATCCCCGGTGATGTCAATGCGGGGACCTACGTGCTGGAGCCCTCCGCTCTCCGCGCCTGGCCCGGGGGGACCCGTCTCTCCATCGAGACGGAGATCTTCCCGACGTTGATCCGGAGCGGCGCCGCCGTCTTCGGGTTCCCGACCGACGCCTATTGGCTCGATCTCGGCACCCCGGAGCAGTATCTGCGCGCTCACATCGACCTCCTCGCGGGGCGGCTGCGCGGCTCCCCGTACCGAGGCCCGTGGGTCGGGTCGGGCGCATCCCTCGACCCGACCGCGCGCATCGAAAGGTCGGTCGCCATCGGCGAGGGCGTCATCGTCGGGCCGCGAGCGGAGCTCGACGAAGCCGTCCTCATGGCGCGGGCGGTTGTCGAGGAGGGCGCTCACGTCGAACGCTCGATCGTGGGCCCCGGCGGGGTCGTCGGGAAAGACGCCGTCCTGGTGGACTCCGTGCTCGGCGAGGGCGCGCGAGTCCGCCGAGGTGCCTCTCTGGAGCATGCCCGAGTGTCGCCCGGCGCCCTCGCGGGATCCGCCTGAGCCGGATGGTAGCGCCACCCGGGCCGAGACCGAGCGTGGTTCCGGACACAGAAGTCCCCGGCCGTCACGATCACGAGTCGCCCTCTAAGGTGCTCCGGATGAAAGTTGCTTTCGACATGGGAGCCGCGCGAGAGCAGCCCACCGGGATCACGCGATACGTCCGCGAACTCGCTCACGCCCTTCCCCGTGGAGCCGTCGACCTCCGCCCCTACGTGGTGTCCTTCACGGCGAATGATGTTGAGGAGGATGTACGGCACCTTCGCCTCCCCGCTCGGGCCCTGGATATCGGGTGGAGATTCCTCTCCCGCCCGGTGATCGAGAGCGTGGTCGGACCCGTCGACGTTGTGCACGGAACCAATTTCGTGCTTCCGCCTGCTCGTGCGGCCAAAGGCGTGGTCACGGTGCACGACCTCGCCTTCGCGCGAAGTGACGGCGCTGTCCGGAATCGCAGGCTCCGCGCCATGACCCCGTGGTCCGTCCGCCGCGCCGACGCGATCATCGTCCCCAGCCGGGTGGTCGCGGAGGAGGTCGCAGACCGGTACGGTGTGCCTGAAGAACGTGTCGCGGTCATCCCGGAAGGGGTATCGAGGCGCTTCTTCGACGCATCACCACTCTCTCCAGAGCGCCTCGCCGCTCTCGGTATCTCCACCCCGTTCGTCGCGGCTGTCGGGACCATCCAGCCGCGCAAGAACCTCAACCGGCTCATCGAAGCGTGGCGTCGGGCCGGTTCGGAGCTGGGGGGCTGGACGCTGGCCTTGATCGGCCCGGCTGGGTGGGGGACCCAACCGCCGACCACGCCCGGAGTGGTGCGTACAGGGTGGATCCCGGACGATCTGCTCCCCCGTGTGCTCGCAAGCGCATCCTTCTTCTGCTACCCGTCTCTGTACGAAGGATTCGGACTTCCACCCCTCGAAGCGATGGCGGCTGGCACGCCGGTGCTCGTGGGGGATTACGGTGCTGCTCGCGAATGGCTCGATGGCGCGGCTGTGTTCGTCGACCGCGAGGACGTGGACTCGATCGCGGACGGGCTGAGGCGGATCTCAGCGGACGAGAGCCTCCGCCGTCGGATCGCTGCGGCGGGCAGCGAACGGGCTCGATCGTTCACCTGGGAGCGAACGGCACGAGGACGGTGGGCGTCTACGAAGCAGTGCTGGAAGGGTAGGCAAGGATGTTCGAAGTATCCGATCCGCCGCGCGTGCTTCTGTTGTCGACGCACACGGAGCGGATCGGCGGGATCGAACGGGTGACCCGGGTCCTCGCCCGCGCGCTCGTCGAACTCTACGGTCGGGAACGAGTCGGGTTGGTTTCCGTGTGGCGGATCTCCGATAACGAACCGAGCGCCATCTTGTATCGCGGTCGGGCGACCGGAGAGGGTCGGGTGGGGAAGGGAGCAAGGGTCGGCTTCATGCTCGCGACATTGAAGCATGCCCGCCGTTGGCGCCGCGATGGTCTTGTGATCGCCTGCCACCCCCATCTCGGATCCGTGGCGTTGGTTGCGCGAGGATTGACCGGCACACCCTTCGCGGTCTGGTGTCACGGGGAAGAGGTCTGGGGTCACCTGAGAAGCACGGTGCGCCGAGCCCTGCGAGCGGCGAACATCGTCTTCGCACCCAGCGCGTTCACGGCTCGACGCGTGGAGATCACGGCCGGTCTCGTGCCCGGATCGGTCCTCGTACTCCCGCATTGCTTGCCGCCCGAACTGTCCTCTCTTCTCCATCTCGAGCGGCGGCAGGTACCGAGGCAAGTGCTTGTCGTTGCACGCCTCACGGCGGAACACCCGTACAAAGGGGTCGACAAGCTCATCGCCGCATGGCCAGGCGTCGTCTCGCAGGTCCCGGATGCCCGCCTGGTGATCGCGGGAGATGGTTCCGACCGTTCACGGCTCGAAGCCCTCGCGCACGCGACGGGCGTCGAGCGATCGGTGACGTTCGTCGGGGCGGTGGGAGACGGAGAGCTCGAGCGACTGTATGGGGGATCCGCCGTGTTCGCTCTTCCGTCGCGGACGTCGGTCGACCCGCCTCAGGGAGAAGGGTTCGGACTCGTCTACATCGAAGCAGGAGCTGCTGGGCTGGCAGTGGTGGCCGAGCGTGCTGGCGCGGTTCCCGAGGTTGTGGCCGATGGCGAGAGTGGCCTCCTCATCGAACCCGATGATGTCGAAGGACTGTCGGATGCCCTGACGAAGTTGCTCGGAGATCCGCAGCTCGCCGAGCGTCTCGGTGCGGAAGGCCGTCGACTCGCGTCGACCGTGTTCAGCTACGAGCGATTCCGGGACGGCGTCAGGGACCTGATCTCGCTTCATCTTCGACATCCGCCGTGAGGGCGATGACGAGCTCGACGGTCCTGCCCGGTGCCTTCGGAGGAGGGGTCTCGGCGTCCGGCAGCACTCGGTGGAGGGGCGGCGCATCCACCCGAGACTCAACCGCAAGGGGTTCGTGGCCGATTAGGTAGGGTGTTCGACTCGACCTTTGGATCCCGGATGGTTCGATCTCTTCGACCTGTGGTCGCCGCGATGGTGGTTGTCGCAGCACTCGCAGCTGGATCGGTCGCGCATGCGGCCGACAGCTTCCGCTTCTACGGCTCCGGCTATGGACACGGCATCGGGATGTCGCAGTGGGGCGCATATGGACTTGCCAGTAGGGGCTGGTCATATCGCCAGATCCTCACGCACTTCTACTCGCGAACCCAGGTGGTGCAGTCATCGACGCTTCCGAGGCAGATCCGAGTGGGGCTCACCAGCGGCCGGACCAGGATCCACCTGACGGCGAAGAACGGTCCCGTCCAGCTGTGGATGGATGGGCCCGGCGCCACGTTCGTCGCGAAGATCCCTTGGGGGAAGACCTGGACGGTCTCTGCCGCCTCGGTCGAGAACAAGTACGCGATCCGCGACCACACCGGTGCGCTCGTCGCGAGCCGCCGATGGGGCGGCCCGGCCAGGCCACTGTTCGCCACCTTCGCCGACTCGGGCGCTCGTGTCTTCGTGCCCGAGGCAGATGACGTTTGGCACGACGGGTACACGTATGCCTATGGGTTCCTCGAGTTCGATCTGTTCGACTGCGCCGACCGATGCGCCCAGCGCCTCACGATAGAGCTGCCGTTCGAGAAGTACCTGCGCGGGATGGGGGAGATGCCGAGCAGTTGGCCCGGTGCGGCGTTGCGGTCCCAGGCCGTCGCGGCCCGAACGTTCGCGACCTACAAGATCCGGCGTCAGGGATTGCGGAGTGACTGCGACTGCCATCTGGCCGACGGTGCGGGCGACCAGGTCTACGTGGGGTGGAACAAGGAGGTCGGGCCGGGCGGCGATAGGTGGGTGGCCGCCGTGGTCGACACCGCCGGGGAGATCGTGACCTACGGCGGGTCGGTGATCCAGGCCTTCTACGCAGCGTCGGACGGGGGTCATTCGGAAGACATCGAAGACGTCTGGCACGGGGGGAACCCCGCCTACGCGATCCCGTACCTTCGCGGTGTGTGTGACCCCGGCGAGTACACGAGCGCCAATCCATGGACGGACTGGACGCGGAGCTTCACGGCGTCGAGCCTTTCTTCACGTCTCTCGCCCTACACGGGCGGCATCGGCACGATCTCTCGGTTCACCGACGTGCGGCGAGGTGTCTCCGGTCGGATCGTGAGCGCGATCGCTCGCGGAACCGGCGGCTCCGCTTCCGTGACGGGCAGCGAGCTCAGGGCCGCGCTCGGGCTGCCCGACGGGCGCGTCTGGATCAACAACGATCGCAACGTCGTCGGCGCGGTCCGCGCGAAGTACGACGCCGTGATGTGTCGACCGGGGCTGCCGAGATCGAGGGTGCTCGTCCTGAACCACGGCTCCCGTCAGCTCTTCGATCGAGGTGGGATCTACCGAAACGGCCAGGTCAACCTCACCCTGTGGCTGAAGGGCTCGGTCCACGCCGAGTATCTCGGGGTGGGCGGCGCCGGTGGCCGTCTCGGTTTGCCCGTGTCCGAGCCGACCCGACCTCGCCGGACGTCGGGCGCGGAGACGTGCGGACGGTGCCGTCAGATCGTGATGGAGGGTGGTCGCATCTACCTCAAGCCGGGGCTCGGCGCGCACGCACTCTGGGGCCCGGTACTGTCCGAGTACCTCTCGCGCGGAGGCACGGGGGGAGCGCTGGGGTACCCGAGGACACGGGTCAGCGCCTCCGCCGGAGTGTCGCGCGCGACGTTCGAGCACGGGACGATCTCCTGCTCCGGTGGGACCTGTCAGGTCAGCTGAATCTCAGCAGGGAGATGCGCCGTTCTCCGGTGCGTTCCCGGTGCACTCGAACGCCGTCACGAACCCGTTGACGATCGTGGACGCCGCCTCCGGTGTGAGTGTGTCCCCCGCCGGACAGGACTGACGTCGGTTCCATGCGGTGAGCGTGAGTGCGGTCTCGGCGGTGAGAGAGGGGTACGGGGCGATGAACGTCGCGTCGCTCCCCTCCGCGACCTGTGTCAGGCGATCGATGAGCTCCTGGGAGAGCCCGCCCTCGGCCTCGGGCAGGTAGTACACGAAGACGCCCCCGTGCTCGAGCGAGTGGACCGCGTTGGTCTCGTTCGGCTGGGTGTCGTACACCTTGGGTTCGTCGGGCAGCGGTGATGGATCGTGGAACCCCGACGTCGCCGGCGTGTCGGTGTACCCGGGATCTTGGCCGGCCTGCAGATGTTGTCCCGAGGGGGCACTGCTCGCCGGTTGATCGACCTCGGTGCATCCGGCCGTCTCCGCGGCCCGGATCGCGGTTTGCGGGATGTCGTTCGGCCCCCCGAAGCTCCGGAACAGGGTGATCGCCGCCACGGCAGCCGCGGCGATCCCGACGGACGTGACGGTCCGGCGCAGCGACGCCGCGCGCCGGGCGCGGCGTCGCTCCGCCTCGCGCAGCCGCCGAGCCTCATCCTTGCGCTCACGTCGCTCGATGTTCGCGCCCCCGCGCGCGACAGCCGGACGTGCCGCAGGCCTTCGCGTCGCGCCGCCTTCGGCGGGCGTGGAGGGCGCGGTGGATCCTGGCCGTGGCCGGGGCCGCTTCTTCTTCTTGGCCATCAGATCGCCGCTCCCGGCTCTGGAGCCTCGCCCTGGTAGTCGCGGCCGGCCGTCGTGGGGAAGCTGTACTGCGACGTGAAGTCGAACGCGACGGCGAGGTCCACGCTCGCGCATGTCTGAAGTCGGTGCCACGCCACGACGGCCATCCCGGTGCCGGCCGGCAGGATCCCCGCCGCGTCTCCGGGGAAGTCGTACGGGGCGACGATCACGCGATCCTGACCGACCTCGGCGTCTTGGAGGCGGCGGTCGTAGAACTCGATCAGCTGCGCCACTTTCTCCGCAGGTGCGGCCGGGTCGTACCAGATCACCGTGGCACCGTGCTCGAGGGAGTGGATCGACCGATAGAGGTCCGAGATGGTCATGGCGTCGTAGACGCCTGCGGGAAGCGGCACGTCGGCGTGGGGACCGGAGGCAGGCGGCGTCGTCGCGTACGCGGACAGAGGCGGACCGGCGATGTCCCCGCCGCCGATATGCGTTCGATCCTCGTCGGGGGGATCGAACGGCGGGGTCGTGGTCGCGTCGCCGCAGCCGGCGGCGTCGGCCGCGCTCGTCGCTCGCTGAAGGAGCTGGTTCGGGCCGGGCAGATCGCCCCCTCCCGAGGGGAGCAGCGTGGCGGCGGCAACGATGCCTGCGATCACCACGGCGCCCACCCCGATGCCGAGCGTGCGAGCACGCCGCTTCGAGGCCAGCCGTCGCTGGAGCTCCTCACGCTCGCGGCGTGCCTGGTCCTTCCGCTCCGTCTTGGTCAGCCTCCGGCCCTGATCGGGCCTGCCGGGGACGTCGTCGCTCAACTGCGCTCCTCACTCATGGGTCGCGGAAGCTTACCGGCCGTTCCGCCGTACGGAGAACGTCGAGATCCGTCTTGCGAGGCCGGGTGATCGCGGCCTATCCTGCTCGCGCCTTCCCCCGGGTGCACGAACGGCCACTCGGCCGAGGGGAGGGGGCGCGTGTCTGACACCAAGCACGACCGGCTGGTGAGGCTGCCTGCGGCGGAGGCGAGCGGCGGGTTCGACCGGTTCTTCAAGATCTCCGAGCGCGGTTCCAGCGTTCGCACCGAGGTCGTGGCCGGCATCACCACCTGGCTCACGATGGCCTACATCTTGTTCCTGAACCCGGCGATCCTCGGATTCCAGGCAGTGCCCGACCTCCAGCCGCTGGGACTGCCGTTCGGCGCGGTCCTGACCGTGACCGCGCTGGTCGCAGGCGTCGCCACGATCGCGATGGGCGTGTGGGCGAACTACCCGTTCGCGATCGCATCGGGGCTTGGGCTGAACGCGTTCGTGGCCTTCACGCTCGTCGCGGGCCAGGGGCTCTCCTATCCCGAAGCGATGGGCGTCATCGTCGTCGAAGGACTCCTGATCACCCTCCTCGTGCTCACCGGGTTCCGCAACGCGGTGCTGAACGCGATCCCGATGGACCTGAAGCGAGCGATCGCGATCGGGATCGGCCTGTTCCTGATGATCATCGGGCTCGTGAATGCCGGCGTCGTCGTCCAGGGCCCGGGCAACCCACCGCTGGGACTCACGACGGACTTCACGACCCTCCGCATGCTGACGTTCGCGATCGGCCTCGCGCTCTGCTCGATCCTCGTCGTCAGGAACATGAAGGGCGGCTTGCTGATCGGGATCGTCGCCACGACCGTGATCGCGGGGATCGTGAACGCGATCTGGGGCGACAACGCGATCTGGGATCCGATCGGGCCTGGCATCGCGCAGGTGCCCGATTCCATCACGGCCACGCCGGACTTCAGCTTGCTGGGGGACTTCTCGTTCGGGTTCTTCTCCACCCTCGGCTTCTGGGCGGCGATCGTGCCGGTCTTCGCGGTGATGTTGTCGGACTTCTTCGACACGATGGGCACGGCCGTGGCACTCGGCGACGAGGCCGGGTTGCTCGATGAGGAGGGGAAGCTTCCCCACATGAACCGCGTCCTGCTGGTCGACTCGGTCGCGGCCGCCGCGGGCGGCGCGGCGAGCGCGTCCTCGAACACGACCTTCATCGAGTCCGCTGCCGGGATCAGCGAGGGAGGTCGGACCGGCCTCGCGTCGGTGATCACGGGCGTGCTCTTCCTGCTCTGCGTGTTCTTGTCCCCGCTCGCCGGCGTGATCCCGCCGGAGGCGACGGCCCCCGTCCTCGTGGTCGTGGGTTACTTCATGATGCGCGGCATCGGGGAGATCGATTGGCGCGATCCCGCGATCGGGATCCCGGCGCTCCTGACGATCGGCCTCATGCCGTTCACGTACTCGATCACGAACGGGGTCGGGGCCGGCTTCATCGCCTACACGGCGATCAGGGTGATGCAGGGCAAGTTCCGCGACGTGCATCCCCTGATGTACATCGTGACCGCGGGCTTCCTCTTCTACTTCCTGCGGGGCGTGCTCGCCTGATCGCGTCGTCGAGCGCAGGCGTCGGATCCATCGGAGGGCGGGGCCGTCAGGCCCCGCCCTCCGGCATCGGGCCCGCTGCCACGATGCCCATCGGTCGCCAGTCCTCGCCGAGCGCGAGCGACGTCCGCGCTCCGTCCGCGTCGAAGGGCAGGTTCGGGTCCCACGACCATCCGACGTGCTGCGCGTGCAGGGCGACGACCAGCGTGCGGACCACCGCGCCGGCGGAGAGCAAGACGGGCTCCTCGGTCCGTGATCGCGACGTCGCGCCTCCTCCCGTCACCCTGATGCACGGCACGATCAGGATGCTCGCCCCGTGGAGTACCTCATCGGTGCCCGTGGCGGCGACGGCGAGACGCCGCCGCGCCACGGGAGAGCTCACCACGACGAAGGACCACTCCCCGGACGTGTGGACGGCTGTCGCGGCGCGGACGGCTTCCTCGACGATCTCGAGCGAGACCTCCCCGGGACCGAACACATCGCTCGGCTGCGCGACCGAGACCGCGATGAGCGCGGACTCCCGGAACAGGTCGTCCTCGGGCCGGCGAACCAGCGCGCGGGCGGGGCCCGGCGGCGAATCGCCCGCCGAGGCGTCCAGCCCGCGCACCAGCGCCGCCGGCACCCGCGCGGTCTTCGTCATCACGAGGCCGCTCGCCGCCGCCACGGCGTCGGCGAACGCCACCACCGTGGTCTCCAGTGCCTGCCCGCGATCGTCGACGGTTCCTCGAAGATCCCGCAGCGCCGGCAGGCCCGCGCAGCCGATCGCCACGTCGACGACCCCTTCGCGCCACGGACGACCGAAGGTGTCGGTGATCACGACCCCGAAGCGTGCGAGCCCCAGCCGCGCCGACAGCTCCTTCTGCAATCGCTCGGCGCTCGCGTCGGGATCTTCCGGGAGGAGCGTGAGGAACCCCTTCCGCACGTTGGATGCGTCGACGCCGGCGTTGGCACAGACGAAACCGTGTCGGGTGCGTGTGATGACGAGATCGCCACGTCGAGCCACCACCCCCACGGACTCCCGTTCGATCCACGCGGCGCGGTCCTCCGCGGGGACGATGCGCCCCTCGGCCTTGGAGACGACCTTCTGCGTGATCGCCACGACATCGCCGTCCCTCGCGGCGTTCGCCGCGAGGGACGGCTCGAGGAGCGCGGCCAGATCGTCGCCCGGCTCGATCTCCGGGAGCCCCTCGAGGGGGATCAGCTCGATCGTCATCACAGCGCGTTGAGCGCGACACGGGCCAGGCGCTCGGCGACCTCGTCGTCTCGCATCACGGTGTCTGTGACGGCCACCCGTGCACCGGTCTCCTCGTGCACGCGTTCCGCCAGACGCGCGTCGGCGTCGTCGATCACCCAGGCGTTCAGGAGGCCGTCGAAGGCTCGCGCCGCGCCGGCCGCGGAGACCTCGAGGCCGACCACGGGCATGAGTCGGTCCGCCATGCCCGCCAGCGGCCGCCCTCCGACGATCGGCGAGATACCCACCACGGGCTTGCGCGCCACGGCCTCCCTCAGCCCGCCCACCGCCAGGATCGGACCGATCGAGACGACGGGGTTGGAGGGGCAGATCACGACGGCGTCCGCTCGTTCGATCGCCTCCCGCACGCCGGGCGCCGGTGTGGCCACGTCCACTCCTTCGAAGCGGATGGCTTTGACGTCGTCCCGGGCGCCGCGGAGCACCCAGTACTCCTGGAAATGCAGGTCGATCTCCTGTCCGAGAGAGACCACGTCGAGCCGGGTTTCCACCGGCTGTTCGCTCATCGGCAAGATCGGGGATCCGATATCGAATCGCGCCGCGATCCGCGCGGTGACCTCCGAGAGCCCGAGCCCCTCCGCAAGGGACCGCGTCCGGAACAGGTGGGTCGCCAGGTCGAGGTCGCCGAGTCCGAACCACGCGGCGCCGGGGTCGAACGCGCGGAGCTCGTCGGTCGCGCGGAAGGTCTCGTCGCGTCGCCCCCATCCGCGATCGCGGTCGAACGCGTCGCCGAGCCAGTACGTGACCGAGTCGAGGTCGGGGCACACGCGGAGGCCGTGGACGTCGAGGTCGTCGCCGGTGTTCACGACCGCGGTGACATCGGCGGGCGAGACGGCCCGTACCAGACCCCGCAGGAACTTCCCTGCGCCGACCCCACCGGCGAGTGCGACGACCTTCACAGGAGCAGAGCGTAGTAGCCTCCGCTCGTGGCGGCCGTGACGACTCACGCCCTGCGGCGGGCGCTCGCGCGCGCCGAGCAAGGCAAGGCTCTGTCCGAAGACGAGGCGACCGCGCTCATGACGGCGTCGGGTGAGGATCTCGCGCGGTTGCAGTCGGTGGCCGCGCAGCTCCGGGACCTCGGCTCGGGCGACCTGATCACCTACTCGCGCAAGGTCTTCATCCCGCTGACGATGCTGTGCCGCGACCATTGCCACTACTGCACCTTCGCGAAGCCCCCCGCGAAGTTGGTGGCGCCGTTCCTCACGCCGGAGGAGGTGCTCGCGATCGCCGGGGGCGGACGAGCGCGCGCGTGCAAGGAGGCGCTGTTCACCCTGGGCGATCGGCCGGAGGACCGCTACGACGTCGCACGCGACTGGCTGCGCTCGCGGGGGTTCGCCTCGACGCTCGACTACGTGCGCGCGTCAGCCATCAGCGTGATCGAGGAGACCGGACTGCTCCCGCACCTGAATCCCGGCGTGATGAGCTACGAGGAGCTCGCGCGGTTGAAGCAGGTGAGCGCATCGATGGGACTGATGTTGGAGACCGCTTCCGATCGGCTCTCGTCGAAGGGCGGGCCGCACTTCGGCTCTCCGGACAAGCACCCTGCCGTGAGACTGCGGACGATCGCGGACGCGGGTCGGCTCGCGATCCCGTTCACGACCGGCATCCTCGTGGGCATCGGCGAAGACGCGCGCGAGCGCGCCACCTCGGTCTTCGCGATCCGGGAGCTTCACCGTCGCTACGGTCACATCCAGGAAGTGATCGTGCAGAACTTCCGCGCGAAGCCCGGCACGGCGATGGCGAGAGCTCCCGAGCCGGACGACGAGGAGTTCCTCGCCGCCGTCGCCACGACGCGCGTCGTGATGGGGCCACACATGAGTGTCCAGGCTCCCCCCAATCTGTCCGACGCGACGCAACAACGGCGGCTGCTCGATGCGGGCATCAGCGATTGGGGCGGCGTGTCGCCGCTCACGCCCGATCACGTGAACCCCGAGCGGCCGTGGCCGGCGATCGATTCGCTCGCCGCGACGACGGCCTCGCGCGGGAAGACCCTGCGTGAACGACTGACGATCTACCCGCGGTTCGCGGGCAGTCCAGATCCGTATCTCGCGAGCAAGATGCGTGCCCCCGTGGAGGCCCTCCTCGGTGAGGACGGCCTCGCGGTGGAGGGAACGAGGCCAGAGCCGATGGGATGGCAGGACCCGGATGTCACGTGGAAGCCACGGACCATCGACCTCACGTTCGCGAAGGGACCGGAGGCGGGTTTGCGTTCCGACGCCGGCGCCGTGTACGGGGTGATCCCCGCCGAGGACGCGGTCACGCGCGCCTGGGCGTCGCGTGAGGTCGTGCCCGAACGCCTCACCTCGGAGATCAGAGCGGCGCTGCGGAGGGCCGAGCGGCACCGTCCTGTCTCGGACGAGCAAGCGATGGCGCTGTTCCAGGCGGAGGGCGTCGATCTCGACGCCCTCCGCCGGGTCGCCGACGGCCTCCGGCAGGAGGCCGTCGGCGACGTCGTCACCTACGTGATCAACCGGAACATCAACTTCACGAACGTCTGCTACGTCGGCTGTCGCTTCTGCGCGTTCGCGCAGCGGGAGGTCGATCCGGAGGCCTACACGCTCACGCTCGGTGACGTCGCCGACCGGGCGGAGGCCGCGTGGGCGGATGGGGCGAGCGAGGTGTGTATGCAGGGCGGCATCCACCCCGACCTCCCGGGTTCCTTCTATCTGGATCTCCTCGACGCGGTGAAGGCCCGCGTTCCGGGGATCCACGTCCATGCGTTCAGCCCGATGGAGATCTTGAACGGGGCGACGAAGATGGGCGTGTCCTTCCGTGAGTTCCTCACCGCCTGCAAGGAGCACGGTCTGGGGACGATCCCGGGAACGGCCGCCGAGATCCTGGACGACGACGTCCGATGGCTGCTGACGAAGGGCAAGCTCCCTGCCGACACATGGGAGGAGGTCATCCGAACGGCGCACGACGTCGGGCTCCGGAGCTCCTCCACGATCATGTTCGGGCACGTGGACGCGCCACCCCATTGGGTGGGCCACCTGCGACGGCTCGCCCGGATCCAGCAGGACACCGGCGGCTTCACGGAGTTCGTGCCGCTGCCGTTCATCCACCGGAACGCACCGATCTACCTGGCGGGTCACGCGCGGCCGGGCCCGTCCTTCGACGACAGCGTTCGCATGCATGCGGTCGCGCGGATCCTCCTCGACGGA
Source organism: uncultured Actinomycetota bacterium (assembly GCA_963762015.1). Lineage (GTDB taxonomy): Bacteria > Actinomycetota > UBA4738 > UBA4738 > HRBIN12 > JAJNBA01. The sequence continues at coordinate 138,467 of CAVXJL010000018.1, forward strand.
GTTATCCACAACGTGCAGGTGTCGTGGGTGAAACTCGGGGTGGAGGCGTCGTCGGAGATCCTCCGGTCCGGGGCGAACGACTTCGGTGGCACGTTGATGGAGGAGACGATCAGCCGGATGGCGGGCGCCGGGTGGGGGATCCGGATGGCGCCGGAAGAGTTCGATGACGCGATCCGCGCGATCGGAAGAACACCCGCTGTGCGAACCACGACGTACGATCGGATCGAGACCAAAACCGCGTCCTGAGGCGAAACGGTCAGGCCACCTGACGGTAATGGTCATCTCGGCTGACGACACAGTTTCTTCGCTGAAAGGGTTGCACTCGTGCTTCCGCTTGGGGACGATTACATCCGATGAGGGTCGAGGCAGAGAATCACCTGAAATTCCCTCTTGCCAGGGAGGCGGTTCTTCCCTCAGAATCACAAGTATGTGATTTGGGGGGGAGAGGTGCATGCATCACTACATCCCATGGCAGGAGCGAGCGAGGTGTCGGGACCACGACCCTGAGGTCTTCTTCCCCGAGAAGGGGGGATCGTCAAGGGAGGCCAAACGGATCTGCTCGGAATGTCCTGTTCGGATCGAGTGCCTCAACTACGCGCTTCGCCGCGACGAGCGGTACGGCGTGTGGGGCGGGATGAGCGAACGGGAACGGCGACGCCTCAAACGGATGGCGTCGTAACTCAGGATCCTTCGTAATCCACGAAGGAAAGGGGGACGGGATGGCAGCACGGAAGACAGCCGCACGGAAGAGGCCTGCGGCGAAGCGGTCCGCGGCAGCGAAGAAGTCCGCGGCGACCCGGAAGCGGAAGACCGCGAAGCGGTCAGCCGCCGGCAAGAAGGCCGCCGCCACGAGGAAGAGGACGACGGCACGCAGGAAGACCGCCGGCAAGAAGGCTGCGGCGACCAGGAAGCGGACGACGGGGCGCAAGAAGACCGCCGCTCGCAAGCCGGCCCGCAAGAAGGCGACCGCGCGCAAGAAGACCGCGGCTCGCAAGCCGGCACGCCGGAAGTCGACGAAGCGCGTCGCCGCCGGCAAGAAGGCCGCCGCCACGAGGAAGAGGACGACGGCACGCAGGAAGACCGCCGGCAAGAAGGCTGCGGCGACCAGGAAGCGGAAGACGACACGGAGGAAGAGCGCAGCCAAGAAGCGCTGAGCTCGAGCTCGTCGCGTCGCGAAGGGGGGCGGAGACGCCCCCCTTCGATCTTCCTAGCACCCACTGCTAGGCTCCCGCAGCGCCCAGGCGCCCTACCGGATGACCTCACCCGCCACCGCAGCCGTCGCGTCGACCGGCACGTCTACTCCGAGCGTGCTCGCGTTGCTCGTCGTCGGCCCGGGATCGTCCCCCGGGTTGCGGGATTGCCTGCTGTCGCTCGCGCACCAGTCGTACCCGCGCGTCGGCGTGCTCGCCGTGGACGACGGTGCCGACGACGCCTCTCGGGAGATGCTGCTCGGCTCGCTCGGCTCTCGTCGGGTGCTGACGAACGAAGAGCGCCTAGGATCCGCTCGTTCGGTCCGCGCCGCGCTCGGTCGTCCCGTCGCCAAGGGCGCGGACTTCGTGTTGATCGTCGATCCTCGCGCATCTCTCGACAAGGATGCCGTCGCCAGGCTCGTGGAGGCAGCCGTCGGGATCGGCGTCGAGGACGTCGGGATCGTCGGTGCCAAGATCGTCGACCGCGATGATCCTCGATCGCTTCGGGACGTCGGTCGTTCGTCGGACCGATTCGGTCACCCCTCGTCTTCACTGCAAGCCGGCGAGATCGACCAGGGACAGTTCGATCGGGTCCTCGAGGTCCTGTGCGTGTCGTCTGCTGCGATGTTGATCTCTCGCGAGACCCTGGAGCGGTCGGACCTGTTCGATGAACGGCTCGCCCCCGCACATCGGGATCTGGACTTCTGCTGGCGAACACGCGTCGCGGGCTATCGGATCCTGATGACGCCGCTCGCCCGCGTGCGCCTCGGCGGAGGAGCGGAGGAGGAGGGGTCCGGGGCAGAGGCTTCGCGACGCAGTCCTCGGTTCGAGGAGGATCGTGCGGCGATCGCGGCGATGCTCAAGAGCTACTCGCTGATCTCCCTTCTCTGGGTCGTGCCGGCCGCACTCGTGTTGGGGGTTCTTCGCTTCATCTATCTCACCCTCAGCCGGCGGTTCGAGGAGGCGCTCGACATCGCGGCGGCGTGGGGTTGGAACGTTGCCCACCTCCCCGGCACCCTGTCCCGGCGGCGCCATGTCCAGAAGGCGCGGAGGGTGCGCGATCGCGTGCTGCGGCGCTTCATGGAGTCCGCCGGTCTGCGCTCGCCACGATGGTTCGCCACGGCCGAACGGATCTTGGAAGAGCAGCGTGCGATCGAACAGGCTGACGAAGGCGAACCGATCCAGCGACGACTCCGTGACCGGACCGCATCGTTGGTGGGCTCCCACCCGGTGATGGTCGGGTCGTTCCTGGCGGTGATCGTGGGTGCCGTCGCGGTTCGCGAGCTGATCGGATCGGAGGCCTTGGTCGGCGGGGCGCTCCCGGCGTTCCCCGCTCGGGCGGGGGACCTGTTCGCCGAGCTGGCCTCGGCCGTGCGGTCGACGCCCTTGGGAGGGCCGCTCGCCCCGAGTCCCTTCGTGGGTGCCCTCGGAGCGGCCTCCTTCGCATCGCTCGGAGATCCGCAACTCGCGCAGAAGGCGATCCTGCTCGCGGGACCACCCTTGGCTGCGATCCTGATGTACCGCGCGACGATCCGCTTGTCCGTTCGCCCGGGACCTGCGGTCCTGGCCGCCGCCGCCTACGGGCTCGGAGCGCTCACGCTCTGGGCGTTCTCGGAGGGCCGGCTGGGGCTGCTCATCGCGCTCGCCGTGTTGCCCGCGGCGGCGGAACGGATCGAGGCCGCCTTCGCCTACGAGGAGCCGCTCGGCGGGAGACCGCGATTCGTCGCCGGATCGGCCGTCACGTTCGCGGTGGGGGCCGCCTCCTACCCGGGGATCCTGCTCGCGATCGCGGTCTTGATCGCCCTCCGCGTGCTCTCAGGTCCCGCTCGGGGCCGGGGACTCCTTCTGACGGCGGCCGGAGCCGTGGGCGCCGCCGTCCTCCTCTTCCCATTCGTCCCGACACTGCTCGCCGACGGCGGACGCGCGCTCTCCTCGTTGGTCGGCACGACCGAGCCGCTGCGCCTGGCGAGGCTGTCGCTCGGACCGGGGCCGGGGACCTGGCCGGTCGCGGCCTTCCTCCCGGTCGCGGGCGCGCTGGGTCTGGGCCTCGTCCGCGGCGACCTGCGTGGCCCCGCGGCGCGAGCCGCCGTCGCGGGCGGGGCGGGTCTCATCCTTTCGTGGCTCGCCGCGGCGAACTACCTCCCCCTCGGCGTCGCGAACCCTGCCGCCTACGCCGCCCTGGCCGCCGTCTCGATGGCGAGCCTGATCGGATTCGGTCTCACCTCGTTCACCGGATCCCTCCGGTTCGAGTCCTTCGGGCTCCGACAGGTCAGCGGAGCAGCGCTCGCGCTCGTTCTCGGTGGGGGACTCTTGCTCCAGTCGATCGCCGCCATGGCGGGCACGTGGGGCGTCGGTCCGCCGCAGGAACGGATCCCACCCGCGTGGGCGGTCGTCAGTGGGGCGGCCTCGGGTTCGTTCCGCGTCCTGTGGGTGACGGGCGATCGTGGAGACGGCCTCCCGCCGCCTGCGGGTGACCCACAGCGCCGTCTCGAGGCAGGCGACGCGACGATCCGGTACGCGCTCACCGATCGGGGCGGCGCGAGCGTGCTCGACACGGGACGTCCGCCTTCCGGTCCCGGTCCGGACCATCTCGAGCGCGCACTGGGTGAGATCCTCGGAGGGACCACGAGGCACGGCGGTGCCCTCCTCTCGCCCTTCGGGATCCGATTCGTGGTAGCGGAACGAGGGGTGTTGCCAGCGGCGGCCGAAGAGGCTCTCGATGCGCAGCTGGATGTGGATCTCCTCCCCGCGACCGGCTTCACGATCTATCGGAACGCGTCGGCGGTCCCACCCGCGGCGATCCTGACGACCGGGCCTGCCGACGAAGGGATCATCGGTGCGGGTGACCCCACCACGATCGCGATGTGGAGGCCCGTGCCCGCCGTTCCACTCGAACGGGTGTCCGGCGGCTGGAACGGGCCGGCGCTCGAGGGGACCATCTTCCTGTCCACCGAGTTCGACTCGCAGTGGGCGTTCCAGGGAGACTCCGTCCGGCCTGAGGTTGCCTTCGGCTGGGCAACGAGGTTCGAGGCCACCGGTGGCCCCGTCCGGATCCGGCACGAGGGTCGGTTGCCGGCTCGGATCCAGGTCGTTCTCCTCACCCTGCTCTGGCTCGCTGCGCTCTGGGCCACGAGGAAGCCGGTGGCTCGGTGAGCGGTTCCCGCGAGCTGCCGGCTCGGGGGCAGGTCGCGTTCGCGATGGCCTCGGTCGTGATCCTCGTCGCGGCGATGGTGCTGCTCGATCGCGCGGGCGCGCGAGCGCCCGCACCGCTCGCGCGGGGTGGGAAGCCGTCGGGAGCATGGCTCTGCCCCCACGGTGGTGCGACCGATCTGTCCGTCCAGCTGTATCTCGCGAACCCGGGCTCCGAGACCGTGACGGCGAGGATCACCCGGCTGGGTTCGGAGCCGGCCGGCCCTCCGGAGGGTTACGAGATCGAGCCGGGGAGCACCCTGCGGATCGACCAGGTGCCCCCCGACCGGGGAGCGGCGACCTACGTCGAGTACTTCGGGGGGTGGATCGGGGCCGGATGGGTCTCTTCCACCGGGTCGGGAGTCGCCGCCGAACCCTGTACGCCGGACGCGGCACGGAGCTGGTACCTGGCTGACGGGACGACACAGCTCGGCGAGGACGCGTACGTGATCGTCGCCAACCCGTTCGCCGCGGCGGCCGTGATGGACGTCGTCATCTACACGGCCGACGACGCTCCGATCCGAGCTTCCGTGTGGACCGACCTCGTCGTCCCCGCTCACCGAAGCATCCCGTTGCATCTCAACACGAGGATCAAGGGAGAAACGGTGGTCGCGGTCGTGCTCGAGGTGTCCGTGGGCCGTGTCGCCGCCGCGGCACTGGGCATCGGTGATGGGGCCCAGGTCCGGAGCGCGCTCGGCTGGACCGAGCCGACGACGGGCGCGACGTTCCCTTTGATGCAGGGATCGGGTCAGACCGAGCTCCTCCTGCTCTCCCCCGCGAAGCGGTCGATCCGGTTCGGTGCCACGGTGTTGAGTGAAGAGCCGCCTCGCCCGGCGGGCGGGCTCACCGAGCAGGAGCATGGTCCTGCCTCGGCGGGCGCATACGCGATCCCCGTGGACCCCGGGCCGGGGGCGATCCAGCTCTTCACGTTGGAGGATGCCCCCGTGGTGGGCGCTCTTCGGGCGCTCGGACCGGGGGAAGACTTCGGCTCGACCGCTGGTGCGGTCACGGCGTCGGATCCGTGGCTCGTGTTCCCGGCGACATCCGGCGTCTCGCCCACGCCCGGCGCCGTCGTGGTGAACGACGGCGACGCGGACGTGGTGGCGACGGTCGAGCTCCTCCCACCGGTCGGCGGCACGGCGGCCGCCCCTGTGACCGTGCAGGTGCCCGCTCACTCGGCGGTCGCCGTGCCGCCCGAGCTCTGGGCGTTGGCACCCGACGCGGCTCTGCTGATCCGGACCGACGGAGGTGCCGTGGTGGCGCTCGCCGCCTCCACGTCGCGGGGGGAAGGAGACACCCAGGCGTTCGCACTGAGCATGGGCGTGGTGCCCCCGCGCGAGGAGTAGGGGAGGCCTGACCCAAGAAGAAGGGGGAAGGGGGTTGCGCCTTGGCGTATCATCTCCGTCCCGGGACACTTCTCCCGGCTGAACCCTCACCCCATGGCCAAAGGACGTCACACAGGGCGCGCGGTCCGCAGACGATGGCCGCTGATCGTCGGACTTGCCGCCGGCGTGCTCATCCTCGCCCTGGGTGGGGTGGCGTTCGCCGCCTACCGCTACGAACAAGCGAACGCCGCGCAGATCCTTCCCGGCATCACGATCGCCGGCGTCGACGTCTCAGAGATGACGCGGGCCGAGGCGATCCACGCGGTGCGGGATCGCGCCAAGGAGGATCTCGATCGCGAGATCGTCGTCTTCGTGAAAGGCGAACGATTCACGACAACTCCGAGACACCTCGGCCGGCGTGCCTGGGTCGGTCGCGCTGTGAACGAAGCGATGAAGGCGTCGGACGGCGTGGCATGGGTCGAACGAGCCTGGCGGAGATTCCAAGACGATCCGCTCGACGTCGACATCGAGCTGTCACTCGGTGGAGACAGTGGCGTGCAGCGGTTCGTTCGCCGGGCGGCGCGGAAGGTTGCCGTGGAGCCTCGCAACGCATCCATCGGCATCGGCGATAACGGAGGGTTGGCGTTCCGCGGGTCCCGAGCGGGGTCGGCGCTCGACGTCCGCCGCGCCGAGCGCCTCGTCTCGAAGGCGCTCAGCGGCGGCTCGTCGATCGTCCGGCTGTCCGTGCATCCGGTGACCGCGAAGGTCAGTGAGGACACGATGCTGCCCACGATCGTCGTGCACGTGGACACGAACCGACTGGATCTGTACGAGGGGTTCCATGTGACGCGCAGCTGGGAGGTCGCGACGGCGAAACCGGGGTGGATCACACCCGTGGGCGAATGGTCGCTCTATCAGAAGCGAGAGAACCCCACCTGGTACAACCCGGCGCTCGACAGCTGGGGTGCGAGCATGCCGGCGGTGGTTCCGGGCGGGCCCGGCAATCCGATGGGCACGAGAGCGCTCTACATCACGGCGCCCGGCTTGATCAGGATCCACGGCACGACGTCCCCGGACTCGATCGGGCGTTACGCCTCGCACGGCTGCATCCGGATGCACAACGAACAGGTCGAGGAACTGTACGACCTTGTGCCGGTCGGGGCGAAGGTCATCATCATGGGGTCGCGTCCGTCGTGGGCTGCGGAAGGAGATTTCCCGGACACGCCCGACGGATCCGACACCATCGCCTGATCCCTTGGCGCCTGATCCTTAACCATCGACCCCGCCACAGGTGCTTGCATCGGGTCGGAGCGGGCATAGCCTTCGGGGCATGCGACATTGCGCCCGCATGAGCTGTCCCGACGAGCCCGTTGCCACGATCGCCCTGCGCTACGCAGATCGCCGGATCCTGATCAGCGAGCTGCGGCCCGTACGGGATCCCCGCCTGCTCGATCTGTGCCCCCGGCACCTCGCGGCGATGACCCCGCCCAAGGGATGGCTGGTGGACGATGCCCGTCTGGCCGGCCTCGTCGCCGACCGGCAATAACTAGCTATTTCGGGCCAGTTCCCACGGCGTTCGGCGCGCTTCGGCGCCGACGTGGGGGAGTGAAGAATGACTCCCGGGTGTCTGAAGCTCCAGCGTGTCGCCCTGTTACGGTCGGTCAACCGAACGGAGCGTGAGAGATGTCCAAGTCGAACAACTGCCCCGAGTGCCACCAGGGCGACGTGATCTCGATCTCGATGAACGTGAGCGGCCGCGACCTCTCCTTCTCGACGTGCCACGCCTGTGAGGCGAAGTGGTGGCATCGTGACGGCGAGCAGGTCGTGTTGGCAGAGGTCATCGACACCGTCGTCCGAACGTAGCCTGACGGCGTCCGCGGCCCCTCCGTAGGATGGCGGCGGTGGACCTTTCCCGCGTCTTCAAAGCCTATGACGTTCGCGGCGTCGTCCCAGACGAGCTGGATCCACACCTCGTCCGCCTGATCGGCGCCGCGTTCGCGACATGGAGCGGCGCTTCGGAGATCCTCGTCGGGCGCGACTGCCGCCTCTCCTCCCCCGAGCTCGCCGCCGCGTTGACCGAAGGGGCCACGTCGCTCGGCGTCGACGTGATCGACCTCGGCCTCGCGTCGACCGACCTGCTGTATTTCGCGTCCGGATCCCTCGATCGGCCGGGCGTCATGATCACCGCCAGTCACAACCCGAAGGAGTACAACGGGCTGAAGTTCTGCCTGGCTGGCGCGAAGCCCGTCGGGGAGGACTCGGGTCTCGGCGAGATCAGGGCCCTCACGGAGAAAGGTGAGGAGATCCTGGGGACCGGACACGGGTCGGTCCGCAAGAAGGACGTCTTGGACACTTACGTGGACCACGTCCTGTCGTTCACCGACGTAGAGCGGATGCGGCCGCTGACGGTCGCGGTCGACACCGCCAACGGCATGGGCGGTCTCGTGGTGCCGCCGGTCATGGAGCGGCTCCCCGTCACGCTCCACCACCTCTATGCCGAGCTCGACGGCACGTTCCCGAACCACCCCGCGGATCCCATCGACCCCGCCAATCAGCGAGACCTGAAGAAGATCGTCCTCGAGCAGCGGGCGGATGTGGGCATGGCGTTCGATGGTGACGCGGATCGGGTGTTCCTCGTGGACGAGCGCGCGGAGGACGTGAGCGGATCCATCCTCACGGCGCTCATCGCGGCCTCGATGCTGGACCGAGAGCCGGGCGGGAAGGTGGTGCACAACGTGATCTGCTCGTGGACCGTCCCGGAGGTCATCCGCGAACACGGCGGCGAGCCGATCCGAGCCCGCGTCGGCCATTCGTTCATCAAGCAGGTGATGGCCGAGACCGGGGCGATCTTCGGTGGCGAGCATTCGGGCCACTACTACTTCCGGGACAACTACGGCGCCGACTCGGGCCTGATCGCGGCCGTGATCGCCCTCGGTGAGCTGTCGAAGTCGGAGCGGAGCTTGTCGCAGGTCCTGCAGCCGTACCGCCGGTACTTCTCCTCCGGGGAGATCAACTCCCGCGTCGACGATCCGCAAGCCCGGATCGAAGAGATCGCCGCCGCGCTCCGCGACGGCCGTCAGGATCGGCTCGACGGCCTGACGGTAGAGTTCGACGACTGGTGGTGCAACGTGCGGCCTTCCAACACCGAGCCGTTGCTCCGTCTGAACGTGGAGGCGAAGACGGCGGAGGTCCTCGCCACCAAGAACGAGGAGCTCCTCGCGTTGATCCGGGGAGAGGCCGAGACAGAGGAAGAGAGGGACGGCTCGTGACGCTCGACGCAGAGCTGCTGGAGATCCTCGTGTGTCCCAACGATCGCGGTGACGTGGACTATCACGAGGACGAGCAGGTGATCGTATGCCGCACCTGCGGCTATCGGTATCCGGTCCGTGACGGGATCCCCGTGATGCTGATCGATGAGGCCGACAAGCCCGGTGGCGGAGCGGGTGCGAAGCCGGCGTCCAAGCCGAGAGGCAAGAAGTGACGATCGACCTCGACGACGCCCGGGCGGTTCGTGGCCGGGACCCCGGCGACATGCTCGGGGCCGTGGCGGCGCTGGGAACGCACTTCCGCGAGGGGTATTCGAACGGGGCTGCGGCGAGTGGGCTTCCGGACCTCGCCGACATCCGTAGCGTGGTCGTCTGCGGGATGGGAGGGTCCGCGGTTGCCGGCGACGTCCTGCGGTCGGTGTTCCGCGACCGCCTCGGCGTTCCGGTCGAGGTGAATCGGTCGCCGGAGCTCCCGGAGCACGCGGGGCCCCACTCCCTCGTGTTCGCCTCGTCCTATTCAGGGAACACGTCGGAGACGCTCGCCGCGTTCCGTGAAGCCACCAAGCGAGGATGCCGGGCGATCGTGGTGAGCTCCGGCGGGACGATCGTGGACGAGGCGGGCGAGGCGGGAGTGCCCGTCGTGCACGTGCCGAGCGGCTTCCAGCCGCGCGCCGCGCTGGGCTGGTTGGCGTTCGACCGCGCTCGGCGCGCTGGAAGCCGCCGGGCTCCTCCCGCCGTTGGCCGACGATGTGGCCGAGGCGGCGGGAGAAGCCGACGCGCGGGCTGCCTCGTGCGGCCCCGACTCGCCCGCGAGCGAGAACCCGGCGAAGCGCCTGGCCGAGGAGATCGGGGAGCGGATCCCCGTGATCTGGGGCGCCGAGGGCATCGGGGCCGTCGCCGCGGCCCGCTGGAAGACCCAGTGCAACGAGAACGGGAAGGTGCCCGCATGGTGGGCCTCGATGTCCGAGCTGGATCACAACGAGGTGGTCGGATGGACCGAGCCGTTCGGACGCGCGCACAGCGTGATCGCCCTTCGTCACGAGGCCGAGGATCCCGAGATCGCGGCGCGCTTCCCGCTCTCGCTCCGGATCGCGGCGGACGCGGGTGCCGACACCCATGAGGTGTGGGCGACCGGACGGAGCGCGCTCGCTCGGCTGGTGTCGCTGATCGCGCTCGGGGACTACGCGAGCGCCTACCTCGCGATCCGCAAAGGTGTCGACCCCACGCCCGTCGTCGTGATCGAGCGGCTGAAGGCCGCCCTCGTCTCGTGACCCAGCAGCACCTCCCGTCGCCCGGAGACGGAGTCGAGGAGGGGATCCTCCGGGCGATCCGGGAGCGCACGGACATCCAGCCGGTGGCCGGCATCGTTCTCGGCTCCGGGCTCGGCGACGCGATCTCGGTCGCATGGGAACGCGCCGGCTCGGGCGAACCACTCGAGATCCCTTACGGAGAGCTGCCGGGCTTCCCGCCTCCGACGGTGCCGGGGCACGCCGGCAAACTCTGGCTGGGGACGATCGCCGACCGTCCCGTCGCGATCTTCCAGGGCCGCATCCACTTCTACGAGGGCCACCCGATGCCGTTGGTGTCGATCACGACACGGGTGGCGCACGGCCTCGGGGCGCGGACGATGGTGCTGTCGGCGGCGGTCGGCAGTCTCGATCCGTCGCTCGCGGTTGGCTCGATCGTGGTCCTCCGTGATCACCTCAACCTGATGGGGACCAACCCGCTGGCGGGATGGCGCTATCCCGACGGCTCCCCGGCGTTCGTCGGTGTGTCGGGGGTCTATGACGCCGACCTCTCCTTCGCTTCGCTCGGGATCCTCCAGGAGCACGGGACGGCAGTGACGGAGGGCGTGTACGCCGCGGTGGCGGGCCCCGCGTACGAGACCCCCGCCGAGACGGAGATGCTCCGCCGGATAGGAGCCACGGTCGTCGGGATGTCGACGGTGCCGGAGGCGGTCGCCGCCCGGGCGTTGGGCATGCGCGTGCTCGGACTAAGCTTCGTCACGAACGTCGCGGGTGGCGCCGTCTCTCACGAGGAGGTCCTGCTCGCATCCAAGACCGCGGCGGAGGCGATCGGCCGAGTGGTGGCCGGGCTCGCGCACGCCTTCTGAGCGAGAGGAACCGAGTGGGATACGACATCAGGGACAACGGGCTCGCCGACCCGGGACGGGGGCGGATCGACTGGGCGGCCGGCGAGATGCCGGTGATCGCGCAGATCCGAGAGCGGTTCGAGAAGGAGAAGCCGCTGAAGGGCGTTCGCGTCGCGGCCTGTCTGCACGTGACGACGGAGACGGCCAACCTCATGGAGACCCTGGCCTCGGGTGGCGCCGAGGTCGCGCTCTGCGCCTCGAACCCGCTCTCCACACAGGATGACGTGGCGGCCGCATTGGTCGAGCAGAGTGGGATCGACGTCTACGCCATCAAGGGCGAGGACACCGACATGTTCTTCAAGCACATCAACGCGGTCCTGGACATCCGCCCGCATATCACGATGGACGACGGCGCCGACATGGTGAGTGTGCTGCACAAGCAGCGCATGGATCAGATCACCGAGATCATGGGCGGCACGGAAGAGACGACGACCGGGGTGATCCGCCTGCGTGCGATGGCCGCGGATGGCGCCCTGAAGTATCCGATCGTCAGCGTGAACGACGCGGACACGAAGCACCTGTTCGACAACCGTTTCGGCACGGGCCAGTCGACGATCGATGCGATCATGCGGGCGACCAACCGGCTCCTCGCCGGCCGGACGTTCGTCGTCTGCGGCTATGGGATGTGCGGGCGTGGCGTGGCATCCCGCGCTCGCGGCATGGGCGCGCACGTCATCGTCGTCGAGGTGGACCCGACGGCCGCCCTCGAGGCCGTGATGGAGGGCTTCCGCGTGATGCCCTTGCTCGAGGCCGCCCGGGTGGGCGACGTGTTCGTGACGGTGACGGGCGACAAAGGCGTGATCCGCACCGAGCACATGGAACGCATGAAGGACGGCGCGATCCTCGCCAACTCCGGGCACTTCGACGTGGAGATCGACAAGGGCGCTCTGGCCGCGCTCTCCGAGGGTCGGGTCCGTCGTATCCGCGAGTTCGTCGACGAGCACACGCTCTCCGACGGCCGTCGGCTGAATCTGCTCGGCGAGGGACGGCTGGTGAACCTGTCGGCTGCCGAGGGCCACCCCGCTGCGGTGATGGACATGTCGTTCGCGGACCAGGCGCTCTGCGTCGAGTGGCTCGTGAAGAACCACGGCGATCTCGAGGCGAGGGTGTACCCGGTCCCGACCGAGATCGACGAGGAGGTCGCTCGGCTGAAGCTGCGGGGGATGGGTGTGGAGATCGACACCCTCACACCCGAGCAGGAGTCCTACCTCGCCAGCTGGGAAGAGGGCACCTAACGCTGCAGGACGCCGTCAGCATCCGCGCGTATTTCGAGCGCTTCCCGGCCTCGCTCAAGGGTTCGTTCGTGATGCGGGGTGCCGACGGCAACCCACATCAGGTCCGGCTCGACGACGCTCGCGCCGTCGAGCTCGCGGGCCACGGCTCCGTCTCGATGGGCGTCCAGCCCGCGACGCTCGAAGTCGCGCCCAACCGCGATCTCTTCGTGCCGTTCGAGTTCCCGGTGACCGAGCTCTCCTCCGGCTGGTACGCGATCGAGTGTGACGTGGCGATCGATGCGGAGCCGGAGACGGTCCGACCCGGCGCGCGGTTCGCCGTCCCGTGGCCCAGAGGAGCGACGAGACGCGACCAGGTGCGCCTCGGGGAGTCCGTTTTGGTCGGCGGAGAGAAGGTGCAGCTGGACCAGCTCGAATGCCGGATCGACACGACGGAGCTGCGCTTCGAGGGGGCGGAGGCAGTGATCACGCTCGCCGCCGACGGCAACCGGATCCCGATGCTGGAGACGACCTTCGACCCGGAGACCGGCTCCGGCTCGGTGACCGGGTACCCGCTGTTGAAGACCCAGCGCGTCCTCACGATCGCGGTCAAGGGTGCCGGCGGACCGATCGAGGTTGCGCTTCCCTGATCCGTGTCGGCGGCGCGCCGTAGCGTGAACGCCCATGCTCGAGAGGCCGCTCGATCGGGCGATCGATGTGTTGTTCCCCCGGGCGTGCGCCGGATGCGGTGCAGGTCCGTGGCCGTTCTGCGCGGCCTGCGCCGGGGAGCTCGTCCCGCTGGAGCCGCCGTGGTGTCGTCGCTGTGGCCGGCCGTCGCACGTGAGTGTGGACCGATGTCGCGACTGTCCTCCGGCGCCGATCGCGTCCGCGCGCGCGGCGTTCGCGTACCGGGGACCCGCCAAGACCGCCGTCCATCGGCTGAAGTTCTCCGGCTGGCGTGGGGTGGGGGATGCGCTCGCCGCCGCGGTGGTCGCGCTCGGCCCGCCGCCGGCCGACGCCGTGACGTGGGTGCCGCTCGCTTCCCGGCGGCGGGCCGAGCGCGGCTTCGACCAGGCTCGCGTGCTCGCGCGTGCGCTCGCACGCGAGCTCGATCTCCCGGCGGTTGCCTTCGTCCGAAGGACGAAGGCAACCGCTCCCCAGGCACGACGGACCCGTGAGGAACGACTGGAGGCGATGAGGGATGCATTCGCATGCATCTCACAGAAGCCGGTGCCGTCGCGCCTCCTGCTGGTGGACGACGTGCTCACCACCGGTGCGACGGCGTCGGCCTGCGCCGGAGCGCTCGTCCAGGGGGGAGCGCGCGAGATCCATCTGCTCACCGCGTGCCGCTCGTTCACCGACCGGCCTCTAGGACCTGGCGGCTCGCGCCGGCCCTGAGCGCGTGCCTATACTCGGTTCGTGCTCCCGTCCGGGTCTGTGGTTGCCCGGGGATCAACCCCGGTAGTCGATGCCAGCCGCGGGCGAAACGACCCACGTAAGGCGACCCTTGGTCGCCGAGCATGGAGCGGTTTAGAAGTAAGCCCTGCCCCTGTCCTCGAGAGAGGTTCAGGGAGAGGATGCGAGTCGGCGGTCCCAACGGAACACACGGGCCGTCGGCGGACACCCCCGCAGGCGAGTGTGGGGTCAAAGACCAGGTCAGCCGGGCGGGAGCACCCTTCACCCGTGAGCTGCGCCGGGGGTCGCACATGGACCTGACCTTCACCGGACGAGGGCTGCCGGTCTCCGACGAGATCCGCGAGCAAGCGCAACACAAGCTCTCGCGGCTGGAGCGACTCGAGCCGCGGGCGGTGCGGATCGACCTCGAGTTCGTCGCCGAGCACCACCCGAGTCCCGATGGACTGAAGATGATCAAGGCCGCCTTGAAGATCCCGCGGAAGACCTTCCGTGCGCGCGCGGAAGCCGATGATGTGCGCACGGCGCTGGATCACGTGGCCGAGAAGCTGGAACGCCAGATCCGCGATCATCACGGGAAACGGCTCCGCGGATGGCGCCGGGGGGTACCATTCCCGCGAGGCTCGGCACTGCCGCCTGTCGATGCGGCCGATGAATGAGATGGAACCAACGGGATGACACCGGACGACAAGAGCACCAACGAGAAGCTCCGCGTGCTGATCGTGGACGACCACGCGCTGTTCCGTCGGGGACTCGAGATGGTCCTGCAGGAAGAGGACGACCTGATGCTGGTCGGGGAGGCGTCCGACGGCATCGAAGCGGTGGAGAAAGCCCAGGAGCTGATGCCCGACGTCGTCTTGATGGACGTTCGGATGCCGAAGCGCTCGGGTATCGAGGCGGCCGGGCACATCAAGGAGCTGCTCCCGCACGCCAAGATCCTCATGCTCACCATCTCCGATGACGAGGGCGATCTCTACGACGCGATCAAGGCCGGCGCCGCGGGCTACCTGTTGAAGGAGATCCCGATCGACGAGGTCGCCGACGCGATCAGGAGCGTGTGGGCGGGCCAGTCGCGCATCTCGCCCTCGATGGCGTCCAAGCTGCTCACCGAGTTCGCCGCGATCTCGAAGGAGGCCGACGAGCGACCCCAGATGCCGGCGCCAAAGCTCACCGATCGCGAGATGGAGGTCCTCCGACTGGTCGCCCAGGGCCTCAACAACCGCGACATCGCGAAGCAGCTGTTCATCTCGGAGAACACGGTGAAGAACCACATCCGCAACATCCTCGAGAAACTCCACCTCCATTCGCGCATGGAGGCGGTCGTGTACGCCGTGCGCGAGAAGATGATCGAGATCACGTGACCGGCCGCGAGACCGCCTGATGCCCGACCCGATCATCGAGGCAGCTCGGGAGATCTTCGACGAATCCGTGGATCACCTGCGCGAGGCGATCGACGGGCTCGCACCCGACGCGCTCGCGTGGCAACCCGCCGGCGAGGACAGCAACTCGATCACGGTGCTCGCCGTGCACGGGATGCACAGCTCGCGGTGGTGGCTGTCGATCGCCCGGGGACTCCCGCTTCCGGAGCGCGACCGGCCCTCCGAGTTCGTGGCGGAATCCGCGAGCGATACGGACCTGCTGTCGTTCGTAGACACGATGGCCGCCGAGTGCCGAGCCCGGCTCGACGCCGCCGAGGTGTTCGATCCGGCCGCCGTACGCCCGACCCCGGAGGCGGAGCCCGTGTCCGCGGCATGGGCTCTCCTGCACGCGCTCGAGCACTTCCGCGAACACGTCGCGCAGGCGCAGCTCACCCGCCAGCTGTTGCAACGACGGGCCTAACGAGCACCCGGAACCGCTCACCAGCCGTTGCGGTGGATCTGCTCCTCGAGCGACCGTCGCCGGTGTTTCCTCCACGACCCCGAGGGCTCCTCGTCCTCGGCGCGATATCCGAGCCCGATGATCCCGATCGGCCGGAGGTGCGCGGGGACGCCGAAGCGATCGAGCAGCGCCCGCTCTCCGTAGGTGATGCCGAAGAACCACCCGCCCAGTCCCTCCTCGACCGCGGCGAGGAGGATCAGCATCGAGGCCATCGCCGCGTCGATCTCCCAGAACCGCACCGGCCAGTTGGCTTCCTCGTCCATGCCGAACTCGATCTTGTCGGGTTGCGAATAGCGCTCCACGTACCGCCTCGGATCCGGCAGCGGCAGGATCAGCACCGTGGGCCCGTGCGCGACGGTCTCCTCCTCCCAGCCGAACTCCGGGTCGCGGGTCGTCTCCCAGAACGAGCCGACCGTCTCCGGGGTGTCGAGGACCAAGAGCTCGAGTCCCTGCGAGAAGCCCGCGGAGGGGGCGCGACGACCCACGTCGATGATGCGGTCGACCGTGTCCGCGGGCACCGGCCGCTGGTCGAAGCGTCGCACCATCCGTCGGCGCCGCAGCACATCCTTGAATTCCATGCGGCGAGCGTATCGGTGGGCCGCGCAGGTAGCCTGGTGCGATGGTGGCCGCGCGGGGCGCACGAACCGTAGCCCGCTTGCTCGTCGAGTGTTTGGAGAACGAGGAGGTCGAGTACGTCTTCGGCCTGCCGGGCGAGGAGAACCTCCACGTGATCGACGCGATCGCGGACTCGTCCATCCGATTCATCACCACGCGGGACGAGCGGGGCGCCGCGTTCATGGCCGACTCCTACGGCGCCCTCACGGGACGTCCCGGCGTGTGCCTGGCGACCTTGGGCCCGGGCGCGATCAACCTGATGCTCGGGATCGCGAACGCGCACCTGGACTCGCACCCGCTCGTGGCGATCACCGCGCAGGCCGGCCTCCACCGGCTCTACAAGGAGTCCCATCAGGCGGTCGACCTCGTCGAGTTGTTCCGACCGATCACGAAGTGGGGCGGCATGATCACCGTGGACGAAGCCGTGCCGGAGATGGTCCGGAAAGCCTTCAAGCAGGCGCGGACCGAGCGTCCCGGCGCCGCGTTCCTGATCCTGCCCGAGGACATCGCCGAGCAGCAGACGACGGGCGAGCCGCTCCGCGTCAACGTGCCGGTCGATCCGGCGCCTGCGGACGCGCAGGTCCGGCGCGCGGCCGAGGTCCTGGAGAACGCGACCGCTCCGGTGGTGCTCGCGGGACCGGGCGTCGCTCGCGACGGCGCGATGGACGCGCTCGTCCGGTTCTCCGAGCGTCTGAACCTCCCCGTCGCCACCACGTTCCTCGGCAAAGGCGTCTTCCCCGACGATCATCCGAACGCGCTCGGGACGATCGGGTTCATGGTGCGCGACTACGCGAACTTCGGCTTCGACAGAGCAGATGTCGTGGTGGCCGTCGGGTACGACCTCGTCGAGTACGCGCCGGAGCGTTGGAACCCAGGTCGGGATAAGGCGATCATCCACATCCACCGGACGGTCGCCGAGGTCGACGAGGCCTACACGCTCGAGGTCGGGGTCCAGGGCGGGATCGGGGAATCGCTGGATGCCATCGCGGAGGCGGCACCCGGGAAGCCACGACGAGACCGGGAGCCTCCGGGGGAGCGCTTCCTGCGTGATGAGCTGGAGTCGGGGGCCGGGGACGATGCGTTCCCGGTGCGCCCTCAGCGGATCGTCCACGACGTGCGGGAGGCCCTGGATCGGGAAGACATCGTGCTCTGCGACACCGGTGCGGTGAAGGTCTGGATGGCCCGGCTCTTCCCGACGTACGCACCGAATACGTGCCTGATCTCCAACGGTCTGGCGACGATGGCGTTCGCGCTCCCGGGTGCGTTCGCGGCCAAACTCGTGCACCCCGAGCGCAAGGTGCTCGCGGCGATGGGCGACGGAGCCTTCTTGATGAGCGCCGCCGAGATCGAGACCGCGGTGCGCGAGAAGGTTCACTTCGTGATCCTGGTCTGGGTGGACGGCGGGTACGGGCTGATCGGCTGGAAGCAGGACATCCATTTCGGCAGGCGCGCGGCCGTCTCGTTCGGGAACCCGGACTTCGTTCGATTCGCGGAGAGCTTCGGCGCGAAGGGATACGCGATCGCGGAGCCGTCGGAGCTGCTGCCCACGCTCCGGAAAGCGCTGGACGACGACGCGGTGTCCGTGATCGCGGTGCCGGTCGACTATTCGGAGAACGCGAGGCTGGTCGAGCGCCTGGGCGCGCTGACGGAACCCCTCTAGCCCCGCTCGGTGTCAGCCTCCCAGGTGGTCGCAGGGTTCGGATCCGCGGGAGTCGCGCAGGGCTTGACGCAGGGCGCCGGTACAATCGAAGTTCCCGATCACGAAAAGGATCCGCGTTGCCCATCATCGACAGGTTCAGCAACATCGGCGAGGGCCGCCGACGCAAGGAGCTCGAGCAGCTCGCCCAGCTCGTCAACACGTGGGAGCCCGAGATCGAGGACCTCTCCGATGAGGAGTTGGCCCACAAGACCGTCGAGTTCCGGGAGCGCCTGGAGAACGGGGAGCCCCTCGACGACCTGCTCCCGGAGGCGTTCGCCACCACGCGCGAAGCCGCGCGCCGCACCATCGGCCAGCGCCACTTCGACGTCCAGCTCATGGGCGGTGCCGCGCTGCATCGTGGCACCATCGCCGAGATGCGGACGGGAGAGGGCAAGACACTCGTCTCGACCCTTCCCGGCTATCTGAACGCCCTCGAGGGCAAGGGTGTCCATCTCGTTACCGTCAACGACTATCTCGCGAAGCGCGACTCGGAGTGGATGGGCGGGATCTATCGGTTCCTCGGTCTCGAGGTCGGTCTGATCCAATCGGCGATGAGCCCCGAGGAGCGCCGGCCCGCCTACGCGGCCGACATCACCTACGGGACCAACAACGAGTTCGGGTTCGACTACCTCCGCGACAACATGGCGATGCGGCTCGAACACACCGTCCAGCGCGGCTACCACTTCGCGATCGTGGACGAGGTCGACTCGATCCTGATCGATGAGGCACGGACCCCTTTGATCATCAGCGGCATGGTCCAGGACAGCGCGAAGTGGTACCAGACGTTCGCGCGGATCGCTCCACAGCTCACCCGCGACGAGCACTACGAGGTCGAGGAGGCGAAGTTCCAGGTCGCCGTCATGGAGGCCGGGGTCGCCAAGGTCGAGAACCTGCTGAACATCGACAACCTCTACGACCACGAGAACACGATGCTGGTCCACCACCTCCACAACGCGCTGCGGGCGAAGGAGCTCTACAAGCGCGACGTCGAGTACGTGGTCCAGAGCGGCGAGGTGAAGATCGTCGACGAGTTCACGGGCCGGGTGCTGGAGGGGCGCCGGTACTCGGAAGGGTTGCACCAGGCGATCGAGGCGAAGGAGGGTGTCCGGGTCAAGGAGGAGAACCAGACCCTTGCGACGATCACGATCCAGAACTACTTCAAGATGTACGACAAGCTCGCCGGCATGACCGGTACCGCCAAGACGCAGCTCACGGAGTTCGAGGAGACCTACTCGATCGGCGTGACCGAGATCCCGACGAACCAGCCGATGATCCGCGACGACCTGCAGGACCTGATCTTCAAGAACGAAGAGGCGAAGTGGGATTCCCTCATCGACGACATCATCGAACGGAACGAGTCCGGCCAGCCGATCCTCGTGGGCACCGTCTCGATCGAGAAGTCCGAGAAGCTCTCGGGGATGCTCAACCGCCGCGGCGTGAAGCATCACGTCCTGAACGCGAAGAACCACGAGAAAGAGGCGATGATCGTCGCGCAGGCCGGTCGCAAGGACACGGTGACGGTCGCGACGAACATGGCCGGCCGAGGCGTCGACATCCTCCTGGGCGGGAACCCCGAATACCTCGCGCGCCAGGAGATGGCGGCGCGGGACTTCGACAACGATCGCTACCTGCTGTTCGAGATGGACGAGGAGGAGCGCGCGGCCTACGAGGCCGAGTGGGAGCCGATCTTCGCGAAGTTCAAGACGCAGACCGACGCGGAGCACGAGGAGGTCATCGAGCTGGGGGGTCTGTACGTGCTGGGCACCGAGCGGCACGAGTCTCGCCGGATCGACAACCAGCTCCGTGGCCGATCCGGTCGGCAGGGCGACCCGGGCGCGTCGGCCTTCTACCTGTCGCTCGAGGACGACCTCATGCGGATGTTCGCCTCCGATCGGGTCGCGTCGATCATGGAACGCCTGAAGTGGCCCGAGAACGAGCCGATCGAAGCCAAGATGGTGACGCGCGCCGTCCAGAACGCTCAGGGGCAGATCGAGGAGCTCAACTACGAGCGCCGGAAGAACGTCCTGAAGTACGACGAGGTCATGAACGGCCAGCGCACGGTGATCTACGGCGAGCGCCGGAAGATCCTCGAGGGCGGGGACCTGACGGAGGAGGCGCTGGGGTTCGTGAGGGACGTGGTCGAGGCCACGGTCTCGACCTATTGCCCACCGGAGGTCTTCGAGGAGGAATGGGACCGAGACGGGCTGTTCACGGCCCTCTCGGAGATCTACCCCGTCTCTCTGACCACCGAACAGGTGGCCGAGATCCGCGACTCGCAGACGCTCCAAGAGACCTTCGTCGAGGACGCACTGGCCGCGTACGCGGCGAAGGAGGAGACGCTCGGCGAAGGGATGATGCGAGAGCTCGAGCGCGTCGTCCTGCTCAACATCATCGACACGCGCTGGCGCGAGCACCTGTACGAGATGGACTACCTGCAGGAAGGGATCTATCTGCGGAGCTACGCGCAGAAGGATCCGATCACGGAATATCGGCGCGAAGCATTCGACATGTTCGAGGAGCTCACGTCCACGATCCAGACGGAGTTCGTCCGCTACATCTACCGGGTGGAGCTGGTCCAACCGGAGCAGCAGAAACGACGCGTGTCCCAGCCCAAGGTGAACCGGGTCCGCGAGAGCCACGGGGACGAGGAAGCAGCGGAGGGATCCGGCACCGAGCAGGAGTCCAATCCGAATCAGGTCATCAGCGACAAGGTGCCCCGCAACGCGCCGTGTCCGTGCGGCAGCGGTCGGAAATACAAGAAGTGCCACGGAGCCGTGGCGTAGCGACTCGGTACGTCGAAGGGGCCGGCGCTTCGCGCCGGCCCCTTCTTGGTCCCCTGAGAAGGCTTACCTGCACTGCATGCAGGGCTGGCCGTTCACGATGATGGGGCCCTCCGCCGGCGGCGCGATCTCCGCCGGGTAGGCGCCCGGGTTCTCGAGGCCCGGCTGGAAGGCCGGTGCCTCGGTGACGTAGGCGCCCGGGTTCTCGAGGCCCGCGAACGTCGGCACCTGCGTGACGTAGGCACCGGGGTTCTCGAACCCCGCGTAGCCCTGTGAGTGCAGCGACGGTGCCACGTGGGAGATGCCCACGACCGCGGGAAGCATCGCTCCCTGCTCACGGACCGCGGCGCTCGAGTTCTCGAGGACCGAGAGGTCGATCGGGCGGATCGCGGGGATCGCGGGTGCGACGGCCCCTTGCTCACGGACCGCGGCCGTGGAGTTCTCGATCCGCTCCCTGTCCGTCACCGATGTCACGAACGTGGTCTGCCCGGCGCTCTTCAGCAACGTCATCCCGATCGCCGCAGCGACTGCGGCGACCACGAGGACGGCCACGGGCCAGATCGGCAGCTCGATGGTTCCCCTGCGCTGGAGGGTTCCTCCCTGGGCGCTCATGGCTCCCCCTTTCGTCTGGATCCCTTCGGGATCTGGTCGATGGAACGACCCTACGGACCCCTCATCCGGCGGTCGGTGCCGGCGCGCACGGAGCGGAGGTGACGTTCACCACGTCGATCCGGTGTCGCGCCCGACGCGGAGGAACACCGGAAGCGAGCGTCGAGGCGGGATCCACCCCCGGAAAGGAGGCGGCCGGCCGGGCCCTCGGCCCGGCCGGCCGCCGTGAGAGGGGGGTACCTCTCTTCTCTCAGGTCACGGGAGGCACTGCGGGCAGGCCTCTCCGTTGACCACGATGTGCTCGTGCGGGGCCGCGACTCCGTGCGCCTGTCGAGTGACCGGTGGCTTCGCGTCCGATGTGTCGAACGCCGGCCAGAACACGAGCGCGATCACCGCGATGATCACGATCATCAGTACGCTCGCGACCCGCGTCGCGTTCCATGCCAACCCGGGGCTGATCGTCTCGGCGCTCGTGCTCACGAGGTCGTCCTTTCGTTGCGGCTGCTGCCAGCTTCGGGGATGGCCGCCGGCAAGCGCGGTGGTCGTGAGCACCTCGCGACGGTGATGTTCGTCACGCCGACGGCGACCACCGACGCCGATGCCGACACGCCTCGGCGGCGGAAGGGATGCAGGGAGCATCTAGAATCGACCGCATGAGCGATCACACCGAACGGCTTCGCAAGCTCCGTAACCGTATCGTCGCCGCCAAGGAGTTCCTTTGACGTCGACGGCAAGCGCGCGCAGCTCGGTGACCTCGAGCGGCAGACGTCCGATCCCGCGCTCTGGGACGACCAGTCTCGTGCACAGGAGCTGACCCAGCGCCTCTCCCGCCTGCACGATCAGGTCGACCGATACGACCGCCTCGAGAGCTCGCTCCAGAACCTCGAAGCGATGGACGAGCTCCTCGAGGACGAGGCGGATCGGGATCTGATGAACGAGCTGGAAGGTGGGCTCGACCGTCTCGAGCGCGAGGTCGAGGCGGTCGAGCTCACCGCTCTCCTCTCGGGTCCCTACGATGACCACGACGCGATCGCGACCCTGCAGGCGGGTGCCGGGGGCACCGAGTCGCAGGACTGGGCGGACATGCTGCTCCGGATGTACGCCAGATGGGCGGAGAAGCAGGGGTTCCGGATGGAGGTCGACGAGATCCATCACGGCGAGGAAGCCGGCATCAAGTCGGCGACCTTCATGCTGCACGGGCCGAGCGCCTACGGGTTGCTGTCCGCCGAGCGGGGCGTCCACCGCCTGGTCCGGATCAGCCCGTTCGACGCCCAGAAGCGGCGTCACACCTCCTTCGCGGCGCTCGACGTCATCCCCCTCCTCGAGCAGTCGGAGGAGGAGGAGGTCGAGATCCCCGAGGAGGACCTGCGCATCGACGTGTTCCGCTCCTCCGGGCCCGGCGGGCAGTCGGTGAACACGACGGATTCCGCCGTGCGGATCACGCACCTGCCGTCGGGGATCGTCGTCGCGTGCCAGAACGAGCGGTCACAGCTCCAGAACCGTGCGGTCGCGATGAGGATCCTGAAAGCTCGTCTGGCCGAGCTCGAGCGCCGGCGCCGGGAGCAGGAGATGAACGAGTTGCGAGGAGAACGCAAAGCGGTGGACTTCGGATCGCAGATCCGTTCCTACGTGCTCGCTCCGTACCAGATGGTCAAGGATCACCGGACGGATGTCGAGGTGGGCGACCCCTCACGCGTTCTCGGCGGTGACATCGACCGGTTCATCGAGGGAGAGCTCAGGCGACGGGCGTCCGTGGGTGGCTCCGCGTAGAGCGACGCGGAGCCCGGAGACCGGGAGCAGCGCGACCGTGGGCGGCGCGGCGCCGGGATGCGAGCGCGAGGAATGGCGCGGCGAGAAGCGCACTCCAGGCGGCGGCTCCGAGGGCCAGACCGATCATCACCGAGTCGTCGTGGTAGGTGAGGACGACCTCGCGCGTACTCGAAGGGATCAGCACACCTTGGAGGAAACCGTCGACGGGGAGCGTCCGCGCGTCATGGCCGTCGACCTCCGCCCGCCAGCCGGGGTCGAAGGCACTCCGGATCGTGAGCACCCCACCGTTCGTGGGTTCGAGGCGGATCCTGAGCATGGTCGGTGACCGTCCGACGATCCGAGCGTTCCAACGTGGCGACTCGCTCACCGATCCGAAGACGTCGGGGTCCTCCACGACGGTGAGCTGGGCCGGGTCGAAACCGGGCGTGGTGACCATCTCGAACGCTTCCTGCACGTTCCGCGCGCGCTCGACCTGTTCCGTCCCCGTCGCCTCGGGCTGGCGGTCGGCCAACTCCCAGAGCGAGTAGCCGTCGGACCGTTCGACGATCCTGCCCTCGACGGGTGACTCCAGTCCCGTCGGGATCACCAGGTAGCGCAGACCGAGCAGACGGACATCCTCGACGGAAGGCAGGTTGAGCACCGACGCGTTGTAGAAGACCGAGAGGTCGTTGGTCGCCCGGATGTATCGCCAGTAGCGCGGGAGCTGCACGGGGTTGTAGCCCAGCGCGTCGGGGACCGCGAAGAGCGTGCCCCTCGTGGGCGCGAGCGCCGGCCAGTCCCACGGCGACTTCATCCACAGATAGCCCTTCTCGAAGGAGGCCGCCGGGGGCGCCCAGGTCGCGTAACGGCCGGGCTCGGCTCGCATGTGCTCGACGATCGTCGTCGGCGCGAGGTACGCGGCTTCGTCAAGCGTGGGATACCGAAGGACCTGCGGGACGAGGCTGGGGTGCTCACCCGTCTCCAGTCCGGTGAAGATCGTGCCGCCCTCGTAGGACTGCGCGTAGACGGCGCTTCCCAGGAGTTCGAGGGCGAGCAGACCCACCAGCGCGGACTCGGAGGCCCATCGCCATCGTCGGGTAGCCAGCCCGTAGAGGAAGGGGGCGCCGGCCACCAAGATCGCGGCCACCAACGCGAACCGGACCAAGCTGCCTCCCGCGAGGAGCGGCCAGACGTGGAACGCAACCACCGCGGCGCCGAGCCACGTGCACGCGGCGCGAGAGGAGAGCGGCCGCTCCACGAGTCCCTGCAAGCCCACCGCGGCCAGAACGGGCAGCGCGAGCACGGCCACGTACCGGAGGCGCCCGGGGTTGTGGAGGTACACGTCGCCGAACGGGATCTCGAGCACGAAGGCCCGGAACCAGGCAGCCGTCACCAGCAAGGGTGACGTGAGCACGTACGCGGCGAGAACGAGCCCTCCGATCGCCACCACGAGCGTGCGGAGCCGGTGAGCGCGAGCTGCGAGGAGGACGCACGCGAGGGCGACCGCGCCGGCGTAGGCACCCGGCGCGGCGGCGAAGCCCAGCGGCCAGGCTGCCCAGACACCGTTCGAACCGAGCGGATCGCCCACCTCGGATTGGCCCGTGTCCCCGAGCACTCCGTAGCCGCCGCGCAGGCTCGACTCGCCGAGGAAGTCGACGTGTGGCACGAGGATCGGCAAGGCGGCGATCGGCAGGACGGCGAGGAACAGCGCCACTCGACCGGCGGCCCAGCGTCCTTCGGTGATCCCGGCCCGCGCGTCGCTCACGGCGCCGGCAACCAGGTAGACGGTCGCGAAGGCAGTCGCGATCACGAGGCCGTGACTCATATGGGCCGCCGCGACCTGCATCCACGCGAAGGCGCCCAGCGCGAGCCACGCGAGGCGTCCGGACCATCCTTCGGCCCTCCGGTAGCCTGCGGCGGCGAGGAGCAGAACGGCCGTCCACCCCAGGGCGCCCGCGAACGGCAGCGAGATCGCGATCGTGGACGTCGCCATCATCATCGCGAGGACGAGACCCCCGACCGTTGCCGCCGCGCGCCCTAGGTCCTCCTTCCGGAGGAAGGCGTACATGCCGAGACCGGCCAGCAGGGGGTTGAAGACGATGAAGATCCGGAGCGCGGGGCCCGGCGAGAACAGCGAGAAGAGCGCCGTGGGAGCCGCATACAGCCAACCGCTCTGCGGATCGGCGGCGAAGCGGTAGCCGGCCATCTCGAACGGGTTCCACAGAGGGATCCGTCCGGCGGCGACGGAATCGCCCAGGAACGACCATCGCGGGAGCCAGAAGGTCAGGAGGTCGGGGTGCTGATTGGTCAGCGCGCCGTCGACGATGAATCCGCGGAGCGCGAAGAGCACGGAAGCGAGGATGAGCAGCGGCCCGACCAAGAAGGCGAAGCGCTTCGCCGCGCGCGGCGCGAGCCGGCTCGCATCCGCGGGGTCCACGCCAGCCAGCCTACGGCACGTTCACCGGTGTCGCGGAAGACCTCTGGTAGGGTGGGCCGACCCCAACTCCAGGTCGTATTCCTCACGCCATGATCAGTATCCAACGAGTCACCAAGGTCTATCGGAACGGCGTCACCGCCCTCGAGGACGTCTCGGTTGAGATCGACAAGGGCGAGTTCGTCTTCGTCGTGGGCCCGTCCGGCTCCGGGAAATCCACCATGATCCGCCTTCTCCTCAAGCAGGAGGAAGCGAGCCGTGGGGATGTGTTCGTGGCGGGCAAGAACCTCTCGAAGATCACGACGTTCAAGGTGCCTCACCTGCGCAGGAACATCGGCACCGTCTTCCAGGACTACAAGCTCCTGCAGGACAAGACCGCCTTCGAGAACGTGTCGTTCGCGCTCGAGGTGATCGGCAAGCCGAAGCACGTGATCGATCAACGGGTGCCGGAGATCCTCGAGTATGTCGGGCTCGGGGACAAGCTGAACGCCTATCCCGACGAGCTCTCCGGCGGCGAGCAGCAGCGCGTGTCGATCGCGCGGGCGTGCGTGAACCGGCCGCTCGTCCTGCTCGCCGATGAGCCCACCGGGAACCTCGACCCCAACACCTCGGTCGACATCATGCGGCTGCTCGACAAGGTGAACCGGATCGGCACCACGATCTTGATGGCGACCCACGACCAGGCCATCGTCGACGCGATGCGCAAGCGAGTGATCGAGCTGGACAAGGGGAGGGTCGTCCGCGACCAGTCCCGCGGGGTGTACAGCTGATGGCGCCCAGGGTCGAGTACTTCTTCCGTGAGACCGCGGCCGGCCTGCGACGGAACGGGGTCGTGGCGTTCGCAGCGATGTCGACCGCCTTCATCGCGCTGTTCCTGTTCGGCCTGTCGTTGCTGATCGCCCGGGAGTTCGAACTCGTGACCCGGGTGCTGACGGGCAACGTGGAGGTGCAGGTCTATCTCACGGATCCCGTGAACAGCGACACCGTCGGCCGGTTGACGGACAAACTGCAGCAGGTCCCGGCCGTCGCCCGCGTCGACTACTGGAACAAGGAGAAGTCCTGCGAGGAGTTCGCCAGGCTGTTCGAAGGCCAGGACGTCTTCCTCGAGCAGGTCGACTGCATGGAGGTCATCCCCACCTCCCTCCGGGTGAAGCTCTCTGCGGTCACGAACTTCGAGCAGATCACGGCGGCGCTCGGCTGCACCGTGGCGGTCGAGCCGGATGGGGATCAGCATCAGGAATGCACGGAGCCGGGGGTTCGGGCCGTCGCCGACTACCAGAAGCTGCTCGATCGGCTCGACGCGCTCACGAGGGTGCTCTCGCTCGGCGTCTTCGGCATCGCCGTCATCATGCTCGTCTCGGCGATCGGCCTCGTCGCCAACACCCTGCGGATGGGGATGTTCGCGCGACGGAAGGAGATCGGCATCATGCGTCTCGTAGGTGCGACGAATTGGCGCATCCGGGTGCCGTTCCTCATCGAAGGGATGGTGGAGGCCCTGCTGGGTGCCGCCTCCGCCATCGCCGGCCTCTTCCTCGTCAAGGTCTTCGTGGTGGATCGCCTTCGAGGGACGGCGCCGTGGCTCCCGCTCATCAAGAACGCCGACGTCGTCGCGGTGATGCCGTGGATCCTGGTGGCCGCCGTCCTCGTCGCCGTCGTCGCGGGCACGATCGGCATGCGGCGCTTCCTCGACGTCTGAGGCCGGGGCAGCCCGATGGCCCGTAAGGATCACGAAGGCGAGAAGACCGTCGCTTCCAATCGGAAGGCGCGCCACGACTACACGATCCTCGAGACGTTCGAGGCGGGCGTCGCGCTCACGGGGGACGAGGTGAAGTCCCTCCGCGGGGGACGGGCGTCACTCGCGGAGGCGTTCGCGCGCGTGCGCGAGGGCGAGGTCTGGCTGGAGGGTATGCACATCCCTCCCTACGAGCAGGGCGACAAGAAGTCGCACCTGCCGCTCCGGCCGCGGAAGCTCCTCCTGCATCGTCAGGAGATCTCGAAGTTGGCGGATGCGCAGCAGCAGGACCGGCTCGCGCTCGTCCCGCTGCGCGTGTACTTCACCCATGGCCTCGCCAAGGTGGAGCTCGCACTCGCCCGCGGCCGACGGGCTCATGAGAAGCGCCAGGCGATCGCGGAACGAGAGCACGAGCGTGAGATGCGGCAGGAGCTCGGTCGGCGCCGTTGATGTCGTACCGTCAGGAGATGTCTCCGACGCCACCCGACGCGGGCGAGCTGGATGCCGTCGTCGCGTTCGTGGCGGATGAGGCTCGGAAGTACCTCGACGGGGTCGAGGATCGTCCCGTCCGAGATCCCCAGGCCGAGGACGCCGCGGCCTCCTTCGCGGGATCGCTCCTCGAGGACGGCGTCGGAGCGATCGCGGCCCTGCAGGAGCTGATCGACGGCGGTGGCGGGTTGGTGCACTCCGCCGGGCCGAAGTTCTTCCACTTCGTCAACGGTGGGACGACCCCGGCAGCGCTCGGCGCCGACTGGCTGACTTCCACGTGGGACCAGAATCCCGGAGCCTGGGTGGCGACGCCGCTCGGTGGCCATCTCGAATCGGTCGCACTCGGCTGGTTGAAGGAGCTGTTCGGGTTGCCGGGGTCCTGGGGTGGGATCCTCACGACGGGCGCGACCATGGCGAACTTCACCGCGCTCGCCTGTGCCCGGCGGTGGTGGGGCCTCCGACACGGTGTCGACGTCGACGTGGATGGCCTCGGCGGCCTGCCGCGGATGCCCGTCTTCGGCTCGGGCTACGTGCACCCGAGCGACACGAAGGCGCTCGCGATGCTCGGGCTCGGACGGGATGCGGTGCGCAAGCTCGCGGTGGACGGCGTCGGACGGCTCGACCTCACGGCTCTCGAGCGTGAGCTCGGGGCCCTCGGCGACGCGCCCGCCGTCGTGATCGCGAGCGCCGGAGAGGTGAACGCGGGTGACTTCGACCCACTGGGTGCGATGGCGGACCTCGCGGAGCGACACGGAGCCTGGCTCCACGTGGACGGCGCGTTCGGCCTCTTCGCCGCGCTCTCGGACCGCTCGCGTCACCTCGTCGAGGGCGTGGAACGCGCGGACTCGGTGATCGCCGACGGCCACAAGTGGCTGAACGTCCCATATGACTGCGGTTTCGCGTTCGTGAAGGACCCCGCGCTGCAGGCACCCATCTTCACGTCGGGCGCCGCCTACCTCCCGGATCCTCTCGGGCCGAAGCCGACCTGGGGCTTCCTTGGACCGGAGATGTCGCGACGGGCGAGGGCGTTCACCGTGTGGGCGACCCTCCGCGCCTACGGGCGGAGCGGTTACCGGGCCATCGTCGAGAAGCACCTCGATCTGGCGCAACACCTCGCTCGGCGAGTCGACGAGGAGCCGGATCTCGAACGCCTCGCAGACGTGAGTCTCAACATCGTCTGCTTCCGCTATCACCCGCCCGGCTATCCCGAGGATCGCCTGGACGAGTTGAATCGAAAGGTGGGGGAGGAAGCGATCCTCGACGGCAGGGTCTTCTTCGGGATGACCGAATACGACGGGCGGGTCGCGTTCCGGCCGGCGGCGGTCAACTGGCGGAACAGGCTCGAGGACATGGATCTGATCGTGGACGTCGTGCGGGAACTGGGGGAGCGATACCGATGACCGTATACTTGGAGTGACAACTACATACGGGGGTGTACTGGCTTCGAGCAGGGCGGTTATCGCCTGGGAGAAGCGGGCCGAGATCTCCGGAGTCTCGTAAAACGCCGGAATCAACACAAGCGCCAACGATGAGTACGCGCTCGCTGCCTAGCCAATAGGTAGCTGTCCGTCCGGGAGGGCCTGCGGCCCGGACAGGGCATCGCAAGCAGGCCTCACCGAGGAGGTTCCGTCCGGGGGCCTCCGAGGGACATCTCACCCGGACTGGCCGAGGGCCCCTCCGCCGGTGGGAGGCCCGAAGCGAGATCTACCCACCGGATGCGCCCGGAGAAGAACCAGACGGTCGCCCTGTCACGCGGGTTCGATTCCCGCCACCTCCACGATATCTGTTGTGCTGCAAGCCTCACGAAGGCCTCCTTTTTCAGGAGGCCTTCGTTCGTTAGGCTCGTCGCTCCCGGAGCAAGGAGTCGTCGATGGTTGGTTGGGTCGGTGATGTCGAACACCTGACGCTGGAGAACGAGACCTTCCGGACCGTGCTCTTCACGGGACCGCACAGCCAACTCACGGTGATGCGTCTCGCACCCGGCGAAGACATCGGCAAGGAGGTCCACCCCGACCGGGACCAGTTCATCCGGATCGAGGAGGGACAGGCGCGCATCGAGTTCGGACGCGACGAAGACGGGGTCGATGAAGCGCGCGATGTCTCCGAGGACTGGGCGGCCGTCATCCCCGCCGGCACCTGGCACAACGTGATCAACACGGGGACGGGTGCGCTCAAGTTGTACTCGTTGTATGCGCCTGCGGAGCATCCTGACGGCACCGTCCATCGGACGAAAGCCGACGCCCAGGCGGCTGAGCACGCCGGGTGAGCCCGGGAGAGCCTCGGTCGATCTCGCTCCGACGGGCTCGGCAGCTCGCGGTCAGCGCGCAACTCCTCGCATCGCCTCGGCCCCGTTCGATCCTCGAGGTCGTAGAAGGCCTCGGGAGCGTGCAGATGGATCCCACGCGAAGGGTCGCGCGCACGGAGCATCTCGTCTTGTGGTCCCGCTTGGGCAGGAAGTTCCGCGTGGCCGAGCTGGAGCGGCTGTTGTGGCAGGATCGATCGCTGTTCGAGTACCGCGCCTTCATCCTGCCGACGACCCAGCTCGTAGTGCACCGCCCGACGATGCGGCGGTATCCCAGCACGAGCGCCGGCCGCCACGAGTACGTGCGCCGGTACCTGCGCGAGAACCAAGCGTTCCGTCGGTACGTCTTGGCGAAGTTGCGTACCGACGGGCCGCTGCCGACACGGGCGTTCGAGGATCGCTCCGCGGTCGGGTGGCGGACCGGCGGCTGGAACGACGACGGCCGCAACACCTCGATGATGCTCGAGGTGTTGTGGGCCAAGGGTGAGGTGATGATCGCCGGGCGAGCGGGGCAGGAGCGTGTGTGGGACCTGGCCGAGCGCCGCCTGCCCTTGGACGAGACGCGCATGCGGCCGGGCGAGGAGGCTCGCCGGTTGCTCGATACGCAGCTTCGCGCGCTCGGCATCGCGAAGATCAACCGGTTCGGGGAGACGTTCGAAGGGACACGACCGCCGGGGTGGGAGCGGGCCCTGGCTGGGCTCGAGCGCGAGGGGCGGGCGGTTCGCGTATCCGTCGACGGGTTACGTGGGGAACGTTGGACCCACGTCGATGTGCTGGATCGGTCGTTCCGTCCGCGGACCGTCCTTCTGTCACCGTTCGATCGGTTGATCCACGACCGGGTGCGGTCGGAGGAGCTCTTCGGCTTCCACTTCCGATTGGAGATCTACGTCCCGAAGGCGAAGCGCCAGTTCGGATACTTCGTGATGCCGATCCTGCACGGCGACAGGATCGTCGGGCGTCTCGATCCGCACTTCGACCGGACCGCGAACGTCCTCAGGATCGACGGGGTCTTCGCCGAGCCGGATGCCCCGGCGTCCGCGTGGCCCGCGATCCGGAAGCAGATCGACGAACTCGCTGCCTGGCTCGGCGCCAAAGAAGTGGTGCTTCCCCAACTTCCGTCGGTCTGGCGCTAGGGCGGCAGCGAGACCTGCTCGCCGTTCCGGATCGTTCCGATGGTGGTCGTGGATGCCACGACCACCGGTGTCGAGACTCCGTAGAGCTCCGAGGCGACGAGCGCACCGATCACGATGATGTCGTCGGGCTCGCCCAGGACGATCCCTGCCGGCGCGGTGCCTGCCCGGATCGCCTCGGCGAGCACCGTCGCGCTGGAAGAAGACCCGCGGCCCGAGGGCATGACGAGGATCGTGCCGGTCACGACCGACCCTCGCTGGGGGTGGTTGGCCTCGACGATCTCGCCGGTTGCCGGATCCAGCCCGCCCCAGAAGCTGAGCGGCTCGTCGAGCACGAGCGCCGGACCCGTCGCGGCGCCTTCGACGAGGATCCGACCTTCCATCAGCCGCCCCAGATCGTCTCGTCACGGACGACGCGGCCGGCGGCAGCCGAGCGGACGCACTCCTCGAGGCTGCCGATGGCCACCTCGAAGCCGAGGTTGCTCGGCGCGTACCACGCCCACTTGCCGGAGTCGGTCATCACGCGGCCCGCGAGGTCGTGCATCACGGGCGTGATGTACGTGCACGTGTCGGTCACGACCGTGACGCCGGCGTCGGCGAGGTCGTCGGCGATCGAGCCGACGCCGGCGAGTTGGGTCCGGCCGGTGTTGACGTAGAAGGGGATGCGCGGTCGATCGGCCTCGACCAGGTCGGCGAGCCGCCGTAGCTCCGCCTCGGAGGCATGCGGCGTCCCGACGCTGACGGCGCCGATCTCCGCGCCGCCGGAGACGCCCGCCAGGTGGTCCCGCGCGGCGCGGAGATCGGCAAGCGTCACCACTTCCTCACGGGCTCCGTCGCCGGCCACGGCCTCCCACGTCGGCGCCTCCGGCGTCACGCCGATCGCGTGGAACAGGGCGACCGCTCCCGAGCTCGCCGCCGCCGCGCCCACGGCCTTGAGGCGATCCTCCGATGTGCCCGGCGGAAGGCCCTCGACCGCCGCCACGCCGTTGCCGGCCCGGAGGCCGAGCAGATGCCCGAGCACCGGGTACAGGAGATCGTGGTCGAGGAGTACCTCCGGGATGCCGCCCAGACGGAGGAGCAGTGTCGCGCGCCGGCCCTCGTCGGTGTGGAATCCGGCGTCGGGAACCCGACCCGTGATCGCCGCGCAGATGTCGATGAAGTCGCCGTAGCGGTTCGTCCTCGCGCCCAAGACCGAGTTGGCGAACACGATCGCGTTCGACTCCGCCCACGCGACGTGTTCCCCGAACCCGGGACGATCCGGGAGCTGATACGGGGCGCACGTCCAGGTCGGCCGGCAGCCCATCCGCACGTACGCGTCCATGAGTCGCTTCGACCGGTCGCGGGTCTCCTCATCGACGTGCACGAGCTCCGGATGGAGGAGGTCGAGCGAGCTCACGTTCAGGGTCGCGGGGACCGACACGGCCGCCGCGCCGTCGAGGAGGCGTTCGGCGAAATCCAGTCCCGCTTGGCCGTGGTACAGACAAGAGTCGATGTGGGCCTGTGTCACGTCCCGGAGGCGCGGCGCCCGCGCCACCTCGGCCATCTTCACGACGAGCCGCATCGCGAGCGCCGCGCCGTCGCCCGCCGCACCGTCGAGGAGTGCGCGATCTCCGTCCTCGAGCTCGAGCCTCATCTACCCGACCGGGGGTGGCACGCCGGCGGGATCCCCTTCCGGATAGATGCCGGGACCGAAGCCGGTGTCGAGCTCGCGACCGGCCAGGGTGTCGAGGAAGGAGGTCGCGAACACCGCGGCGAACTGCTGCCGGTCCAGCAGCTCCTGCTCGATGGCGTCCCGCGGCACGTACGGCCCGATGTTCCGCCGGTACGGATAGTCCCGGAGGAACGACCCCACGTCCTCGCGTGTCACGCCCGCGTCCCACAGCACGTCCGAGTGCAGGTACACCTCCGACGGCACCACGTTCTGCACCAGGCCGAACAGACCGCCACCGAACTCGCGCTCGAGGTCGTCCCAGAGCTGGATCGGGTCGAGACGGACGCCACCGGAAGCGTCGGGAAGCGGGCACTGACCGTGGTCGGCCGTCACGATGAGCGCGTACCGGCCCGGGTAGAGGGTGTCGAGCTGCGTCACGAGCCGCCCGAGCTGCTCGTCGACGTCGCGGAGCGCGTCCCCCGTCATCGGATCGAACATCCCGTAGACGTGACCGGTGTAGTCGGGCGCCTTGTAGTTGATGAAGAGCAGCCCGGGATCCTCGGGCGAACCGACCGGCTCGTTCGTGAGGGTCGCCTCGACCACGTCCCCTTCGTACCGGATCACCGGTGTGCTGCAGCAGTGGAGGTTCCTCGGCTTGATGGGGTCGAATGCGGGGTTGCGATCGGGATTCGGCGTGTAGGAATCGCGATACCCGGCGAAGGTGTCCAGGGACGGCATCCCGTTCGGCAGCCGGTAGAGCTCCTCGTCCTGGCTCCGCCAGTCCTGTGTGTCGGCCAGCTCGTCCCAGTAGATCGCGACGGGGCGCTCATCACCTCGACGGGAACGCCCGCCGTATCCCAGCATCCCCAGATGCCAGATCTGGTACCCGAGCTCGCCCACCCA
This sequence comes from uncultured Actinomycetota bacterium, assembly GCA_963762015.1. GTDB lineage: Bacteria > Actinomycetota > UBA4738 > UBA4738 > HRBIN12 > JAJNBA01. The sequence continues at coordinate 172,184 of CAVXJL010000018.1, forward strand.
TGCCCGGTTGTCGGTGGCGTCGCTCCACAGGTCCGCGAGCGTCGGGACGAGGATGTCACCGGGCTCCGCGTGCCCGAGCTCCCCGTAGGCTTTCCTGACCTTCGTCGCGTCGCGGAGATTGTGTCCCGTGATGCCGTGCGTCCGTGGGAACGCGCCGGTGCCGATCGTGGCATGCGCCGAGGCCGTGACAGCCGGGAACGAACCGTGGATCGCGTTGCGGAAGTTCGCGCCCTGCGTCATCACTCGCTTCAGGTGGGGCCACGCTTCGGGGAACTCCTGGAGGACGTTCCACCCGCCGCCGTCGATCACGAACGTCACGACGATCTCGGGCCGGTCCGCCGGCCGCGAGATCCCCGGCAGCGGGCGGCCTTCGCGCCCGAGGTCCAGGAAGTCGTCGAAGCCGATCAGCTCGGCGATCGTCGGGGCGACGTCGGCGAGTGAGACGCGTTCTTCGGAGTCGGAGGGCTGGACCCCGGCACCGTAGACGACGAGCGGGATCCGCTCTAGGTACATCCAGACGCTCGCGTGGCTCGTCCGGGGATCGCGGGGCACCAGCGAGCGTGACTCCTGCGGATAGTTCGCGCTGTTGTACGGAGCGACCAGGAGCTGCAGGTCGCCGCTCCGGTCCGGGTGGTAGGCGCGGGCGACCAGCTCCATGTACTCGGCGCCGAGCTCCCTCGCCATCGTTTCCTGGATCGGTCGCGGATCGGGGCGAGTGACGCGGCGGATCGTCCGGCCCACGGCGGCTCCGCCGGTCGCGGCGGCCGCCCCGAGCAGCGCCGCGAGCGCCAGCAGCCGCCGCCGCGACGGGTCCGTGGGGGCGTTCATCCGGTCCACCGACCAGGTCGCCAGGAGGCCGACGACCACGCACACGAGCCCCGTGATCGCCCCGAGCAAGGCGCTCCCCGCGAGGGCGACGGCGAGAGCGACGAGCCCACCCACCAGCACGAGCGCGATCGGGGTTCGACGGGACGTCACCGACTCAGTTTCTCGCACGTGGGGGAGCGCCGAGCTAGGAGCGCTTGCGGTCGAGGTCGAGGAAGGGCATCGGGATCACCGTGGCCCCCACCTTCCCGCGCTCGCCTTCCACGGTCCACTCGACCGACAGTCGCGTTCCGAGCGTCGTGAGCCCCTTGTTCACCGAGCCGAAGCCGACCATCTTCTTGATCGTCGGCCCCCAGCCCACGGAGGTCGCCCTCCCGACCTGCGCTCCTTGCCGGTAGACGGGGACCGGGGCACGTTGCACATGCGGCGAGATCTGCGGCGCCAGCCCGTGACGCGCGTACATCGCCTCGATCGCGAGCCAGTCCAGCTCCAGGCCGACCAGCCTCCGCTCGGGTCCGCCGGCGTCGCGCTCGGCGAGCAGCGCGCGCTTCCCCGTGAACTCCGCAGCCTTGTCGAACTTCACGAGGCGCCCGAGCCCGATCTCGAACGGGGAGTACTTGAGCTCCGGGGCGAACGCATGCCGCGCGCTCGTGTACTCCGCCTCGATCAGGATCAGGCTCGCCTCGAGGCGGCAGATGTCCAGAGCCTGGATGCCGGCCGGCCGGATGCCGTAGTCGGCGCCGACGTCGAAGAGCCGATCCCAGACGGCGAGGGCTCCTTCGACCGGGATCCAGAGCTCGTAGCCGAGGTCACCCGTGTAGCCCGTCCGCGTGACGTCGACGTCGACGCCCTGGATCGTCGTCGGTCGACGCCGGAAGTAGCGGAGGTCGAACCAGTCCTGGCCCGTTGCCTTCTCCAGCACATGTCGAGACAGGCGCCCCTGGAGCGCCAATCCGGCCGTCGCCTGAGAGATGTCTTCGATCCGCGCGTCCAGCCCCGTCGCGTTCATGGCGAACCAGCGGTACGAGGGATCGGCCGCCGTCACCCGGTAGCGGGCCTGTGCCAGGCGGGTCACCGTGCCGTCGTCGATGACCTTGCCCTCCTCGTCGCACCAGGGCGTGTAGATCACCTGGTCGAGCGCGACCTGCGAGATGTCCCGGGTCACGACGCGGTCGAGAAGCGTGGCCGCGTCGGCGCCGCTCACCTCGTACTTGTAGAGAGGAGTGACGTCGATCACGGCCGCCGCCTCGCGGATCGCGTTGTACTCGATGTCCACGAAGTCCGCGAAGACGGCGGCGGCGTGGTAGCCGGACCAATCGCCCCATGAGAGCTTCGTGTTCAGCTCGCGCTGGCGCTCGAAGAACGCGGTTCCGACACTCATCGAGTCCAAGCGTATCGTCGGCGGGTCTTCCGGGCTGGGTCGATGCCCTGACTACAGGTCAAGTGCGTGTGAGGTGTGGTCACAGGCCCACGGCTAGCATCGGCGACCGTGCGCCGGCAGGCGTTCGGATAGCCTTCTTCGCAGCAGGATCCCAGCCGAGAGGAACGCGAGTCATGCCGAAGCGCTACGACGCGGTCGTGATCGGGGGAGGTCACAACGGCCTCGTGACCGCGGCGTACCTGGCGAAGGCCGGGAAGAAGGTGCTCGTCCTCGAGCGCCGGCACGTGTTGGGAGGGGCGGCGGTTTCCGAGGAGATCGTGCCCGGGTACCGCTTCAGCGTCTTCTCCTACGTCGTCTCCCTGCTCCGACCGGAGATCATCCGCGAGCTCGAGCTTCCGAAGTACGGCCTCGAGATCCTGCCCCTCGACGGGACGATCACGCCGCTCGACGACGACTACCTCTGGCGCGTGAACGATCACGGGCGTACCGTCCGCGAGCTCAGACGCTGGTCCTTGAACGACGCCGAGGCGTACGAGGAGTACGGGCCGCTGATGGCCGAGATGGCGCGGTTCATCAAGCCGATCCTGTCGATCGTGCCGCCTGACCCCGGGAAGGTGTCGGTCAGGGATTGGCTCCCGCTCACGCCGCTCGCGAAAACCTTCAAGGACCTGCCGAGGCGTCTGCAGACGACGTTCATCCAGCTGATGACGATGTCCGCGGCCGACTTCCTCGACCAATGGTTCGAGACGGAGCCGCTCAAGGCCACGATGAGCGCGTCGGGCATCATCGGGACGTTCCAAGGCCCGCGATCGCCGGGCACCGCTTACGTCTTGCTCCATCACTACATGGGGGAGATCGACGGCGCCTTCCGCGCGTGGGGTGTGCCGCGCGGGGGAACCGGGACCATCTCCGAGGCGATCGGGAGCGCCGCGCTCGCCCACGGTGCCGAGATCCGCTTGGAGGCGCCGGTGGCGCGGATCGACGTGCACGGCGATCGCGCCACCGGCGTGACCCTCGAGACGGGCGAGCAGATCGAAGCGGGGATCGTGCTCTCCTCGCTGGACTCGCGCTGGACCTTCATCAAGCTGCTGGAGGATGGCGTCCTCGATCCCGCGTTCAAGGAAGAGGTCCTGCGCTACAAGTACCGGGGCTCGAGCGGCAAGGTGAACCTCGCTCTCGACGGGCTCCCCGAGCTCGCGTGCAAGCCTGGAACGGGGGAGTGGCTCCGGGGAGCGATCTCGTTCTCGCCGTCGCTCGATTACATGGAGCGTGCATACGACGACGCGAAGTACGGCCATCCTTCGAGGCGTCCCTACATCGACATGATCATCCCGACGCTCCTGGATCCCACGATGGCACCGCCCGGAGGCCACGTGATGAGCTGCTTCGTGCAGTACGCGCCGTACCGGCTCGCCGGGAACGCCGTCTGGGACGACACGGCTCGGGAGGCGTTCGGCCAGACCGTGATCGAGACGATCGAGGAACGGATGCCCACGATCCGCGAGCACATCGTGGGGTCGCAGTTCATCACCCCGAAGGACATCGAGGACATCACAGGCCTCACCGAGGGGAACATCTTCCAGGGAGAGCTCTCGCTCGAACAGCTGTTCTTCAACCGCCCCGTCCCCGGCTGGTCCCGCTACCGGACACCGATCCGCGACCTGTGGATGTGCGGGTCGGCGACGCACCCTGGAGGCGGGATCATGGGAGCGCCCGGCCGTATCGCGGCGCTCGAGGTCTTGAAGGGGCGGAAGCACACCCGGAGGGTCGCGTAGCGATGGGTGCACGCTCCGACGTCGTCGTCATCGGCGCCGGTCACAACGGGCTTGTCGCGGCCGCCCTCCTGGCGAAAGACGGCCGCCGGGTCACAGTGCTCGAGCGTTCTCCCGAGGTGGGCGGGATCCTCCGCGGCGCCGAGATCGCGCCCGGGTTCACCGCACCCGGGATCGCGCACACGGTCGGCCGGTTGCGCCGCTCGGTCGTGGAGGACCTCGAGCTCGCCGACCACGGGCTCGACCTGCTCACTCCCGAGGTTCGATTGTTCGCGCCGCAGCCCGACGGCTCGTCGGTCACCTTCTGGGGCGACGTCGGCCGGACGGCGGAAGAGCTCCGGCGGCGGAACCCGCGCGACGCGGACGCGTTCGTCTCCTTCGATCGGAAGGTTCGAGCGGTTGCGTCGTTCCTCGCCTATATCAACGTGGCGACACCGCCCGACGTCAGCGCGCCGACGATCGGCGACGCGATCTCCGGTCTCAAGGTCGGCTGGGCGTTCCGAGGGCTCGGCGCGAAGATCGGCCGCGAGGCGATCCGCATGATGCCGATGGCGGTCGCCGATCTCGTCCAGGAGGTGTTCGAGGACGAGGCGATCCGAGGACCACTCTCGACCCGTGGGGTGCTTTTCACGGCGTGCGGTCCGTGGTCGGCCGGCACGGCGGCGATGTTCCTGAACGACTCCGCGGGCAATGACGGCGGAGCCGCAGGCACCGCCGTCTTCGCCCGCGGCGGGACGCACGCGCTCGCAGCCGCGCTCGCGTCGGCCGCGACCGCGGCCGGCGTCGAGATCCGGACGGGTGCCGAGGTGACCGGCATCCGTTCGCGAGACAGGCGTGTGCTCGGGGTCACGCTCGCGGACGGTACGGAGATCGACGCCGGTCTCGTGGTCTCCGCCGCGGATCCGAAGCGGACCCTCGCCCTGTGTGACCCGGTGGAGCTCGGGCCCACGACGATCTGGCGGGCGAGCAACATCCGCCAACCGGGCGCGACGGCGAAGGTCGATCTCGCCCTCTCGGGTCTGCCGGCCTTCCACGAGGACCCCGAGCGGCTGCGCGGGCGCATCGTCATCGGGACGTCGACCGACTACGTCGAGAAGGCATCGGATGCCCACAAGTACGGTCATCTCGCGGACGAGCCGTGGATCGAGGCGACGATCCCGTCGCTTGTGGATCCCTCCCTCGCGCCCGAGGGGCGACACGTGATGAGCGCCCTCGTCCAGGCCGCGCCCCGGGACCTGCGAGAGGGAGATTGGACGAGCGAGCGGGAACGTCTCGGGGACGTCACCGTGAAGACCCTCGAACGGTACGCGCCGGGTCTCGGCGAGTTGGTCGAGGCGCGCCGGGTCGTCACACCGGAGGACCTCGAGACCGACTACGGACTCACCGGCGGGCATGTGCAGCACGCCGAGCCGGGCCTCGATCAGTTCTTCGCGTGGCGTCCGCTGAACGGCGAGGCACGCTATCGATTCGTGCTCGATGGCCTCTACCTCGCCGGGTCCGGTGCCCATCCCGGCGGGGGCATCACCGGCGGTCCGGGAGCGAACGCGGCGAGGCAGATCCGGAAGGACACCTGAGGACTTCCGCTCTGGACGAGGACGGCCGAGGGCGATTTCGCGTAGGGTGCCGGGGTCTCGTGGGGGTGACGGATCGAAGGGGAGGTCGTCCCATGCGCAGACGCTCCATCGTCTCCGCGCTGATCGCGACGCTCACGGTGGCCCTCGTCGGGTTCATACCGTCGGCATCGGCGCGGAACAACGGACCGCTTCGCGAGTATGTCGTCCAGTATGAGGCTGGGGTATCGCGCGCCGAGGCGCATGCCGCGATCCGAGCTTCTGGCGGCAGGGTCGTGGATGAGATCGCGGCGATCGGTGTCGCCCGGGTGAGGTCCAGGAATTCGGACTTCATCCTTGACGCGACCGGTCAGAGGGCGCTCACGGGGGCTGCTCGCAACCGTGTGATCGGCTATTCGGATCCCGCCCTGCGGGAGAAGGTGGACGACGTCGAGGCGCTCGGGTCCGCTCGAAGGGCGAACAGCGCGCGTGTCGCGGTGACGGCCGCCGCTGAGCCGCTCGCGGACCTGCAGTGGGGCATGGACATGATCGATGCAACGGCCGAGGGTTCACATGCCGTGCAGCCCGGGAGGCCGGAGGTGCTGGTGGGGATCATCGACACCGGTATCGACGGGTCGCACCCCGATCTCGCACCGAACTTCGATGGCGAGCTCAGCCGGAACTTCACGACCGATATCCCGCTCATCGACGGCCCGTGCAACCAGGAGCCGGACCGCTCGTGCAGCGATCCTGCGGACGTCGACGAGGCCGGCCACGGCACACACGTCGCAGGGATCGTGGGAGCGGCCGCGAACGGACTCGGGGTAGCTGGCGTGGCGCCCGAGATCACACTCGTCAACCTACGAGCGGGGCAAGACTCGGGCTTCTTCTTCCTGTTCGAGACGCTGGCGGCTTATACCTACGCGGCGGACAACGGGATCGACGTGGTGAACATGAGCTTCTTCACGGACCCGTGGGAGTTCAACTGCCGCGACAACCCCCTCGACTCAGAGGTGGCGCAGGTCGAGCAGGCCACGATCATCGACTCGTCGAACGCAGCGCTCACGTACGCCCACGAGCACGGCGTGACCCTCGTCGCTGCGTCCGGCAACTCTCACACGGACCTCGATAACCCGACCTACGACGCCTTCAGTCCCGACTTCCCGCCCGGGACGGAGTACGTCCGTGACAACATCACGAACGAGTGCCTGGACATCCCGACCGAGGGTGAGTTCGTGCTGTCGATCAACTCCGTCGGGCCGAGTGGTCGCAAGTCGTACTTCTCGAACTACAGCACGGACGAGTCGACCGTCGCGGCGCCGGGCGGTGACCGCCGTGACTTCTTCGGCACGGACCTCTACGACACGCCTGGGACGCGGATCCTGTCCTCGTACCCGGCTGCGCTCGCGAAGGCCGAAGGGTTGATCAACGGCGACTTCAAGGTCCGCAACCCGCTTGCGGTGGTCGACTGCATCGGGAAGCGGAGCAGCAAGGGGAACTGCGGGGTCTACGTCTACCTCCAGGGGACGTCGATGGCGTCACCGCACGCGGCGGGCGTCGCGGCGTTGATCGTGAGTGAGTTCGGTGCGGGTGCCGGTGCGGGCTTCGGCCTCGACCCGGACGTCGTCGAGCAGATCTTGCGAGACACGGCGACCGACCACGACTGTCCGGAGGAGACTTCCGCGGAGCTCTACCCGGACCTCGTGGGTCTCGACCCCAACGTGCCGTTCGAGGACCAGGTGTGCGAAGGCGACCTCGACTTCAACAGCTGGTACGGCGACGGCATCGTGAACGCGCTCGCAGCGGTCACGGAGTAACGAGCAGCGGCGAGGCGGGCCGGGCGCGAAGCGCCCGGCCCGCTCCACGTGTGGCGGCGTACCCGATGCGCCCCGCAGTCCCGTCAACATCTTGACGGGACTGCTAGGTTCCTCCGGATCTCAGGTGTCAAGGGGTTACCGACATCGACCGCAACGATGTCGTGAAGCTCTTGACACCTCCCCGGGAAGGAGACGGTGGGTGCGCGACAACGTGTTGACACACCGGGACCCTCCTCCCGAGCGCGGCACGGCATGAGCGGCGACGCCGATCGCCCCTTCCGGATCCCCGACAGCACGCTCTACGCCGCGGAAGCGGACGAGTTCGACGAGTACGACTGGACCGATCTTCCCTACTACGCGGACTTCCGCGGCTCGTTCCACAAGTTCCCGTGGGCGATCGACGAGGCCGACGTGCGAGCGGCGGGTGCCGACGTCGCGATCGTGGGTGCGCCGTACGACGACGGTGTGTCCGCCCGGCCGGGCGCGAGGATGGGGCCGAAGGCGATCCGGAGCGCGCCGTACCACTGGGAGCAACCAGTACGCCTGGTCGATCCAGTTGGACGTCGAGCCCTTCGAGTCGATCACGGTCGTCGACGCGGGCGACGCGCCGGTGGTGCCCGGGCCGGCCCGAACGCAGCCTCCGGGTGATCCACGAGAAGGTCCGGCGCGTCGCCCGCGGGGGCGCGATCCCCGTCGTCCTCGGCGGGGACCACTCGATCACGTTCCCGTCGGCGGCGGCGGTCGCGCGAGTCCACGATCCGCGGACGATCGGCATCGTCCACTTCGACGCGCACGCGGACGCCGGCGCCGACCAATGGGGATCCCTGATCGGCCACGGGCAGCCCATGCGGCGCCTGATCGACGAAGGATGGGTGGCCGGCTCGAACTTCGTCCAGGTCGGACTCCGCGGCTACTGGCCGGACAAGGACACCTTCGCCTGGATGCGGGATCAGGGCTTCCGCTGGCACACCCAGGTCGAGCTCGAGGAACGAGGCCTGGATGCCGTCGTCGACGACGCGATCGCCGAAGCCCTCGACGGCCCGGATCTGATCTACCTCTCGATCGACATCGACGTCGTCGACCCCGGCATGGCGCCCGGCACGGGGACGCCGGAGTCGGGCGGGATGCTCGCCCGGGAGCTCCTGCGGGCGATCCGGCGGATCGTGGGCGAGGTCGAGCTGGCGGGGATGGACATCGTCGAGGTCTCGCCGCCGTACGACCACGCCGAGGTGACCTCGATGCTCGCCCTCCGATGCGTGATGGAGGCGATCAGCGCGCTCGCCATCAAGAAGGGCTGAACGGGCGCCGCGCGGTACCCTCGGCTCATGTGCCGAAGCATCAAGCGACTGCGGGAACCACACGGACAGGGGCATGCCTCGGATGAGGAGATCCGCGAGGCCGCGCGCCAGTTCGTTCGCAAGGTGAGCGGGTTCGGGAAGCCTTCGGCGCGACACGCCGAGGCGTTCGAGGCGGCCGTGGACGAGGTCACGGATTCGTCCCGGCGGCTCCTCGAGACGATCGACGCCACCCTGCGGAGCACCGCGTGACCGGGTACCCCCTCGATCCGTCGCCCGAGGAGATGCGGGCGATGGGTGAGGCCGCGGTCGACTACGTGATCGGGTTCATCCACGGCCTGTCGGACGCGCCCGCGCAGAACGTGGACGGAGCGCTCGAAGAGGCGCTCAAGCTGAAGGCGTCCCCGCCCGAGGAGGGCGGCTCCTTCGACGAGGTCTTCGCGCAGTTCCGTGACGCGGCCGCCAGGGCCTACGAGACCTGTGGTCCCGGCTACCTGCCGTACGTGCCGGGCGGCGGTCTGTACGCCTCGGCCCTCGGGCAGTTCCTCGCGATGTCCGTGAACCGATTCCCCAACCTCTGGGAGGTCGCGCCCGGCCTGGTGCAGATCGAACAGAACGTGATCCGCTGGCTCTGCGACCTCTTCGGGTTCCCGGAGGAAGCCCGGGGGATCCTCACGACCGGCGGCTCGATCGCGAACCTGTCCGCCGTCGTGACCGCTCGCCACGTGAAGCTCGGCGAGGACTTCGCGGACGGGACGTACTACGTGAGCGAGCAGGCCCACGCCTCGGTGCCGAAGGCCGCGGCCATCGCCGGGCTCCCGCGCCGTGCGATGCGCCTGGTGCCGGTGGACGCCGAGCTCCGGATGGACGCGGAGGCCCTGAAGTCGATGGTGGCCGAAGATCGCGCGGCCGGCCGACGTCCGTTCCTCGTCGTCCCGGCCGCCGGGACCACCAACACCGGCGCGATCGATCCGATGCACGCGGTGGCCGACGTCGCCGAAGCCGAAGATCTGTGGCTGCACGTGGATGCCGCCTACGGCGGCTTCTTCCATCTGACGGATCGCGGCCACGAGCGCTTCGGCGGGATCGAGCGGGCGGACTCGATCACCCTCGACCCGCACAAGGGGATGTTCCTGCCGTACGGCACGGGCTCGCTGGTCGTTCGGGACGGCGCCGCGCTGCGCGACGCCCACTACGTCGGGGCGGAGTACCTCCAGGACCGGGCTCCGGAGGCGGAGCTGCCCAACTGGAACGAGTACTCGCCGGAGCTGTCGAGGGACCATCGAGGCTTCCGCGTGTGGCTCCCGTTGATGCTCCACGGCGTGAGCGCGTTCCGGGAGGCGCTCGACGAGAAGCTCGACCTCGCGGAGCACCTGTACGCGGCGCTCTCCGAGATGCCCGAGATCGAGCTCCCCTGGGCGCCTCAGCTCTCGGTCGTGCCGTTCCGGCTGGCGGGAGCGAGTGACGACGAGAACCGAGCGTTCCTGACGCGGATCAACGAGCCGAAGCGCGTGTACCTCTCCAGCACCACGATCGACGGGCGTCACGTCATCCGCGCGTGCATCGTGAGCCATCGCACGCACCGTGACCGGATCGACGAGGCGATCGAGATCATCCGTTCCGCCGTGAAGGGCTAGCCGTGCCCGAGATGCCGGAGATCCAGGCGCTCGCCGAACGTCTGGACGGCGCCGTCGGGGGAGCGACGCTCGAGGGCTTCGACCTCCTGCAGTTCTCCTCGCTGAAGACCGTGACGCCGCGGCCCGCGGAGTTCGTGGGACGGCTGCTGGAAGGTGTCGGTCGACGGGGGAAGTACCTGGTCCTCGGCTTCGAACGCGGGGACCGGATGCTGGTGCATCTGTCGCAGGGCGGCCGGCTCGACGTGGAGGCGCCGCCGAAGTCGACCAAGCCCAGGGGCGCGGTCGCGCGCTTCCGCTTCTCGGGCGGCACCTCGCTCCTGGTGAAGGAGTTCGGCAAGGAGCGGAAGGCGGGCATCTGGTCGCTCGGCGCCGGAGACGAGGGTCCGTTGGCCGCGCTGGGGCCCGAGGTGCTCTCGGACGAGGCCACGACGTTCTTCCGGGAGAGTGCCGACGCTCGGCGGGTCCACACCGTCCTTCGGGACCAGCGGACGGTGGCCGGCGTCGGCCGCGGGTACTCCGACGACGCGCTCCATCACGCGAAGCTCTCCCCGTACGCGGCGCTCGGCAAGCTCGACGCCGGCGAACGGGACCGGCTCGTCGACGCGCTGCACGCGATCCTCACCGACGCGCTCGAGGTGGAGCGGCGCCGCAGCGGGGGCCTCCCGACCAAGCTCGGCGATCACTTCACCGTCCACGGGCGCTGGGGTCAGCCGTGCCCCCGCTGCGGCGCCGACCTCCGTCGCGTCTCCTACGAGTCCCACGAGGTGACGTACTGCCCCGACTGCCAGACCGGTGGCAAGATCCTCGCCGACCGGCGTCTGTCCCGCCTCATCCGCTAGCGTCCGGCGGCGTGACGGACGACGACGTCGATCGCCCCGGCGGGCCCGACGACCCCCTCCCGCCGCCGGTGCCCCCGGAGGCACGACCTCCCGGTCTCGTGGGGCGCTCCCTGGCCCGGCTCGGTGGGCACCGGATGGACCTCACGCCGCTCAAGGTCTCCCAGGACTTCCGACGGCTGTTCGTCGGGCAGGCGATCTCGGAGTTCGGGACCCAGATCACGTTCGTCGCGGTGCCCTTCCAGGTCTACTTCATCACGAAGTCGACCGCGATGGTCGGCCTGCTCGCACTCACGGAGGTGATCCCGCTCGTCGTACTGCCGATCGTAGGCGGCACGATCGCCGACGCCGTCGAGCGCCGCAGGATGCTCATGATCGCGCATGCGGTCACGGCGATCCTCTCCGTCGCGCTCGTGGTGAACGCCTTCCTCCCGGAGCCCCGCGTCTGGATCCTGTTCGTGTTCTCGTTCCTGTGGGCGTCGGCGTACTCCCTCTACTCGCCGGCACTTCGGGCGTGGCCGGCTCGGCTGCTGACGCCGGATCTGTACACGTCCGCCCTGGCTCTGGAGGTCGTCTACTACCAGTCGGCGGCGCTGACCGGTCCCGTCCTGGCCGGCGTGCTCATCGCGACGGTCGGGATCGAGTACGCCTACATCCTCGATGCCGTGAGCTACCTGGCGGTGATCGCCGCGCTTTCCCGGATGCGACCGTCTCCGCCGACGGCGGAGCGTCTCTCGATCGGCTGGTCGGCGATCAAGGACGGTTTCCGCTTCCTCCGAGGCAAGCCGGTCCTGCAAGGGACGTTCTGGATCGACCTGAACGCGATGATCTTCGGTCTCCCGGTCGCCCTGTACCCGGCGTTCGTGCTGGACGTTCTGGAGGCGTCGCCGGCGGTGCTCGGGCTTCTCTACTCCGCGGAGGCGTTCGGCGCCCTCGTCGTCGCTCTCGTGAGCGGCCGCGCCAAACACGTCCGGCGACAGGGTCTGGTGACGATCGTCGCCTGCATGTGCTGGGGAGCGGGCATCGTCGGCTTCGGGCTCAGCGGAACCTTGTGGCTGACCCTGCTGTTCCTGATGCTGGCCAGTGCGTCCGACATGGTGAGCGGTCTCTATCGTGACGCGATCCTCAAGACCGTGACGCCCGACGAGATGCGGGGGCGGCTGGAGGGCATCAGCCTCTCGGTGGTGGGCACCGGGCCGTCGCTCGGGAACGCCGAGGCCGGTCTGCTCGCGTCCGTGACCGGTGTCAGGTTCTCGATCGTGTCCGGCGGGATCGCCTGCATCATCGGCGCCGGGGTCCTGGCGATCGTGCTGCCCCGCTATCGCCGATACGACGCGGCGAACCCCTCCCCGTAGGGCCTCATCGCAGTCTCCTGAAGACGGCCGGGCGGATCCGTTCGCCGCCGGCGCGGTCCGAGGACCATTCGGCCGGCGGGGCCTCGGTGAGACGTGCCAGCGCGAGCAGGACCGTGTCGTAGTTCACGCGCCAGCCCGCGAAGTCCCGCCACGCTTGCTCGCGATCGGGTTTGAGCGCGACGCCGGACGACTCGAGCTCGGAGATCGCCGCTTCCCATTCGTCCCGGCTGATCGAGATCGGGTCATCGGGCCGCGGATCGGGGTCGTAGGGGATCTGGAAGTAGTCGGCGATCCCTCGGAGACAGAGGTATCCGGCCCGGATGCAGAACTCGGCCTCGACGTCGCGCGGGACGTCGACGGAGGAGAGCACCAGGGCTGCGCCGTCCAGGACCGCACCCGCCGACGTCACCCATGAATGCTCGGCGTGCGAGGAACGGAAGAAGATGACCGCCGGATGGGACGTGTGGGTCTCCTCGACGTCCACGAACCAGCGCTGCCACTCCACCCAGACCTCGTGGATCTGCGGGCATGCGCTCCAGGCGCCAGTACCGCACGATCATCTCCCTCGCCGAAGGAGGCGACCCCGCGCGGACCTCCAGCGCCGTGATGCCCACCTCGCGGCGGGAGTACGCCGAGTAGATGCTCGGCAGATAGGTGATCAACAGCGCGAGGAGGAACAGGCCGATCGCCGCCTCCAGGAAGACGAACATCATCCCGTCGAGCTGCTCGGGCCGTGAGAAGCCCAGCGTGAAGAGCGAGGACCCGGAGAGCTCGAACGCGGCGACCCAATCGAGGCGTTCCGTCCCCCAGAAGATGAGCGTGAAGCCGACCAGGACCAGGGCGAGCCATGCGGCCAGCGTCGCCATCAGCCCGAGGGGCGCGTAGGCGCCGAGGATCCGGTCCCTCCGGTCGAAGCTCATCGACGGTCTGGCCACGAACAGGAACACCCATCGAAGCAAGAGGAACACCGAGCGGGTGATCCGTCGATGCGGTCGCCCGCGGCAAGACGACGGTCTTCACCGCGGAGCCGATCGCCGCGACCACGAGCGCCGCACCGGCGGCCACCGCGAGGATCCGGAGCGCGAACACGCTCAGATGGTAGGCGCGGGGCCGCTACTCGGCCGCGGCCGGCACGCGCTCCTTCGCCGCGGCGGCAGCGTGGATCTCGTCGGCGTGGGCCCGTCCCGGGATGAACCGGTTGGCGACGACGGCAGCGGTCAGGAGGACCGCACCGGCGATCAGCACCGCCAGGTGGAAGCCGCTCATGTACGCCTCCCGGAACGCGGTGGCGAACCCCTCCATCTGCTCCGGCGAGAGCCCCAGAGCCGTGAGATCGCGGGGAGAGACGAACCCGTGAGACGCCGCCTGAGAGATGGCGCTCGCCTGTGACCCGTCGAGCCCGAGCGCGGTGAGCTTGGGAACGAGCACCGAACCCAGGCGGTCGAACAGGACCGTTCCCAACAAGGCGATCCCCAGGACGCCGCCGACCTCGCGGCTCGTGTTGGTCATCGCCGAGCCGAGACCCGCGCGCTGCGGTCCGACCGCGCCCATCACCGCGGCCGTCATCGGCGCCATCGTCGAGCCGATCCCGTTCCCCATCATCACGAACAGGATCGCGAGCACCCAGAACGGCGTGTCGGGCTGGATGAACGTCAATCCGAACAGGCCCGCCGACACCATCGAGAGTCCGTACGTCATCGGGATCCTCGGGCCGATCCGCTGCGCGATGGCACCGGCCGTCGGCGCCGACACGATGATCATCAGCGTCATCGGGAGGAACCGGACACCGGCCTCGAGCGGCGTGTAGCCGCGGATCGCCTGCATGTACAGCGTCACGAACAGGAAGATCGAGAACATCCCCAGCGAAACGGAGAACGCGACGGCGTTGCCCGCGCTGAACGCCGGGATCCGGAAGAAGGTCAACGGCATCATCGCCCTCGGGCTGCGGTGCTCCCAGATGACGAATCCGACGAGCAGGACGGCGGCGGTCACGAGCGAGGCGACGATCAGCCCGTCACTCCAGCCGCGCTGGTTCGCCTCGATCAGGCCGTAGGTGAGGGTGAAGAGTCCGCCGGTGCCGAGCGCGAGTCCGGGAAGGTCGAGATGCCGCGTCTCCTCCGACACCGACTCGCGCACCGTCCTCCAGGCGACCGCGAAGGCGATCACGCCGATCGGCACGTTGATGAAGAACACGGTCTCCCACCCACCCTGCTCGACGATCCAGCCGCCCAGGGTCGGTCCCAGCGCGAGGGCCAGGCCGCTGACGCCGGCCCAGAGCCCGATCGCGCGGGCGCGCTCCTCCGGCGGGAACGTGACCGTGAGGATCGAGAGGGTGCCGGGCATCAGGAGGGCGGCTCCGACGCCCTGGAGCGCCCGGAACGCGATCAGCTGGGTGCCCGACGCCGGAGAGACCACACCCGAGCGAGGCGAGCGTGAAGATGGCCAGCCCGGTGAGGAACATCTTCTTCCGCCCGTAGCGGTCGCCCAGGATGCCACCCGTGAGCAGCAACGACGCGAACACGAGGACGTATCCGTCGATGATCCATTGGAGATCCGAGACGGTGGCGTTCAGCCTGCGCTGGATCGTGGGGAGCGCGATGTTGACGACGGTGTTGTCCAGCATCGCCATCGCCAGGGCGAAGCACATCGTGAGCAGGACGATGACCTTCTCGCGGGCGTTCTCACCCTTGAATCCGAACAGCGGCATAGCCGGAGTCCTCTCTGGGTTCGACCCGGATCGCAACGACCCGAGGCGTCTGGGTCTGTTCCCTAGGTCAGCTTCGAGTACAGCCGGATCGAGAGCGGCATGAAGATCGCCAGGAGCACGACGATCCAGATCGTCGACCACAGGATGAGATGCTCGACCGAGCCACCCATGGTGGGGAAGTCTCCGATCGCGAAGTACCTCGCGAGGTTCGCCCAGTAGGTGATCGGGTTGTTGCGAGCGATCGGTCGCAGGAACGGCCACCATCCCTTCGACCTGAACGAGCGCCGAGCTGATGAACACGAGCGGGAAGATCCCGGTGAAGGCCGCGGCCTGGACGGCCTCGAGCTTCTTCACCGCCAGCGCGATGGCAGCCATCACCCACGAGAACGTGAAGCTCACGGCCATCACGAGCACGATCATGGCGATCGCACCGACGAATCCGTTCTTGAACGAGAACCCCACGAGGTACCCGATCCCGATCACGACAAGGAGGAGGATGAAGTTCTTGATCAGGTCGGAGGTCGCCCGCCCGGCGAGCATCGACGGCCGCGCCATCGGGAGCGAACGGAACCGATCGACCAGGCCCGACTTGAGATCCTCCGCGATCCCGATCGCGGTCGTGGTCGCCCCGAAGATCGCGTTCTGCACGATGATCCCGGGCATCAGGAAGGTCACGTAGCCACCCGGGATACGCTCCATGTCCGGCGATGTTGCCCGCGAAGACGTACCGGAACAGCAGCACGAACATCACCGGCTGGACCAGCTCGAAGACGAGGACGGCCGGGACCCGCACGATCTGCATCAGGTTCCGCCGCGCGACGACCAAGGCTGTCGAAGAACGACAGCATCGCGCGCGTGCCGAACGACGGTCGAGACACGGCGACGGCGCTCATCGGTCCCTCCTCCGCCTGCGCTCCTGGGGCTCGGGCTCGGGTTCCTCCGACTTCCTCGATCGCCAGCTCCGCCGCGTGGCCGGTCAGCGAGAGGAACACGTCGTCGAGCGTGGGCCGGTGCAGCGCGATGTCCTCGATCGGGATGTTCGCGTCGTCGAGCCGACGCACGGTCTCGAGCAACACCGTCGGACCTTCGCTGCCGACGGGCACGCGGATCAGCCGCGTGTCCTCATCCTGCGACGGTTCGCCGGCGCCGAGTCCCCTGAGGGTTTCCGCCGCTCGGGACGAGGTGCTCCGCCGCGACGTGGAGCTCGAGCACCTCGCCGCCGATCTTGTCCTTCAGCTCCTCCGAGGTCCCTTCGGCGATCACGGTCCCGAGGTCGATCACGGAGATCCGATCGCAGAGGTGGTCGGCTTCCTCGAGGTACTGCGTGCAGAGGAGCAGCGTCGTCCCCTCCTTCTGGAGGTCACGGATCAGCTCCCACAGCACCAAGCGGCTGCGAGGGTCGAGTCCCGTCGTGGGCTCGTCCATGAACAGGACCTTGGGCCGGCCGACCAGGCTCGCCCCGACGTCCAGGCGGCGCCGCATCCCGCCCGAGTAGGTCTTCGCCATCCGATGGGCCGCCTCGGCGAGATCGAACCGCTCGAGCACCTCCTCGGCCCGCCGGCGGGCCTCTGCCTTCGGGAGGTGGTAGAGCCGACCGACCATCTCGAGGTTCTCGAGTCCGGTGAGGTTCTCGTCCACGGCCGCGAACTGACCCGCCAGTCCGATCACCGGCCGCAGGAGCACCGCGTCGCGAACCACGTCGAAGCCCGCGACCACGGCCGTGCCCTCGTCGGGTTCGAGGAGGGTCGTGAGGATGCGGATGGTGGTGGTCTTCCCCGCCCCGTTGGGCCCGAGCAGGCCGAAGACCGTCCCCTGCTCCACCGCCAGATCCACGCCCTTGACGGCCTGGACGTCGCCGAAGGACTTCTTGAGCCCCTCGGTTCGGATGATCGCTTCCTCCATGGCGGCAGAGACTATCGAGCGCACCCGGACATCGCCATCCGAGCAGGTAAGAGCGCGCAGAGGGCAAGAAGATGCAAGTGAGTAATCGTGATTACCCAGCTGGAATATCATGGGCCCCATACCCGTTCCTCAGTGGCGTGGAAAGGACCGAAGACATGAACGAGCTCGATATCCAGGCCCTGCCGCTGCTGCCCCTGACCACCGGCGTCGTCCTGCCGGGGATGGTGGTGACGCTCACCATCGAATCCGACGAGGCTCGGGCGGCGGTCGGCGCCACCTCCGAGGGCGACGACGCGCTCCTCCTGACCGTGCCCCGGGTGGAGGGCCGCTACGCCCGGGTGGGCGTCGTGGCCAAGATCGAAGACGTCGGGCGCATGCGCAACGGCGTCGAGGCGGTCGTGATCCGGGGGCTCCGCCGCGCCACCGTCGGGCTCGGGCGTGCCCGGGACCGGAGAGGCGACCTGGGTCCAGATCGAGCCGGCGGAGGAGCCGGTGACCGAGCGAGCCAACGAGCTCGCCAAGGAGTACCGCGGGGCGGTCGAGGCCATCACGGATGCTCGCGGGGTTCCCGGCCGTCGCCGAGTTCCTGCGCGGCGTGACCGATCCGGGTCAGCTCGCGGACACCTCCGGGTATTCGCCGGACCTGTCCTTCGAGCAGAAGGTGGAGGTCCTCGAGACCCTCGACGTCGCAGACCCGGCTCGAGAAGGTCCTCGCGTGGGCGAAGGAAACCCTGGCCGAGGTGCAGGTCAAGGAGCGGATCCGCGACGAGGTCGCGGGCAGCCTGGAGGAGCGGCAGCGGGAGATGCTGCTGCGCGAGCAGATGGCCGCGATCCGCAAGGAGCTCGGCGAGGACGGCACCGAAGACGTCCTCGAGGAGTACCGGACCAAGATCGCGGACGCCGGGATGCCGGAGGACGTGCGCACGCAGGCCGAGCGGGAGCTCGGCCGGCTCGAGCGCACGTCGGAGCAGTCGCCGGAGTACGGCTGGATCCGCACCTACCTCGACTGGTTGCTCGACGTCCCGTGGTCCGCGAAGACCGAAGACAACCTCGACATCGTCGGAGCGCTCGGGCGGTGCTCGACGCCGATCACGAGGGCCTGCGCGACGTGAAGGACCGGATCCTCGAGTACCTCGCGGTCCGGAAGCTCCGCGCCGAGCGCGGTCTCACGGAGACGGGCGGTCGCGGCTCGGGAGCGATCCTCACCCTGGTCGGACCCCCCGGCGTCGGGAAGACGTCGCTCGGCGAGTCCGTCGCGCGCGCCCTGGGGCGGAAGTTCGTTCGCGTCTCGCTCGGCGGCGTGCACGACGAATCCGAGATCCGAGGCCACCGGCGGACCTACGTCGGCGCGCTGCCGGGGCGGATCGTGCGCGCGTTGAAGGACGCGGGCACGAAGAACCCGGTGATGATGCTGGACGAGGTCGACAAGGTCGGCGCCGACTGGCGCGGCGACCCGTCGAGCGCGCTGCTCGAGGTCCTCGACCCCGCGCAGAACCACACGTTCCGCGACCACTACCTCGACGTGGACCTCGACCTGTCCGAGGTGCTGTTCATCGCGACGGCGAACGTCGCCGAGACGATCACGGGACCGCTGCTCGACCGGATGGAAGTGATCCGGATCGACGGCTACACCGAGGACGAGAAGGTCGCGATCGCCAAGCGGCACCTGCTGCCGCGCCAGGTCGAGCGCAACGGGCTGCGCCCCGAGGAGGTCGAGGTCGCGGACGACGCCCTCCGAGGCGTCGTCGGTGACTACACGCGGGAGGCCGGCGTCCGCAACCTCGAGCGAGAGCTCGGGAAGATCATGCGGAAGGTGGCGACGAAGCTCACCTCGGGTGAGGCGGCGCAGCCGGTGGTCGTCGATGCGACCGAACTGCGCGCCTACCTCGGACGGCAGAAGTTCTTCTTCGAGGCGGCCGAGCGCACCGCGGTCCCCGGCGTCTCGACGGGCCTCGCGGTGACCGGTACCGGCGGCGACGTCCTGTTCATCGAGGCGACGCGCGAGGACGTGCCGGAGGACGGGCTCACGCTCACCGGACAGCTCGGCGACGTGATGAAGGAATCGGCGCGCATCGCGCTCTCCTACGTGCGCTCGCACGCGGCGGAGCTCGACATCCCGGCGGAGCGCCTCCGAGGCCGGTTCCACGTGCACGTGCCGGCGGGCGCCGTCCCCAAGGACGGACCGAGCGCGGGCGTCGCGATGACCACGGCGCTCGCGTCGTTGCTGACCGGGCGCCCCGTTCGCGCCGAGGTGGGGATGACCGGCGAAGTCACGCTGCAGGGCCGGGTGCTCCCGATCGGCGGGGTGAAGCAGAAGGTCCTGGCCGCGCACCGGGCCGGTCTGAAGGAGGTCATCCTCCCGTCGCGGAACGAGGGCGATCTGGACGACGTGCCCGAGCAGGTGCGTGAGGAGATGACGTTCCACCTGGCCGAGGAGGCCGGGCGACGTGCTGGCGATCGGGCTGGCGCCGGCCGACGACCGACCGTCCGAGCGGTCTCCCAGCGCCGCGTAGGGCGCGGGAAAAGCGCGGGCTCCCGGCCGGGCCGGATCCGTTCCCTATCCTGGACCGGTGCCTCCCGGTCTCCAGCTGATCGATCTTCGACGCCGGTTCGGCGACGTCGTCGCGTTGGACGGGGTGAGCTTCGACGTCGACGAGGGCTCCATGGTCGGGTTTCGTCGGTCCGAACGGCGCCGGGAAGACGACCGCGATGCGGATCGCGCTGGGGGTGCTCGAGGCCGACAGCGGCGAGGTTCGTTGGCGAGGTCGACGTCGTGGACGCGCACAGCTCGTCGCCGGTTCGGCTACATCCCCGAGGAGCGCGGCCTCTATCCGAAGATGCGCGTCCTCGAGCAGCTCGTGTATCTCGCGCGGCTACACGGCGTCAGCCGTGCGGCCGCGCGGCTCCGTGGGATGGAGATCCTCGAGACCCTCGGCGTGGCGACCCGGTCCTCGGACCGGGTCGAGAGCCTCTCGCTCGGGAACCAGCAGCGCGTGCAGCTCGCGGCGGCACTGGTGCACGAGCCCGACGTCCTCGTCCTCGACGAGCCGTTCTCCGGACTCGATCCGGTCGGTACCGACGTCCTGATCGAGATCTTGGAGCGAGAACGGAGGACGCGAGGTGTGCCGATCGTGTTCTCCAGCCACCAGCTCGAGCTCGTGGAACGAGTGTGCGACCGGGTCGCGATGATCGTCGACGGCCGCATCGTGACGCAGGGCGCGATCGACGAGCTGCGCGCATCCAGGGCGCGCCGGCTCGTCCGCGTGGAGGTCACCGGCGCGCCGGAGGAGTGGTTCGCCTCCATCCCGGGCGTTCGAGCTCGAGAGCGAGGTCCCCGGGGGAATGATCCTCGAGCTCTCGGACGGGATCGACGATCAGCGTGTGCTCGACCTCGCCCGCTCGGTGGGTGAGGTCCGGCACTTCAGCCTCGTCCGACCGACGCTGGCCGAGCTTTTCCGCGAGGTGGTGTCGGCGTGAGCGAAGAGCGAGCGGCGACGGACCGAGGGATGTGGCGGGTGGTGGCGGCCCGGGACTTCTCGGTGCGGCTCCGCGACAAGGGGTTCGTGATCTCCACGATGATCACCCTCACGGTGCTATCGGTCTTCATCCTGCTCCGGGCGTACTCGGGCGGTCCCGATTCGTTCGAGCTCGGGTACGTGGGGGGCCGGACGGTCGCCGATCGCGTCGCGGCGCTCGCCGACCGGGCGGGCCTGGAGGTCTCGGTCCTCGGGTTCGACGACGCGCGTGAGGCGGACGCCGCTCTCCGCGAGGGCCGCGTCGACGCGGTCCTCGAGGGCGGCGATCGACGACGTGCGCGGAGGGACGGCGACGCTCCGCGTGCTCCGCGGTCCGCCCGATCTGCTCGATCAGCTCGTGCAGGGCGCGGCGATCGGGCTCCGGATCGATGCGGCGCTTTCCGAGGCGGGCGTCGCCGACTCGACCGTCGAGGAGCTCAAGGACCAGCATCCGATCGACGCCTCGCCGATCCTGCCTCCCGATCCCGATCGGGACTCGAAGGCGGCGGTCGCGTTCGTGGCCGTCCTGCTGCTCTACGGGCAGCTCTTCGGGTACGGGATCTGGGTGGCCACGGGGGTGATCGAGGAGAAGAGCTCTCGCGTCGTCGAGGTGCTCCTGTCGGCGATCCGGGCCCGGCAACTGATGGCGGGCAAGATCGCGGGGATCGGCGTGCTCGGTCTCCTGCAGCTCGATCTTCATCGCCTCCTTCGCCATCGCGCTCGCGACCGTGACGGGTGCGATCGACGTCCCCGCGAACACGTTCTCGGCCGCGGCGCTCACGATCGGATGGTTCGTCCTCGGGTTCGCGTTCTACGCGGCGATGTTCGCCGTCGCGGGAGCCCTCGTGTCGCGGATGGAGGAGCTGCAGAACGCGATCGTGCCGATCAACCTGCTGGTGTTCGCCTCCTTCCTCATCTCGGTCGGCGCGCTGCAGGATCCGGACTCGACGATCGCGAGGGTCGCCTCGCTGCTGCCGTTCTCCTCGGCGCTCGCGATGCCCGTCCGGATGGTGCTCGGCTCCGCCACCCCGTGGGAGATCGTCGCGTCGCTCGCGATCGTGATCGGCTCGACCGCGCTCCTGATCCCGCTGGCCGGGCGGGTCTACGCGGGAGCGGTGCTCCGCACGGGCGCGAAGGTCAAGCTGCGCGACGCCTGGCGGGCGGCGGCGTAGATGGGCGTCGGCGTCACCCGCGAGAACGTTCGGCACGCGATCGCGATGCTCCGCTACGGCGCCAATCCCGCCGCCACCGTCTACGACTCGATCGGCCCCGACTTCTTCCTCGCGCTCGCGCCCGGCTGGTTGAACCTCGGGCTCTGGGAAGGGGACGGCGGCGATCCTGAGGAGGCGCCGGTCGCGGTGCGCAGGCTGGTCGAGCGGCTCGCGGCGGACCTCCCGGTCGGTGGCGACGTCCTCGACGTCGCCAACGGCCTCGCCGCGCAGGACCCGCTGATCGCGGAGGTCGCGCAGCCACGGTCGCTCACGGCGGTGAACATCACGTGGTCCCAGCTGGAGGCGGGGCGCGGACCCCTGCGGGACGCAGGCGCCCGCGCCGTGTGCGCGGACGCGTGCCGGCTCCCGTTCGCGGACGGCTCGTTCGACGGCGTGATCAGCGTGGAGGCGGCGTTCCACTTCTCCTCGCGCGAGCGGTTCCTCCGCGAGGCGTTCCGCGTCCTGCGTCCCGGCGGCGTCCTCACGATGTCCGACGTGCCCGACGCTGCGCCGGCCCGGCGGGCCTCGCGAGGCGGTCGCGGCCGTCGCGATGCTGCGCGTCTGGGGGCTCCGGTCCGGCGCCGCGGCGTCACCGGAAGTGATCGCCGCCACGGCCGCGACGGCCGGCTTCGTCGACGTGAGCCCGAGCTCGTCGGCGACCGCGTGATCGCGCCCGCCCTCCGCTTCGTCCGCGACCGCCTCGATGCGCGCGGCGAGCGCGAGGGAAGAGCCCTCGCGCTCGCCGCGCGCACGATGCTCGACCAGGCCGACGTGCTCTGGGAGCGGGGGCTCCTCGACTACCTCCTGCTCCGGGCGCGCAAGCCCGCGTGAGTCGGCGGCTCGAGCCACCCCAGCTCGCGACGGAGCGCTTGCAGCGGGAGCTGCCCGAGCGCGAGGAGCCGGTCGTGGAAGCCCTTGAGGTCGAAGGCGGCGCCCTCCTTCTCCTCGGTCCGGCGCCGCGCGTCCTCGATCTCGACCATCCCGACCATGTAGGCGAGCGCCTGCGCCGGCAAGCGCGATGTAGCGGTCGACCTCGGTCTCCGACTCGCCTCGAGGCGAGCCCCCTGCCACCAGCTTCTCGATCGCGTCCTCCCGCGACCACCCGAACGCGTGGATCCCGGTGTCCGTGATCAGGCGAGCCGCGCGATGCGCCTGGCCCGCGAGCATCCCGAGCCGCTCCCAGTCGTCGAGATAGAGGCCCATCTCGTCGGCGAGCCGCTCGCTGTAGAGACCCCAGCCCTCGGCGAACGAGGCGCCGGCCAGGAGTCCGCCGAATCGCCGGAGCGAGGGACGCTCGTCGAACTCCATCTCGAGCGCGATCTGGAAATGATGCCCGGGGTTCGCTTCGTGGAACGTGACCGCCGGCGATCTGGTGGAGCGCCATGCCGTCCAGATCGTGGGTGTTGATGTAGTAGGTGCCGGGGCGTCCACCGTCGGCCGTCGGCGGCATGTAGAAGGCGAGCCGCCATGTCCGCCGCCCGGTACGCCTCGACCTCTCGGACGCGGCAGTTCGCCTTCGGGAGCCTGCCGAACCACTGAGGAGCGATGTCCCAGCTCCGCCGCACCTGATCCTCGACGAGCCCGACCAAGACCTCCGCCGAAGCCGGGGTGTCCTTCCCCGACGCCTTCCGATCCGCCGTCGCTTCCGCGGGGTCGTCGTAGCCGAGCCGCGCGGCGACCTCGAACCGTTCCGCCTGGATCGCATCCCACCGCTCGTTGCCGAGTTCGTGCACCTCTTGCGGGTCCAGTGGGAGCGTGGTCCAGGAACGGATCTCCGCGGCGTAGATCGGCGTCGCCGCCCGGAAGGTCCGTGACGGCATTGCTCTCCGCCGCGTGGGGGAGGTATTCGCGGAGCACGTCGAGGAATCGGGCGAACGCCGGGGCCACCGCTTCGTTCCACGCGCGCGCGACCCGCTCGCGCGCCGCCTCGTCGTCCTCGGCGACCGCGGCGAGCGGCGGCGACTCCTCGGCAGGCATCGCGACGATGCGCTCGACCTGCGCGACGGCGCGCTCGACGACCGTCCGAGGCGACACGACGCCGGTCGCGATCCCCTCGCGCGCGATCTCCGCGCTCGCCTCCAGGTATCGCGGGTAGGCGCGGAGCCGCTGCTCGTAGCGGTCCAGATGCTCGGGCGTGTCGGTCCGCTGGACCGACGCGATGTCGCCGATCGCCACCCCCGGCCCGACGAAGTGGTTGGCGACGTAGAGCCGATCGGTCCGGAGCTCGATGGCGGAAAGGGTCTGGGTCGCGATCGCTTCGAGGATGTCCATCGTCGTGCGGAGCGTGATGTCGAGGCTCTCGCGATCGATCGTGGCGAGCTCGTCGAGGGAGGCACGGTTCCTGGTCTCCGCCAGCGCACGGCCTTCCTCGCCGATGTCGGGGAGGCGGTCGTCGTAGCGTTCGTCGCCGATCGCCGTGGCGAAGATCGGCTCCCGTTCGAGCAGCTCTTCCCAGAAGCGGTCGGCGAGCGTTTGCGCGCGGTCGGCATCGTTCACGTCGTTCAACCCTCTCGGTCGGTTGATCAGAGGAGGCCAAGCGTACTCGCGCCGTCGACCTGCAACGCCGCGCCGGAGACGAAGCCGGCATGCTCGGAGCACAGGAACGCAACCACGCGCCCGAAGTCGGCGGGATCGCCGAGCCGGCCGGCGAAGCCGAGCTCCTTCACTCGGTCCGTCGCGTGGAGCCCCGGACAGGCGAGGTTCAGCGTGATGCCCTCATCGATCAGGTCCTGTGCCGCGGTCTTCGCCCACCCCCAGAGGCCGGCGCGAGCCGTGTTCGACGTCGCGAGGTCCGGGATGGGTTGTTTCACCGAGCTCGACGCGATGAGGCAGATCCGACCCCAACCGGCCGCCCGCATGTGCGGGACGGCCTCGCGAACGAGGCGGACGGACGTCAGGAGGTTCGCGTTGAGTGCGGCTTCGAGAGTGGCGTCGTCCACCTCGAGGGCCCTTCCCTTCGGAGGCCCGCCCGCGTTCGCGACGAGGACGTGCAGGGCCCCGAACCGTTCCACGGTCGCCTCGACGAGGCGCCGCGGTGCGTCCGGATCGGTCACGTCCTCGGGGAGCGCGAGCACGTCGTCGCCCAACTCCTCCGCCGTCGATCGCAGGCGCTCCG
The DNA here is from genome assembly GCA_963762015.1 of uncultured Actinomycetota bacterium. Taxonomy (GTDB): domain Bacteria; phylum Actinomycetota; class UBA4738; order UBA4738; family HRBIN12; genus JAJNBA01. The sequence continues at coordinate 197,102 of CAVXJL010000018.1, forward strand.
GGTCTCGGGAATTGATCGCGACCGATGCCCCTTCGTCCGACCAGCGCCTGCGCCGACGCGCGGCCGAGTCCCTTCGACGCCGCGGTGACGAGCGCCACCTTCCCTGCGAGTCCGAGGTCCATGACGCCCGATGCTACGCTCCGGCGCGGTGCCATCGGGAATCCCCCCACGCCCGACGCTCGTCTTCCTCCTGTTCGTCTCGGTGGCGGCCGGAAGTTGCGCCGCCCGGACCTTGACACGCGGACCAGCTCGAACGACGCCTCGGGCGTCAGCTCTCGGACCGGCTCGGCGTCTCCGGGATCGAGGCGGAGTGTCCGGAAGGCGTGGAGGTGGAGCGAGGGGCGACGTTCGTGTGCACCGCCCGCGCGCCGGGAGAAGGCGTCCGACTGCGGGTCGACGTCACCCAGCTCGACGACGACGGGAACGTGACCTGGGAGATCGCGGGCACCGCCGGGTAAGGTTGGCCGATGCTGCTCGAGGGCAAGAAGCTCCTCATCACCGGCGTCCTCACGCCGCAGTCGATCGCGTTCTCCGCGGCCCAGGTCGCCCAGGAGCAGGGCGCCGAGATCGTCCTGACGAACTTCGGGCGGACCGTCAGCCTCACCGAGAAGATGGCGAAGCGGCTCCCGGACCCTCCCGACGTCCTCGAGATGGACGTGAACGAGCCCGAGCAGATCGACGCGGTGCGCGCGGAGCTCGATCGCCGATGGGGGCAGCCTCGACGGGTTCCTGCACGCGATCGCCTTCGCTCCCCAGGACGCGCTCGGCGGCAACTTCCTGCACACGCCGTGGGAGAGCGTCGCGACCGCGTTCAAGACCAGCGCGTTCTCGCTGAAATCGGTGGCGGTCGGCATGCTGCCGCTGATGGAGTCGAACGGAGGCGCGATCGTGTCACTCGACTTCGACGCGAGGGTCGCGTGGCCGATCTACGACTGGATGGGGGTGGCGAAGGCCGGTCTCGAATCGGTCACGCGGTACCTGGCGCAGGGACCTCGGTCCGAAGAAGATCAGGGTGAACACGGTCTCGGCCGGACCCATGAAGACGATGGCGGGCAAGGGCATCCCGGGCTTCGACCAGATCGCCGGGAGCTGGGCGGATCGTGCGCCTCTGGGCTGGGACACGACGGATCCCCGGCCGGTCGCCGGCGCGGTGGCGTTCCTCCTGTCGGACCTGTCGGCCGGCATCACCGGCGAGCTCCTCCACGTCGACGGCGGCTTCCACGCGATGGGGACCGAGCCCGGCGAGCCCGCATCCGATGGCGACTGAGACGATCTCGTCGGGGGAGCGGCGACTCACGAGCTTCAGTCACGGCGCCGGCTGCGGCTGCAAGCTCGGCCCCGACGATCTGCTCACGGTCCTGCGGGACGTGAAGCTCCCGCCGGTGTCCGCGGACGTGCTCGTCGCGGCCGACACCGGAGACGACGCGGCCGTGTACCGGCTGCCGTCGGGAGAGGGCCTGATCGCGACGCTCGACTTCTTCACGCCGATCGTGGACGACCCCTACGACTGGGGAAGGATCGCCGCGACGAACGCGCTGTCCGACGTCTACGCGATGGGGGGGCGGCCGCTCCTCGCGCTGAACATCGTGAACTGGCCCGTGGACGACCTCCCGCTCGAGATGCTCGCGCAGGTCCTCCAGGGCGGGGTGGACGTCGCCGCGGCGGAGGGCGTGGTCGTCGCGGGCGGCCATTCGATCACCGACCCCGAGCCGAAGTACGGCATGGTCGCGGTCGGACTCGTGGCGCCCGATGAGGTCGTGCGCAACTCGACGGCGCCTGCCGGCGCCGCTCTCTACCTCACGAAGCCGCTCGGGCTCGGGATCGTCTCGACGGCGATCAAGCGAGGCCTGGCGGACGACGACCTCGTCGCGGCCGCGGTCGAGCTGATGACGACGACGAACCGGGCGGCATCCGAGGCGATGCGGCACGCGGACGCCGAGGCGGCCACCGACGTCACCGGGTTCGGGCTGCTCGGCCACCTGCACCGGATGCTCGAGGCATCCGGTGTGGCGGCCGAGCTCGACGCCGGCGGCGATCCCGCTGATGGATCCTCGGATCCTCGAGCTCGCTCGCCGCGACGTCGTTCCCGGCGGCACGAAGCGGAACCTCGCCTACGTCCGTGCGCACACGGACTTCGGCGATCTTCCGGAGCCCGAGCAGATGATCCTGGCCGACGCCCAGACCTCGGGCGGTCTGCTGATCGCGGCCAAGCACAAGCCGTCGATGGAGGCGGCCTTCGCGTGAGCACGACGTGCCGTTCGCGAGGATCGGCACGGTCGTCGCCGGCGATCCCGGCCGGATCACCGTCGTCCGGCGCGCTCGGCGCTCTGAGCGGGAGGAACCGAGCCCGCGCCGCGCCCGTTATCGTTGCGGGAGGAGGCGACGTGGACGGGCCGAAGCAGCCACCGACCGACTGGGCCGAGGAGGACCCCGGGCTCCCGATCGAGTTCGGGCCGGCATCGAACGCCGAGTACGACCCGGAGCCGGTCCTTCCTCCGGTCCTTCGAGAGACGATCCGCCGCGCCCGCGACGACGCGGAGCGCAACGCCCGCCGGCTCGGGATGAGCCGCCGGGAGTTCCTGCTCTCGGCCTGCGGCGCGGCCACGACCTTCCTCGCCTTGAACGCATGCACGCGGGAGGAGCACCGCGCGAACCCGTCGTCGACGACGAGCGAGCCCGGCGGGTCCTACGAGATCCCGCCGAGCGCCTCGGTGGAGCCGCCGAGCGCCTACGAGGCGCTCGGCGGCGAAGAGTTCATGTTCGACATCCAGGGGCACCTGCTCGAGTACCACCTGAACCCGGTCCTGAACGGTCAGAACTTCTGGCAGAGCTTCCCGCAGAAGGACTGCGGCGAGGACGACCCTCGCGTGTGCTACTCGATCGAGCACTTCCTCGAGCTGATGTTCCTCCGCTCGGACACCAACATGCTGGTGCTGTCGTCGCTCCCGATCTTCCCCGAGGGCAGCCCGCTGTCGCCCGAGATCATGGACCTCACCCGCCAGACCGTCGAGGGACTCTGCCGGGACGAGCGGATCCTGCTCCACGCGCAAGCCCTCCCCAACGTGGGGACGCAGCGGGCTGCCCTCGACGCGATGGAGCACACGGCGAGCCGCTACCCGGTCGCGGCGTGGAAGACGTTCACGCATTTCCCCGGGGCCTTCGAGGGGGACGGCAACGTGTGGTGGCTCGACGATCGCGACGGCGGCGACCTCGGCGAGCGGTTCATCCGCAAGGCCGTGGACCTCGGGATCCCGACGATCTGCACCCACAAGGGACTGTCGCTCGGGATCCCGAACGCATCGCCCGACGACATCGGCCCCGCCGCCAGGCGCCATCCCGACGTGAACTTCGTCGCGTACCACTCCGGCTTCGAGGCGGGGACGAGCGAGGGCCCGTACACGCCGGAGACGGCGCACCTCGGCGTGAACCGCCTGATCGCCTCGATGGAGCGCGCAGGCATCGGGCCGAACGAGAACGTCTACGCGGAGATCGGCTCGACGTGGTGGTACGTGATGCGCTACCCGGACCAGGCGGCGCACGTCCTCGGCAAGCTGTTGAAGCACGTGGGGCAGGACAACGTGCTCTGGGGAACCGACTGCCTCTTCTACGGCTCGCCCCAGCCGCTGATCCAGGCGATGCGCACCTTCCAGATCTCCCAGGAGTTCCGGGAGCGCTACGGCTACCCGAAGCTCACGAAGGAGCTGAAGGCGAAGATCCTCGGACTGAACGGCGCCGCTCTCTACGGCGTGGAACCGAACACCTCGACGTGCGAGTTCACTCGCCGCGAGCTGGAGCAGATCCGCCGGAACGCTGCCGGGCACGAACCTCGCGCTCGGGCCGACGACGATGGCCGCCGTCCAGGCCTTCCGCGACGACGACCGCGAGCTCTGGGCGACGACCGCGGAGCTGCTGCGGTAGACGAGGTTCGTATCCTGGAGCGATGCCCAGGCGCCGGATCCGGCTGACTGCGCCCGCTGAGGCGCTCAGCTCGACGTTCCGGGACATCCGCGCCGAGATCGGGATCCCTGAGTCCTTCCGGCCCGAGGTGCTCGCCGAGGCCGAGTCGTCGTCGAGGTCCCCTCGACTGCCGGACGTCGACCGCACCGAGATCCCTCTCGTCACGCTCGACCCTCCCGAGTCGATGGACCTCGATCAAGCGTTCCATCTGAAGCGGAGGGGCGGTGGGTTCCGGCTCCACTACGCGATCGCCGACCCATCCGCGTTCGTCACACCGGGCGGAGCGATCGACCTGGAGGCGCACCGCAGGGCTGAGACCGCCTACAGCCCGGATGTACGGACGCCGTTGTACCCGCCGGCGATCTCCGAGGCGGCGGCCTCGCTGTTGCCCGATGGTCCGCGTCCGGCCGCCCTGTGGCGCGTCGACGTCGACGCGGACGGGCTCGCGGTGGACGCTCAGGTCGAGCGCGCGCTGGTCTCGAGCCGGGCGAAGCTCGGCTACGCGGAAACGCAGGCAGCGATCGACGGGGGGACCGCGGACCCCATGCTGGAGCTGCTGCCCGAGATCGGCTCGACCCTGCAGGAGGCGGAGCGCGCCAGGGGTGGGGCCAGCCTCGGCCTGCCCACGCAGGAGGTCGTGCCGCGCGCCGGCGGCTTCGGCCTGACCTTCACATCGCCGTTGCCGGTCGAGACGTGGAACGCGCAGCTCTCCCTGTTGACCGGCCGGGTCGCGGCCCGGATCATGCTGGACGGTCGCGTCGGCGTGATCCGCACGATGCCGCCGCCCGATCCGCACGACGTCGAGCGGCTGCGCCGGGTGGCGACCGGGCTCGGTGTGGACTGGCCGGATGCCATGACCTATCCGGAGCTCTTGCACACGGTCGACGCGAGCCGTTCGACGGCCCAGTCGGTCTTCCTCCAGGAAGCCGCGGTTTTGTTCCGCGCCGCCGCGTACACCGCGTTCGACGGGAAGCCACCTCCCGACGAGGAGCACGCCGCGATCGCTGCTCCCTACGCCCATTGCACCGCGCCGCTGCGGCGCCTGGTCGACCGTTACGTGAACGAGGTCTGCCTCGCTCTCGTCTCCGGGAGCGACGTGCCGCCGTGGGCGCGCGGGGCGCTCCCGGCGCTGCCGATCGAGATGGCGCTCGGTGGGGAGAAGACCGGCCGCCTCGAGCGGACGATCGTCGACGCCGTGGAGGCAGCCGTGCTCGCGCCCCTCGTGGGCCGCCAAGCGGACGCGGTGGTCGTCGACCTGTGGAAGCACGGCCGCGGCGAGGTCGCCCTGCGCGATCCCGCGGTGATCGGACCGTGCGACGACGTGCACGAGCTCGGGGCCCAGGTCCGGGTTCGCCTCGAGGAGGCTGATCTCGAACGCCGCGAGGTCCGCTTCGTCCGTGTGTAGATCAGGCCGCGCCGACAGGTCTGCCGACGTGAGCTGGCCGCCCGTCGGGCCGCGGCCGCCCAGGGCGGCCGCGCCGCACCGGGCGGCCAGCCGCAGCGCCTCGGTCACCTCGAGACCTAGACCCAAACCGTACGTGAGTCCGGCGTGGAACGAATCGCCGGCTCCGTACGTGTCGATGATCGGGCCGAGGAGCGGGGCCGGTTCGAAGCGACGTCGCTCGCCGTCAGACGCTGCGAACGATCCACCTTCCGCTCCCTCCGTCAGCACTACCAGGTCGGGCGGGGCGTGGGCCAGGACCTCGGGGTCGTAGCGCTCGTGGACGTCGAAGGCGCTCCCGACCACTGCGTCGGCTCGCACGCCCGACGCGGCGAGGACGGCCAGATGCCGGGTCGACACCACCATCACCCTCGCTACGCGTGCTCGACGAAGCGCGTCCTCATCGCCGGCCGTCACGTAGACGGCGCCGGCGTCGTCCAGGTGGTCCCACGCGAGACCGTCGGAACCGCGCGCTTCCAGCCGGGGTCCCAGCGTGGTGATCGTGCGCTCGCCGTCGCCGTCGACGAGACACAGCGCCTCACGGGTGGGATCCGGCCTCTCCTCGCCGTGGACGTGGACCCGTGAGGCCGAGAGCTCTTCGCGCGCGCGACGACCCACGCCGTCCCCGCCGAGCGCCGTGAACAGCTCGGATGATCCCGCCAGCTTCGCGAGCTGGACGGCGGACACGGCGCCGCCGCCGCCGGCTCCCCACCAGGTCTCTGTCGCATGTGCGATCGCGCCGGCGGTGGGCACCCGATCCACGCGCGCGAACGTGATCCATTCCACGTGTCCGACGACCGCGACCTTCATCCCGTGCGTATCGTCCCAGGCGGGCCCGGCGTACCGCAGGCCCGGGCGGCCGGGAATATCCGACCTCGTTGGTAGGATTTGCAGGTGCAAGAGGGGTCCGCCTCCCGCGGGCTCCGCCGGCCATCCAACGAGGACATGGCTGAACTCGACGGCGTCTACTACAAGGAGATCGTGGAGCAGGCGCTCCGCGAGTTCCCCAACGAGGCCTGCGGTCTCATCGCGGCCGAGGCCGGCGTGCCCGTCAAGGTGTACGCGATGACCAACGCCGACGCGAGCCCCGCCACCTACCGCCTCGACGGCAAGGAGCAGCTGAAGGTCTTCGACGAGCTCGACGACCGTGGCTGGGACCTCTGGGCGATCTATCACTCCCACACCCATTCCGAGGCCTATCCGTCGGAGACCGACCGGCGCCTGGCCTTCTATCCGGACTCCCGGTACCTGCTCCTCTCGGTCGCGGACCGCGAGGAGCCGGTCATGCGCTCCTTCTTCATCCGCGACGGCGAGGTCGAGGAAGAGGAGCTGACGATCACGTGAGCGAGCCCGCGGTTCACCGAGGATCAGGTCCAGCGGTACTCGCGCCACATCATCCTGCCCAACGTCGGGGCGGCGGGTCAGCGCAAGCTCCTCGACTCGAGCGTGCTGGTGATCGGGGCCGGGGGGCTCGGCTCGCCGATCGCGATGTACCTGGCCGCCGCGGGCGTCGGGAAGATCGGCATCGTCGACTTCGACGCCGTCGACGTCTCCAACCTCCAGCGCCAGATCCTGCACACGAACGCCGACGTCGGTCGCTCCAAGGTCGACTCGGCCCTCGAGCATCTGCGCGCGATCAACCCGACGATCGAGGTCGTCGGCCACGACACGCTGCTGTTCTCGACCAACGTGTTCGACGTGATGGAGCCCTACGACGTGATCGTCGACGGCACGGACAACTTCCCGGTCCGCTACCTCGTGAACGACGCCACGCAGTTCCTCGGCAAGCCGCTCGTCTACGGCTCGATCTATCAGTTCGAGGGACAGGCCACGGTGTTCATGCCGGGCAAGGAGACGCCCTGCTACCGGTGTCTCTTCCCGACGCCGCCGCCGCCCGGCACCGTGCCCGTCGTGCGCCGAGGGCGGCGTGTTCGGCGTGCTGCCCGGCGTGATCGGCTCGATCCAGGCGACCGAGGCGATCAAGCTGATGACCGGCGAGGGCGAGACGCTCGAGGGACGGCTGCTCCTGTACGACGCCCTCGACATGAGCTTCCAGGAAGTGAAGATCCGCTGGGACGCCGACTGCCCGGTGTGCGGCAAGGAGCCGACCATCACCGAGCTGATCGACTACGAGCAGTTCTGCGGCGTGCCCGCCCGACCCGAGTAAGGAGCATCCACGACATGCCCGTCCAGGTGAAGCTGCCCACGATCCTCCGCAAGCACGCGGGAGGGGAGCCCAAGGTGAGCGCCGAAGGTGACACGCTCCGCGACGTCCTCGACGACCTCGAGACGAAGTACCCGGGCATCACGAAGAACGTCCGGTCCGAGGACGGGGGGCTCCATCGGTTCATCAACGTCTACCTGAACGACGAGGACGTGCGCTACCTCGGCTCCCTGGAGACCGAGGTGGGGGAGGGCGACACCGTCTCGATCCTGCCCGCCGTCGCCGGCGGCTAGACCTTCGGTCCTCCGGTCGTCCGCGCACCGCTGGGATAATCCCGGCGTGACGCGCTACGCCGACATCCTGGACGCGATCGGCAACACGCCGCTCGTCGCCATGCCCGCGATGTCCCCGAAGCCCGGCGTGCGTCTGTGGGCGAAGCTCGAGGGCAACAACCCGACGGGCTCGACGAAGGACCGGATCGCGCTCGCGATGGTCGAGGCCGCCGAGGCCTCGGGCGAGCTGACGCCCGACAAGACGATCCTCGAGCCGACCTCCGGGAACACCGGGCATCTCGCTCGCGATGGTCGCCCGCCGCAAGGGCTACCGGCTCACCGTCGTCCTGCCGGACAACGCGAGCCAGGAGCGCCTCGGTCTCCTGCGTCTGTTCGGTGCCGAGATCGTCTTCTCCGACGGGGACAAGGGGACGAACGGCTCGATCGAGGTGGCGCGCGCGCTCGCGCGACGACCCGCGTACTACATGCCGTTCCAGTACGGGAACCCGGCGAACCCACGAGCGCACGAGGAGGGAACCGCGCGCGAGATCATCGCCGACCTCCCCGAGGTGACGCACTTCGTCGCCGGGATGGGGACGGGCGGCACGCTCACCGGGGCCGGGCGGGCGCTGCACGCGCACGATCCGTCGATCCGGGTCGTCGCCGCGGAGCCGGAGCTCGGCGATCTCGTGTACGGGCTGCGTTCGCTCGACGAGGGGTTCGTCCCGCCGATCTTCGATCCGTCCGAGGTGAACCGGAAGTTCCTGGTCCGCTCCGACGACGCGCTCCGGGCGACGCGAGAGCTGACCGCGAAGGAGGGGATCTTCGCGGGCATCTCGTCCGGGGCCGTCGATCCACGTGCGCAGCGGATCGCCGCCGAGGTCGACGAAGGGGACGTCGTCTGCCTCCTCGCGGACGGCGGCTGGAAGTACCTCTCCACGGAAGCGTGGGCGGACGATCTCTCGACCGCGGAGAAGAAGGTCTCCGAGTCCCTGTGGTGGTGAGCGACCCGCGGCCGATCGGTGTGTTCGACTCCGGGGTCGGCGGGCTCACGGTCGCGCGGGCCATCATCGACCTCCTTCCTCACGAATCGTTGATCTACGTGGGCGATTCCGCCCGGTTCCCGTACGGGTCGCAGCCGGTCGAGCGGATCCGGCGCGTACGCGCTCGAGATCGCGGAGTACCTCGTGCGGAGGGACGTGAAGCTGCTCGTGATCGCCTGCAACTCGATCGAGGTCTCGGCGATCGGTGACATCGCCGTGAGCGCCGACATCCCGGTGGTGGGAGTGGTGAACCCCGGCTCGCGGGCGGCGATCCGAGCGACGCGGAACGGCATCGTCGGCGTGATCGGCACCGAGGCGACGATCGCGACGGGCGCCTACCAGCGGGCGATCGGCTCGGCCGTGACGCTTCACACGGTCGCGTGCCCCGCGTTCGTGGATCACGTCGAACGAGGGGACACCAGCTCTCCGGAGCTACGCGCCGTCGCGCGCGGGTATCTTGAGCCACTCATGGAAGCCGGGATCGACACACTCGTGTTGGGCTGCACGCACTATCCGCTCCTGTCCGGGCTCCTCCAGCTCGAGCTCGGTCCCGACGTCGTGCTGGTCTCGTCGGCGGAGGAGACCGCGAAGGACGTGTACGGTGAGCTCGTGTCGCGAGAGCTGCTTGCGCCGGCCGGCGGAAGGCCCGTGCACGAGTTCGTGACCACGGGCGACCCCGATCGGTTCCAGAGTCTGGCGGAGGTGTTCCTGGGTCCCGAGGTGCGGGACCTCGGCGTGCGAGCAGGTGACGGTGGAGGGCGCGTGGAGCTGACGGTCCTGGGGGCGCAGGGCACGTGGCCCGGCGCCGGCGGCGAGAACTGCGGCTACCTCCTCACGCAGGACGGCTATCACCTCCAGATCGACGCCGGGACCGGCACGTTCGCCCGCCTCCAGCAGGTGGTCGGTGTCGACGACGTGGAGGGGATGCTCATCACCCATGGCCATCCCGACCACTACGTCGACATCATCCCGACGTTCTACGCGAGGCACTACGGGCGGCTCGGGCAGTCCAGGTCTTCCCTTCTGGTCCCCCGGAGGGTTCACCGACATCGCGGCGGCGCTGGTTCGGAGAACGGGCGCAACGTGATGGCGGAGGCGTTCGACTTCCTGACCGCGGCCCCCGCCAAGGTCTTCGAGCTGGGGCCGTTCCGGATCACGCCTTCGAGATGCAGCACATCGGGGTGCTTCTCGCTCGGCTATCGGATCGAGGCGGGCGGGGTCGTCTTCGCGTACACGGGCGACACGGGACCGTGCGAGGCGGCGATCGCGCTCGGCGCGTGACGCCGATCTGTTCCTGTGCGAGGCGACGTATCAGAACGCGTCGAAGCTCTATCCCTTCCACCTGTCGGCGGCGCAGGCGGGCGAGCTCGCGAGCGCCGCGGCCGCCGATCACCTGGTGCTCACACACCTGACGCCCGAGCTCGACCATCGGATCTCGATCCGCGAGGCGGCGGAGACGTTCACCGGGCCGATCGACATCGCGGTCCCGGGCATGGTCCTGGAGGTCGGTCGATGACCGCCGACCCGACGGTCGGCGCCCGGCCAGCTGCGCCCGGTGGCCTACGAGCTCGGCTACCAGGAATGGGCCGCCGGCTCGGTGCTGTTCTCGATGGGCAAGACGCGAGTGCTGTGCGCGGCCTCCGTGTCGACCGAAGCCCCGCGCTGGCTCCGCGGCACCGGCAAGGGATGGGTGACGGGGGAGTACTCGATGTTGCCGGCATCCACCACCGAGCGCTCGCACGCGAGGTGAA
>CAVXJL010000019.1:0-106631 GCA_963762015.1 uncultured Actinomycetota bacterium
GGGTATACATTCTCCATCCACGGCTGCTGTGAGCGAATCCTGGGACGGCGAGCGAGGGCCAAGGCGACGGACGCCGGTCTGCGGCGATGCGGATCATAGGTGGTGCCGGCTGCCGCCGAGCGCGAGGGAGTCACGATCACTTCTGCTCAGACGCCTGTCATGACAGGTTCGTCGCCGTCCGACCGCGTACATCGGGTCGCAGCTCGGGGATGATGTCGATCATCGCGAACACGAAGTCGATCACGGGACCAAGTCGCAGGAGCGCGCGCAGTCCTCGGTACCGCGCGCCAGGGATGCACGCGGCCATGGGGGCACGGGGGGCACGACAAGCACGCCGGCCACAGCGTCGCGATGTTCCGCGACCGCTTCTGGCTGAGCGTCGCTGCTCACGGTCCCGTCCTGGTCTGGTCGGAGATGGTCCAGGACTGGTTCGGGTACACCGCCCCGACCTTCCCGCTCGTCGGATCGGATCCCCGCGATCTTCGGCACGATCGTCTTCGTCTACGGCGGCGGCGCCGTTCCTCCGAGGCGGCGTCGCGCGAGATCCGCGACCGGCAGCCCGGGATGATGCTGCTGATCTCGCTGGCGATCGTCGTCGCGTTCGTCGCGAGCGTCGCGTCGGAGGCCGGATGGCTCGACCTCGAGTTCTGGTGGGAGCTCGCGCTGCTGATCGACGTGATGCTGCTCGGTCACTGGCAGGAGATGAAGGCGCTCGGCCAGGCGTCCGGGCGCGCTCGAGGCGCTGGCGGCGCTGCTGCCCGACGACGCCGAGATCGTCGACGACGCCGGAGACCGACCGGTCCCGTCGCGCGAGCTGCGCCGGGCGACCTCGTCCTCGTGCGGTCCGGGCGGCCGCGTGCCCGCGGACGGCATGATCGAGGAGGGGACGCGGCGTTCGACGAGTCGATGATCACCGGGGAGTCGCAGCCCGTCGCCGCGCGAGTGGGGATCGGGTCGTCGCCGGGACCGTCGCGACCGACAGCTCGGTGCGCGTGCGCGTGACCGCGGTCGGCGAGGACACGGCGCTCGCCGGGCATCCAGCGGCTGGTGGCGGAGGCCCAGGCCTCGCGATCGCGAGCGCAGGCGCTCGCCGACCGCGCCGCCGCGCTCCTCTTCTACGTCGCGGTCGGCGCCGGCGCTCGTGACGTTCGTCGTCTGGGCAGCGCTCGGGCGACCTCGACGAGGCCGTCGAGCGAACCGTCACGGTGCTCGTGATCTCGTGCCCGCACGCGCTCGGGCTCGGCGATCCCGCTCGTGATCGCGATCTCGACGGCGGTCTCCGCGCGCGCGGGGATCCTCGTCAAGGATCGCCTCGCGCTCGAGCGGATGCGGACCGTCGACGCCGTGCTGTTCGACAAGACCGGGACGCTGACGCGGGGCGCGCCCGTCGGTCCGCGACGTCGCCGCGCGTCGGAGGCGATCGAGGAGGTCCTGCGCGCTCGCGGCCGCGGTGGAAGCGGACAGCGAGCACCCGCTCGCCCGAGCGATCGTCGCGGCGCGCCCGGCAGGACGGTGCGGTTCCCGCGGCGTCGGCTTCCGGTCGATGACCGGCCGTGGGGTCGCGCGCGAGCGGTCGGCGGTCCGAGGTCGCGGTCGGCGGTCCCGCGCTGCTGCCGCGAGCGCGGGCTCGAGCCGCCGCCGGAGCTCGCCGATGAGCTCGCGGCGTGGCAGGCGCGCGGGGCGCTCCGTGCTGACGTCGTGCGTGACGGCGAGGTCGTCGGCGCGCTCGCGCTCGAGGACGAGATCCGGCCCGGAGTCGATCGAGGCGGTCCGGCGCTGCACGACGAGGGCGTCCGCGTGGTGATGATCACCGGCGACGCGCGGCAGGTCGCCGAAGCGGTCGCGCGCAGACGTCGGCGTCGACGAGGTGATCGCGGAGGTGCTGCCGGAGGACAAGGACGCGGCCGTCGCCGATCTCCAGGACCGGGGGCTCCGGGTCGCGATGGTCGGGGACGGCGTGAACGACGCGCCGGCGCTGGCCCGCGCCGACGTCGGCATCGCGATCGGAGCCGGCACGGACGTCGCGATCGAGTCGGCCGGCGTCGTGCTGGCGAGCGACGATCCGCGCGGCGTCGTCGCGGTCCGCCGCCTGTCGAGCGCGAGCTACCGCAAGATGGTCCAGAACCTCGGGTGGGCGGTCGGCTACAACGTGGTCGCGATCCCGCTCGCCGCCGGGGCGCTGGCGTGGGCCGGGTTCGTCCTCCCGCCCGCCGTCGGGCGCCGTCGCGATGAGCGTCTCGACGATCGTGGTGGCCGCCAACGCGATGCTCCTGCGGAATCTCGACCTTCGCGTCGCAGATCAGGAAGATGGCGACGCATGATCGCGTCACTTCGGCGATGCAAACGCACGAGGTCGAGAAAGAGCTCGCGGGACGAAGATCTCCTCGATCAGGTAGGCGCTCGTGATTCTGCGCTCCTTCGCCTCCGCATGCAAGAAGTGAGGATTCGTCCGCTGTATCGCCCATCGAGGTTTCGCTTACGCGGCAAGGGGTTCTGGCTGATTCCGTATCGCTCGCCTGGCCTCTGCAGCTCAAGTAGAGGGCTCATCTCTGAGGGCCCCGCGCGGGCGCAGGTAACCCGAAAAGGGACGAGCTGTCCTGGGTTCAAGCGCGTCGCCCCCGGTAGGGTCTCCTGGATGGGCGACGAGGACCAGGAGAAAGAGCGGCTCAATCGCAAGTTGATCGAGCTCCTGAACGAGCTGCGGATCGTCATTCCCGGCGTGCAGGTCCTGTTCGCCTTCCTCTTGATCTTGCCCTTCAACAGCGGTTTCGTGGAGACCGACGATCTCGACAGGGCCGTGTATGCGGTGGCTCTCGGTTGCGCAGCTGTCGCGTCGGCGCTGCTGATCGGTCCCGCGGCCTACCACCGACATCGCTTCCGGCGACTCGAGGAAGAGACGGCGTCGGACAAGAAGGAGATGATCATCACCCAGGATCATCTTGCCGCCGGAGGCATCTTGTTCCTCGCACTCGCCATGGCAGGCTCGGTATTCATGGTGCTCGATGTCTTGTTCGGGACGGGCACGGCGACGATCGTCGCCGTGAGTCTGGTCCTCACCTACGCGTGGTTCTGGTACGCGCTCCCGGTGTCGCGACGGATCCGTCGCTCCCGTTCGCGTCGCTGATCGTCGCCGTCGCCCATCGGGGGAGGCAGGTGAAGATCAGGAGACCACTCGGCGCGGGGTCTCCGCACAGCACTCCGTAGACTTCCCGCGTGGCCGTCTGTCCTTCGTGCGGTGCGCGAACCCCGCCAGGGGCAGCTTTCTGTCCCACCTGTGGCGTGGCCCTCACCACGTCCTTGGAGGCGCCTCGGACCGAGGAGCGTCGTGTCGTCTCCGTCCTGTTCGTCGACCTCGTGGGCTTCACCGAGCGGTCCGACCGCGCCGACCCAGAGGACGTCCGACGGATCCTCGTTCCCTTCCACACGCGCGTGAAAGCCGACATCGAGCGGTTCGGCGGCACCCTTGACAAATTCATCGGGGATGCGGCTATGGGTGTCTTCGGCGCTCCTATCGCCCATGAGGACGATCCGGTTCGGGCCGTTCGAGCCGGGCTGCGGATCCTGGAGTCGATGGAGGATCTTCGTCGCGTCGATCCTGAGCTGGCGGTTCGCGTCGCCGTGAACACCGGCGAAGCGATCGTGGCGTTCGGCTCCGGTCCCCAGGTCGGTGAAGCGGTGGCTGGGGACGTTGTGAACACCGCGTCGCGGATGCAATCGCTCGCCCCAAGAGGATCCGTCGTGGTGGGGGACGTGACTGCCGCGCGCGTGCGGGGCGTCTTCGGGTTGGAGGAGCTGCCGCTCGCGGCCGTGAAGGGGAAAGCTGACCCGCTCCGCGTGTGGCGCGTGGTGGGCGAGGGCACGATCGCCCTTCCTGACCTGGCCGCGCCGACGTTCGTGGGCCGTCGCCGAGAGCTGCGTCTGCTCGAGGAGGCCTTCGAAGAGGTGCGGCGTATCGCGTCGAGTCGCACCGTCACGATCCTCGGAGAGCCGGGCATCGGAAAGTCGCGACTCGTGCAAGCGCTGCGTGAGCGTCTCGGGGGGTCGGCGCGTTGGCTCACGGGTTCGTGCCTGCCCTACGGAGAAGGCGCGACGTTCGCCCCGGTCGCCGACACCGTGCGGGCGCTCGCCGGCGTCGGGGGGGCCGACGGGCCGCATGCCGCGGGTGATGCCCTCGAGCGCTTCGCCGGGCGCGTCGAAGACGACGACCCCGAGCGTCGTTGGCTAGCGATACGGCTTGCGACCATTCTCGGACTCGAGCCTGCCGTCGGCGGTGCCACCGTCCCCACTGAGGAGATCGCGGATGCCTGGGCGCGCGTGCTCGGTTATGCGAGCGACGAGGGACCCATCGTCCTGGTCATCGAGGACCTGCATTGGGCCGAAGTCACGTTCGTCGAGACGCTGCGGCTCATGGTCGAACGCGTCACGGGCCGTCCGATCCTGGTGCTCGTGTGCGCGCGACCCGACCTCGAGGAACGACATCCGGGATGGGTGGCGGCGCACAGGCGTGCCGATGTGGTCGAGCTGTCCCGGCTCGACGTCGACGAGACGGAGGGGATGGTGTCCGCACTGTTGGCGCAGATCGAGGTGACCGCTCCCGTGAGGGCGGAGCTCCTCGAGCGCGTGGCTGGAAACCCCCTCTACGCGCTCGAGTACGCGCGGATGCTCGGTGACCCGCGGGACGGCGGCGATCGGTCGATCGGCACGCCTGAGACCCTCCGCGATCTGATCGCCGCGCGGCTCGACATGGTCCCCGGCCACCTGCGTTCTACGGCGAGCGACGCGTCGGTCATCGGCGACGAATTCTGGGCCAGCATCGTCGCGGACCTCGGTCGTCGAGCCGAAGCCGAGGCGCGAGAGGCTCTCGGGACATTAGTGCGTCGGGGAGTGGCCGAGCTGTGGGAGACGTCGTCGCTCGACGAGCCCGCGTACGGGTTCTCGCACGCGTTGATCAGGGAGGTCGCGTATTCGCGGTTGCCTCGCCTCGATCGTGCGCGGCGTCACCTCACCGCCGGAGTATCCATCGAGGCGCGGGCGGGGGAGCGGGCAAGCGAACACGCCGACCTCCTCGCGAGGCACTTCGTGACGGCCATCGAGCTCGCATCCGCGACCGGAGAACGTCGGATCGTGGAAGAGGCTCGAGACCCCGCGTTTCGCTGGTCGATGGCGGCCGCCGATCGCGCCGCGCCGGTCGACGCGAGCCGAGCGTTCGATCTGTACGACCGAGCAGTGAGCCTGGCACGCCCGGACGGCGATCGCTTCGCAGCGCTTATGCGGTCGGCGATCCTGGGGCGGCGGAGCGGCCGTCTCGACGCCGGGGCCGTGCTGGAACGCCTCGAGGAGGCGCTTGCCGTGGCCCGGGCAACGGGTGACGGATCGTTGATCGGCGAAGCCCTCACGAGGGTCGGCTCCCAGCTCGGTGCGCTCGGCCAGACGGCCCGCTCGCGCGAGACCCTCGCCGAGGCGGTTCGGGTGCTCGAGGAGCTGCCGCCGGGGCGGGCCCTGGCGGGCGCGTACGCCTACCGCGCCGAGGAGGAGATGTTCGCCGGACACGTGCGCTCCTCCTCCGAGTTCGCTGGTCGCGCCATCGCGATCCTTGAGCACGACTCGGACGAGCTCCTCGTCATGGCCCTGCACATCCGCGGCGATGCGCGCTGCTCGCAAGGAGACCTCGGCGGCCTCGATGATCTCCGGCATGCGCTGCGACTCTCCGAGGAGGAGCAGAGCACCAACGCCATCGTGACCTCGCGGAATTACCTGGGCGAGTGGCGGGCGGCGGTCGAAGGACCGGCCGCAGCGATGCTGGAGTTCGAGGCGGCGATGGAGCTGGCGGAGCGTCGCGGGTTCTCGACTGCCGCGCATTGGGCGAAGGCAACGACCGCCGCCACGCTCTTCGATCTGGGGGACTGGGATCGAGCGCTCCTTCTGTGTGAGGAGTTGTTGGCGGTCCCCCAGGGACTCCTGGATGCCACGCTCGAGGTGCAGGCGCGAGTGACACGGTCGGCGGTCGGCCTCGCACGTGAAGCGGGCGTTGTGGACGATCCGGATCAGGTCATCGCACTCGCCAGGAACGTGGAAGAGCTCCAGGCGCTCGTTCCGGCCCTGGTGATGGGGGCCTCGGTCGCGGCGTCTGGTGGCGATGCCGCCGCCGCCCGGTCCTTGCTCGAGGAGTTCGATTCCGCGACGCTTGGTGTCGCCGAGGAATATCGAGGTTCGAAACTCGCCGAGGTGGCACGGACGAGCGTCGCGGTCGGAGCCTCGGACCTGCTCGCGCGGATCGTCTCCACGAGTACTGCTCGCTCGCCTCGAGACTCGCTCCAGCTCACGGCCGCGAAGGCCGTCCTCGCAGAGGCCAGAGGGGAAGGGGACGCCGCGGAACAGTACCGGAGCGCCGCCGAAGGATGGCGGTCGTTCGGCGTCCCCTACGAGGAAGCGCTCGCACGACGAGGCCGAGCGCGTGTGATCTCTTCCTCGGGCACCACCCCAGAGCCGGATGACGAGACGAGGGCAAGGGAGCTGCTCGCGGCTCTCGGCGTTCGGCTCGAGCGGTGATTGCGCCCCTCTCGCCTCACGTGCGCGGAGCGATGTCCCGACGGCCAGTTCCTCGCTTTCGCACCCTCCAAGGCACGGGAATGCTCGGCCGAGAGGCGTTCACATCATCTTCCTCAGTGCGTCGCGTCCGTGGTGTGCGAGCACACGCACGGTTCCCGGATGGACGCCCAAGACCCGCCCAGCCTCTACAGACGTGTAGTCGAGGAGTTCAGTGAGGATGACCGCTGCGCGTTGGCGAACCGTCAACGCCGCGAGGGCACGGTCCACGCGATCGCGACCTTCGACGTCTTCGAGCGGATCCGGCTTCCAGGTCCGGCCATGCAGGCGTTTCGCGAAACTTGCTCGCCGGTACCGGGTCCTGAACGCGTTGAGCGCGGTCCGGTGGAGGTACCCAGCGGGGCGATCCATCTGGCGCACGCGATCCCACCGCTCCCAGATCTTCAGGAAGGCGTCGTGCACGAGCTCCTCAGCCTCATGCGGGTCTCGGGTCATCCGGTAGAGATTGGCGAAGAGCCCGTCGCGCTCGGACCGGTAGAAGAGCTCGAAGCTCGCGGTGTGATCTTCCATCTCGGGCGGAGCCACGTCCTGGTCCTTCGAACCACGTGCGTCGAGTTTCACCGTCGTCCTCCTCTCTCCCGATGAGCGTTCTCAGGTTGCGACGCTAGGAGGTCGTTGTGTCCGGCTCTACGGTGCCGGCCTGGCGAACGACGGGATGCTGCCTTCCGGTCCGCTACCGTGCTGGCCGCTTGACGTCGGCCGAGCGATGACGGACAACTGCCGAGCATCGGCACAGAAGGGAAGGGAGTCTTTGGAGACCGAACAGACCGAGGAGCAGCCAACTCTCGATGGGCTGCGCCGCGAGATCGAGGAGCTCCGAGCCTCTCGGGAACGAATCGCGTTGGCCGCTGATGCCGAACGTCGCGGCATCGAGCGGGCGCTGCACGACGGCGTGCAGCAGGATCTGGTGGCGCTCGCCGCAAACCTGGAGGTCGCCGCGGGATCGGTGGACTCCGATCGCGCGGCGGCGAAGGCGATCCTCAAGGAGCTCCAGCGCGAAACGCGGCGGGTGTTGACGGAGATGCAGGAGCTCGCCAACCGGATCTTCCCTGCGTTGCTCGAGGCGGGCGGGCTGGTCGCCGAGCTCCGCGCGGCGGCGAGCCGGACCGGCGTGCAGGTGAAGCTCACCGCCGACGTGCACGCCAGCGTGCCGCCGGAGATCGCCGGCGCCGTCTATTCCTGCGCCCTGGACGCGTTCGAGCGCGCGCCAGCCGAGCGCCCGGTCATGGTGAGTGTCCGGGACGAGGAGGGCGCGCTGGCGTTCGAGATCGACGTGGACGGCGACCTGGGATCGGAACGCCGGACCCCGCACGATCGCGTCGAGGCGCTGGGCGGCCGGGTGACGATCACCGCGGAGGGCGGCCGGACCACTGTCGCCGGATCCCTCCCGCTCTCGCGATGAAGCTAGTCGCTCTCCGCCAGGTAGAGGATCACGGCCTTCACGCGCTTGTTGACCGACGGCTCCCACGTGAGTCCGAGCTTGAGGAAGATCGAATGGATCACCTTCTCGACCGACCGCTCCGCGAGGAAGAGCGACTCACCGATCGCCACGTTGCTCTTGCCCGCCGCCATCTCGCGGAGCACGTCGCGCTCACGGTCAGTCAACTGGTGGATCGGCGACTGCTCGCCGCGAGCGTCCTCCGCGACCAGCGCCTCCACGACCTTCGGGTCGATCACCGAGCCGCCGGCTGCCACGGCCCGGATCGCCGACACGAGCTGGTCCGGTTCCGACACGCGCTCCTTGAGGAGGTACGACCGGCCCGCGCTGCCGCCCTCGAGGAGGGCGAGGGCGTAGCTCGGCGTCGCGTACTGGCTCAACACCACGACGCCGACGTCGGGATCCGTGGTCCGCAACCGTTCGGCGGCCCGGATCCCTTCATCCGTGTTGTCGGGCGGCATGCGGATGTCGGTGACGACCACGTCCGGATGCTCCGCCTCCACCGCGGCGAACAGGGAGTCGAGGTCGCCGCACACCGCGGCGACCTCGATGTCGGGTTCGGTCTCGAGCACCCGCCGCACGCCCTCGCGCACGAGGAGATGGTCGTCGGCGATCACGAGCCGGATCGGCATGGCGCGAGGATACGCCTGTGACCAGCGTCCTCGTCGTCGAAGACAACGATCGGAACCGGAAGCTCGCCCTGGACGTCCTGAGCGCCGCGGGGTTCCGGACGTTCGGTGCGGCGACGGCCGCCCAGGGGATCGCGCTCGCGCGGGAGCACGTGCCGGACGTGATCCTGATGGACCTGCGCCTCCCCGACATCGATGGCGTGGAGGCGACGCGGAGGCTCGCGGCACACGAGCGAACGGCCCTCATCCCGGTGGTCGCGCTGAGCGCATCGCCCCTCGAAGGGAGCGAAGATTGGCTCGAGGAAGCGGGCTTCGCCGGGTGGCTCGAGAAGCCGATCCACGTGAGCACGTTCCCCGAGCAGGTCGGCCGCTACCGCGCAGAGAGGGCGGAATGAGCAGGTCAGGGAAATACCGTGCTAGCACCCCCATCACGGACGGTTGGCCGGGTGGGCCGAGACCCTCGCGCTCCCTAGCCTCTAGACGGATCGGATCGGCGATGTGAACATTCGTCGAGCATCGAAGGCCCAACGGCCTCAACGGAAGGGGGACGCAATGCGGAGGTTCGTGATCGGAGGCACACTCGGGGTCTTTCTCCTCTCGATCGTGCTCGTCGCCTGCGGCGGCTCGGGCGCCGGCTCGACTGACGCCGGGGCCCGGCGATTCCAGGACATGTGGGAGATCGACAAGATCGAGAAGGACTTCCACCACGCCACTACCACGAAGAACATCGACATGATGATGAGTCTCTTCGCGCCCAACGCGACGATGACGATCGGTCAGGGCGCGACCGCGTCGGGGCTGGACGAGATCCGCTCGTTCTGGCTGAACGAGTCGCAGACCTTCCAGGAGCAGAACAACTGGGTCTCGGACCACCCCGCGTACAAGCTCGACATCACGGTCAACGGCGATCGCGGCACCCTGCACTTCGAGTGCCACTATGTCGATATCGAGACCAACAAAGTCGTGTCGACCACCACCGCGGACTTCGACGTTTCGCGGATCGACGGAGCGTGGCTGATCACGAACATGATCGGCGGAACGACCGTCCTCGAAGTCTAAGATCTTGGCCGAAGAGCACGGATCTCGGGACGCCCACGGCGGGCGGCGACGGATCGGCGATCCGTTCGTCCGGGCCGTGGCGCGCCTGCCGGCCAACGTTCGGACGAAGCTGTTGATCGCATTCGTCGGCATCTCCCTCTTGCTGGTAGCGGTCGGGGTGCTCGGACAGATCGTGCTCGGACGATCGAACGACCGTGTCGCGAGCGTCGGGCAGCTCCAGAAACGGGCCGTCGGATACAGCAAGATCCGGGCCGAGGCCGAGCAGCTTCGAGAGGTCCTGTCGGCGAACGTCGCGCCCGACTTCAGCTTCCTCTGGCCGGACTGTGAGCCTGAGCAGATCTGCGGGACCAACTCGCTCGCGGTGGACCTTTTCGCGATCGACGCGGCAGACCGGATCGGACCGGACACCCGCCAGGATCAACTCCTGTTTACGCCGCCCCTTAACGACCGGGCCATCTTGGACAGGATCAAGAGGAACGCCGACGCGCTCTCCTCCAAGATCAGGCAGGAGATCATCCCGATCTATGGGGACCAGCTCACGATCGAGGGCGCCGAACTTCAACTGGTGCGGCAGTTCCGGGCCGACGTAGAGGAGCTCGCGAGCGCGATCAAGGAGGACGCGAGCAGGCTCGCGAACCGGACCACCGACGAGATCGATCGATTGATCGCCCACAACGAGAGTTCGTTCGAGAGCTCCAGGGCTCTCTTCATCAGCGTCGCGGCGGGCGCGCTCGTCCTCGCCGGGTCGTTGGGGTTCGTCCTGTCCTGGTCGCTGATCGGACCGATCCAGCGGATCGACGGTCGTCTCGGCGCGATCGCTTCCGGCGACTTCTCGGGTCACGTCGAGGTCGACAACCGTGACGAGCTGGGAGCGCTGGCCACCAACGTCAACCGTATGAACGACCAGCTCCGCAGTGTGTACGCGGAGCTCGAGGAAGCAAGCCGGCACAAGTCGGAGTTCCTCGCAAACATGTCCCACGAGCTGCGGACACCCCTGAACGCGATCATCGGATTCTCGCAGGTGCTGCGCGACGAGATGGTCGGCTCCGTGAACCCGAAGCAGGCGGAGTACCTCGAGGACATCATCTCCTCCGGCAATCACCTCCTCTCGCTGATCAACGACGTCCTCGACCTCTCCAAGGTCGAGGCGGGACAGGTCGAGCTCGAGGTGCACCCGTTCTCCCTTCGGGAGGCGCTGGAGCGCGGCGTGGTGATGGTGCGCGAGCGCGCGACCGAGGATGGGGTCCGCGTCGCGTTCATCGCCGATCCGGAGGTCGACGAGGTCGCCGGCGACGAGCGACGGATCAAGCAGGTCATCTTCAACCTGCTCTCGAACGCGGTGAAGTTCACACCCGCCGGTGGGGAGGTCGACGTGAGCGCGACGCGGGTCAACGGCGAGGTCAGGGTCTCCGTCGCCGATACCGGCCCGGGGATCGCTCCCGAGGACCGGGAGCGGATCTTCGAGGAGTTCCAGCAGAGCGAGACGGGGGTCGGGCATCGCGAGGGAACCGGCCTCGGCCTGGCGCTCTCGAAGCGGTACGTGGAGCTCCACGGCGGGCGGATCTGGGTCGAGAGCGAGGTCGGTCGCGGGAGCACCTTCACGTTCGCGCTGCCCGCGGGGTCGTTCACGTCATGACGGGCGAGCGGATCCTCGTGGTCGAAGACAACGAGAAGAACATGAAGCTGTTCCGTGACGTCCTGGTCGCGACCGGCTTCCGAACGCTCGAGGCGACGACGGGCGGCGAGGCGGTCGACATGGCATCCGAGCACACGCCGGATCTGGTGCTGATGGACATCCAGCTCCCGGACCTCGACGGCGTCGAAGCGCTCCGTCGACTGCGAGCGAACGAGCGCACGGCGACGATCCCTGTGCTCGCCCTGACCGCACAAGCCATGCGGGGAGATCGCGAGCGGTTCCTTGCGGAGGGCTTCGACGGCTACCTGTCGAAGCCCGTGAACGTGCGGGAGCTCATCCTCGTCGTTCGGGAGCACTGCGAGGGGCGGCCCGGATGAGCGGCGACGCCCGGATCCTCGTCGTGGACGACGTTGCTCCGAACGTGCGGCTGCTCGAAGCGGTGCTTGCACCGCGCGGCTACGACGTCATCACCGCGACCGACGGCGTGCGCGCGCTCGAGCTCGTCGCGTCGGCCAAGCCGGACCTGGTGATGCTCGACGTCGTGATGCCGCAGCCGGACGGGTACGAGGTGTGTCGCAGGATCCGGGAGAACGAGGACACCGCGATGCTGCCGGTGATCATGATCACGGCGAGCACGTCGGAGAGGACCGAGGCGATCCGGGCGGGCGCGGACGATCTGATCGCCAAGCCGTTCGACCAGGACGAATTGCTCGCGCGGGTCCGGTCGCTCCTGCGGATCAAGCGCTACCACGACACGATCACGTCGCAGGCCGCGGAGCTGACCGAGCTGAATCGAACGCTCGAGGAGCGGGTGCAGACGCAGATCGTCGAGCTCGAGCGGGTCCGGAAGCTCCGGCGGTTCCTCTCACCGCAGCTCGTCGACGCGATCGTGTCATCGGGCGACGACGCGATCCTCCGCAGCCATCGCCGCAAGGTCGCGATGCTCTTCGCCGACCTCCGCGGGTGGACCAGCTTCGTCGACGCGGTCGAGCCTGAGGAGCTGATGCAGGTGCTCGGGGAGTTCCACTCTGTGATCGGGGGTCTCGTGCAACGGTTCGACGCGACGGTGGGGTTCCTCGAGGGCGATGGCGTCCAGCTCTTCTTCAACGACCCCCACGAGGTCCCTGACGCTCCGCTCCGCGCGGTCCGGCTGGCGTGCGCGCTCCGGGAGGAGATGGCGGAGCTGACGCCGGCGTGGCGCAAGCGCGGGTACGAGCTGGGCCTCGGGTCCGGCAGCGCGCTCGGCTACGCGACGTGCGGCGAGGTCGGATTCGAAGGGCGCTCCGACTACGCGGCGATCGGCGCGGTGACCAACCTCGCAGCACGGCTCGCCGACGAAGCGACGGCCGGCCAGATCCTGATCACACAGCGTCTCCACGCGGAGGTCGAAGAACATGTCGACGTGGAGCCCATCGGTGAGCTCACGCTCAAGGGGTTCCGGACGCCGGTTCCGGCGCTCAACGTCATCGCCGTTCGCGAACCTGCGGCGAACGAGTCCGCCCTTCAGCGTTCTTGAGGCGATCTTCTAGCGCCACCAGGAAACGGTTCCCGGGCTTCTGAGGTGGGGCGCTCTTCCGTTCGGCCGTTGTCCGTCCGAGATCCTTCCAGGTACCAGGTCTCCATCTGGCCCTTGCCCTTGACCTCGATCGTCCCCCGTGGCCGGCACACGAATCCGTCCTTCAGCAGCTCGTACGTCGCTCGCGTGATCTGGATCTCACCGGGCGTGCCGTTCGACTCCATGCGGCTCGCCGTGTTCACGGCATCGCCCCAGAGGTCGTAGAGGAAGCGCTTCGTGCCGATCACCCCGGCGGTGACCGGCCCGGAGTTGATGCCGATCCTCAGCTCGAGTCCATCTCGGCCGGCGATCGCCGAGGTCGCGACCGCGGCCTGCATGTCGAGCGCCAGGAACGCCGCCCTGCTCGCGTGATCGGCGCACGGTACCGGCACACCCGCCGCGGCCATGTAGCAGTCGCCGATCGTCTTGATCTTCTCGAGCCCGTGCCGCTCGACGAGCGTGTCGAAGTGGGAGAACAGCTGATCGAGGGTGCCCACGACCTCTGCCGGCGAAAGGCGCTGTGCGAGCGGCGTGAAGTCTACGACGTCGGCGAACAGGATCGAGGCAGACTCGACGTGGTCGGCGATGGACCCCGTCGCGGCCTTCAGGCGCTCCGCGATCGAGCTCGGCAGGACGTTCTTGATGAGCGCCTCGGACCGCTCCTGTTCGGCCCGGAGGGCCGCAAGCGCCGCATTTCGCTGGGTGGCGAAGGACGCGAGGACCGTGAACGCCACGGCGCCGGTCCCGACCACGTTGAGCGCCAGCATCGTTGTCGTGAACCAGGTCGGGACGTCGACGTCGGTGAAGAACACCTCGCCCACGACGCCCAAGAACACGAAGGCCGCCAGGAAACCGACGAACCATGCGGTCGCCCGGCGCACCTCGAGGAAGACGAGTGCTCCGAGGGGAGCCAGCATGCCCCACAGCCCTACCCCTCCAGAGGGAAGGAACCCGCCCGACAGCATCTGGCCGATCGTCGTCATGAGGAGGACGTCGAGGAGCTGCGCGGTGAGGAACGGCGCGACGCTCCTCGTCCTCGAGAAGACCACCAACGAGCCGACCGAGATGGCGAAGTAGATGAATGGCAGCACCCCGACCCGTGAGCCGAAGGCGAGGTAGGAGGCGCCCCACACCAGGGACACGGGCAGGATCAGGACCGCGAGTAGGACCAAGAGCGCCTTCTTGTGGTGCAGCTCCTCGTCGTCCGTAGGATCCGCGCCGATCCGGGCGAGCCGTGCCGCCACGTTGTCGATCCACGTGCCGGCTCGGGTGCGCGACCGAGACGGGGTCATCTTCTCCTCGGTCACGAGCGGGGGAACCCGAGCTCTTCGCCGTCTTCTTCTAATCGGTCAAGGCGGGAATCACGTAGACGGCGAGGAAGATGAGGATCGCGACCACGATCACGACGATCGCGACGTACTTGATCGCTGCGAAGCCGACGAGGCCGCTTCCGCCCTCGGGGTCGCGAGCCGGGGTGGGCTCATCGTGATGGTGAGGGTCCGGGGTCATGCTCATCGTGTCAACGCCCCCTTCGCCGCCTTCCGAGCGGCATCCGATCATTCCCACCGTGCTGGTCGACTACTGATCAAGGAGCCGACCGAATGCGATGGTACTCCTCGTGAGCCATGTCGCGAATGGCATGAGCGGCGAAGCTGCTGGTCAACAACGTGGGGAGATAGTGGGACACCCAGCACGTCACAGCCGCACGAGCTCCAGTCGATCATCGGGTGGCTCGGGACGGATCGGGGATAGGCTCAGGTCCAGGGGGAAGGCCGAGATCGGCGAGGAGGGCTGAGCGATGGAGGATCAGGAGCCGCGGGACGCGGACGAGAGCGACGAGCTCGAGGCAGCCATCATGCAGACAGACCACGCCTTCGGAGCGGAGTCGGTCGGCACGACCGCCGAGGAGGGGCTCGAGGGTGAGTCCCTCGACCAGCGCCTCGCCGAGGAGCGGCCCGAGCGGCCGAGCATCGACAAAGCTCTCTCCGTGGTCGACGAAGGCCTGTCCGACGACGAGATCGAACTCGTTGGCGACGCGGTGACCCAGCGGGACGAGTTCGCCTCGCCAGAGGAGGCGGCGATGTCCGTACGAGACAACGCGCCGGGCGCCACGGACCACGACGATCCTCATCCCGCCGACGATGACTGAGCTCGAGCTGAGAGCCGTCGGAACGAGCGCAGCATCGCGGTCGGGTTGGTTGCGAACCTCCTCCTGGCCGCCGCGAAGCTCGGCGCCGGACCGACGACCGGATCCGTCCAGGACGGCTTTCGCGCGCTCGGGCAACCACGCGATTGGGGCAGAATGGCGCGAGTTATGGCATCGGATGACGAAGTCGAGGAGATCTCCTCCGGCGAGGAGCCGCCCAAGGAACCGCGGTGGCCGGCGTCACTTGCCGTCACCTGCGCTCTGCTCCTCTACATGACCTTGCCGGTGAGGCTCACGATCGGACCGGGTTGGGTGATACCGGCACTGGAGGGCGCCCTGCTCGTCCCGCTCACCGTGCGCGCACCCTACCGACACCGCGGGGAAGTGCGTCTCGTCCGTTTCGCTTCGCTCTTGCTCATCGCTCTCGTGAACATCGCGAACGTGGGTTCGTTGGCGCTCTTGGTTCGCCTGGTGCTGTCCGGCGGAGCGGTGACCGGTCGCGAGCTCGTCTTCTCCGGCATCCAGATCTGGCTCACCCTGATACTCGTGTTCGCCCTCTGGTACTGGGAGGTAGACCGTGGCGGGCCTGCGATCCGTGGCCACGTCGACCAGCGAACGCCCGACTTCTTATTCCCACAGATGGCGACGCACGAACTCGGTCAGGCGGACTGGAAGCCGGGCTTCGTGGACTACCTGTACCTGTCGTTCACGAACGCGACCGCCTTCAGCCCGACCGACACGATGCCGCTGACGCCCCGAGCCAAGATGCTGTTGGCGGTGGAGGCGCTGGCCTCGATCACCACCATCGTGATGGTCGCCGGCCGGGCCGTGAACATCCTCAAGTGACCCACGGCTTCGCGCGAGATTAGGTGGCGAGTTCCAGATCGCGGAGATCGACAACCTGCTCTTCTGAGGGGACCTCGACGTCGAGCTCCGCGCCGACCTCCCTGACATCCACACGGGCTCGGAAGGCGCCGTCCCCTTCCCGAGGATCGAACGCGAGATCCATCCGACGCATGGTCCCGGCACCGTCGATCCACACGTCGAACGAGACGTCGATCTCGCCGAGCTGTCCCGTCAGGTGCTCGGTCGCTTCCTCCGCATCGTTCGCCTGCGTGTGCGTATGCGCGAACGCCTGCTCCAGATCGACATCTCCTCTGTAGTGAGTGCTCGACGCCCCGGCGACGTTCTCCGGGCCGACGGTCTCGACGTTCCGGGCACCGTTGAGGTAGCCGAGGAACGCGGAGAGGTCGGGACCCGTGCCCACCTGATCACCGACACCAGCCTCGTCGGAGGACACCCGAACCCAGTCAGAGGTCCCGTAGAGGTCGGGGTCGTGGAAGTAGGTGTCGTCTCCGTCGATCACCACCCTGAGTTGGGCGTCGGCGGGCACGTTCGGAACTCCCCTCATCCGGATGGTCATCTTGCCGACGGATGCCTGGAGGTCCATCGCCAGTTCGCCCTCCATCGTGAACGTCTCGCCGGCGAACTCGAAGGTCATCGAGTACGTCGCGTCGATCGTGGTCGTGGCGAGGTCGAGTGCCGTCGCCCGCACGAACTCTTGAGGGTCGCGAGTCGCGCCTTCCCCACACGAGGCGGCGGTGAGCGCGAGAACCGAGACGGCGACCAACAGCGGTCGCCCGCGGGTGTGAGGCCGTCCTCCTCGAGCGCGCACCAGGCCAGGGTACCGCTCAGATCACGGGAGCCAGCGGAGCTGCCGGCCCTTGTTCCGGTCGCCTGAGAGCAACGAAGATTCTGACGAAACGGCGGATCCGCATCGGTTCGCGAGGTGCTGGCAATGCCCCGGGCAGCACTGTTTGATACGAAGCAGAATCACCCTCGCTTATCAAGGGTTCACCCTTTCTGATCAACAGGAGTACGAGGATGGGCGCGACATCTCGAGGGCTCCGTGTGTGGCTCGTTTCCCTGCTCGCGGCAGCGATGCTCATGCTGAACCCGATCTCCGCCCAGGCCGTCGCGACCTGCGCCTCCGTGGGGGTCGCGGTGAATATCACCCTTGGCGCCAGCGACGCGGTAACGGTCGCTCGCAGCGAGACTGGCAACATCAGCGTGTCGGGGACCGGGCTCGCCGCCACCAACTGCGGCGGCGCGACCGTGCTGAACCGCGACACCGTGAACATCACCGGCACGGGCGGCAACGAGTCGGTCACGATCGACTTGTCGGGCGGCGGCTTCGAGCCCGGCGTCCTGAATGAGCTGGGATTCACCGACGAGATCGAGTTCACGATCGACCTTGGGGCGGGGGCGGGCGACAACCTGACGATCACCGGGTCGCCCGCGGCCGACGTGATCACCTTCGGAGCGTCGGGGATCAACCTCAACGATGCCGACGACATCGACATCACGACGATCGGAGTCAAGGCCCGGACGCTCTCGGGAGCCGGAGGGAACGACCTGCTGAGTGCCGGCGGAGGGAACGGGACGGGGACGGCCCTCGCCGCCTCGGTGACCATCAACGGGGGCAATGATTCCGACGCGATCGTCGGTGGCGATGGCGCAGACACGCTGAACGGCGACGCCGACGCGGATGTGATCGTGGGTGGGCTCGGGGCGGACACGGAGTCGGGGGGCACCGACAACGATCTCTTCGAAGAGGGAGCTGCTGCCAACGGGTCCGACGCGTTCGCCGGAGGGTCGGGGATCGACAGGGTGAGCTACGGCGCTCGCAGCGCGAGCGTGGTGGTGACGATGGACGGCGCGTTCGACGACGGGGAGGCCGGTGAGGGCGACAACGTGGCGACCGATATGGAGAACGCCGATGGCGGACCGGAGGCCGACACGATGTCCGGGAACGGGTTCGCCAACGAGCTGATCGGGGGCGACGGCGATGACACGCTCGACGGCATCGTCGGCGCCGACACACTGGATGCCGGGGATGGCGACGACGTCCTCGTGGGAGGGACGGGCAATGACACGCTGGTGGGTGGTGGCGGGACGGACATCGGGGACTACGGAACCGCGACCACGCCGGTGATCGCGAACCTCGCGACGGCGACGGCGACCGGAGGGGCGGGCTCCGACGTCCTCTCGGGGATCGAGAACCTGATCGGGGGCTCGGGCGCGGATTCACTCACCGGTGACGGGGGAGCGAACGTCGTGAACGGCGGCTCGAGCAATGACATCCTTGCGGGTGGATCCGGCGACGACATCCTCACCGGGGGATCGGGCACCGATACGGCCGATTTCAGTGGCGTGGCGAGCGCCGTGGATGTCGATCTCGTCTCAGGTTCTGCAACGGGTGAAGGGAGCGACACCCTCATCGGGATCCTCAACGTGATCGGCGGAACGGGTGACGATGGCTTGACCGGTGACACGAACGCGAATGTCCTCTCCGGCGGGGCCGGCGCCGACACGCTGGTGGGCGGACTGGGCAACGACACGCTCGCCGGCGGAACCGGTGCGGACACAGCCGATTACGCGAGCGCGATCGGAGATGTCACCGTCAACCTCGCCACGGGCACGGCGACAGGTGATGGAACCGACACCCTGAACGGCATCCTGCATGTGACAGGAGGACCCGGGAACGATGGGATCACGGGCAACGCGGCAGCGAATGTCCTGGCGGGTGGCTCCGGCAACGACACGATGATCGGCGGCGCGGGTGACGACACGCTGTTCGGGGCCGCAGGGGTCGACACCGTGAGCTACTCGACCTCGGTGGCGGGCGTGGCGGTCAACCTGAGCGCCGGTACCGGCGCCGGTGAAGGGAGCGATTCCCTTTCGGGTTTCGAGAACGCGACCGGCAGCGCGGGCCCGGACACGCTCGTCGGGGACGGCGGGGCCAACGTGCTCGACGGGGGAGCGGGTGGGGACACCCTGACCGGCGGAGACGGCGCCGACGCACTGACGGGCGGCGCGGGTATCGATGTCGTGGACTACTCGACGGAGATCGGTGACCTGACGGTCAACCTCGCCGCCGGGATCGCGACCGGGGACGGAACGGATTCGCTCTCCGCCGTCGAGAATGCGGTCGGAGGGTCCGGACACGACCGCCTCATCGGTGACGGTGCGGCCAACTCGATGGCGGGTGGCGCCGGCAACGACGTTGTCGTCGGCGGGCTCGGCAACGACTCGATGGCTGGCGACGCAGGGGTCGACACACTCGATCTCTCTGACTCCCTCGAAGCGCTGACCGTCGACCTTCGAGTAGGGATCGCCACGGGCGACGGGTCGGATGTGGTCGGGGGCTTCGAGCGAGTCGTTGGCTCCGCATTCTGGGACTCCCTGCTGGGGAGCGTGTGGAGTGAGGTGCTGCAGGGAGGGCCCGGGTCCGATCTGCTCGTAGGGCGCGGAGGGAGGGACCGTCTCGTCGGCGGGTTCGGCGGCGACGATCTTCGAGGCGGGTTGGGCCCCGACACGATCTTGGGCGAGTCGGGCGACGATGCGTTGAACGGCGGCGCGGGATCGGACACATGCAGGGGCGGCGCGGGGATCGATTCCGTGCACCGGTGCGAGTCCTAGGAACCTATTCGACGGATCCCGGCATCGTCGTGTGGCGGGCCAGGTACGCGGCGGCTTCCGCGCGCCGGGCCACCTCGAGCTTCGAGAGGATCGATGAGACGTAGTTCTTCACGGTCTTCTCGGCCAGCGTGAGCTCGTCGCCGATCTCCTTGTTCGTTCTGCCGTCGGCGATGTGCGTCAGGATCCGTTCCTCCTGGGGGGAGAGGCGTGCGAGCTTCTCGTCCCTCATGAGGTGCTTCCCCTTGCGGAGCCGGTCGAGGACGGCGGTCGTCACGGCGGGATCCAGGAGGCTGTCACCGGCTCCGACCGCACGGATCGCGCGGACGAGCTCGCCGGAGCGAACCTGCTTCAGGACATAGCCGGAGGCGCCCGCCATGATGGAAGCGAAGAGCGCTTCGTCATCGGCGAACGACGTGAGCATGAGCACGCGAGTCTCCGGATGCTTCGCGCGGATCTCGCGCGTCGCCTCGATCCCGCTCCCATCGGCGAGTCGGACGTCCATCACGACGACGTCCGGTCTCGTGCGGTCGGCTTCATCGATGGCCTCACGGACCGTGGCGGCTTCCGTGGTCACGTGGATGTCGTCCTCGGCTGCAAGCATCGCTCGGATCCCGTCCCGCACGACCTCGTGATCGTCGACGAGCATGACCCGGAGCGGGGGACGCTTCGGCTCGGCCATCGAAGGGATGTTAGCCCGGGTCGGCTCAGGCGGGCGCAGGAGCGGGGCGGGGCCGCGCGGCGGGGCGCGGTATGTCCCGCGAACCCATGATCGCGTCGGCCACGCGGTCGAGGAAGTCCTTGAGCGTCGCCTCGGCCACCCTCGAGAGGACCGCACGATCG
The DNA here is from genome assembly GCA_963762015.1 of uncultured Actinomycetota bacterium. GTDB lineage: Bacteria > Actinomycetota > UBA4738 > UBA4738 > HRBIN12 > JAJNBA01. The sequence continues at coordinate 20,392 of CAVXJL010000019.1, forward strand.
ATGACCCGGCCGACCGTGCCGAAAGGAGGGACGTACCGAGCGCTCATCGCGAGCTGGGTTCGTCCGGGTCGGATGGGTGCCACCTCGAGGTCGGCGTCGAGCGATGGAAAGAGGTCCGCACCCCCGGAGGCCGCCCAGCGCAAGGGAAACACGATCTTGGATCCGGTGCGAACGGATCGCCCGAGCTCAACGGCGACCGTTCTCTTGATGCGGACGGCCTCGCCGAAGCCCACCTCCGCGAGAAGCACGTCCCCTCGATGGTGGGCTCGCTCGGCCAACCCGGGAAGCCAGTGGCGCGGGTCAAGAGACAGGGCTCGCTCGACCTCCTCGGGGGAGATCGGCAGCTCGACGAAGTACCTTGCGAACATATCGACAGGATGCGGCATCTCCGGGTGGCGGGGGAGGGGTCGATGGTCCCCACTCCGGCAGGACCCTGTCAGGACGGGAACATCGCGCGGACCGTCGTCCCTTCTCCGGGCGTGCTCTCCAACTCGAGCAGCCCACCGAGGGACTCGACGCGTTCCCGAAGGTTCTGGAGGCCCATCCCCCAAGAAGTCACGGCGGCGTCGAAACCCCCGCCGTCGTCGTCGATCTCGAGGAAGAGGCCGGTGTCTCCTCGTCGGAGCGAGATGCGGCAGGTGGTGGCAGCCGCGTGCCGGCCGACGTTCGAGAGGGCCTCGCGTGCGAGCTGCACCACATCGCCGGCGCTTGAGGCGAGCTCGGCCGCAGCTGCGCCGTCGATATCGACCACCGTGACCACACCGGTGCGCGAACCGAACTCGGCGGCCATCTCCTTGAGGGCTTCGTCGAGCTGGCGGTCGGCGAGGATGCCGGGGCGGAGACCGAAGATGTAGTTGCGCAGGTCCCGGATCGCGTGATCGACGTCCTCGACTGCCCCTTCGAGGCGACGAGCCATCTCCGCGTCGCCGGATGCCGCCGCCAGTCCCTGCAGGCTCATCCCGACCGCGAACAGAGACTGGATGACGCCGTCATGGAGCTCCTTCCCGATCCGCTCGCGCTCCTCCACGACCTGCAGCCTCTGCAGCTCCCTGCCATTGCGCTCGGTCTCGTCGCGGAGGCGGGCGTTCTCGACCGCGATGGCGGCCTGGGTCGCGAGGACCACGAGGACGCGTTCGTCCTCCTCGTCGAACGTCTCGGCGCCCTGCTTCTCGGTGAGGTAGATGTTCCCGAACACCTTCCCTCGCCCCGCCACGGGCGCTCCCAGGAGAGACTTCATCGGAGGATGGTTCGGCGGAAATCCCACCGATCGGTGATCCGCGCTGATATCCGGGATCCGCAGCGGGTGGGCCTCGGTGATGAGCGCCCCCAGGAGGCCGTGGCCGGTCGGAGGGTCGCCCAGCACAGCTCGCTCCTCCGGAGAGATCCCCACGGTGATGAATTCTTCGATCAACCGACCGTCTGGCGTGAGCACGCCCAGCGCCCCGTAGCCCGCGTTCGTCAGGTCGACCGCCAATTCCACGATGCGGAGGAGCACCGCGTCGAGCGAGAGCTCCGAGGCGAGCACCATCCCGGCTTCGATCAGCTGACGGTCCCCGTCACCACTGGCGTCTCGTCCGGGCACGGCCGGAGCGTAGCCCAAGGAACCCATGTCCTTCGGCCCCGCCGTGTCCCATCGAGTGGCAGGCCTGCCTTTGGAGAGGCCGGAGCGAAGGCGCCGTCAGGCCCAGCGGGTCCTGGGCAGGTCCCAACCAGCGTCGGGACCAACGACCCGTGGATGGGAGAGCTGTGTGAACGAACATCTAGCTATCGAGCGCCGAGGGACGGCGCCAGACAGAGAGAAGGGGTACGAGATGGATAGGAGCAATTGGGACAAGATCGTGAGCGGCGCAGGTGCCGTGATCGCGGTCGTGCTGATCGCGCTGGGTGCGATGGCGATCTTCGGAGGCAACTTCGGGCAGCAGAACGTGCGGGACCGCTTGGTGCCGCAGAACATCTCGTTTCCGCCGGCCGACGCGATGTCGCCGGAAGAGAAGGTCGAGATCGGCGAGTTCGCCGGCCAGACGGTCGAGACCGGCGTTCAGGCCGAGGCGTTCTCCCGCTACATCGGTGGGCACCTCGAGGGCATCAACGACGGGGCGACCTACTCGGAGACGAGTGCGGCCGCACGTGAGGAAGGCCTCGACGCGGACACCGCAGCGGAGCTGCAGGGGAAGGCCGACACCCTGTTCAAGGGTGAGTCGCTGAGGGCCATGCTGCTGAACGCCTACGGCTGGTGGACCGTTGCGACCATCGCCCTGTGGGCCGGTGTCGCGATGCTGATCGCCGGACTGCTCATGGGGATCTTCTCGATCCTCGGGTTCCGGCACGCGAGGAAGGTCGTCGTCCCGACCGTCGAGTTCTCGGCGGACGGCACGAAGAGCCTCGTCGGCTCCACTGTCTAGGAACCAACGCACCACGAAGTCGCAAGGGAGGAGCTCGCCGCTGGCGAGCTCCTCCCTTGTCTTCGGAGCCCACGGGCTGGGCCGCTCGAGCACGCCGAGCGGTCGATGCTCTACCGTGTGCTCAGGAGGGCGCAGGATGGGCAGCTCGAAAGGCAAGCTGAAGGATCGCGTCCGAGAGAGATCCAGCGACCGATCAAACCAGGAATCCACCGCGTCGCCTCCCAAGCTCCCGAAGAAGCTCTACGAGGCTGAGCTCCTCCGGCTCCAAGAGGAGCTCGTGAAGATGGCCGAGTGGGTGAAGTCCTCCGGCGAGCGTGTCGTCGTGATCTTCGAGGGTCGGGATGCGGCGGGCAAGGGTGGCGCCATCAAGCGCATCACCGAGTATCTGAATCCCAGGATCGCGCGCGTGGTCGCGCTCCCTGTGCCCTCGGAACGCCAGACGACCCAGTGGTACTTCCAGCGGTACGTGGAGCAACTGCCCGCCGGAGGCGAGATCGTGTTGCTCGATCGCAGTTGGTACAACCGCGCCGGGATCGAGAAGGTGCTCGGGTTCTGCACGCCCGAGGAGCACCGGATGTTCCTTCAGCAATGTCCGATCTTCGAGCGGCTGCTCGTCGCCGACGGGATCCACCTGACGAAGTATTGGTTCTCCGTGAGCGACCAAGAGCAGGGGCGGCGGTTCGAGGCGCGGATCGAGGACCCGATGCGCCGCTGGAAACTCTCGGAGACGGACCTGGACTCGCGCACCCACTGGGTCGACTACTCGAGGGCCAAGGACGAGATGTTCGTGCACACCGACATCCCGGAGGCGCCCTGGTTCGTCGTTCCCGCCGACGACAAGCGCCGGGCCCGCCTCAACTGTATGGCGCACCTGCTGAACCGTGTCCCGTACGTACCGAAGACGCTCAAGGAGTTGGAGCTGCCCGAGCGCCAAGATGACGAGGGGTACGTTCGGCCCCCGCGCGAGATCTACACGTACGTCCCGGATCACGCCGCGAGCGTGCTTCGCGGCGCTGCCCCCGAGAAGTCCGAGAACACTTCGTAGTGTCGCAGTCGGGTTCGGACCGGGAGCTCTTGGCCGAGGAGGAGCGGCTCTGGACGGAGCTCCACGATCTCATCGACTCACTGCCGCCGGACAAGGTCGAAGAGCCCGGATACTTCGAGGAGGGATGGTCCGCGAAGGATCTCGTCGCGCACATCGGGAGCTGGCTCGCTGAGGCGGGCGTCGTCCTGGAGCGGATCCGGTCGAGGACCTATCGACCTGAGGAGATCGACATCGACGCGATGAACAAGACCTTCTACGACGCGATGCACGACGTGGCCTTCCCGGATGTGAAGGCACAGGCGTTCACGGCCCGCAACCGGATGCTGCGCGCGTGGCGCTCACTCCCTGAGCGCTCGCCCGAAGCCGACCGGTGGATCAGGAAGTCGGGTCCGGAGCATTACGAGGAACACCTGCCACGGCTCCAGGAGTGGGTGGAGGAGCTCGGCGACAAGGAGTCCTCACACGGTCCATAGCTCAGAGGAGCGATCTCTCTCGAACGCGGCGGGACGACGACTGACCCACACGCGGCGAGGGGTGGCATGAAGCGTTGAGCGCGCCTGATCTCACCCTGTTACCTCCACCGCGGAGGGACGACGGCTTCGCACCCATCCGGGACTACGCGGCGATCGGGGACGGACGTACGGTCGCGCTCGTGGCGCGGGACGGCTCGATCGACTGGCTCCCATTCCCATCCATCGACTCTCCGACGGTCTTCGGCGCGCTGCTCGACGCCCGGCGTGGGGGGTCGTTCACACTTGCTCCCGACTCGCCGTACACCGTCGGTCGACGGTACCTGCCCGGCACCAACATCCTGGAGACCACCTTCGTCACCGAGACGGGAGCGACGTCGGTCACCGACGCCATGACCGTCCCGACGGGTGGTCTGTTGCCCTTCAGGGAGCTCATCCGCGAGATCAAGGGACTGCGGGGGAGTGTTCCGATGCATTGGCGTGTCGAGCCGCGCTTCGGGTACGGGGCGGCCAGGTCGACGGTGGGCTGGCGTCAGGAGATCCCCGTCGCGGAGGCCGGCGCGGACGCCGTCGCGGTCCGCACCTTCGAGGCGGGGGAGCCCGAGGTCGACTCGGGAGCTGTCTCCGGCCGATTCGAGATCGATTCGGGGAGAAGCGCGCTCATCGCGCTGTGCTTCGCTCATCAGGAGCCACTGGTGTTCCCATCACGTTCCGAGATCGAGGAGCGGTCGGCGGCAACCGTCGCGTCGTGGCAGCGCTGGATCGCGTGTGGGACGTACCAGGGGCGGTGGCGCGAGGCGGTCGAGAGGAGCAGCCTCGTGCTCAAGCTCTTGTTCTTCGCGCCCTCGGGGGCAGTCGCCGCCGCCCCCACGACGTCGCTTCCGGAGGAGATCGGCGGCGAACGGAACTGGGACTACCGCCTGTCGTGGGTGCGAGATGCCGCCTTCACCATCGACGCTCTCCTCCGTGTGGGGTGCTCCGAGGAGGCGGAGGCGTTCTTCTGGTGGCTCATGCAAGCTTCCCAGTTGACTCACCCTCGACTCAAGGTGCTCTACCGGATGGACGGGGGTGCCGACGCGCGGGAACGAACGCTCGATCTTCAGGGCTACCGGGACTCGCGCCCGGTCCGGGTGGGGAATGCCGCGGCGAACCAGCTGCAGTTGGAGATCTACGGAAGCCTCCTCGAGACGGCGTGGCTCCTTTCGTTAGCGGGCCACCGCATCGACCGGGATGTGGCGAAGAGACTGGCGGCGACCGCCGACCTCGTCAGCGAGATCTGGCCTCAGCCGGACTCCGGGATCTGGGAGGTGCGCAGCGAGCCTATGCAGTTCACGCAATCCAAGATGATGTGTTGGGTGGCACTCGACAGGGCCGTGAAGCTCGCCGGGCTCGGGCGCATCCCGGACCGCCACGCCGCCCGGTGGCGGAACGCGGCCTCGGCGATCCGAGAGTTCATCGAAGCCCGATGCTGGTCCGACCGGCTGGGGAGCTACGTCCGGGCCGCAGGCGAGGACGAGCTCGATGCGAGCATCTTGACCGGAGCGCTCTTCGGCTACGGCGACGTCACGCAGGGTCGCCTTGCGAGCACCATCGAGGCCATCCGCCGCGATCTCGGCACCGGGCCGTTCCTCCATCGATACCTCGGTGAGGACGGGCTTCCGGGGGAAGAAGGAGCCTTCCTGACCTGTTCCTTCTGGCTGGTGGAGGCGCTCGTGCACGCCGAGCGGAAAGCGGAGGCGGCAGACTTGATGGAACGCTTGCTTGGACTGGCCAACGATGTCGGCCTGTACGCCGAGGAGATCCGTCCCGAGGACGGCGAGTTCCTGGGGAACTTCCCGCAGGCACTCACGCACCTCGCGTTGATCGGGGCAGCGGTGGCGTTCGAGGAGGACGGGTCATGAGTGTGTGGGCGGCGATGATCGGAGGCCTCGCCGGAACGTTCCTCCTCACCACGGCGCTCCGAGCAGCAAGCGAGCTCCGGCTCACCCGGATCGACCTGCCCTTCCTCTTGGGTACGGCGGTCACCTCGGATCGGCAGCGGGCGAAGCTGATCGGGTACGTCCTCCACTTCGTCGCCGGCCTCGTGTTCTCGCTGGCCTACTTCGCCGGGTTCGTCGCGCTCGGGCGGTCGGGGTGGCTCCTCGGTGCGGGGTTCGGTCTGCTCCATGGTCTCTTCGCCATGACCGCGCTCGTGAACGTCCTGCTTCCGGTGATCCACCCGAGGATGGGGGATGCTCTCTCGAGTGTGGACTCGGTGGCCCTTCTCGAAGCGCCGGGGTTCCTGATGCTCAACTACGGGCGTGGCACTCCCATCGTGAACCTGGTCGCGCACGCGGCGTACGGCACGATCGTCGGGGGATTCGTGTCGCTCGCCAACCAGTAGTGCAGGCAGCACTCCCGGTACCCAAGAATGCACAGGCACGCAGACTGGTACACCGCGAATGAGATCCAGGCCCTTGCTGGGAAGACGTCTCCTCGATCTAGGGTTACCAGGGCAGCCGCCGACGACAGGAGACGTGGGATGGAAGCGTTCGCGTTGGATGGATTCGGAGATCAGGGCTCGGTTCGTGATCTCCCGGTGCCGGATCCCGCGGAAGGTCAGCTCAGGTTGAGGATCTCCGCCGCGGGGGTGAATCCGTTCGACGCCGCGGTGGTGCAGGGCTACCTGAAGGACCACATGGAGCACCGGTTCCCTCTCGTTCCCGGGATGGACGGCTCGGGGATCGTCGAGGCGTTGGGGGAGGGGATCGAGGGCTACGCGGTCGGAGACGAGGTCTTCGGCTCCGTCGGCAAGAGCTACCTGGGCGAGGGGACGTGGGCGGAGTTCACGACCGTCTCGGCCGGGACCGTGACCCGCAGGCCTTCGTCTCTCGATCACACCGTGGCGGCCGCGACGCCGACGGCCGGTGTCACTGCGCAGAACACCGCCGACGCCCTGGGACTGTCCGAAGGGCAGACGGTGGTCGTGGTCGGTGCGACGGGTGGTGTGGGCAGCTTCCTCGTGCAGCTGGCTGCGCGCCGGGGCGCTCGGGTGGTGGCGGTCTGCAGCGGCGCGAACGCGGACTACGCCCGTCAGCTCGGTGCCGGCGACGTGATCGAGTACACGGCGGGCGATGTCGTCGAGGAGGTGCGATCGCACTGTCCCGATGGCATCGACGCGGTTGCGGACATGCACGGCGATGCGGAGCAGCTCACCAAGCTGACCGAGCACGTCCCGTCCGGAGGCCACGTCGCGTCCGTCGTCGGCGTTGCCGACGTCGAAGGCCTCGCAGCGCGGGGCGTCGAGGCGACGAACGTCCAGGGTCGAGTGACCACGGCGTCGCTCGACGTCCTCGCCTCCATGCTCACGCGAGGCGAGATCGTGGGTCCGGAGATCCGTTCGTACTCACTGGAGGATGCAGGTGAGGCGCTGGCAACGGTCGGAACCGGCCACGTCCGAGGGAAGCTGGTGGTGACCCTCTAGCTCGGGAGCGCCGATTCGACCTCGTCGAGGTGCTCGCCCCGGTGCGAGGCGCGCGTTGCGTAGAGCGGACTGTCCGGGTCTTGCGGCCATAGGCGGTCGACCGGCAGGGTCGCGACACGGGCGTCGGTCTCCTCGGCGATCTGAAGTGCGAGCCGGGCAGCTTCGAGCGGCGGGATCGCGTGGATCAACGCCCGCGAGGCGTCGTTGATCCAGTCGACGTCCTCGGGTTCGGTGTCGGACGACGCGAACGGCACGCCACGCTCCAGCTTGTCGGCGAGCGAGAGCACCCGGGCGTCCCAGAACGCGATGTGGCCCAGCACGCCGGCGACCGTCCAGTGTTCGTTCACCGGAGCGCGAAGCTCGTCCTCGCTCAAGCGCTCGACCAGAGCGCGTAGGCGCTCGCGCTCCCGGGTGTTCTGATCGACGTACGAGCGATCCTCCGCCATGGCCTCATGACGATACCGCGTCGGGGCTACCTGCGGCGTCTGACCAGGACGATCACGACGATGATGATGACGACGAGCACGAGGGACCCTCCCGTCAGGAGGTTGTCGTCGCCGGAGTTGCCTGCGTCCTCGCACGCCGAGAGGAGCGCAGCGATCGGTGCGAGCGTGAGGAGCTTCTTCATCTCGGATCTCCTTTTCCGGTGGGAAGCACTCGTAGCGTGTACCCCGGACAGGGCGGCTTGAACCGGAGGCGACTAGTCTCTTCGAACGGATGTCGGGCCACACCAACGACCTCGCCCGCGTCGCCCTTATCGGCTACGGCCTGGGCGGGAGGGTGTTCCACGCACCGTTGATCGCGTCGGTCCCGGGCTTGTCGCTCGTCACGATCGTGACGAGCGACCCCGGCCGCCAGGCGGAGGCTCGTGAGCGATATCCGTCCTCCCGAGTCGTCGAGGGTCCCGAAGCCATCTGGGACTCCGCCGCCGAACACGACCTCGTGGTCGTCTCGACCCCCAACAGCAGTCACGTGCCGCTCGGTCTCGCCGCGCTCGAGGCCGGGCTGCCCGTCGTGATCGACAAGCCGCTGGCGGCGACCGCGGAGGACGGGCGCCTACTCGCTGCGGCCGCGGGCGCGCGAGGCCTGCTGCTCTCGGTGTTCCAGAACCGGCGATGGGACGGCGACTTCCTCACCGTGCGCCGCCTGATCGACGAGGATGTCCTCGGACCGGTGCACCGGTTCGAGTCACGCTACGAGCGGTGGCGACCCGAGCCCAAGGCAGGCGCCTGGCGTGAGCGGGGGGCTCCGGAGGAGGCAGGCGGCCTCCTGTTCGACCTCGGGAGCCACCTCGCCGACCAGGCGTTGCAGCTGTTCGGCCGGCCGATCCACGTGTACGCGGAGGTCGAGCGACGGCGTCCCGGCGTGGAGGTGGACGACGACGTCTTCATCGGGCTCACGCATCGCAACGGGATCCGGTCGCATCTGTGGGCGAGCGTCGTCGCCGCGATCTTGGGTCCACGATTCCGCGTCCTGGGACTTCGGGGGGCGTTCGAGAAGTACGGGATGGACGTCCAGGAGGACGCACTCGTCGCCGGCGGTCTGCCCGTCGATCCTGACTGGGGCCGTGAGCCGGCGGAGCAGTGGGGACGCCTGTCGACCGGCGGCGACGTTCGGGAGGTCGAGACGGAGCCTGGCGCCTATCACCGGTACTACGCCGGGATCGCCGAGGCGTTGCGATCCGGTGGGCCGCCGCCGGTCGACGTCCAAGACTCGATCACCGTCCTGGAGGTTCTCGAGGCCGCGCGTGAGAGCGCACGCACCGGGAAGGTCGTAGAACTCCCGGATCAGGCGGCGGCGGAGCCCTCGAAGTAGCGCTGCGCGAGTGCCCACGCGTCCCTGCCGCAGATCGACCCGATCTTGCGCCCCTCGAAGTCGTCGGGCGCGATGTGGATCCCGCCGAACAACCGTGAGATGCCGGCCTGGTCGGCGGCGTCGTAGTACGTCGCCCATTGCAAGGTGACGTCCTCGCTCGGCCCGAGATCCACCGCGAGTGAGTCGGCCGGTACGGTCCACTCCGAGAGCCCACCCGGGAAGTACCGGTCACCCGTGAACGCCGTCATCACCTCGGCAGCGGCTCGACTGAACGTGCTGTGGCCGGACACGTACCCGGCGAAGGCCGGCGTGACGAACGTGGGCAGCTGGTAGGGGACCCAATCCGTCGCAAGGATCCAGCCGGATCCGCTCGCGGTCGCGGCCGGCTCCGCGGGATTGCCTTTCCACGCGTGGATCGCGATCTCGCCCACATGGCCGGCGAGATCCTCGTGCGGTCCGCGGCGAGCACTCGATCGTTCGGTGACGACCTCGACGAGTCCGGGAACGAGCGGAAGGCCGGCGCGATCGAACGACGGGCCGTCCGGATCGCTCGACTGGCCTTTGCTTCCCATATAGCGGATCATCGAGATGGGACGGACCGAGTCGTAGTGACCTTTCACTCCCCACGCGGCGACCGCGGCATCGTGCACGGCCCCGTTGAGCGCGAAGTACAGCTTCACGTCCCATTCGAGGTTGTCGACCTCCGGGCCCTGCCCGCCGATCCGCCGTTCGAACCGCGGAGAGTCGGAGACCTCGTTCGCGATGGTGTTCCAGTGTCCCGGCGGGGTCTCGGATGCCGGCCCGTCCGCCCAGAACTGCGCGAGGACGCGGCTGAAGTCCCCGCGCAGGACGACGTTGGGCTCGTAGGGCGCCTCGGTCGCGGGGTTCTCGGCATGCCCGTCCCCGTCGTTCGTGCCGAGCGCGTTGTCGCCGAGCGCGCCCGGCGAGATGTCGATCGTGGCTCCGTCACCGTCGTCGAGCTCGTTGCTGAGACGGATCACGTGGAGGGCCGCTTCCTTGAACTCCTCGTCGGTCGCATCGCCGAGGCGCGGCGGCGGACCGGGATCGATCGGCACGCCCTCCGGCGACGTGGCGAGCGCGAAGGCGCGCACATGCCCCCAGTGCGGTCCGACGAAGCGCTGGACGTTGCCGGGGATCGGCAGGCCGTTCTGAGCCACGAACTGCGCGAGCGCCAACGGTTGCCACCGGTTCGGATCGAGCATGTCCGCGTTGGCTTCGGTCACCACGAGGGGGGCGTTCGCCGGCTTGTAGGTGGTGTCCGCGTAGCGTTGCTGCTCGAGGGATCCGTCGTCTTCGCCGAACTCGATGACGGTGGCCGCGATGCGGTTGCCGAGCGCCGCCGGCGAATCTCCTTCCGTCGTGGTGAGATCGATCCGGTAGCAGAGCGACTTCATCGTGCGCACCAGCTCGTTGAAGGTCTCCTGGAGCCCTGCGGCCCTCGAGTACCTCCAGAGCAGGATGCGATACGCGGCGTAGCTGATCGCCGTCTCCCGCGCGGCGTGCACGTCCTCGGCCTCGAGCTTCTCGTCCACGAAGTAGCCGCCGGCGTCGGTGTCGTAGGCGGCCCAGGCATCCCACATCGCTGCCGAGGTGTGGAAGAGGTTCCGCGCGTGCACGGTCGGAGCAGGCACGTCGCGCCGGATCGCATCGAGCAGCGCTTCGTCCCACACACGCGCCACCGATCGGCCCTCGAGGTCCGCACGGGTGCAGTCGCCGATGCGGTAGTCGTTCGACGAGGTACAGCCCGGCACCGTGACGGCGGCGACGAGAACCGCGAGGCACAGGACCGACCGCCTCATCCGGGTGGCTCCACGCTGAGGATCTGGTTGGCCGCGACGTCGTCGAGGATCGTCTCCTGCCCGTCAGGCCAACGCACGATGAGGCGACTGAGCGTGCCGGCGGTCCCCAACCCGAAGTGCGCGCGCGGGTCCTCCGACGAGAGGTAGCTGCTGCCCGCGAAGGTTTCCCGGACCAGCTCTCGGCCGTCGGGAAGGATCGCCGTGATCACCGTGCCCGGCACGAACCCTTCGAGGCCGACCTCGAGCCAGTTGCCGAGGGCGCCGGAGCTCTCGAGTAGCACGAGCCGTCCGCCGATCGAGTTGATCGCGATGTCGAGGTCACCGTCGTTGTCGTAGTCGGCCGCCGCGCTTCCGCGACCGAGCAGCGGCCCGAGCTCGCCGAGCCCGACCACCTCGCCGAGGTCCTCGAACCGGCCGCTGGCTCCCTGCGCGGTGAGGTTCCCGAGCGCCTGGACCGGTTGGGCGTCGGCCGCCAGGTCGGTCACAGGGATGTCGCCGTTGACGATAAGAAGGTCCAGATCCGTGTCGAGGTCCAGGTCGGCCCACGAGACCCCCCAGCCCACCGACCCCGTCAAGGGGAGCCCGAGGTCGCTCCGCACATCTGCGAAGGACGGGTCCACCAGATCGGACGTCTGCTGGGTATAGGCCGCGTGCACCTGTCCGCGCCCGTTGGTCACGAACAGGTCGGGAAGTCCGTCGTCGTTGAAATCGCCCTCCGCGACGCCCATCCCCGCGTTCGGGTCCGCCACGCCGGCCTTGGCGGCGAGTTCCTCGAAGCGGAAGCCGATCCCTGCGGGATCGGCGTCCGCGCCCCCAGGCCAGGGAACGTTGTCGTAGAGGCGGTTGGGCTTCGTGTCGTTCGCGACATAGAGATCGAGGTCACCGTCGCGATCCAGGTCGGAGAACAGCGCGCCCAGGCCGTACTCGAAGCCGACGACCTCCAGTCCGGCCTGGGCGCCCACCTCCTCGAACGCCACACGGCCGCCGTCGGCCGGACCCCGGTTCAAGAACAAGAGATCGCGAACGCCGAAGTACGTGTTCGGGAAGCCGAGGCTCGTCCCCTCGACGGGGTTGTCGAGGTCCGCGTAGCCGGCCACGAACAGGTCCGGGAGGTCGTCCCCGTTCACGTCACCGACCGCGGCCGCGGCGTGCCACCCGAAGGTCTCGACCCCCGCTGCCGCCGCCCCCTCCGTGAACGTGCCGTCGCCCTCGTTCCAGAGCAAGGCTCCCTCGTCGGACGCCGTCACGTACAGATCGGTGTACCCGTCCATGTCGAAGTCGGCCGCGACGCAGCCGTTGCCGCGCATCGCGAGGTCGGTACCGGAGGCAGCGCTCGCGTCGACGAAGGTGCCCTGCTCGTTGTGGAAGAGCGCGTTGCGCGGGAGCCCGCCCTGGTCCTCCCAGCGGCCTGCTTCGGCCAGCGCGTAGGAGTTCACCGCGTACAGGTCGAGCCAGCCATCGCCGTCGAAGTCGAGCCAGCAGACGCCTCCACCGAGCATCGCGCCCGGATCCGGTGACACGTCCCAACGGAAGGCGCCCTGCTGGAAAGCCAGGCCGACGCCGGCGGCGACGTCGGTGAGCTCGACCACGTCGGGGGTCGGCGTTCCGGTGCGGACGGGCGCCGGTTCCGGGCTCGCGGTGCATGCGGCAGAGAGCGCAGCGAGGGAGATGAGACCTACGAGCCCGAACCCTGTGATCCTCACGTGCACGCTCCCCCCGATCGCCCGCGGGCGTGCCGGACGCGGGAACGGCTGACGCTATGGCCGGAGTCCGCGAACGTCAAGCGAGTGACCTGCGCGTTCGCGCCCGCCGCCGGGACCGGGGATGCTCCGATCGAGACGCGGAACGAACCGAGGGGAGCGACGGATGGACAGGCTGGAGGGGAAGGTCGCGCTGGTCACGGGGGCGAGCCGCGGGATCGGGGCGGCCGTGGCACACGCTCTTGCGAACGAAGGGGTTCGGCTGGGTCTCGCGTCTCGGAGCGGCGACGATCTCGGGATCCCGGAGGCGATCGCTCGCCCCGCCGACGTCCGCGACCCCGAGGCGCTCGAGCGCATCGTCGCCGCGACCGTCGACGCGTTCGGCGGACTCGATATCGTCGTCGCGAACGCGGGCGTCGGCGCCTACGGTCCGTTCCTGGAGCTCCCGTCCGAGCAGCTCGACGAGATGATCGACGTGAACGTGAAGGGGACGCTGCACACGGTGCGGGCCGCGCTCCCGCATCTGCTGCGGAGCGAGGCGGCCGACGTGGTGACGCTCGCGTCGGAGGCGGGCCGCCGCGGACTCCCGCTGGAGGCCGTGTACTGCGCCTCGAAGTTCGCCCAGGTGGGCTTCACACGATCGCTCGATCACGAGCTGCGAGAGCAGGGGATCCGTTGCACGAACGTGTGCCCCGGCGGCGTGGCCACCGACTTCGCGATGGGTCGAGGCCGGACCCCCGACATGCCGGCGCTCCAGGAGATGATGTCGCCCGAAGACGTGGCGGAGGCGGTGCTGTTCGTCCTCACGCGGCCTCGCAACCACCGGATCCTCGAGGTCGCGTTCCGACCGATGAGCGAGGCATCGTGGGGGTGAGGGCGACCGCGCCTCTGCGCTGGGGGATCCTCTCGACCGCCAAGATCGGGGTCAGGAACGCGATCCCCGGGATCAAGGCGGCGGACCGGTGCGAGGTGACGTCGATCGCCTCCCGCGATGAAGGTCGGGCGAGAGACGTGGCAGACCGTCTCGGGATCCCTCGTGCATACGGCTCCTACGAGGAGCTGCTCGCCGATCCGGATGTGGACGCGATCTACATCCCGCTACCGAACCACCTCCATGCGGAGTGGACCATCGCGTCGGCGCGCGCCGGCAAGCACGTGCTGTGCGAGAAGCCGCTCGCGATGACGTCGGCAGAGGCGCAAGAGATGGTGGACGTCTGCGCATCCGCAGGCGTGCGGCTGATGGAGGCGTTCATGTACCGCCTGCACCCCTCGTGGGAAGCCGTGCGCGAGATGGTCGCCTCCGGCCGCATCGGCGCTTTGCGGGCGGTGCAGAGCTGGTTCTCCTACTTCAACGATGATCCGAAGAACATCCGCAACGTGGCGGCGTTCGGTGGTGGAGCCCTCATGGATATCGGCTGCTACTCGGTGAACCTCTCGAGGATGCTGTTCGACGGGGAGCCGCTCGACGTGGAGGCATCGGTGAGCAGGGACCCGACCACGGGTGTCGACGTGCTCACCAGCGCGATCCTCGAGTTCGAGTCGGGCATGGCGACCTTCACGTGCTCGACGCGGGCCGAGCCCGACCAACGTGTCCACGTCCACGGGACGGAAGGAAGGATCTCCTTGGAGATCCCGTTCAACATCCCTCCAGACCATCCCGCTCGCGTGTTGGTGACGTCGGGGGGCGAGCCGCCGGTGCGTCCCGATACCGAGGTGGTCACTTTCGATCCGGTCGACCAGTACGCGATCCAGGCCGAGCGCTTCGCACGCTCGATCCTCGAGGATGCGCCGGTGCCGATCCCGCCCGAGGACGCGGTCGCCAACATGCGTGTGATCGATGCGGTCTTCGCGGCGGCGAAGTGATGCGGTTCAGGGCGCGTGGAACGTCGGCGCGAGAGCCGGATAGAGCTCTCGATACCGCTCGTAGGGCGCGCGGTACGGATCGGAGTCGGCGCGCCCCGTCGCTTCGCTGAAGCGAACCCAGGACCGGCAGACGTCACCGACGGTGGGGAACCATCCCGCGCCGACCGCTCCGAGCATCGCGGCACCCTGGGCCGCACCCTCCGACGTCGTGGTCGTCGCCACCGACACCTGCAACACGTCGGCGATGATCTGCCGCCAGAGGACGCTCGCGATGCCACCGCCGGTCGCGCGGATCTGATCCGTAGCGGGCACGCCAGTCGATCGCACGAGCGCCAGGGAGTCTCGGAGTCCGAACGCCACGCCTTCGAGCACCGCTCGGGTGAGATGAGGCCGCCGGTGTTGCAGGGTGAGCCCCACGAACGCGCCTCGCGCCTGTGGATCGGGATGCGGTGTGCGCTCGCCGGTCAGATAGGGGAGGAACAGCAGGCCGTCGCTGCCCGGCGGGACCTCCTCGGCCTCGTCGACGAGGTCCGAGAACGGAACGCCCGGTGCGAGGGCGTCCCGGTACCAGCGGAGGCTCCCGGCTGCCGAGAGCATCACCCCCATCACGTGCCAACGTTCCGGCACGGCGTGGCAGAACGCGTGCGACCGCCCGTTCGGTTCGATCGACGGTGCGTCCGTCGCTGCGAAGACGACGCCGGAGGTACCGAGCGAGAGCGAGATGACCCCGGGGTCGATGGCCCCCGTCGCGACCGCCGCCGCGGCCTGATCGCCGCCGCCGGCGACGATCGGCGTCCCGGCGCGAAGGCCCGTGGCCGCCCCCGCCTCGTCCGAGACGGCGCCGGTCACCTCGGGACCCTCGTAGGTGCGCGGAAGCCACGCGGGGTCGATCTCGAGCGCCGACACCACCTCGTCCGACCAGTCGCGCCGGGCGAGGTCGAAGAGCAACGTTCCGGAGCCGTCGGCCCGGTCGACGGCATGCACACCGCTGAGCCGGAACCGGACGTAGTCCTTCGGGAGGAGGACGTGCACGATCCGGGACCACACCTCCGGTTCGTGCCGACGGATCCACAGGAGCTTGGGCGCCGTGAACCCGGGAAGCGCGTCGTTGCCGGTGACGGCGATCAGGCGGTCGCGTCCGAGCCGCTCACGGATCAGGTCGCACTCGGCCTCTGTCCGCTGGTCGTTCCAGAGGATCGCCGGCCGCAGGACCTCCCCGTCGCCGTCGAGCGTCACGAGCCCGTGCATCTGGCCGGCCAGACCGATCGCGTCCACCGCCTCGCCGTCGATACCCGCCTCCACGAGAGCGCCTCGGATGGACGCGACGGTCCCGTCCCACCACCGCGCCGGGTCTTGCTCGCTCCACCGCGGCCGCGGCGTGTCGGCTGCGTAGCCCGAGGCCGCCACGGCCCGGACCGCACCTTCGGTGTCCATCAGGACCGCCTTGGTCGCCGTCGTCGAGACGTCGAGCCCGAGGACGAAGCTCATGGCGCCTCTTCTTCGTGCAGGAGACCGCGTCGGAGCCTCACCGAACGCCGAGCAGCAGCTCGACGGTGAGCTGGTCCAGGCGCTCGTACGGCTGGCCCCGGGCTGCGATCGCCCGCCGGTCCAGGTCGAGTCCTCGGAGCGCTTCGGCGTGCTCCCGTGTGTAGGGACCGAGGTACGTCGACACGGTCGGGTCGTCGTTCGTGATCGCATCGACGAGCTCCTGGATCTCGCGGTCGGCGTGCCAGCGCTCCGCCTTCTCCTTCAGGATCAGGTAGGTGCGCATGCAGCCGCGGGCGAACGCCTTCACATCCTCGTAGTCAGACGTCCGGTAGGCGTGCGCATCGAAGTGACGGCTCCCCGCGTAGCCGACGTCTTCGAGGAACTTCACGAGGAAGAACGCCGCCTTGGGGTTGGCGGAACCGAACCGCAGGTCCTGGTCGAAGCGTCCGGGGATCTGGTCGTTCAGGTCGATGTGGAAGAGCTTGCCCATCGACCACGCTTGCGCCACGTGGTGCGTGAAGTTCAGGCCTGCCATGTGCTCGTGCGCGACCTCCGGGTTCACGCCGACCATCTCGGAGTGCTCGAGCGTCTCGATGAACGCCAACATCGCTCCGGTCGTGGGGAGATAGATGTCGGCGCGCGGCTCGTTCGGCTTGGGCTCGAGCGCGAACCGCAGGTCGTAGTCCTGCTCCCGAACGTAGCTGCACAGGAAGTTGAGGGCATCGGTGTACCAGCGGAGCGCCGAGAGCGGATCCTTCGAGGAGTCGGTCTCCACGCCCTCACGCCCGCCCCAGAACACGTAGGTGGTCGCGCCGAGTTCCACGCCGAGATCGATGGCATGCATCGTCTTCTGAAGTGCGAACGCGCGCACGTGCGGGTCGTTCGCGGTGAAGGCGCCGTCACGGAAGACCGGATCACGGAACAGGTTCGTCGTCGCCATCGGCACGACCAGGCCGGTCGCGTCGAGCGCCTTTCGGAAGTCCGCGACGATCTGGTCGCGCTCATGCGCGGTCGCGTCGATCGGCAGCAGGTCGTTGTCGTGCAGGTTCACGCCCCACGCCCCGACCTCCGCGAGCAGCTCGACCAGCTGGACGGGGGACAGCACCTCGCGCGTCGGATCTCCGAACGGGTCGAACCCCGGGTGACCGACGGTCCACAACCCGAAGGAGAACCGGTGCTCGACCTGAGGTTCGTACGTCGTGGCGGCCACGCCTCCCTCCGCGAACGCCCGGTCAGGCGACGCCGCGTGCCGACCGGCTCCGCTTCGAGAGCGCGTCGACGAGCACCGCGCCTAGGAGGACGAAGCCGGTGATCACGAACTTCGTGCCGGATGCCAGACCGAGCAGATCCATCCCGTTCTGGATCGAGGTGATCACGAGCGCCCCGAGCAACGCCGAGACGACCCTGCCCGAGCCCCCGAAGAGGCTGGTGCCCCCGATCACCGCGGCGGCGATGACATTCAGGAGCAGGCTGCCCCCACCCGTGTTCGTGGCCACCGAACGCAGCCGGGAGGCGAGCATGATGCCGCCGACCCCGGCCATGAAGCCGGCGATCATGAACACGACGATCCGAAGCTTGTCGACGTTGATCCCCGCCCGCCGGGCCGCCTCCGCGTTGCCCCCGACCGCGTACACGTGCCGCCCGAATCGCGTTCGCGACGCGACGAACGACCAGAAGAGCAAGGAGAAGCCGAGGATCACCGTGACGGTCGGCACCCCCCGGTCCTGGTTGGCGTAGGAGACCCCCGCGAAGGTGACGACGGCGAGACCCACGACCTGCAGCCCGAGCAGGGGGAGCGGCTTCGCGATCAGGCCGCTGGAGCGTCGCGAACGCGCGGTCTGGAGCTGTGAGAGGGCATAGCCCACGACGACGAGCCCGCCGACCACCCATCCCCAGAGCGGGCTCAGGAAGTCGTTCGCGATCCCCACCACCGTGGGGTCCTGGATCCTGATCGTGCCCGTCGTCGTGAACTGCGTGGTGAGGACCAGGACGACCCCGGACCAGATCAGGTACCCGGCCAGCGTGACCACGAACGACGGCACCCCCGCCTTGGTGATGATGAGCGCCTGCCCGAAGCCGATCATCGTCGTGATCGCGAGCGCGACGCCCACCGCCGCCCACCAGGGCCATCCGGGGTCGTCGGGCCGGAGCAGGAGGGTCATCGCGACGGCACCCACGCCGCTCACGAAGCCGACCGACAGGTCGATCTCGCCGATCAGCAGCACGAACACGATCCCGATCGCCATCGTCGCGACGGCGGCCATCTGCAGGAGGAGATTCGTGAAGTTCCGCTCCGTGAAGAACGAGTCGTCGAGCACTCCGAAGACCACGGCGATGATCACGAGGCCCACGACGATCGGGAGCGACCCGAGGTCGCCCGCCCGGACCTTCTGCCACCAGCGAGACAGGTACTCCGAGAGGGACTCGGCGGGGGCCTCGAGGGCCTCCTGGACGGCCAGGGGCTCCGACGGCGGGGCCGAGGTCTCGGAGCCGGGGTTCATCCCATCATCGGGCCCGGTCATCCTCCGTCGGCTCCCGATCCGGCCATCCCGGGCACATGGTCGAGCTCGCCCGCAGTGATGGCGTGGACGACCTCTTCCTGCGTCGTCTGGGATCGTTCGAGCAGCGCCACTCGCTGACCCAGACGCAGCACCGTGATCCGGTCCGCCACCTCGAACACGTCGTGGAGATTGTGGGAGATGATCACGACGCCAAGATCCTTCTCCGCCAGCCGACGGACGAGATCCAGCACCTGGCGCGTCTGCGCCACGCCGAGCGCGGCGGTGGGCTCGTCGAGGATCAGTTCGAGCGAGTTCCACATCACGGACTTGGCGACCGCGACCGCCTGTCGCTGGCCGCCGGACAAGCCTGCGACGGTCTGGCGGACCGATCGCAACGACGTGACCGAGAGGCTCTCCATGATCTCCTGAGCCGCGTTCTCCATCCTCGATTCGTCGAGCACGAAACCCCATCGGGTCCGTTCCCTTCCGAGGAACATGTTGCCCACGACGTCGAGGTTGTCGGCGAGCGCAAGATCTTGGAACACGACCTCGATGCCCAGCTTGGCGGCGTCTCGCGGCCCGTGGATGTTCACCCGTTCGCCGTCGAAGTAGACCTCGCCTTCGTCGAACGGATGGATGCCGGCGATGCCTTTGATGAGCGTGGACTTGCCCGCTCCGTTATCGCCGACGAGAGCCATCACCTCGCCTCGCCGGATCTCGAAGTCGACGCGGTACAGCGCCTGCACCGCGCCGAACGCTTTCGAGACCCCCCTGCACTCCAGGAGGGGCGCGTCACGCGAGCCGATCGTCAGTCACCTTCTCTTGGCACCTCTTCTTGGCACCTCTCTTGGCGCTTCGGTCGTGACGGGCGGGGGCGCTTCGCGCCCCCGCCCGCCACGGCCTTGGGTCTCCGCCGATCTCTGCCGCTACGCGTTCTCCTGGCAGAAGTCCGTCTCCGCCACGTCGCCCGCGCAGATCTCCTCGATCGTGAGGAACTCGTCCGCGACCACGGTCTCCATCATGTTGTCGGCCGTGACCCCGATCGGCACGGTCGCGTAGTACGGGACCGCGCCCTCGGCATCGGGTGAGTCGAGCGCCTCGCCGGTGGCCGCGTCGATGCCGATGATGTCGAAGTCGAACTCGCTCGTGATGGCGGTCGGGTCCTCGCCGTTCCGGACGGCCAGCGCGATCGCCACCGCCACGTCGGCCTCGGCCGGGATCGGCTTGTACACGCTCATCGTCTGCAGTCCGAGGAGGATGTTCTGCATCCCCGCGATCGACGCATCCTGGCCGCTGATCGGGATCGGCCCGACACCGGCAGCCTCGAGTGCGTTGATGGCCTGCTGGGCGAGGTTGTCATTGGCCGCGAACACGGCGTCAACTTTGTTGTCCGCATCGACCAGGATCCCTTCCATGATCCCCTGGCCCTCACCGTTGGCGCCCCACCCGGGGACGTGCTGGTCGGCCACGAGGGTCCATTCGCCGTCAGCGACCTTCGCCTCGACGGTCTCCGCGTAACCCTGCCGGAAGAGGAAGGAGTTGTTGTCCTCCTCGCCGCCATTCAGCATGACGACGGCGGGAGTGCCGCCCACGGCGTCGATCTCGGGCGTCAGGACGTCGGCCATCGTGCGGCCCACCGCCACGTTGTCGAAGCTCACGTATGCGATCCCGCCCGGCCCTTCGGTGTTGAAGCGGTCGTACTCGATCACTTCGATGCCCTCGGCCTCGGCCGTATCGATGATCGTGGCACCGGACGCCGTGTCGACACTGGCCAGGATGATCGCGCTCGCGCCGTCGGCGATCGCCTGCTCGGCCTGGCTCTGCTGCGTCGCCGCATCGCCCTCGGCGTTCACGATCGTGAAGTCTTCGCCCTCGACCAGATCCGCCGCTTCGAGCGCCGCCTTCAAGGCCGGGCGATCCTCGCCTTCCCAGCGAGGGGACGTCGCGGAGTCGGGCAGGAGCACCCAGATGCTGCCGCCGCCTCCATCGCCGCCACCGCCACCGCCGTCACCGTTCCCACCGCCGTCGTCCCCGCAGGCTGCTGCGATCAGGCCGAAGACGGCGATGACCGCGATCCATGCCCGGATGCTTCGCTTCCACATATGAGCCTCCTCCCGCTCGGTCGCCGTCGCTCGTGCAGATCGACTTCCGAGGTCGTCGGCGCAGCGTATGCGTCATCGACGAGGGGCGCAACCTCGGGTCGGTCACGCGAGAAGGGGTGCGCCTTTCGAGGCAGAAGAAGGCGGAGAGAAGGGCGCGGAGGAGATGATTCCGAGGCTCAGGACGCCTTGGTGTCCCCGAGCGCGGTCTGCACCACGTAGTCGAAGAGCCCGGCGTCCTCCGGTTCCACGGTGATCCGGGCGAGCTTGCGGCTCGAGCCGTCGAAGGTGAATCGCTGGAGAAGGATCATCTCGGCCGCATGGCTCGGGCCGTGGACGGAGATCTGATGCCGGACGATCATCTGGTCGCCGGCGTGGAGGAAGGAGACGGAGCTGCGGCCCGTATCGAGCACCGACCTGATCGCGACCACGAACGGCCCGACCTCCTCGAGTCCGCGATAGGTCCCCGCGAGCGGGGAAGAGCCGTCCAGCTGGAGAACCACGTCCGCTTGCATCGCGGCCCGGATGACCTCGTGATCACGGCGGCCGAACGCGGCGAGGAGCTCTGCGAAGAGGGCCTCGCGCTCGGAGTTTGGATGCTCGGTCGTCACCCTCATCCCATCGACCGAGTGTGGGAGGAGCTGAAGGGAGGCTCGTTCTCGGGCGGGCGGCTCAACAGGGAGGGAACAATCCGTCCCGAGTGATCGCGTGGCGGACGCTCTCGAACTCCGCCCCGTCGACCGCGAGCTCACCCGTCGGGTCGGCGTCCTCGGCGACCCGGATCTCTCGAACGTTCCCCTGAGGCGGAACCAAGAACCAGGCCCGGTCGTCCACCATCCACCGGAGGTGCCACTCGCCACCGAGGTGAGAGGAGTCGGGCGAGGTCTCGATCAGCGGGACCCGGATGCAACAGTCGTGCTCTCGGCAGGGCTCCGCCACCTTGTGGTCCGTCACCTCCGAACACTCCCCATCTCGTCCTTCACGTCACGATCAGGCGAGGGACCTTAGCATCGCGTCCCGGCGTGCTCGGGTTGCGGATAACTACGCAACGTTCCCAACCGGGACGCGCTGCCCCTTGCGAGCAGAGGCGGGTCTGCCGATATGTAAGGACATGCGTCTGCTCCCGCACTTCGGACTACGTGCCGCGGCTTCTGCTCACCGGGGTTCGCTCGCGAGGCGACTGCTCCTGGTGCTCGCCGCGATGCTCTTGGCCCTGGTCGCGGTCGCGGGCGCGCGGGTGGTGACCTTCGGCGCCTCGATAGACGCCCTCGAGGAGTTCCGTGCCGACACCGTCGGACAGTCCGATCGGATCGCGGAGGTCCGGTCGCTCCTGGAGGAGGCCGATGACGCCGGCGAGGCATACGTGGAAACCGAGAACATCGCGGAGGGGGCGAGGTTCGCCTCGATCACCCACGAGATCGCTCGGGGGTTCGACGATCTCGAGAGATCGGGATCACGATCGGAACGCCTCCTCGCGAGTGCGGCCCGTCTCCGATGGGAGGCCGCCCACGCCACCATCGAGAGAGCCGTCGGGCTCTCCGCAGGCGGGGACGGCGCACGGCTCGACCCGTTCCACGATGGACTGGACGCGGCGGCCGGACTTCTCTCCGACGAGTTCGCGCTCAACGTCGCCGAGGTCGGAGACGAGATCTCGGCCCTTCGGATCCGCGAGCGCACTCAGCTCTACGCATCGCTTGTGATCCTCCTTCTCGGATGTGTCCTGGGAGGTTTGTTGTCTCGCCGGGTGTATCGGTCCGTCACCGCCCCACTGAAAGCACTGGAGGAGGCAGCCGCACACCTCGGCCGTGAGGACCTCGATCACCGGATCGACGTGGACGGCAACGACGAGCTCGCGAGGGTAGGCAGCGCCTTCAACACGATGGCCGACAAACTGCAGGTGAGCCGGGAAGAGCTCCATCATCTCGCGCTCCACGACCCGCTCACCGGTCTGCCGAACCGTGCGTTGTTCCTGGAGCAGTTGCAGCATGCGATCGCCCGGGCCCGCAGGAAAGGTGGACCCGTCTCGGTGCTCTACCTGGATCTCGACGGCTTCAAGTCCGTGAACGACTCCCTCGGCCACGCGGCCGGCGACGAGCTCCTGCTCGGCGTGTCGGACCGTCTCCGTCGGACGCTCCGCGAGGTGGACACGGTCGCCCGGCTGGGTGGCGACGAATTCGGGATCTTGCTGGAGGAGGAGCTGCAGGGTGCCACCCAGACGGCGCAGCGGCTCGTCAAGCAGTTCGAACGTCCTTGGTCACTGAGCTCGGGCTACGCGTCGGTCGGCGTCAGCATCGGTATCGCAGCGCGCGACGGGGAGGAGGAGCTCGATGAGCTTCTTCGACAGGCTGACACCGCGATGTATGCGGCGAAAGCAGGCGGGAAGGGACGGTGGCGCGTGTTCAGCCCGGACCTCGGGGCGACCGTGCTTACCGCGAATTCATTCCGGGCGGAGCTCCAGCACGCTGTCGAGGAAGAGGAATTCGTCGTTCATTACCAACCGGTGATGAACATCGGCGACGGATCGATCAGCGGCGTCGAGGCGCTGGTCCGATGGGACCATCCCCTGAGGGGTCTCCTCCCGCCGTCGCAGTTCCTCGGCGAGGCGGAATCGTCGGGGCATGTGGTGCGCATCGACCGATGGGTCCTGCGCGAGGCTTGCCGCCAGGTGCGGGCATGGCAGACGAGCGTCCCCGGGGCCGAGCATCTCTCCGTCCACGTGAACCTGTCGGCACGCGACCTCCAGCACGAGGGCCTCGCGGAAGAGATCGGAGAGGCGGTACGTGGTTCCGGCCTCGCTCCGGCCGACGTTATCCTCGAGATCACCGAGACGACGCTCGTGCAGGACGCCGATGCCGTCGCGATCGAGCTGAGCAAGCTCAAGGAGCTTCAGGTCGGGCTCGCCCTGGATGACTTCGGGACGGGGTTCTCGTCGCTGAGCCACCTCTATGAGTTCCCTATCGACATCATCAAGATCGACCGTTCGTTCGTCGGCGCCTTGGGCATCGATACGCGAAGCCCGGACCTGGTCAAGGCATTGGTGGAGCTCGGGCACACCCTTGGCCTCACGGTCGTGGCGGAGGGCGTCGAACAGGCGGCGCAACTGGAGTATCTGCGTTCCATCGGGTGCGATCGGGCACAGGGGTACTACTTCGCGAAGCCACTGAACAACGAGGACCTCGAGGAGTTCTTCCGCGCGGCCGCTCCTCAGGCGCCTGGTCGGCACCTGACGGGCGTGGCCTGATCCGCGTCTGCGGCTAGGTGCGCAGTCGTTGCACGATGTCGCCCAGCGTTCGGATCGATGCTTCCGTGATGGGATCGAGGACGAGGATCAGCTCGTCGGCGCCGGCCTCCGCCATCGCGCGGAGACCGCCGCCGATGTCTTCCGGCGATCCTTCGAGGGGCGTCACTCCTTCTTCGTCGGGTCGCTCCTTCGCGTCGCCGAGCCGCACGAGGACGCAGGCGCTGCGCTCGATCGACGCGGGATCGCGACCGGCCCGCTCGCACGCAGCGTCGATCTCCCGCAGCTTCGTCCCGAACCCCTCCGGGGTGTTCCCGTACCAGTCGAACCAGGTGTTCCACGTGTCCACGTGCGGAAGCGTCGCCGCCAGGACGCGGTCGCCCGTCGAGCCGACCATCATCGGTGGGCGTCGCGCGGGGCGGGGAAGCAGCACCGCGTCGTGCACCTGCTGGTAACAGCCATCGAACGTGACCCGTTCGCCGTCGAGGAGACGCCGCACGATCTCGAAGGACTCCTCGAAGCGTGATGCGCGATGGTCGTAGGGGATCCCGAACGCATCGAACTCCGTCCGATTCCATCCGGCGCCGAGTCCGAAGACGAACCGCCCGCCGCTCAGCTCATCGAGCGCCGCCACCTTCTTCGCCAGTACCCCCGGATTGTGGAAGTTGAGGCATGCCACCAGCGGCCCCAGCCGGACCCGTTCCGTGATGGCGGCGAGTCCGGCGAGGAACGTCCATGCCTCCCACGGGCCGCCTTCCCAGTCGTCCTGTCGATAGAGGTAGTGGTCGCCGAGCCAGATCGAGTCGAACCCGACGTCCTCCGCCGCTCGGGCCATCGCCGTGTACTCGGCCCAACCCACGCCTCGCTCCACCTCGGGAAGCTGGACGCCGACGCGCAGGGGCCGTGTCATCCGCCGAAGTCTAAGGACCCAAGGTGGTCTCGTTCCCCTGGACCGAGCAGGTGGCTCACGGAGAGGAGACCGCCGTCTCCGTGCCCCCGAGGCGCCGTTCCAGCGCGAACGCCAGGGCGTAGAAGGCGGCGACGAGAAGCAGAAGCGCCTGGTAGCCGATCGCGATCGCCGCGTACTCGACGACGCCACCCAGCATGGCTCCCAGCAGGTTCGCCCCGAAGGCGACGGTCGTCATCGACGTCTCCTTGAAACGCTGCGCGAAGACGAGGTTCGCGATGAAGATCGGGGCGAACGCGAGCGCGACTGCAGCGACGAATCGAGGGCCGAGCGAAAGCGCCAGCAGCTCCTCCGGGGGTATCGCCCATGCGACCGCGATGGAGACGAACAATCCCGCATACAGAAGGGATGGACGGGGAAGCGCGAAGCGCCGCGCGACCTCGATCGCGAGGTAGACGCTGATCAGCACCCCGGTGAAGACGAGCGCGTTCACGAACCACGTCGTGCCGAAGAGCAGGGCGAACTGCACCACGTTCTTCGTCTCCAGGAGCAGGAACGCCGCGCCCATGAAGAAGAGGTCGGTGTAGGGGCGGAGCACGCGGAATCCCCCGGTGATGACCCGAACCGTGGCGGTCGATGCCAGCAGGATCAACGCGAGGGAGACCATGTAGAAGGTGGGGATGCTCCTCCCCTCGATGTAGGGGAACGGGTGATCGTCGGTCGACGGAGCCGGTGGGGCACCCGTCGGCTCCCAGAGGGTGTCGCAGTTCGCGACCTGACCGTCTCGGCCGATCGTGAGTACGGCCTGCATCCGGCGACCACTCCCTCGACGCGGTCCGGGGTCGTAGCAGGGCTCACCGCCGAACGCCGTCGACAGCGTGCTCGCGTACCGCTCGAAGACGTCGGGCCGATAGTAGTTGTACATCGAGAAGACACCGTCGGCCTTGAGTCGCTCACGCACGGTCTTGAACGCCTCTTCGGTGAAGAGGTAGCTCTCGAGTCGCAGGCCCGCCTGCCCCGACACGAGTGTCAGAGAATCCGGAAGCGCGAACACGATCAGGTCGTAACGGCCGTCGGTGCGTTCGAGGAACGCACGCCCGTCGTCGACGTGCGGTACCACGCGCGGGTCTCCGTACGGGTTCTCCGGATGCAGTTCCGTCCCTCTCGCCAGGAGCACCGGATCGATCTCGACCGCGTCGACGTGGCGTGCCCCGTGATCGAGGGCAACCGCCACGTCGTTGCCGCTGCCTGCGCCCACCACGAGCACTCGGTCGAGCGGCCCGGGTGGCAGATGGGCGTACACGTAGTCGTAGAACGGCTGCCGGGTCCGCAGCAGTCCGAGCGGGTACATCGACTGATGTGCGAGGCCGTTCACGCGCAGTCCGATCCGTCCGTCGCCGGGCTCGATCGTGGTGACCTTGTAGTAGGGCGACCACGCGTCGTGTGGCGAGAGCGAGTTCACGGCGAAGATCAGCGCCACTCCGGCGAGCGCGGCGACCTGCGCAGGTCGGATCGGCCGGTCGAGCACGAAGAGGAATCCGATACAGGCGAGCAGGATCCACGCGACCGGGCGCATCCCCAGGAACGCCAGCAGGCTGAAACCGACGATCCCGGCGATGCTGCCGAGCACGTCGAGCCGATACGCCTGCAGGGCCTCGAACGTCCGGAACGTACGTGCGACCCCTTCGGCGATCAGGGCCATGACGACGGCGGCTCCCCCGAATATCAGCGGCAATGACACCCATACCGGGAGGGCAGGCAGTCCTGCGATCCCACGGAGAACGGGGACATCTCCGATGCGAGATTGCTGGACGGGGAACAGGACGACGAAGAGCGCGAAGAGCGCGAGTGCGATCGGCGCGTACGGGAAGAGGTCTCGCCTGGCAGTTGCTCGGAGGAATCCGACCCCTACGCCGAGGAAACTCGCGAGCAGGACGAGATTGGTCAGATAGCGGAGGTAGATGTTGTTCTCGGCCGGCCAGCGGATGAGGATCAATTCCACGAACAACATGAGTGCGCTCAGCACCACGAGCCGGACCCGGCCTTGCAACGGATGCCTCAGGACTCGTGCGTCGCCCGATGGTCGCGCTCTCTCCTCGACCGCCACCGGGGGAGGGTACTTCGCAGCCGACCGAGCCTACCCCACTCCCACCGGCGCCGGGGGCATCGGTGGCGGAGACCCTGAAGGCACCACCGTCGTGACCCCGCGGCTCCGGATGGCGACGGCCAGAAGGCCGAGTCCCCAGACGCTCGCGAGGAACCATACCCACCCGCCGACGAACGGGATCAACGCCAGGACACGGAGCACCACCCAGCCGACGAGGAACACCACGAACCGCGACGACGAGGACCTCATGATCAGGCTGCCGACCGCCAGCGTCGCCACGACGTAGCCGACCGTGTAGATGAACGCGAGCGCGAGGAGCAGGAAAAGTCCGAGCGGGATGCCCACGACGGTGACGAGGAGGATCACGGAGCCGATCGGCAGCAAGAAGAAGAGCCCGAAGCCCCACCCGATCGACGAGCCCAGCCGATCGCGCACGATGTCGCGAACCGCCGGGAAGAGCTGGGGGGCGAACGCCAGCAACAGGAGTCCGAGGATGAGGACCGAGATCGAGTAGCCGATCCACCACACGAATCGACCCGCGAAGCCGACCATGTCGACGTCGAATCGGGTGACGACGCTGGTCCGGTCGCCGCGGATCGTCGCGCCCTTTTCCACCTGGGGCGTCTCCTGGGTCACGAGGTCGCCACCGACCTCGGCGCCGGACCGCACCACCAGGTTGCCGTTGAACACGATCACGTCCTGCTCCACCGTCCCCACGATCTCCGCGTCGCCGTTGAAGACGACGAGCGACTCACGCACGGTGCCCTCCACGAGGGCGGGGCCGTCGAAGATGAGTGCGGTATCCACCGTCTCGTCGGACGCGATGAAGAGTCGTCCGGTCAGCACGATCTGCTCGTTGCCCTCGCCGGAGGGGTCCTCTCCCTGTGCGAAGGCCGGCGAGAACGTGAGCACCGTGAGCAGGATGGCCGCACCCGCGATCAGGATGGTGCTGCGCGATCGCGGTCTGCTCGTCGAGGTCTTGTGTTCTCGGTTCGCCACGTCGGTCCCGACTGTAGGCATGCAGGCCGGAGCAGGCAAACGCGATGCCTGACGGAGGTACAGCAGGTGGAGTAGCCTCGGCCACCGCATGGAGACGTGGGACGCGATCAGGACCCGACGGAACGTCCGCCGATACGACGACCGGCCGATCCCGGCGGGGGACCTCGATCGGATCGTGGCGGCGGCGGCCCTCGCGCCGAGCTCGATGAACGAGCAGCGCTGGGTCTTCATCGTGTGCCGCGAGCGCGACCGGCTCGAGGAGCTCTCGCGCGCCGGCGACTATATGGACCACGTCGCGGGAGCCGCCGCCGCGATCGCGTTCCTCACGCCTCGTGCGGAGGACGTGTCGGAGCGAGAGAGCATCGCCTTCGACCTCGGCCAGGCGGTGGAGAACGCGATGCTGGCCGCGTGGGAGCTCGGCATCGGCAGCTGTCACGCCTCGGTCTACGACGAGCCTCGGGTCCGCGAGGTCTTGGCCTATCCGCCCGAGATGACGTGCGACCTCGTCGTGTCCTTCGGCTATCCCGCGAACCCGTCTTCGCTCGCCCCACCGCGATCCCGCGGGGGGCGTAAGAGCCTGGGCGATCTGCGGCACGAGGAGCGCTTCGGAGGGGAGACGGAGTAGCATCCTCCGCGCGACGGGTCCCCCCATCCACTCCCGGGGAACCGAACGACCCTCGACGCGCGTATCCACGGGTCGACCGGGAGGAGAGCTCCGCTGACGGGACAGAACGCGAAGGAACGCCGGGGCGCCGGAAGCCCGCTCTGGAAGAAGGCGCCGCTCGCGCTCCTCCGCTATCCGGGTCTCCTGGCGGCCGTCGTGGTGGGCGCACTGCTCCTCTCTTTGGTCGCAGCCGCATTCCCCCTGTTCATCTCGCGCTCGGAGGGTGATCTCCTTCGCGCCCAGATGGCGGATCCGACGATCGGTCGGAACGGCGCCGGGCTCTTCTACAGCATGACGAACGTGGGCTTCACCGAAGAAGCCGAAGGCGGCGGGGAGCTCCTGACCGACCGGCTGGACGAGGAGTTCGGCAGGATCGCCCAAGGGGGCCCGAATCTTGGACCCGCGCTCCGGTTCGTCCTCGGGGCGGGAGCGCTCGTCACTCTCCCTGGTCAGGGGGACCCTGAGTCGGGCCCCGTCTCCGGTCGGATCTTCTCCGGAACGAACGGAGAGAGGTTCGTCGAGGTGATCGAGGGCGATGGGTCCGAAGGAGCATTGGTTCCCGATTCGGTCGCGGATCCGCTCGGCGTCGGGCCAGGTGACCTGATCCAGCTCAGCGGGAGGACCGTGATCCGGGTCGGCGGCGTCTACCGAGCTCTCTACAAGTCGCCGAGGTCGGGGTACTGGTCGCCCTGGAGCGAACAGATACTATCGTCAGTGCCCCCTCTGCCCGGAGCAGCCGCAGTTCATCCTCGTCGGGCCGGAGGAAGCCGTCCGCCTGACGCGCGAACTCCACGACCCGGAGGAACGGGACCTCGACTACGGCTGGGTCGCACCGATCGAGGACCTGTCGCTCAACGTGGACGAGGCGCGCGACGTCCGAGCCTACGCGGCGAGGGTACTCGTGAAGGTGACGGATCGGAAGACTCGGCTGGGTCGCCTCTTCGCGTGTTGCGGTCGAGGCTACGTGGCCGGCAGCGACTTCTTCTCAGGACGACGGGACACGGAGTTCCGGTCGTCGATGCCGTTGGTGCTCCGTGAGGTGGATCGACGGGCGGCAACCGTCGAGGGTCCGCTCAGATTGCTTCTGATCGCGGGGCTCGGCGTCTCGGCTGCGGTGGTAGCCGCCGCCGCGGCGTTCGCCGTCGCCGGGCGACGCACCGAGGCGGCGCTGCTCCACGCCCGCGGTTGGGGCCCCGCGCGGTTCGCCACGAAGGCAGTGGTCGAGGCGGTGGTCCCGATGGTTCTTGGGGCCGCCACAGGGCTCGGATTGGCGACATGGGCGATCTCCGTGTTCGGGCCGGCGGCGCCGGCAGCCCCGTCGGCCCGAGCGCTCTCCGTGACGTCGGCGGCAACCGCCACCGCCGTCGGTCTGGTCGTGCTCGGCGTGGTCTCGGGGGTTTCCTTCATCAGGACGTTCGAGGCCCGCTCACTGAAGGGACGTCTGGCCTGGGTACCGTGGGAGGTCTTCGCGATAGCCGGTGCGCTCTGGGTGCTCTCTCGGCTCAACTCGGGAGGTGCCCTGATCGAGGACCCGCGTCTGAACATCACGCGGCCGAGCGCCCTGTTGCTCGTGTTCCCGGTCCTCTTCGTGGCGGGCTTCGCGATGCTGGGGGCTCGGCTCCTCGTCGAGGTGTTGAGGAGAACAGGGTCGCGAGCCGCCGCTCGTTCACCCGTCTCTTACCTTGCGTTCCACCGGCTCACAGGACTGCCGAAACTCACGGCGCTCCTCGTCGGCGCTGCCGCCCTGTGTCTCGGGATCTTCATCAACTCGCAGACGGTGGTCCGATCGCTTCGGGCGACGGTGGATGCGAAGGCGGGGGTGTTCGTCGGCAGTGACCTCCAGGTGCTGATCGACTTCAACGCGCCGAGCCAGGAACGGTTCCCGCTACCGATCACCCGTGCCACTCGGGTCAAGTACGCAGGTTCCCTTGCACCGGGAGATATCCCATTCGACATGGTCGCCATCGACACGGAAACGATCGCCGGCGCCGCCTACTGGAACGAGTCCTTCTCCGACGAACCGCTCGAGGCGCTCGTCTCACGGCTCCGATCGGACAGCGGCCCACTCCGCACCCTCCTGGTCCAGGGGGAAGGGAACCCGACGCAGATGGCGATCGCCCAGATCGAGATCCCCATCGAAGTAGTTGGCCGGGCGGACGCATTCCCAGGGGTGTCCTCTGACGATCCCGTGCTCGTCGTAGACGCGCTCTCGCTCGAGACTCGGCTTGGCGCGGGAGGGAACCCGTTGGGGCGTCCAAGTGCCCGGACGGAGTACTGGATCGCCGGCGACACGGATCAGGCTGTTGCGTCGGTCGGCGAGCTCGAGGCGTACCCCCTCGGGACCCTCACGGCTGACCAGGTGAAGGACGTCCCGTTCATCGCGGCCGCGATCGACACGTTCGCGATGCTGAACGTCCTCGGCCTCGCGGCCGCGCTCCTCGTGATCGGCGTACTCGTCGTCTACCTGCAGGCGCGTCAACGAGCCCGGACCGTCTC
Source organism: uncultured Actinomycetota bacterium (assembly GCA_963762015.1). Taxonomy (GTDB): domain Bacteria; phylum Actinomycetota; class UBA4738; order UBA4738; family HRBIN12; genus JAJNBA01. The sequence continues at coordinate 51,469 of CAVXJL010000019.1, forward strand.
CAACGTCTTGTCGATGCGGATGGGCATGCGCGACCGCCAGGCGAGTGCCGCTCTCGTGCTCGAGCTCGCCGCGATGCTCCTTGCGGCCTTCGTGCTCGGCGCGGCGCTCGGGATGGTCGCGGCCCGCCTGGTCTCGCCGCTGCTGGATCCGCTCCAGACGATCCCGCCGGCTCCACTGTTCGACGCCCCCTTCGCCGTCGTGGGGTGGACGCTGGCGGGGCTCGCCCTGGTGGCTGTCGCCGGCGGGTGGCTCGTGCACCGTCGGGCGGCGGCCGTCGACCTGGGGGAGGTGCTCCGAGTTGCCGAATGAGCCCGTCCCCGCACGCTGCATCGACCTCGTGAAGACGTATCGAACGCCGACCGGTGCCGTGCACGCGCTTCGAGGCGTCACCCTCAGCTTCCCGGCCGGTGCTCTCACGGCGGTCGTCGGACCCTCGGGGAGCGGCAAGTCCTCGCTCCTTCGCGTCCTGACCGGTATCGATCGGGCGACGTCCGGGGACGTGTGGGTCGGACCCGAGAACGTCGGCCGGACGTCCGCCCGCGGGCTCCGACGGCTCCGTCGTCACGTCGTCGGCTACGTGTTCCAGCGCCCCTCGGACAACTTCTTGCCGAACCTCACGATCGGCGAGCATCTTCGCCTCGTCTCGGGTCGATCCGGCGGGCGAGTCGGGGTCGAGATCCTCGATCGACTCGGGATCGGCCACCGCATCGATCACCTCCCCGACGAGCTCTCCGGCGGAGAACAGCAACGGGCGGCCTTCGCGCAGGCGGTGGTCGCGGGCTCCGCGGTCGTCGTGGCGGACGAGCCGACGGCGGAGCTCGACACGGAGTCGGGGCGGCTCGTCATGGACGGCGTGCGCACCCTGGTGGAGGCGGGCGTCACGTTCGTCGTGGCCACCCACGACGGCGCCGTCCGACGGCTCGCCGACGAGGTGGTGGAGCTCGACCACGGCAGGCTGAAGGGGACGCATCCGGAGGCGCCTCCCGGCCGGGGAGCCCGGTTCGCGCGCTATCCAGGCGAACGGCTCCCCGCCGACGACATGGAGGGCGCGGTGTCGGTGCACGAGCTGAGCAAGGTGTTCCACCACCATGGGGGGGACGTCGTGCACGCGCTGGAGTCGGTGAGCTTCGAAGCGCGACCCGGCGAGCTCGTCGGACTCGTCGGCCGGTCCGGGTCCGGCAAGACCACGTTGCTGAACGTGATCGCCGGCTGGGAGCGTCCGAGCGAGGGCGAGGTGCAGTGGAGGGGACCCGTGGATCCTTCCTCGCCGCCGTGGTCCGTGGTGGCGGTCGTCCCGCAGAAGCTGGGCTTGATGGAAGAGCTCACCGTCGAGGAGAACGTGGCGTATCCGGCCCGGCTGGCGAACATCCTCGACGAGCGCTCTGACGACATCGAGGAGCTGATCGATGTGCTCGGCATCGCCGAGCTCCGGTCCCGGTACCCGCGAGAGGCGTCGGTGGGGGAGCAGCAGCGCACCGCGATCGCCCGCGCGCTGTCCGTCCCGACGAGCGTGCTGCTCGCGGACGAGCCCACCGCGCACCAGGACACCGCGTCGGCGGAACGCGTCTTCGCTGCGCTCCGACGCGCCGCCGACGCGGGCACCGCCGTCATCGTGGCGACCCACAACCCCGAGGTGATCCGCCACCTGGATCGTGTGCTGACCATGGCGGACGGCCGCCTCGAGGGATCTTCTCCGGGTTAAGAGCAGTTCCTTTCATGTGCCGTGTCGAGTCGACGCCAGCCGTGATGTGTCCCCTTCCTTGGCGGATGTCAGCGCGCGCGCTCGCCGGTTCGTTCTCGCGGGGATCGTCTTTGCCGCACTCGCCGGGTGTGCGGAGAACACTCGCACCGAAGTGGTTCCCTCGACCGAGAGCCTGACGGTCACGCCCACGCCGACTCCGACTCCGACGGAGCGTCCGACCGTGACCTGCGATGAGCCGGCGAGATCGCAGATGGACGTACTGGTGGATAACGCCCACTTCAGCGTGAAGTGCCTGACGGTCCCGGCGGACGTGCCGCTGAAGATCGAGTTCGTCAACGCCGACTTCGTAGACCACAATCTCTCGATCTATGCGCACGATCACTCGAGCGCGTTCACCGGTGATGTCGCCTTTCCGGCCGAGAGGTTCACCTTCGTAGTGCCTGCGCTGGATGCCGGCGAGTACCTCTTCCAGTGCGACATCCATCCGAGCCTCATGTTCGGCCCACTCATCGCGCGGTAGCCGCTCCGAGCGTTCCACGTGACCTTCTCCGCGACGTCGCCTATCCTTCTCCCGGTACGGGCGCGTAGCTCAGCGGGAGAGCGCTTGCTTCACACGCAAGAGGTCGGAGGTTCAAAACCTCCCGCGCCCACCGATGACCCGAGCTTCGAGACCTATGACCGCATCGTGTGGGTCCCAGAGGAACGCAGTCGCGGACCGATGAGGGGCCGTTTAGGATGGGCACGGATGGAAGGGGTGAGGGCTTATGCCTAACTGGGTGTGGATCGTGATCGTGGTGGTACTCCTCTTGGCGGTATTCGGCGTGATCCGCCGCCGCTAGGTGAACGAGCGATCCTCGAGGGTGGGCGCACCGAAAAGTTCCGGCCGCGCCGCCTGATCACCCACCCGAGGAGAGAGCCGACCACGGCGCCGAGGACCGCTCCCCACACACCACCGGTCAGCAGCCTTCGGTCTTCCGTGGTCACAAGGACCGGGGACGCCGTTCTGCCATCGCTCTGTGCACGTCCTCGGCGAGCATCATGATCAGAAGACCGATCAGCACGCCAAGCAGCGCGAGCGAGGCTGCCCCCCAGAAGATGTTGTCCACCCCTCCGTCCCCATCCGATCCCGAGTCCAAAAACCCTAGACCGGGCGCGAGGAATACGCCAATCGCCTGGTGGCGCCGTAGCCTTGAGGCGTATTGACCGTGAGGATCGCGAGGGAGCTGTGGCACGAGCGGCCGCGAAGGTCCAGGATCTCGAGGCAGGCACGCTGCCGCCTGTGTGCGCGAAGACGGGCGGAGCCGCGCACGATTTCGCAAAGCTCGAGTTCAGTTCGACGCCTGCCTGGACCTTGATCCTGTTGTTGTTCGGGATCATCCCCTTCTTGATCGCCCAGGCATTCAGCTCGGTCCGGGTCGTGGGTCTTGTCCCGATGTCGGACGTGGCCCTTCAGCGCGGTCGAACGTTCACCTGGGCCTACCGCGGGTTCCTTCTGCTCAGCGGACTCGTGCTCGTCATCGGATTCACAACAGATCACAGCGCGATCCTTGTCGGCCTTTCGATGTTGGTTGCCACGATCCTGTTCATGCTGCTGGGGGCGCCCGTCGTGTGGCCGACCGGACGGCTATCGGGCGATTGGGTCCGTCTGTCGTTCGTGGACAAGCGATTCGCGAGAGCACTCGAGCGCTGGTACGGAGATCGCTGATCACGTCATTCCAGAGCTTGCGATGCCGATCTGCGAAGGGCGAACTTCACGCGGCGATGAGGCAGGGAAGGACATGGATGTTCGAGGTCTTCTCGACACCCATGAGCTCGATGACCTTCTGGGTGCCGTCATGGACACCGTGCAGGACCACGCACCCACCTGGCAGGTGATCCTTGGCCGCCTTGAGGATCGCACCCACGCCGCTCGAGTCGATGAAGGTCAAACTCGAAAGGTCGAGCATGATCGGACCACCCGCTCCGATCGAGTCGTTGAGGGCAGCCTGCAAGGAGGGGACTGAAGCGATGTCCAGCTCTCCCTCGAGGAAGAAGCTCATCGGACCTTTGTACGTGATGCTGAAGGTAGACATGGCGCCCTCTCAATCCGAAGGGTCGGGGGGCGGCCAGTCAGGCATGCGCCGACAGTCCAGGCGACCGGGAATACTGCGCCTCAATGGTACCGGAGAGGGGACCAAGGCCGAGCATGCACTGAAAGCCCCTCCAACAGACGGCATCCACAACGCGTTCATTTCCGTGACGTAAGCTCCCCGGCTACATCTGTCTCGAGGGGGAATCGTCATGCTCACGGAACCTCGGACCGCTGCCGCCCGCGCGGTCGACCTGCGGAAGGTCTACGGCGTCGGGGCTGCGGCGGTGGAGGCGCTCCGCGGCGTGTCCGTGGAGTTCGCCGCCGGTGAGTTCACGGCGATCATGGGCGCCTCCGGCTCGGGCAAATCCACGTTGCTCCACATCATGGCGGGCCTGGACAAGCCCACAACGGGCACCGTCTGGATCGGCGAGAAGGACCTGACCCATCTCAAGGATCGGGATCTCACGGAGATCCGTCGCGACCGCGTGGGCTTCGTCTTCCAGGCGTTCAACCTGGTCCCGACACTCACGGCCGCCGAGAACATCACGCTGCCGACGGACATCGCCGGTCGCGACGTGGATCGGGCACGCTTCGACGAGGTCGTCGACACGATCGGGATCCGCGACCGCCTGACGCATCTCCCCTCGGAGCTCTCGGGCGGTCAGCAGCAGCGCGTCGCAGCGGCGAGAGCGCTCGTCTCGCAACCCGCGATCGTGTTCGCCGATGAGCCCACCGGGAACCTCGACTCGCGTGCCTCCGGAGAGCTGCTCACCTTCCTCAAGGCGGCGGTGACCGACCACGGCCAGACGATCGTGATGGTCACTCACGACCCGACCGGCGCCGCATACGCCGACCGGATCGTGTTCCTCGCCGACGGCCAGATCGTTGACGAGATGCGTGACCCGACTGCCGAGAAGGTCCTCGACCGGATGAAGTCGCTGGAGGTCTGAGATGTGGCGCGCCGCGCTGAAGAGCCTCTTCGCGAGGAAGCTCCGCCTCGCGCTCACGGCGCTCGCGATCGTCCTCGGCGTCGGCTTCGTCGCAGGGACCCTCGTCCTGACGGACACGGCGCTCTCCGCGTTCGACGATCTCTTCGGCGACATCTTCGCGAAGACCGACGTGGTCGTGCAGGCGGAGAACGCGTTCCAGGACGTCGCGGCCGGCGGCGGTGGGGGAGGAGGCCAGGAGCGGAACCCGATCCCGGAGGAGGTACTGGCGGATGTCCAGGCGTTGCCGGGCGTGGCGGCAGCCAACGGCAGCGTGGGCGGCTTCGCGCAGGTGATCGACCCGCAGACCGACGAGGTGATCTCGGGCGGCGGCGCACCGACCATCGGGAGCTCGTGGGATCCCGACGTCACCCCGTTCGAACTCACGGGGGAGCCGCCGCAGACCGCGAACGAGGTCGTGATCGATGCAGACACCGTCGAGGAGGCGGGCTTCGAGGTCGGCGATGAGGTCCGCATCGTCACGCCGGTCGGGGTCGACCCGTACCGGCTGACCGGCGTCATCGCCCTGCCGTCGACAACGACGATCGGGGGTGCCACGGTCGCGTCGTTCGAGCTCGAGACCGCGCAGCGCCTCTTCGATCGCGAAGGGACCTACGATCAGATCTACGTCGTCGCGGAGGACGGCGCGTCGGCGGCGTCGGTCACGCAGCGGATCCAGCAGGCACTGCCGGAGGGCTTCCAGGCGATCACGGCGACCGACGCCGCCGCCGAGCAGACGGAACAGGTTCGCGAGGGATTGGGTTTCCTCCGCACGGCGCTACTCGTGTTCGCCTTCGTCGCATTGTTCGTCGGAGCCTTCGTGATCTTCAACACGTTCAACATCGTGGTGACGCAGCGGACCCGCGAGCTGGGGCTCCTGCGAGCCCTGGGTGCCAGCCGCGGGCAGGTGTTCACATCCGTGGTCATCGAGTCCCTGGTGATCGGGCTCCTGGGTTCCGCCCTCGGGCTCGCCGCGGGGATCGGTCTCGCGGTCCTGCTCAAGCAAGGGCTCGAGCTGATCGGGCTGGAGCTCCCGCCGACGCCGCTCGCGATACGGCCGACCACGATCATCGCGGCGCTCGTGGTCGGTACCGTCGTGACCGTAGTGGCGTCAGTGTTCCCGGCGCGTCGCGCGTCGCGCGTCGCGCCGATCGAGGCCCTGCGCGAGGGGACCGTCGCTCCGACCGCGTCGCTCCGTCGTCGTGCGATCGTGGGAGGGCTGCTCACGACTGCCGGCGTCGTGGCGATCGCCGCGGGACTGTTCGGGGACGTCCCGCAGCCCGCCGCGATCGTCGGTCTCGGGGCTCAGTTCACCTTCATCGGAGTCGCGGTCCTTTCCCCGTTCGTGGCGAGGCCGCTCGCGGCCGCGATCGGAGCTCCCGCCCGACGGCTCGGGATGACCGGCCGCCTCGGGCAGGAGAACGCCAAGCGGAATCCGCGCCGGACGGCGTCGACGGCCGCGGCGCTGATGATCGGCCTCGGTCTCGTGGTGTTCGTCTCTGTCTTCATGACGACATTGAAGGCGTCGGCGTCCGACACGCTCGACGAGACCCTTCGCGCGGACTTCATCCTCAGTTCCTCCGGGTTCCAGCCCTTCAGCCCGGGGATCGCCAGCGCATTGTCGGAACGGGATGAGTTCGCCTCCGTGTCGCCGTTCCGGCAGGCCGGCGTGAAGATCGGCGGCGGGCTGACATTCATCGCCGGCGTGGACGAGACGACGATCGACGACGTGGTGAGCGTGCCGATGGAGGACGGGACTTTCGCCGAGCTGGCCGAGCCCGGGACGATCCTGATCCACAAGGGTCCCGCGCGGGCTCGTGGACTGGGGATCGGCGATGACCTCCCCGTGCAGTTCGCCCAGACGGGGACGAAGCAGCTGAGGATCGTCGGCATCTACACGGATAACCGACTGCTCGGCGACTACACGATCTCGCTGGATGAGTACGAGGCCAACATCGCGGAGCAGTTGGACTTCCTGGTCTTCGTCCGGCGGGCCGACGGCGTCTCCCTCGGGCAAGCGAGGGCCGCCCTGGAAGAGGTCGCCGGCGAGTTCCCGAACGTCGAGATCAACGATCAGGCGCAGTTCAAGGAGGAGCAGGATCGGCTGATCGATCAGGTCTTCGGGATCGTCCTGGTGCTCCTCGTGCTGTCGGTGATCATCTCCGCCTTCGGCATCGCGAACACCCTCGCGCTATCTATCTACGAGCGGGTCCGCGAGCTCGGCCTCCTGCGCGCCGTCGGCATGCAGCGGGCGCAGATCGGCTGGATGATCGTGATCGAAGCGGTGATCGTGTCCCTTCTCGGCGCCGTGCTCGGGATCTGCGTCGGGCTCCTCTTCGGCTGGGCCATGCAGCAGGCGCTCTCCGACCTCGGCGTGTCGCGCCTCGCGATCCCGTGGGGGCTCCTGGTCGTGTTCGCGGTGATCGCCGCGCTGCTCGGGCTCGTGGCGTCCATCGCGCCGGCGATCCGAGCCTCGCGGATCAAGGTCCTGGAAGCGATCTCCTACGAATAGGACCGGTCGGAGCGTCCGAACCCCACGGATATCATGGCGCCCGTGCCTCGACTGACCTTGCCGGACGGTGCCCACGTCGAGCTCCCCGAGGGGGAGCCCGTCGGCGCCGCGCTTCCCCCGGAGGCGATCGTGGCGCGCGTCGACGGCACCCTTCGCGACCTCTCCCACGTTCCGAACGCCGACGCCTCCGTCGAGCCCATCGGGCCGACATCGAACGACGGGCTCCACGTCCTCCGCCACTCCACCGCCCATGTGCTGGCGCAAGCCGTCTGCCGGCTGTTCCCCGGCGCGACGTACGCGATCGGACCTCCGATCCAGGACGGCTTCTATTACGACTTCGACCTGCCTTCTCCGATCAAGGAGGACGACCTCCCCACGATCGAGGCCGAGATGCGGACGATCGTGGAAGGGGACCAGCCGTTCATCCGGGAAGAGGTGACCCGGGAGGAGGCCCTCGGCCGGCTCGAGGACCAACCGTTCAAGCGGGAGATCATCGAGGCGATCGGCACCGCCGAGGGCGAGGTGTCGGAAGGCGAGATCGTCTCCCTCTACCGGAACGACGGTTGGGTGGACCTTTGCGAGGGGCCGCACGTACCGTCGACCAGCCGCCTCGGCGCGTTCAAGTTGACCTCCACCGCGGGTGCCTACTGGCGCGGCGTCGAGACCAATCCGATGCTCACCCGGATCTACGGGACCGCGTGGGGGACCGAAGAGGAGCTCGAGGGGCACCTGCAGCGGCTCGAGGAGGCCGAGAAGCGCGACCACCGCCGGCTTGGGCGGGAGCTGGATCTGTTCTCCAGCCCGGACGAGCTCGGCCCCGGCCTGTGGATCTGGCATCCTCGCGGTGGCATCTTCCGGAAGGAGCTCGAGGACTGGGTCCGCGACCTGCACCTGGCGCGCGGCTACGACCTGGTCGTGACGCCGCACATAGCCCGATCGGTGCTGTGGGAGACGAGCGGCCACCTCGAGAAGTACAAGGAGAACATGTATCCGCCGATGGAGGCGGACACCGGCGACTACTACGTGAAGCCGATGAACTGTCCGTTCCACGTGCTCGTGTTCAAGTCGCAGGTTCGGAGCTACCGGGACCTCCCGATGCGGCTCTCGGAGCTAGGGACGGTCTACCGGCACGAGAAGGCCGGCACCCTCCACGGCCTGCTCCGGCTCCGCGGGATGACGCAGGACGACTCGCACATCATCTGCACGCCCGACCAGCTGATCGACGAGATCCTCGCGGTGTTCGATCTGACGCTCGAGATCCACCGGACGTTCGGCTTCACCGACCCCATCGTGGAGCTCTCCACGCTGCCGATGGCCCAGTCGATCGTGGACGAGGACACGGCGGCGCGCGCCACCGAGGCGCTCACCCTCGCGCTCGAGAAGAGCGGGCTGGACTACCGGGTCGCCGAGGGTGAGGGCGCCTTCTACGGGCCCAAGGTCGACTTCCACTTCCGCGACGCGATCGGTCGACTCTGGCAGCTGACCACCGTGCAGTGCGACTTCGCCCTGCCCGAACGCTTCGACATGGAGTACACGGGCGATGACAACCAGCGTCACCGGCCCGTGATGATCCACCGCGCGATCCTCGGATCCCTCGATCGGTTCAGCGCCGTGCTGATCGAGCACTACGGCGGCGCGTTCCCCCTGTGGCTCTCGCCGGAACAGATCCGCCTCGTGCCCGTGGCCGATCGACACGTGCCGAACTGTGAGGAGCTCGCCACAACCGCGCGCGCGGTCGGGCTCCGCGTCCACATCGACGAGACGAAGGAGACGGTCGGGAAGAAGATCCGCGCGGCGCAGCTCATGAAGGCGCCGTACATGGTCGTCGTCGGCGATCGCGACCTCGAGGCGGGGACCTTCACCGTCCGCGACCGGTTGGGGGAGGAGCACGCAGGCGTGCCGTTCGATCGCATCGTGTCGACACTCGCGGAAGAGGCATCGACGCGCGCGCTCGCGCAAAGCACCTTCTAGATGGAGCGCCTGTGGAGCCCGTGGCGCATGGAGTACATCCAGGCGAGCAAGGACGAGCCCGAGGATGCGGAGTGCGTCTTCTGCCGGATCCAGCGTGGGGAGGAGTCCGAGCGCGTGCTCACGCGATCGGATCTGGGCTTCGTGGTCCTCAACAAGTTTCCGTACAGCCCCGGGCACATCCTGGTGATCCCGAACCGCCATGTCGGCGACCTCGAGGAGCTGGATGACGAGGAGGGTCTGGACCTTCAGCGGCTGCTGCGCCGTTCGGTGAAGGCGCTCCGGGAGGAGTACGCCCCGCACGGCTTCAACATCGGGATGAACCTCGGACGCGTCGCGGGCGCCGGCGTACCGGACCACCTGCACTGGCACGTGGTCCCGCGGTGGAGCGCGGACACGAGTTTCATGCCGGTCGTGGGCGAGACGATCGTGTTGCCCGAGCTCGTCGCCGAGACCGCCCGGCGCCTCGCACCGAGGTTCGCCGAGTGAGCTTCGTCGACCTTCCCGACGGCGCCAAGCTCCATTTCGAGATTGCGGGCGAGGGGCCGGTCGTGACGTTGATCCATCCGGGGCTGTGGGACATGCGGACCTGGGATCGGGAGTTCCGGACGCTCGCCGACGCGGGGTATCGGGTCCTTCGGTACGACGTCCGCGGGTACGGGAAGTCGAGCCGTGTCGAAGCGGGGGCGACATATTCACACGTGCGCGACCTCGAGGTGCTCCTCGAGGCCAACGAAGTGGTCCTCACCGCCCTGGTCGGGTGCTCGATGGGCGGCGGGATCGCGCTGGACTATGCGCTCGTGCATCCGGAGCAGGTCTGGGCGTTGGTGCCGGTGGCGACCGGCCTCGGTGGCTTCGAGGCCACCGAAGAGGAAGAGGAATGGTGGGCCCAGCGCGAGGGGCCGATCGAGGCCGCGATCGAGGCCGGCGATCTGGAGCGGGCGCAGGATCTCCGCCTCGAGATCTGGGCGCCGCTCGGGACGTCGGACGAGGCCGGCGCCAGGATCCGCGAGATCGCGTTCGACAACCTGCACGAGATCCTGATGGACGAAACAGGCGAGGAGCGGCTGGACCCGCCGGCGGCACATCGACTCGAGGAGATCGACGTTCCGACCCTGATCCTCGAAGCGGAGCACGATCCCCCCGACATGCGTCGCATCGCCGACTTCCTCGTCCGTGAGGTCATCGGCTCGCGCAAGGTGGTCGTCGAGAGCGCCGACCACGTCGTGAACATGCGCCAGCCCGAGCGCTTCGAGGAGCTCGTCCTTCCGTTCCTCGCCGACGCCGCGCCCTGAGCGGGACACCTTCGTGCTGTTCCTCTGTCCGAAGAGAGCCGGGTCGTGGTTGCACCCATGAGTGCAACAGAGGGGAGTACGGTGCCCCAGGCGTAAACCTTCCGGCCTGGGAAGGGGTTCATGGGGGTGATGACCGTTCCACTCCGTGCCGTGACGTCCGACGCCGAAGGGGGCTCCGAGCATGAAGCCGCCCCTTCATTCGAGGCGTTCTTCCGAGCTGAGCGTTCCCGCCTGTTCGGGGCCCTGGTCGTGATGACGGGCAACCGCGCCGAGGCGGAAGAGATCCTTCAGGACGCGTTCCTCACGGTGTGGGAGCGGTGGGAGCGGGTCGCCGCCATGGACGAGCCCGTGGGGTTCCTCTATCGAACCGCGATGAACCTGTTCCGGAAGCGCGTGCGCCGCGCCGCGGTCGCCGTCCGGAAGGCCGTGCACCTCCTTCCGAAAGGGGACGAGCTGGCCGAAGTGGAGCTGCGCGATGAAGCGGTCCGCCTGCTCGAGCGGCTCACACCGAGAGAACGGGCCGCCATCGTGGTGACCGCGTACCTCGGCTATTCGAGCGAGGAGGCCGGCGAGCTCCTCGGGATCCAGGCGACCACGGTCCGCGTGCTGACGAACCGAGCGAGGGCCTCACTGCGCGGCGTCGAGGAGGTGTCGGAGTGAGCTACGAACACGACCTCATCGAACGGGCCGTGCAGGTGGTGGCGCCTCAAGAGCCCTCCTTCGAGGGTCTCCTGCGCCGGCGTGACCGGAAGCGCCGGAACCAGCGGCTCGCCGCGGGGGCGGTCGGTCTCGCGCTCGGGATCGCCGTCATGGCGCTCGGCGCGGCGTTCCTCCGGGCCGCCGGGGAATCGGAGACCGGAACGTGGCCACGCCCTTCCATCACCACCACACCGATCGTGCAACCGGGCGAGGTGCTCTTGAGCCCATACCCGCCGGACGTTCCCACCTCTGTGCTCGCGGTGGATGTCGCGACGGGAGCGCGTCGTGGGGTGGACGGCTGCGAAGGCAGTTGTGGGGCCATGTCGCTGTTCAACATGTCGGCCGACCGCGGCTGGATCGCCTATCACCTCTGGTCCTGCGAAGAATGCAGACCCGTCGAGCCGGAATCCGGTCTCTGGGTCGCCGGCGCCGGGGGGCGGGCTCGGCTGGTGGTGCCGGGAGACACTTCTTGGAGCTGGTCGCCGACCGGGGCGCAGCTCGCCTATGCGGATGTCGACGAGTTGATCCTGCTGGACCCGACGACGTGGAAGCACACTCCGATCGCGACCGCCGGCGGGGCGATCTACCAGATCGCGTGGGGGCCGGACGGCGGATCGATCGCCTACTCGGTGGACACGCCAACCGCCGGACCCGGAGATGACGGCTTCTCCGGCGTCTTCGTTCTTCGTTCGGGCGGGGAACCACATCGGGTGAGTGCGGCCCAGGGGGTGGGTGGGATCGGTTGGTCTCCGGACGGTCGGTCCCTCGTGTTCGAACGGATCGACGGCGATCGAAGGGTGATCGAACTGGTGGCGGCCGATGGGTCCGAGAGGCGGGTTCTGGTGGAAGGCTCGACGTCCGGATCGTCGGGGGCGCCGGTGTGGTCGCCCGACGGGAGTCGGATCGCATTCATCCGGACACCGAGGGGTGGCCCGGGCGTTGGGCTCGAGTACTGGGTGATCGGTCGGGACGGGCGAAACGAGGTGCGGCTCAGTGATGGGACCGTCGGGCCATATGCCGGGGACGGGGGAAGCCCGGTGTGGTCGCCCGATTCGAAGCTCGTCGCATGGTCGGCTGCCGCCGAGTCCCGCTGGCTGGTGACGGCTGCCGACGGTGGCGGGCCTTCGCAACAGGTCGACAGGCTGGAGGTGGAACGTTGGCGGCAGGGTTGAGCCCGTTGGCAGGTCGTCCGACCGGCGCCGGCGACGACGCGAGGAGGATCCGATGAAGCACGTGATGCACGTTTCCCTGGCAGTGGCGCTGTTCGTGTCCGTGGCATGCACGTCGACGGAGGATCCGCCTGTCGAAACACCACGTGAGTCGTCGGCAACGGACGTGCGCATCCTCGATGACTGTCCGGAGTTGCCGTGCGAGGGATCACTCGAGCCCGGGGAGTATCGCTGGACCTTCTCCGATCCGACGATCGACTTCACGATCGCTTCGCCCGGGTGGACGTGGCGCTACGGCGGAGGAGGCCTCGAGCTCCTCGCCGATGAAACCCCACCCCCCCTGCACCAAGGTCTGTACGTCCCCGACGGGATCTACCTCATGCACGACCCGACCATCGCCTCCCGGGGCTGTGAGGAGTCCTCGGAGCCCGGCGTCGGTCGCTCGGTGAGCGATCTCGTAGCGTGGCTCGAGACCGCGCCGGGCCTCGTTGTGAGCGAACCGACTCAGGTCACCGTCGGTGGGTTCGAGGGCATGCAGCTCGATATCGAGATCGATCCGGACTGGAAGCGAACGTGCTTCTTCAGCGAGGACCTCCCCGCCGTGCCGCTCATCTTCAACGGATCTGCTCCCCTCGGCGGGTATTACTGGGCGATCGTCCCCGAGCAGTCGCTGCGGTGGTTCATCCTCGATTCCGAGGATGGGGTCGTCATCGTCAACCTCGAGGATGATCCCGGCGGCAACCTTCCCCACGACGAGTTTCTCCAGACCGGCGGCGACATCGTGGACTCGTTCGTGTTCTCGTCGCCGTCCTGATCGGGCGCGAGGGAGGACCTTGCGCTTGCTCACTCGGGAAGGGGCCGGCCGGTGAGCAGCTCGTACGCCTCGACGAGCTGGTTCGGGTCGTTATTCGGGATCGAGGGACGGTCGGTACCCGTTCCCTGACCGTCGAGGGCCCAGCCGATGATCTCCGCCGCGTGCTCGGTCCCTCGCTCCTCCCAGTCGAAGTCGTGGTCGTTCCATGTCTCGAGCTGACGGAGTCGCAGGAAACGAGCCTCCAGGTCGGCCGAGACGTTGGCACCGACCCAGGCGTGCGCCATCTCGTGGAGCAACGTCCGGCGGGACATCCAGTTGACGTACTTGCTGCAGAGGTCCGCCGTCCCGTTCGAGTACCCGCCCATGCGACCATCGCACCCGTTCGTCGACCGGTGGAACCGGATCTCGAGGGACGGGAGATCCAGCCGTTCCGCCTCGAACCGGCCGACCGCCCAGCGTGCCATCCCTTGCTGAGCGGGAGTTCCTCCGGTGATCCGCGTCTCCGTCTCGATGCTGCTCATCGCGAGCGTGAGGGCCACCATCGCCGCGACCGCCAGCCGTCCGATCCACCGTCTCGTCTGCATGGACGGACGGTCACATCAGCCTCCTGAGAGCCCGTTGCGGAGGGCTTGAGGATTCCTTGAGGCGTCACAGCCTCACGGGGAAGCAGGGCGAGGGAGGCCTCAGCTCGTGTCGTCGGGCCACGCCGCGTCGATTTCGGCGAGGAGTCCATCGACGCTCTCCGGGCCCTCATCCAGGTAGGTCATCATGGCCTGGAAGAAGGCGCCGGACCCGACTTCTCTCGGCATGAGATCCGAGGCATCGAAGCGGAACGAGTCGGAAGCGAGAGCGGCCTGGAGCGCCTCCGCCCTGTGCCTCATGAACGATGGGTAGTGCCCATGATCGAAGTGACGGTTCGGTGACAGGAATTCGCCCGTGTCCGCCATCTCAGCGCCGTAGTCCGGGCTGAGGAGGAATCGCACGAGCTCGCGAACCTCGGGCCGGTCGGAGAAGGCCGTGAGCATGTCACCGGCTCCGACAAACATGGGCTCCTCGCCCCCCACCGAGGGGAACGGGAAGACGTCGGTGGTCCGGCCCACCGAACCTTCCGGCAAGAAGACAGCCGCGAAGCTCGCCTGGAGGTGGAGCCAGCAGCCAGGGGGGTCGTCCACCAACGGCAGCGGTGCCTGGTCGAACGAGATCGAGCCGGCACCCTCGGGGCCGCCGCGCACGGAGCCCTCTTCGAACACGATCTCGTCCAGCCTCCGGAACGCTTCCCGCACGGCCGGACTGTCGAACGGCGTCCGATGGAAGGTCCAATCGTCGTACGCCTCGGGGCCGGCTCCCGCCAGCACGAGGTTCTCGATCCAGTCCGTGCCGGGCCAGCCACTCGCGTCGCCCGATTCCCATCCGAAGCACCACGGGGTCTGCCCCGAGGCCCGAAGGTCGTCTCCGAGCGCCAGAAGCTCGTTCCAGGTCTCCGGGATCGTGTAGCCGGCAGCCTGGAACTCGGGCACCGGATACCAGACCAGGCCCTTGGCGGCGAGTTGTGTGAAGGTCCCGAAGAGCTGCCCCTCCGTCGCCGGCCACGATCCGTCCGGGCCGATCGTCCCGAGCGAGACGAGATAGGAGCTTTGATCCGACCGAACCCGATCTGCGTCGAGGAACGAGCTCAGGTCGACGAGGTGACCTTGCCGAGAGAGATCGGCCGCAGGACCGGGGAGGGAGAAGGCCAGATCGGGAGGATCCCCCTCCGCTTCCTTCTCCGTGATCCAGCTCTCGAGCTCGGGGAAGCCCACGAACGTCACCTCGATGCCCGTCGTCTCGGTGAAGTCCTCGAGCTCCCTCCGGAAGACCTCGAGCTGCTCGATGTCCTGATGCGCGCCCCATAGCATCGTGACTTCGGTACCCGCGAGGGGGACCCTGATCGTCGGCCGGACCGACGTGAGCGGCTCGGCGGCGAGGTTCGCCGGTAGTTCGTTGCCATCCGATGGACAGCTGTCGGTCCCGAGGTACCGGAGGCATTGGTGAGGCGCGAGGTGGCGGTCGACGGCTGCGCGTGCTGCGTTCACGAGCTGCGACAGAGGGAGGTCGAAGACCCCCCTCACCCCGAGGGGACCCGCGACGACCGCCGTCGGGCCGTCCGCAACCGGGTACCCGACGCCAGCCTCCTGCATCGCCCAGTGGAGCGCCTCGACCGTCTCACTCGGCACGGGCTCGCCGAGCGAAGCGGCCAGATCCACGGCGTGGAGTGCGAGAACGACACTGAGATCCGGATCCGCGCTCAGGTGGGAGACGGCGGCACCGGTGAGTCCCGCCACCGTACCCCTGTCGGCCAGGCGCTCTGCCTCCCGCGTCCGGTTCGCGGCCAGAGCGGTGAGGCCGGCAGCCACGAGGACGGCGGCCGTGAGGACCGCGACCAACGCGCGAAGACGACCGACGGACCGGCGCTCGAGCGTGCGCTCGCGTTCCGCGCGGGCGCGATCCTCGTCGAGCTCCCGATCGCGCTCGCGCGCGCTCGCGATCAGATATTCCTGCTCGTCACGCGAGAGGGCGAGCTCCGTGGACGCCTCCCACGCGCGCAGCTCCTCCAGGCGCCGTCCTCGGAGCAGCAGGCTGGGGTCCCGTCCCGAGCTCTCCCAATCGGCGGCCGCCACGGAGAGTCGTCGATGTTGGCGGAGGTCGTCCTGCGCACCGTCGATCCACATGCGCAAGCGATCCCACGAGCGGAGCAGCGCCTCGTGAGCGACCTCGACGGTCGGTCCACGCGTCGCCGGGTCGCGGTCGAAGGAGAGCAGGCGGTGGCGGCCGAAGGTGTCGATCACGCGCTCCATGGCCCGGCGATCGACCTCGACGGAGAGGAGCTCGGCTCGTGGCACGAGCCTCCTCGTGTCCGACGTGCCTTCGCCGGCGAGCACGAGCCGGAGGAAGAGCTGCTTCGCGGCCTCGCGTTCCGGCTCGCTCATGGCTTCGTACAACTCCTCCGCCCGTCGTGCCAATGCGCCGGAGACACCGCCGATCTCTCGGTATGCCTCGAGCGTGAGGGCGCGGCCGCGCCGGTGTTGGAAGAGCTCGGTGAGTGCGTACTGGAGCAGCGGAAGCGCGCCGGGCCGATCGGACACATCTGCGACCATCTCGGCGACGAGCGCGAGCTCGGGGACGACGCCGACCCGCGCCGCGGGGCCCCCGATGGCCCGTTCGAGCTCCTCGGCCGTCAGCGGCACGATGGTCTCCATCCGGGTTCGCATCAGCTCCGCGAGGCCCGGGAACGACAGCGGACGGTCGTAGAAGTCCGCCCGGAGCGTGACGACGACCCGAAGACGAGATCCGCGCTCCTGCGTCGCGGCGACGAGGCTCTGCAGGAACTGGTCTCGGGTGTGCTCCTCTTCGACCATCGTGAAGACCTCTTCCAGCTGATCGACGACGAGCACCAGCTCGCTCCCGTCATCCGGCAGGAGGCGATCGACCAGCTGGACGAGACCCCGCTCGTTCCGCTCCAGGAGCTCCAGCATGCCGTGGGGCGGGTCGACGGCGATCCGCTGCAGCGCCGCCTCGAGCTCTTCCATCGGGTGCCCGCCAGGCAGCATCTCGACGTAGAACCATGAGTCCGACCCGGGGAGTGCCCCGGCTCGCAGCGTGGGGATGAGCCCCGCGCGCACGACGGAGGACTTCCCGCTCCCGGAAGGGCCGACCACGGCGAGGAACCTCGATCCCTCGGTGGACTCGGTCATGCGGGCGACCAGCCGGTCCACCAGTGCGTCTCGGCCGAAGAAGTCGTCGGCGTCCGCCTCGGCGAACGCATGGAGTCCCTTGTATGGGTTGCGCTCCTCGGTCTGCACATCTCCCGCGCGAGGCCGGGGACCCTGGAGGTCGAGGGCTTCCCGCAAGGCGACGGCGACCTCGCCGGCGTCCCGGTACCGGCTGTCCGGATCGTCGGCGGTGGCGCGGCTGATCACGTCGGCGACGCGGGCGTCGCCGTGGCGGCCGTTGACCACGTCCTGGACGACCATCCCCAGCCCGTAGATGTCGGACGCGGGAGTCACCTCCTCACCGCGCAGCTGCTCGGGGGAGTAGTAGCCGAGGCTGGCGGGTGGGATGACCTCTCTCCAGTCCGTCAGATCCTCGGCGATGCCGAAATCGGAGAGGTAGGCGTTCCCGTCGTCGTCCAACAGCACGTTGGCCGGCTTCACGTCGCGATGCACCGTGTGGCCGCGATGGGCCGCCGACAAGGCCGCCGCGAGTTGGTCGACGACCCGGACGGCGTGCTCCGGCTCGAGCGAGCCGCGCGCGAGCGCCTCCTCGAGGTTCCCGCCGCGCATCCATCGCATCACGAGATAGGCGCCGCTCCCGTCCCGCCAGTAGTCGTAGAGCGGGACGACGTGGGGATGTTCGATCCGCGCGATCGTCTGGGCTTCCTGTTCGAAGCGACGGACGAAGCTCGGGTCGTCGGCGAGTCGCGGATGGATCTGCTTGATCCCCACTTCACGGCCGAGGTCGGGGTCGAGCGATCGCCACACGACGCCGAAGGCGCCCTCACCGACGCGCTCCAGGAGTCGGTAGCCGCGGAGCGGTTTGCCGGTCAGTTGCAGGGTCGGGTCCTGCTGAAGGATCCGCTGATGGAGATCCTGGAGCTCGGGGGAGGGATCGATCCCCAACTCGTCGGCGAGCAGCTCCTGGGCGCGTCGGTAGCCTTCCAGCGCATCGGCCTGCCTCCCCGAGCGGTAGCGAGCGAGCACCAGGTGGGTCCAGAGCCGCTCCCGGAGCGGATGCTCGGCGACCAGCCGCTCGAGGTCGGGCAGCACCTCCGCGTGCTCTCCCATCGCGAGTCGGGCGGCGAGCAGGTCCTCCACCGCGTTCGTGCGCAGCTCCTGGAGCCGCGCGATCTCGCCGATGAGTGAGGGCGCATCCGCGAGGTCGCTCAGCGGCGATCCGCGCCACAGCTCCAGCGCTTCGTCGATGGTCGTCACCGCCTCGCGCGGCTCCGTCGGTAGCTGACGGCGGGAGCGGCGGAGGAGCTGCTCGAAACGAAGGACATCGAGCTCATCGGGTTCCGCGTGGACGATGTAGCCGGGGGTTCTTCCCTCGATCCGGTCGGGCCCGAGTGCGGCTCGCAGGTGTGAGACGTAGCTCTGGATCGTGTTGCGCGCTGCATGAGGCGGTTCCTCGTCCCAAACGCGCTCGATGAGTTCCTCCAAGGTCACGATCCGGTTCGCGGCGAGGAGGAGATGGGCGAGAACCAGCCGCTGCCGTGGCCCTCCGAGGGTCACCTGCCGTCCGCCGTCGGTCACTTCCAGCGGACCGAGCAGACGGAACTCGAGATGACCGGCGACCGCCTCGGCAGGAAGCGGCGTTTGTCCGTCGGCGATCGGCCGAACGACGGCGAGCAGGTCGACCGATCGCGAGATCCCCTTGAGGCGAACCGAGCCGCGATCCTCGAATCGGATGTCCTCGATGGCACCGGCGAGGTGCACGAGCTCGGACGTGACGAGGATCTCGCCCGGTCGTGCGCGAGCGCAGAGCCGTGCCGCGAGGTTCAGCGCACGGCCTCGGTACCCATCACCGAGAGGCACGGCCTCCCCCGCGTCGATCCCGATCCCAACACCCAGCGGCACGTCCGCCGTCTCGTCACTCGCCACGGCGGCCTGGAGGTCGAGCGCCGCCCTGATGGCTTCTCGGGCGGAGTCGAAGACCGCGAGGATCTCGTCACCGCGGACCTCGACGATCGTTCCGGTGCGAGATTCGATCCTTTGGCTCCCGACGGCGACGAATCGCTCGGCCAGCGCGGCCGCCGCTTCGTCGCCTCGGGAGTCGCTGAATCGTGTGTACCCGCGGAGATCGGCGATCAGGAAGGTGCGGATCACCGACGGGGACGGGCTCGCCCGGGATGTTCCTCGTGCCTCGGTATCGGCGTCCATCGCGCTCTCCACCCACCGTCGGGAGATCAGATGGCTGGATTATGGTCCCCACCTGCGATCCTGAGAACCCGCGCTGACCTGCCCTTCAAGCGTCTTCCACGCGGGAGATGCGGCAGGAGCGCTACTTCTTGTGTGCTTCCTCGCGGGCGTGCTGGTACTCGTCGATCACCTTCTGTGCGAGGTGCTGCGGCATCTCGTCGTAGTGGGAGAAGGTCATCGAGAACGCGCCGCGCCCGCCCGTCATCGACCGGAGGTCGATGACGTAGCGGGCGACTTCGCCCTGGGGAACGAGCGCGTTGATCACCTGCTTGCCACCGCCGATCTGGTCCATGCCCTGGATCTTGCCGCGCTTGGCGTTCAGGTCGCCCATGATGTCGCCGGTGAACGACTCGGGGACCGTCACGGCGAGCTGCACGACCGGCTCCAGCAAGGCGACCCCGCCCTGCTCGACCGCTTCCTTCAGCGCCAGTGAGCCGGCGATCTGGAAGGCCATGTCGGAGGAGTCGACGGCGTGGAACTTCCCGTCGACGAGCGTCACCTTGATGTCGACCATCGGGTTCCCGGAGAGCACGCCCTCGGACATCGTCTTCACGATGCCCTTCTCGATCGAGGGGATGAACTGCTGGGGGATGGCGCCTCCGAAGATCTTGTCGTCGTAGACGAACCCGTCGCCGCGGGGGAGCGGTTCGATCTCGATCTCGCACACGGCGTACTGGCCATGACCGCCCGACTGCTTCACGTGGCGGCCCTGCGCCTTCGCCTTGCTGCGGATCGTCTCCCGGTACGCGATCTTCGCCGGCTTCGTCTCGACCTCGACGCCGAACTTCGCCTTCAACCGCTCGATCTGCACGCCGAGATGCGCCTCGCCCATCCCATAGATCACCGTTTGGTGGGTCTCGTCGTTGCGGGCAACGCGGAAGGTCGGATCCTCCTCGCGGAGGCGCGACAGGCCGGTTGCGAGCCGGTCCTCATCGCCCTTGGTCTTGGGCGAGATCGCGTACGCGAGCAGCGGTTCGGGAAGCTCCAGCGGCGGGAGCTGGACCGGGTCGTCCTTCGTGGCGAAGGTGTCCCCGGTGTGCGTGTGGGGGAGCTTCGCAACCGCGCCGATGTCGCCCGCGGGGACCTCGGAGACGCTCTCGTGCTCCTTCCCCTTCAGCGCGAAGAGCTGCCCGATACGCTCGTCGGTGCCCTGCGTCGAGTTGTGTGCCGACGAGTCGGGTCGAACCCTCCCGCTGAACACTCGGAACATCGTGATGTGCCCGACGAACGGGTCCGAGAGCGTTTTGAACACGAAGGCTGTCAGAGGCCCGCTGGAGTCACACGTCCGCTCCTTCTCCTCGCCATCCTTCGCGATGACTTTCAGCGGCGCGCGATCCAAGGGCGAGGGGAACTCTTCGACGATGAAGTCCAGCAGCCGGTCGATCCCGATCGCCTTGGAGGCCGAGCCGACGAAGACGGGTGCGAGCCGTGCGTTCGTGAAACCCTCTTTGGCCCCTCGCGTGATGACGGCCTCGGGGAGCGTGCCCTCCTCGAGGTATTGCTCGATCAACGCGTCGTCGGACTCTGCGACCGCCTCGATCAGCTTCTCTCGGGCGGGGTCCGCGATCTGGTGGATCTCGTCGGGCCACTCGGACTCCTCCGCCTTGGGGCCCGACGGATAGAGGTCTGCCTTCTCGTGGAGGAGGTCGGCGATGCCATTGAACTCGCTCTCCGCGCCGATCGGGAGCTCGAAGGGCGCCACCTGGTTCCCGAAGGAGGACACGAGCTGGTCCAGCGTCGCCTGGAAGTCCGCGCGCTCGCGGTCCAGCTTGTTCACGAAGATCGCTCGAGGCAGATCCTCCTGGACGGCGAGTTCCCAGGCGAACTCGGTCTGGACTTCGACGCCATCGACCGCGGAGACCACCACGATCACGGCATCCGCCGCTCGCACCGCCGAGCGCACGTCCCCGACGAAGTCGGCGGTGCCGGGGGCGTCCAGCACGTTGATCTTGGCGTCCTTCCACTCGATCGGCGACATCGCGAGCGACACGGAGATCTGGCGTCGCTGCTCGTCGGGGTCGTGGTCGGAGATCGTGTTGCCGTCCTCGACGGTTCCCATCCGGGTGATCGCGCCCGCTGCGAACAGCATCGCTTCGAACAGCGTCGTCTTCCCAGAGCCTCCGTGTCCGACCAGCAAGACGTTGCGGATGTCCTTCGCGTCGTAGGTCTTCAACGGAGCTCCTTCGATGACGAGGGGTCCAAGAGACGTGGAATCCTACAGAGTTGCTACGCTCGCCCGACCTGCGATGCGGAGCTTGCTGAGGTTCGAACGCCAGCCGCCCGGCACCGCGATCACTCGCTCGGTCCTGGTCGCCGGGGGCGCGCTCGCGGCCGGGGCGGGATGGCTCGTGGTCGCGCGAGAGGCTCGTCCTGCGGCATGGGCCGCCGGCGCCTCGGGGGCGTTGCTCCTTCTCGGGGGCCATCGTGCCAACCACGGCGCCGGCGGCCCCACCGACCGGATGCTCGACGACCTGCTCGATCGGGCATGGGATGCCGCCGTGCTCTCGGGGATCGCCTGGGTCGCACGCGACGGAAGCTCGTCGGTGGCGGTCGGGGCCCTCGCCGCGGTGAGTCTCTCCTTCGTCGCGGGCTACATCAGGGCACGTGGTGCGGCGCTCGGGTACTCGGTCGAGGAGCGGCACGTGACGCGCGGGGCGCGATACCTCTTGGTCGTCGCCTTCCTGTTCTTCGGATGGACGTGGGCGGTGTGGACCGTGGCCGTGATGTCGGGCCTGGCCGCGGTGGTGCGAGCCGGACAGGTGGCGCAAGAAGAGCGGGCCACGTGAATCGACGGCGGGCCGCCGAGACCGTGACCTACTTCGCCTATCGCTTCTTGAGCTGGCTCGGCCCCATCCTGCCGACCAGGATCGGGCGAGCCTTCTACCAGGCGGTGGGCCGGTTGTTCTTCCGCGTTGCCCACGGCGTGCGCGGGACCGTCGCCGCGAACCAGGCGCAGGTGCTGGGTCGGCCGGTGGACGACCCTTTGGTCCAGGCGTCCACGCAGGAGGCGTTCGCCCTCTACGCGCGGTACTGGTTCGACACGTTCAACGTCTTGGGCTGGAGCGACGAGCGCGTGATGGAGTCGTTCCGGTTCGAGGGCGCCGAGCACGTCGAGAAGGGACTGGCGGACGGCAAGGGCGTCATCATCGCCCTCCCGCATACGGGGAACTGGGACGTGGGCGGCAGGGCGATGGGCCTGCGCGTGGCGCCGGTGGTGTCGGTCGCCGAGCACCTGAAGCCGGACCGGTTGTACGAGCTCTTCGTCGAGCACCGACGCCAGCTGGGGATCGACATCATCGATCTCGCGAGCGACCACGTCGGCCGGCAGCTCACCCAGAAGCTGGAGCAGAACCGCGTCGTCGCGCTCGTGGCGGACCGGGACCTCTCCGGCGGCGGTGTGGAGGTCGAGATGTTCGGCCGTACGCGTCGGATGCCTGCCGGACCGGCGCTTCTCGCGCTCTCGGCGGGCGCGCCGCTGATCTCGGGGCCCACGTACACGACCAGGGACGGGTGGGTCGAGGTGCTGAAGCCCGTGACGGTTGAGCCGACGGGCCGGCGGAAGGACGACATCATCGCCCTCACACGCGCGCTCGCCGCCGCGTTCGAGCAGGCGATCGCCGCCGCGCCGCCGGACTGGCATCTGTTCCAGCCCGGCTGGGAACCGTGAAGGTCGTCCTCGTCTGCCCGTACGCCTGGGAGGCGGCGGGAGGGGTGCAGGTGCACGTCAAGAACCTGGCCGCGCGTCTGCGGGAACGCGGGCACGACGCGACGGCGCTCGCGCCCACCCTCGCCCCGCCCTCGGAGCCGTGGGTGCGGTCCGTGGGCAGGCCGTTGCGGGTTCCCTATCAGGGCACCGTGGCCCCCATCGCTCCGCTCTCGTACCGGCGCACCCGGGCCGCGCTGGATGCGCTCCGTCCGGACGTCATCCACGTCCACGAACCGCTCACGCCGAGCGCGTCGATGTTCGCGACACTCGCCGCGGAAGCACCCGTCGTGGCGACGGTCCATGCCTATCTCGACCGGTCGGTCGCGATGGAGCTCGCCGCTCCGATCCTCCGCCGGGTCTGGCGGCGAGTGACCCTCGGCGTCGCCGTCTCGCAGGCCGCGGCGTCGTTCCTGCGCCGGGCGCTCCCCGAGGCGGCGCTCGAGATCGTCCCGAACGGGGTCGACGTCGGGGCCTTCGCGCAGGCCGACCCCCGAGAGGGCTTGCCGGAAGGGCGGCGGATCCTGTGGGTCAACCGCCTCGACGCCCAGAAGGGTTTCCCGATCGCCCTCGCCTCCTTCACCAAGGTGCTGATGGAAGTTCCCGAGGCCGTGCTCGTCGTGGTGGGGGACGGCAAGGATCGCGAGGCACTCGCGCTCCTGACCGAGTCGGCCCGGGCACGGGTGGCCATGCGCGGCACCCAGCCGAACGAGCGGATCCCCTCCTTCCTCGCGGCCTGCGAGGTGTTCGTGTCTCCGGCGGTGGGACAGGAGAGCTTCGGGATCGCCTTGGTCGAGGGGATGGCCGCCGGTCTGCCGGTCGTCGCGACCGACATCCCGGGGTACCGGGAGGTCGTATCGGACGGAGTCGAGGGGCTCCTGGTGCCGCCTCGGGACCCGGAGGCGCTCGCGGCCGGCCTGGTGCGGGTGTTGACGGAGCCGGGGCTGGCCGCGCGGCTCGGCGAGGCCGGCCGCGAGCGCGCACGCACCTTCGACTGGCCTATCGTCGTCGACCGCCTGGAAGAGCTGTACGCCCGCGCGATCGAGAGCGCTGGCTACCATAGGCAGCGATGACCGCTTTCTGGATCGTGCTCGGGATCATCGTCGTCTTGGCGCTCGTCGCCGTCTGGATCTACAACCGGCTGGTGACGCTGCGCACGCGCGTCGACAACGGCTGGTCCCAGATCGACGTCCAACTCCGCCGGCGCGCCGACCTGATCCCCAACCTCGTCGAGACCGTGAAGGGGTATGCCGCTCACGAGCGAGAGCTCTTCGAGCAGGTGACGGAGGCACGGGCGCGGTCGATGGGGGCCAAGGGCGTCGCGGACCAGGCGGACGCGGAGAACCAGGTCTCCGCCGGTCTCCGCCAGCTCCTCGCGGTCGTCGAGAACTATCCGGACCTCAAGGCGAACCAGAACTTCCTCGCACTGCAGGAGGAGCTCATCGGCACGGAGTCGAAGATCGCCTACGCGCGGCAGTTCTACAACGACCAGGTGATGCAGCTGAACACGATGATCCAGTCGTTCCCCTCCTCGATCGTCGCCGGTGCGTTCGGCTTCGAAGAGAGTCCGTTCTTCGAGATCGACGAGCCGGTGCGTGGGCCCGTGCAGGTGGATCTCTCGTAGCCGTGTACGAGCAGATCGCGGCGAACAAGCGGAAGACAGTGATCCTGTTCGTGCTGGCCGTCGTGCTCCTCGGCGGGGTCGGCTACGCGATCGGACTGCTCACCGACAGCGGACCGGTCGGCCTGGTGATCGCGTTGATCGTGGCGATCGCGATGTCACTCGGGTCCTACTTCTACGGTGATCGGATCGTGCTGGCGTCGACGCGGGCGCGCGAGGTCTCGAAGGAGGAACAGCCGCGTCTGCACAACATCGTCGAAGGACTCGCGATCGCCGCGGGGATCCCGAAGCCGCGGGTCTGGATCGTGCCCGAGAGCGCTCCCAATGCCTACGCGACCGGACGCGACCCCGAGCACAGTCACGTCGCCGTGACCCAGGGACTGCTCGAGTCGATGAACCGGGTCGAGCTCGAGGGAGTCATCGGCCACGAGATGGCCCACGTCGTCGACCGTGACATCCTCGTGGGGACCGTCGTGGCGACGCTCGTCGGCGCCGCGGTGCTGCTCGCCGAGTTCTCCATGCGGATGTGGTGGTGGGGCGGTTTCCGTGGCCGGCGCGGTAGTGACTCCGGCGGGGGCGCGGCCTCGGCGCTGATCTTCGCCGTCGGATTCGTCTTGCTGATCCTGGCGCCGATCTTCGGTCAGCTCATCCGCCTCGCGGTGTCGCGGAACCGAGAGTTCCTGGCCGATGCCCAAGGCGCGATGCTCACGCGCTATCCGCCGGGGCTGATCGCGGCGCTGAAGAAGCTCCAGACCGCCCCGACCGCGATGCGGTCCGCGAACAACGCGACCGCGCACCTGTGGCTGAACCAGCCGTCGCGGATCCAGGGCGAACGGCTCGGCGCCATGGAGCGCCTGTTCTCCAGTCACCCGCCGTTGTCGGAGAGGATCCGTCGCCTCGAGGAGATGTGACGTTCTCGTCGAATCGCAGTGCGGTGTTTGGGTAGGGCGAACAGGGCGGCTAGTCTCGAAGGGCGGGTCCCCGATGAAGGGACCCGTTGCGTTCGTTCCGAGACATGACCGGAGGTCCTGTGGCGCTGACACAACGAGGGAAGGTCGCGATCGGTGTGGGGGCGGCAGCGGTCGTCGTCGTGCTGGGCGTGCTCGCGTTCACCGGCAACGCGCCCGATCCGATCCAAGACATCGTGGACAAGGTGACGGGGCGGCCCCAGCCCTGTCCGCTCACGGGCGAGCTCCGAGCGGGAGGCAAGGGAGCGCCGGCCCGTCCCCCGCTCTCGGTGAAGGTCGAGAACAGCGACGACGCTTATCCGCTCGCGGGGCTCGAACGGGCGGACGTGATCTACGAGGAACCCGTGGAAGGCGGCATCACGCGGTTCGCAGCAGTTTTCCAGTGCCGTGATGCCACGCGGGTCGGTCCGGTCCGGAGCGCCCGAACGACGGACCCGAGGATCCTTCGGCAGTACTCCGACGAGGCGCTCCTCGCGTACTCCGGAGCCAATCCGAAGGTCACGACGGCCCTGGACGAGGCCGGCGTCGTGTCTCTGACCGAGACCTCCGCGACCCATGCGTACGTCCGAGACGAGTCCCGGTCGGCTCCGCACAACCTCTTCGTCTCGACCAAGAAGCTCTACCGAGTGGCGGAGCGGACCATCGACTTCTCCCTTCCCGAAGTCGTCTTCCGATTCGACGAGGAGGTGCCGACCGCGAGCAAGCCACGCACGTCGGCGTCGGTGGCGTTCTCATCATCCAACGTCATGGGGTGGGCGTGGTCCGACGACCGATGGGTCCGGGAGCTCGACGGGGAGCCGATGATCGCGGCGAACGGCGACGTGATCGCCGTCGACAACGTCGTGATCCAGGAGGTCGTCGTCACCGATTCCGACATCGTCGACGTAGCGGGTTTCCCCTCGCCGGATGTGAAGCTCACCGGCAGGGGACGCGCCTGGATCCTGCGCGACGGTCGCCTCGTCGTCGGGCGCTGGCAACGGGGGTCGTTGGACGATGTCACGGTCTTCGAGACCAAGGGCGGCGAAGAGATCGCCCTCGCGCCGGGAACCACCTTCATCCAACTGGTGCCCAAGGACGACGGCGAAGTCTCCTTCGAGCGATAGCGAGGGCTTCCCCGCAGGTCACGGCGGTACACTCGGTAACATCCGAGCGCATCCGAGCGCATCCGCCAAGGAGCACGCCAAGATCACCCCAAGATCATCACCGCCAAAGATCACACCAAAGATCACGCCAAAGATCACGCCAAAGATCACGAAGGAGGACGAATGCAGCGCGAGACCGGCACCTTTACCGTGAAGTCTGGCTTGGCGGAGATGCTCAAAGGCGGCGTCATCATGGACGTCACGACCGCCGAGCAGGCCAAGATCGCGGAGGACGCCGGCGCGTGCGCCGTCATGGCGCTCGAGCGAGTGCCTGCCGACATCCGGCGAGACGGCGGGGTCGCCCGCATGGCGGACGCCACCAAGATCGAGGAGATCCAACAGGTGGTCTCGATCCCCGTGATGGCCAAGGCGCGGATCGGCCACTTCGTGGAGGCGCAGATCCTGCAGTCGCTCGGCGTCGACTACATCGACGAGTCGGAGGTGCTCACGCCCGCCGACGATGAGTTCCATATCGACAAGTGGGCGTTCACGGTGCCCTTCGTGTGCGGGGCGCGCGATCTCGGCGAGGCGCTCCGGCGCATCGCCGAGGGCGCCGCGATGATCCGCACGAAGGGCGAGGCAGGAACCGGGAACGTGGTCGAAGCCGTGCGTCACCAGCGGACGATGCTGCAGCAGATCGGGGAGGTCACCCATCTGCGACCCGAGCAGTACGTGACGAAGGCGAAGGAGCTCGGAGCGCCGGTCGACCTCGTGCGGATGGTGGCGGAGCAGGGTCGGCTCCCTGTGGTGAACTTCGCGGCGGGAGGACTGGCGACGCCGGCCGACGCAGCACTGATGATGCAGCTCGGCGTCGACGGCGTGTTCGTGGGCTCGGGGATCTACAAGTCCGCGGATCCGGCGCCCCGCGCTCGCGCGATCGTCGAGGCCACGACCCACTTCAACGATCCGGAGATCCTCGCGAAGGTGTCCCACGGTCTCGGCGAGCCGATGCCGGGTCTGGAGATCGGCTCCCTGGAGACGCGCCTCCAGGACCGCGGTTGGTGAACGGGCCGGATCCGGAACCGCATCCTCCACCGATCTCCGACCGCGCGGCGATCGTCATCTCCCAGGCGTACTACTACGTCGTCGCCGCGATCGGGCTCGCCTTCCTGTTGGGCGGTGCGATCGCCGCGCTCATCGCACTCCGCAAATTGCTCCTGCCGCTCTCGGAGGCGTCCGGTTCGTCCGGGCCCTTCGGCGGCCCGACGGACTCCAACGACACCGCGCGATCGTTCCTCGGCGCTCTCGCGTTCGCGATCCCCGGCGCCCTCGTGCTCGCGTGGCATCTTCGGGAGGCACGCCGGCGAGAGGGTGGCCGCGCGTCTCGAGCGTTGTGGGGAGGCGTTCTGTACTTCCACCTCGTGGCGCTGATCTCGATCGTGATCGCGCTCGGGGGAGTCGTCGCCGCGTTGCACGGGTTGCGGGACGCCGTCATGCCGCTCTGCTACGAGTCCCCCAGCTTCTACGAGGGGCCCCTCGCCGGGGATCCGACCTTCGACGGGGCGTCCCCGATCCCTCCGATCGAGCTCCCGGCAGACTTCGATCCGGAACTGCTTCGGTCCGAAGAGTGCTATCCGTCCACGTCCGAAGCCCTCCGGAGCGCATCGGACGGAGGGATCGTCGCCTCGGTCGCCGGCGCCGCCTGGGTGTGGCACCTGCGTCGAGGACGCCGGCCATCCGACGGGCCTCTCGTCGAAGGCTGAGCACCCCAACAGGCTCCTATCATGGGGGCATGGTGAAGACCGGCGTGCTCGCGCTGCAGGGTGACTTCCGAGAGCATGCTCGTGTCCTCTCGGCGGCGGGCGCGGTGGCGGTGGAGGTTCGCACGCCCGCCCAGCTCGCCGACGTGGATCGCCTCGTGATCCCGGGCGGCGAGTCCACGACGATGGGGAAGCTGGCTCGGGCCTACGAGCTGGTGGATCCGATCCGGGAGCGGGCCCGCGACGGTATGCCGATCCTCGGCACGTGCGCGGGGATGATCGTGCTGGCGGAGCGAGTGGTCGACGGCGAGCCGCTACTCTCGCTGATGGACATCACCGTTCGCCGCAACGCCTACGGGCGGCAGGTCGACTCGTTCGAGGCCGATGTGGACGTCGTCGGCATCGACCATCCGGTTCGGGGGGTGTTCATCCGCGCGCCCTGGATCGAAGACGTCGGGTCGGACGTCCGGGTGCTGTCGACCTACGAGGGCCGGCCCGTCGTGTTGCAGCAGGGGTTCTTGCTGGCGGCTTCGTTCCACCCGGAGCTGGTGGGCGAGACGGCGCTCCACGACTACTTCCTCTCCCTCGCGAGGTAGGTGCGATGTCTGGTCATTCCAAGTGGGCGACGATCAAACGGAAGAAGGCCGCGAAGGATTCGAAGCGGTCTGATCAGTTCGCGAAGCTCCTCCGCGCGGTCGAGGTTGCGGCGAAGGATGGTGGGGGAGACCCGGCCGCGAACATGACGCTCGCGTCGGCGGTCGAGAAGGCGAAGGCGTCCTCGGTGCCGAGCGACAACATCGATCGCGCCATCAAGCGCGGGAGCGGCGCCGATGCCGACGGCGCCAGGTACGAAGAGATCACCTACGAGGGCTATGCGCCGGGCGGGATCGCCCTGTTCATCGAAACGCTCACCGACAACCGGAACCGGACCGCGCAGGATGTGCGGCACGCCTTCACCCGCAACGGCGGGAACCTCGGGGAGACGGGCTCGACGGGATGGATGTTCACTCGCAAGGGCGTGATCGTCGTGGAGAAGTCGGCGGCGCCGGACGTCGAGCGCCTTCTCGAGCTGGCGCTCGAGGCCGGTGCCGAGGACCTCAACGACTCGGAGAGCTCGTGGGAGATCGTGACGGACCCCCCGGCGCTCGCCGCGGTCCGTGACGCGCTCCGCGAGGCCGGCATCGAGGTCTTCTCGGCGGAGCTGACGATGCTGCCGCAGTCGACGATACCGGTCGATGGCGGCGAGGCACGCAGGGTCCTGCAGCTGATCGACGCGCTCGAGGACCTCGAGGACGTTCAGAACGTCTACGCCAACTTCGACATCCCCGAAGAGGTCATGGCGTCCCTTTGAGGGATCCGCCCGGTCGCCGGTCGTTGCTCGGCGTCCCTGCCCATCCTAGACTCGGGCGAACGGATGTTCGAGAGGCGCGTGCTCGGTGTTGACCCCGGCCTGGCGAGGCTCGGTCTCGCCGTCGTCGAGGGCAACGGCCGCAAGGCGGAGCTGATCTGGGCGGGGGCGGTCGAGACGGCGGCCGGCTCGCAAGAGTCGGAGCGACTCCGGCATCTCTGCCTCGCGGTACGCGAGGCGATCTCGGTTCACCGGCCAGCCTCGATGGCGCTGGAGCGGGTGGCCTGGAACAAGAACCATGTGAGCGCGCTCACGGTCGCCCGCGCCACGGGGGCCGTCATGGTGGTCGCGGCCGACGCGGGGTTGTCGGTGACCGAGTACGGTCCGAACGAGGTGAAGATCGCGGTGACGGGGATGGGCAACGCCGACAAGCAGCAGGTGCGACGCGCACTGGTCAAGGTGCACGGCCTGAAGGAGGTGCCCGTCCAGGCCGACGCCGCCGACGCCGTCGCCGTGGCGCTCACCCACCTGGTGGGAGCTCGGATGCGGGACCTCGCCCGACTGGGGTCGCGGTGATCTCGTTCCTGGAGGGTGAGGTCGTCGAGAAGGGCGCAACGCGCGCGGTGATCGGCGTCGGCGGGGTCGGCTACGACGTCCTCGTGCCCACTTCCGTGATCGCGAAGCTCCCTGCCATCGGGAAGACGACTCGCCTCCATACACGGATGGTCGTACGAGAGGACTCGATGACGCTCTACGGCTTCTCCGCCGTCGACCAACGCGACCTGTTCGACCTGCTGACCGGCGTTACGGGCGTGGGACCGAAGGTTGCGCTCGCCTTCCTGTCGGTGCTCCGGCCGGCGGTACTCACGCGTGCGATCGTGAATGGCGACGCCGCGGTCCTCACCGTCGTGCCCGGCGTGGGGAAGAAGGTCGCGCAGCGTGTGGTGCTGGACCTGGCCGAGAAGTTGGGCGGCG
Organism: uncultured Actinomycetota bacterium; assembly: GCA_963762015.1. Taxonomy (GTDB): domain Bacteria; phylum Actinomycetota; class UBA4738; order UBA4738; family HRBIN12; genus JAJNBA01. Next base: position 82,097 of record CAVXJL010000019.1, read on the forward strand.
ACGCCGACCTTCCTTCACAGGGACCGATGGCGGACGTACGCGACGCGCTCCTGTCGCTCGGGCTGACCGGGACGGAAGCGGGAGAAGCGATGCGAGGCATCGAAGCGGATGGGCGCGAGGCCGACGACATCCTCCGCGAGGCTCTGCAGAAGGTCGGTCGATGATGCCAGAGGAAGCGCAGGACGAAGAGGAGGTGGAAGGGATCAGCGAGGAACGCCCCGTCGATCCCGACGCGCTCACGGAGGAAGACCGCGAGTTCGACATCGCGCTCCGTCCGCGGACACTCGAAGAGTTCGTCGGTCAGGATCGCGTGAAGGAGCAGCTGCATCTGCTGATCGATGGGGCGCGCAAGCGGGGCGAGGGCGTCGACCACCTCCTGTTCAGCGGGCCGCCCGGCCTGGGGAAAACGACGCTGGCTCGCATCGTCGCCCACGAGATGGGCGCGGGGTTCCAGCCGACCTCCGGGCCGGCGCTGGATCGGCCCAGCGACCTGGCGGCGATCCTCACGAACCTGGAGGAGGGCGACGTCCTGTTCGTGGACGAGATCCACCGGATGCCGCGGCCGGTCGAAGAGGTGCTGTATCCGGCGCTCGAGGACTTCAACCTCGACGTGGTCCTCGGGAAGGGCCCGACCGCCCGCTCGATCAGATTGGAGCTGCCCCGCTTCACGCTGGTGGGCGCTACCACCCGTCCCGGTCGGCTGACGCTTCCACTGCGCGAGCGATTCGGCTTCTCGCCCCGCCTGGACTACTACTCGGCCGACGATCTGGCCAAGATCGTGACGCGCTCCGCCGGGATCCTCGCCGTGCCGATCGACGGTGACGCGGCCGCGGAGATCGCCCGACGTTCGCGCGGCACCCCTCGGATCGTCAACCGTCTTCTCCGCCGCGTCAGGGATTTCGCCGAGGTTCGCCACGACGGCTCGATCACCTTGGACATCGCCGCGGCGGGCCTGGAGGTTTTCGAGGTCGACGACCAGGGCCTCGATCGGCTGGACCACTCGATCCTGAAGACGCTGATCGACAAATTCGGAGGCGGTCCCGTCGGACTGTCGACGCTCGCGGCATCCGTCGGTGAGGAGACCGACACCGTGGAGGACGTCGTAGAGCCGTACCTCTTGCAGCTCGGTTTCCTCCGCCGAACGCCTCGCGGCCGGGTCGCGACCGAGCACGCGTATCGCCACCTAGGCGCGTCCGTCCCGGGAACCCTGCCGCTCTAGAAAGGCGAGGTAGACTCCCTCTTTCCTTCAACGGAGGTCTGCATGCTCGCCATCCTTGCCCAAGAGACGCAAGCCAATCCGGTCGTGGCGTTCCTTCCGCTCCTGCTCATGGGGGTCGTCTTCTACTTCTTGCTGATCCGGCCACAGAGCCAGCGCCGCCGGGCGCAGATGCAGATGCAATCCGACGTCCAGGTGGGTGACGAGATCGTCACGACCGCCGGGATCTACGGCACGATCACGGAGATCGACGACGATTTCGGGATCGTGACCGTCGAGGTCGCGCCGAACACCGACATCCGCATGGCGCGCGCTGCCATCGCCCAGCGGCTCGTGGACGACGAGTTCGTGGACGAGGACGAAGACGAGGTCGAAGGAGCCGAGCCGGGGTCGTGAGCGACCCGCTCCAGCCTCGCGATCCGGAGGAACCCGCGACCGCCGTCCGGAAGCCGGACGAGCCGGCTCCTCGGATGCCGGTCGAACCCATCCCGTCCCATCCGGCCCCGACCCCTCCGGGTCCGGGCGACCTCGCGACCGTCACGCTCGAGGACGTGCAGGCGAACGAGGAGCTCTCGCTCTACATCGCGTCGGCAGACCGCGTCATGGAGGCGATGGGATACACGGAGCACGGGTTCCGTCACGCGAACCTGGTGGCGAAGATCGCCTACCAGGTGCTCAGCCGGCTGGGGTACACGGAGCGGGAGGCGACGCTCGCGTCGGTCGCCGGGTACCTCCACGACGTGGGGAATGCGCTCGCGCGCGATGCCCATGGGCAGACGGGCGCGGTGCTCGTGAATCAATCCCTCCGGAACTCGGTGCACGGCGCGGATCTGATGCCGGTCCTCGCGGCGATCGCCAACCACGAGGAGACCGAGGGTGTTGCCGTCTCGCCGATCTCGGCAGCGGTGATACTCGCCGACAAGTCGGACGTGCACAGGAGCCGTGTGCGGAAGTCGGGTCGGATCGAATTCGATGTGCACGATCGGGTGAACCACGCCGTGGAGAGATCGTTCCTGACGGTCGACTCCGGCGCCCGCACCGTCAGCCTCGAGCTGACGATCGATACCGAGATCAGTCAAGTCATGGAGTACTTCGAGATCTTCCTGGGACGTATGCAGCTCTGTCGCCACGCCGCTGAGTTGCTGGATGCGCGTTTCCGACTTGTCATCAACGGAGCAGAGCTGGCGTGAGACGCAATCGCGCCCTCTGGGCGTCCATCGTCTTCGTGTTGGTGCTGGTCGCCGCATCGGCGTTCGGGTTCCTGGGCGGCAGCCTCCGACCGACGCTGGGACTCGATCTCCAGGGGGGCGCGTCGGTGATCCTGACCGCACCCGAGGGCACGCCGCAAGACGTGATGGAGCAGGCGCTCGAGAACATCCGCAACCGGGTGGACGCCTTCGGCGTCGGCGAGCCGGACATCGCCCTGTCGGGCACCACGATCGAGGTGCAGATCCCCGGGAGCGCGGACGCGACCGTGCGGCCGCGGGAGGCGGACCTCTTCTGCGTCGAGGGGGAGGATCTGATCCACGGATGCTCCGAGGACGAGGACGACGTCGGAGACGTGCTCGAGAGCCTGGAGGTGAAGGCACAACCGTCCGAGGTGTGCGTCGTGGACGGCAACGGTGAACAGGTGGAGTGCTTCTCGAGCAGGGCGCAGGCCGATACCTTCCTTGCCGGTGTGCAGGTGGGGCCGAGGGAGGGAACGTCGGCTTCCGCGAGCGCCTCGGCCTCGCCGAGCGCCTCGTCGACGCCGTCGCCGGGGCCCTCGCCCGCGGCGAGCGCCTACTGCCTCACGTCCCCGACGGGCGATCGGATCGGCTGCTTCAAGAGCCGGGCGAAGGCCGACGCCGCCAACGAGGCTTTGAAGGTCGAGGTGACGGAGCGGACCTACTGCCTGCTTCCCGCTCCGCCGGAGCCATCGCCAACGCCGACTCCCACACCCTCGGCGACTTCGACACCCTCCGCCTCCGCATCTGCCTCGCCCTCCCCGTCTCCTTCCCCGGCGGCCGCGACGTTCGCCGACCTCGACCTCTCCAGCGCCCAGCCCCTACCGTGCGGGCTCGGATCTCGCGAGGAAGCAGATGACGCGCTCGAGGCGATCACGGTGGTACACGAGGAGCAGCAGTTCTGCGTCTTCAGCTCGGCGGGTCAGAGACTCGAGTGCTCAGTCAGGCGTGACGAGGCGGAGGACATCCGGCGGCAGTCCGGCCAGGAACGGCTGCTTCGCGTGATCGGCGAGACCGCTCGATTGGAGGAGCGCAAGGTCCTCGAGGTCGTGCCCGGGTCGGACCCTCGGCCGATCACGTGCGGGACGGAGGAGGAGCGCGATCTCCCCCGCTGCTCCTTCGACGCCCTCGAGAACAGGGAGGTCGTCTACCCCGGCCCGGTCGGGAACGGCCAGGTGGCGAAGTTCGTGCTCGACGAGGTCGTGATCAGCGGCGAGAACTTCGAGAGTGCGGCGGCGGTCCTGTCGAGTCAAGGTCAGCTCGGCGGTGTCTCGCAGTGGACCGTCACCTTCGAGCTCGACGACGACGGCGCCGACCGGTTCGCCGAGGCGACGACCCAAGCCGTCGGTGCCCCGCCTCCCACCGACCAGATCGCGATCATCGTGGACCGGGTCGTGATCTCCTCTCCGACGGTCCAATCGGCCATCACGGGCGGGTCCGGCGAGATCACCGGTGGCTTCGCCGAAGAGGAAGCGAAGGACCTCGCGACACAGCTGAATGCGGGCGCACTGCCGGTCGAGCTCACGCGACAATCCGTGCGCACCGTGAGTCCGACGCTCGGTGAGGAGTCCCTGCGCCAGGGGATCGTCGCGGGGGTCGCCGGCCTGGTGCTTCTGTTCCTCTACCTGCTCTTCTATTACCGGTTGCTCGGCGTGGTCGCATGGCTCGGCATGACGATCTGGGCGGTGTTGGCCGTGGGGCTGATCTCGATCGCGGGCGATCAGTTCGGCTACGCGCTCTCGCTCTCCGGGGTTGCGGGCCTCGTGATCTCGCTCGGCGTTACGGCCGACTCCTACATCGTCTTCTTCGAGCGACTGAAGGACGAGGTCCGCTCCGGCAAGTCGGCGCGCGCCGCCGTGCAGCCGGCGTTCGCGCGCGCGTACAAGACGATCGTCGCCGCCGACATCGTGGCGGTCCTCGCGGCGGTCGTGTTGTACCTCACGGCCGTGAGCTCCGTGCGGGGGTTCGCGCTGACCCTCGGCGTGGCGACCCTTCTCGACCTCTTCGTCGTGTACTTCTTCAAGCGGCCGACGGTGTTCCTGATCGCCAAGAACCCGCGGCTCGTGGGGCTGCGAGGTTTCGGCCTGACGAGCGGCGTGGCGGCCGAGGTCACCCGTGAGGGAGCCGGCCTGTGAATCTCCGTCACGCGATCGACACGTACCGCGGCCACACCATCCCTCACATCCGGTGGGTCGAACTCCGTAATCGTTGGTTCGCTCTCTCCGGGATCCTGATCCTGTTGTCCCTCGGTGGGCTCCTGTTCCGGGAGCTGAACTTCTCGATCGACTTCGAGGGAGGCGCTCGGATCACGTACACGTTCGCGAGGCCGGTGAGCGTCGAGGACGTGCAGGCCACGCTCGAGGAGCACGGGATCGACGATGCGGAGGTCCAGATCGTGAACGGCGAGGCGATCTCGATCCGAACGCCTTCGCTCACGGGTGAGGGTGTGAGTGACGCGGAGGCGATCCGTGCGGGTCTCGCGGAGCAGGCCGGCATCGAGGCGGTCGACGTGAACATCGAGGACGTCGGGCCCACCTGGGGCGGGGAGATCTCCCGCAAGGCGGCGCTCGGGCTCGTGATCGTTCTTGCGGCGATCACGGCCTATATCGCTCTCCGTTTCGAGCTGAAGATGGCGATCGGCGCGATCATCGCCTTGATCCACGACGTCGTGATCACGATCGGCGTGTACGCGCTCAGCGGACGAGAGGTCACGCCGGAGACCGTGATCGCCGTCCTGACGATCCTCGGATTCTCGCTCTACGACACGGTCGTGATCTACGACAAGATCAAGGAGAACCTCGAGACGCAGTCCCTGGTGGCCCGGCTGGGCTCGGACGGCGTGATCGATCTGTCGCTGAACCAGGTGTTGATGCGATCGGTGAATACGTCGTTGGTCGTCCTGCTGCCGATCCTTTCGCTGCTGCTCTTCGGAGGCGACACGCTGAAGGACTTCGCGTTCGCGATGTTCGTCGGCGTCGCGATCGGCGTCTACTCCTCCGTGTGCCTGGCGGCTCCACTCCTGGCCGTGCTGAAGCGGCGCGAGGTGCGTTTCCGCCAGCTCGAGCAGAGGCTCTCGGATCGGGATCGGGTCGTGGCGCGCCGGGGAGCGACCGCCCCGACGGCGGTCCCCGCCGCGTCGACGGAGGCGGCCGCCACCCGGGCGACCGCCCGAACGGGCACGGTCGCACGGCCTCAGTCGAAGTCGAAGCGCCGGAAGCCGCCGGCCAAGCGCAAGCGGAGGTGACGCCGTGGAGATCGAGCAGATCAAGGCACTGATCCGGGACGTCCCCGACTTCCCCGAGCCCGGCATCGTGTTCAAGGACATCACGCCGGTGCTGGCGCACCCCGACGCGATGTCGACGATCATCGACCTGATCGTCGTGCACTTCGGCAGAGGGACCGTGGACAAGGTCGTCGGGATCGAGGCGCGCGGGTTCATCCTCGCCGCACCGGTCGCCTACCACTTCAACGCCGGTTTCGTGCCGATCCGCAAGGAGGGCAAGCTGCCCTGGGAGACGGCGTCCGAGGAGTACGAGCTGGAGTACGGCACCGCGACGATCGAGCTGCACAAGGACGCGATCGAGCAAGGTGAGCGGGTCCTGATCGTGGACGACGTCCTCGCGACCGGGGGGACGGCGAAGGCCGCCGCGTCGCTCGTCGAGCGCTGCGGAGGCGTGATCCGGGGGATCGCCTGCCTGATCGAGCTCGAGTTCTTGAAGGGCCGTGAGAAGCTCCCCGACTACGAGCTCCACACGTTCATCCATTACTAGGCCCGGCCCAGTCACCTTCGCATGAAGGTCCTGATGACGGTGTCCCCTACACTTTCGGGTAGGAGGCGAGCGTGGACACCACGGGGCGTGACGTGCGGGTCGAGCAGGAGTCGCAGCCGGTCGCGCCCGAGCGCGGCCGGCGCCTCCCGGGGATCCCTCGCCCCCGCCTCCGTCGCACCGATGCCGGGCCCCCCGACCGCCTCGCCCCGGTCCTGAAGAAGGTCCGTTCGTACAACCCCAAGGCCGATACCAAGCTGCTGGAACGCGCCTACCGGTTCGCCGAAGACGCGCACGAGGGGCAGCGTCGTCTCTCGGGCGAGCCCTACGTCGAGCATCCGGTCGCGGTGACGGGGATCCTCGCCGACCTGCGCCTGGACACGACGACCCTGACCGCGGCTCTCCTGCACGACACGGTCGAAGACACCACGGTCGGCCTCGGGGACATCGAGAGCGAGTTCGGCAACGAGGTCGCCCGCATCGTCGACGGGCTCACCAAGCTCGACAAGCTGGAGTTCCGGAGCGGTGAGCTCGCGCAGGCGGAGAACGTCCGAAAGATGATCGTCGCGATGGCGGGCGACATCCGGGTCCTGCTGGTCAGACTCGCCGACCGCCTCCACAACATGCGGACCCTCGAGCCCCTCAGCGAGGAGCGGCGCCGCAAGATCGCGAACGAGACCCTCGAGATCCACGCTCCGCTCGCGGACCGACTCGGCGTTCAGGAACTCAAGTGGGAGCTCGAAGACCTCGCCTTCAAGACGCTCAATCCCGGTCCGTACCGCGAGATCGCCAATCTCGTTGAGACGCGGAGAGGGGAGCGGCAGAAGCTCCTCGAAGTGGTCAAGAGCGATCTGCGCGGCAAGCTGAAGGAGCTCGGCGTGAAGGCTGATGTCGAGGGTCGCCCGAAGCACCTGTACTCGATCTACGAGAAGATGGTGATCCGCGGGAAGGAGTTCAACGAGATCCACGACCTCGTCGGCCTCCGCGTCCTCGTTCCGTCGCTCCGGGACTGTTACGGCGCGCTCGGAGCCGTCCATGCGCTCTGGAAGCCCGTCCCGGGTCGCTTCAAGGACTACGTCGCGATGCCCAAGTCGAACATGTATCAGTCGCTGCACACCACGGTCGTGGGTCCGAAGGGCGTGCCGCTCGAGATCCAGATCCGCACACAGGACATGCACCGAACGGCCCGTTTCGGGATCGCCGCGCACTGGCGCTACAAGGAGGGCAGCAAGTCCTCGAAGGAAGCGCAGGACATGGCGTGGCTGGGTCAGATGATGGACTGGCTGAAGGAGATGGCCGACCCGCAGGAGTTCATGGAGGGACTCCGGATCGACCTCTCCGGTGGGCGGGTGTTCTGCTTCACCCCCAAGGGCGACGTGCAGAACCTGCCGCAGGGTGCGACGCCCGTGGACTTCGCGTACTCGATCCACACGGAGGTCGGACATCGCACGGTCGGCGCCAAGGTGAACGGGAAGCTCGTGCCGCTGGACTACGAGCTTCGTACCGGCGACACGGTCGACATCCTCACGTCGAAGGCGCAGGGCGAAGGCCCCAGCCAGGACTGGCTCCAGTTCGTCCAGACGCCGCGCGCGAGAACGAAGATCCGCCAGTGGTTCAGCCGTGGCCGTCGCGAGGATGCGATGGAGTCCGGCCGCGACGCGGTGAAGGCATTCGTCAGGAAGCAGGACCAGGCGTTCAAGCGGCTGGCGACCGAGGCCACCCTCAGGCGCGTGGCCCAGGACCTCACCTACCCGGACCTGGAGGCGCTCTACGTCGCGGTCGGGGAGGGGCACGTCTCGCCGCAGTCGATCGTGGCGCGCATGTCGCGGCTGGTCTCCGGCACCCCCGATGAGGACGTCACCGAAGTGCCGCTCGCTCGGCCCGTCAGGATCGGCAAGCAGGACATCTCCAAGGGTGTCGTCGTGAAGGGTCTCGGTGACGTCTGGGTGAAGCTCGGGCGCTGCTGTACGCCGGTGCCGGGCGATGCCATCGTGGGGTTCGTCTCACGCGGACAAGGGGTCTCGGTGCACCGCGACACCTGCCCGAATCTCCGGACCCTCCAGCGGCGCGAGCCCGAGCGGATCATCGAGGTGGACTGGGCCGAGGGCAAGCCGACGTCCTTCTCCGTCGCGATCCAGGTGGAGGCGCTCGACCGGACGCGGTTGCTCTCGGATGTGGCGACCGTCCTTTCCGACAGTCACGTGAACATCCTCGCGGCCACGTCGAGCACCGGGCGGGATCGGATCACTCGCCTCCGGTTCACGTTCGAGATGGCCGACGTGGCGCACCTGTCATCGCTGCTGGCGGCGGTCAAGCGCGTGGAGAGCGTCTACGACGCCTATCGCGTCGTCCCGAGCTGAGGGATGACCGAGCGCGGCGACTGGGTCGGGTACTACGAGGATCAAAGCGAGCGGGAGCCGCGCGACGTCCTCATGCAGACCCTCGCCATGTTCGAGGACGAGGGGCGGCGCGGGCTGGCCGTCGACCTCGGGTGCGGTCAGGGGTTCGAGACCGCCGAGCTGCTGCGGCGCGGTTGGGAGGTCGTCGCGATCGACGCGACCGAGGAAGGGATCCGGCGCCTCCGGCGCCGGATCCCCGAAAGCGATGCCACGCGCCTGCGGACCGTCGTGTCCCGGATGGAGGACGCGGACGTTCCGACGGCGGACCTCCTGTGCGCGAGCTTCAGCCTGCCGTACTGCCCGCCCGACGTCTTCCCGCGCCTGTGGGGCGATCTCCGCGCCGCGATCCGTCCGGAAGGCCGGTTCGCGGGGGAGCTGTTCGGCGACCGCGATACGTGGGCCGCGACCGAGCGCGACATGACGTTCCTCGACGTCGCGGCGGCTCGCGAGCTATTCGACGGCATGGAGCTCGAGTCGTTCGAGGAGGAGGAGAGCGAGGACGAGGGCTGGGGCGACGAGATCAAGCACTGGCACGTCTTCCACGCGATCGCACGACGCCTGCGATGAGGGTCGTGCTGCAACGGGTCCTGCGGGCGTCGGTCACGGTGGACGGCGAGCGAGTCTCGGAGATCGGACGCGGATACCTGCTCCTCGTGGGCGTCGGACGCGGCGATCCGCCCGAGGAGCCGGGCCGGCTGGCGGAGAAGATCCTCAACCTGCGGCTGTTCGCTGACCACGAAGGGAAGACGAACCTGCCGCTCGCGGGCGTCAACGGCGAGATCCTCCTGGTCTCACAGTTCACCCTCTACGCGGATCTCCGGAAGGGCAGGCGTCCGTCGTGGGGCGACGCGGAGGAGCCAGAGATCGCGGCTGAACGCGTGGAGGGGCTGGCCGGGGCCCTCGAGGCGCGCGGCGTGCGTGTGAAGCGTGGGGTGTTCGGAGCTGTCATGGACGTCGAGCTGCTGAACGACGGACCGTTCACCCTGGTGCTGGAGGGCTCCTCGCTCAACCCGGAGTAGAGACGTCCGGTCCGCTTGCTCGGATCGACGGCGCACGCTTGCTCGCCCAGACGCCGGCCGAGTGTGTCCCGGTTGCGCGCCACCCACCGATAGAGCCGGTCGGTCGACCGAGGGAACGCGTCCGCGAGGAACGCGACCGGCGCGCCGGCGGGCAGCAGCCTCGCCATCGGGGCGATCGCGGCGCCACCCGAGTACCGGCGCCCGCCGGGCGCGACGAGGTGCCACGACGCGAGCCGGTCTCGCTCGCTGAGGTCGGCGAGCACCCTGCCGCCTCCCTCGCTCTGGATCGGTGCCGCCCGGAGCCGGCCCCTCCGATCCCAGCGCAACACCCGGTCGAGCGACCAACGGCAGAAGCCGCAGTCCTCGTCGTAGAGCACGAGGTGTCGGTCCATGCTCTCAGCGTACGACCGCGGCCCGCCGCGCGAGGTCCCCGGTACGATGCCGCGGATGTACCTCGAAGTCTTCGATCGGAACCCGTTCGGCACGAACTGCTGGCTGCTCGCGGCCGACGGCAGCGAGGACGCCGTGGTCGTCGATCCCGGCTTCGAGCCCGAGGCGCTGAGGTCGCTGCTCGCGCGCGCCGGGAAACGGCCGGCTGCGGTACTCCTCACCCATGCGCACGTCGATCATGCTTACGCGGCAGGCGACTTCGCGGGAGACGACCTGCCCGTCCTCATCCACCAGGCCGATGCCGTCGCCTTCGAGGACATCGACGCATGGAACCCGGGCTTCGACAATCCGCTCAACCCCGTGAAGGATCTCCGCCGGCTGGTCGGTGGCGAGACGCTCACGTTCGCCGGGTTCTCGATCGACGTGCAGCACACGCCGGGACACACGCCCGGTCACTGCTGCTTCGTCACGGATGCCACCCTGTTCGCGGGCGACCTCGTCTTCGCCGGCTCGATCGGTCGATCCGACTTCCCGAACTCCTCGCCGCGTGCCATGCGCGGGAGCCTCGAGTGGTTCCTCACGCTGGACGACGAGACCGATGTGCTCCCGGGGCACGGGTCCCGCACGACCGTCGGACGAGAGCGCACGTCGAACCCGTTCCTGGTGGATCTCGCCTGATGGATCTGCGGCCACCCCGGGGGACGCTCGACCTCCTTCCACCGATAGGGAGCCGGATGCGCTCGCTCTACGACCGCGCGGCCGAACTCGCCCGCCTTCACGGGTACCGGTACGTGGAGACGCCGGTGTTCGAGGCCACCGAGCTCTTCGCCCGGACCTCGGGGGAGAGCAGCGACGTCGTGACCAAAGAGATGTACACGTTCGAGGATCGCAAGGGTCGCTCGCTCACACTTCGTCCGGAGGGCACCGCGCCGGTGATGCGTGCGTATCTGGCGGAGATGCAAGAGCAACCATCGCCGTTCAAGGCCTACTACCTGACGCGTATGTATCGATACGCGCGGCCTCAGGAAGGTCGCTACCGCGAGCATCGACAGTTCGGCATCGAGGTGTTCGGCACGGAGGATCCCGGAGCGGATGCAGAGGTGATCGCCGTCGGCGACGCGTTCCTACGGAGCCTCGGCCTCACTCGGATCGAGCTGCAGCTCAACTCGATCGGCGACGAGGTCTGCCGGCCGGCGTATCGCGACGAGCTCACCGCCTACCTCCGGGCCAACCGGGACCGCTTGACCGACGAGCATCGCGATCGCTTCGAAGACAACCCGCTCCGGGTCCTCGATTGCAAAGACGACGCCTGTCGGGCGGTCGCGAAGGAAGCGCCGAAGATCATCGATCGACTCTGCGAAGCGTGTCGCGCGCACTTCGACGGCGTCCAGACGGCCCTGAAGGACGCCGGTCTCTCGTGGGTGCTCGAGCCCACGCTGGTTCGAGGGTTGGACTTCTACACGCGGACCGCGTTCGAGTTCGTGAGCCCCGGGCTGTCGCCGCAGCAGGGGACGCTGTTCGGAGGTGGCCGCTACGACGGGCTCGCCGAGGTGCTCGGCGGACCGCACGTACCCGGCGTCGGATTCGGGATGGGCTTGGAGCGGGTGCTGATGGCGATCGAGCAGGAAGGACTCCCGCCGCCCGAGGAGCCGGGGCTCGCGGTGTTCGTGGTCGGGGTCGGCGACGCCGGCCGCGCGCGGTCGCTCGAGCTGGTTCGGGAGCTCCGCGCGGCCGGCGTCGCGGCAGACACCGCCTTCGAGGATCGGCCGCTCAAAGCGCAGCTCAAGATGGCCGACCGCGCCGGCGCCGCGTATGCCGCGATCGTAGGTGAGCGCGAGCTCGAAGCCGGCACCGTGACGCTCCGGCGGCTCGAGGACGGGCAGCAGGAGGACGTGGCGACCGAGGGCTTGACGCCGAGGCTCGCCTCCGAGGTGGCGGGATGAAGGAGAGCATCTTCCGGACGGCGATGCGGACCCACGCCTGTGGGGAGCTGACCTCCGAGGACGTCGATGCCGCCGTGGTCCTCTGCGGCTGGGTCGCCAGCCGCAGGGACCACGGCGGCGTCACCTTCATCGACCTTCGCGACCGCGAAGGCATCGTCCAGGTCGTGTTCCATCCCGAAGACGCGGCAGCCGCACACGCTGCCGCGCAGCGGCTCGGCGCCGAGGACGTGGTCAGGATCGACGGCACCGTTCGCGCGCGCCCGCAAGGCATGGCCAACCCGCAGCTCCCAACCGGAGAGATCGAGGTTGCGGCTGCCTCGCTGGAGGTCCTCTCGGAAGCGGAAACGCCCCCGTTCCCGATCGAGGATCGCATCGAGTCCGGGGAGGAGCTCCGCCTCCGCTACCGCTACCTCGACCTCCGCCGCCCCGAGATGACCGCGATCCTGCGCATCCGGCACCGGATGAACGCGATCACGCGCGATCACATGGGGTCCCTCGGCTTCCTCGAGGTCGAGACGCCGATGCTCACCCGTTCGACGCCGGAGGGCGCCCGCGACTTCTTGGTTCCGTCTCGTCTGTGGCCGGGCAGCTTCTACGCGCTCCCGCAGTCGCCGCAACAGCTGAAGCAGCTCTTGATGATCGCCGGCCAGGACCGGTACTACCAGATCGTTCGATGTCTCCGGGACGAGGCGCCGCGCGCCGATCGGAGCTTCGAGTTCACCCAGCTCGACGTCGAGATGTCGTTCGTCGACCAGGAGGATGTCTTCGCCGTCATCGAGCCGCTCTTCGCCCGCTACGTCCGGGAGATCCACGGCGTCGAAGTGCCCACCCCGTTCCCACGGATCCCCTTCGACGAGATGCTGGCGCGGTTCGGCACCGACAAGCCCGATCTGCGCTACGGGATGGAGCTGGCCGATCTCCGTGCCGTCTTCGAGGGGACGGGCTTCAACGCCTTCGCGTCCGTTCTGTCCATGGCGGACGGCGCGATCAAGGGTCTCGCGGCGCCCGGGGGCGGGCAGCTCTCGCGGAAGGAGCTCGACCAGCTCGTGCAGGATGCCAAAGGACGCGGCGCCGCGGGCCTCGTGTGGATGGTCGTCGAGGCCGACGGCGTCCGCTCCCCGGTGGAGAAGCATCTCTCGAAGGAAGAGATCGACGGGGTCGTCGGGGCGACAGGTGCGTCCGAAGGCGACCTCGTGTGCATCGTGGCCGACCAGATCGGCCGGGTGCACGTCGCGCTGGACGGACTCCGCCGGCACCTGGCGGACCGGCTGGGACAGATCCCCGACGGCGAATGGCGGTACGTGTGGTACACGGACCCGCCTCTGTTCGACTGGAGCGACGAGGAGGGTAAGTGGGTGGCCAACCATCATCCGTTCTCAGCCCCTGCGACCGACGACCTGGATCCGAAGACCGCGAAGGCGAAGGCGTATGACCTGGTCCTGAACGGGTTCGAGGTCGGCGGCGGCAGCATCCGGATCCACCGTCCCGAGGTCCAACGGAGGGTCTTCGAGGTCCTGGGCCTGTCCGGGACGGAGATCGAGGAGAAGTTCGGGCACCTGATCCGGGCGTTCCGCTACGGCGCGCCACCACACGGAGGGATCGCGATGGGTATGGATCGGATCGTCATGTTGATGGCAGGCAAGGACGCGATCCGCGACGTGACGGCGTTCCCGAAGGCACAGTCCGGCGCCGACCCGCTCACGGGCGCGCCTGCTCCCGTCGATGAGGCCCAGCTCCGGGAGCTCGGGGTCCAGGTGGTCGCGCAGCCGGCCCGGGAAGCACCCGACAAGCCAGAGGACATCCCGGGGGAGATGACGCAGTGAGCATGGCGACCTTGCACGACGACGACGTCGAGCTGCTCACCGGGAAGAACTTCGCGCACTTCGCTGCGATCCGACCCGACGGTACGCCTCACGTGACGGTCATCTGGATCGACGCCGCCGACGGCCACATCCTCGTGAACACGGCGGTCGGACGGGTGAAAGATCGCCACGTTCGTCGCGACCCGCGGGTGTCCGTCAGCGTGCACGACGAGCAGGACCAGTACCGGTGGCTGCGGGTCGACGGGATCGTCGCAGAGTTCGTGACCGGCCCCGAGGCCGACGCGCATATCGATTCCCTGAACCGGCGGTATCACGACGGCGAGGCGTGGACGTACACACCGGGGCAAGAGCGCGTCATCTACCGGATCCGGCCGCAACGGATCCTCAGGCGCTACGACGGCTGAACCGAACAAGAGATCGATGGCAACGAACCGCACCACGAAAGCCAGGCATCGGACACGGGCAACGAGGCGAGCTGTGTTCCCCTCGTCTCGCTCCCTCTTCGAGATCGTTCACCAGGCACGATGGTCTTCCGAACTAGGTCACCGGTCGCTTCCGAGGCTTCGACGAAGCGCCTATCATTGATGCTTCGGCTGGACGGGGCCGAGGACTCGGATCGTCGGAAAGGAACTCCTCGCTATGGATCGACCTCTCGCGACTCGGATGCGCCCGCGCAATTTCAAGGAGTTCGTCGGACATCACCACTTGCTCGGAGAAGGCAAGCCCCTCACGAAGCTGATCGACGGTGGGCATCTGCCCTCCACCATCCTGTGGGGTCCCCCGGGCACCGGAAAGACGACCCTCGCCCACCTGCTCGCCGTAGCGGTCGGCGCCGACTTCCAACAGCTCTCCGCGGTCAGCTCCGGCGTCTCGGACGCTCGCCGGGTGATGGACCATTCGAAAACGACGCTCTTCCGGACGGTCCTGTTCGTGGACGAGGTCCATCGATGGAACAAGGCGCAGCAGGAGATCCTCCTGCCGGCGATCGAGGACGGCTCGATCACCCTGATCGGCGCGACCACCGAGAACCCGTACCACAGCCTCGTCAGCCCGCTGATCTCGAGGTGTCTCCTCCTCCGTCTCGAGCCGCTCGAAGCCGAGGAGATCAGAGGTCTGTTGGAGCTCGCGGTCGTCGACGCCGAGCGGGGGATGGGGGCGCTCGGCGTGTCGCTCACGCCCGACGCGCTCGACCACCTCGTCGAGCTGTCGGCCGGGGATGCCCGTGCCGCGCTCACCGCACTCGAGGCCGCCGTCCTGCTCGCCGACGCGGGCGAGACCGTGATCGACGGAGCGCGGGTGGCCGACGCCGTGCAGAAGCGCATCGTCGCCTACGATCGCGGCGACAATCATTTCGACGTCGTCTCCGCGTTCATCAAGAGCATGCGGGGTTCGGACCCGGACGCGGCGCTGTTCTGGCTCGGCAGGATGATCCATGCGGGCGAAGACCCGCGATTCATCGTCCGGCGGATGGTGATCTTCGCATCCGAGGACGTCGGGCTCGCCGACCCTCGTGCACTGTCGGTCGCCGTGGCGGCCGCCCACGCGCTCGAGCACGTCGGCATGCCGGAGGCGCGTTTCAACCTCGCGGAGGCGGCGCTGTATCTCGCGCGGGCCCCGAAGTCGAACTCGGTGATCGACGCCCTGGACAAGGCGATGGTCGACGCCGACTCCACCGACCCCGTCCCGCCGCACCTGCGCGACGCGCACTACGCGGGCGCGGCCAAGCTCGGCCACGGCGAAGGCTACGAGTATCCCCACGACTTCGAGGGGCACCACGTGGAGCAGGAATATCGGCCGGAGCGCTTCGACGACGTCATGTATTACGAGCCGTCGGGCCAGGGCGAGGACGTCGAGGTCGAGCCGGGGACCGGCGCGCCGATCGAGGGGCCGGCCGAGGACTGAAGCGTCTCCGATGCCGTGGGTATGCTGGGCCGACGCCCACCCACGATGAACAACGGAGGTAACGGATGACGCTCCTGGCTCTCACCGGCGGCGAGACCGCCCTGATCGTCTTGGCCGCCTTCTGGGGACTCCTCGTCCTGTTCCTCTGTCTCGTGCTGCTCAACACGTTCCGGGTGCTCGAGGCGACCCGTCTCACGGTCGACGCGATGCGCGAGGAGACCGTCCCGTTGCTCCGGGAGATCAAAGGGTCCGTCGAACGGACCAACGGTCATCTCGACCGGGTCGGTGGCGTGCTGGACTCCGTCGGCGGCATCGTGGGGCGCGTGGAGCGACTGACGGGGCTGATCGAACACGCGGCCGCCAGCCCGATCATGAAGTTCATCAGCGTCGGCGCCGGCGTGAAGAAGGCCGCCGAGTCGTTCGGCAAGAAGAAGTCGAAGGGCGCGCCGTCGGCGCCGGGCGCGACGGCGCCCTGACATGCGCCGGGGTTTCTGGGTCGCACTCGGGCTGGGCGCCGGCGCGACCGGCGCCGTCCTCACGTCCCGGTGGGCGAAGCGCCAGGCCAACAAGGTCAAGCCGGCGACCCTCGCACGAGAAGCGAAGGGTGGCCTGATGGACCTGTCCAAGCTCGTCGCGGAGTCGATCGAGGAGGGCAAGAGAGCGATGGAGCAGCGGGAGCGCGAGCTGCGTGCGGAGATGGACCCCTCGACCGTCCATGAGCCCGATCCCGACGAACCCACCGCCGCCTGAGATCCACGGGACCCCGTCGGTAGACTCGCCTCGTGGAAGGGGATCGCATCCGCGAGCTGTTCCTGTCGTTCTTCGAGGAACGCGAACACAAGCGCGTCCCGAGCTCGTCGCTGATCCCTCCGCCGGAGTCGGGATTGCTGCTCACCAACGCGGGGATGAACCAGTTCATCCCGATCTTCCTCGGGCAGGCAGATCCGGAGTATCCGCGTGCCGTCACCGTCCAGAAGGTCATGCGCACCAACGACATCAACAACGTCGGTCGCGACGCCCGACACGAGACGTTCTTCGAGATGCTCGGCAACTTCTCGTTCGGCGACTACTTCAAGGCGGACGCGATCCGGTGGGCGCACGAGCTCGTGACCGAGGGTTACGGGATCGACCACGACCTTCTGTGGGCAACGGTGTTCGAGACGGACGAGGAGGCAGTGGAGGGCTGGGTCGACGGCGTGGGGCTCGCACCGGAACGGATCGTTCGGCGGGGCATGCTGGATGCGAACGGCGAGCTCGCGAACTACTGGCACACGCACACGGCCGGCCCGGGGGGCCCATGTAGCGAGATCTTCGTCGACCGGGGCCCGAAGTACGGACCCGACGGGGGTCCCGACGTCGACGAGGAGCGTTTCATGGAGATCTGGAACCTGGTCTTCATCCAGGACCAGGTCGACGGCGAGCTGAGGGTCACCGGTCCGTTGCCCGCGAAGAACGTCGACACCGGCTCGTCCCTCGAGCGCGTGGCGATGGTCCTGCAGGGAGTCGAGAACGTCTTCGAGACGGACCTGCTCCGACCGATGCTCGAGGTGGCGGAATCGCTCTCCGGGCGCATGCACGGCCAGGACGCGCGCGACGACGTGTCGCTGAAGATCGTCGCTGAGCACAGCCGCGCCACGACCTTCCTGATCGCCGACGGCGTGCAGCCATCGAACGAGGGTCGCGGCTACATCCTGCGGCGGATGCTCCGGCGGACCGTCTCGCATGCTCGCCATCTGGGGATCGAGGGTGGCGTGCTCGATCCCCTGATCACGAGCGTGATCGCGACCTTCGGTGATGCGTATCCCGAGCTGCGTGAGAACGAGACCTTCATCCGCCAGGTCGCAGGATCCGAGGAGGAGCGCTTCGCCGGGACGTTGCGACAAGGCTTGGTGCTGTTCGAGGACGCGAAGGGCCGTGCCGAAGAGGGGCGTATCACCGGCGACGATGCGTTCAAGCTCTCCGACACATTCGGCTTCCCCCTGCAGCTCACCGAAGAGCTCGCCGCGGAGGGTGGCCTCACCGTGGATACCGACCGATTCGCGGAGTTGCTCGAGGAGCAGCGGAACCGCGCCCGCGCCGCCGCGAAGAAGGTGCCTGTCGGCCTCGACTCTGGCGCGGCTCCGCCGTCGACCTTCGTCGGCTACGACCACCTCGAGTCCGAGGGAACGGTCGTGTCCCTCCTGGACCCCGAGTTCCGCGAGCTGCCCGCGGCCGAGGAGGGGCAGCAGGTTCGCGTCTTCCTCGACCGCACGCCGTTCTACGCCGAGGGGGGAGGCCAGGTCGGCGACCGGGGGCTGATCCGCACGCCCTCCGGTGTCATCCGGGTGACCGACACGGTTCCCGCGGGCGACCGTTCGATCGTCCACACCGGTGTGGTCGAATCGGGCGAGGTCCGGCCGGGCGAGGAGGCCCACGCGGAGGTCGACGCCGATCGCCGCGAGGCGACCGCCCGAGCCCACACCTCCACCCACGTCGTGCACGCGACGCTCCGCGAACTGCTGGGCGAGCATGCTCGCCAGGCGGGGTCGCTGGTGGAGCCGGGTCGTCTGCGCTTCGACTTCCCCCATCCGTCGGCCGTCCCCGCCGATCAGCTCCAGGAGGCGGAGCTGGTCGCCAACCGCCACCTCGCGAAGGACGACGCCCCGAGCATCTTCGAGACCTCGATGGAGGAAGCGAAGCGGCTCGGTGCCGTCATGCTCTTCGGCGAGAAGTACGGGGACACCGTGCGCGTGGTCGAGATCGGCGAGTACTCCCGGGAGCTCTGCGGCGGGACCCACGTGGAGCGGACGGGAAACATCGGTGTGATCCGGCTCCTGCACGAGGGCTCGATCGGCGCCGGGATGCGGCGGGTGGAGGCGCTGGTCGGGCCCGACGCCCTCCGTGAGATCAACGCCGAACGCGCGCTGCTGCACGACCTCGTCGACGCGCTCGGCAGCAACGATCCACGGTCGGCGATCGAGCACGCGCGCAAGGTGATCGAGGAGAACAAGCGTCTCCGGAGCGAGCTCGGGAAGTTGCAGAAGGGCGATCGCGACGCGATCGTCGCCTCGCTCGTCGAAGGCGCACTGGACGTCGACGGGCTCGCACTCGTCGTGTCGGAGGTGCCCGGCGAGGACGCGAGCGGCCTCCGCGAGCTCGCCCAGAAGATCCGGGACCGCCTCCAGGGCCGCCCGGCCGCGGTCGTCCTGGGAGGCGGCGGCGACGGCAAGGCACAGCTGGTCGCCGCGTCCACCACCGAAGCGGTCGCGCGTGGCGTCACGGCGCCCGAGCTCCTTCGAGAGGCCGCCGGTGTCATCGGTGGGGGAGCCGGGGGCAAGGACATGTTGGCCATGGCCGGCGGGCGGGAAGCCGGTGCGATCCCACAGGCGCTCGGCGGGATCCCCGCGCGAGCCCGGGAGCTCCTCTCGGCCTCTTGAGGTGTGATGTCGGATCTCCCCGACCCCGGAACCGAGCCGGCAGGTGAGGAGCCTCACGAGGGGGTCCGTGCACCTATCCTCGGCTCCGTCCTCGGGCTCGATCTCGGCGATGCGCGGATCGGCGTGGCGGTCTCCGATCCGGAACGTCGTGTCGCGGTGCCTGTCGGCACCGTGCACGTCGGTCAGCCGCCGGGCGAGCTGAAGGCGGTCGCGGCCCTCGCGGGGGAGCGCGGCGCGACCCTGATCGTCATCGGCCTGCCGCTCTCGCTGCGCGGGGAGCGCGGCGAGAGCGCAGCCCACGCCGAGTCGTTCGCGGCCGCGCTCGAGGCCGTCGTCGACCTGCCCATCGAGATGCATGACGAGCGCCTGTCGACCGTCGAGGCGGAGCGCGCGCTCGCAGCCGCAGGGACCCGCGGCCGTGAGCGCCGCCGCGTCGTCGATGCCTCCGCCGCGGCCGTGATCCTGCAGGCGTGGCTGGATGGTCAACGAAGCAACGGCTGAAGCAGAGAGGCCCGGTATCCTCTGCGGTGATGTCGGCGGACCCGAGCCTCCCGGGGGCCGAGCGAAGCAGGCGCCCCCGCAGGCTGTCCCTCTTCCTCGCGCTCGTGCTGTTCCTCGGTGTCGTCGGCGCAGGCGCGTGGGGGGCCAGCTACTACCGCCGATGCCAAGACGCTGCGGATGGCCCTCCGAAGCCCATCAGCATCACCGTCGTCGAGGGAGCGACCGGCGAGCAGGTGATCGAGGAGCTGCACGCCCGGGGAGTCATCCCCTGCGGCGGGTTCGTCGGCAACATCCTCCTTCGCGGGACGGGGAAGGCGGACCGGATCCGCACCGGCTCCTTCGAGCTCACGACCGGGATGACGCTCGAGGCCGCCGTGACGGCGCTCACGACGCCTCCCGACGAGGTTCCCACCGTCCAGCTGGTCCTCCCCGAAGGCCTACGCCTCACGCAGATCGCCGACAAGGTCCGCGACGATCTCCAAGATCCCCGCGAAGCGCTTCCTGAAGGAAGTGGAGAGCGGGCACTACGTGCTCCCCCCGTACCTGCCGGAGGGAACGGCATCGCCCGAAGGGTTCCTCTTCCCGAAGAGCTACGAGTTCGTGAAGGAAGGCCTGTCAGCCAGAGTGGTCGCGGAGCAGTTGCTCGAGCAGTTCCGGGAGGAGGCCGAGAAGCTGCCCTTCGACCGGACCGAGGAACTTGGGGTCACGCCGTACGAGCTCGTGATCATCGCGTCGATGATCGAGGAGGAAGCCGGCGTCGACAGGGATCGGAGGCTGATCGCGGGCGTGATCTACAACCGGCTCGAGATCGGGATGGCGCTCGGGATCGACGCGACACTCCTGTACGACGACCCCACCCCCGACGGCGAGCTGTCGACACCGGACCTGGCGTTCGACAGTCCTTACAACACCCGGATCAATGCCGGATTACCGCCGACGCCGATCGCGAGTCCGGGGGAGAAATCGCTCCGCGCGGCTCTCGATCCGGCGGACACCGAGTTCCTCTATTACGTGCTCTGCGGCGCCGACGGGCACCACAAGTTCGGCCTGACGCTCGCGGAGCACAACCGGAACGTCGATGAGTGCCTCGGCTGAACGACGGGTCGGCGGCGGCACGCATGTCGTCGGGATCATCGGCTGGCCGGTCGCGCACAGTCTGTCGCCGGCGATCCACAACGCCGCCTTCGCCGCGGAGGGTCTCGACTGGGTGTACCTTCCCCTGCCCGTGCGCCCGGAGTGGCTGCAGCCGGCTCTCATCGGGCTCGTCCCGCTGGGGCTCGCCGGCGCCAACGTGACGATGCCGCACAAGACGGAGGCGGCCGAGCTGATCCAGCGGTGTTCCGACGACGCCACGCTCCTTCGGGCCGTGAACACGATCGTCGTTCGGGGCGGCGAGCTCGAGGGACACAACACCGACGCGGCCGGATTCGATCGGTTCCTTCGGCGAGACGCGGGATTCGATCCGGAGGGTCGCTCCGCACTCCTTTACGGATCCGGCGGCGCCGCTCGCGCCTGCGCCCTCGCGCTCGCACGGGGCGGCCTCCAGGCGCTCACGGTCGCGGCGCGCGACGAGGTCAGGGCGGCGCCGCTCGTCAAGATGGTCGAGCCGCTCGGGGTGTCCGTCACGCTCGTCGGGCCGGCCGACACCGAAAGAGCTCGTGGTCGACCTCGTGGTGAACGCCACTCCCGTGGGAGGAGCGGGACAGGACCCCAACCACCCCAGCCTTCCGCACCTCGGCCCGGATGTCCTGGTGATCGACCTCCTGTACGACCCGGTCTCGACCGACCTCCAGCATCGAGCGCGGGAAGCCGGCGCCGCCGCGTTCGGAGGCCTCGGGCATCTGCTCGAGCAGGCCGCCCTCTCTTTCGAGCTGTGGACGGGTCAGCCGGCGCCCCTCGAAGTGATGTCGGCCGCCGCTCTCGCCGCTTTGGCCGACAGAGAGCTACTCCGATAGCAGCGTCGATTCAAGCGTCACCCCTGCACGGTCGATGTTCGCAAGAGGGATGAACGATTATTCGGCGCTCGCCCAGCGGGTCTCCATGAGCATCGACGGGGTCCGCGGTTGCTTGTTGCTGTCTCGAGACGGCATGATCCTGGGCGCCCACCCGGAGGGCGACGCGGAATCACACGTCAGGTTCGCATGGGTGCGTTTCGCCGCCGTCGGTGACCCGGAGCGCTCGTACATCGAATTCGCCGACCAGATCTGGGCATTCGTCCGCCGTGGCGGATACTCGGCGTTCGCCGTCGCGGACACGGGTGTGCGGCCAGGCGTGCTCGTGGATCTTCTCGATCAAGCCCTGATGATGGCGGAGCAGAGTCGCTCGGACGAGCGGGAGACCATGCGGTTGCCCGAGATGCCCTCCGCGCCCTCCGGCAAGCCCCGGACCAGCCTTCATAAGCAGGAGCGAGCGCCCGCGTCCGCTCCGGTTCCCGCTCCCGCTCCCGCTGAGGTCACCGCATCCCAGGAACCCGAGGCACGAACAGTCTCTCCAGCGGAAGCCGTGCCCGATCATGCCGAGTCCGAAACCGCCGAGGCGCCGGCGGGAGCCGAGTCCACCCCTCGGTCCGATCCCCGAACGGAGACCCCGAGCCGCCCAGTGAGCAGGGAGGACGAGCCCGAGGTCGACCGGATCCTCCTCGCCAAAGAGTTCGCCGGGCTGCTTCAGGTCCCGAAGGAGGATGACGAAGCAAGCAGATAGCCCCATTTGCGAGATGCGTGGGCGCCAGACCTAAGACGAATGGACCCGGCGATGACGACCGTCAAGCGGAAGTCGAAGCAACTCGGGCAGATCTTGATCGAGCTCGGCTTGATCACGCCCGAACAGCTCGACACTGCCCTCGAGGAGCACCAGAAGACCCCCAAGGCGCTCGGACGGGTGCTCATCGACCTCGGCATGATCAAGGAGGCCGACCTGGTCCGCGCGCTCGCTGAGCAGGTGGGCCTGGAGTTCGTCGACCTCACCGACACGCAGATCGACCCCGCATCCACCGCGCTGCTCCCCGAAGCCCTCGCACGCCGGTACCGGGCATTGCCCATCGGCGACCGCGACGGGAAGTTGCTGGTCGCGATGTCCGATCCCGCGAACGTCTACGCCCTGGACGACATCCGAACGATCACCGGCCGGGACGTGCAGCCGGTGGTCGCCACCTCCGCCGACGTCGAACAGGCGATCGCCAAGTTCGCCGGTCTCGACTCCCATGTCGAACAGCTCGCGGCGGAGGCCGCCGAAGGGAGCGAGGGGGAAGAGCTCGACCTCGAGGCTGCCCTCGAGGACGCCCCCATCGTCAAGCTCGTCAACGCGATCATGTCCCAGGCCGTCGCAGAGCGAGCGTCCGACGTCCATATCGAGCCGGGGGAGCGCGACGTTCGGATCCGGTTCCGGGTCGACGGCGTGCTCCACGAGCCCATGCGCGCCCAGCCCAAGAACCTCCAGGGTGGGTTGATCTCGCGACTCAAGGTCATGGCGGACCTCAACATCGCCGAGAAGCGCGTCCCGCAGGACGGCCGCATCTCGATGAAGGTGGGCACCAGGCAGCTCGACCTCCGTGTCGCCACGCTGCCGACCGTCCACGGCGAGAAGGTCGTTATCCGCGTGCTCGACAAGAGCAACGCGATGCTGGCGCTCTCGGAGCTGGGCTTCATGGAGGAGTCCTACCACCGGTTCGAGACCGCGTTCCGGAAGCCGTACGGTGCGATCCTCGTGACCGGCCCGACGGGCTCGGGGAAGTCGACCACGATGTACTCGACGCTCAACATCTTGAACGAGGAATCCAAGAACATCATCACCGTCGAGGACCCTGTCGAGTACCGGATGGCCGGCGTCAACCAGATCCAGGTGAACCCGAAGGCCGGACTCACGTTCGCCTCCGCCCTGCGGTCGATCCTGCGTGCCGACCCGGACATCGTGCTCATCGGTGAGATCCGTGACAAAGAGACGGCGACCATCGCGATCGAGGCCGCGCTGACGGGCCACCTCGTGCTGTCGTCGCTCCACACCAACGACGCCCCGTCGGCGATCAGCCGGCTGGTCGAGATGGACGTCGAGACATTCCTCGTCGCCTCCGCGATCGACGCCGTCGTGGCCCAGCGTCTCGCCCGGATCCTCTGCGAGAAGTGCAAGCAGCCTTACCGGCCCGACGTGGCCGAGCTGCAGCAGGCGGGCTTCCCGGAGGACCGGTGGGAGGAGATCGGTGAGGTCTTCCGCGCGCCCGACCTCCGGATCGCCAAGAACGACTGCAAGGCATGCTCCGGCACCGGCTATCGCGGCCGGCTGGGGCTCTACGAAGTGATGCTCAGAAGTGAAGAGATCGAACGGCTCACGGTGGAGCGTGCATCTGCCGATGCCATCAGGGTTGTCGCGATCGAGCAGGGGATGCAGACCCTGCGTGAGGACGGTTTGGCCAAGGTTCGAGCAGGTGTCACGTCGATCGAGGAAGTCGCGAGGGTGGTGAAGTGAGATGAGCTCAGTGGTCCAACAGGAAGAGGACGTACAGATCCCGATCCCCGAGTTGCTCGGTGCGCTCCTGGAGAAGGGGGGGTCCGACCTGCACCTCACGGCGGGTTCCCCGCCGATGGTGCGTGTCCACGGCGAGCTCGAAGCGGCGGGGGAGTACCCGCCGCTCACGCCGCGAGCGTTGCAGGGCATGGTCTACGCGATCTTGCCGCAGAAGCTTCGTGAGCGGTTCGAGCAAGAGCTCGAGCTCGACATGTCGTATTCGCTGCCCGGGCGGTCCCGCTTCCGCGTGAACGTGTTCCAGCAGCGCGACGCAGTGGGCGCCGTCTTCCGGGTGATCCCGTTCGAGATCAAGAACGTGGACGACCTCGGGCTCCCGAACGTCGTGATGGACCTGGCGCGCTTCCAGCGTGGGTTCGTCGTGGTCACGGGCCCGACGGGCTCCGGCAAGTCGACGACGCTCGCCGCCATGGTCGAC
>CAVXJL010000020.1:0-42078 GCA_963762015.1 uncultured Actinomycetota bacterium
ATCTCGACGGTCCGCTCGAAGTTGGCCCCGGTCCGGTCCATCTTGTTGATGAAGCAGATGCGCGGCACCCCGTACCGGTCGGCCTGCCGCCACACCGTCTCGCTCTGCGGCTCGACACCGGCGACCGCGTCGAAGACCGCGACCGCGCCGTCCAGCACGCGGAGCGAGCGCTCGACCTCGACCGTGAAGTCGACGTGACCGGGGTGTCGATGATGTTGATCCAGTGGCCTTTCCACTGGCACGTGGTCGCGGCAGAGGTGATCGTGATGCCCCGCTCGCGCTCCTGGACCATCCAGTCCATCGCTGCGGTGCCTTCGTGGACCTCACCGATCTCGTAGGCCTTCCCGGTGTAGTAGAGGATCCGCTCGGTGGTGGTGGTCTTGCCGGCGTCGATGTGCGCCATGATGCCGATGTCGCGCGTGCGAGCGAGGGGGTACTCGCTGACCGCGAGCCCCTTCCACCGCCTGTGACCCTCTGTTCCGTCGCTGCCACTTCCATCCTCTCCGCAGGGACCGCCATCAACGGTTCCCCTCCACACGGGAAACCGGCCCCTCGGGGGCCGGTCCGGTGTTCCTCTTCCATCACCATCGGTAGTGCGCGAACGCCTTGTTGGCCTCGGCCATCTTGTGCATGTCCTCACGGCGTTTCACGGATGCCCCCTGGCTGTTGGCGGCGTCCATGATCTCCGCGACGAGTCGCTCGGCCATCGAGTTCTCGCGCCGGGCGCGCGAGAAGTTCACGAGCCACCGCAGGGCGAGCGTCGTGCCCCGGGTCGGCTTGACCTCGACCGGGACCTGATACGAGGCGCCCCCGACCCTGCGGGACTTCACCTCGAGCATGGGCCTGACGTTCTCGACGGCACGCTTCAGGGTGATCACCGGGTCGTTCGCGGTCTTCTGGCTGATCTGCTCGAGCGCGTCGTAGACGATGTGCTCGGCGACGGTCTTCTTCCCGTGCAACAGCACCTTGTTCACCAGCTGGGTGACGAGCGGGTTCTGATAGACGGGGTCGGGAGTGATCGCTCGGTGTACGGCAGGGCCCTTGCGCGGCATCGCTACTCGCCGACCTTCTTGGCGCCGTATCGCGATCGTGCCTTGCGGCGGTCGCGTACGCCTGCGGTGTCGAGGGTGCCGCGAACGATCTTGTAGCGAACGCCGGGGAGGTCGCGTACGCGACCGCCGCGGACGAGCACGATGGAGTGCTCCTGGAGGTTGTGCCCCACGCCCGGGATGTAGACCGTGACCTCGATCCCCGACGTCAGCCTGACCCTGGCCACCTTCCGCAGGGCCGAGTTCGGCTTCTTCGGGGTCATGGTGTAGACGCGCGTGCAGACGCCGCGCCGCTGGGACGACCCCTTCAGCGCGGGGCTCTTCGTCCTCTTCTTCGGGCGCGTCCGGCCCTTCCGTACGAGTTGTTCGATGGTAGGCATGGCTCTCTCGTCTGCACTCTTCCTTTTTCATTCACCGAGGCGTTCTGCCCCGGAGCCGAAAACCGCCGAAACCCTTGGGGCGCAGCGCGAAACGCAACCACCCTGTCTGGGTTATCGCTCCGACCGGAGCCGGACACCCGTCCACATCCTCCATGAACGGGCGCGACCGACAAAGCTACTGGTCGTGAGCACGAGGTGTCAACCGCGCGGGTGCCACCCGGCGTGAGGGCCGGCCTGCGCAGATGCGTCCCTTAGCGTACCGCCCGGCTCCCCGCACCGACATCGGTGCAGTCTCCCGGCTACTCCTCGTCGGACCGCGATACTCCCCCGAGCATGCTTTCCGCCTGCTGACGGGTGAGGCCGACGAGCGCCGGCTCTCCGCTCCCCTCGGCCAGCTCGGCGAGCTCCCGCTGCCGGGCGAGCCAGTACTCGGGGATCGCGTCGGGTTTGATCTTGACGGCCACGTTCCGGTATCTGCTCATGCCCGTACCGGCCGGGATCAGCTTGCCGATGATCACGTTCTCCTTGAGCCCCAGGAGCGGATCGGCCTTGCTCTGGATCGCGGCGTCCGTGAGCACCCGGGTCGTCTCCTGGAAGGAGGCGGCCGACAGCCACGAATCCGTCGCGAGCGAGGCCTTCGTGATGCCGAGCAGGACCGGTCGGGCCGAGGCCGGCACGCCGCCTGCCTCCACGATCTCCTGGTTCGTCTCCTCGAAGACGCGGCGATTCACGAGGTCCCCGGGAGAAGGTCCGTCTCACCGGGCTCGATGATGTGCACCTTCCGGAGCATCTGACGGCCGATCAGCTCGATGTGCTTGTCGTGGATCGTCACGCCCTGCGAGCGATAGACCTGCTGGACCTCCTCCACCAGGTGCAGCTGCAGCGCCATGACTCCCTCGACCCGGAGCTTCTCGTGGGGATTGACCGATCCCTCCGTCAGCTGCTGGCCGACCTCGACCGCGTCGCCGTCGGCGACCGTGAGACGGGCGCGGAACGAAACCTGGTATTCGACCATGTCGCCGGTCTCATCGGTCACACGGATACGGCGAACGTGCTTCTCGTCGTCGTCCTCGATGCTCACGACGCCGGACAGCTCGGTGATCTGCGCCATGCCCTTGGGGTTCCGAGCCTCGAACAGCTCGACCACACGCGGGAGACCGTGCGTGATGTCCTCGCCCGCGATCCCTCCGGTGTGGAAGGTCCGCATCGTGAGCTGGGTGCCCGGCTCACCGATCGACTGGGCGGCGATGATGCCCACCGCCTCACCGATGTCGACCAGCCGGCCCGCGGCGAGCGAACGCCCATAGCACGCCTGGCAGACCCCCACGTCCGCTTCACAGGTCACGACGGAACGGACCCGGATGCTCTCCACGCCCGAGTCGATGACGACCTCCGCGAGCTCGTCGGAGAGCTCCGCACCGCGCGCGGCGATCTTCTTCCCGCCGACCTTCACGTCCTCCGCGAGCACGCGCCCGAACACCGACGTGTCCGTGTGCGCGGCCTTGACGATCGTCCCGTCGGGACGGGCGATGTTCACCACGGCCGTGATCGATCGATCGGTGCCGCAGTCCTCCTCGCGGACGATGACCTCTTGTGCCACGTCGACGAGACGCCTTGTGAGGTACCCCGAGTCGGCCGTCCGTAGCGCGGTGTCGGCCAGGCCCTTTCGGGCGCCGTGGGTCGAGATGAAGTACTCGAGGACCGACAAACCCTCCCGGAAGTTCGACTTGATCGGACGGGGGATGATCTCCCCCTTCGGGTTGGCC
Organism: uncultured Actinomycetota bacterium; assembly: GCA_963762015.1. Lineage (GTDB taxonomy): Bacteria > Actinomycetota > UBA4738 > UBA4738 > HRBIN12 > JAJNBA01. Next base: position 3,196 of record CAVXJL010000020.1, read on the forward strand.
ACGAGGCCTCGCATCCCCGCCAGCTGCCGGATCTGCATGATGTTCCCGCGCGCGCCCGAGTTGGCCATCATGTAGATCGGGTTGGTCTTCGTGAACTGGGCCTCCATCGCGTCCTTCACCTCGTCGGTGGCCTGCGTCCAGATCTCGATGAGCTCCTGGCGGCGTTCGTCGTCCGTGATGATGCCCTTGCGGTACTGCTGCTCGACCTTCTGCGCACGCTTCTCGTGCTCGTCCAGGATCTTCTGCTTCTCCGGAGGCGTGGTCACGTCCTCGACGCCGATCGTCACACCGGCCCTGGTGGCGTAGTGGAACCCGAGGTTCTTGAGGTTGTCCAGGACGATCTCGGTCTGGGTCCGGTCGTACCGGTGCACGACCTCGTCGACCAGGCGAGCCACGTCCGGCTTCAAGACGGGCTCGTTCCGGTACTCGAAGTCATCCGGGAACGCGGTGTTGAACACGATCCGGCCGATGGTGGAGCGGATCACCGGCGTCCGCTTGGCCCATCCGTCCGCCTTGGAGTCATACCCCTCCGGCAGGAGGTCCTCGGGGAGCGCCTTGCCCGTCAGGCGAACGCGCACGGGATCGTGAAGCGAGTGACCCCGGTCGTACGCGAGCAGTGCCTCGGCCGTCGAGCCGAACGTCGGGATGTCCTCGTCCTTCATCTCCTCGTTCTGGGTGAGGGTCAGGTAATAGAGCCCGAGAACCATGTCCTGTGACGGGGTCGCGATGGGGCGTCCGTGCGCCGGCGACAGGATGTTGTTGGTCGACAGCATGAGGATCCGGGCTTCGGCCTGCGCCTCCGCGGACAACGGAACGTGCACCGCCATCTGGTCACCGTCGAAGTCGGCGTTGAACGCCGCGCAGACGAGCGGGTGGATCTTGATGGCCTTGCCCTCGACCAGGACCGGCTCGAACGCCTGGATCCCGAGTCGGTGCAAGGTCGGTGCGCGGTTGAGCAGGACCGGGTGCTCGCGGATGGCCTCCTCGAGAACGTCCCAGACCTGCGGCCGGGCACGCTCGACCATGCGCTTGGCGCTCTTGATGTTCTGAGCGAGGTTCTGATCGACGAGGCGCTTCATGACGAACGGCTTGAAGAGCTCCAGCGCCATCTGCTTCGGCAGCCCGCACTGGTGCAGGCGAAGCTCCGGTCCGACCACGATCACCGAACGGCCCGAGTAGTCGACCCGCTTGCCGAGCAGGTTCTGGCGGAACCGTCCCTGCTTGCCCTTCAGCATGTCGGAGAGCGACTTCAGCGGACGGTTGCCGGGCCCCGTGACGGGGCGACCGCGGCGACCGTTGTCGAACAGCGCGTCGACGGCCTCCTGGAGCATGCGCTTCTCGTTGTTCACGATGATCTCCGGCGCCTGCAGGTCGAGGAGTCGCTTCAGCCGGTTGTTCCGGTTGATCACGCGCCGGTACAGGTCGTTCAGGTCCGAGGTGGCGAACCGGCCACCGTCGAGCTGGACCATCGGACGGAGGTCGGGCGGGATGACGGGGATCGCGTCGAGCACCATGCCCATCGGGTTGGAGCGACCCTCCACGAAGTTGGAGGCGACCTTCAGTCGCTTGATCGCCTTGAGGCGCTTGGTGCCCTTGCCGTTCTCGATCGTCTCGCGGAGGGCCTCGCCCTCGGCCACGACGTCGTAGTCGGAGAGCAGCCGCTTGATGGCCTCGGCGCCCATCCCACCGTCGAAGTAGTCCGCGAATCGCTCGCGGAGCGACCGGTAGACGGCGTCGTCCGCGACCAGCTGCTTCACCTTCAGGCTCTTGAACCCGGCAACCACGTCGTCAAGATGCTGGGTGTCGCGACCGGCGGCCTCGTGGATCCGCTCGACGTCACGCTGGGCCTCGCGCTTGGCCGCCGAGAGCTGTGCTCCCTTGGCACCCTCCGCCTCGAGTTCCTTCAGCCGATCCTCGAGCTCGGACAACCGGCGCTTGACCTGATCGTCCCGGTCGGCCTCGATCTCGCGCTTCTCGCCCTCGATCTCCTCCTCGATGCCGGGCAGATCCTTGTGACGCCGCTCGTCATCGATGCGGGTGACCACGTAGGCGGCGAAGTAGATGATGCGCTCAAGGTCCTTCGGCGCGATGTCCAGCAAGTAGCCCAGGCGCGAGGGAACGCCCTTGAAGTACCAGATGTGGGTGACGGGAGCGGCGAGCTCGATGTGGCCCATGCGGTCGCGACGAACCTTGGAACGAGTGATCTCGACACCGCAGCGCTCGCAGATGATCCCCTTGAACCGGACGCGCTTGTACTTGCCGCAATGGCACTCCCAGTCGCGCGTCGGTCCGAAGATCCGCTCGCAGAAGAGGCCGTCCTTCTCCGGCTTCAGCGTGCGGTAGTTGATCGTCTCCGGCTTCTTGACCTCGCCGTTGGACCATGCACGGATCTGGTCGGCTGTCGCCAGCCCGATCCTTAGCTCGTCGAAGTAGTTCACATCCAGCACTTCAGCCCCGCCTCCTTCTGCTCCTGGGGGCTACGCTCGCGCTGTCGCGCTCGCTGCTTGAGCCCCCAGACCCCCGCACCGATCCCCGCATCAACTGGAACGCTTGCGTATTCCCGCCGCTCAATCGAAGTCCGCCCCGGCAGGCTCGCGCCGGCTGAGATCGATCCCCAGCTCCTCGGCCGCCCGGAAGACGTCCTCGTCGGTCTCGCGCAGCTCGATCTCGTCACCCGTCGCCGAGCGAACCTCGACGTTCAGGGAGAGCGACTGCATTTCCTTGATCAGCACCTTGAAGGACTCGGGGATCCCGGGCTCGGGGATGTTCTCGCCCTTCACGATCGCCTCGTAGACCTTCACGCGGCCCAAGACATCGTCGGACTTGATGGTGAGCAGCTCCTGGAGCGCGTAAGCGGCTCCGTAGGCTTCGAGCGCCCAGACCTCCATCTCCCCGAACCGCTGCCCGCCGAACTGGGCCTTCCCGCCGAGCGGCTGCTGCGTGATCATCGAGTAGGGACCGGTCGATCGAGCGTGGATCTTGTCGTCGACCAGGTGCAGCAGCTTCAGGATGTACGCCACGCCGACGGTGACCAGCTCCGCGTAGGGCTGACCGTTCCGCCCGTCGAACAGCTGCGCCTTGCCGATGTCGTTCACGAGGTTCTGGCCGTCCGAGCTGGGGTGCGAGCTGCGGAGTGCCGAGAGGATCTCGTCCTCCTTGGCGCCGTCGAAGACCGGCGTCGCGATGTGCACCGGGCCCGTGTGGTCCTCGCCGTCCTTGTCGAACCCGACCATCGCGGCGTACCCGAGGTGCGCCTCGAGCACCTGTCCCAGGTTCATGCGCGAGGGGACGCCCAGCGGGTTCAAGATGATGTCCACCGGCGTGCCATCCTCGAGGAAGGGCATGTCCTCCTCCGGCAGGATGGTGGAGATCACGCCCTTGTTGCCGTGCCGGCCGGCGAGCTTGTCGCCGTCCGAGATCTTCCGCTTCTGCGCGACGTACACGCGCACGAGCTGGTTCACACCAGGCGGCAGCTCGTCACCGTCGTCGCGGTTGAACACGCGAACGCCGATGACCTTGCCGGACTCGCCGTGTGGCACCTTGAGCGATGTGTCGCGGACCTCGCGCGCCTTCTCGCCGAAGATCGCGCGCAGGAGCCGCTCCTCCGGGGTGAGCTCGGTCTCGCCCTTGGGCGTCACCTTGCCGACGAGATAGTCGCCGGGGTTGACCTCGGCGCCGATCCGCACGATCCCCCGCTCATCGAGGTCCTTCAGGATCTCCTCCGAGACGTTGGGGATGTCACGGGTGATCTCCTCGGCGCCCAGCTTGGTGTCGCGGGCGTCGACCTCGTGCTCCTCGATGTGGATCGAGGTCAGGACGTCGTCCTTGACCAGCCGCTCCGAGATGATGATCGCGTCCTCGTAGTTGTGGCCCTCCCACGGCATGTAGGCGACGAGGAGGTTCTTCCCGAGGGCGATCTCACCCTGGTCGGTGGAGGGACCGTCCGCGATGACCTGCCCCTTGGCGATCTTCTCCCCGATGTCGACGACCGGCTTCTGGTTGAAGTTGGTCCCCTGGTTGGTCCGCCGGAACTTGATGAGGTCGTAGGTGCGGAGCTTGCCGGTCTTCTCCTTGACCACGATGTCGACCGCCGACACGTCCTCGACAGTGCCCGCCTCGTCGGCGAGCACCACGTCACCGGCATCGACCGCGGCACGGAACTCAACGCCGGTTCCCACGAGCGGGGCCTCGGCCCGCAGGAGCGGGACCGCCTGGCGCTGCATGTTGGCGCCCATCAGGGCACGGTTGGCGTCGTCGTGCTCGAGGAACGGGATCAATGCGGCGGCGACGGAGACCAGCTGCTTGGGCGAGACGTCCATGTAGTCGATCTCGTCGGGGGAGACCTGGTCCACCTCACCACCCTTGCGGCGCACCAGGACCTGGGTGTCCTGGAAGGTCCCGTCGGACGACAGCCGCGCGTTGGCCTGGGCGATGACGTGCTTGTCCTCTTCGTCCGCCGACAGGTAGTCGATCTTCGCGGTGACCTTGCCGTTGTCGACGCGGCGATACGGAGTTTCGATGAACCCGAACTCGTTGATCCGGCCGAAGCTGGACAGCGATCCCATCAGACCGATGTTCGGGCCTTCCGGTGTTTCGATCGGGCACATCCGTCCGTAGTGGGACGGGTGCACGTCGCGCACCTCGAAGCCCGCGCGCTCACGCGACAGACCACCGGGCCCGAGCGCCGAGAGACGGCGCTTGTGGGTGAGCCCGGCGAGGGTGTTCGTCTGGTCCATGAACTGGGACAGCTGCGACGTCCCGAAGAACTCCTTGATGGAGGCGACGACCGGACGGATGTTGATCAGGGTCTGTGGTGTGATGGCCTCGACGTCCTGCGTGGTCATCCGTTCCTTCACGACCCGCTCCATGCGGGACAGGCCGATCCGGATCTGGTTCTGGATCAGCTCGCCGACCGACCGGATCCGGCGGTTGCCGAAGTGGTCGATGTCGTCGGGGTCATAGCCCTCTTGGCCGGCGTGCAGGTTCACGAGGTAGCCGACCGTCTTCAGGATGTCCTCGAAGGTGAGGACCGCCTTGTACTTCGGCGCCCCCTGCCCTGCGGCCTCTTCCTTCTGCAGCCCGGAGAACACGCGATAGCGATTCTGCTCCCAGGCCTTCTTGTCGGGGTTGTCGAGCTCCCCGAGCCCCTTGTGATGGGCCCGCAGCTGCTTCAGGAGAAGGCCCTCGGCGGGGCCGAGCTTCTTGTCCACCTTGTGCCGGCCGACCCGTGCGACGTCGTAGCGCTTGGGATTGAAGAACAGGTTCTCGAGGAGCGTCTTCGCGCTCTCGGCCGTCGGCGGCTCGCCGGGGCGGAGCTTGCGGTAGATGTCTTCGAGCGCTTCCTCCTGCGTCTCGAAGTGGTCCTTCTCGAGGGTGTTCTGGATCGACTGCGCGTTGTCGAAGAGCTTGAGGAGCTCGGCGGTGTCGAAGCCCAGCGCCTTCAGGAACACGGTCACGTGCTGACGGCGCTTGCGATCGATCCGGACCCCGACGGTGTCTTTCTTGTCGACGTCGAACTCGAGCCACGCCCCGCGCGACGGGATGATCTTGGCGATGAAGACGTCCTTGTCGGACGTCTTGTCGGGCTCCTTGCTGAAGTAGACGCCGGGCGAGCGCACCAGCTGGGAAACCACGACACGCTCGGTACCGTTGATGATGAAGGTGCCTCGGTCGGTCATCATGGGGAAATCCCCCAGGAAGACCTCCTGCTCCTTGATCTCGCCGGTGACCTTGTTGACGAAGGTCGCCTCGACGAACAACGGAGCGGAGAAGGTGATGTCCTTGTCCCGGCACTCCTCTTCGGAGAACTTCATCTCCCGGAACTCGTGCTTCCCGAAATAGAGCTGGAACTGCTCGGTGAAGTCCTCGATGGGCGAAACCTCCTCGAGGACCTCCTTGAGGCCTTCGTTCAGGAGCCGATCGAAGGAGTCCTTCTGTATGGCAACGAGGTCGGGAAGCTGAAGAACCTCGTCGAGCTTGGCGAAACTGACACGATTCCGAACAGGCACGAGCTGGTCAGGCAAGCAGAACCCCTCCCGGGAGACGTCAAGGGCGCACGGCAGGGCGCGGTGGACGGCACGGCAAACGAGCAGTCTACGAGGAGATGCGGGCACCGTCAACGGAGCCTGCCCGGACGGCGGGTTGCGCTGAGGGTACGCCTCTCGGGGGCCGCCGGTCAACCCGCCGAAAGGCGGGGTTGCGGGAGGCCCGTCGACCCCTACGGCCTGGGCTGATGGTGTCGTCACCCGACCGGCGGTAGGGTCGGCGACGATGGCCTCAGACCCTGCCGCGTCCGGTCGGTGGCGCCCACGGACCCACCGGAGGCGGGTCGCCCTCGCGGTCTGGGCGGGTCTGGCAACCTTCGCGCTCCTGCTCGTTCTCGACGGCATCTGGGCCGGCCGGAACCTCGTTCGGGGCCTCACCAGCGCCCGGTCGGAGCTCTCGGTGGCGATCGAGTCGATCGTCACCGGGGACGCCGAGGCAGCGGCGCCCCATTTCGTCGCCGCCGCCGAGGCCGCGGACCGTGCCGTCGGCTCGGTCGGGCATCCGTCCCTCGGGCTCGCCGGACTCCTCCCGGTGGTGGGCGACAACATCGAGGCCGCGGAGGCCGTCGCCGAAGCCTCGCGGGCGACGGCGGAGGCGGGCGCCACGATGGTGAAGGTCGCCCGTGACCTCGGGTGGACGGACATCCGGATCCCGGCCTCGACCGCCTCCGGCGCGCTGGACATCGAGGCCTTCGAGGCGGCCCTGCCCGCCATGGGATCGGTGGCAGCTCGGCTCCGAGAGGCCGCGACCGCCCTCGAGGCAGCCGGAGGCGACGGGCTGCTCGGGCCCGTCGCCTCCGGCTACCGCGACAGCCTCGAGGGTCTATCCCGCCGCGCCGACCTCGCCCTCCGCTTCCGGGACTCGATGCAGCTCGTCACGACGATGTTCGGGGGGCAGCGCCGGTATCTCGTCTTCGTGCCGTCACTCGGCGTGTCCCGGCCGGGCGGGGGTGCCCCGGCCGCGGTCGGCGTCCTGGCGGTCGACGACGGCGCACTCGAGCTCGAGCCGATGACGCCAGCGGCCGGAGACCTCGCAGTCATCGACGTCTCCCTCGACTGGCCGACGACCGCGCGGGCGCTGATGGGGGCCGCCGAGGGATCGGAGATCGGAGCCGTCGACGGGGTCATCCTGATCGACGCGGTGGCGCTCCAAGACCTCGTGTGGGTGATCGGCGATGTGAAGGTGAAGGGTCTGCCCCTCGCGCTGTCGGACGAGACCACGACGTCGGCGCTGGAGATCGACCCCTTCCTGGGGAACGACCCTCGCGAAGCGGCCCTCGTCCACGCCGACCGGGTCTCCCGGATCCTGCGGGCGTTCCTCGATCGGCGGCCGGGCTGTCGAGTCCTTCGCGCTCGCCACCGCGGCCGACACGCGCAGCAGGCATCTCTCTCTGTATCTGCCCGGACCCGAGGAACGACGCCTGGTCCGGTCACTCGGCCTGGACGGACGGGCCGGCCTGAAGGGCGAGGGGGTCCTCCCGGTCGTCGCGACCTGGAACGCCCTTGGGAGCTCTCACGTCGGCGCCCTCGTGAAGACGACCGTTTTCCAATCGGCCACGATCCGGCCGAACGGATCCGTGGCGGTGGAGGCAGAGGTCCTCTTCGCGAACGGCGCGGCGACGGATCCACCCTCCGTCCTTCTCGGCAGGCCCGTCGCGGATCTGCCGGTGGGGACCTTCGCGGCAGACGTGACGCTGTACCTCCCCAGGACCGCGGAACGCATCGCCGCCGAGACCAGCCGTCCCAGCCCCATCAAGCTCGACAAGGACCTCGGACTCGCGACCGTGTCCGGCTCGATCGCGGTCCGAGGCGGCGAGTCGACGTCGCTCACGGTGACCTATGTGGTCCCCGACGTCGTGCGGACGGTCGAGGGGGCGAAGGAGATCGTCTTCCGGATCGTGCCGCAGCCGACCCTGGCGGGGGTCCGCTACCAGCTTCGTGTCGGGCTTCCCGAAGGCTCGATCATCGTGTCCGCGTCGCCCGGACTCGAGCGAAGGGGCGATAGCGCGACGTTCTCAGGCGTCCGGGGTGGATCCGTGGATCTCGAGATCCGCTTCGGAGGAGGACAGCGCTAGCCGAGGACGCGCGCGGCGAGGGTCTGGGTTTCCCCGTCGGGCACCTGGGTCACGGAGACCTCTTCGACGGCGATCGGCTCGACGTTCACGGCCTCCAGCAGGTCGGCGATCGCGTTGGCGACGGCCGCCCCTTGCTCGGCGGTCGAGATCCGCACGCCGCGGTCGTGGAGGACCTGGAAGAAGTCTTCGAGTGTCGCTCGCTGGTCGCCGAGGAGAGATGCCTCGGAGACGTTCAGCGCGCGTGACAGTCGAGCGAGCGTCTGGATCGAGGGCTCGACATGACCGTTCTCGTAGCGAGAGAGGCGTGCTTTCGGGATGCCGGAGATGTCTTCGAGCTCCGACTGACTGAGGCCGGCATTGACCCGCGATTCACGGAGTCGCTGGCCGAAGTGCTTCCCGTCGCTTTGCCGCATAACTGATTTCTCCCCCTCGCTTGCGAATGTGCGGGCACGCTAGCACACGGTTGCAATGAAGGGAACCGGGGCTTCTACCCGGAACGACCCGTTGAAGGAACCTCGGGGCGCCGGCCACGCCGGCGCCCCAGGTCCCTTGTCCTGCTACTTGATCTCGGCCGTCGCGCCGGCCGCTTCGAGCTGCTCCTTGGCCTTCTCGGCCGCTTCCTTGGTCACCTTCTCGAGCACGGCCTTCGGCGCGCCGTCCACCAGGTCCTTCGCTTCCTTGAGGCCGAGGCTCGTGAGCGCGCGGACCTCCTTGATGGCCTGGATCTTCTTGTCGCCGGCGGCCGTGAGGATCACGTCGAACTCCGACTGCTCCTCCTCGGCTTCGGCGCCACCTCCCGCGGCCGGGGCACCGGCCACCATCATGGGGGCGGCCGCCGCGGCCTGGACGTCGAAGGCCTCCTCGAATGCCTTGATGAACTCGGACAGCTCGAGAAGCGTCATCTCCTTGAACTGCTCCAACAGGTCCTCGGTGCCGATCTTCGCCTTCGCCACGGTCACTCCTCTCCTTCTCTTCGCTGCTTCTTCTGGGGTCGAACCTTCTTCTGCCACTTCTTCTGCCACTTCTTCTGGCACTTCCGCGACCGCCTCGGTCTCAGCTCGTGTCTGCCGCAGCCTCGGGGGCCGGCGCCTCATCAGTCGCCAACGCCTCCGCTTCAGCCTCCTCCGCTGGTGCTGCCTCGGCCTCCGTCGCGGTTTCTTCCGAAACAACCGCTTCGGCAGCGGGCTCTTCCGGGAGCTTCGCCTTGAACGCTTCGAGGAGCGAGAGGAATCGTGCCTGCGTCGCCTGGAACACGGCGGCCGCGCGCGACATCTCGCCCTTCATCAGCCCGGCCAGCTTCGAGAGCATCACCTCACGGGATTCGAGGTCCGCGAGTGACTTCGCTTCGTCCGCGGAAAGCACCCGGCCTTCCACGAACCCGCCCTTCAGCACGAGCGCGGGGAACTTCTTGGCTGCCGCCGTCACGCTCTTCGCGGCGGCGACGGGATCCTCCAGGACGAACGCCACCGCGCTGGGGCCGTCGAACAAGGACCCGAGCTCGGCCGCGTCGGTCTGCTCCAGAGCGCGTCGCATCAAGGTGTTCTTGATGACGGCGAACCTGGCGCCCCCGTCCCGCAGGGACTTCCGCAGCTCGGTGATCTCGGACACCGTCAGGCCGCGGTACTCGGTGAGTAGCAGCGCCGCGGAGCCCTCGATCTGCTCCTTGAGCTCCGCGACCCGTTCGATCTTCTGGGTACTCGGCATCGCGCCTCCTCAATGAACGAACGCGTCCCCGCAGACAGCGGAGACGCGCGGTGGCGCGGCATTCCCCGGCGGCCAGACGTGTCGCCACGCATGGCCGTCGCCTCGGCAGGTACCCGATCGGGATTACGCGCTGACGCACCCCTGCTGTCTGCGGCAGGCCGAGGATAGCAGGCGTTCGCGGACACCGAAGAACGAGTCGGAACTCCTACGTCCGAACCGCTGCCTGGACGCCCCGAGGCTTCGCCGGGTCGATCCGAACGCTCGGGCCCATCGTGGAGGAGACGGCCAGCGACTTGATGTATCGGCCCTTCGCCGAGGCGGGCTTCGCCTTCAGGAGCTCATCCACCACCACCATGTAGTTCTCGAGGAGGTTGCGCTCCTCGAAGGACTTCTTCCCGATGATCAGATGCACGTTGCCCGTGCGGTCGGCCCGATACTCGACCTTCCCGCCCTTGATGTCGGCAACGGCCTTCGCGATGTCCATCGTCACGGTGCCGGTCTTGGGGTTCGGCATCAGTCCGCGGGGACCGAGGACGCGGCCCGCCTTCCCCACCGACGCCATCATGTCGGGGGTGGCGACCGTCGCGTCGAAGTCGATCACGCCCTTCATGACCTCCTCGACGAGCTCATCGCCGCCCACCACATCGGCTCCTGCCTCGCGTGCCTCGCGGGCTTTGTCTCCCGCCGCGAAGACGCCGACGCGAACCGACTTCCCGGAGCCGTGGGGCAGGGCGACGGTGCCGCGGAGGGCCTGATCGTTCTTCCGGGTGTCGATGCCGAGCCGGAAGGCGATCTCCACGGTCTCGTCGAACTTCGCATCCGGAAGGGACTTCAGGATCTTGATGGCCTCCGCCGGCAGGTATTCCTGCTCGCGATCGAAGGTCTCGGCAGCCTGGCGGTATCGCTTCCCGGGCTTCGGGCTCACGACGCCACCTCCACGCCCATGCTCCGCGCCGTTCCCTCGATGATCCGCATCGCGTTGTCGATGTCGTTGGCGTTCAGGTCGACCATCTTGCGCTCGGCGATCTGACGAACCTGATCCCGGGAGAGCCGTGCAACCTTCTCCCGGTTGGGCTCGCCGGAGCCCTTCTCGATGCCGGCGGCCTTGCGGATCAGCTCGGCGGCCGGTGGCTGCTTCAACACGAACGAGAACGAACGGTCCTCGTAGATCGTCAGCTCGACCGGGATCACCTGACCCGCGAACTGCTGGGTCGCCTCGTTGTACTGCTTGCAGAACTCCATGATGTTGACGCCGTGCTGACCCAGCGCGGTACCTACCGGAGGCGCCGGGGTCGCCTGCGCGGCGACGATCTGGAGCTTCGCGGTGGCGAGCACCTTCTTCTTCGGAGCCATCCTGTTCGCACCTCCTGCGGTCCCAGCGGCCTTCCGGCCTCCCGCGTCTAAGGGATGTTGTTTGCTACTTGAGCGCTAGACCTTCGACACCTGGTCGAAGGAGAGCTCGACCGGCGTCTCCCGGTCGAAGATGTTGACCAGCACCTTGAGCTTGGCCTGGTCGGCGTTGATCTCGTTGATCGTGCCGTTGAAGTCTGCGAACGGTCCCGACGTGATCCGCACGATGTCGCCCTCTTCGAAGCCGAGGCGAACCTGCGGCCGGACCTCCTCCTTCTTCACCGCGAGGATCTTGTCGACCTCATGCTTGGACAGCGGCGTCGGCTTGGTACCCGTCCCCGCGGAGACGAACCCGGTCACGCCCGGCGTGTTGCGGACCACGTACCAGGAGTCGTTGTCGTAGACCATGCGGACGAGGAGGTAGCCGGGGAACTGCTTCCTCTTGACGACCTGCTTCTTCCCGGACTTGATCTCCATCACGTCTTCCATCGGGATGTGGACGCCGAAGATCTTGCCCTCCATCTGCATCGTGTGGATCCTCGACTCGAGGTTCGCCTTCACCTTGTTCTCGTAGCCGGAGTAGGTGTGCACGACGTACCAGTCACCCTGGCCCCGGAACGGATCCTCCGCGACGGGGGCGACCTCCTCCACTTCGACCGACTCGGGCTTGAGATCTTCGGCCTCGACCACTTCTGCCTCGACCGGTTCGGCCTCGACCACTTCGAGCTTCGGCTCGACGGGCTCGGGGTTCGGGTTCGACCGGCTCGGGATCGGGCTCGACGGGATCGGGATCGACCGGCTCAGGGTCTGGCTCGACCGTCTCCGCCTCGGGTTGGGCCACCTCCGGCTCGACGGCGGGCTCCGTCGACACATCGGTCGCCACCGAAGGCGTCGTCTCGGTCTCGCTTTCGGTTTCTCTGTCATCGGCATCGCTTCATCCTCGGGCTGTTCGGGCTCGCGCTGATCGGATCCGGAGGTGGGCTCGGTCTCGTTCAATTCGCCGGTCCTCATCAGTTTCCGAGCACGTCGAACACGAACCTCGTGAACAGGGAGTCGAGCCCGAACACGTAGGCGGTGAGGACGGTCACGGTCACGAGCACCACGATCGAGTACGAAACGAGCTCCCGGCGGGTCGGCCAGTCGACCTTGGTGAGTTCCTGGCGGACCTCCTTCAGGAACTGGCGGGCACCGGTCCGCTTGCGCTTCTCCTGCACGGCGGCTCTCCTGGTCGCGGCGGATGGCGTGGCGGGACGCGCAGCGCCCGCGCGCTTCTGCGCGCGCTCTTGGCGTTCCTGCATCCGTTTCATCTGCCGGTTCATGGGTGCTCCCTTGCAGGGGCGGAGGGACTCGAACCCCCAACCGCCGGTTTTGGAGACCGGTGCTCTACCAATTGAGCTACGCCCCTGGGCTCCGGGCTCCCGGCGTAGGCGGGACGTCGGAGACCTCAGTATATGGTCGCCTTCTGGGCCCGGCAAAGAAGTGACGGCGCCGACCAGCATCTTCTCGGTCCCCCGAGCGACCGAGCCGGCAGCCGGGTCCATGGGGGATTTCCTCGGCAGATACGTGAGCGGGAGCACACCTGCCCTATCCTTCGGGCACAAGACGTGCCGCAGCGGCCCCGGATCGCGAGGCACATCAGATGAACGAACCACGCATCGCACGGCCGGCGGGAGCCGGTTCTCGTCGGCGTTCCCCCGTGTTCGGTCGGCAGCCTGAGCCGAAACCGACGGTGCTCTCCCCAGTCGAAGAAGAGATCGCGAACGCGTTGACGAACGCGGTCGACGAGCGCGTCGAGGAAGGGCTGCAGGCGCTCGAGGAGCAGGCGACCCTCCTGATGCGCGAGGTCGCCACGGAGCTCTGGCGTTCGTCCGCGAAGGACGTACGCCCCGAGCAGGAGCGGATCGTGAGCCTCCTCTCACGCGACCAGGCCATCAGGAGCCTGATCGCGTCGAGCGACGAGCGCTTCCAGGCGCTGTCCACTCGAGCGGGCCGCGTGGAGGATTCCCTCAACGATCTGGCCGAGACGGGCCGCGCGACCAGGGAGGCGATGGAGTCCTCCGTCGCGTCCATCAGGGAGATCGCCGACTCCCCCACCCTCCACGGCGTCGAGGGCGTCCGGAACCAGTTGGAGCAGGTCGAGCAGCATATCGCCGAGACGTTCAAGAACCTCGACGAGCGTGACCGCACCCTGACCGAAGCCATCCTGAAGCAGGTGCAGGAGCACGGCGAGATGGTGGCGCGCGAGACATCCCGCGTCGTCGAGGCGATGCAGGGATACGTCCAGGGCGGCGCTGAGGCCGTCGGTCGTCTCGCCCAGCGGGTCGAGGAGCACGCCGAGTCGTTCGCGACCCAGGATGGGGATCTGACCGCGAACGTCGGCGCGACGGTGCGCGAAGAGGTCCAGGCGATCGGACAGCAGCTCGACCTGATGTCCGAGGGCATGGGCATCCACACGAGGGACGAGGTCGCGATCAAGGCCGCGATGGAGCGGTTCATCGACGCGCGCGTCCGCGGGTTGGCGGAACTGATCCGCAGCGACTCCCAGGCCCTTCGCCAGATGATCGAGGACAAGACGGCGGAGCAGGAGCAGGTGCTCCGGGAGACCGTCGAAGCGCGGATGATCCTGGTCGGTGAGGCGCTGGTCGACAAGACGGCCGAGGCCGCCCAGGCCGCGATCGCCTCGTCGCTCGGGGAGACCGTCGAGCGGATGAGCGCCTCGGTCGGCTCCATCGAGGGGATCGACACGATGCTCGCCGAGCAACAGCAGGCGTTCGAGGAGCGGATGCGAAGCCACGTGGATGACCGCGTGACGGCGATCGCCAAGCTCGTTCGTTCGGACAACCAGGCGCTCGCCACGCGGTTCGCCTCAGGCGGATCCGCCAACGACGACGCGGAGCTGTTGCGCCAGACCCTGCGGTCCCTGAAGGAGCTGCACGCAGGCCTCGCCAACGACGTCCTCAGCTCCGTGGACCGGCGCTTCCAATCGATGTCCGACCAGCTCCACAAGGAGTCGCAGTTGACGGCCGAGGCGATGCTGAACGTCGCCGAGCGGCTGAGCGACAAGATCGACCGCGTCTCCGTGATCGTGGACGAGGGCTATGGCAACGACGTCCAGATCGTGGTGGACCGGATGAGCGAAGCGATCCAGGCGATGTCCGGACGGGCGCAGCGCCGCGACTCGCAAGGACAGATCGGAGCGTAGCGGGGGTTAGGGGCTCAAGTAGCGAGCGACGAAGGAGCGAGCGTAGCCCCCGAGATCAAGGGGGTTCGGGGGCTCAAGTAGCGAGCGACGAAGGAGCGAGCGTAGCCCCCGAGATCAGAGGTCCAGCAGCACCTCGGCCTCGCCGCGCTTGATCGGCCATTCGGTCTCGCCGTTCCGCTCGACCGTGACCCAGCATTCGAGCATCGCTACGCCGCGTTCGACGTCGACCGCTTTCACTCGTCCACGCGCCACGATCTCCTCGCCCATATAGACGGAGGCGCGGAACTGCGCCGTGAGGCGGCGGATCCGCTCCGGACCCCCGGCCCATCGCGAGACGAAGGCGGCAAGGTGTCCCATCGTGAACATCCCGTGCGCGATGATCCCGGGGAACCCGGCTGCCCGCGCGACGGCGTCGTCCTGATGCAGCGGGTTCTGGTCTCCCCCGGCGTCGGCGTACGCCTTCACCGCCTCGGCCGTCACCACGCGCGAGAGCGTGGGGACCTCGGCCCCAACAGTGACATCGCGGATCGACGGCATCAGCCCTCCGCCCGCTCGATCAGCGTCGACCGCGCGGTGCAGACGACCTCCCCGCCCGGATCGACCAGGTCGGTCACGAGCACCAGGAAGGCGTTGCCTTTCATCTCGCGGATCGAGTCGATCCGGCTCCGGACCACGATGGTCTCCCCTTCCTCGAGCGGCCGTTGGAACTCGAACTCCTGATTCCCGTGGAGCACGCGGGAGAAGTCGAGACCCAGGTCGGGATCGGCGACGACGCTCGGGATGACCGAGAACTCGGCGGCGGTCGCGAACGTCGCCGGCACGCCGCTCGGCTCGTCGAAGACGGCACGGAACGCGCGGACGCGCTCGGGGTCCACCGTGAAGGGCACATCCGGATAGACCTTCCCCGCGGCGGCGACATCCATACGGGGCGGCATCCTACCCCTCACCCCGCATCTGGTGTCCCTCACTCGGGGGACATGAGAAAATCCACCTGTGGGGGTACTCGAATCCGGTGCCAGGCGTGCCTACGATGCCGCGGTGACCGCTGCCCGGGCGAGACCCAAGGACCGCAAAGCTTCTGGGGTGCATGAAAATGACATCCGTGTCGTCATCGCCGACGACCATCGATCCTTCGGCGAGGCGCTGCAGATCGCACTCGACAACGAGGACGACCTCACCGTGATCGAGGTCGTGACCGATGGCGAATCCGCCGTCGAGTCCGCGCAGGTGCGGCACCCGGACGTGCTCCTTATGGATGTCCAGATGCCCGGGGTCGACGGCCTCGAGGCGACACGGCGTATCCAACGCGAGGCCACGGGCACCAAGGTGATCTTGCTTTCCGGTCATGACGACGACGTGGTCCTCGCGCGGGCGGTCGAGGCCGGGGCCCGCGGATTCATGCGCAAGACGCAGGCCGTCTCCGACCTGGCGGACGCGATCCGGCGCGCCTTCCGCGGAGAGCCCCTCCACGCGGTCAGCGAGGTCGAGCTGTCGCTTGCTCGATTCCGGATGCAGCGTCGGACCGACGGCGACCTCGCGCAGCGCGTGGAGCGCCTGACCCCTCGGGAGCTCGAGATCCTCCAGCGCGTGGCGGCCGGGGAGGCGTCCGTCGACATCGCGAACGAGCTCGGGATGAGTCGCCACACGCTCCGAACCCACATCCAGAACGTCCTCACCAAGCTCGGAGTGCACTCGAAGACGGATGCGGTCGTGGCCGCGATCCGATTCGGCAAGGTCAAGACGAGCGAGATGCTCGCGCAGACCGACGTCGACGCGTCCTGAAGCGCTAGCGGGTCTCGCGGTGCAGCGTGTGCGCCCGGCACCAGCGGCAGTACTTCTTCAGCTCGATCCGGTCTCGATCGTTCACCCGGTTCTTGACCGTGTTGTAGTTCCGTCGCTTGCAGTTGGAGCACGCGAGGATGATCTTCGGGCGGTTGCCTTCCTTCTTCGCCATGGCTGCCCCTACTTCACGACCTTGATCACGCGGCCCGCGCCGACCGTGCGACCGCCTTCGCGGATCGCGAAGCGGAGGCCCTCTTCCATGGCGATGGGGGCGATCAGATCGACCTTCATCTCGACGTTGTCGCCCGGCATCACCATCTCAACGCCTTCGGGCAGGTGGGCCTGGCCCGTCACGTCGGTCGTCCGGAAGTAGAACTGCGGCCGGTAGCCGTCGAAGAACGGCGTGTGCCGACCACCCTCCTCCTTGGACAGGATGTAGACCTGCGCCTCGAACTCCGTGTGCGGGGTGATCGAGCCCGGCTTCGCGAGGACCTGGCCACGCTCCACGTCCTCTTTGTCGATGCCGCGGAGGAGCACGCCGACGTTGTCGCCGGCTCGGATCTCGTCGAGGAGCTTGCGGAACATCTCGAGGTCGGTCGCGATCGTCTTGCGAGTGTCGGTGATCCCGACGATCTCGATCTCGCTCATCTTGTTGAGCGTCCCGCGCTCGACGCGGCCGGTGACGACCGTCCCGCGCCCGGTGATCGAGAAGACGTCCTCGATCGGCATCAGGAACGGCTTCTCGACGTCGCGGACGGGCTCCGGGATGTAGGCGTCGCACGCCGCCATCAGCTCGTCGATCTTGTCGCCCCAGGTGTCGTCGCCCTCCAGAGCCTTGAGCGCGGAGATCTGGATCACCGGGACGTCGTCGCCGGGGAACTCGTAGGAGGTGAGGAGCTCGCGGACCTCGAGCTCGACCAGGTCGAGGAGCTCAGGGTCATCGACCATGTCGCACTTGTTCAGGGCGACCACGATCGAGGGGACTCCGACCTGACGGGCGAGGAGGACGTGCTCTCGCGTCTGGGGCATGGGCCCGTCGGCCGCGGACACGACCAGGATGGCGCCATCCATCTGGGCGGCGCCGGTGATCATGTTCTTCACGTAGTCGGCATGGCCTGGACAGTCGACGTGGGCGTAATGGCGGTTGTCCGTCTCGTACTCGACGTGCGCGATCGCGATCGTGATGCCGCGCTCGCGCTCCTCCGGTGCCTTGTCGATCTGGTCGAAAGGGGTGAAGTCGGCCATCCCCTTCTCGGCCTGGCGCTTGGTGATGGCGGCGGTCAGCGTGGTCTTGCCATGGTCGATATGGCCGATCGTGCCGATATTCACGTGGGGCTTCGTGCGCTCGAACTTCTTCTTGCCCATGTCTCTTGGTCTCCTCGAGGATCCTTGGCTCTTCTCGCGCCTACTGGCTCGTAGCGGGGGGCGGGATCGAACCGCCGACACAGCGATTATGAGCCGCTTGCTCTACCACTGAGCTACCCCGCCCGGCGGTCGCCCAGTCTACCCGCGAGGCCGACGATGCGGCATGAACGCTGGCCGCGGCTGCCCGCGGAGGATACGGTTCGAGCCTGGCCCCCACACCCGTCGACATGGGCTCCCCAACACGCGTCCGGGAAGTCGTCGCGCTCGGCGGCGTCGCCGGGCTGAGCGCTCGGGTTCTAGCCCTCTGGTTCGGTTCGCTCTGTCTGATGAACGTTCTCGCAGGTCTCCGCCTCCCCTCGTTCGACCCGAACATCTGGTGGATAGATATGCGCTTCCTGCCCAGGCCTGCCGGGCAGATGCTCCTGTCGGCGGTCGGGGCGCTGCTCCTCGCGCACGGCGTGCGACCGGTGACGGGTGGGTGGCGCCGCCACGCCTCGCTCGCCGCGATCGCCGTCACGGTGCTTGTCGCGTCGATGAACACCGTCGCGTACTACCGGATCTGGGACGCAGGGACGATCGAGCCACGCAGCCCGGTGCCGCTCTCGTTCTTGATCGCGGTGCTTCTCGCATCCATCTGGACATCCATGATCCGGCCCACGGCTTCGGTCGACCGGAGAACATCACTCGAGGTCGTAGCGGCGATGTCGCTGGTGTTCGTGATCGGTCTCCCGCTCCTGCAGATGGCCTTCTTCGGCACGACGGACTATCGGCGCCCCGCCGATGCCGTGGTGGTGTTCGGCGCCCGCGTGAGGAACGACGGCGCCCCCTCGCTCACGCTCTCGAACCGGGTGACGACCGCAGCGGAGCTCTATCGCGACGGCCTCGTGGACACGGTCGTGATGACGGGAGGGATCGAACCCTCGGGCATCGACGAGACGATCGTGATGCGTGACGTCGCCGTGCAACTGGGTGTGCCGAGCAGCGCGATCATCCTCGACGCAGGAGGTCACAACACGAACGCGAGCGTGGCCAACACGATCCGGATCCTCCGGGACCGCGGGATGGACCGGATCCTGGCGGTGAGCCAGTTCTACCACCTGCCCCGGATCAAACTCGCGTACGCGCGCGCGGGAGTGGACGCGTGGACGGTGCCGGCGAGGACGTCGATCACACGGACCACCGGGGTCGTGGCGCGAGAGATCCCCGCCTTCTGGCTCTACTACCTCCGGGCTGTGGTGGCGTAGCCGTCGATCAGTACGGATACGCCGGTGGGGGCGGCGGCAACGCGTACGGATCCGGTCGTCCCCGCGATCGGAAGAAGAGCCACGTGACCGCCAGGCCGAAGACGAACCCGCCCACGTGTGCCCAGTACGCGACGCCACCTCCGAGCTGGTTCCCCATCCCGCCGACACCGCTGAAGAGTTGGAGGACGAACCACGCGAGGAGCACGAAGGTCGCGGGAAGCTCGAGGAACGTGATGAAGAAGAAGATGACGAGCGTGTGGATCCGCGCCCTCGGGAACATGACGAGGTAGGAACCCAGGATCGCCGCGATCGCCCCCGAGGCACCTACGTTGGGAACGGCCGAGTTCGGATCGAACGCGACCTGGAGTCCGGTCGCGGCCAGTCCGCCCAACACGTAGAACAGAAGGTAGGTGATCCGCCCGAGCCGGTCCTCCACGTTGTTCCCGAAGACCCAGAGGAACAACATGTTGCCGGCGAGGTGGAGCCACCCTCCGTGGAGGAACATCGACACGAACACCGACGCCAGCCAGCTCTTCTCCGGGCAGGTCTGCTCGAGGAAGTCCTGGAGCCCGGCCGCCTCGCTCTCCCCCGCGCCGAAGGACTCCGCGATCGCCACCCGCGCCTCCGCACCGCCGTCCGCCAATGTCGTCTGGTTCGTGGTTTCGAACGCGATCTGCGCGTTGCAGAAGAAGAACTCCTGCTGCTCCGCCGGGCCTTCGAACGTCGGCTCCCACAGCAAGAACACGGCGACGTTGGCGGCGATGAGCAGGAGCGTGAGCCACGCCCTCCGGCTGGTCGGATTGATGTCGCGGATCGGGATCACGAGAGCTCCGGCCCGGCGCGGCGGCCGGCACCCCTGACGCTATCGCTTCGCGGCTACGGCGTGGTGTTCGGGCCCAGGATGGCGCGGAACAGAGCATCGAGACCCGCGGCCGACGCTTGGAGGCGGTGCGGCATACCAGGGATCACTTGCTCGTTGAGCGAGGGAGTACCGGAGCGACGAAGTCGGGCGATGTAGTCGAGCGCGTGAGGCACGGCAGGGGGATCGATGTCGGAATGGATGAAGTGGACGCGGGTCTCCGGATGAACGAAGTCGCGGCCACCGGTGTCGACGCTCTCCGCGAGCCATCGAGCGAGGAACGCGGGATCTGCGTTCCGACACGGTCCCCCGGTGAGATACCCGTGGGCTTGGTCGAATACGATCGCATTGCCGCCGTACGCGTACCGCGATTCTCCAGGACGACGAAGGCACCCCTTGTCCTGGGCGGCGTGCGGGGGGCCCGATGTCGGAAATACCCCGTCCAGGATGGGGTCGAGGCCGTAGAAGCTCAGCGCGTACGAGACCTGTGAGGCTCCGGCGCTGTTGCCGGTGATGCAGAAGCCGCATCGACCGATCGCTGCCGGGGGGACGCGGAGCGGCACGTACCGGTTGTCATGGAGCCACCGGATCATCGACGCAGGCCTGCACGCCAGGCGACCACTTCCCGCGTCCTCGCCGGCCGCGGCGACGGACCATCCCTGTGCCCACCGGACCTGGATGGTCACGAAGCCCCGCGCTTGGAGCCGATCCAGGAACGCGATAGATCCCGGCTCATTGGCCCACCACGATTGGCCGAGGTCCCCGGAGAAGAAGAGCACCATCCCCCGGGGGGTTGTTCCCGAGACAGGGCGGCGCGTGGCGGTGACGGCCATCCTCGACTCCCTGACTCCAGGACAGGTCACATTGAAGACCGCGCACACGGAGCCAGCCGGGCAGTCTCTCGGGACGTTCGGGACAGCGGTCACGGTGCCTACGGGAAGGGGCGGGGGGGTGGCCGCCGCGGCCCGCCCATCGTTGGAGAACACGCCGGATCGTCCCGCCACGAGGAGAACGGTGATCGGCAGGAGGAGGGCCAGCACGCGGACACGACGCGCGGTCGAGACCCGGGCGGGGATCCTGGGGACCATCTTCGGGTCTACGGGCGCCATCGCCGCTCGGTTCGCTCCAACACCGGAGCGGTCACGAGGCCTCGGCCACCGAGCCGATCGGAGTGGGCGTCTGGGGGGTCGTACCGCTCTCATCGCTAAGACAGCATTCCCTTGTCAGAAGGGGGTCAAAACCTCGATGGCCCACTTCCACGGCGCGACTCACCACATGAGCTTCGAGGCGAGTCAGAGGAAACGTCTTTGACGACGGGCACGAGCCGGAGAGGGGAATCGAACCCCTGACCTCCTCCTTACCATGGAGGCGCTCTGCCGACTGAGCTACTCCGGCGACAGGGGGCGATGATAACAATGGACTCGTCGCCACCCGTGGCACCATGGAGAGGTGAAGATCCTCGCCGTGCCGCTTGCTCTCGCGGCCCTCGTCGCGTGCAGCGGGACCGACGCTCCTCCTCCTGATCGCCCGCCTTCGATCGTGGCGTTCGACGGGACCGATGCGCTCCTCTATGTCGACGTCGCGGACGAGCCTGACGAGCGAAGTCGAGGGCTGATGGGCGTGGACAGCATGCCGGCCGACGAGGGGATGGCGTTCGTGTTCGACGAATCGGTGACCTCCACGTTCTGGATGAAGGACACGCTCATCCCGCTGTCGATCGCCTTCGTGGGCGAAGACGATCGGGTGATCGGCGTGCGCGACATGCAGCCGTGCGAGGCCGATCCGTGTCCCGGCTACGGGGTCGACGAGCCGTATGTGCTCGCGATCGAGGCGAACCTCGGCTGGTTCGAAGACCATGGGATCCAGGCAGGCGACCAGGCCGAGCTGCGGGTGAGCGCGTATGGATGACTGCCAGCTCTGCTCCGCCGAACGGGTCACACCCTGGCTCCACGAGGACGACGATTGCTGGGTCGCGGAGTGCCTCGTCTGCCGGACGCCGATGGTCGTGTGGCGCACGCACGGCCTCCCCGATGAGGATCTCGAGTCGACGCTGCTGGGTCGTTTGGAACGTATCGCCGGGGATCGGTACGGGAAGGACGGCTACTGGGTCGACCCGGAGCGACGAAGGATCCCGGACCACTGGCACGCCCACGCTCGTCCAGCCGGCGGGTTCTTCGATCCCGAGAGCGACCTCTACGGGAAGTTCTGAGCTCAGCGAGACGCGGCGAGCTCCGTCGCCGAGGCCGAGCGGGTGAGGCTCTCGAAAAGGCGGGCGGCGGTCGCCTGGAATCGGGCGGAGTCCCCGTAGGGGCGCGAGACGAGCATCGCTCCCTCGAGTGCGCTGACGATCATCCGAGCGGCGTCGCTCGGCGAGCCCGCGATCTCCAACGTTCCCTCTTCTTGTCCCTGAACCAGAACGGTCTCGAGCCATGCTTCGTTCTCGTCGAAGAACTTGATCACCGCGTTCTGCATCGGCTTGGGGAGCGTTCGGTACTCGGCCGCAAGCATGCCGCACAAGCACATCCGCTTGCCGCGGAGGACGTCCGCATAGAGCTTCGCGTACGCATCGAGTTTGGCCGGCGCATCGACGGGACTGGCCTCGATCTCGGCGAGCGCCTCGCTGAAGCGGGTCGCGTACCGCCCGATGAGCGCCTCCCCCAGCTCGGCCTTGCCGGCGAAGTGGTAGTGGAGGCTCGCCTTGGTGATCTCGAGCTCGGCCGCGACGTCCGCGTAGCTGAAGCCGTTGAAGCCGCGGACCTGGACGAGACGCTCGGCGGCATCGAGGATCCTGGTCGCCGTGTCTTGGCCCCGCTGCTGCCGCGTACCTGCCATCCGAGCATCCTATCTGAGTGATTTCTTACCTACTAGTAGATTTGACTTCTGACCTACTAGTAGATAAGACTACCTCGCACCGCGGGCGATGGCGACTCGCGGGCGAGGAGGGAGGCAGCGATGCAGGAGACGGCCCACAAGACGTTCCGGTCCCCCGATGAGGACCGCGAGTTCCCGAACGGCCACGCAGAGATCGTCCTGGTCAGCGGCGATGAGGTCGGGCGGCTGGTCTTCGAGCCCGGCTGGCGCTGGTCGAACGACCTGAAGCCGATCGCCAAGACCGAGAGCTGCGAGGCACCCCACTTCCAGTACCACGTGAGCGGACAGCTCGCGATCCGCATGGACGACGGAACGGAGTTCGTGGCCGGCCCAGGCGACGTGACGTCCCTGCCCAGCGGGCACGACGCTTGGGTGGTCGGCGACGAGCCGGCCGTCGTCATCGATTGGTTCGGCGCGAGCAACTACGCGAAGCAGAGCTGAACCTGGCTGAAGGCCTGAGGCCCGGACGTCGCCGTCCGGGCCTCACCGCAGCGGATATCGTCTCGACCCTCGGACCGACACGGGGGTTGAGGAATGCGATTGACGGGCAAGACGGCCTTGATCACCGGGGCGACCTCGGGGATCGGCGAGGCGACGGCGATCCTGTTCGCCGAGGAGGGCGCCGCCGTCGCCGTGATCGGTCGCGACGCCGATCGCGGCCACGCCGTCGAGGAGAAGATCCGCTTGACGGGAGGGCACGCGACCTTCGTCCGGGCCGACGTGCGTCGAGCGGACGACTGCCGGCGCGCGGTCGATGAGACCGTCGACGCATTCGGACGGCTCGATGTCCTGTTCAACAACGCGGGAACCTACGTCGCGAACGACGTGATCGGATGCTCGGAAGAAGAGTGGGATGAGCAGGTCGACACCAGCCTGAAGGGCGCGTTCCTGATGTCGAAGTTCGCCCTCCCCCACATGGTGACCCAGGGGTCCGGGTCGATCGTGAACTGTTCGTCCGGCTGGGGTCTGATCGGCGGCGCTAGGGCGGTCGCCTACTGCGCGGCCAAGGGAGGCATGGTCGTGATGACCAAGGCCATGGCGCTCGACCACGGGCCGCAGGGCATCCGCGTCAACGCTGTGTGCCCCGGTGACACCGACACGCCGATGGAGCATGAGGACGCCAAGAACCAGGGCATGTCGTGGGACGAGTACGTCCGTTGGGCCGTGGAGGACAGGCCGATCGCGCGAATGGCCTCGCCGGAGGAGGTCGCTCGCGCGGTCCTATTCCTCGCGAGCGAGGAATCGTCCTTCATCACCGGCGCCGCGCTCCCCGTCGACGGCGGCGGCGTGGCCGGCTACTGAGAGGACATCGTGCCGAGGGTCGTGCTGATCACGGGCGGGGCGGGCGGGATCGGCCGCGCGACCGGGGAGCGATTCGCCGCGGCCGGCGACACGGTCGTCCTCGCCGACCGATCCGCCGAGACCCTGGCCAAGCTCGGATCGGCGTCCGACACCGTGGTGGCCGACGTCACGGTCGTCGCGGACTGCGAGCGGATGGTCGCCGAGACCATCGAGCGGCACGGCCGGCTGGACGTGCTCGTCAACTGCGCCGGCGTCTGGGTCGAGGGTCCCACCGCCGAGATGAACGAGGAGGAGTGGGACCGCACGATCGACGTGAACCTGAAGGGCACGTTCTTCGCCTGCCGCTACGCGATCCCGCACCTGGAGCGCACGGAAGGCTGCATCGTGAACCTCTCGTCCGACGCCGGCCTGGTCGGCACCGTCGAGACCGCGATCTACAACGCCTCGAAGGGCGGGGTCTCGCTCCTCACGAGGTCGCTCGCGCTCGAGCTGGCCCCGAAGGGCGTTCGCGTGAACGCGGTGTGCCCCAACGACGTCGACACCCCCATGCTCGCGGGCCAGGCGCGCGACTACGGCGGCGACGATCCCGAGGGATACCTCGCCGCGCTGCTCGCGAACTACCCACAGAAGGACCGCTCGCGGTTCATCCGGCCCGACGAGATCGCCACGCTGATCGTCTACCTCGCGTCGGCCGAGGCCGACCCCATCACCGGCGCGTGCATCCCGATCGACTTCGGGAGCACCGCCGGCTACTGACTCGCCCGCTCGCGGTGGGAGAGGGTTCAGCCGGCCACCGCGAGCGGCTCGAGAACGACGACAGCCGTCTCGTGCGGACGCAGCGCAGCGTAGCCATCGAGGTTCTCGTCTATCTCGCGCCAGCGTTGCCACAGCTGCTCACGCTCCGGGCCGGCCGCGGCCCTACCGAGCACGTCACGCCGGATCCTCCCGGCCAGCTCGACGACTGCCTCGGGGTGGGCCTGGAGGTTCAGCCACCAGGCCGGCTCGGCCGCGCCCCAGCCGTTCATCGCCACCGAGATCAAGTTGGGGCCGTCTTCGAAGTAGCCAACGATCACACTCCGCGGCTCGCCGCTGCGCCGGCCTGTCGTGGTGAGCCGCAATGCGCCCCACTTGCCAGGTCGGGGGCGCCAAAGGCCTTTGCGCCCCCCGGTGGCCCGGAGTATCCACCGATGCACGTGCCAGGCGGTCACGACGAACCACCGCGGTGGCAAGCGCACTTTGTCTCCGGCCATGCCCGCTCCCTCCCGGGAAGGCCTCACCATAGCTTCCGCCCGTGAGCCCCGACGCATCGCCCGAGAGCCTCCAACCGAGGAGACGGAAGTGTCGCCCGGGTGACGAGCTGATCGTCCTCGGTAAGAGAGCGATCTACGTCTCGATGTGGATCGAGTCGAGGACCGCCTGACGTTCCCGCAAGTCCTCGTCTGACGTCGCAGACCGATGTTGAGTCAGGAATACCTGGCGCTGACCGTCGACGTCGACGATGTACACGCTCGCGATGCCATCGGGCACGAGCACGAAGTAATCGTCCGTCGGGTGGCTGAACCAGATCTGGAATCCGGCACCCTCCAAGCGGCAGACCTTCAGATCGAAGCCCTCCGGGACGGTAAGGTCGATCCGACTCGCCGGATACCCGCCCAGCGTGGTATCGACCGGGCCGCTCGCCATCGGGCCCCGCTGCTGGAGGAGCGCCGCAGCGAGGTCACCGACGCTGGGGCCGACCTCCATGCGCTCGCCATCGCCCTCACACGCATCGGCATAGAACGTGTCGGGCACGGCGGCATAGAGCCTGAGCTCATCGGGCGCGTCCGAGTTCTTGAGGTAGACGTGACCGTACTGAACCTCCCAGCCCTCCGGGAGCGTGACGGTGAAGTCGACGAGCGACCACACGGATCGAGGATCCCGTAGGTGCCGGGCTCGACAGCGACCGGTTCGGTGCCATCTGGGAACGGCGTTACCGTTGCACCGGGCGTGAGGGAGGGTGTTGCCGGTGACAGCGAGGCCTGGGGCTCACCGGTCACCCCTCCTCCGCATCCCGTCAGAACGGCAAGCAGCACGACGAGTGCAAGTGCACGTCCACGGCCACCCCTCATCTCGTTCTCCTTTCGTGCACGTTCATGGTGGGTGCGATCGCGCGGCTATCCGGAGTCCCAGTCGTTCGTCGTGAGCGTGAAGACCAGCCTGAAGCCGACGTCGTTGTCTCGCGGTTCCGTACGCATCGATCCGATGATTGCGTGGGCTTCGGCCAGGTCGGCCGGGCTCGTGCCCGGCCGCGCCTTGAGGCGGATAGCGATCGTCGTTCCCTCGATGTCGACGATCCACTCCTCCAGTCGAGCATCGATCCGTCGGTAGATCCCGTCATGCCCGGCGACGGTGACCGCCGTCGCGCCGTCATCGGTGATGGGCCCCCCGGGAACGACTTCGATACGGATCTCGACGTCATCAGACCCGTATCCGTTGTGCATGAAACCGGGAATGCAGAAGTCCGACGCGCAGAGGGTTCCGTCCCACGAGTACACGCCCGCCGGGTTCCGGTTGGTGTCAGGCCAGCCGAGGCGGACTTCGGCGACATCCGGCGTCGGGGTGGGCTCGTGTCCGGGGATCGGCGCGGTCCGGATCGCGTCGATACCGGCGACCGTAGCCACGGCGATCACTGCAGCCGCGACCGTCGTCACGATGCCGTTCACGAGGAGTCGTCGCCGGGCCCGCCGGACCGCCGTGCCGGTGCCGACCGGCGTCGCGGGGACCGCGTGCGCACGACGCAGGAGCATCTCGCGAACGTCGCGCTCGTCGATCACCGTGGCACCCCTTCCAGCCCTTCGCGGAGCGTCTTCATCCCGCGCGAGACGAGCGATCGGACGGTCCCCGGCGAACATCGAAGGATGGCCGCCGCCTGGACGTCCGAGAGGTCCTCGTAGAACCGCAGCACGATCGCGGCGCGCTGTCGCTTGGGCAGCCCGAGAAGGACGCGGTGCATCGTCTCGTCCAGTTCGTCGTTGACGTTCGCGACGGACGAGGGAGCGGCGGCCAGTCGCTCGAGGTATGCGCGCTCGACCCGCCGGTGACGGAAGTGACTCGTGGCGAGGTTCACGATCGTCCGGCGCAGGTACGCCCAGAAGGCGTTCGGCTCTCGCAGATGCCGCAGGCGACCGACGAGGCGCGCGAAGGCATCCTGCACGAGGTCCTCGGCCAAGGCTCCGTCGCCGGTGAGGAGGAATGCCAGGCGGATGCCGTCGGGTGCGTAGGCGACGTAAAGCTCCGAGAGCAGGCCGCGTTCGCTGCCCTCCCCAGCCAGCTCGCCCACCATCGCCCCCCGTTCTTCCCTCACAAGATAGAGACGCTGAGCTGCCGTCCGAACGCTGCGTCGGCCCAAGATCTCGCACTTACGTTCTGATGCTCAACGAGGGTTCGGGGCCTACTCTGCAGGTGGGATGTACTGCCTCAAGGAGCCGACCGCCAGGGATGACTCGCATGGCGGCCGACGAGGCGCCGGAACGGATCACGGGAACATCGAAGCTTCTGGAGGAACGGGGTGAGCGATACGAGCACTGGAAAGGTGGTCGTGAACAGGTCGATGTCGCTTGACGGCTTCATCGCTGGTCCCGGCGACGCGATGGACTGGATCTTCGACTTCGTGGCGCCGGACGAGTCCCCGGAGATCGCGGCGGCCACCGGCGCCATGCTCATCGGCCGGCGAACCTGGGAAGTAGGCGCCAGGATGGAAGCAGACGAGCCAGGTAGCGCGGACTATCCGTTCTCGGGACCCATGTTCGTCCTCACCCATGAGGCGCCGGAGTCGCCGGACCCGAAGGTCACGTACCTCTCCGGTGACATCGGGGAAGCGGTCGCCACGGCGCTGGCCGCTGCGGGCGGCAAGAACCTGGAGATCCTCGGCGCCGACGTGGCCGGCCAGTGCCTGCAGCGGGGGCTCGTCGACGAGATCTTGGTGTATGTGATGCCGGTGCTGCTCGGTGACGGCATCCGCTTCTCCCCCCCGGGCCTCCCCAGGATCGACCTAGAACCGGTAAGTAGCTCGCGGTCGCGAGACATCACCATCCTCCGGTTCCACGTCCGCAAGTAGTACCGGCGCTGGTGACGTCGGTCGTCGGAACCTTCAGCGGCTCCGTAGCCATCGAGTGAGGTGATGAAGTCCACGAGTAGTTCCGGCGTCTTCGTTCCGTCCACTTGGGTGTCGCGCGCTCCTCTATAGCGCCGAGTCTCTTCTCGTCAGCTCGATCGTTGCTCGGCTCGCGACCGCCTTTACCCGGAAGCGTGGGCCCTAACCGGCTGGACGGTTCCTTCCCGTCGTGTAACCACTGGATGTTCGTGGGAGGCGGCGGCTTAGACGCCCGCGCGGGTGAACGTCACGTGTGTGACCCCGCTGGGCGACGAGGTGGCCTCGACCTGGTAGTCCTTCTCGACGCCCTCCAGTCCGTCCCAGAGCCGAACGCCGCGGCCGAGAAGGATGGGGACGACGACGGTGTGCATGTGATCCACAAACCCCGCAGCGAGGAGGTCGCGGATCACGGTGGCACCTCCCCCGATGCGCAGGTCCTGTCCGTCAGCAGCCTCCCGAGCGGTCTCAAGCGCTTCGGCAGGCGACACGTCGAGGAAGTGGAACGTCGTCCCGCCTTCCATCTCGATCGGCGGACGCGTGTGATGGGTGAGGACGAAGACCGGTGTGTGGAACGGTGGGTTGGGCCCCCACCAGCCCTTCCACTCCCGGTCCTCGTGCCATCCTGGGTAGCCGAACTTCCCGGCACCCATGATTTCGGCGCCGATCCCGGGGTTGTGCAGTCGCGCGAAGGCGTCATCGAGGCCGCGTGTGCCGCCAGGCTCGCCGACCATCTCGCGCCAATACCGGGTCGTGAACATCCATTCGTGCAGTCGTTCGCCGGCGTGGCCGAACGGTGCGTCGTGGCTCTGAGGTTCGCCGGTCCCGAAACCGTCGAGCGAGATGGAGAAGTTGTGGACGCGGACGATCGACATGGTTGCTGCTCCTTCGGATTCAGGGTGTCACGTTTCCACCGGGTTGAGTTCGCATCGTAGACGCCTTTGAAATTGCAACTGTGGATGACACCGAGCGCCAGGGTCGTGCACCGCCTGGCGGGCCCGGGGCGGATACTCACCGTCACTGATCCGGTTTCGGCGCCGTCCGTCCGCTGATCGACAACGGTGCCTCAGTCTTGAGAACACCCCACGGTGTGGGTGGTCGATCGGTCGGTGGGTGGTCGGTCGGTGGGGTGTTCGCAGAACCCCGTGACCACACGGTTTCCGGTAGTTCTTGAGGACCTCCCACAGGTTAAGAGGGGTCCTCCCACAGCGCCATGTGGCGGGCGATTCCTCAAGCGAGAGCCGGAGAACAGTCCGCTCGGTGTCTCCAGGGCTTCAATCGAGACGACCTTGGCAACAACGGACACGCCGCCATCGAGTTCCGGGCCGATCGCCAGCGAGTCACTCGGGGTGAGGTACGCAACACGCCGACCGACCAGCTTCGCAACACTTTCGGGTCCTCGTACGTCCTGGTGATGTGGGTGCGAGAAAGACGACGATGGTCGCCGACATGGGAGCCGACGACAAGGGAGCCGAGCAGGGGCGTGCGAGCCGGCTGGCCGAGGTCTACGTGCGGTCGGCCCCGGCCGGGTTCCGGCTCGCCTACCTCATGACCGGGGACCGAGCGCTCGCCGAGGATCTCGTCCAGGAGGCGTTCCTTCGGTTCGTGGGCCGCCTACACCACCTGCGTGAACCCGAGGCGTTCGATGCCTACCTCCGCCGGACGATCGTCAACCTATCGAAGGACACCTTCCGCCGCCGCCAGGTCGAGCGGTCCTACCTCGAGCGGCAGACCGCCGAGTCCCGGCAAAGCCACACCGATCGCGACGTGGCCGCGTACGAATCGATGCGGACGGCGCTGCTCTCGCTACCCCAGCGGCAGCGAGCGGCGATCGTCCTCCGCTACTACGAAGATCTCCACGAGTCCGAGATCGCCGACCTGCTGCGCTGCCGACCCGCGACCGTGCGCTCGCTCGTCGCGCGCGGCCTCGAGGCGCTTCGCCGCATCCCCGAGGTGACGACATGACCGATCAAGACGTCCGCGACTTCCTCGAGCGCATGGCGAGCGAGGAACCGGTCCAGTTCCTCGACGCAGGGCCGCTGACCCGTCGGGCGCGGCGACGCGCCGGGAGAACCGTCGTCGTCGGGGCGATCGGGGTCGCAGCTGCGATCGCGGTGTTGGTCGCCGGAGTCGCCGAGATCCGGACCTCACCAATCCCCGGGACCCCGGCCCCCACGCCGAGCCCGGCTCCCTCGGAGGATCTCGGTGTATTCGCGCCCGTCGCCGGTTGGATCGTCTACGGAGACCATGGCATCTGGGGGGTCGACCCGGCCGCGCCGGAAGCTTCCGCGACGCGGGTCCAGCTGTCGAAGACAGGCATCCCGCTGGGGTGGTCGAGCGACGGCACGCGACTCCTGATCATGCGGGAGTTCGACATGGGACGCCGAAGGGAGTTTCAACTGTCCGTCATGCACGCCGACGGGTCGGAGACGAAGGTGACGAAGCGGCCGCAGGGATGGATCACAGGCGCCACGATCTCACCCGACGGGTCGCGCGTGGTGTTCGCCGACTATGACGGGCTGTACAGCGTCGACACCGGGGGCGGTCGCCCCGCTGTGCTCCTCGAAGCCTCCGGCGTATGGGCACCGACGTTCTCGCCCGACGGTACGCAGATCGCGTACGTGCACGGCTCGGGCGATCACAGCCACAGCGTGTGGTTGATGGACGCCGACGGCAGGGACGCGCACCAGCTCCTCGCCAACGAGACGACCATGGGCGCCGGTCACGTGTACGGCCTCGCGTGGTCGCCGGCTGGCGATCGGGTCGCGTTCGGCAACGACGTTGCCACCTACACCTTCGAGACCGACGGCTCCGGCTTCACACAAGTAATCGCCAACGGGAACCGGCCGACCTGGTCGCCCGACGGATCGCAGCTCGCGTACGTCGTCCCCGGGGATGGTGACGGTGGCCGCCTCGCGATCGCGAACGCCGACGGATCCAACGCACGGGAGCTCGGCGTCTTCACTTCCTCGGGTCCGTGGACCTCGGGTCCGTGGCATCCCGCGCCACGGGGAGCCGCTTGATCAGCTCGTCCTGCCACGGCGTTGCCGGTGATCGCCTGGGGTCCCCGTAGTGGTCACCCCGCGCTCTCCGCGGCGTAGAAGGAGGGATCGTCCCGAGGTGAGTCGGCCGTCAGCGCACGTGATGGCCCTGCTGGGCGTGGCGCTGGTCCTCGCTCTCTCGCTGGTTGCGTGCCGCGACGGGGATGGCGAGACGAGCAGCGCGAGTCCCACCCCCAGGGAAGCGCAGACCCCGCCCCAACCTGAGCCAGAGCTGCCGGAGATCACAAGTGTGAGGCAGGCGGGTGGTCAAGCCATCCGCGTCCCGTCGAGCGCCGATTGGGTCCTCGTGGACTTCGGACGTGCATGGGTGAGCGGCGTGGGTAGAGGCATAGGGTTCTACGATGCCCAGGCCGGTCGCCTCCAGGGCTCGGTCGCTGTGCCCCAGTCGCCATGTGCCGGCATGGATTCGGGTTTCGGTGCCGTGTGGACGGCGACGTGCGGGAAACGAGGGGTCGCCCGCATCGACCCCAAGACCGGCATGGTCACCGGATGGGTGGCGGTCGATGTTCCCGCCGAAGGAGAGTCGAGCATCGGTGCAGGCGAGGGCGGCATCTGGGCGATCGCGGATGGTGACGACTGTTCCGGGTGCGTGCTCGTTCGGATCGATCAGGAAACCCTCGAGATCGCCGACACGTACGACGTTCCGGAAGGCGGCACGGCCGTGCGTGCCGGGCTCGGCGGGATCTGGATCACCTACTTCGCCGAGGATCGCGTCGTGCGCGTTGACCCTGAGACGGGCGGGGTCGTGTCGGAGATCGACGTTGGTTCCGGCCCACGATTCTTGGACGTTGGTGAAGGCGGCGTGTGGGTCATGAACCAAAGCGATGGATCGGTGTCCCACGTCGACCCATCGTCCGACAGGGTCGTCGCCACGATCCCGGTGGACGCGGAAAGCATCTTCGGCGGTGATGTCATGGTCGGAGCGGGGTTCGTCTGGCTCCGTGCCAGCTCCGAGTTGGTCGCACAGATCGACCCGGCAACCGATCGCGTCGTTGCGCGGATCGGGCAGCCGCAGGCCAGCGGAGGCGTACACGCAAGCGAGGGGCAGCTCTGGATCGTGGCCCATTTCGAGGAGCCAGAGGGGTGGCGGGCGGTGCTCTACCGGATCCCGCTAAGGGGATGGGTAGCCACGCTCGCCGTCTGATGAGTTGATTGTGGGCGCTGCTCCGGCATACTTCGCAACTCTCCTCAACCGACTCGAGGCACCAGGCGTTGTATCCATGTAGAAACGTGGTGGTCGGTTGGTCGGTCGGTCGAGAACACCCCTCGGTGGGAGGAGGAGGATTCGAACCTCCGTAGGCTGAGCCGGCGACTTTACAGGCCGCTCCCTTTGGCCACTCGGGCATCCTCCCGGGAACGGTGCTGAGGATAGCAAGCGAAGGGTGCGGAGCTACGAGGTCCGGGACGCTCGTGCCCACGTCCTTCTAGGATTGGCTCATGGCCAAGGACCAGTTCTCGTTCGACATCGTCTCCGAGGTGGACATGCAGGAGATCCGCAACGCGGTCGACCAGGCCGCCCGCGAGATCTCTCAGCGCTTCGACTTCAAGGGCACCGGCACATCGGTCGCGCTCGAGGCCGACAAGATCGAGATGGCCGCCGGCACCGAGGATCGCCTCAAGGCGGCCTGGCAGGTGCTCCAGGAGAAGGCGGTCAAGCGTCAGGTTCCCCTGAAGTCCCTCAAGCCCGGTGAGGTCCAGCAAGCTGCGAAGGGGACGGTCCGCCAGTCCATCGACGTGATCCAGGGGATCCCCGACGAGAAGGCGAAGCAGATCTCCAAGTTCGTCCGGAGCTCCGTTCCCAAGGCGCAGACCCAGATCCAGGGCTCCCAGCTGCGCGTTTCCGCGAAGTCGAAGGACGACCTCCAGTCCGCGATCCGCGCGGTCAAGGAGGAGGACTTCGGGCTGGCACTGCAGTTCACGAACTATCGCTGAAGGGCGGCAACGCAACGCAACCATCGTGTTGTGAGGGCGCCTGTCCCCCGGTAGATTCCTCTGACCTTCAGGAGGTGGGGATTGGACCTCGAACGACTCAAGGCACGCGCAGCGGAGATCGCCGAACGAGAAAGCGCCGATCTGCTGACGAAGACGACGGCGTCGAAGGCGCTCTACGAACGAGCCCTCACGTCACTCCCCAGCGGTGTTTCCTCCAACTTCCAGGTCGGCGACCCGTACCCCGTCTACCTCGAGAAGGGCCGAGGGTCGAGCGTCTGGGACGTGGACGGCACCGAGTACAAGGACTTCCACGGCGGCTTCGGGGTGAACATCGTCGGGCACGCCCATCCGAAGATCGTCGAGGCCCTGGAGAAGGCCGCCCGGGAGGCGATCCACTTCGCCGTCACGACGCCGACGACCGTGGCGCTCGCGGAGGCGATCTGCGAACGCTTCGAGCTCGAGCAGGTCCGGATCGTCAACTCCGGGACCGAGGCCACGATGGATGCCCTCCGCGTGGCGCGCGCCGCCACCGGCCGGGACAAGGTCGTCAAGATGGAAGGGTCCTACCACGGCCACCACGACTCGCTGCTGTTCTCGGTGGTCCCCGAGGCGGACGTCCTCGGCATCCGGCACGACGCGAGCCACGAGGGACAGGCCTGGTACACCACGCAGCCCACGTCGAAGGGCATCCCGAAGGCGCTGTGGGACACCACGATCGTCGTTCCGTTCAACGACGCAGCGGCGGTCGAGCAGGCGCTCGCGGACAACGAGGGCGAGGTCGCGGCCGTGATCCTCGAACCCGTGATGATGAACGTCGGCATCATCGAGCCCCAGCCCGGGTATCTCCAGGCGCTGCGCGACGTGTGCGACAAGCACGGCGTGGTGCTGATCTACGACGAGGTCAAGTGCGGGGGGACGATCGCGTACGGGGGAACGATGGAGCGCTACGGCGTGAAGCCGCACCTGTCCGCGTTCGCCAAGGCGATCGGCGGCGGCTCCACGATCGGCGCGTTCGGCGGAGAGGCGCGGATCATGGAATGGGTCTCCAAGGGCGCCGCCCAGCAGGGGACGTTCAACGGGAACCCGCTCTCTTCCGCCGCCGGGCTCACCGCCCTCACGCAGGTCCTGACGCGCGACGCCTACGACCACCTCGGGAAGCTCGGCTCGATGCTGGCCGAGGGCTGCGACCGCGCGATCGCGGACTCCGAGGTGCCGGCGCACACGGTGGATCTCGGCGCGAAGGGCTGCGTGTCCTACCGTGCGACAAAGCTCACCAACTACGCGGACTTCCTCGAGACGCACACGGAGCTCTACTGGGCGTCGTATCCCTGGATGGTGAACCGGGGCATCTTCATGACCCCGGGCGACGAGGAGCAGTGGACGGTCTCGGTGCAGCACACCGAGGACGACGTCCAGCGCTACATCGACGCGTTCGGCGCGTTCTGCCAGGAACTGACGGCCTAACTCTGAACGCCAAGTTGCGCGGCTGAGCATCGAGGCGTAGCGTCGCTCGTCGTCTGCTGAAAGGGGTACGGCATGCGCTCTACCCGGCGCTTCGCCTCGCTGCTCGTCGCAGCGATCTTCGTGGCCATGGTTCCGGGGGTGGCCGGCGCGGCTCCTCCGTTCCAGGAGCGGATCTCCGATCCCGCGTCTTTCGTCCTTCCGGCGGGCGAGTTCTGCGACGACTTCGACGTGCAGGTCGACGTCGAGCAGAAGTTCAAGTTCATCGCGTTCTCCGGGGACCGGGGAACATGGATCAGCGCGATCACCGTCGGGAAGATCAAGGTCGTGCTCACGAACCTGGACAGCGAAGAGTCGGTCGCCCTGAGTATCCCCGGTCCCGGCTTCATCGACGTGGACGGGAACCTGATCCTGGGGACCGGGCCGTGGCTGATCTTCATCCCTGACGAGATCCTTCTCGTGACGGGACACATCACGTTCACGGGAACACCGCCGCAGGTCGAACCGGTCGAGATCCGCGGTCGCTCGGTGGACCTCTGCGAGGTCCTCGCCTGAGCGAAGATCCCTTCCGGAGATGAAGGAAGTGAGGCCCCGAGCCGCACGGCTCGGGGCCTCTTCTCTTGCCCTCTACAGAGCCGGGCGCTAACCGATCGGGCCGCGCTCGCCGCGGAGCTCGCTGGCGATCACCCGCAGGCGCTCGACGCGGGCCTCGGTCGGCGGGTGGGTCCGGAACAGGCTCGTGATCCCGCCACGGCCACGAGCCTGCAGCGCGTTCATCGGGTTCACGATGAACATGTGCGCCTCGGCCGGGCTCACGGTCGCGAGCGGGGGCACCTTCATCGTCGCCTGCTCGAGCTTGATGAGGGCGCTCGCCAATGCGTCGGGATCCCTGGACAGGAACGCGCCCGACTCGTCGGCCTGGTATTCGCGTGACCGCGTCACCGCCATCTGGATCAACAGCGCGGCGATCGGGGCGAGGATCCACGCCAGGAGGAGCGCGAAGATGTTGCCGCCGCCCTCGTCGTCGCTCCCACCGAAGAAGAACGCGAACCGCGCCAGGAACGTGATGCTCATGCCGATCGCCGCCGCGATCGAGGAGATCAGGATGTCTCGATTGGCCACGTGGGACAGCTCGTGGGCGAGGACGCCGCGGAGCTCACGCTCGTCGAGGATCTCCAGGATGCCCCGGGTCACGGCGACCGACGCGTTCTCCGGATTCCGTCCCGTGGCGAAGGCGTTCGGCTGCATCATCTCCGAGACGAAGAGCTTCGGCATAGGCATGTTCTGCTCGGTCGCGAGCTGCCGGACGATGCGGTAGTAGTCGGGCATCTCCTGCTCGGTGACGGGCTTCGAGCGTGTGGTCTTGATCGCGATCTTGTCGGAGAACCAGTACATCGCGAAGTTGAAAACCACTGCCAGGACCAGCGCGATCGTCGCTCCGTTCGTGCCGCCGAGCAGCTGCCCGACGACGATGAACAGTCCGCCCATGGCCGCGATCAGGACCCAGGTCTTCATCCGGTTGATCCCCGGTGCCATCAGTCATTCCTCCTTGGGACGGGGTTCTCCCCCGTCAGAACCATGCTCTCACAGCTCTTTCGTTCGAACGGAGGGCGTCGGTTCAGCCGACGAGCGTCGAGATGTCCGCGAGCTTCGAGAACGTACCCGGCAGCAGGAAGAAGAACAGGAGCGCCGCCATCGAGAGGCCGACCGCGCCCGCCACCAGGACCGGCGTCCGCACGGGCGTGGTGTCCTCGGCCGGCTGGAAGATCATCTGGCGCGCGACGGCCAAGTAGTAGAAGACGCTGATCACCGAGTTCACGACCATGATCGCGGCCAGCACCGGGCCGATCACGTCGCCGCGCGCGATCGCCGCGCCGAAGATCAGGATCTTGGCCCAGAACCCGGCCGCCGGCGGCACGCCGGCCAGCGACACCAGGAACATCGTCATCCCCACGGCGAGGAACGGCGCGACCCGCGCGACCCCTGCGAAGTCGGAGATCAGGAGCCTCGGACTGCGCTTGCTGAGCGC
The DNA here is from genome assembly GCA_963762015.1 of uncultured Actinomycetota bacterium. Taxonomy (GTDB): domain Bacteria; phylum Actinomycetota; class UBA4738; order UBA4738; family HRBIN12; genus JAJNBA01. The sequence continues at coordinate 39,607 of CAVXJL010000020.1, forward strand.
CACCGCGACCGCGAACGCACCCAGGTTCATGATGCCGTAGATCAAGATGTAGCCGGTCGCGGAGGCGAACGCCTGCTGGTTGACGGCCTGATCGTTCGTCACCAGGGCGAAGGGCAGCAACATGTAGCCCGCCTGGGCGATCCCGGAGTACGCGAGCAGTCGCACGAACTGCCGCTGCTGCAACGCAACCAGGTTCCCGATCGTCATCGTGGCGATCGACAGGAACGCGAAGATCGGCACCCAGAACTCGTGCTGGCCGATGAACGCCACGAACATCAGCTGCAGCAGACCCGCGAACCCGGCGGCCTTGGACGCGACGGCCAGGAACGCCGCGACCGGCACCGGTGCGCCCTCGTAGGTGTCGGGCGCCCAGAACTGGAAGGGGAACGCGGAGACCTTGAACGCGAAGCCCACCACGACGAAGAAGATGGACGCGAGCGCCATCGCCTCCTGGGACGGATCGAGCTCGCCGAGAGCGGTGGCGATCGCGTCGAGCCGCGTCTCTCCCCCGGTCAACCCGTAGATCAGACTCATCCCGAAGAGCATCACCGCGGTCGAGAGCACACCGATGAGGAAGAACTTCAGCCCGCCCTCGACGCCGGTCACGTCCCACTTGCGGAACGCCGCCATGAGGAACCCCGGCGCTGACACGAGCTCCAGCGAGATGAAGAGCATCAGCAGGTCGCGCGAGGAAGGCATGAGCAAGCAGCCGAGGAACGACGTGAGGAGCAGGAAGTAGTACTCCCCTTGGTAGTAGCCCGGCTGGTCGAAGTACCTGCGCGAGACCGCGAGGACGATGACCGCGGCCACGAGGAAGAAGACCTTGAACAGGACGGCGAAGTTGTCGATGACGAACGAGCCGCCGAAGGTGGCGCGTTCCTCCCCCAGCAGCGTGAGGACGGCGCCGAGCGACGCCAGCACTCCCAGGAGACCGATCGCCATCGAGGCCGACTTCAGGCGAGCCGGCAGGAACAGGTCGACGATGAGCACGAGCATGATCGTCCCTGCGAGGATCAGCTCCGGCAGGATCGCATGGTAGTCGACGCTCACGCCGCGTTCAGCCTCCCTGCCCCAGGACCGCCATGATGCCGCTCACGGCCTCCTGGCTGATCCCGAAGATCAGGCGTGGGAACAGTCCGAGCGCGACGATCAGCACCAGCAGCGGCGTCCAGGACAACCACTCGACGCTGTGGATGTCTCCGAGCGCGTGCTCGTTCCAGCGCTCGGGCATCGTGCCCATGTTCACGCGCTGCAGCATCCAGAGGAAGTAACCGGCCGTGAGGATCGTGCCGATCCCTCCGGCGACCATGAGTCCTCGGAACAGACCCACGTGGTCACCGAGGAGTGCCTCGTTCGGGCGGAACGCCGAGAGCAGGGCCATCACCTCGCCCCAGAACCCGGCGAGCCCCGGGAGCCCGAGGGAGGCGATCGCGACGAACGCGAACACGCCTGCGAGCTTCGGCATCCGCTGCGCCATCCCACCGCCGATCTCCGCGATCTGCCTGGTGTGGTACCGGTCGTAGATCGAGCCGACGCAGAAGAAGAGCATCCCGGTGATCACACCGTGGGCGACCATGCCGAACACCGCCGCCTGGATCCCGATCTCGGTGAGCGTGGCGATGCCGAGCATCACGAAACCCATGTGCCCGACAGAGGAGAACGCGATCAGCCGTTTCAGGTCCCGCTGCGCCAGACACGCGAGCGCGGCGTAGACGATCGCGATCGCCGCGAGGACCCCGATCCAGGGGGCGAAGGCCTGGGCCCCCTCCGGGAGCACCGGGAGGGCGATCCGGATGAAACCGTACGTCCCCATCTTCAGCATGATCCCGGCCAGCAGCACCGAGCCGATCGTGGGTGCCTCGGTATGGGCATCGGGCAGCCACGTGTGGAACGGCCACATCGGGACCTTGATCGCGAACCCGAGCGCGACCGCTCCGAACACGATCAGCTGGAACGTGTGCGCGTAGCCGCCGCCCGCTCCGAACTCGGTGAGCTTCACGAGATCGAACGTGTGCGGCTCGGGACCGCTGAAGTAGAGCGCCAAAAAGCCCAGCAGCATGAACACCGAGCCGAAGAGCGTGTACAGGAAGAACTTGATCGCGGCGTACTCGCGGTTCGCCGACCCCCAGATCCCGATCAGGAAGTACATCGGGACAAGCACCATCTCCCAGAAGACGAAGAACAGGATCAGGTCGAAGGCGATGAACGTGCCGGCCATCCCGGTCTCGAGCAGCAACATCAGCGCCAGGAACGCCTTCGTGCGGCCGGGGTCGGGCACGAACCGCCACGTGTAGACGGCGCACAGGAACGAGAGGAGGAAGGTCAGCACGTAGAGCGGCATCGAGATCCCGTCGATGCCGACGTGATAGCGGGCGCCGATCGCCGAGATCCAGTTCACGTCGAGCTCGTACTGGAGCCCGTCCGTCCCGTAGTCGAACCCGATCATCATCGCGATCGACAGCACGAGCGCGG
>CAVXJL010000021.1:0-58409 GCA_963762015.1 uncultured Actinomycetota bacterium
TAAACTTTTGACTTGGATCTTGGGACTTGAGATTTGAAACTTCATTGCTACTGTAAAAACTTCTCGTAATCGCTTTTCGTGATAACCATCTCGACGGGCTGCGTGGTCGAGTCTGTGACAATCTTCGCGGGGCGTCCGTTAATAGTCGACTCAAATGACTTCGCTTTGCTCTTCGAGTATTTGATGCCCAAGCTCTCCGAAGGCTTAAACTCTCTGATGTCGCCCGTCTCTAAAATTTCTTCCTTCCAGACTTCATTATCCATGCGCGCCTTAATCCAGATTTTATCTAAGGCTTTAAGTTCAATGACAAAGCCTGCGGTCGCGGGCGCGGCGTTGTTGTTTGCGTTTGGAGCAGTGCTGGCGGCGACTGTTGTGCCGGAGCAGTCGCGGGTTGCTGATTGCCTGAGCCTGCGGCCTGTCGTCTTTGATACCAGTGCATCGCCGCATAAACGCCGAGCGAAAGGATTCCCAGAATCAGAATCGTCAACAACACCGTGACGAAAGGCAAGCGCACGCCGTTGCCGTCCGTATAGACGCGCGATTGATAAGGCGTGGTCGTAACTTCGTCCGGCGAAGCTCCAAGCTCGCGCGCCGTACGCGCATAGGCATCGAGGGCTTCCTGTTCATCGTAGCCGATATATTTGGCGTAAGCTTTGATAAAGCTGCGATTGAAAATGCCGCCAGGAAGTCTTTTGAGGTCGCCGTTTTCGATGGCCTCCAGATAGCGCGTCGAGATGCGCATCTGTTCGGAAATCTCGCGCAGGGAAATACCGCGCGCCTCGCGTGCAACCGCAAGTGGATCACCAAAGGATGCTGCCATCACCAATCCGTTTCCGCCCCTTCGGGAGAGTGTGGTGGGAGGAAATCAATTTTAGATTTTTGATTTGCGATTTTTGATTTGAGCAGGCGCGGCCTTTATGCCTTGAGCCTTCAAGACGCCGTACCGCTCATCGCGGAGCGACGCATCGATCAAGGTGAAGTTTCTGCAGCGGCAGAAGCTGGTGATCACGGCGTATCGGCCGGGCCTCGGGAATTTCGAGAGCCTGGTGGTCGGCTACTACGAGGCGGGGAAGTTGCGCTACGCCGGCAAAGTGCGGAGCGGCTTCACGCCCCATCTCCGATCGGAAATCTGGCGCGAGCTGAAGCCGCTCGAGACGCCACAGTATCCGTTCGCGAGCTTGCGACAGGGCAAGAAGACCGGTGGGGGGCGAAGGGCTTACGCTGGAGGATCTGGAGAAGCTTCGCTGGGTGAAGCCGGCGCTGGTCGCCGAAGTCGCCTTCGTCGAGTGGACGCGGGATGGGCACCTCCGCCACCCGAAATTCGTCGGCCTCCGGCATGACAAGCCGGCGGCAGACATCAGAACGGGAAAGCAGGTGATTCGCCTTCTCGAGACGCTGGTCGCCCTGATTAAAGTCATCGGCCAACAGGACAAATATATCTGCCAACCTGGCGGCGCAGTGTTGCTCTCGCGCAAACCATTCCCACGAGAGTCGGATTGACCGCCAACACCGAGCATTTCAGGCTTGGAGGAGCAACCGACGGGCTGGACTACATATTGCGTAGTGGGTAACGCCTCCGACGTGTGCCTTGGCCACGCGGACGCATCCTGGTTTCGCCCTCGCATAAGTGGAGCATCCGATGATGATTCGTTCCCTGAACCTGCTGGTCGCCGTGATCGGCTTGGGGTTGCTGTTTCCTGGCATCGCCATGGCTGACATCATAGAGCCTGTCCCTGAGCCAGCCACAGCCACGCTGATCGTCAGGCGGCGTCGGACTGTATCTACTGAATCGTCGCGAAAGTAGAGAGCGCCTGGGAGCCTGCGGCGCTAACCCCATTCTGTTTCCTGTGGGCGGCGACGCAGCTTTGCTGGATGTTTCTGTTTTCCGGAGTGGTTCGTGAGCCCAGCGGTGTCGCGGTCTTTCTCGCGGCGATAGCCGTTCTAGTCAAGCCGTCCGCGTCTGGACGGTGCTCTGATGTGCGCCATCAGCCTCGTCCACCTGTACGTCCAGTCTCCGATCAGCTCCCAATCACATCCTGCCTCGAAGGGATTCGTCAACCTGACGATCCTCATCGTCGCACTGCGCCACGACAGGTCAGGGCCGGAAGTGGCACGCGCCGCCGTCTTCGACCAAGCCGCACCAGTTACTCCGGGGTCTGCTGCTGGCCGTTGTACTCTTGACCTTCTTCCACAAGCTGAACTGGGACTTCGTCACGCCGGCGACGAGTTGCGCCGGCTTCATGCTCGACGGGATCGCCGCGCCGAATGCCGGGTCTGCCTGGACTCACCGGCGACCCGGTGAAGGACGGCGGCCGTGTTGGGATGACGCTGCTCGTGCGAGGGTGGCATTCCGCTGTTGCTGCTGTTCCCGGGACGCGCTCGCGGCGATGCTGCTCGCGTGGCCCTTCCATTTCGCTTGGCCTTACATCCAAGACCGGGCATCTACGGCTTCTCGTCGATGATGCTCGCGATGTTAACGTTGTTTCTGCCGGTCGATTTCTATCCGGACGCTCGTCGATCGCCCAATCGTTCGACGTGTAACAGGGGCCGTCACGTCGTCGGGCCAGCATTGGCGTGGCTGCGTCGCGCCGCGAGTCAGCGTCGTTTGTGCTCGTGGAAGGGGCAATCGCGTGGTGAACGCGTCGACCTCGACGGCGGCGAGTCTGGCCGTGTGGGTGCGTCGGGGAGGGATGCTGTTGTGGATGGCTTACGCGCCGGGGCTATCTGGCCGCGCTGCTCGTGGGATGGAAGGGAGCCGCGCGTGAGTCGAGATTCCAGGCTTCCTGTTCAATGCGGGTCGCTCTCCGGCGGCGGTCCTGTCCTGCTGCTGTTCGTCCTCAACGGGCTGGCGCCGTACCTCGGCTTTCAGACCGTCCGCACGATGTCGATGTTCAGCAACATCCGGACGGAAGGCGACCGGACCAACCACATGCTCATTCCGTCGAGAGCCTTCAGATCGCGGGTTACCCAGGATGATCTGGTTCGCCTCGATCGCGTCGTCAGACATCTGGCTGGACGACTAGGCCGACAACCAAAGCCTTCTCCCGTTCACCGAGCTCCGGCGCCGGGCCTGGGAGAACCCGGAGTGTCCCTGTCCAGATCACGTATGAGCATGTGCGGGCGAGTTAGAAACGTCCTCGACACGTCGTCGTCCGGGGCCGAGCGTCAAGTGCCGCCCTTGCCCTTTCCCCTCCACAAGAATCCCTGGCGTTCCGCGAGGTGGACCCGGACGGTCGCCTCGCCGCGTTGCCTCTGGTAGCCGTCTCTACTCGCCGTCGCGGCTTTTCCCGGTCAGTGCCGCAGGAAGGCCACGAGATCTTGCTTCTCACCGAGTGTGAGCTTCAGGGGCCTGAGGCTGTTATCGAGACCGGGATTGGCCGCACCGCCACAATCGTAGAAGTCGACGACTTCGGCAAGCGTGGCGAAGCTGCCGTCGTGCATGTAGGGAGCGGTGCGCGCCACTTCGCGCAGCGTCGGCGTCTTGAAGGCGCCGCGGTCGGCCGCGGCTTTGGTCACGGCGGCGCGCCCCTCGTCGGTCAGCGTGCCCGTCCGCCAGCCGACGCCGGTGTTGTGAAAATCCTCGTCCGAAAAGGTCGGTCCAACGTGGCAGGCGGTACAGCCGCCCTTACCCCGAAAGAGGTGAGGCCGCGGCGAGCGGCCGTGTTCAGCGCCCCGCGTTGACCGGCAAGGTAACGATCGTACGGAGAGTCGCCCGCCTGAATCGTCCGCACGTACGAGGCCAGCGCCAGCGCCACCTGCCGAAGCGTCCGCGCATCGTCCTCCTTCAATCCCTCATACGGATGCTCAACTACGTACGTGGGGTCCGGCTTTAGCCTAGCTTGAGTGCCTGAGTGTCTAGCGAAAGGCAACTGTGGGGCCCGTGCGACTCCGGCCGCTCGGCAAAACGGGTTCACAGCGCCAACTCGGTTCGAAAGGCGGCGCCGAACGCGGCCGGTAGGATCCGAGTCGCGCAAGCGCGACGACGCGATCGGCGGTCATGCCGAGTTCCTCGTATGCAGGATCGGCTGCAGCACCTGTTCTTCAAGGGTCGCCGCGCGGCCGTCCCAGAAGAACTTCGCCCCCAGGCGCGATTGACGAGCGTCGGCACGTTGCGCGTGCCGCGAACCCCGCCCACGCCGATACCAACCGCCTGCGCCGTTCGTGAAGGCACGATCGGGAACGTGGCAACTCGCGCAGGCCATGGATCCGTCGCGCGACAGCCGCTTGTCGCGAAACAGCCGTCGTCCGAGATCGACCTCCGCGGGGTTCAACGGGTTTCGTCCGGGCACCGGGCGATAAAGATCCAGACCAAGCGGACGTCGTTGATGCCGTCGGCTTCGAGCAGCGCCGTGGATGGCACTCCGACGACCACGGCCAGCAGACCGAGTGCAACTGTGACGAAGAAATGTACAGGCACGCATCATTGTTTCCGCGTTTCCCGGGTTTCCCGGGGCCCAAGATTTCGAAGAATCGACGGACCAGCATATCGATCGCTGGTCTTCAGGCCGTCAAGCTGTGGTCAAGAGTCGGCGAGGAACACGTCAGGTTTGTGTCACGGCATTCGCGCCCTGACGCTGGCGATCGACTAGCCCTACGTTTAAACGCAGAGACCGCTGAGACCGCAGAGAAGGAACTCTTTTTGGGTTTTCTCTGCGTGCTCTGCGCTCTCTGCGTTCATCTCGTCGTCGTTATCTGGGCACTACGGCGCGACCGTCAGTTCGGCCGCGCCGCGTGACGTGCTAGTGCTTCGATTGGCCGGGCGCCATGACCCAGATCTCGGTCGAATCCTCGCCCCCGTGGAAGGCGAGACGCCTGCCGTCCGGGTGCATGCTCAAGAAGCGCGCGTTGGGAACCGGGACGCCAGCTTCTGAATAGGACCGCCGGTGACAGCCACACGCGAGATCCAGGTCTCTGGTGCTGCAGCTCGTTCATCACGAACAGCAGATGGCCGGCGCTATCCCAGACCACGCGGATTGCGAAACGGCGGTGTGTGTAAGCCCCTCGGAAGTCTGAGAGTTTCTCGGGCGGGCCGCCGGCGGCAGGCGCAACGCAGCATGCGACAATCGCGACCGGCGTTCGATGATCGAGAATGCCACCTGACTTCCATCGGGCGATTCAGAGCCCCGGGCCCATGTTGCCTTCGGTAAGCGGCATAAGCTGGTTTCCACGTCGCTCGCCAGGTCGCGAGCCATCATCGTCGCGAACCCGTCGTCCTTGCGGGCGGGGTAGTAGGCTCTTTTTCCGTCTCGTGACAACGTCGGCTCCGAGGAATTCGCCCGGCTCAAAGTCGTGACGGTTCCGGTCCGGGCATCCACCCGGAACATGCCGGGCTGGCCTCGGTCGTCCGCACCCCGCACCAGGAGGGCCTGGCCGTCCGGAAACCAGAAGAGGCTTAGGAAGTAATCGAGCTTCGGGGTGAGAACGTGGCTTTCCCCGGTGTCGAGAGACTTCACCTCGATACGGAAGTTGCCAGGGCCAGATGACGGGAACCCGGTGGCGACGGTAGTGTACGCGATGTGCCGGCCGTCAGGAGACCACGCGGGGATCTGCCGCCGTTCGAATCCGGTCGCGATGGGGGTCGGAGGGACTGTCACGCTGCCGTTGCATGGATCGAGACGGAAAAGATGTCCGCGATCGTCGGTCGGATGGAGTAGTAGAGGCGCCCGGAGCCATCTGTCTCGCAGACCTGCCGAGACGCCACATCTCGCTCTTGAGAAGTTTGGGTTCTGACGCGGCCTGCCCGCTGGTTACGTCGATCGACCAGATCCCCGGGCTCGTGCCACGGTCGCTTGAAAAGATGAGCGCACCGGCCATCATGGGACCACCCAAACAACCGGTCGTCGGCTGGATGCTCGACGACGACATTTTCGCGGATGGCATCGGTCGCCAGGATTACGAGGTCGCGCTGCGCGAGAGTCGCCCTGACGCGGAAAGTCGTAGGCGATGTCACGACCATCCGGTGAAAATGCCATCGCTGTGGGGCTCCGCCAATCCAATGTCTTGAGAACCTTGAGACTGCCGTCAGTGGCCGACATCAGTGCAATCTGATGCGCTCCGGCTTGCGCGGTGCTCACAAGAATCTGCGAACCGTCCGGAGACCAGGCTCTTGCTCTCACGTCCTCCCGCTCGCTCAGAATCCGCATGCCTGTGCCGTCAACGTTGATCATTCGCAGCGACGCTTCGTCGCCCACAAACCACGAATACACGAGTCGCTTCCCATCGGGTGAAAAACGCCGTATTCACCAAACCCTTTGGCCAAGATGCGCAATCTCGCCCGAGGCAATATCTCGAATCGCAAGATGACCGCCCTGGGGCGGTCGCCAGTCGGTGAACGTAAGTAGGCGCCCATCGGGTGAGGGCGAGCCGGTCGCGCCACGAAGTCCGCCGGCCCAGATTCGACGCGTCACAACCGGTTCGGATTGTCGTGCCCTGCGCGCGCGCCGTACGCCGGAAAGGGAAGCGTCTGACAGCCCGAGACAACCAGGACAGCCACGGCAAAGAAGAGAACGGTGTCGTGACGTTTCATGTGAGTCTCCTCGGCACGGCACGGTCGCGTGCGCGCCACCGAGGTGTGGCAACAGGTGCCGCCTGCGCGTCGATGGTCAACTGTCGAGTTTTACGAGAGAATCCGCGGACCGAGGTGGCGGGACACGATCACCAGCGTAACGACCCGTCACGCTGACGCCACTCGAACGTTACGCCCCGCGCGAGGCAGCCTCACGCGCACCGCGGTCCTGACCGAGCTCCGACTCGAGAATGAGCCGGCCATGGTGCGCCTCCACAATCCGCCGCGCAATGGTCAGCCCCAGACCGCCTCCCTCCGCCTTGGTCGTGTAAAAGGGCTCGAAGACTCTCTGCCGCTCCTCGTCTCCGATGCCCGGGCCCTCGTCCGCAACGGCAATATTAATCCAATCGTCACGACTCGAAGCCGTGACCGTCACCTCGCCGCGAGCCGGCGTCGCCTGAACGGCGTTCAGCAGCAGATCGAGAGGAACATCTGATAGAGCGCCGACGAGTCGCCGTCGACTCGGCTATTCCGTATCGACGCCGTCTAATCGAAGTGCAATCTGCCGCGCGCGGCGTTCAGGTTCCAGGGCGCGCAAGCGCCGCCACGAGCAGCGCGCCTGCTTCGACGGGCTCGGTTGTGCAGCTGTGAGGTCCGTGCGACTTTGAGCGCGCCACCGACGACCGCGTCCAGCCTGACGACTGAACGGAGTGCCCGGGCGACCGGCTCGGCGAGTTTCGTGTTGCCCGAAACCTTTTCTTCCAGCGCGCTGAAGATCGAGACGGATTGAGGTAAGCGGGTTGCGGATTCATGCGCCAGCGACGCCGCGAACTCACCGACGGCCGCGAGCGATCGCTTCTCGGATAGTTCGTCGAGGGATCGTCGCAGGCTGGCGGCCATGGTGTTGAAGGCCCGGGCCAATTGACGCGAGCCTCGTCGGCCCCGCCCAGCATAAATTCCAGTACAGCTGGTCGTTCCCCTGAGCAATATCAGTGGCCGCACCGGCGAGATCGCGCAGCGACCCGAGCGTCCGGCGTGTCACGCCACCGTCGTGACAAGGGCCCCGATCAGCACCAGGGCGAGGACGGCCACACCGCGGCGGGCCGCCCGCTCGAACGGCTCGGCAAACAGCGCGACGGGAGCGGTCCGCCCGGAAATCGAGCGGCGGATCGTGGGTGGATATACGGGCGACGAGCCACCGCTCGCCCGCCCTATAAAAATCATCACGTCCGATTGGCGCCTCGAACGGCAAGGGAGTGAGCGCCCGGCCGCTGCGATCGATAACCGCCAGCACCGCCCCGATACCAGCCACGTCACCCGCACCAACCGGAACGAGGCGCGAAACCGGAATGTGCAGGTCGAGGACGCCGAGCCTTTGCGCGGACTGCCGGTTGAAGATCTCGACCGACGCATGGACCATCGCGCCCGATTGGCCTCGTTGTGCAGCATCGTCTGACGGCTGAATGAGTATCCGAGTCGACTCGCCATCTTCAGCGCGAAGCGTCACGCGATTAGTAGTCCCTCGAACCTGCGCATAGGCCGCCGCCAGCGAAGTGTCGGCGTTCACAGGTACGTCGGCCCGAGCTTCCGTCTCACCGGGCGTACATCAGGCCCGACCTTCAGGTCGGGCGTCATTTGCGGAACCGGTGGCACGCCTGCCAACGACGTGCTCCACCAGCCGTCAGCGCCGCTGCACGCTGTGCTGCCCAACGAGCCCCCAAGTCGGCGATGACCTGCTGCAGGGACTCTTCGAGACGCTCACGGAGAAGGCGATCGCCAAAGCGCTGAACCTCGCGCACTTGCCAGAGCGCGACCAGCCCAAGCGGCAGCACCGTTCCAAGGAGGACGATTACGCGACCAGGCGGGTGCGGAGCGAAGCTGTCAGACGCATGCGCTCACTCCAGGCCGTACTGTTTCAGGAGGCGATTCAGGCGCGGCCGCGGAAGACGCCCAACACTTGCGCCGCGCGCGCCTTGTGCCCTGTGTCGAGGCCAGGACCCGTGCCACATGCTCGCGCTCGAGGATTCGGAGAGCGACGGCAGGTGTGCTGGTGAGCCGGTGCAGGTTCGCCGATCCCCAGATGTTCCACCCGGACGACGCCGCCGGCGGCGAGGACGACGGCCCGTTGGACGAGCGACCGAGCTCGCGGCGGTTGCCAGGCCAGCGGTGTTCGAAGTGGCTGCCGAGGCCTCGGCCGAAAGCACTGGCCGTGCGCGGCCCAGTGCCGCGCTCGCGCGCTCGACAAGGTGGTCGACAAGGACCGGCAATGTCCGCGGCGCGCTCGCGCAGCGGCGGCACCGCGATCTCGACGCACCGCGCAGGCGGTAGTAGAGGTCGTCGCGGAAACGGCCGCCCGCGACCATCTCCTCGAGCAGGTCTGCGATGGTCGCCGCGATCACGCGCGCGTCCGTCGCGCTCCGACCGCTCCGAGCCGACCGGCTGGAACTCCCGTCTCTGGAGCACGCGCAGCAGCTTGGTCTGGAACTCCGGCGCGCGTATCGCCGATCTCGTCGAGGAAGAGCGTGCCGCCGTCGCGCCGCGCGAACATCCCCGCGGCGCGTCGCCGACGGCCCCGGTGAACGCGCCGCGCACGTGGCCGAAGAGCTCCGACTCGAGCAGCGTCGGCGGCAGCGCCGCGCAGTTGACCGCGACGAAGGGCCGCTCCGCGTCGAGGCCGTGGTCGTGGATCGCTCGCGCAACCAGCTCCTTGCCGGTGCCCGATTCGCCGCGGATCAGCACGGTGGTGCGCGTGGCGCGGCCTGGCCGATCAACTTGTAGATGGCGATCATCTGCGGGTCGCGGCCGACGAGGCGCTCCGTCCGAAGCGCTTCGATCGCGAGTCGCCCGCCGCGTTGGCCTCGTCGGTGTCGCGCCCGAGCGCGCCGGTCGGCGAGAACTCGGTCGAGCACCCGACGCAACTGATGGAGATCGAGTGGCTTGGTCAGGAACTCGACCGCGCCTTCGCGCATCGCGGTCGCGACCGTTGGCATGTCGTCGAACGCCGTCATCATGACGACGTCGACGGCTGGCGCGCGCGGTGCAGAATCTGACGAAGCAGATCCAGACCGCCGAGCCTGGGCATCCGCACATCCGCCAAGACGATGTCTGGCGTTTCGCGAGCGAGCGCTTCGAGAGCATCGCGCCCGTCGCTCGCCAGGTGGACGGTCAGCCCTTGTTCGACCAATGCGTCGGCAAGCGATTCGCGAATGGTCGAGCTCATCGTCCACGACGAGAACGCGGGCAGTTCATAGCGGAGTGGGAATTGTAGTCGGTTTGAGGAGTCTCAGCGAAGCTCTGACCGGTTACTTTTCGAATGCGAGTGCGAGGAGCGAGATCACGAAGATCACCCAGAGATAGGTGGTCTCCGTCGATGTGAAGAGGACCTCGAGCGGCCCGCCCTCTTGAGCCAGGATGCCGTGCACGTTGGAAATCCTCCCGGAAGTTGAGAGCCCGGCCGCGGCCGGGGCGAGCGGAAGTATACGGGGGGGATCGCGACCCAGCCCACTCGAGAACCGGCTCAGGTTCCCTTCGTGGCAGCGTCGGGCGCCGACGGGGGTGGCGCCGACGGCCGTGGCACCGTCGGGCGAGGCGCCTTTGGGCGAGACCCCGCCCCGTCCGGCGCAACAAGAGGAACCCCAGGGTCGCGGAAACGAGCGACGCCGCGAGCAGGGAGATCTTGACGGGGGCGAGCAGAGGGCTTCCCGGCCGAACGCGACCTCCGCGACGAACAGGGACACGGTGAACCCGGTGCCCGCCGCGACGGCGATGCCGGCGAGATGCGTCGACCGGACGCCGGCGGGCAGATCGGCCAGCCGGAGCCTCGACGCGAGCATCGCACCGCCCCAGATCCCGAACAGCTTGCCTCCCACCCGTGCGACGAGGATCGCCCACGCGACGGAGCTGCCGGCGGCCGCCGCGATCGAGGAAGCCGAGAGCTCGACCCCGACGTTCGCGAGCGCGAACAGCGGGAGGACGACGAAGCTGTAAACGGGCAGCAGGACGTGCTCCACGCGCGTGAGCGGGGGGTCCGCCTCGGCGGTCGGAGGTCCGGACGGCGTCAGGAGTCCCACACGACCCCCGCGAGCGCGGGATGGAGTCCGGCGCGAAACATCGCGTACCAGAGCGCGATCCCGAGGACGATGACACGAGGGTGACACCGGATGCGGGCCTTCGGGAGGACGAAGGCGAGCCCGCCACGGAGAGGCAGGACGCGAGCCAGCCCGAGCGCGATCGCCTCAGGGGAGAACACGGCGACCACGATCACCGAGCCGATGTCGTCCACGATCGCGATCGCCAGGAGGAGCGGGCGGAGCCCGCTCGGCACCCGAGCGGCCGCGAGCGCCAGCACTCCCAGCGCGAAGGCGACGTCCGTCGCCATGGGGATCCCCCAACCCCGGGCTCCTTCTCCCCCGCCGACGATCGCCACGTACAGCAGGGCCGGGACCGCCATCCCGGTCGCGGCGGCGATCAGCGGGAGGAACGCCGCGCGGGGACGGCGGAGCTCGCCGATCGTGAGCTCGCGCTTGATCTCCAGCCCGACCACGAGGAAGAAGAAGGCCATCAGACCCTCGTTGATCCAGAAGTGAACGTCCCCGGCGACGGCATGCTGGCCCGCTCCGATCGAGACCGGCGTGGCGAAGAACGAGAGATAGGACCCGGCCCACGGCGAGTTGACCCACGCCAGCGCCGCAACGACGGCGACGAGCAGGACAGGCCGCTCGCGATCGAGGTCTCGAGGAACTCCTGCAGCGGCCGCAAGAGGCGACGTGAGGCGGCATCTGAGCGCGGGGTCGGGTCTTCGAGCTCGGGCTCCTGCCGCGGGCCGGGGCGTTCGTTCACGTGGGAACCTCGCTCGCCGACCAGTCTTCCCGGCACACCATCCGTGGACGGCTCCATCCTATCCCACACCCGTTCGCCTTCGCGTCGCCAGGGGGTGTTTGGAACGACCACGGACCGGCGTGTAGCCTCGGCCCCGCTTTGACAGACCAACCCCCTGCCGCCGAGCCGACGCGGCGATCCCCGACCAGCCGAGCTGACGACGCCGCGCGTCACCGGACGACCGCGCGCTGGCGCATCGCGATCGCCGTCGTCGTGGTCGCGCTGCTCGCGATCGGCGGCTTCCTGCTGTTCGGCGGCGACGTGCCGTTGATCGACGAGACCGGATGCGACCGGGTGAGTTCAGCTTCGAGATGAAAGGCCTGCGAGCCTCGACGACCAGCCGTACCCCGCCCGCACAGCTCAGGGACACGATCCGGGAGGCCGGGACCGGCGTGAAGGCGACGATGGACGAGCTCTACCTCCGTGCGTTCGTCGACACGGACTCCTGGGGAGACTTCGAAGCCGCCTTCATGCGTGTTCGACGGTCCCGCGGTCGCCCGCGCAGAAGGGGACGGAGACGTCCTGACCCTCGGGGCGGACGCGAGCGACGTCTACGAGGCGCTGACGCCCACCACCAAGACGCTCTCGATCACGATCCTGACCGACCGGAAGGATGCCCCTGCATGCGGCCATCGCCCAAGTGCGGTTCCAGGCGGACGCCCAGCGGCAGGACGGCTCGTCCACGCAGGTCTCGAGCAGCGGGGCGTTCTTCCTCCGCCCGGTCGAAGGGGAGTGGAAGGTCTTCGCGTACCGGGTCGATCGCGCCGACCAGGCATCCGAGGCACCGAGCCCCACGGGGTCGCCGTCGTGATGCGCCGCCGCCTGATCGCGATCATCGCCTCGCTCGCGGCGGGCGTCGCGGGACTCGGCGCCGCGACGCTCCAGGCGACACCTGCCGCGAGCGCCCCGCTCCTGCAGATCGGGGATGCGCACGCCGAGTTCACCCCCTCTCTGCGCGGGAACAAGCCGATCTTCATCCTGATCCTGGGGAGCGACGCGCGTCCCGGCACACCGTTGGAGCGCGGTCTCTGCGACTCGATCCATGTCCTCGGGATCAATCCCAAGGCGAAGCGTGCCTCGCTCGTCGGGATCCCCCGTGACTCGTACGTGCCGATCGCGGGCGGCGCCAGCGACAAGATCAACAACGCCCTCCCGCGAGAGGGCGTGAAAGGGATGATCACGACGGTCGAGGATCTCACGGGCGTCACCCTCGACTACTACGTGCTCACCGGTTTCGACGGGTTCAAGAGGACCTTCGAGTCTCTCGGCGGCCTCAAGATCGACATCCCGTACGCGTTCGAAGGCCACGAGCTCACGCCCTTCGAGGACGGACGGCAGACGCTGACCGGCCCGCAGGCGCTCGAGTACACGCGCACGCGCAAGAACCTCTCCCAGGGCGACTTCGACCGCTCGATGAACCAGGGGCGGGTCCTGCAGGCAGCGTTCACACAGTTCCAGGCCGAGTTCCTGAAGGATCCGACGGCTCTGTTCCACTGGATCGCGGTGGGGATGCGCAACGTCACCACCGATATCCCGCTGAGCGAGTTGCTGACCCTCGGCATGGCATCGTCCGAGGTCAGCCCCAAGCGGTTCACGAACCTCGTGACCGTGGGGAGCATCGGGACGGCGGGAGGGACCAGCATCGTCAACCTCCCCGCCTCGAACCCAGTGCTCGAGGACATCGCGGCCGACGGCTACGTGCTGCCGCAGGACATCCCGCCTGCCAACGCGCCCTCGGGCTAGCGTTGATGGAGGAACGTATCCCCCCCCCGTTCCGCCGCCGCACGACGCTCATCGGAGCCGCGCTCGCCTCCCTGCTGGCGATCGGCGCGGTCGTGCTTCTCACGCAGGACGACGACGCGCCCGTGAGAGGTCTGCATCGCGACCCGGACGTGCCCACGGACGCCGACGGCGGCATCGCATCGACGCCCGCGTTCCGGTTCGCGAAGGCGACGAGGAAGGTGGTCCCCACCTCGGGGGGACGCATCAAGCGGCGTCAACGGGAGGCCGGCGAGCACGCCGTGGTCGCCGCCCGGACCATCCTCGACGGCCTGTACACCGAGGGATTCCTCGATCCCACGAATTGGACCCGAGGGGAGTACGCGAGCGCGTTCCGCGGATTCGCGAGAGGGGCCAGGATGCGGGCGGTGGCACACCCCGGCCTGCTCACCGCAGGCGCTCGGGCCGGTGATCGCTACGAGGAGATCCTGCCGGTGGCCGGCCGCATCAACACGCGTGTCCTCGTCGCCCGCGGCGGCAGACCGACGCTGGTCCTGAGCTTCGTTCGGTTCTCGGCGGTTGCCATGGGACCCGAGCCCGTCACGTTCCGTTCGACGGGCCAGTTCTTCTTCGAACGCGTCCGCGGGTCGTGGAAGATCGTGTCCTTCCACGTCACGCGCGCCGACGCCCCTCGGGAGCCGGCGTGACGCGTCGAGCTCTCATCGCACTCACCATCGTCCTCGCGTGGCTTGCCGGCTCCACGCTCGGCTCGGTCACGGGGATCCCAAAGGCCGGCGCGCGGACGGCCGGCCTCGCGTTCGGTCGTGCCCACGACGGCTACACACCCGAGCCTTCGGGGCGACGAACCATCACGATCCTCGCGATCGGCTCCGACGCACGGCCGGGGCAGAACCCGCTCCGCTCCCGCGCGGATTCGATCCACGTGATCTTCCTCCACCCACGGAAGGAAAGGGCCGTCGTCGTGGGGATCCCCCGAGATTCGTGGGTGTCGATCCCGGGGCTCGGCACCAGCAAGATCAACGCCGCGATGGCGAGCGGTGGGCCGTCGAGGATGGTGCAGACGGTCGAGCGGAACTTCGGCGCTCGGATCGACTACTGGGCCGTCACGTCGTTCTGGGGGATCGCTCGCATGGTCGACCTGGTCGGTGGGCTGCGGATCCGGATCCCGTTCCGGATGCAGGACCCGTTCTCCGGCTCGAACTTCCATCCCGGCTTCCGGCGGCTGCACGGGAAGCAGGTCCTCGCGTTCTCCCGCGACCGCAAGAGCGTGGCCGGCGGTGACTTCGGACGGCAGGAGAACGGCGGGCGGGTCTTCGTGGCGGCGCTGACCCAGTTCCGGAAGGAGTACCGGAAGAACCCGAGCCGCCTGCTCGCATGGATCGCCGCCGGCGCCCGGAACATGGACACCGATCTCCCTCTGGGCGAGCTCGTCGATCTCGCGTTCACCGCCAGCGGGATCCGCCCGACCGACGTCCGCAACGTGGTCCTCCTGGGCGGCACCGGGTCCGTCGGTGGGCTGTCGGTGGTGACGTTGTCGATGGGGACGGCCCGCGCGATCTTCCGCGACGCGAAGGAAGACGGCGCGCTGCGGCGGGCCAACATCCCCCGGAGTCCGACCGGCGTTCGGTGACTCCGGCGCGCCACGAGCAGCCCTTCGGAGGGCCGGTGATACGCTCCGCCGGAAGTATCCGAACCGACTCCGACGACCGCATCCGGTGACCGTGCACGAAGATCTCGTCGACATACACCCCGGCCGTCAGCGCGTAGCGCTGGCGGCCGCCGCGCTCGTGACCGTCCCGGCCTTCCTGGTGCGGTACGGGGGCCTCGATGCGTCCCACGCTCTGGAGGCTCTGCTATTCGGCCTCGCGATCGTGGGCGCGGCGTTCGCGATCTCGTGGGCGGCCGAGACGGCGCAGCTCGACATCTCCGCCGGACTCGCGATCGCCATCCTCGCGTTGATCGCGGTCCTGCCCGAGTACGCCGTGGACTTCGTATTCACGGCCCAAGGCGGGAACTCCTTCCAGCTGGATCCGTCATGTCCCTCCCCTCTCGGGCCGGACCGCGAGTCGCCGTGCGACCTGGCGCTCGCCAACATGACGGGCGCCAACCGCCTCCTGATCGGTATCGGGTGGTCGATGGTCGTGTTCATCGCCTGGTACCGGCTCCGAAAGACCGGCGCGATCGCTCGCGAACAGCGGTGGGAAGGCATCCAGCTCACCCGTGAGCACTCGATCGAGCTCGGGTTCCTCTGGATCGCGACCCTCTACTCGCTGACCCTGCCACTCAAAGGTTCGATCACGCTGCTCGACTCGGTCGTTCTGGTCACCCTGTTCGCCGTCTACACGTGGCGCGTGTCCCGTGCGCCGGCGGAGGAGCCCCATCTCGTCGGACCGGCGCGATACCTGGGCTCGTTCCCGGTCGTCGCGCGGCGCGCGTCCGTGGTCGGCTTGTTCCTCGCATCAGGCGTCGTGATCCTGCTGTTCGCGGAACCATTCGCGCACTCGCTCCAGGAAGCAGGGGAGCAGCTCGGTATCAGCGAATTCCTCCTGGTGCAGTGGCTCGCGCCGCTCGCATCGGAGTCACCGGAACTTCTTGTCGCCGGCTTGTTCGCATGGCGCCTGAACACCAACGCGGGCCTCGGAACGCTCGTCTCGTCGAAGGTGAACCAGTGGACGCTCCTCGTCGGCACGCTGCCGATCGTGTTCGCGATCTCGAGCGCGTCCTCGCACGGTCTGCCCATCAGTGCCGTCCAGCGCGAGGAACTCTTCCTCACCGCCGCCCAGTCGTTCTTCGCGGTCGCGATCCTGTCGAACCTCACGCTTTCGCTCCGAGAGGCCGGCTATCTGTTCGGCCTCTTCTGGGCCCAGTTCATCGTGGGAGCGCTCGTGCCGACGGCGGCAGAGTGGCTGGGCGTCGCCGAAGAGTCTCTCCATGCAGGAGAGCGGATCGGCGTCGGGATCCTGTACCTCGTCCTCGGCGTGATCTTCATCCTGAAGGATCGCCGGCGCATGCCGCAGCTCGTGCGCGACGCCTTCGTCGCCTCGCATGCGGAGCTGTCGGGGGAACGCTTGCAGGATGCCCTTGAGCAAGCGGAGGAGGATCAGCCCTCTCCCCCGCACGAAGACGAGGATCCCTCGCCGCCGCACGTCGACTGACGCATCGGTGGATGCGCATGCGTTCCTCGACGAGCTGACCGCGGACGACCCGGACACCGCCGCTTGCCTGGTCGGTCTGCGAGAGCTGAAGGCGCGCGAGCCTCGACTGGATCCGTTCCCAGAGGATCTTCCGGCCATCGTCCGCTCGCGACTCGGGCTCCTCGGCATCGAAGGTCTCTACCCGCATCAGTCCCGGGGACTCGAGTCGCTCCGATCGGGCCGGGACGTGATCCTCGCGACGGGAACGGCGAGCGGCAAGACCCTCGTGTACGACGTCGCGTTCGCCGAGGCGGCCGTCGGCGTTCCCAAGGCCACCGCCCTGTACCTGTTCCCGACCAAGGCGCTCGCACGCGACCAGCTCCGCGCGGTGCGAGCGCTGAAGCTCACGCAGATCCGGGCGTCCGCCTACGACGGCGACACGCCGAAGGCGGAGCGACCGCTCATCCGGAAGAACGCGAACCTCGTGTTGACGAACCCCGACATGCTCCACCTCTCGATCCTTCCCGATCACGCGAGATGGGCCGACTTCCTCTTCCGTCTCTCGTTGATCGTGATCGACGAAGCGCACGTGTGCCGAGGGGTCTTCGGATCGCACGTGGCGATGGTGCTTCGGCGTCTCCGACGGCTGATCGAGCACTACGGCGGCAGCCCACGCTGGTGCCTCGCCAGCGCCACCGTCGGCAATCCCGGCGAGCTCGCGTCGCGGCTGACCGGCCTCGATGTCGAGGTCGTCGAGGCAGACGGCGGACCGGCGGGCGACAAGGTGTTCGCCCTGTGGAATCCCCCGATCGTCGACGAGGAGACCGGCCGGCGACGGAGCGCGCTCGCCGAGGCATCGTGGCTGATGGGGAAGCTCGTGGCGAAGGACGTTCGCACGATCGGGTTCACGCGGTCGCGGCGGGCCGCGGAGCTGCTGGCGGAGTTCACGCGTCGCGAGGTAGGCGACGCGGCCCGCCGCGACCGGATCGTCTCCTACCGCGCCGGCTACCTCGCCGAGGACCGCCGGAAGATCGAGCGCCGGCTCGCCGACGGCGAGCTGCTCGCAGTCGCGGCGACCTCCGCTCTCGAGCTCGGGATCGACATCGGTTCGCTCGATGCAGCCGTGCTGACCGGCTACCCGGGCACCCGTGCTTCGATGTGGCAGCAGGCGGGACGGTCGGGACGCCGGACCGAGGGCTCGCTCGCGATGCTGGTCGCGCAGGACGACCCCCTCGACCAGTACCTCGTGCATCACCCCGAGGATCTCTTCGACAAGCCGGCCGAGGACGCTGTGATCGATCCCGAGAACCCCTACGTGCTGGAGCCGCACCTGCGGTGCGCGGCGCGGGAGCTGCCGATCACGGACGAGGACCACGCGTACTTCGGTCCCCAGGCCACCGCGGCCCTCGAGCGGATGGGCGAGCGCGGTGAGCTCGCACGCCGCCGGGATGCGTGGCACGACGCCGGCCGCGAGTCACCGCACCGTCAGGTCGACGTCCGCGCCGGCGCCGGGAGGGTGTACACGATCGTGAACCGCGACACCGGTGAGGTGATCGGCACCGCGGACGAGCATCGGGCCTTCGGCACCCTGCATCCCGGCGCCGTGTACCTGCACATGGGCGAGCAGTTCCTCGTCCGAGAGCTCGACCTCACGCGCGGGGTCGCCGCCGTCGAGTCGGCCGACCCCGACTACTACACGCAGGCTCGAGACGTCACCGACATCGAGATCGTCGAGGAGCTCGAGCGCGGCTCGCTCGGCGACGTCGGCATCTCGTTCGGGTCCGTGCTCGTCACCGACCAGGTCGTCGGCTTCGTGCGCAAGCTCGTCTCGACGAACGAGGTGGTGGATGAGGAATCGCTGGCGCTCCCCCCGCAGCACCTGGAGACCCGAGCGCTCTGGCTCACGATCCCGGTCGGTGTGATCTCGAGGGCCGCCGTCACCCCTCGCGAGCTCCCGGGCGCGATCCATGCGGCAGAGCACGCGGCGATCGGGTTGATGCCCCTGATCGCGACGTGCGATCGGTGGGATCTGGGCGGCGTCTCCACGCCACTGCATCCGGACACGGGCCTGACGACGATCTTCATCCACGATGCCTACCCGGGCGGCGCGGGCATCAGCGAGCGGGGGTTCCGTCACATCGAACGGCTCCTCGCCGCGACCCTGGAGACGATCCGGCAATGTCCCTGCTCGCTCGGGTGTCCGTCGTGCGTGCAGAGCCCGAAGTGCGGGAACGGCAACGAGCCGCTCGACAAGCCGGCGGCGGCCTCGCTGTTGGCGGCGATCCTCGGCATCACGTGGGGTTGACGCCGCGAGGCCGAGGCCTCACGGCGAGGGCTGACATACTCCGGCCGTGAGCGAGGGTCCCTACATCTCCGTGATCGGCGCGGGGCAGGCGTCCGCCGACGAGGCGGCCGCCGCCGAGGAGATCGGCCGCCTGCTCGCCGAGGCCGGTGCGGTGCTCGTGTGCGGAGGCCTCGGCGGGGTCATGGACGCGGCCGCGCGCGGCTGCCGCGCCGCGGGCGGCACCTCGGTGGGCATCCTCCCGGACGACGATCGTACCCACGGCTCGCCGCACCTCACGGTCCGCATCGCGACCGGCCTCGGCGAGGCGCGAAACGCGATCGTGGCCCGCGCCGCCGACGCTGTGATCGCCGTCGGCGGCGAGTTCGGGACGCTGTCGGAGATCGCCCTCGCGCTGAAGATGGGGAAGCCCGTCGTCGGGCTCGGGACCTGGTCGTTGGACCTCGAGGGACTCCCGGGCGACCCTCTGCAGCGGGCGGCGGATCCCGCCGAGGCCGTCGCGAGAGCGCTCGAGGCAGCGGAACGACTGGCCAGAAGCGCCAGGTGAGCGCGTTGGTGCCCTCCCGGCTCATCCGGATGCGCTATTGACCTGACGGTTGTCCAGGTGCAGGCTCCTCCAGCAGCTTTTGGCACCTTTGGCACTTCCCCCGAGAGAGGAACACTCGATCGCCCATGGCCGGGATCATCGCCATCGTGCTGGCGACGCTCTGGACCGCGTTCGTGGTGGAGACCATCATCGAGAGCGCTCGAGCGTTCGGTGGTTCGATCCTGTTCCTCGGGCGTACGCTTCTCACGCCCGGCATCCGGCCGGGCATCTTCATCCTCTGTGGACTCGCGGCAACCGCCGGGCTCGCCTGGACGGCCGCGCTCTCGTACGAGCGCGGCCGCCGGCTCGAGCGGCGGATGGCCGCGGAGCTCGACGCGCGCTACCAGGAGATAACGACTCAGGCGGCGGGCGATGTCGCTCGCGCCGGGCTCCTTTCCTGGCGTGTCGCCGAGCTCCGAACGTCGATGGATAGCTTGACCCAGCGCCGGGACGAGATCGTCGCGGAGATGGAGCTCGCCCGCCGGCGGACGTCGGAGCTTCGTGCGCTTACCCAGGACTACAAACGCTCGCTGATCGAGCTGCAGGATCGATTCATCCGGTTGCCGGAGATCGACGATGAGCTTGCGCGGCGGCGCTCGCGACGTCAGGCGGCCGACCCGACCGGCTAGGTCGTCTCGGCGGCTCGTCGTAGCGTGTAAGGGGTTCCCTTTCGTTCAGCGAGGCTCTCCCCCGAGGAGGTCTCGTGCCCGACTAAGAGCGACAGGTCGCGCACGCTTGTGGCCCGACTCGAGGCGAGCGATGGCAGGCTGCGACGTCCCCGCGCGCGCTGCGAGCTTCGACCGAGAGAGTCCCGAAAGCTCACGCAGCGTGAGCACCAGGTATCCCAGGTCGATCGAGTGACCGGGATCCTGCGACCCGCCCTCGGACGACGTTCCCGACTTCTTCGCGTCAGGGAGCCGCGGCCTTGGACCTGCCCCGGATGAGCCGACCCACCGCCGCGCGCTCGGTCGGGGACAGCCCGATCACCAGCATCGCCGCGCCGTAGACGCCCGTCCCGAGGGCGGCCGAGACGAGGAGATCCAGCGCCCACCTCGTGTCGGGGAGCACCGCATGTGCCAACCCCATCGTGAGCGCCCCGAGCAGCGTGGGCGCTGCGAGCCCCACCCATCTCCGGTCGAACGGCCAGATCCCGAGGAAGCGGCGGACGAGCAGGAGTCGGGCGACGGCCGAGAACGAGAGCGTCACGGCTTGGGCGATCGCCGCGCCTCGGATGCCCAGGTCTGCCGGACCGGCCAGCGCCACCGCGACCCCGATGTCGATCGCGAACCCACCGAGGTACACGGCGAGGTCCCATCCGGTCCGGCCGGCCATGATGAGGATGAAGCCGACCGTACCCACCATCACCGGCACGGTCATCCCGACGATCAGGATCCGGAGGGCGTCGGCGCCGCTCGTGAACTCCGGCCCGAAGATCCGAAGGGTCTCCTCGGGCAGGATGCCGAGCACGAGCAGGACGGGGATCGTCGCGGCCAGCGACCACCGCGTGACGTTCTTGTAGAGCGCATCGAGCTGCCCCCGCTCGCCACGATGGTGCAGGTCCGCCACGAATGGGCTGAACGTGAGCGACACCGACGTGAGGAACAGGAACAGGGCCTGCCCCGCGCGGAGGACGGCGCCGTACACCCCCACTTTCGCCGCACCCACCGATCCCTCGTCGCTCCACAGCACCGACAGGACGAAGAGGTCGGTCCAGAAGATCAGCTGGGAGAACAGTGTGGCGGGGGCGCGGAGGGCGCCGAAGCGCACGAGCGCGCCCGCATGCTCCTCCGCGATCCCCTCACCTGCGCCGACGTCCGCTGGGAACCGCCGCTGCTCGCGTTGCCACCCCGCGGATGCGATCGCAAGCGCGAGCGCCCAGGACGCTCCGAACGCCAGGGTCGTCATCGCCGCCGTCTTGGAAGCCGTCCAGAAGGCGATCGTCAGCACGATCCAGCCGATCGGCTGCACGATCCACTGGGAGTAGAGCGTGTACCGCATGATCTTCAGGCCGCGGGTCGCGCCCATGTAGACGAACGCGAGCGCCGCGAACGGCACCGTCACGGCCGCGGCGCGGAACGCGGGCTCCGCGAGATCGGGCACCGCGGTGAAACGTTCGGCGAGCCAGGGCGAGAGCACGAACGCCACCACGCTGAACGGCACCGACACGGCCACCGCGATGGCGACCGAGCGCCGAACGAGGCCTCGCGCGCGCACGACGTCGCCCCGGCCCGCGAGGATCGCCACCAGACGTACGTTCGCGACGTCCATCCCGAACCGTGTGGCCGCCGCGGCGATGAAGGCGGCCTGGGTGGTCAGGGTGACGACGCCGAACGCCTCGTCGCCCAGCGCGTTGGTGATCAGGACCTGCGCGGCGAACGTGGCCATCGCTCCGATCGCGAGTCCGAGCACGTTCTGCCCGGTCTGACCCACGATCACGCGGTGGTCGGAACTGCCCACGGGTCGGAGCTTACGGTGCGAGCTCCCGGCGGCCGGGAGCGAAGGTCGCTACGCGCTCAGCCGGGCGCGGAGGGTGATCGGGATGGCAGCGAGAGCCTTCCCCACCGGGCAGTTGTCCTTGGCAGACTGCGCGATCTTCTCGAACTCCGCGGGATCGATCCCGGGGATCCTCGCCTCGGTCTCCAGGTCGATACCGGTGATGGCGAATCCGTCCTCGCCCTTGTCCAGCCGCACCGTCGCGACCGTTCGGACGGACTCCGGCTTGTAGTCGGCAGCTCCCACTTCGCCTGCCAGCTTCATCGATAAGCAGCTGGCGAGCGCAGCTCCGATGAGCTCTTCGGGATTCGACCCCGCCTGGTCTTCGAACCTCGTCGAGAAGGAGTAGACGCCTGAGACCTCACCGCTTTCGGTCCAGAATCTGCCCTTCCCGTCCTTCAGCGTTCCTTCCCACTGTGCCTCGCTCGTCCGTCTGGCCATGACCGCACCTCTCGTCTCATAGGGGTCAGAAGCAAGATACCCATCGTCCCGATCGCGCAACCCGCCGCGTTCTTACCGCCGAACGGATCGACCGACGGTACGCTCACGACGGGAACCGGTTCGAAGGAGGACGACCGTGACGTTCGACGCATTGGGCGACCTGAACTGGCTGGCCGTGTTCGTGGCGGCCCTCGCCTACTTCGCGATCGGGGCGCTCTGGTACGCGCCACCGGTGTTCGGCAAAGCCTGGATGGCCGCGGGCGGGATGGCGATGCCGGAGGCGGGCACCCGGCCGAGCCCCGCGATCTATCTCACGCCGCTCGTCGGGAGCGTGCTGTCGGCGGTTGCCCTCGGGATGCTCGCGAAGGCCACCGACACCGACACGCTGCAGGAAGGCATCGCCCTCGGCTTGGTCGTCGCGATCGGCTTCGCGGTCGCGATCTCCTTCGTGACCGCGCAGTTCGAATCCGAGAAGCCGAAGCCGATGGTCTGGGGCGCCGTGAACGCCGGCTACCACGTGGTGGGGAACCTGGTCGCTGCGATCATCGTGGCGAGCTGGCAGTAGCGGAGCGGCTAGACGGCTCGACGGTAGCGCCGGACGGCCAGTGGCGCGAACACCGCCAAGATCCCCACGCACCACGCGAGCGACTGCCACACGAGGCTGGCCGTCGGTCCTCCCAGCACCAGAGCCCGCACCGCAGACGCGGTCACCGATACCGGCTGGTATTCCGCCCACACCTGCAGCCAGCCGGGCATCCTCTCGAGGGGCACGAACACCGTAGACGCGAACACCAGTGGCGCGAGCACGGGAAACGCGGCGGCCTGAGCGGTCTCCGGGTCGCCCAAGGCGAGCCCGACCGTCGCGAAGATCCACGACATCGCGTACCCGAAGAAGAGCAGCAGCAGGATGCCGGCGATCAGCGCGAGCGCGTTCGTGTGGATCCGGAAGCCGACCAGGAACCCGACCGCCACCATCAGGAGCACGACGAAGACGTTGCGCGTGAGATCCGCGAAGGTGCGCCCCGCGAGCACGGCGCTGCGAGCCATCGGGAGCGAGCGGAACCGCTCGAGGAGCCCGGACTTCATGTCGGCGGCGAGTCCGATCGCGGTCGCGAGGGCGCCGAATACGACGGTCTGCACGAACACGCCCGGCATGAGGAAGTCCACGTACGGGATGGGCCCGGGAACGTCGATCGCGCCACCGAACACGTACCGGAACAACAGCACGAAGATCACGGGCTGCACCGTCGAGAAGATGAGGAGCTGCGGCACCCGGCGATAGCCGATCAGGTTCCGCCAGGTGACCGCGAGCGTGTCACGGAGAGCGCGGACGAACATGGGCCGCTCGACGGACGTGGCGGTGCTCACGCTGCACCCCGACGTCGAGATCGCTTGCCATCCGTTGGCTCATCCACGGCTTCGACGCTCTCCGCATGACGACCGGTCAGGGCGAGGAAGACGTCGTCCAGGCTCGGCTCGTGCACCGCGAGCGTCGACGGCGCCAGACCTGCGCCGTCGAGATCGCGGAGCACGTCGATCAAGACCCGGGGACCTTCGTGCGTGTTGAGGCGGACCGTGTTGCCCTCCTGTTCCAAGCTGGGGTGCCGACCGACCAGGAGACCCCGCGCGCGCTCTGCGGTCGCCTCATCCTCGAACCCCAGCTCCGCCACTGCGCTTCCGAGCTGCGCCTTGAGCGCAGCGGGCGAGTCGTTCGCGATCACGTGGCCGCCATCGATGACGGCCACCCGCTGCGCCAGCCGATCGGCCTCCTCGAGGTACTGCGTGGTGAGCAGGACGGTGGTGCCGTCCTCCACGAGCTCTCGGATCATGTCCCAGAGCTCGTTCCGACTCTGCAGGTCCAGACCCGTCGTCGGTTCGTCGAGGAAGAGCACCGGCGGGCGCGGCATCAGCGCGGCTGCGATGTCCAGGCGCCTGCGCATGCCCCCGGAGTAGGTTCGGGCCGGCCGGTCCGAGGCGTCGATCAGATCGAAACGGGTGAGCAGCTCGGCCGCGCGCGGCATGATCGCGGGCGACGCCATCTGGGTCAGGAGGCCGACCAGCCGCAGGTTCTCCCGGCCCGTGAGGTTGGGGTCGACCGCCGCGAACTGTCCGGCGAGGCCGATGCGGCGCCGGACCGCGTCCGGTTCGCGAGCGACGTCGTGCCCCAGGACGGAGGCACGTCCCGCATCGGGCTCGAGCACCGTGGCGAGGATCCGGATCGCCGTCGTCTTGCCGGCTCCGTTCGGGCCGAGGAGGCCGAACACCGAGCGCTCCGGGACACTGAAGTCGACGCCGTCGAGCGCGATGACGTCTCCGAACCGCTTCTTGAGACCCTCCACCTCGATCGCGATGTCGGCCATGCGTGCGGCATGCTACCCGCGCGGCCCGAAGCGCAGGTGCGCACCGGGCGTGCCGCTCAGAGGGCATCCGTGTTGAGATACCTGGCATGCGTGCGCTGGTGAAGCAGGAGCCCGGCCCGGGTCTGGTCATGACGGAGGTGCCGGAGCCCGAGATCGGGATCAACGACGTCTTGATCCGCGTGGATCGAACGGGGATCTGCGGGACCGATCTCCACATCTACGACTGGAACGAATGGGCCGAGCAGCACGTGCCGCTGCCGCTGGTCATCGGCCACGAGTTCGTCGGCGAGATCACGCAGGTCGGCTCCAACGTGAGCGACTTCCGCGAGGGCGACCTCGTGAGCGGTGAGGGCCACGTGGTCTGTGGGCGATGCCGGAACTGCATGGCGGGCAGGCGCCACCTCTGCGCGTTCGCCAAGGGCATCGGCGTGGACCGGCCCGGCGCGTTCGCCGAGTTCATCGCCCTCCCCATGACCAACGTCTGGCACCACGAGGGCCCGATCGACCGGGACGTCGCGTCGATCTTCGACCCCTTCGGCAACGCGGTGCACACGGCGCTGCAGTTCCCGGTCCTCGGTGAGGACGTCCTGATCACGGGCGCCGGGCCGATCGGGCTGATGGCGGCCGCGATCGTCCGCCACGCCGGCGCCCGACACGTCGTCGTGACCGACGTCAACCCGTACCGGTTGGAGCTCGCCAGGAAGATGGGCGTGACCCTCGCCCTGGATGTGCGCGAGGGCACGGTGGCGGACACACAGGCGAAACTCGGCATGAAGGAAGGGTTCGACGTCGGCCTCGAGATGAGCGGGAACCCGGCCGCGCTGCACGAGATGCTCGCGAACATGTCGCACGGGGCCGGGATCGCGATGCTGGGGCTCCCCGAGGAGCCGTTCGCGATCGACTGGAACACGGTGATCTTCGACCAACTCACGCTCCGCGGCGTCTACGGCCGGGAGATGTACGAGACCTGGTACATGATGACCGTGATGCTGCAGAGCGGTCTCGACATCACGCCGGTCATCACGCATCGCTTCCCGGCCGACCGCTTCGAGGACGCATTCGACGCGATCCGGTCGGGCGAGACCGGGAAAGTGCTCCTGCAGTGGAGCGCGGGTTCGTGACGAGCGAGACCGTGCGTCCGGCGCTGGCCGAAGAGCTCGCGCAGATCCGCGAGGCAGGCCTCGAGAAGCCGGAGCGCGTCCTGACTTCGCCGCAGCGAGCGCGGGTGGGCGTGCGCGGCCGCGACGACATGGTCCTCAACATGTGCGCGAACAACTACCTCGGGCTCGCGAACAACCCGGAGGTCGTCGCGGCCGCGCACGCCGCGATGGAGGAGTGGGGCTTCGGGCTCGCGTCGGTCCGCTTCATCTGCGGGACGCAGGAGATCCACAAGGATCTGGAGGCGGCGCTCAGCGCGTTCCTCGGGACCGAGGACACGATCCTGTACTCGTCGTGCTTCGACGCGAACGGAGGCCTGTTCGAGGTGCTCCTCGGCGAGCAGGACGCGGTGATCTCCGACGAGCTGAACCACGCGAGCATCATCGACGGCGTCCGCCTGTCGAAGGCGCAGCGCTTCCGCTACCGGAACAACGACATGGAGGACCTGGAAGCGCAGTTGAAAGAGGCCGCGGGCGCGCGGCGGCGGTTGATCACCACGGACGGCGTGTTCTCGATGGACGGGTTCCTGGCCGACCTGCCGGCGATCTGCGATCTGGCCGAGCGACACGACGCGATGGTGGTGGTCGACGACTCGCACGCGGTCGGGTTCATGGGCCCGGGCGGGCGCGGCACGCACGAGCACCACGACGTGATGGGGCGGGTCGACATCCTGACCGGGACGATGGGCAAGGCGATGGGGGGTGCGAGCGGCGGCTACGTGGCCGGACCGAATGAGGTCGTGGAGCTCCTCCGCCAGCGCTCGCGCCCGTACCTCTTCTCCAACACGATCGCGCCCGCAGTGGTGGGCGGGTCGCTGAAGGCGATCGAGCTGCTGACGGCGTCGACCGAGCTCCGCGACACGCTCGAGGACAACACGCGCTTCTTCCGAGCGGAGATGGAGGCGGCCGGGCTCGACGTGCTCCCGGGCGAGCACCCGATCGTGCCCGTGATGCTCGGCGACGCGGCCCTCGCGGGGCGGATGGCGGAGGCGATGCTCGCGAAGGGCGTCTACGTGATCGGGTTCTCCTACCCGGTGGTCCCGAAGGGCAAGGCGCGGATCCGCGCGCAGGTCTCGGCCGCGCACACGCGCGACGACCTCGCGTTCGCGGTCAAGGCGTTCACGGAGTCGCAGTCCGAGCTCAGCTGATCGACAG
This sequence comes from uncultured Actinomycetota bacterium, assembly GCA_963762015.1. Lineage (GTDB taxonomy): Bacteria > Actinomycetota > UBA4738 > UBA4738 > HRBIN12 > JAJNBA01. The sequence continues at coordinate 26,752 of CAVXJL010000021.1, forward strand.
AACGACTCTCACCGCGAACAGAAGAGGCGGGGCACAAGTGCCCCGCCTCTCTCCCGTTCTCTCGTGATCAGAGGTACGTGTCGTAATAGGTGCCGACCCGATCGCGGTACGCGTCCGAGCGGTAGTCCTCGGTGTCCGCGTCGTACTCGGGCGAGTTCTTGATCTGGTCCTTCGTGAGCCGCACCTCGACCTTGCGGTTGTCCAGGTCGATCCGCTCGATCACGCCGGCCGGGAGCAAGACCTTCCGGCCGAAGATCCACGGGCCAGTGTCAACGACGACGTACGACGTGCCAACGTCATACGTAGCCTCGTCGATCTTGCCGATGTCGCCATCGGTGGCGGCGACCTCGAAACCCTCGACGTCCATCGGCTGAGTCGAGTACTCGTTCGAGTAGGTCCACATGTCATTCTTCATCGAGCGCCTCCTTCGGTTGCTGTGTTGCTCTCTTGACCTCTACCCGCGCTGCGAAGGCGCAAACGTCGTCGAGAGGCAAGAGGGAGAGGGGTAGGAGAGCGACGCCCTCCTACCCCTCGACCTCGTGAAGCGTGCTAATTCTGAACGATGTCGACGTCCTCGCCGACACTGTTCGTGCAGAGCGTGCGGCTTCGACCGCTGCGGTCGACCGCGATCGCCTCTCCGAGCACTGCGGCGGCGACCGGACCGACGTTGACGTCGCAGACGTTCGCTGCGATGCCGACGACGGCTGCCACGTTGACGTCCTCGAGGATCGTGACGTCCCCGACGTTGACATTCACAAGGCCGTCCTGGTTCACCGGCTGTGCTCCGGCTACCGGGGCGAAACCGAGGATGAGCGAGCTGCTGACCAGCGTTGTTGCCGCGAGCTTCTTCGCGTACGTAAGCATGGAACCTCCTTGAGTTGGGTTGTTGATCCGAGTTCGGGGGGATCCCTCGTTGCCGGCTGTAGAGCCGATACCCCCGTCACCCTCCAGGTAACGGGATCGCGCATCGCGGATCGCCGCGCGGAGCGGAGAGGCAGGATCAACCGCTGCGCGACAGGCGGTTCGAGCGCTCCCGCTTCTTCGCCCTACGCACTTTGCAGGATGCGTCTTCCGGTCACGGCACGCCGTGGCGCTCGGGCGCGTCCGTGATCGGCTCCGGGCTGTGGAAGACGGCCTCTACATTGTTCCCATGGAGGTCGTTCACGAACGCTCCGTAGTAACGGTTCGAGTACTGCGTCCAGACGCCGGGCTCGCCTCGAACGCTCGCGCCCGCGGCGAGCGCGGCCTCGAAGAACGCGTCGACCGACTCCCGGTCCGCCGCGTCGAACGCCACGTGCGCGGCGGTCGTCACCGGCGACCCCTCGCAGATCGCGAAGTCATCGAGGTCCTGGCGGCCGTAGCCGACGCAGTTCGGCTCCTCGTTCAGCTCCTCGATCCCCAGGGGTGCGAGCGCCGCGGTGTACAGGCGCCGACAGGCAGGGAGGTCTTCCACGACGAACAGGACGTGGTCGACGATGATCAACCGCTCGGTCAAGATGACCTCCTTCTCGGCCGTCTCGCCTCCGTTTGGCCGGCGGCCTCCGATGCGAGAGGATGCTACCCATGTCCCACTCGGTCGGCGACCTCGCGGAGGTCCTGGACAACCTCGGCGTCTTCTCGATGCACCCTGAGGAGGTCCTCGCCCTCTGTCCCTCGGGGTTCCGGCGGGTCCCGATCAGCCAGGGCGACGGGTACTACCTCTCGCTGCAGGGATTCACCGCGAACCAGACCGCCTACGCGCACACCCACCCGGACTCCGAGGAGTGGGTCGTCGTCCTTTCCGGAGAGGGGAAGGCGCTCCTCGCCGACAACCCGGTGCCGCTTCAGGGAAGCCTCGTGATCGGGCGGGCGACCGCGCACCCGCACGGTTTCGTGAGCGGCGACGGGCCGATGACGCTCCTGTCGATCCAGATCCCGAAGCCGTCGGAGCCGGCGACGACCTGGGATCAACCGGGCGAGACGACGGACCCCATCGACTGCACCTCGGGAGGCACCTGCCGCCGGTGTGCCCGCTGTGGTGGGCACAGTTCGAACTTCCGGGCCACCCGCTTCGTCTGCGAGAACTGCACGCTCGAGTTCTGATCAGGTCCCCGAGCGCTCCTCGGCGAGCCGGGCGAGGTTCGCGAGCTGCTTGCGATCCGCGCGGTTCACGTAGACCTTGAAGAGCGAGCCGCACCACGCGGCTGCAGCCAGTACGGCACGTAGTTCACGCGCTCGATCGTCTCCGTGTAGGTGATCCGCGAGCCGTCATCCTTCGGGCGCGATGTCGTACCGATGCACGAAGTGGGCGTCCCACTGGCTTCCCGCGCTTGCGATCGAGGTGGGAGTCGGTCTCGATCACGAACGTCGTCGGGCTGGTGGCCACCGTCACCTCCGAGCGGTCGTGGAACGTGCCGTTGTCGGCCGAGCCGGAGGAGGTGAACGCGGTCCCGACCGCCGCGGGACCATCGGGGGCCTCGATCGACAGGAGCTTGAACGTCTCGCTGCTCGCGCGCTCGCCCGACCAGTCGAGATGGTTGCGCAGATCCGCGATCGTGTCGTAGACGACCTGCGGCGACGCGGCCGACGTCACCGAGGTCTGGGTCCGGTAGCCGAGCGGACGTTGCGCCACGCCGTCTCCTACGTCGACGCCGCACCAGGCTTGTCGCCCGGGAAGTGATCGACCTCGCTCTCCTTCCAGACCTCGTCGACGTTCTCGACGTTGAACCCGTACTCGAACACGAGGGTCCCGCCGTAGGCCGCCCCGAACAGGACGCCCGCGGCGGAGATCAACGACAACACGAGCCACAGCGGCTGAGTCTGTCCTTCCTCGAAGTTCGGAACGCGTTGAAGGATGTCGACGAGCGTGACCACGGTGACCACGATCATCACGGTGGCGTGGAAGTTGATCGTGCGCCAGACCTGTGTGTGCTTGGCCTTGCCGATCGGTCCGCTCTTCCGGTCCCTCGGGATGCCCTTCCACCAGTCGAAGAATCCGGTGATCGCGGCGAGAAGCCCACCGATGTACCCAGCGACCATCACGAACGTGGCCGCCACGAAGAAGTCGCGCGCCTTCGGGTCCGAGGAAGCCGAGAAGTACGAGATCAGATCGAACGCTGCCGCGAGCGCGTAGCAGACGATGGGGAAGTCCGTGAGCGGCGGGTGGAACGGCTTCCCCGTGAATCCCCGCACGCCCTGGAAGCGGCGTCCCTTCAGCGACAACGTCGGACGGATCGAATAGATCCTCGGCATGGCTCCCTCCCTCGTTCGGCCCGTCCCGAAGGGTGGGGCCCCCTCGGAAGCCAGCATCATGCCACGACGTTTGCGACGCCTGCGCGGCGGACATCATCCCCTCATGCGGATCGGCTACACCCTGTCGAGCGAGGAGCACGGACCCGGCGACCTCCTCTTGTACGGGCGGATCGCCGAGGAGTCGGGCTTCGACTTCCTGACGATCTCCGATCACTTCCATCCCTGGACGTCACGCCAGGGCCAGAGCCCGCTCGTCTGGAGCGTCCTGGGCGGTCTCTCCGTCAAGACCGAGCGCGTGCCGATCATGACCGCGGTGACCTGCCCGACGATCCGGATCCACCCGGCGATCGTGGCACAGGCGGCCGCCACCACCGCAGCACTCCTCCCCGACCGCTTCATCCTCGGCCTGGGAAGCGGAGAGAACCTGAACGAACACATCGTCGGCATGGGATGGCCGCATCCGCAGGAGCGACTCGACATGCTCGAGGAAGCCATCGAGTTGATCCGCACGCTCTGGACGGGTGAGCTCGTCACCGAGTGGACCGACCACTACACCGTGGACCGCGCCCGGCTGTATACGCTCCCGGAGACCTCGCCACCGATCGCGGTGGCCGCGTCGACGCCGGCGGCGGCCACGCTCGCGGGCAAGAGCGGGGACGCGCTGATCTCGACGGCGCCCGAGGCCGAGCTCGTGGATGCCTTCCGGGAAGCCGGCGGCGATGGCAACCCGGTCTACGGGCAGCTCACGTTGTGCTACGGCCCCGACGAGGAGAAAGCCAAAGCCGAGGCCCTCGAGTGGTGGCCCAACACGTGCGCCCCCGGGGAGTTGACGGTGGAGCTCGCGGAGCCGCAGCACTTCGAGGAGGTGGCCGAGCTGGTGACCGCCGATGCGGTCGCCGAGAAGGTCGTCTGCGGGCCGGGGACGGAGCCGATCCTCGAGAAGATCGGCGAGTTCGAGGATGCCGGCTTCGACCATGTCTTCCTTCACCACGTGGGACCGCGACAGGAGGAGTTCCTCGAGTTCGCGAAGGAGGAGCTCCTGCCGGCGATCGGCGGCCGGTAGAGACCGGGAGCCTCCACGTTTGCCCGCGGCCTTCCCGGCCGCTAGGGTCCGCGTTCGTGGACACCTACATGGTCGTGCTGCGTGTAGTGCACATCCTGGCGGGGGTCTTCTGGGTGGGCGCTGCTCTGACGACGCTGCTCTTCATCCAGCCCGCGGCGCGTGAACTGGGGCCGGCGGCCGGGCCGTTCATGATGCATCTCGCCGGACGCAAGCGCTTGATCGACTACGTGTTGGGCGCGGCCGGCCTCACCGTCCTCGCGGGACTCCTGATGTACTGGCGCGTGACCGGCGGGCTCGACCTCGACGTGATCGGCTCGGCCTACGGCATCTCGCTCACGATCGGGGCGCTCTGCGCGATCGCCGCCCTCGCGATCGGTGGCTCGATCGTCCGACCTGGGATCATGGCCACACTCGCGATCGGACGAGCGGTCGCTGCCAGCGGCGGCGCTCCCACACCCGAGCAAGCCGCGCAGATGCAAGCCATCCAGCGTCGTTCGATCGCCGCCGGCAAAGCGATCGTCCCGCTACTGATCGTCGCCGTGATCGGGATGGCCGCCGCGAGGTATCTGTAGCAACCCCCACTCACGAGGCACTACCCGCAGTCACCCTCCATCGCAGCGCACACCGTCCGTGGGTGACACCCACCTCCCGACATTTCGAGTGAGTTCCCCGGATGGGGACTCGTGCCCTGCGGCGCAGGATAGGGGCCTGCCCTGCGCGGCTCGTCATCGGCTCCGTCCGGAGGGTGGACATCCGAAGGGGCTGACAGTGACAACCGGAACCCTCACAGAGCGCACGTGGAAGGTCTTCCTCGGGATCGGTGCGATCTCGACGCTGACGTATTTCCTCATCGGCGACGCGAAGAGCCAGATGATCCTGTATCAAGCGATCGGGATCGTCTCAGTCGTCGCGATGCTCGTCGGCGTTCGTCGCAACCGCCCGACATCCACGCGCCCCTGGATCCTCCTCGCACTTGGCATCTCGGCGTGGGTGATCGGCGACGGGATCTGGAACAGCTACGAGCTGGTGCTCCAGCGGGTCGCTCCTTGGCCCTCGACGGCCGACTACATCTACCTGGTCGGCCCCGTGCTCATGGCCTTCGGTCTCACCGGGATGCTCCGCCGGCGAGGCACTCCCCGTGACGTCGAGGGCGCCCTCGACGCGCTGATCATCGCGGCCGGTGCGGGCGCACTCTCCTGGGCGTTCTTCATGGCCCCGTATGCCGCGGATGCATCACTCAACGGGGTCTCGCAGGCCGTGGCGGTCGCCTACCCGCTCACCGACGTCCTGCTGCTCGCGGTCGTCGTGCGACTCCTGCTCGCTCCGGGCAGCCACTCGACGAGCCACCGGCTCCTCGCGGCCGCCGTCATGTGCACCCTCGTCGGCGACGTCGTGTACTCGTTCCAATCTCTGCACGGCACGTACTACACGGGACACATCGTCGATGTCAGCTGGCTCGCCTTCTACTGGCTGACGGCGGCGGCGGCCCTGCATCCCTCGATGGCGGATGCCGGCGCGGCAGCCGGTACCGGGAGCGAGAAACCGAGCCGTTCTCGGCTCGGGATGCTCGCGCTCGCCGCCTCGCTCGGACCACTGACGCTCGTGGTGCAGTGGGTTCGGGACGCCCCCCTCGACATCCCGGTCATCGCCGGAGCGTCGGTGTTCATCTTCCTGATCGTGCTCGTCCGCATGGAAAGGCTCGTCCGGACGGTCCAGGGGAAGGTGGGCGAGCTCAGAACGCAGAGCGAGCTCCTCGGACGTTCGCTCGAGCAACGCGAGGAGCTCGAGGGGCAGCTCCGCTATCAGACGCTCCATGACCCCCTCACGGGCCTCGCCAACCTGAACCTCTTCAACGACCGGCTGGATCACGCGATCGACCGGCTCGGCCGCACGGGTGGTGCGGTCGGCGTCCTGTTCCTCGACATCGACGATTTCAAGGTGGTCAACGACACGCTCGGGCACGATGCGGGCGACCGGGTGCTCGTCGCGCTCGGCCAGCGGATGCGCGGCGTGCTCCGGGGAACCGACGTCGCGGCCAGGATCGGCGGGGACGAGTTCGCGATCCTGCTGGATTCGATGACGGCGCCCGAGGATGCCGGTCGCGCCGCACGGCGCCTCCTCGACGCGATGGACGGGCCGTTCCCGATCAACGGCCGGACGATCAGGGTCCACGGAAGCGTCGGCGTCTCCTCCACCGAGAACCCGACGACCCTCGGCCAGGATCTGCTGCGCGAGGCCGACACCGCGATGTACGCGGCGAAGACCGACGGCAAGCACCGCTTCGTTCAGTACGAAGCCTCGATGCAGGACGAGCTGTTCGGAGAACTTCGACTGCTCGCGCAGCTGCAAGCGGGGATCGACAGGTGTGAGTTCCGGGCCTTCTACCAGCCGGTCGTGGAGCTCCCGAGCGGCAAGGTGGTGGGGGCAGAGGCACTGATCCGCTGGCAGCACCCGGAACGGGGCTTGATCCTGCCGGGACGGTTCCTTCCCGTCGCCGAGCGAGCGGGCACCATCTTCGAGCTCGACCGGTGGATGCTCAAGGAGGCGTGCCGTCAGGCCGTCGGATGGAAGGAGCTGGCGGACGGTCAGACGTTCCACGTCGCCATCAACGTGTCGGCCGAGAGCCTGCAACGAGCAGAGATCGTGGACGCGGTGGCGTATGCGGTCGCTTCTTCGAGGGTCGATCCACAGGACGTCGTGCTCGAGATCACCGAGAGCGTGCTGGTGCGCGACATCGACGACACGATCCGTCAGCTGGGGGCGCTCAAGAAGCTGGGCGTCGGCATCGCGATCGACGACTTCGGTACCGGGTACTCGTCACTGGATCACCTGCGCAGCTTCCCCGTCGACATCCTCAAGATCGACAAGGCGTTCGTGGACAGCGTCGCGCGCGGGCCCGAGGACGCCGGGTTCGCGAAGGCGATCATCATGCTCGCCGATCAGCTGCACCTGCGAACGGTCGCGGAAGGCGTCGAGACCGAGGAGCAGGCTGCGACCCTGACGGCGCTCGGGGCGGAACGGGCGCAGGGCTTCCTGTACTCGAAAGCGGTTCCCGCCGACGAGATGCGAGAGTTCGTCGTGCGCCAGGTGCGGGGGGACGATTGGCGCACCGCGGAGCCGATCCAGGGCGAGGATCTACCCGTACCGGTTCAGGTCTGACCGCCGTCACGGATGGCGGAGCCGAGGCAAGAACCTGCCGGTCCGTGCGACGTACGCCTCGTAGTCCGCCCCGTGTCGACGCCGCATCTCGGCCTCCTCCTCCCGAGCCCACGTGGTGATGAACTTCGGCCCCCAGAGCGTGTTGTAGGAGATCAAGACGAGCACGGCGAGGTAGTTCAGCGTCAACAGGAACAAGCCGACGGGGAGCAGCAGGAACTGGAGGTAGAAGGGATGCTGCACGTACCGGTGGAGGCCGTCGGTCATCAACTCACGCTCCTCTGCTGCCAGTCGATAGACCCGGACGGCGAGCTTCCGACCGACCCCGATCAGGATGGCCAGGCTTCCGACAGAGATGACGATCCCCGCGATCTGCAGCACGAGGTCCGGACCCGCGAAGAACGAGAGACCTGGCGAGTACAGGACCCCGATCCCGCCGAACAGCCCGTCGATGACGAACACGAGTGGGATGGCGATCGTGACCGTCATCGCCGCGACGTGCCAGACGCGGGTTCCGATGCTCTCCACTTCGGAGCGCCCCCGCTCGACCTCTTCGCGCCTCGCCTCCGTTTGGCGGGTCGCCTCCCAGCGCACGATCAGCGCCCAGAAGATCGAAACGCATCCCCAGATGAGGAGGACGAGCATCGACACGGCTTCCTTGGGCAACATGCGTCAGGCACCCATGTCCTCGTGCTCGTCGGCGAAGTCCCAGGCTCGGAGGTCCCCGGGCTCGAGCCGGATGATCACGTGGTTGCTCGCCGACCCCACATAGTCCGCACCTCTCACGGGACCGATGTACCTGCTCGCGATCCGCTCGGCGATCTCGGCGGCACCATCTTCGACGATCCTCGCGGCGCAGCGGACCTCGATGCCTCGGAGCGGGAACTTCGACTCGGCGACCAGGATCGAGGCCCTGGGGTCGCGGCGCAGATGTCGCGTCTTCACGTCGTTGGCGCCGGTCCAGACGTTGAAGCCGCCGTCCCGCCACTCGTGCCAGACCGGTGAGAGCAGGACGCTTCCGTCCTTGCGCAGCGTCGCCAGGACCGCGATGAGAGGCTCGTCGAGGAAGCCGTCCAGGTCCTCGACGCCCAGGTCCGTTCGCACGCCCGAACCCTACCGAGGCGCGCCGCCGCGGAGGAGCTTCGTCTCGAGCGCCACCTCGAGGCCGAAGAAGCGACCGAGGTCCGAGGCCTCGGCATGCAGCGCCCGCGCGTCGGCGCGCTTCGGCTCTTCGTAGAGATGGACCTCCACATCGATGCGGGTCCGCGCGATCGTGCGTCGCCAGTGGCCGCCGATCCGAGCGTTCAACAGGATCCCGCCGGTGGGAACAGGTCCCCCGGTCGCGCCGCTCCACGCGGCGCGCGCGCTCTCCAACCGAGGATCGCGGAAGAATCGGGACTCGCTGAAGCCGACGACGAGCTCGTCGTAGGTCTGGAGCAGGTGGGCGCCGCGAGCCGGCGGGAGAGGAGCCTCGTCGGCCACGACCGACCAGAACACGACCCCGTCGATCGTCTCGCTCCGGACCTCATCGCCGAGCATCTCCAGCGCCTTCCGGATGTCGGCCATCGTGAACCCGGACCACCAGTTCATATCCTTCACGGTCGCGGGGCCGTGGCTCCGCAGGTAACGCCGAGTGAGCTCGACCAACGCGTGGTCACGATCGAGTCGGCGCCCCTTCGGCACGCGTTCGTCGAGGAGCGCGTACGTCTGCTGCTTCCCCGCGAGCCCGCCGCTTCCGATCACGGCCTCGAGCTCGCAGTGCATGAGGATGTACGGCAGCCGCTGGCCCTCCCGGTCGATCCCCGCATCGTCGAGAACGTCGCCGATCTCGTTCCGGCTCAGGCGGTTGCCGCCCTGGAGCGCCGAGACGATCACCTCGACGGCGCGAGCCCGCGTCCGCTCGTCGAGCCCGAGGTCGCGATACCGCCCGGCGTTCCCCTGTTGCACGCGCGGGCCGCTGATCGCGAGCAGCCAACGGATGTCGTCGCGAGCGACGAAGTGCCACGTAGGTCGGAGCACGTGGGTGCGGACGATCGAGCCTGCGGCGACGGCTTCCTCGACGTCCGCGTCGAGGAGCCCGGTCGAGCGCTGTCCGATCGACCATTTCGCCGGGCCGTACTCCTGCGCTTGCATCGCCAGGTGCCACCCGACGACCTCCTCCGGCGTTTCGAAGCCGTCCCCCGTGAGTCGCGAGTTGGCCATCCGTCGCCGCGAGAGATCGAGAGGCTTCATCGGCATGGAGCGGGAGTCTACGGACGGACCAGGACGCGACCGCTCAGACCGTCGGCGCCCCGTCGGATCTCGCCGCTCGAGCACCGACCATGCCTCCGAGGACGAGTCCCACGACCCCGCCCACGACGGCTCCGATCACGAAGTTCTTCCCCTGGAACCTGGCGAAGCCTTCTGAGGGTCCTCCGAGGAAGAGGAACGCGGTGCCGCCGATCGCGGCAAGCAAGACGGCGCCGATGACGGCCCCCACGACGGTCCGAGTGGATCTGGCACTCCGACTCATGTGCCTCCCCGCCGCTGGGCGCCCGTTCCCGGACACAGTTCCACGACAGCGAACCTCACGCAAACCACCGTGCCGACCCGGACGAGCTATCCGACGAACCCGGGCCCTGTCGAACGATCGCGTGTCTGGAAGCGGGAGCGGAACGTGCGCCACTTCCGCCAGATCACGAAGACCGCGACGAGCACGATCGCCGCGAGGACGGCGGCCACCACGGGCCACACCACCGCCGTGAAGGCGAGCGCTCCGGAGACACCGTCCTCACCGAGACTCACGACCGGATTGCCGCCTCCTCCGGTGACCGCCGTCGAGACCGGGCGGGCTGCGGTCCGGCCGACTTGCGTCGCCAGCGCGGCCGCGACGCCCAGCCCGGCCGTCATCCCCGGATCGAGATCGAACGCACTCGCCGACGCGAGCGCCAACAGTCCACCCACGACCGGCGCCACCGCCAGGCCGATCACGTGGAGCACGTGATCGACGATCGGCACCTTGTCGCCGATGAAGTCCGCCACCCCGACCACGCCGACGATCCCCAACACGAGCGGATCGCCGAGGTTGTCCCAGGGCGCCGGCAGGTCGATCAGGTCCGTATAGCGGTTCAGCAGCCCGACCGTCAGCAGCGGGATGTAGGCGTTGAGACCGGCCGCCGTCGAGAGCCCGAGCGCCGTGAAGTACCCCGCGATCCCTTCCACGTCCTGACGTTATCCACGAGCGGTCGGTCACAACCCCGCGTCGGACGACTCACGCGTCTGGCGGAGGCCGGAGCCGAATCCGTCAGTTGCCGCAGCCACAGGCTCCGCCGCAGCAGCCCCCGCCGGCCGACTGGGCGGCCGGGCCGAATCCCGCGCTCCCCGTCGCCGCGGAGAACGAGAACCGGCGGCGCACCCGGTCGCTCCCGCACGAAGGACACGCCAGCGCCGTGCCGACCCGGCCGGAGTTCATCGGCCGACGCTCCTCGAACGGCTGCTCGCAGGAGAGGCAGAGGTACTCGTAGGTGGCCACCGGCACACGGTACGTGTCCGAGCGCCCGGCCGCCATCCCCTCAACGATGAGTCTGCGCCTCGTGCTCCTCGATCCGCGCCTTGACGATCTTCTTGACGAGCGCAGCGGGCATGGGAGCGTCCGCGGTGAACCGGAGTGTCCCTTTCCCGGCGAGGTAGGGCTCCAGCTCGTCTCCGAACGCCTCCACCATCGCGTCGTTCCATGGGAAGAGGCTGCAGTGATTCTTGAACGCCGCGTACGAGACGAGGAACCGGCCATCGAGCTTGAACGCCGGCATGTTGTAGCTGATCGCCTCGGTTGCCTGGGGCGCCGTGGCCTTGATGGTGTTCCGGAGGTCCTCCAAAACAGCCCGCGGACCCTCCGGCAATCCCGCCAGGTATCCCTCGACGCTCTTCGGCTTGTCCATATCCCTCTCCCCACGCTTCCTTCAGTCCGCGGCGAGCACCCACATCTCCTTGAACGGCGTCGTGACGTGCCACGTGGTTTCTCGGCCGGGCGGGAGCGAGAAGAGGTCCCCGACCCCGAGCTCGAGTGCCTCGCCGTCGGCGACCTCGATCCGCACGGAGCCTTCGAGGATGATCGCCACCTCGCGAGTCTCGGGCGTCCACGTGATCGGGCCGTTCACCTCGGTGAACCGCGAGAGGCCGGCATGGAGGCCGTCGGCGTGCACGAGCTCGTGCATCGCGCTCCCCGGCACCTCGGGATCGGGTCCCCACTCCTCCGTCGTCGCGCTCGCCACGAACACTCCCGGATACGGCTCCATCGACTCTCCCTTCTTCGCGCTCGGTCGCCACACGATAGAGCCCCCCGCCTACAGGTTCTCTCGTTCCCAGGCGTTGAACGTCCGATGGGTGAGGTCGCTCGACTTCCGCGAACGTGGCAGGCTCCCGGAGCCTCCATGTCCACGACGCACTCATTCGAGTCGTTCTTCGAAGACGAGAAGGACCGCCTGCTCCGCGTGTTGTCCGTCATCACCGGCAGCCGAGCGGAGGCCGAGGACATAGCCCAGGAGGCGTTCACGCGAGTGTTCGAACGATGGGACTCCATCGGGGAGATGGAGGATCCGAGCGCCTACCTGTACCGAACGGCGATGAACGGGTTCCGGAGCGAATATCGACGAGCCGCGCGGGCCGTCAAACGTGCGGTGGGGATCGGTCCTGCCGTCGATGTCTTCCAGGCGGTCGAGGATCGAGAGCTCGCGGCCCAGGCGCTCGCACGGCTCACGCCGCGGCAACGGGCCGCTCTCGTGCTCACCGAGGCCCTCGGCTACTCCGGCGAGGAGACCGGCGCGGTGCTGGGCATCAAGGCGTCGACCGTCTGGGCACTCACGCACCAGGCACGCTCGGCTCTGCGAGGAACCACGGAGGAGAACCCCGATGGCTGATCCCCGAACGATCGTCGAACGCGAGCTGGGTCGGGTGGATGTGCGGCCGTTCACCCTCGACACGTTCCACAAGCGTCGCGAGCACAAGCGTCGGAACCAGCGGCTCGCCGCCGGCGCGGTCGGTGTCTCGATCGCGCTCGCGGGCGCGTTGATCGCCTCGCAGGTCGCCATCCAACGAGACCGGACCGGCGGCGCACCGACGGCCCGGAACGGCGTCATCGCCTTCCAAGGAAACCGCGGACTGTTCTTGAGCGATCCCGATGGAACGAGCCACCACAGAACCATGCAACCTCCGGAACCGCCGGGGGAATGCCTCATCGACAGGGCGCACCCGTGCAACTTCGAGGGCTTGGCCTGGTCACCGGACGGCACGCAACTCGCGTTCGTCTTCGGCGAGCTCTCCGCGGGACTCCTCGGCGACATGTCGATCTACGTGATGGACGCCACGACGGAGGAGGTCCGTCTCCTCGCCAGATGCCCCGCGAGATCGGGCGACGACAGGGGAGATTGCGACAACGGTCATGGCCTGTCCTGGTCTCCCGACGGAGAGCGGCTCGTCCTCTCCTCCGGGTTCGATCTCTTCGTCATCGACGCCTCCTCGGGAGAGCTCTCGCAGATCACCGGCTGCCAGTCGTGTGCCTACGAAGGGCGAGCTCGACACCCCTCGTGGGCGCCCTCCGGGGAACTGATCGCTTTCAGCGGCCAGGGCTCGCTCGACGTCGTGCGAAGCGACGGCACGGGCTGGCGAACCATCGTCGGCAGCTTGCAGGCGACGTTCGATCATCTGAACGGGACCCCATCGGGATGGTCACCGGACGGCACGAAGCTCACCTTCTTAGCGACCCAAGGGATCTACGTCGTCAGCGCGGACGGCTCAGATCTGCGACTCGTCGTGTCGTGGCACAGTGGTACGAGCCCCGGCGCGCCGTCGTGGTCACCGGACAGCGACCGGATCCTGTACATCAACGTTCCCGAGGTCGGTCCGACGGATCATCGTGCCGAGATCCGGGTCGTGGACCTGGATGGTACAGGCGATCGGCTCCTCTACCGATCGAGCTGTTGCAAGGGGGATTGGGGAGGTCCCGCGTTCTCCCCCGACGGGACGTTGGTCACCTTCTACCTCGAGGTCGATGGCACCCGGAACATCTACGTGATGACCGCCGCAGGCAACGATGTGCAGCGATTGCCGGGATACGGCAAGCCGGCTTGGCAAGCGCTCCCGTGATGAGCCTCATTCCGGCGATGGCGATGGCTGTGTCGATGACCGCTTGCGGTGCCTCGCTGCCCGCGGACCTCGCGACCGCTCCGACAAAGATCCCGCCTGCCTCCGCGAGCGTTGAGCCGGTCAACGCGCTCGAAGGCACATGGGAGACGGCAACGATCACCGCGGCCGAGATCCGTGCGGTGGTGCTCGATGCAGGATTCACTCGGGAGGACGCCGACACGGTGATCGCCGGCATCCGCACCTTCCGGTTCGAGCTCCGTTTCGAGGACGGTCGGTACGAGCTCAGTGGGTTCTGGGATGGAGAGGCCGTCGGGGTGGTCGAGGGCGGCGGCTATCGGCTCACGGAGGACGATCGGCTCTTGCTCGACACCGGTGACATCGGCGATACGTTCCTGTTCGCCCTCGACCTCCACGGGGACCGTTTCACGCTGAAGCTGATCCGCAGCACCGAGAGCGGGACCGCCGAGAACAAGTACGTGCACTCCTTCTTCACGACCGCTTTCTTCACGGGTCATCCCTTCGCGCGATCGGATTAGCGACGATGAGTGGAACGGGTCGACTCTCGCTTGCGGTGCTGATCGCATCGGTGATGCTGGCGGCATGCGCCGGCTCGCCGCCGGTGGACGGCGACGGAGAGCCTCTTTCATCCGCCTCCCACTCCGCTTCCGCCGAAGCCCCGATGCAGGGTCGCATCCTGTTCTCCCGCATCATGGGGTCGGGCGAGTTCCTGCATTTCGTCGTGGGAGTCGATGGCTCGGGGGAGGCGCCCTTCGTGCCCGGGAAGGAGTTCGAGGCGAGGAACCTCTCGCCGGACGGCTCCCTTCTCGCGATATCCGCGCTGAACGCAGAGGGACTGTTCGTCGGCGGGACCGTCGGGATCGACGGGACCGGGTACCGCCTCTTCGCGAACGCGGATCCGAGCCTGAACCTCGTGTGTGGGGTCTGGGCACCTGAGGGACGGTTGGCATGCGAGGGATGGGACGACTCCGATCCCTCGCGGGCCGGCATCTACACCGTCCGGGCGTCCGATGGGAGCGATCCGCGGCGGCTCACGCGGAACAGGGACATCCCGTGCGAGTACTCGCCGGACGGAACGGAGCTCGCCTTCATCCGCACGGGGGCCGATGACACCAGGGGCACGTTGATGGTCATGGGCGCGGCGGGAAACAACGCGCGTTCTCTGCTCGCTGACGTCGTCCTCACCGGGATCCCGTGCGACTGGTCCCCCGACGGGAGCTCGATACTGGCCGCATCCGACGGAGCGCTGCACTACGTGACGCTCGACGGGGAAAGCTCACCCCTCATCGGAGATGGGATCGACGGGTACGCGATGGGCGGTCTTTGGTCCCCCGACGGCTCGCACGTCCTCTTCTCGATGGCCCTCGAGGACCAGCGGTTCGACGTCTACATCGCTGCGGCGGACGGGTCCGACCTCAGACGGATCGCGGACACCGATCTGCTGGAAGAGTCGGCGTATTGGCTGCCGGAGGGGTGACGAGGATGCGCCGACGATGCCGACCGCTTCTGCTCGTCCTCGCGATCGTTGGGTTGTCCTGCGGCGGCGGCACGCCGGCGCCGGATGTCTCATCCGAACCGACCGGTCAGCCGAGCTCATCACTGAGCCCAGAGGTTTCGCCGCTGGTCGGCGAGTGGAAGCGAGTGACGAAGTGCCAAGAGCTCGTGCGTCTGCTCGAGAGGAACGGCATGGGTTCGCGGGCACCGCAGGCCATCGAAGGGAACGGCTGGGTAGGCGGGACACTCGAACAGCTCGCCAAGAAGGACGACCCTTGCGAAGGAGCGGTCCCCCGGGAGCATTCCCACTTCTTCACCGAGTCCGGCGCCTTCGGGTCCCTCGACTGGCGAGGCGAACAGGTCGACGAGGGGACGTACGAGATCATGGATGACCGCACGCTCACGATCGGCGAGGGCGACGCCACGTTCCATTTCGAGATCCGAGGCGACACGATCAAGTTCGAACCGGTCCTGCCCGAGGTGTGCGGCGGCTTCGATTGCATATGGATGATCGCGGTCGCCTTCCCCGGCCACACGTGGGAACGCGTCAACTAGGAGTCGACCGAGGAGACGAACAACCCGTTGCCGCCGCCTCGACAGGTTGCTTCCAAAAGGCATACGTTCCGTGTTCGGCGACCGATCCGTCGGCGAAGGGGTGCCCCGTGGTCAATCGTTCCCGTCTTCTCGCATCGATCTGCGCCTCGTTACTGCTTCTCGTCCCGGGCCAGGCGCTCGCCACCGGTGGCGCTCTGGATCAGACGTTCAGTGAGGACGGGAAGGTCAGCACGCCGCACGAGATCGATACGGACGAATGGGCGGAGGACGTGGCCGTTCAGCCGGACGGAAAGATCGTCACCGTCGGATGGCGGCAGGACTGGGACACCAACACCTTCGTCGTGATGGCTGCCCGGTATCTCGAGGACGGCACGCCGGATCCGGCGTTCGGTGACGGGG
The DNA here is from genome assembly GCA_963762015.1 of uncultured Actinomycetota bacterium. Taxonomy (GTDB): domain Bacteria; phylum Actinomycetota; class UBA4738; order UBA4738; family HRBIN12; genus JAJNBA01. The sequence goes on from CAVXJL010000021.1 coordinate 42,788, forward strand.
ATGGGATCGTCACGCTGCCGATCGGTCCCTCTGCGGCCGGGAACGCCGTCGCGCTGCTCTCCGATCAGCGGATCGCGATCGCGGGATACGTGCAGGTCAACATCGGCGACCCCGACGCCGCCGCGTTCCTGTTGACGACCACGGGAGAGCTCGACTCCTCCTTCGACGAAGACGGGATCTCCGTGGTCAGGTTCGGCGGCGACGCGGACTTCGCCTCCGGGATCGCCGTGGACGGGTCGGACCGGATCGTCCTCGCCGGCGGGGTTGATGAGACTGCATCCGGGGCGCACATGGCGATCGCTCGGCTGACTTCGGAGGGAGTCCCCGACCCCACCTTCAGCTCGGACGGGAAACGAACCATCCGCTTCCCCGCGGGCCAGACACGAGCCCGGGATGTGGAGATCCAGGCCAACGGCAGGATCGTTCTGGCGGGCCGTCGACTCGAACCGGGTGGCTTCGCGCTCGCTCGCCTGCTGCCCGGAGGAGCACTGGACACCTCCTACAGCAGCGACGGCCGCGTGATCACCGGCACGCGGTACGGGGCCAACGCCCTGTCGCTCCAGCCGGACGGGAAGGTGGTCGCGGCGGGATACGGACTCGGCTCGAGTGTCGACTTCATGCTCGTGCGCTACCGGTTGAACGGTTCGTTGGACCCGACGTTCAATGGGGACGGGATCGTCCGAACCAACTTCGCCGGCTTCGAGGACATCGCCCAGGACGTGGAGGTGCGATCGAGCGGGAAGATCATCGCCGTCGGCGACGTGGAAGTGAACGGACAGCTGCGCATCGGCATCGCTCGATATCGGTCCTCGGGGATCCGAGACCTCACGTTCAGCGGCGACGGCAGGGCGGCGCAGGTGGTGGGGTACGGCCACGGGTCCGCTCTCGACGATGTCCCGAGGCTCTTGGTCGTCGGCTCGTTCTCCTACGGCGGAGGCATGGGCACAGCGCGGTACCTCCTGACCTGACAGCTGCCCGCGAGCAGAGCAGCGGTCCGCGCTCGCCCTACTCGGCGCGAGCGCGACGCACGATCCGTTCCACGACCGGGGACATGCTGATCGGAACGAGACGGGTTCGCGGGTGGTCACGTGCCCACACTCGGAACAGCTCGTCCACGAAGCCCTGGCCGATCTCATCGATCCCGCTGAAGTCGAGGACGGCTTCGCGGAATCGCTCGAGGTTCCGGCCCAAGCGCTTCGCCTCTGCCCTCGAGACGAATCGTCCCTCGGTCTCGAAGAGACGCAACGGCACGACCGTGCGATCGAACCGGAGCGAGTCCGGATCCACGAAGGGCGCGAAGACCTCGCCGAGGGTCCGTCGCGTCGAGGGATCGACCTCCCACCGGACCCTCGTCCCCGGATGATCGGGTGCTTCGCCGATCGCGTGATCCTGTCGGGCCGTGTCCACGATCCAACGCAACCCATTGGCGTCGAGCTCGAACCGGTCGACGGCACGGGACGTGAAGAAGATCCCCTCGCCCGTGTGGCGATCGGGCGCCGTCGTCTCTCGCCCCTTGGTCAGCTCCTGGAGGGCCGCGAGGTCGTCCTCGAGGCCGAGCCGTTCGCGGAGGTGACGGTAGACCCCGACACCATCGTCGTGCACCTCGAACGCGAAGGGCCGGCGTGTCCACGCCATGACTCTCGCCTCGTCGCCCTGAGAGTGGTCGATCGCGTTGTTCAGCATCTCGGTGAAGGCGTAGGTCAGGATCGACCGGACGTTGGGTTCGGCGCTGTCGATCGCCGGGAGCCCGGCGGAGACCTCCCGCCAGACGTAGTCCTCCTCGAGCCCTTCCAGCGGATAACGACGCTCGAGGTCGGCGTTCCGGACGTATCGGGTCCCGCGGCCTGCTCCGGACCGGAGCAGTTCACCGGTCTCGACCATCCTCGAGAGGTGGTAGTGGGCGGCCTGACGCGTCACGCCGGCAGCTCGCGCGACATCGCCTGCGGACACGGACAGGAGATCCGCGACGAGTAGGCGGATCAGCCCGGGAAGGGCGCTCCGAGGCGTGTATTTACCTTTTGACATAACAGAGCCAGGATAGGGCCAGAAGGTAAAAACGTAAAGCCCCCAACTCAAGAGGGACGGACGGCCCCCGAGGCGTCGAACCTGAGGACGTCGCCCGGCTGACAGTCGAGGACATCGCAGATCGCCGAGAGCGTCGAGAACCTGACCGCGCGAGCCCTCCCGTTCTTGAGGACGGAGAGATTCGCGACCGTCACCCCGGCGCGTTCCGCGAGCTCGGTGAGGGTCATCCCTCGGTCGGCGAGCACCCGATCGAGATGCACCGCGATCCGGTGGTCGGACTGTGGGTCGAGCTGTGGGTCGGGCTTAGATCGTGGCATCGACGTCCTCGCGCAGCCGGGCGCCGTACGCGAACACCTCTGCGAGTGCGAACAGGCAGACGGCCCCCATGATCGCGGGGGCGGACACCACCAGCTGGAACCCGCCCTCGATCCCTCCGGCCGGCAGAGGGCCACTCGTCCACACCTCCGGGGAGAACAGCAGGTCCGCGAAGTACCCGGCGACGATCGTCGCGAGCGGGAAGCCCACCAGGAAGAGCGCGCCCAGCCACCGCAGCCTGGTGACGTTCGAGGCTCGGAACGGGTCCCCTTGCGCGGCGGATCGTGCCACCTTCCGCACGAGCCACAGGACGACGAGCGCCAGCGCCCACCAGACGAACACGGGCACGGTCGCGATCACACGTTGCGAAAGACTCGGGTCGGCGACGTCGACGTTGACCGGCAACGGCCCCGCGACCTCGAACGTCTCCGGCAGCCGAACATCGTCGACGGCAACACTCGCCGGGAGGGTGAGTGTCCCGGAATCCTGCCCGAACCCGACGAGGCGGTGCGCCACCAGGATCAGCCCGACGACCACGGTGATCCAGAAGATGACCGTGAGCACGAGGTACGCGGTGCGAGCGGCACGTGACGGCATGGGATCCATCTCCCGGACCTCCTCCATATCGTTCATCGATAGTATCGATGAACGATAGCATCGATAAACGATATGTCAAGCGGCGTTCGACTGGCGGACCGGCTCGGCCGCGTCGATCAGACCGCCCGCATCCGCACGAACTGCGTCATCCCGACGGTCCGCCCGATCCAGCGAACGACCGGAGGTGCGATACGAAGCTCGGCGTCGGTGCTTAGCTCGGGATCGACGAGCGTCGCATCTCGCCCTCGCGTCCGCAGCGAGCAGCTGCCCGGCGGCAAGAACGTTCTTCACCCATTGGACGTCCGAGCCATACGTGAGGAAGAACACGTAGTCCCCACCTCGTTCGAACACGTTGATCGGTGGTCCGGTAGCGTCCGTCCGGTCGTACGACCCTCATGGGTCAGGATCCCGAAGCCCGGCAGCCGGCCGGCGAAGAGGCGCGTGAACGGGTTCAGGTAACGCGTCGCGACATGCCGAAAACCCCACATCCGGGTGCGTTCCTCCACCCGGCCACTCTGCCGGACAAGGGCGGTGTGTGGCTAACGCTCGCGTGTCGCACGGAACACCGCCGTGCGGAATCCCGAGCCGTCCAGCTCGTCCAGTGTCGCGATGAACGTCAACTGGCCGGAGTCGTTGAGACCTTCCTCACAGAAGCTGAGGTTGCTCACGATCGCGCCGTCCAGCTCGTCGCCCGTCGAGATCACCGGCTCCGTGCCCGGACCGACGAAGATCCCCGAGCTCTGGAAATCGTCGAGGAACGCGAGGTAGGCGACCTCCCCCTGGTTGTTGATCGAAGGAGGCCTGAAGCCGAAGGCACCGAAGGGGCCCGTGGTGTCCGCCACCGTCGTGAGCGGTCCACCGTCCCCGGTCACGATCGCGGTCACGGACTCTCCGGTGGTCTCGTCGAAGAAAGACGTCTCGAAGGCCGCGGTTCCCGCATCGTTGAGCACCGGCTCTCCGAAGAAGCGCGAACTATCGGATCCGGGAGGGGCGATCGTCCTGAAGGCTCCCTCCTGCCCCACGAAGATGCCCGAGTCGAAGTTGGGCTGGATCGACTCGTCGAACGCGATATCGCCCGCGTCGTTGATCGAGGGGCGGGAGTCGTTGCCACCGAACCGCACCTGCTCCCCGTCGAGGAAGACGTCGGTCGAAGCCAGGTAGTGCGTGGTGATCTTGCCTCCCGACCCCGAGAAGAGGCCCTCGTCGAAGTTGAATTCGGGGTCGAGCTCGGCCTTGAACGCCACCTCACCGCTGTTGTTCACCGAAGTGTCGAACCCGAAGAAGTTGAACTGCTTCGCGGTCGTGGCGATCGTGATCAGCTTCTTGCCGTCACCCCGCAGGATGGCCTGGTCGGAATCGGGAGCGAGATTGGCCGCGAACGAGACCTGACCGAGGTCGTTGATCGAAGGGAAGTTCCCCAGGAACCCGAACCGCTTGCGCCTCGGGTCTTCGGCGATAGTCGTGAGCGTCCCGTCGGCGTCCACTCGATAGATGCCGTCGAACGAGTTGAGCCCGTCGGAAGACGTTCGCCCGGCCCTGAACGCGATGTCCCCGCGGTTGTTGATCGACGCACACGTGAAGTTGTTGGGATCGAAGTTGTCCCGGAGGCTGTCCGCGACCTTGGTGAACGTGTAGGTCACCTGGGCATGCGCCGGCGGGGCGAGCGTGGCCAGCGTCGTCAAGATCGCGGAGACCGCCACCAAGAAGCGGACGGGGTTCCTCGCGGAGATGTTCTCTCGCGCACGGGTGCGATGTGTCACGGGATCCTCCTTCACGGCTTGCCTGCAGGGGGTTGTCTTCCGCTTCTACGAGCCATGTCGGAAGGCGGTTCGCGATTTCGCGAGGAGACGCCGAGGCTTATCCTCGATTTAACCGAGGCCAAAAGGACGAACGGATCGATGGACCAGGTCGGCTCCTGATGCAGGCTGAAGAGGTCCGCTTCCTGTTCGCCTACGACCGCTGGGCGACCCGCCGCGTGCTTGGGGTCCTCGACGGCCTGGACCCTGCCGTGTGGGGACGACCGGACGTCGTCGGCGAGCGGGGTCTGGGCGCCATCCTCGTCCACCACCTCGGCGCCTCGCAGCGCTGGCGTCACGGATTCCAGGACACCGGCGAGGAACCCGAGCCCGAACTCGAGCCGCTGCCGACGATCGACCGGTTGCGCGAACGCTGGGAAGCCGAGTGGGCAGCCGTCGACGCATGGCTGCCGACCGTGACCGATGCCTTCGTCGAGCATGTCCACGAGGGAGTGCCCGTCTGGCAGATGCTGGTGCACGTCGTGAACCACGGGACGCAACACCGAGCGGAGGCGGCGGCGCTTCTCACCGCCGAGAGCCGATCGCCCGGTGAGCTCGACCTGATCAACTACGCCGAGGAACAGGCGGAGGGTGGCGGCTCGTGATCGACGAGGCACGCGACGAGCTCGCGCAGCTCCAACGGGAGCTGAAGCAGGCGGAAGCTCGCGCGGCCGCGGTCCACGACGTGATCCAGACGGTCGCGCGATCCACGTTCGACCTCGAGACGGTGCTCCAGACCGTGATCGATCGAGCCGTACTCCTGTGCCACGCCGACACCGGCAACATCGCGCGGCGCGTCGGCGACGTGTATCGGATGGCCGCCTTCACCAGTTTCGGGCCGGAGTACGAACGGATGGTCCGCGACCACATCTACGAACCGGGGCGGGGGTCCGTGATCGGTCGCGCCGTCTTGGAACGCGGGGTGGTCCACATCGTCGACGTTCTCGAGGATCCCGACTACGCGCTGACGAACGTTCAGAGCGCCGGCGGCTATCGGACGGCGCTCGGGGTTCCGATGCTCAAGGACGGCGAGCCGATCGGTGCGATGGCGGTGGGACGGAACACGGTCAAGCCCTTCACCGAGGCCGAGGTCGCACTCCTGCAGACGTTCGCCGATCAGGTGGTCGTGGCGATCGAGAACGTGCGCCTCTTCCAGACGGTCGAGCGGCAGCGGATCGAGCTCGCCCGGTTCGCACCTCAGGTGGCGAGCCTGCTCTCGAGCGACGAAGGGGAGCAGCTGCTGGCCGGTCACCGGCGCGAGATCACCACTCTGTTCTCCGATCTCCGGGGGTTCACCGCGTTCGCGGAGACCGCCGAGCCGGAGGAGGTCCTCGACGTGCTGCGCGCCTACCACCTCGTGGTCGGCGAGGTCGTGACCGGGCATGGCGGGACCGTCGAGCACTTCGCCGGCGACGGCCTGATGGCGTTCTACAACGACCCGGTCCCCGACCCCGAGCACCAGATCGCCGCCGTGCGCACGGCCGTGGAGGTGCGCGAGCGCATCGACCTGCTCGCCTCCGAGTGGCGCCGGCGGGGATACGACCTCGCTCTCGGTGTCGGCATCACGACCGGCTACGCGACGCTCGGCCGTATCGGTTTCGAGGGGCGCTACGACTACGCCGCGATCGGGAGCACGGTCAACCTCGCCTCCCGGCTCAGCGATGCCGCCGAGCCCGGCGAGATCCTCATCAGCCAACGGCTCCAAGCGGACCTCGAGGATCGCGTTGAGACGGAGGCAGTCGACGCGCTGAAACTCAAAGGTTTCAGCAAGCCCGTCGGTGCATTCCGGGTCATCGCGGTTCGAACCTGAAGACCGCCCGTTCGCCGATGCCTACTCGATGTGGCCCGAAGGGCGGAGGTGCTCGTCCATCTCGTCGATATATCGTGATCGCCTGGACGAGCGCCCGTCGACTCCTCAGTGGCGGCAAGGACGCGTGGAGGCAAGATGATCGACATCCTCTCGGTCCTCGCACATCGCATCTCCGACATGCTGTACGACCTCTGGTTCGACTGGGACGGGCTCGAGATGGGAGGTGCGAGGCCGAAGAGCCGGACCGCGGTGCCCAACGTCCGGGGGTTGACCGTCGAGGAGGCGCGCCACGCCCTCTCCCGCGAAGGGTTCAAGGTTGAGATCCTTCGCTTGGAGGAGCAGCCCGCGCCCGTCATGGGTACGGTCGTCGATCAGGACCCCGCTCCGGGAAGGATCCGTCGCCGCGGCGACCCAGTAAGGCTCGACGTGGCCCACCCACGCCAGCCCGAGGCCACACCGCGATAAGAGGTAGCGCCGATACGTCAGAGGTCGAGCTTGCCCGATCCCGGCGGGAGGAGCATCGGGTTGCCGAGCGCTTCGAACCGACGAAGCGCCTTCTTCGGCCGATACCTCTGGGCGAGGCCCATGACGACCGCGCTGTCGGCCTCGACCCCTTCCGCGTAGATCGCGTCGGACCGCTCCCCGTCCGGGAGCCTGACGTAGCCGTCGTAGACGAGCACATGACGAGTGCCTGCATCAGCTCGCTTCGCCACGACGTGAGCGATCCCCTGCGCAAGACCCTCCTCGAGCATCTCCGCCGCGAAGCGAGTCAGCGTGCGCTCCGAGCCGGTTTCCGACATCACGAACGGGATCAGCGGCCCTCCCTCACGCACGGAATCGATCCCATGATCGAGGGCCGCGAAAGCTAGGTCGATCAGCTCCTGCGAGTACTCGTTCCCCATCGCGCTCGAGAGTACTTCCCCCAGAAGGTGGAAACGGAGAGCCTCGGGAAGCCAGGGCATCAACGCATCTTCAGCGCCCGTTGTCGTATCGCGGTCCATCGGACACCGAGGCGCGGCCGCTCATCCTCATGGATGATGACCCTGCCCACGCGAACCCGATCAAACGAGGGAGGCCGAGGTGTCGACCGCAAACTCTAGGATCCTCGAAGACGTACGGGTCGGTGTCCGACTCAAGATCTCCGCCCTGTGGATAGCGATGCTCTTCTTGTTCGCCTACGGGGACATCTTCGGATTCTTCGCTCCGGGGCAGATAGAGGAAGTCATCGGGGGTGAGATCTCAGGGATCACGATCGACCAAGTCTTCTTGCTGGGAGCCTCGGTCTACATCGCGATCGCGAGCGCGATGGTCTTCCTTTCGCTCGTCCTCAGGCCGAGCGTCAACCGCTGGACAAACATCGTGCTGCCGATCCTCTACATCGTGTCCATCGTGGCCTCGGTGATCGGCGAGGAATGGGCGTACTTCTATTTCCTGAGCGTCGGTGAGATCGCACTCCTGCTGCTGATCATCCGCTACGCCTGGACGTGGCCTCGATACGAAGAGGGTTCCTCGAGGTAGCTCCGGGAGAGCGCTACGTGACGGGGCCACGAGGAAACTCACGTCTGCGTGCTGTCCAAGCGCTGTAGGAGTCGGTGCGCCGCGAGCTCGACCTCCTTGTGTCGCCACTCGGCCGCCCGGTACTGGCACGCGATCAGTCCACTCCGATGCAGGCGGCGGAAGTCACCGAACACGAACGCGTAGCGCCCCTTCGTCTCGTCGGTGGCGTCGTCGGTGAGACCGAGGAACCACTCGCCGTACTCCGCCCACGAGTGGGCCTCGAGGAAGGCGTTCTCGTCGTCGGCCTTCGGTTGCACGTCCCCCCAGTCGCTGTCGAGGACGTACTGGCGCGCATCGATCAGCGCCCGCGCCTTCGCGACGGCTCGCCGATTGACCGTGTAGGAGGCCATCCGTCCTACCCTCCTCGGAGCTCCTCGAGCTTCGCCTTCACGATCTTCTTGACGAGCGGCCTGGGCAGCGGTTCACCGATCGGGAACCGGATCGTGCCTTTCGCCAGCCCGTATCCCTTCAGGTCGTCGGCGAGCCCTTCGATCACGGCCGGGCTCGCGGGGAAGAGGCTGCAATGCTCCTTGAACGCCGAGTAGTACACGAGCGGGCGCCCGTCGACGTAGAACCCGGGCATCCCGTAGCCGATCTTCTCGGTGGCGTCGGGCACGACCGCGAGCACCGAATCACGCACGTGCTCGAGGGTTTCGCGGACTTCCTCCGGCTGATCGGCGAGATATCCCTCGACGGTCTCGTACTTCTTCATCTTCGCCATCGGACGTGGCCACGATACGCGTTCATCGCCTCGACCGCTGGCTGGCGAAGAGGGCTGAAGAGATCGTCCCGGTGGCGTCCCTCGAAGACCTCCGCTGAGGGTTCTCAGGCCGGAGCCATCGATCCCTCGGTCACCTCCCCCTTGTGGGCGGCGAAGGCCGCCAGGACTTCATCCTTCTCACGGGCAGGGACCTCGAAGTGATCGAGTGAGCGTCCCAGCTCAGCGGCGACCTCGTCGAACTCCTCGGGGGTGATGTGGAGCTCGCGATGGGCCTCTTCCAGCCCGAGGGGGGTGCTTCCCGGCTTCGTGGCAGCGAACGTGAAGGGTCCACCGGCGACGTTGCAGACCCACAGGGTGCGCATGAACTTCAGCCCCGGAAGCCTGTCCAGCTGGTCGGTATGCCACTCACGAAGCTCAGGGTTCTTCGACGCTTGGCCGACGGTGGGGTTCTGGACGACCGCATCGCTGAAGTGATCGATCACCGCAGCGATGGCGAACACGCCACCCAACCGGTCGTACAGGCTCGGCTCTGCCATTCCGTTCCTCCCCTCGCCCGCGGGGTTCGACGGAGTCCCGTCGCCAGGCCTTCGAAGCGGACGTGGCCGGGCCAAGGTCGTTCTCGGCTCGCCGCTCCACCTGCCCCGAAGTCTTACGGACCGCTGAAGGAGATGGTTCGTCGATCTTCCTTTCAGGCATCGGGCGAGAAGCCCACGTCGATGTCGGCCGTCCCCAGCGCCCGGCCGGGGATGTATCGGCCCCGATGGACGCTCCGGTGGGTGATACTCCGAGCGGACGATGGAAAGGCAGCCTCCGGACGAGGCGGGCCGACCGCCGCCGGACGACGGCGCTGGCTCCGCGATCCACACGTTCCTTATCGCCGATGTCCGCGGCTACACCCTGTTCACCCAGGAACGAGGGGACGAGGCCGCCGCCAAACTCGCCGCCAAGTTCGCGGGCATCGCCCGCGAGAGGGTTGAAGGTCGCGGCGGATCGGTGATCGAGCTCCGCGGCGATGAAGCGCTTGCGGTCTTCACCTCGCCCCGCCAGGCGATCCGCGCGGCGCTCGACCTCCAGGAGCACTTCATGGCCGAATCGATGGCCGACCCCGACCTGCTCCTGCCCGTCGGGATCGGCCTCGACGCCGGCGAGGCCGTGCCCGTCGAGACCGGTTACCGGGGCGGCGCGCTGAACCTCGCGGCCCGGCTGTGCGGCCAAGCGGGTCCCGGCGAAGTACTCGCCTCACGTGAAGTCACGCACCTTGCCAGGCGGATGGACGGCGTCCGTTACGAGGATCGCGGCTCTATCCAACTGAAGGGCCTCACCGAGCCGGTACCGATCGTTCGGATCTCGTCGGAGACGATCGACACGACCGCGCCCTTCGTGGGCATGACCCCTCCCCGTGATGCCCCGACCGTTCCGGATGGTCACGGACCCCGACGGAAGGCCCGCCCGGGCGCGATCGTGGCGCGCCGCGGTCGCGCTCGTGCTCGTGGCCGCAGCGACGTACGCGATCACGCGCCCGGGATCGAGCGTGTCCGACGACATCAGCGCGTGTCAGCTGGCGAAGCAGCCGCTGGAGGTCAACGGGTTCGAAGCGGCGGTGCACGATGGGCTCACCAACGCGGCGACCGACCTCGGTGTCACCGTGCGGACGACCGTCTCCCCCTCGAAGTCGACGGATCGAGCCACCTTCCGCACGTTCATCGACCAGGGCTGCAGCGTGATCGTGGCCCTGTACCTCGGCCAGGAAGAACTGGTACAGGTCGCACAGCGGCACCCGCAGCAGAAGTTCGTGGTGATCGATCCGTTCGAGCCGCCGCAGCTCCCGAACGTCCTCGGCGTGGGCTTCGAAGTCAACGAAGCGGCGTTCCTCGCCGGCTACCTCGCCGCCGGGACGTCGAAGTCGGGCGTTGTCGGGACGTTCGGGGGCGTGCCGGTCCCGACGGTGTTCCCGTTCATGGACGGGTTCGCCGCGGGCGTACTCAAATACAACGAGGACCACGATGCCGACGTCCGGCTCGTGGGTTGGAACCCGCAGTCCGGGAGCGGTTCGTTCATCTCCCAAGGCGACTTCGGTGCGTTCGAGGACGTCGAAGGCGGACGCCGGATCGCTACCCGCTTGATCCGGCAGGGTGCCGATGTCCTCTTCCCGGTCGCCGGAGAAGCGGGGTTGGGCGCCGCCGAGGAGGCGAGGGAGGCTGGAGGAACACTCCTGATCGGGGTCGACTTCGACCAGTTCTTCCAGGCTCCGCAGTTCGCGGACCTGTGGCTGACGAGCGTCCGGAAGCGGTACGACGTCGCGGTGAAGAACGTGGTCCGGCTCGTCGCGAACGGTACGTTCGAGGGCGGTCGGACCTACGAAGGGAACGTCGGCAACGGGAGCGTCGACCTCGCGCCGTTCCACGACCTCGAGGACCGGGTCCCCGCGGACCTGAAGACCCGTCTCGCGGAGCTCCGAGCAGGGATCGCCGACGGCTCGATCTCGGTCAACCCCCGCGACTACGTCAGCTGAGGAGGATCCTCAACCGGGGGTGGCGTCGCCGCCAGATCCCCGGCTCATGCCGACGCGATGGGAACCGGATCCGGGGGTGGGCGTACTGGGTAGCCAGCGTTCGGGGGATGTCACAAGAGGAGAGGAACGCTTTGTCTCCGTGCTGGTGTCCCGCCGATCAGTGGGTGTGCGCATGATCCGCTCCGGCAACCGACAGAGGCCGGCTTGGGCGGAAGGGTGCGATCCGAGGTCAAGGTAGCGCTCGATCGTGCGGTCCCGGCCACGCCACCGAGCGAGCATGGCCAGCGGCGGCAGCAGGATCCGCTGCACGGCCTCCGGCGGCTTCCGCAACCGCACCTCGTCCTTGTAGCGCGTGGCCACGAGCGCGCCGAACAGCGGCGAGGGCGTCCCGTTCGAAGATGTGTGGCCGTCGGCGCACAGACCCCACAGGACCATGATCGCGTCCTGGAAGTGGAGGGCTGGGTCGACCCGCACCCGGATGCGGACCTCGCCCTTGCCGGAGTTCCACCATCGGTGCCACGATCCCGGCGAGACGGTGACCTGCTCGCCTGGTCCGAGCGTCATCTCCTCGCCGTTGACGACGAACGTGATCTGCCCGTCCACCACTTCGAAGTGCTCGGAACACGTGTCGTGCACGTGCTCGCCGCCGGGGACGAACCCGCCCTCCTCGACCGCGAAGTCGGCGAGGATCCGGGCGCCCCCCGTCTCCTCAGCGGACTCGATCAGCAGCGCCTTCTCCCCGGTCAGAGGATTCCACACGGCGTCGCCAGCACGCACGAGTCGATCGTAGTCGACGAACGGTTTCCCCGATCGGCTCTCGTGCCGTGTTCGCACTGTCGAGGCGGATGGACGAAACTGCGTCAGTCTCGAGAGAGGAGCAGACGGTGAATGAGACGGAGGTTTTCCTGGAGTCAGTACTCCCGCGTCTGACGGACGCGGACACCGCCCTCCACAGTGGGAATGCGGCCCCGCGCATCGCCGTGTGGTCGCACAACGATCCGGTAACGCTCTTTGGGGCGCTGCTGAACAAGAGCGGATGGAGCGAGATCGCACCCACTTTCGAGTGGCTCGCATCTCGGTTCTCGAACGGGGCCTACGAGTACGAGGTCATCGCGGCAGGGGCGAGCGGCGACCTCGGCTACATCGCGGGCATCGAACACTCGACGGCATCGGTGGGTGGGGCTGCGCCTGAGGCCTACGAGCTGCGGGTTACGACGATCCTCCGCCGCGAGGACGGCGAATGGAAAGTCGTCCATCGTCACGCTGATCCGATGCCCGACAGCGAGTCAGCACGCCGACAGGCGACCCGGCTCGGCGACACGCGACCCACTTCGTGAGTCTCCGAGCGCTCAGGGCAACGCCCGTCTCGCGTGCGCGAGGGAAACCCTCCGGATTGGCCATTGCGCGGAGCGCAACGTTCAACTAGGGTCCAGCCTCGATGATGACCGAACGAGAAGAGGAGGGAACGATGAGTCGGCGACTCGGCATCGACCCCCTTGTCTTCACGACGCGCTCCGCGGGGGCTCACCCCTAAGCGCCGGTCCCATCCGACGTCTAGGGCCGCCTCCGGGCGGCCTTCGTTCATCCCGAGGGAAGACCTCCCGGATCCCGCGTTCGCATCAGAACGGAGACCGTATGTCCTCGATCAGTTTCGCGCTTCCCCACAGCTCCACGGCTATCGCAGCGTCACCGGTACCGCCGAGAAGAAAGGGACGGGATGGTCCGCCATGGACCACGAAGAGCGATATCGCACAGCGACCTCGGACGGGGTTCAACGCCGCGTCCTGGTCACGCTGCTCTTCACCGACCTGGTCGGCTCGACTCGGCTGGCGGCAAGGCTCGGTGACCGCCGGTGGACCCTGCTCCTGAAGGCCCACCACGCCCGGGTCCGCGATCTCCTCGATCGATGGGGTGGATGCGAGGTCGATGATGCCGGCGACGGGTTCTTCGCGACCTTCGACGCGGCGACGCCTGCGGTCCGATGCGCCTCCGCGGTCTCGGTTTCGCTCGATGAGCTCGGTCTGAAGGCTCGAGCTGGGCTCCACACCGGAGAGTGCGTCCGAGACGACGGCAGGGTCCGGGGAGTCGCGGTGCACGCGGGCGCACGCGTGGTCCGCCACGCGGGACCGGGCGAGATCCTCGTGACCCGCACCGTGCGGGACGTTGTCGCGGGGTCCGACCTGGAGTTCGAGGATCGTGGTTCGCACGCGCTCCGGGGACTCCCGGGTCAGTGGCAGCTCTACGCCGTTCTCGCCGGGAACGGGGTACCGGCCGCCGACCAGAACGGACACCGAGACGTGTCCCACGCACCTCGGAGGGTGAGGAGAGTGGCCTCTCTCACCGCACGAAGATCGTGAGCATGGGAGGTCGGACGGCTCCGGGCCTCGACTACGGCAGTGGTCGAGGCCCGGGGCCTTCGCCTGGGCTCCGCGTCCTTACCGGGGCACCGGGGACAGGCAAGTCCGCGATCCTCGGATGGCTCGCCGTTGCAGGGACGAGCGTGGTCGATGAGCCGGCACGCGAGATCCTCCGCGAGCAGCGGTCGACAGGAGGGAGTGGGACCCCCGATCGCAGCCCGGCCACGTTCGTCGACCTCCTCCTCCAGCGCTCGATCGAGAAATACCTGGCCGCGCGACGCTCGGGGACCCACGTGATCTTCGACCGAAGCATCCCGGATTGCGTCGCGTACGCAGTGCACCTCGGAGTCGACCCCGCGCCCAGCGCCATCGCTTGCCGAGAGCATCGATACGAACGCGAGGTGCTCATCGTCGCGCCTTGGGAGCACATCTACGCCGTTGATGAGGAACGGACGATGTCGTTCGAGGACACGGTCGGTTTCCACGACGCGATCGTCCGCGCCTACGAAGGAGCCGGCTACGAGCTCGTCGAGGTCCCGCGAGGCTCGATCGAAGACCGTGCGGCCTTCCTCCAGGCGTCCATCCAGGGTCACCCGACCACCCGGTAGACGCGCCAGCGGTCCGGTACACCTTTGAGTTGGTGCTCACCGGCGTCCTCGAAGGAGAGACCCGATCCCGCGACGAGATCCTTGACGGTCTGGGAGACGAGGACCTCCGACGGTCCGGCCAAGGCGCCGACACGAGCGCCGATCACCACCCCGAGGCCGGCCACCTTCTCGTCGATCGTGTGCAGCTCTCCCGTATGGACGCCGGCTCGGATCCGTAGACCCAGCGGCTCCACCGCGTCGCGGATGTGTTGCGCACAGCGAACGGCCCGCACCGGACCGTCGAAGGTCGCGAAGAACCCGTCCCCCGCCGTGTCCACCTCCTGGCCGCGATACCGAGCGAGCATCGCGCGGACGGCCGAGTGATGCTTCTCGACGAGCTCTCCCCACGCACGATCCCCCAGCTCGGCGGCGCGCTGGGTCGACCCGACGATGTCGGTGAACAGGACGGTCCCCAGGACGCGCCCCAGCTCCGCCTCCTCATCGACGATCGACAACGCGAACCGACGGACCTCCTCGACGAATCGATCCCGCATCTCATGGTGCGGCACGTGATCGGCGCCGGGCAGCTCGACCAACCTCGCACCGGGGATCGACTCCGCGATGTACCGGCCGGCGCCGACCGGCTCGATCAGATCGCCGGCGGCGTGAAGGACGAGGGTCGGGACCCTGATCGCCGGCAGGACCGGTCGCACGTCGAGGTCCCGAAGCATCCGTTCCACAGCGAGGGCGGCGCCCGGGCTGGCCATCAAACGGAACGACCGAGCGATCCTCTTGAGCTCGTCCGGGCTGTAGGTGACGCTCGGGAACACCTGCTTCATCTGGTCCTCGACCTGCTCAGGCGTGCCCCAGGTCTGCTCGATCGAGGACAGGTAGTCGTCCCACTCCTCGGCTGTCCAGGCCCACGGGAAATCTGGCGCCGGGAGTCCACGAGGCGAGCTGCCGTAGAGGATCAACCCCAGGGTTCGGTCAGGATGCGACGCGGCGAACAGCGTGCAGAGCATGCCGCCGTCCTGCAATCCGACGACCAGCGCCCGTTCACTGCCGGCGGCATCCATGACGGCGCGGATGTCGTCCATACCGGCCTCGAGCGTGTTCTCCTCGCGCATCGACGTCGGGTCCGAGAGTCCGCTCCCTCGACGATCGAAGACGATCAGCCGCGAGAACGAAGAGAGCCGATCCCACAGGGCGGTCTGGATGTCCCATTCCGCGAAGTCATCGAGGTTCGAGAGGTATCCGAACGAATAGACGATGTCGATAGGGCCGTCGCCGAGCACCGCATACGCGACGTGGGTCCCGTCGGCCGCCTTCGCATAACGGACGTCGA
>CAVXJL010000022.1:0-318793 GCA_963762015.1 uncultured Actinomycetota bacterium
ATCGGGCGGTTGCCGGATGCGATCGTTGCCTGCGTTGGCGGCGGATCCAATGCGATCGGCATCTTCCACCCCTTCGAGGGGGACGAGGGCGTTGACCTGATTGGCGTCGAGGCGGGTGGACACGGCATCGCGAGCGGCAAGCACGCGGCCACCCTCGGGCACGGCCGCGAGGGCATCCTCCACGGCTCGCGCTCGTACCTGCTCCAGGACGACTGGGGTCAGGTGATCGAGACGCACTCCATTTCGGCGGGCCTCGACTACCCGGGCGTTGGTCCGGAGCACGCCTGGCTCAAGGAGATGGGCCGTGCACAGTACGTGAGCGTGACCGACGACGAGGCGCTCGATGCGTTCAAGCTGCTCTGCGCAACCGAGGGCATCATCCCGGCGCTCGAGTCCAGCCACGCGGTCGCTCATGCTGTCAGGCTCGCGGGCACATTGCCCAAGGACCAGGTGGTGCTGGTCAACCTCTCCGGTCGGGGCGACAAGGATCTGAACACCGTGGCCGAGCAGTTTGGAGTGACGCTGTGAGCGCGGACGTCACCACCTCGTCGCGCATCGTAGCGACCTTCGCCGCCTGCCGCGATCAGAACCGGGCGGCGTTGATGCCGTATCTCACCGCCGGCTACCCGTCGCTCGAGGCCAGCGGCCACCTGCTCGATGCGATCGTCGATGGCGGTGCGGACCTGATCGAGCTGGGCGTGCCGTTTTCCGACCCGCTCGCCGATGGCACAACGGTCCAGGCGACCAGCCAGAAGGCGCTGGACAACGGCGTCACCCTTGGCGATTGCCTCGAGCTGGTCCGGGCATTCCGGGCGCGCGGGCACGAGACACCGGTCATGCTCATGGGCTACACCAACCCGTTCTACCAGTACGGCATCGACCGGCTCGCCGACGATGCAAAGACTGCCGGGGTGGATGGTTTCATCATCCCGGACCTGCCCTCGGACGAGAGCGAGGAGTTCCAGGGGCCACTGGCCGTTCAGGGCATCGATCTGATCTACATGCTGGCCCCGACGAGCACCGAGCGCCGGATCATGGACGTCGGCAGCCGGGCCAGCGGGTTTATCTACTGCGTCTCGCTGACAGGCGTCACCGGCGCGCGGGATCAGCTCTCCAGCGAGCTGCCGGATTACATCGCCCGGGTACGGGCGGCGACTGAGGTCCCTCTGGTGATCGGCTTCGGCATCTCGACGCCGGAGCACGTCTCGCGGGCGGCCGAGCTGGCCGACGGCGTGATCGTGGCGAGCGCGATGATCAATTACCTCGATACACTTCCCGTCACGGAGCAGCCGGACGGGGCACGTTCGTTTTTGCGCCCGATGGCGGACGCCACAGTCCGCACCGGGCGGTAGATCGCTGAAGGGAACAGAAGGTCGTGACGTTGAGTGACGGAGCGGGTGCGTGGTCGTGTCGCGGGATTCGCGGGGCGACGACGGCGGTTGCCAACACCGCTGAGGATATTCTCGAGGTAACCGAGGAGCTGATGCGCGTCGTGATCGCGCTCAACGAGCTCGACCCGGATCATGTGGCCAGCGTTATCTTCACGACCACACCAGACTTGACCGCCACTTTCCCGGCCTTGGCCGCGCGTGCGATCGGCTGGACCGAGGTGCCCCTGATGTGCGCGCACGAGATGGCGGTGCCAGGCTCGCTCCAGAAGTGCGTGCGCGTCATGATCCACGTCAACACGTCAAAATCGGCCAACGAGATCAGGCACGTCTACCTCAAGGGCGCCCGCGAGCTCCGGCCCGAGTGGGCCTACAGCGACTCGGACATCGCATCCGTCATCAACCAGACTGCTGTGGAGGTGGGGCAATGATCGTCGTCATGGAAACCAGCGCGACCAGGGATCAGATCAGCTCCGTCGTCAAGCGGGTCGAGGAAATCGGTCTCGCCGCCCATCTCTCTCAGGGCGAGGAGCGGACGATCATCGGCGTCGTCGGCAGCCTGCCGCCGACGCTCGAGGAGATGCTGGAGGTCTACCCGGGCGTCGAGCGTGTGCTGCGCGTCTCCAGCAAGATCAAGCTGGCCAACTGGGATTTCCACCCGGCCAAGACGAAGATCAAGGTGCTCGACTTCGAGATCGGCGGCGACGAGATCACCGTCATCGCCGGCCCGTGCTCGGTCGAGACCGAAGAGCAGACGATGTCGACCGCGCGGGCGGTGAAGGCGGCCGGCGCCAAGCTGCTGCGAGGCGGAGCCTTCAAGCCGCGCACCTCGCCGTACGAGTTCCGGGGCCTCGGCCGCAAGGGGCTCGAGATTCTGGCCCAGGCGCGCGCGGAGACCGGGCTCGGCATCATCACCGAGGTCATGACACCCGCCGACGTCGAGCAGGTCCACGAGTACACGGACGTCTTCCAGATCGGCGCGCGCAACTCGCAGAACTACTATCTGCTGGAGGAGGTCGGCAAGGCGAGGAAGCCGGTCATGCTCAAGCGCGGCCTCTCGATGCTGATCGAGGAATGGCTGCTGGCGGCCGAGTACATCCTCTCCCAGGGCAACCCGGACGTGATCCTCTGCGAGCGCGGCATCCGCACCTTCGAGAAGGAGACCCGGAACACCCTCGATCTGGCCGCGGTGCCGGTCGTGCAGAAGATGTCGCACCTGCCGGTCTTCATCGACCCCAGCCACGCCGCCGGTAAGCGGCCGTACGTTGCCGCACTTGCCCTCGGAGGAATTGCGGCCGGAGCGGACGGGCTGATGATCGAGGTCCACCCGAATCCGGACCACGCCATGTCGGACGGCATGCAGTCGCTCAATTTCGCCGAGTTCAACGAGCTGATGCCCCGCATCGCAGCAGTCGCCACCGCGGTCGGCAAGACATTGCCGATCCCGCAGCTGACGACGTAGCGAAGGGACGCCCCGGACAAGATGTCCGGGTCTGAGGCACGGATGTCCCTGCGGGATTTTAGGGCTGGATACGAGACGAGTCGGCTTCAGCCGACATCCGTCGCTGAGCCCTGGACTTCAGTCCGGGGCGTCGATATTAAGAATGCCGGATGAGGCGACCGATGCGCAAGCAGCCAACCGAAGTCGCAATCGTCGGCGGTGGCGTCGAGGGATCGTCGATCGCGTACCACCTGACCCGGACTGGCGCGCGGGTGACGCTGCTCGAGCGGTGGGGTATTGCCGCCGGAGCATCCGGGGCGAGCGCGGGCGGGGTTCGGCACCAGGGCCGCGACCTGCGCGAGTTTCCGCTCGCCTTCCGCGCGATCGAGCTGTGGCTGCGCCTCGAGCAGGAGCTCGCTGCCGATGTCCACTACAGGCGCGACGGTCATGCCACCACGATCGAGGACGAGGCGGACCTGCCGATCCTCCAGGACTCCGTCCAGCTCCAGCGGGCGCACGGCCTGGACATTTACGTTGTACAGGGCGAGGAGCTGCGTCACCTGATCCCGGGCATCTCGCCGTCCGTGATCGCCGCCGCCTACACGCCGCACGATGGCCACGCCAACCCGACGCTGACGACCCAGGCATTTTCTGCCGCTGCCGAGCGTCAGGGTGCGACGGTGCGGACTGGTGTCATCGTGACCGGCATCTGCGTGACCGGCGGTCGGGTGACGGGCGTTGAGACGTCCGAGGGGCCGGTGGCGGCGGATGTGGTTGTGCTGGCAGCCGGAGCCTGGAGCATCGAGCTCGCGGCCGGGATCGACGTCGACTTGCATTGTTCGCCAGACGGTTATCAGGCGATGACCACCCAGCCGATGGCGCCGCATCTTGCCCAGGTGCTGGGCTCGTTGCGGCGGATGATCAGCCTCAAGCAGCTCCCGGACGGCCGCTACCTGCTCGGCGGTGGCTGGCCCGGTCAGTTCGCGCTGACCGACCCTCGCGGTCAGGTGATCGAGGAGAACATCGCCAACAACGTCGATGCGGCCGTTGGAATCCTGCCCGATGTCGCCCGAGCGGTCGTGCAGGAGGCGTGGATCGGCATCGACGCGCACGGGCACGACGAGGTGCCGGTGCTGGGCCACGTCGATGGGATCGACGGGCTGATCGTCGCGACCGGCTTCTCCGGTCACGGCTTCGCGCTCTCCCCAGCCGTCGGTGAAGCGATCGCGGGACTGATCACGACCGGAGCATCCCCGATCGACCTCTCACAGCTCACGCTGAGCCGGTTCACCGGGGTCGCGAGCGACGCGTCCGAGGTGCGCCATGCCGGCTGACCGTCCCGGCGGTACGCGGCATCGACCACGTCCAGATCACGATCCCGGTCGGGGCGGACGAGGAAGCGCGCCGGTTCTACCTCAACGTGCTGGGCCTGACCGAGATCGCGAAACCGGCCTCTCTGACCGGGCGGGGCGGATTCTGGTGCGTGGCCGGCGGATTCCAGGTCCACATCGGCGTCGAGGACGGCTTCGACCGCCTGACCACGAAGGCCCACGTCGCCTACACCGTCGACGATATCGCCGCCTGGCGTGTGCGGCTGGAGGCTGCCGGCTGCGAAATCCTGGACTCCGTCCCCATCCCCAGCTACGACCGCTTCGAAACCAGAGACCCTTTCGGCAACCGCATCGAGCTCATCGCGCCAGCGGACAGCAAAGCGTAGAGCGGGACTCCGTATTCGCCTGGTGTTCGATTCCGCGTCGATCGATGTGGACGAACCAAAGGTAGGCGAGGCGGCTTGTCCCCTCCCGTGACCGGTACGGGCACAAACCGGCAGATCGGGTCGATCCGGGAGCATCGTTCGATTACCGCAGCGCCTGCCTGTCAATCTTGCTCCGCTCGATGGGAGGGGACAAGCCGCCACCCTACATGACGGGCGAGATGTCACGCAACTGTCAACCGCGAACAGCAAGAGGCCGGGGAGTACGAGAAGCTCCACCACGGCTAATAGCAACCGGCTTGAGGCAGTCGTGACTGGATGCCGCGGCGAGGACCACGCGCACCGTACGCTCATCTCACTTTGTCCTCGAAGGCCCACAGGTCAGGCGCCGACGTACGCCGCGAGATGCTCGCCGGTGAGGGTGGAGCGGGCGACGACGAGGTGCAGGTTAGCCATCGCGCAATAACTCGAAGCAACGTCCGGTTCGGGATCAGCAGCGGCGGTTCACGGTAGGGGACGAGTCGTGGCGCCGTGCTTGGGTGCAAGGCGCGCTACGTTGCTCGCGGCGTTGTGTGTACGTGCCCGGGCAAGGTCATAGGCCGTCTGAAGGTTGAGCCAGGTTTCCGCCGTGCTACCGATCCCCTTCTCCAGCCGGACGGCCATCTCCGGCGTGACCGCGCTCTTGCCATTGAGCACGTTGTAGACCTGCTGCCGGGTCACGCCCAGGCCTTCCGCCGCTTCCGCAACGGTCAGACCGAGGGCTTCGATATCGGCCCGAAGCAAATGGCCGGGGTGAGGCGGGCTCTTCATAGCCATGTCGGTGTCTCCTAGTGGTAGTCGATGAAATCGACGTCATAGACATCGCCGTCCTCAAACCGGAAGACGATCCTCCAGTTCGCCCGGACGGTGACGGCCCAGAATCCCTGGAAATTGCCCTTGAGCGGGTGCGGTCTCAAGGACGGCCTGTCCAGGTGAGTGGGCTCGGCCGCCACATCCAGCAACGCAATGATGTCCCGGATCCGCTCGACCATATCGGGCGGTAGCTTGCGCCGGTCGTCGTATTCATAGAGGCGTTTCAGCCCCCGATGTCGAAAGCTAGCGATCACTTGACAAGTGTAAACTGTAAGTTTACACTTGTCAACCCGAGATATGGCGGCGGTCAGGCGCCGACGTAGGCCGCCAGGTGCTGGCCGGTTAGGGTGGAGCGGGCGGCGACGAGGTCGGCGGGGGGGCCCTCGAAGACGATCCGGCCACCGTCGTGACCGGCGCCGGGACCGAGATCGATGATCCAGTCGGCGTGCGCCATCACCGCCTGGTGGTGCTCGATGACGATGACCGACTTGCCGGAGTCGACGAGCCGGTCGAGCAGGCCGAGCAGCTGCTCGACATCGGCCAGATGCAGGCCGGAGGTCGGTTCGTCGAGCACGTAGATCCCGCCCTTGTCGCCCATGTGGGTGGCCAGCTTGAGCCGCTGCCGCTCGCCGCCGGAGAGCGTGGTGAGCGGCTGGCCGAGGCGGAGGTAGCCGAGCCCGACATCGGCCATCCGCGACAGGATCGCCTGGGCCGCCGGGGTCTTCGCCGGGCCGGAGCCGAAGAACTCGCTCGCCTCGGTCACCGACATCGCGAGCACCTCGCTGATGTCCTTGCCGCCGAGCAGGTAGGTGAGCACCTCGGCCTGGTATCGCTTGCCGCCGCACTCCTCGCAGGTGGTGGCGACGGTTTCCATGAACCCCAGCTCGGTGTAGATCACGCCCGCGCCGTTGCAGGTGGGGCAGGCGCCCTCGGAGTTGGCGCTGAAGAGGGCAGGCTTGACGCCGTTGGCCTTGGCGAATGCCGTGCGGATCGGGTCGAGCAGGCCGGTGTAGGTCGCCGGGTTGCTCCGCCGCGAGCCGCGGATCGGCGCCTGGTCGACCGAGACCACGCCCGCCGACGGCGGGGATGGAGCCGTGCAGGAGCGAGCTCTTGCCGGAGCCGGCGACGCCGGTGACCACGCAGAGCACGCCGAGCGGGATATCGACGTCGACGTTCTGCAGGTTGTGCCTCGACGCGCCGCGGATCTCGAGCTTGCCTTTGGGGGTGCGCACCGTCTCCTTGAGCGGTGGCCCGGTCGTCGAGATGGCGGCCGGTGATGGTGCCGCTGGCCCGCAGCCCCGCGAACGTGCCCTCGAAGACCACCTCGCCGCCGGCCGTGCCGGCGCCCGGGCCGAGGTCGACGACGTGGTCGGCGATCGCGATCGTCTCCGGCTCGTGCTCGACGACGAGCACCGTGTTGCCCTTGTCCCGCAGCTGCAGCAGCAGGTCGTTCATCCGCTGGACGTCGTGGGGGTGGAGGCCGGTGGTGGGCTCGTCGAAGACGTAGGTGACGTCGGTGAGCGAGGAGCCGAGGTGGCGGATCATCTTCGTGCGCTGCGCCTCGCCGCCCGAGAGCGTGCCGGCCGGCCGGTCGAGCGAGAGGTAGCCCAGACCGATCTCGGCGAACGAGTCGAGGAGGTGCCGCAGCTTCTGCCAGCAGCGGCGCGACTGACGGCTCGTCGAGGTTGCGCACCCACTCGGCCAGGTCGCTGATCTGCATCGCGCAGGCATCGGCGATGTTGATCCCCTTGATCTTCGACGACCGGGCCGGCTCGCTGAGCCGGGTGCCGCCGCAGTCGGGGCAGGCGGTGAAGGTGGCGGCCCGGTCCACGAACGCCCGGATGTGCGGCTGCAGCGCCTCCCGATCCTTGGAGAAGAACGACTTCTGGAGCTTGGGGATCAGCCCCTCGTAGGTGAGGTTGACGCCGTCGACCTTGACCTTGACCGGCTCCCCGTAGAGGAAGTCGTTCAGCTCCTTCTCGGTGTAGTCGCGGATCGGCTTGTTCGGGTCGACGAAGCCCGACTCGGCGTAGACCCGCACCGTCCAGAAGTTGTCCGACTTCCAGCCGGGGACAGTGAACGCGCCCTCGGCGAGCGACTTGGAGTCGTCGTAGACCTGGGTGAGGTCGATATCGGAGACCGTGCCCCGGCCTTCGCAGCGCGGACACATGCCGCCGTGGTAGACGGCGTCGCGCACCACGATCGCGCTCGCCCTTGCCCTTGTCGACGCTCAGCACTCCGCTCGCTTTCCGCGCCGGGACATTGAACGAGAAGGCAATCGGCGGCCCGATCTGCGGCTCCCCGAGCCGGCTGAACAGCATCCGCAGCATCGCGTTGGCGTCGGTGGCGGTGCCGACCGTGGAGCGGACATCGGCGCCCATCCGCTCCTGGTCGACGATGATCGCGGTCGTCAGCCCGTCGAGCACGTCGACCTCGGGCCGGGCCAGCGTCGGCATGAAGCCCTGCACGAAGGCGCTGTAGGTCTCGTTGATCAGCCGCTGCGACTCCGCGGCGATCGTGCTGAACACCAGCGAGCTCTTGCCCGAGCCGGAGACGCCGGTGAACACCGTCAGCCGGCGCTTCGGGATCTCGATGCTGATGTCCTTGAGGTTGTTCTCGCGGGCGCCATGCACGCGGATCAAATCGTGTCGGTCGGCAGGGTGCTGCGCATGCGACTGCGTTTCCGTTCTCGCGGCTATGCTCATCGTGTCTGATTCTCCAACAGTTGAGCGGGACCTGTTTTCGAGACCTCGTCGACGTCTCAGGCTCGATCTGACCATCTTCGAACGGCACGTTCGATTCTCTCTTCCAGCGGGGTCCCCAAAGATCCGCAGATCGGCTGATGGGGGCCGGTCTCGCGCTCGGCGTTAGCACCAGCGCATCCGCCCCGCGTCAGCCAGGTATAAGTCTGGAACAGTGTGAAGTCCGCCCGCAATGCGTCCAGGGGTATCCCGCGCCGGTGTTTCCAGTGTCGCTGATTGACCCCAGATGGGAACAGATCGCACTCCATGTCGGCCCGCGTCAGGCACTCCAGATTGATGCGCATAATGGACCAGCTTGGGTGACCGAACTGTTCGGCCACATTTCGCGACTGACGTCTGAAGTCTGACGTCTCACGAGTAGCTCCAGGATCCCTCTTGCTGCATAACCGGGTCAATCAGAAGGTCGCGGTGGCGATCGTCTACATCTGCGCGATGCTGATGAACACGCTCGATTCCACCGTCGTCACCGTCGCGTTGCCGACGCTCGGGCGCGAGTTCGGGGTCGAGGCCGCTGAGATCGAGGCGATCATCGTCGGCTACCTCGTCAGCCTGGCGGTCTTCATACCCGCATCCGGCTGGCTGGGCGACCGGTTCGGTCACAAGCGGATCCTGCTGATCGCGCTGGCGGTTTTCACGGTGGCCTCGGCGCTCTGCGGGGCGGCGACCAGCCTCGATCAGTCCTCTTCCGGGTCATCCAAGGCGCGGGCGGCGGGTTGCTGACGCCGGTTGGCATGGCGCTCCTCTTCCGCACCTTCCCGCCGGAGGAGCGCGTTCACGTCTCCCGGATCCTGATGTTCGCGACGATCCTCGGACCGGCGCTTGGGCCAATCCTGGGCGGGCTGATGATCGAGCACTTCTCGTGGCGCTGGATCTTTTACATCAACCTTCCGATCGGCGTCGGCGCTCTCCTGTTCGGCATTCTCTGCCTCGCCGATCACCCCGATCGTGTTGATGACCCCTTCGACACCCCCGGCTTCATCCTCGCCGGCGCCGGCTTCGCGTCTGCCATGTACGCGCTTAGCGAAGGGGCGAGCCAAGGCTGGACGTCGCCGCGCATCCTTGCGACCGGGCTGATCGGCATCGTGCTACTCGCGTTCTTTGTAGTGGTCGAGCTGCGCACTGAGCGGCCGATGGTTCAGCTTCGGGTGCTGAAGAATCGCTTGTTTCGGCCGGCGATGTCGGTCCAGACCTTCGCCACCGCCGGCTTTCTCGGCACGCTCTTCACGGTGCCGCTCTTCCTCCAGGAGGGCGCGGGCGTCTCCGCGCTCACCTCGGGCCTGACCGTCTTTCCCGAAGCGATCGGGGTGGTCACGGCAACCCAGGTCGTGGCGCGGGTCTACCCGCGGATCGGGCCGAGCCGGTTGATGACGGGCGGGCTGATCTGGGTCAGCCTGGTGCTGATGGCGCTCAGCTTCGTCGACTTCGACGTCAACCTCTGGCTCTTCCGGACATTGATGTTCATGCTCGGCTGCGGGATGGCCTGCGTCTTCGTCTCAAACCAGGCGGCTGCGCTGGCGACAATCTCAAAGGCGGACACGGGCCGCGCCTCGATGCTCTACAGCGTCATGCGGCAGATCGGCGCGGCGGCCGGCGTGGCCATCCTCAGCAGCGTCCTGATCATCGTCGGCGCCGAGAAGACCACTGCCGGGGTGAGCGCCCCCAACCAGGACGCCTACCAGGCCGCCTTCCTGGTCGCGGCCGCCCTCGCCCTCATCGGCGCCACCCTCGCCACCCGCATCCCCGACGAAGACGCCGCCATCACCATGCGCCGCGCAAGATGAGTTGGATTTTGGGTCTTTGGTTTTTGAGGATTCCGGCCAATCTGTACTGACCACTGACCACTTTCCACTGATCGCCCTTTACCCTTCTCCCCCCACCCGCTACCCTCAACTCGTTACCTATTTGCAATGAAAACGTTCACCTGAGTGGCGGGAGGTGACTCTCGCCGGCGGAGGTGGGGCATGCAGATAGCCACGGACGAGGTGGGCGCTCCCGGTGTCGGATCCGATCCCGACGCCATGGTCGCTCTCCGTGCTCGGAACGACCCCGAGGCGTTCGGCCTGCTCTACAGCCGCTACGCGCACCGCGTCATCTCCTACTTCCTGCTCCGGACGGGGAACCGGGAAGACGCGGAGGATCTCGCTAGCCAGCTCTTCGTGCGCGCGTTCGAGGCCTTGCCCCGGTTCCGGACCGGGCAGGGCACCGTGCGCTCCTGGCTGTTCGCCATCGCCCACAACCTCGCCGTGAGTCACTACCGTAGTCGCCGCGCGACCCAACCGCTCGACTCGCTCGAGCTGATGGACGGTTCGCCGCCCCTCGACGAGCGAGCCGTGCGAGAGGACGACCTGGCCCGGCTGAGACGCGCGCTGGCGTCGCTGTCAGACGATCAGCGCCGGGTTGTCGAGCTTCGGCTGGCAGGGCTCTCGGGAATCGAGATCAGCAAGGCGGTCGGCAAGAGTCACGCCGCCGTCAAGATGCTTCAACACCGGGCACTGGAGCAGTTGCGCAAGGCGCTGGCTGTTCCTGGATCCGACTCGGAGGTGAGCCATGAGCGCTGATCACGTTCAGGCCCGCCGACGCTCTGGACCAGTGGTGGGATGCCTACCAACGCGGCGAGATCGCCGACGGCATCCCCATGGAAGACATGAACCTCATCCAGGAGATAACCACCATGCACGCACACGCGATTTCGAGCGCAGACGAGAGCCGCGTCTGGCGCAGGACTACAGATCAGACTAGTGCGGACGGCAGGAGAGCGACGGAATCGTCCAGCGCCTGCTCCGCCTCGAACTCCCGCAGGTATTCGGCCTGCCAACAGGCCGGCGATGGACACGAGCGAGTGGCGGTCATCTCGATCGTCACAGTCGTCGCAATCGTCTCTCTGATCCTCAGCCAGCTCACCGGCAATGACGACCGCCCGGCCATCTTCGCCCCCGGCGACGCGACTCCCGCAGCGTCACCGCTGACCGGAGTGCCAATGTACCGGGGTGATGCGTCCCGAACCGGCGTCATGCCCGGCCCCGGCCCCGAAACGGGGCCTGAGGTCATCTGGCAGACGCAGTTGCAGGGCGCAATCACGCATCAGCCCCTGCTTGTCGATGGCACGATCTTACATCGACGACAGCGGTGGCTGGGTCTACGCCATCGACGCCCTGACAGGCGTCGTCAAGTGGCAGATCTCGACCGGTGTCGGTGGCGAAAGCGCGCTTGCCGTCGGCAACGGGATAGTCTACGCGACTACCTTCGAAGGCACGTTGCTCGCGCTCGACGTCGAAGACGGTCAGGAGCGCTGGCGTGACGACCGCGCCCGACCTCGCTTCCCGGCAATCGTCCTCGACGACCGGGTGATCTTCGACGCGGTGATCGCGTCGGAAAGCGGGGATGAGAGCGGGGCAGTGATCACCCTTGACGCCGCAACCGGCGAGGAGATCGACCAGTTCTCCATCCCGGAGGCATTCCGCAACCTGACGGCGATCAGCGAGGGCGTCATCTATGGGCGGGCCCTGAGCGGCGACGTCTACGCATACGACCTGGCGAGTCACAATCAGCTTTGGCGCGCCGCCGTGGGATCGTATGCCTCGCTCCGATCACGATCGTTGATGGCGTTGCCTTCGTTCCCCTCGGGTCGATCAACGACAACGGAGGGGTGGTGGCGCTCGATGCGCAGAGCGGGGCGGAGCTCTGGCGTCAGAGCACGGCGGCAACTACGGCGATTGGGGCGGCGATCGTGACTGGCGGTACCTATTACGCGTTCGCCAAGGATGGAACCTTCTACGCCAACAACGCTGTCGACGGCACAGCCCAGTTCACCGAGCCCAACTTCGAAGACGGTTGGGAAGTCGTGGCGGCGCCGGCATACTCCGACGGCACGGTCTTCGTCGCCAACCAGGGCGGAACGCTGGTGGGAACCCGCGGGCAGAGCGGTGATCTGTGGCAAGTCGCGCTGCCTGGACGAATCGATAGCGGACCAATCGTAGCAGGCGAACTCCTGTGGGTCGGCACCAATGAAGGAGTGCTCTACGCACTCGGCGCCCCAGGAACTGGTGCAGGCCGCGACAGCTGAAACCGCCTCGACACCGGCGCCAGCGACACCGAACGTATCCAGCGCCCAGGTTGAGTGGACTTCGTACCCCGGACTCGAGTGGTCAATCGACGTCGCGGTCGACAGCCAGGGCAACGCATACGTGGTCGACTCGCGTAACGGCCAGGTGGCCGTGATCGGGTCAGACGGCGAACTCCTCCACAGAATCGGTACGAACGGCAACGCGCCCGGAGAATTCAACTTCTGGGCTGGCGACACCGGGGAACAAGGCGGCGTCGATATCGGCCCGGACGACCTGATCTATGTGGCCGACGCATACAACAACCGCGTCCAGGTGTTCGACCGCGACTACCAGTTCCTGCGCGAGTGGGGTTCGGCCGGAACCGGCGAGGGCCAGTTCAACCTCCCGACCGGCATTCTCGTCGCGAATGATCAGGTCTACGTCTCCGAAGTCGGCAACAATCGCGTCCAGATCTTCACCCTGGACGGCGAGTTCGTGTCGCAATTCGGCAGCTTCGGCACAGGTGACGGCCAGTTCAACGTACCGGCCGACCTTGCCGCCGATGGGAACGGCAATATCTACGTCGGCGAATGGGTCGGCGCGCGGATCCAGTTGTTCCGTGCGGACGGCACGTACGTCGGCCTGTTCGTAGACAGCAAGTCACTTCATAGAGGTCTGGGGGCTTGACATCGATCCCCAGGGCAACCTGATTGCGGTGGATGCCGCAGCCGACGCCGAGAAATTGATGGTGTTCGACCCGCTGGGCAACCTGATTGCCGAGTACGACACCTACGACACCGGTGACTCGATGTATCCGGTGAGCGTCGCCGTCCACACTGATGGTTCGATCTACGAGATCATCTGGGAGGGTGAGACCCACCTGGTCAAGATCCGCATTCCGGAGGTGACCGGCAACGAATGATCTGGTGTCGCAGCCAGCACGTCCTGTCCAACTGATGACCTCGTGGGGCCGATACCTGTCGGCCCCACGGATTGCACTATCACGCCAGGCCCCAATCCCCTATTCCGCGTAGCGGACTTCTGCCGTGCGGCCGGAGGTGCTGGCGAGGTTGTTGGCTTCTCGCTGGATGGCATTTCTGGGCGGTCTTCGTGATCTTCCGGAAGGGCTCGATCGTGATGTTGACGTGCTTTGCCTTGCGCTCGTACTTCCACGCCCCGGCCATCCAGCCGTCGATCAGCACCGCCGGGTAGACCCACGCCGCCGCGCCGTAGATCCGCTTGTGGAAGCGCATGTCGAGGAGCTGCGCCTTGTCGCGGTAGGCGAGCAGCAGCGGATCGAACGCCGGCACGAGGCGGACGGGGAGCTTCGCGCCCTCCATCGCCGTCAGGTCGTCGAGATCGTCGGCCAGGACGTACCGCGTCTCGCCGGCGACTTCGACTGGCGTTAGCTCCGGCAGCAAGCGCTCCCAGTGGGGCTTAAGGTCGCGCTGGTAGGCGCCGACCCAGTAGGCGGCGTCCTGCAGGGTGATCGGCCCGAACGAGCGCACGTAGCGGCGGATCAGTTCCAGCAGGGCGGCGTCGCGATCCTCGGCCATGGGATGACCTGTCCAGTGATCGCGCCGGGCGAAGGTGACATTCGTGCCGCGTGACGGTCCGAAGACGATCAACCCGGAGCTGCACATCCCCTTGAAAACGCCACCCCAACCGGAGAGCACGTACGGCTCTGCCCAGTCGCCGACCGCCGGCAGCACCGAGGTGGCCACCTCCTGGCGGGTCCGCGGTCCCTCGGCCAGGGCGTCGAGCACGGCGTTGTACAGGTGCTCCACCTGAGCCGCATCCATGCCGAGCTTCTGCCACCAATGCGCGTACATCGGCTCGCGGATCACGCGCATCGCCGAGACGAAGAGCGGCTCCTCGGTCGCCGGCAGCCAATGCACCGTGCCGCGCATGGCCCAGGTCTTGATCAGCGCGCGATCCGTCCACAAGCGCCCGGTCGATCTCCGCCTGCGATCGCGCCGTCGAACCCGCTGGGCGACCGCAAACATCGCGTGCGCCGAGATCTGCGCCTGGATGCCGTGCACCGCCTCGACCGCCTCGAGCAGGTTGCCCGCCGGCGCCCGCTCGATCAGGTGCTGGCGGCGCATCCGAAACCCGCGCGCCGCGTGCAGAGAGACTTCCGTCATGCCTGAGCTCCTCGCTTGACGACGACCAGCGCCACGCCGATCACCACCAACGCCATGCCTCCGATCGCCGCCAGGCTCAACCGCTCGTCGAAGAGCAGGTAGGCCTCGATCGCGGTCAGCGGCGGCACGAGATAGAGGTAGCTGGAGAGGCGCGAGACGGAGTTCTGGCGGATCAAGATCATCAGCAGCGTGATCGCGACAGCGAGAGCACGATCACCTGCCAGCCGAGCGCAAAGACGAAGCGCGCGGTCCAGTCAATCTCCATCGATTCGGTCGTCAGCGCGAGCAGTCCGATCACCACCGCCGTGACGCCGTATTGGATTGCCGTGCCGGACGCGAGCGGCATTGCTCGCGCCGAAGCGCTTCTGGTAGATCGTGCCGGCGGTGGTCGAGAGCAGCGCGAGGAAGATCGCGACGTCGGCGGCGATTGCGGTCGATGTGTCGACGCCGTCGTTCGACCGCATCCGCTCGACCACGACGACCGCCACGCCGGCAAAGCCGAGCATCGAGCCCGAGCCACTGGCGGCGGTTGACGCTCTCCCGCAGCAGCGCCTGGCGCGAACACTGCGGTCAGGATTGGCTGCAACCCAACGATCAGCGACGAGATGCCGGCCGGCATGCCGCGATCGATCGCGAAGAAGACGCCGCCCAGATACCCGGCGTGGAGCAGCAGTCCGGAGATCGGCGATTTGACCCGGCTTGCCGCCACGATGCCGGCCACGCCGAGCGCAATACGACCGCCAGCCCGACCATCATCGCTGTCGCGATAACCATCCGCAGCCCAAGGAAGGTGAACGGCTCCGCATACGGCAGCCCGTACCGTGCCCCGATGAAGCCGGTGCTCCAGAAGAAGACGAACACGAACGGCGCCAGCTGGATGAACAGCGGATGCTCGCTGGCGCGTCGCACAGCCGGAGCTGACGTGACCGCTCGCGAATCAGCGGCCATCGATCAACCGGAAAACGTAGTGAGGGGCTCCGTACCCGCCTTCGGGCCCAGGTCGCCGGGCAAATGAGGAGCGGCAGTCCCGGCTCTTGCATTCACGCCCAAACGACCCGAGGCTAAAGCCGTCGGGCTGAGTCCGATATGCCGGCCGAAGCCGGCTGTTGACGTGGCGCAGAGTCCACCAGTCGGCTTCAGCCGACTTCCGTCGGTTAGCCCTGGACTTCAGTCCGGGGCGACGCCGGTCGGTCGCAATGTGGTGGGATCGGAGCTCAATCGACACTGGCAGCCACCTCCAGAACGACCTCGAGCATCCGGCGCTCGCCCTCAGCCCGGGCGGCTTCCTTGTCGACGGCCTCGAGACCGAGGTGGTCGCCCTCGAGCGGGTTGTCGAAGACCGACAGGATCGAGAGCCGCTCCATCCCTGCCCATTGCGCGACACCGAACGTGCTCGCCGTCTCCATATCGACCGCGACGTACTCGCCATCCCGCCACCGGCGGAGGTCAGTCATCGCCCTCGGCCAGGAGCGCGGCGGTCGTCCAGATCGGCCCGACGTGGCACGGATAGTCGTCAGTCGCGGCAAGCGCTGCTAACAGTCGTCTCGCTCGCGGAGACGCAAGTCGTACCCGGCAAGTAGCAGTCGACCGCGCCCTCACCGCAACCGGCCTCGGTTGCGATCACGAGATCGCCGGCGGTGACGCCATCAGCCAGACCGCCGCAGACGCCGGTCTGGATCACAGCCCGCGTCCCCAGCACAGCCGAAGACGTGCGTGATCTCGGAGGCCATCGCCGGCCCATAGACCGATGCGTATCCCAGCGGCGGCCGTCCCGCTCGCCGATCACAACGTCCTCGAACAGCCCGTTCGGCGAGCCGACATCGATGGGGGCAGTAAGCAGGGCGCGATACCTGTCAAAATGGCGCCTGAGGTTGCGGGTGCCGCGCAGGATCAGCACCGGCGGGATCTGCGCCTCGTCGAGTTGCAGGATCGAGAGCCAATCCGCTTTCGTCAGTTCCCGCAGCACCCGAATGTGCCTCTCCCGTCCGTCAGAACCGGCGCGAGAGCATAGCAGAGAACGGATGATCAGGTGACCACTGCCAACCCCTGGAACGCGTCCTGGCTGGACCGCGTGCGGGCCGTCTGGAGCGACCGCGCCAGCGACTGGGACCGGATGTCCGAGGAGAACGCCCTCTCCGCCGACCGCACAGCCGATATCGCCCACATCGCCGTCGCGCTGGACCTGCATCACGGCTCGCGCGTGCTCGACGCCGGCTGCGGAACCGGTCAGTTCGCGATCGCCCTCGCCACCCTCGGCTGCGTCGTGACCGCCAAGGACCTCTCCCCGGCCATGATCGACCGCGCCTCCGGCCACGCCCGCGACCGCGGCGTCGAGATCGAGTTCCGCGTCGGCGACATCACCCGTCTTGACGACCCGGCGGGGACCTATGATGCCATCCACGCCCGTGCGGTGCTCCAGTTCGTGCCCGATGTCGTGGCGGCGCTGCGGGAGTTCCGCCGCGTGCTCAGGCCGGGTGGCCTGCTTCTTCACAAGCGTGCCCGGCGCGCTCTCGCCCATCTACAACCGCTCGTGGCGGCGGTTCGTCGAGCCGGACAACGTCGGCTCGAACTGGATCGTGCCGTGGGAGCTGGAGACGCTGCTCAACCAGGAGGGCTGGACCGTGGTCGAGCAATGGGGCAGTTACGGCCAGAGCATGACCGGCGACGGCAACGACCTCGAAACCACGGTCCGGAAGGGACCGATCGAGCTGCGGCAGGCGGCCGCCACGATCTGGACAATGGTGGCGCAATGACTCTCAGTCGAATTGCGCCTGATGCGCTGGGCTACCCAATAACCCCGCGGACTACCATCTGCCCGCTTGCTTTGGTGGTTGCGCGGTAGGCCATTCCTGCGCCCATGAAGATGCTCCCGATCGCGACGAGACTCAGGATGCCAAGCGCTTCCGACATCAGGATGGCTCCTGTGACCGCACCCACCGCAGGGTTGAGGCTGACGAGCACGCCGTGGACCTGCGCAGAGATTCGACGGGTCAGATTGAACTCGAGCACGTTGGGGACAACGGTGGACAGCATTGCTGTCAGACCGACGATGATCAGGACAGACCCATCGAACATGTCGATACCGTCAGATGCCGCGGCGAGCGGTGCGAGGAGCACTGCGCTGCACGCCATCGAGAGTGCGGCGGCATCGCTTGTGGGAAACAACTTCCCAGCCCGGTTCGCGATCCCGATGAACGCTGCGTATGAGAGTCCGCTGAATCCGGCGAGAACAAAGCCTGCAACGTTCATGCCAACTCCGCCCCAGGGAGCGAGGAGCACCACTCCGGCGGTTGCGACCAGTGCCCACATAGCCTGTCCGGGATGCCGGTGTCCTGCCAGGGCCCACAGGCACGGACTTGAAAACACAATTGCGCTGGCGATGCCGAGCGGAATTCTGTTCAGGCTGAGGAAGTAGAGCAGGCTCATCAAGGCGGTTGAACCACCCATGCCGACAACCGCGCCCCATTGCCTGCCGTCTAGTCCGCGCACCTTGGGCCGCGCGATGACAAACAGGGCGGCCGCGCCGAACGCCTGTCGAAGAAACGAGACGCCGGGCGCGCTGACCACGTCGAAGGCGCCGTGTGCGAGTGCGATTCCGATCTGAAACGTCGCGAGGCTGATCAGCATGAGTACCAATGGAGATTTGGCGATCCGGAGAAGGTTCCACCGGTTTGAAACCGGGAATCCGATTCTCGAAATCGAGGTGGCTGCCGCGTACATGAACTCCCCGTGTCCGTCTGTCATCCAGCTGGCGCCGAAGATCGGCTTGCCAGTCACCGGAAAACAGGATGGGGAAGGCTGAAGGGGCGATCATCGGCAAGTTTGCCTAAACAAGCTGTCCCCTTGCCGTTAACGGACTAGGTAACGCGGCCGGGCGTGACTAACCTGGCGCCTCGCGGCTGGCGCGCGAGTGGGCTCGGTTGGCGAGCATTGAGCCGATGCAGATCAGACCGATCGCGATGTAGCCGAGCGTGCCAATCTGCTCGCCAAGCACAACCAGCCCCGCGACGGCACTGACGGCCGGGTCGAGGCTGATCAGTACGGCGTAGAGCGGGGCGGTCATTCGCTTGAGGGCGTTGAACTCGAAGAGGTACGGCAGCACATTCGAGAGGACGGATGTCAGCGCCACGATGATGATCACGTCGCGGTGCCACATGTCCCACCCCGCGTGGACGATCGCGACCGGCGCCAGCAGCACCCCCGCGAATCCCATCGCCAAGGGCAGTGCGTCGTTTGCCGGAATGGAGGCGCCAGCTCGCTTGGTCAGCACGACGTACCCCGTATACGAAAGTCCAGCCACCGCCGCCAGCACGAAACCGGATGCGCTCACGTTGCTGTTGCCCCATGGCGCGAGCAGCACAACGCCGGACGCCGCGACCACCACCCAAAAGAGCTGCGAGAAGCGTTTCGCCCCGGACATCGCCAGGATGAACGGGCCGGAGAAGGCGATCGCCGTTGCAACCCCGAGCGGGATCCGCTGCAACGCCAGGAAGTAGAGCAAGCCCATCACCGCTGTCGTCGTGCCCATCCCGCCAACCAGCGACCACTGAACCCGGCTCAGGCCGCGCACGGTCGGCCGGGTTATGAGGAAGAGGAAGAGCGAGCCGAAAGCGATCCGCATGAAGGCGATGCCGGTCGCGCTGACCTGGTCGAACAGGTCCTTGGCGATTGCCGCGCCGAGCTGGAAGCTGATCATACCCATCAGCATCAGCAGGGGAGGCGGCACGGACCAGACCAGCCGGTCGAACCCGCTCGTCCCCGCCGGCGCGGACGCGGTCCTCGCGGTCACGTGGCGCCTCTCCGATGGGTGCGGCTCGCGCCGATGGAGGCGGCCGAGACCGCGCCGATCCCCGCCGCGCCGAGCCAGCCGATCGTCTCGCCGAGGATCAGGAAGCCGAGCACCGCCCCGACCGCCGGCTCCATCGAGATCAGGATCGCATAGAGCGACGGCTTGATCCTGGTCAGGGCCGTGTACTCGATAGCCAGGCCAAAGATGTTGATCAGAACCGCCGTAAGAATCATGCGCCAAACGAACTCGCCGGTGAGATGCTCATGCAATCCGGTTCCCAGGCTGATGGGGGCGAGCATTACTGTGCTGGCCAACATCGCCATGCCGGCTGCGGGGATCCCCCCTATCAGATGCCCAAGCCGGGACGCAAAGACGAGCGCGGCGCCAAAGCCGCCTCCCGCCAGGATGGCAAAGACGACACCCGTCGAGTCGAACGAGGCATCGGCCAACGGCGTGAAAAGGAGGATTCCGGAGATGGCCAATCCGACCCAGACGAAGTCAATCGGCCTCCGGGAACCCGCAACCGCCAATGCCATCGGACCCCAGAATCCGATTGCCACCGCGATGCCGACCGGAATGCGCTCAATTGCGGCGTACATCAGGAGCGAGTTGCCTGTCATTGCTGAGCCGACGGCCAGGATCAGCGTTAGCTCGCGCCGTCCGATCGGGACAATCGGCCGCTTCCAGGCCAGCAGCATGAAGGCTCCGAGCGCGGTCCGCACGAAGGCGGGATGAACGGGACCCGCCGCCTCGATCGCCGGTTTCACCACGACCGCCCCAAGCTGGAAGCCGATGATCGCGATGACCACCAGTCCCACCGACGGCACGCGGTCGAGCACTGTAGGCGCCGGCACATGGCGAACAGCGGGTGAGGAGACAGCCATCAGGCAAATTCCACTTCAGGAGCGCGCCCGGTGCGGGCGGTGCGGCAAATGACGAGCCGGCTGCGGACCGGCGGCAGATGCCGCCTTGCAATGGGCATGGACAAGGATACGGCAGGGCGACCCGGCTCGTGATTGGGGGCCAGGGGCAGGATCGGTACAATGAGTCGCCGGGGCGGAACCGGCCCGGGGTACGGAGCAGGAGATCGACGCGACAGATGCGACTGGCAGTCATCGGCGTTCCCTACAACTCGTCGGGCGCAAGCGGTGGCGAAGCGCTCGGCCCTGCCGTACTTCGCGAGCACGGTCTAATAGAGGCGCTTGCGCGGAGCAACGATGTCGTCGATCTCGGTGACGTCAGCTTCGAGTCGAGTGATGGCCCGCGGCGTGACCGCAAGACTGGCTTGATCGGTCCTCGCACAATGTTGAGCATGATTACCGCCGTGCGCGGGGCCGTTGCCCGCGCGTACGAGGACCGGCGCATGCCGATGGTCGTCGGGGGCGACTGCCCCCTGCTGCTGGGCTGCCTGCTGGCGGCCCGCGACCGGCTCGGCTTTCCGGTTGGGCTGATCTTCGTCGACGGGCACGAAGATGCCTGGGACCCGCACGGCTCCGTCACCGGGGAATCGGCGGACATGGAGCTCGGTTTGGCCCTGGGCGTGACGTCGGTCAACGGTTTGCCCGAGCTGATGGCTGAGCTGCCCTTGCTCGATCCCCACGAGGTAGTCCTGCTGGGGGCACGTGATCGCGCCGAAATCATGGCCGAGGGGCAGCAGAGCGTTGGCGGCCGGGTGATCGTGCTGGACGATGCCCAGCTCCGCTCCGCCGGTATCGAGAACACGATAGGGCGATGGCTGGATCATCTCGGCCAGAATCCCGGGCGCTTCTGGCTCCACCTCGACTGGGACGTGCTCTCGTCGGAAGACATGCCCGCCGTCTCGTATCCGCAGCCCGGCGGACTACACTGGGACGAGGCGCGCCAGATCGCGACCGCTGCCATCAATGCCGATCACCTGATCGGAATCGACCTCACCATCTACAACCCCGATCTCGATCCGGACCGCTCAGCCGCTCGCCGAATCGTCGATTTTGTCGCCGATGCCACAGGTCCTGCGGAACGTGAGCGTCCCCGCGCTCGGACGTCTCTAAGCCCGTGCGTACACGTTTATCGAAAGGACAGGACCCATGACCAGACCCATCAGCCGGCGCACCCTGCTCTCGGCCGCAGCCCTCTCCCCTGTCGCACTTGCGGTAGCTGGCGCGCCCGCTCGGGCCCAGGACGACGAAGTGCGAGCGCTGCTCGAACGGCGGCCACGAGGATGGCCTCGCTGAACTCGTTTCACTTCGAGATCGAGACGATCGAGGGCCGATCGACCGTGCTCGATAATCTCGAAGTCACCGAAGTCGTCGGGGATGTGCTTCGGCCCGACTCGTTCCAGGCAACGATTACCGCGGCAATTGCCGTGATCGACGTCGATGTCGAGGTCGTCAGCGTCGGCGGTTCGGTCTGGGTGACGAATCCGATCGAGGGAGGCTGGCAGCAGATCGCGGATGGCTCCGCTGCTACCGGGCGAGGCAGATGCCTTCACCGCCCTGATCAATCCCGGATCGGCTCTTCCTGCAGGCGCTCTGCGCTGATCGAGGAGCCGACCATCGACGGGAACCGAGCGGCTTGGCGATGTCGACACGACAGTCGTCACCGGAACGTTCGACCCGACCCGCCTCTCGCGAGCTGGCCACTGCCCGAGGCCGGGACTCGCAGGTCCGGCACGTGACGATGAGACCGGCGCGGAGATGGGTCCAGACGCGATGCTGTCGACCGAGCCGGTCTTCCTGACGGCCTGGATCGACGACGAGGGGCTCGTCCACCTGATCGAGGAGGCGGGGCCGCTGACGATGAGTGAGTCGAGCGATGTCGTCCGCGCCATCCGCTTCACCGCCTTCGAAGCAGTCGAGAACTCCGTTCGACGTGATGGTCCTCGCCGGACACGACGTGATGTGAGAGCGTCCAGGGTGACGAGGATACGAAACAGCCGGAACGATATCGTTACCGGGTCGTTATCGAGTGAAGCGAGTCCTGGCTAAAGCGGTCGGTGGGGTAGGGCGCTTGACTTCGTAGATGTACGGGCGCCGGCGATAGTCGTGTAGAGGTCGTTCCAGACCTCGACGACTTCCTCCGCCGGTGGTTTCGGCATGAGCTTGACGTAGGCAGACTCGTCGTTCTCGAAGACGAGGGTCGGCACGCCGAAGACGCCGATCCGCTCGCGCGCGTGCTCGTAGTCCTCGCCGAGGCGGGACAGTAACGAGCGATCGGCCACGTCATGATCGAACCGCTCCAGGTCGAGGCCGGCCTCCTCGGCGATCTCACGCATGCTCGGTCGCTCTCCCTCGACGGTGTGCTCGCCGTGGCGGGTGCGGAAAACGAGCTGGTGGAATCGCTCGAACTTCTCGCCCTGATCCTGGTTCCAGGCCGCAAGCGCGCCGCGAAACATCTCCAGACCGCGGCTGGGGACAGTCGTCCGGCTGTTCCCAGAGCTTCCACTCCGGGTCCCTGGTCGGAGTTCACCTGCTCGAGCGGGAAGAATCGCCAGTTGACCTTGAGATTGTCCGGTCCGAGCTGGTCCTGAACCTCGCGAATCCATTCCGACGCGCGGTACGCCCAGGGACAGAGAAAGTCGTAGTAGAAATCGACGCGCAACCGGCTTGCCATTCGAGCCGTCATGCACGGTCCATCTCCCTGATACTGAATCAACGAACGTCCCTACTACTCCGGCAATACTAACATTTCGGAAGTTACTTCACCAGTGTCAGCGCGCGCTCGACCTGTCGCCTGAGCGACACCAGATCGCCGCTGTTGTCGAGCACCACGTCCGCGTGCTGGCGGCGGAGCACCTCGTCGGGCTGCGCCGCGAGCGCAGATCGGCGTCGCTCTCAGCTCAGGCCGCTCGCGCGCCATCAGCCTCAGCTTCTGCACTGCCGGTGCGCACGTCACCAGCCAGACCGTGTCACAGAGCTCGTGCATCCCACTCTCATCAGCTTGACCGCGTCGACTGCCACGATCCAGGCAGCGGTCGACTCGATTCGACCGCGAATCGCGCGAACGACCGTCGGGTGGGTTATCCCTTCGAGGTCGGCCAGCGCCGCCCGATCCGCGAAGACGATCCCTGCCAGCGCGCGGCGGTCGATTGCGCCGTCCTCGCCCAGCACCTGATCGCCGAAGCGCGCCACGATCGGCGTCGACGAGCGCCCCGCCGGGTCCGATCAGGAGGTGATAGACGGCATCCGCATCGATGGTAGCCACGCCATGATTACGAAGGATCCCGAGGACCGTCGACTTGCCCGTGGCGATTGCTCCGGTCACCCCGATCACGGTCGGTCGCGTCACGGGGTGGCGACCTCCAGGCTGGCCGAGAGCTCCTCCCACCGCTCGTAGGCGGAGTCAGGTCGGCCTGCACCTTCTCGTACTCCGTGCCGAGCCGGGTCAGGGCATCGACATCGGCCTCGATGCTGGCAATTGCGAGGGCGTCGCTCAGCTCGTTGAGCTTGCCCTCGAGCCGGGCAATGTCGCGCTCGACCGTCGAGATGCTCTTCTGCGTCCGGCCGTCCGGCCGGCTGCCGCCGCGCTGCGTCGCGAGCGCTGCCTCGACGGGCTTCGGCGCCTCGACCGGTTTGGGCGGCGGCGCCTCCTGCCGGTGACCGAGCGCGCGCTGGAAGTCGGTGTAGTTGCCGAGGTACTGCGTGAACTGGCCGTCCTCGACATGCCCAGATCTTGGTCGCGATGCGGTCGATGAAGTAGCGGTCGTGGGAGACGAAGAGGATCGTGCC
Organism: uncultured Actinomycetota bacterium; assembly: GCA_963762015.1. GTDB lineage: Bacteria > Actinomycetota > UBA4738 > UBA4738 > HRBIN12 > JAJNBA01. The sequence continues at coordinate 23,840 of CAVXJL010000022.1, forward strand.
GTCGAACTCGGCCGAGCATCTCCTCCAGCGTCTCGCGGGCGGTGATGTCGAGGTGGTTGGTCGGCTCGTCGAGGACCAGGAAGTTGGCGTTCTGGAGCAGCAGCACCGCCAGCGCCAGCCGGGAGCGCTCGCCGCCGGAGAGGCCCGCGACCGGCTTGTAGACATCGTCGTCGGTGAACAGGAAGCGGCCGAGGTAGCTCCGGGCCGACTCCTCGCCCATCGCCTGTGCGCCGAGCAGCACCGTCAGCGGCGTTCCGCCGGGCGGCAGCTGCTCGTGCGCCTGCGCGTAGTAGCCGACCTTGACGTTCGTGCCGAACTCGAACTCGCCCTTCAGCGGCGGGAGCTCGCCGACGAGCGTCTTGCAGCAGCGTCGTCTTGCCGGCGCCGTTCGGCCCGACCAGGCCGACCCGGTCGCCGCGCTCGATCTGCAGCTCCGGCGTCGTGAGCAGCACGACGTCGCGCCGTCGGGCGTGCGGTAGCCGACCGTCAGCGGCGCGACGTCAGCACCTGCGTGCCGCTGCGAAGCGTGGACTGGATGCTGAATCGCCAGCTCCTGGTGCTCCTGCGGTCGCTCGATCCGCTCCAGGCGATCCAGCCGCGTCTGCCGGCCCTTGGCCTCGCGGGCGCGCTGCCCGGCCTTGTACTTGCGGATGAACTCCTCGGTGCGGGCGATGAACTCCTGCTGCTCCTCGTATTCCTTCAGCCGCCGGTCGCGCCGCTCGGCCCGCAGCTTCAGGTAGCGGGCGTAGGGCGCGGGGTAGTCCTCGAGCCGGCCGAAGGCGAGGTCGAGCGTGCGGGTGGTGACCCGGTCGAGGAAATACCGGTCGTGCGAGACGATCAGGCAGGCGCCGCTCCAGGTCCGCAGGAAGTCCTCGAGCCACTCGAGCATCGTCAGGTCGAGGTGGTTGGTCGGCTCGTCGAGCAGCAGCAGATCAGGATCGGCGAGCAGCGCCTTGGCCAGCGCGACGCGCGTCTTCTGGCCGCCGCTGAGCTGGTGGACCGGCGTCGTCGAATGCTCCTCGGCGAAGCCGAGGCCGACCAGCACCTCCTCGGTGCGGTGCTCGATGTCGTAGCCGCCGCCGACCTCGAAGTGGGCGTGCAGGCGCTCGTATTCGGCCATCAGCTGCTCGAACTGCTCGGCATCTGCGCTGCCGAGCTGCTGCTCGATCTCGCGCATGTGCTCGGCCGCCTTGAGCGCGTCGCGAAGCCATCCTGCGCCTCCTCGCGGATCGAGCGGTCGCTGTCGAAGCGGGCCTCCTGCGGCAGGTAGGTGACCCGCAGGCCGCTGGCCAGGGCGACATCGCCCGCGGTGGCATGTTCGATCCCGGCGATGATCTTGAGCACGGTCGACTTGCCGGCGCCGTTGACGCCGACCAGCGCGACGTGCTCCCGCTCGTTGAGCTGGAAGTTGACGCCCGAGAAGATCTGCTCGGCGCCGTAGCTCTTGGCAAGATCGGTAACGATCAGCAGGGTAGGAGGCATGATGTCCAGGTCTTGGTATTGTGCCGGTGAAGTCGGGACGCCTGTCGCGCCACAGGACAGTATATCGGCTGGCGTCCGAACGCGATCCGCCGTGGATGTCCAGCTGGACTCCGCATCCACACACGAGAGGACTATTGATGCTTTGGCCCGATACGACGACGCGCTCCGCGAGCGGCGAGCTTGCCGTCGGCGGAATCCCGGCGACCGTACTTGCCGCCGAGTTCGGCACGCCGCTCTACGTCTTCGATGAGGTCACCCTGCGCAGCCGCGCCGAGCGGATCGTGCGCGCGTTCCGGGACCGCTCACGACCGGTCCCGGGTCGTCTACGGCGGCAAGGCGTACCTGTCGCCGGCGATCGTCGCAAATCTTCCGGAGTACGGGATCGGCCTCGATGTTGTCTCCGGCGGCGAGATCTGGGGCGGCCTGAAGGCGGGCATCGACCCGCGCGAGCATGGTCTTCCATGGCAACAACAAGACGCGAGGCGGAGCTGGCGCTTGCGGTGGAGCACGGAGTCGGCACGATAGTCGTCGACAACAACGACGAGGTCGCGCTGCTGGACCGCATCGCGGCGAGCCGGTACGGCTCGAGGCGGAGAGGTCGGGACGAAGGTACCCGTCGCGTTGCGGTTGAACCCGGCAGTCGATGTGCATACTCACGCCAAGATCAGCACAGGAATCATGGATTCCAAGTTTGGCATACCGGTCTGGGGCGACGGCGCGGCGGAGCACGGTTGAGCGCATCGTCGCCAGCGAGCACCTCGAGTTGGCGGGCTTTCACATGCATCTCGGCTCACAGGTCCTCGACAACGACTCGATGCCGACCGCGATCGAGCGGCAGGTCGCCGTCGCGGCGATGACTCGCGAGCGGTTCGCCATGGACTGTCGACGCGGTACTCCCCGGGCGGCGGTCTCGGCATCGCTTACACCAAGGAGGGAGTCGATCCCGAGCCGGAAGCGTGGGCGGACGTGATCGTGCCGGCACTATCTCGCAGCCTGGGAGAAGCACGGACTGCCCGCTGGCTCGATTACTGTTGAGCCCGGGCGGTGGCTGGTCGGGCCGGCCGCGGTCGCGCTCTACCGGGTGGGCTCGGTCAAGGAGATCCCCGGCGTCCGGACGTATGTCGCGGTCGATGGCGGCATGGCCGACAACAGCCGCCCGGCCATGTACGACGCCCGGTACACGGCGGAGATCGCCAACCGCCAACCGCGGCGGGCCGCCGACGGATGTCCGCATCGCCGGCCGGTTTTGCGAGTCCGGCGATGTCCTGATCCAGTCGGTTGCCTTGCCGCCGGTGGAGGTTGGCGACCTGGTGGCCGTACCCGCGTCGGGCGCATACCAGCTGCCGATGGCGAGCAACTACAATGCCGTGCCCCGGCCCGCGGTGGTCATGGTCCGGGATGGCAGGGTCCGCGTCATCCGCCGGCGGGAGACGGTCGAGGATGTCTTTGCATGCGAGGTGTTCGACACGTAGAAAGGCCTGTTGCACGTAATTGCGGAAACGCGTACGCTTTCCGCCGTCCCGATTGAATTCGAAGGCGCGTGGCGCTTCGTCGCCAATGCTCTCGATGCAAGCGGCTTCGCACGAACTGAGCATTTCGACCGCTTCATCAGTTCTCTCAGGGGATCGATCCATGGACGACAAGCGACCGTTCTACGAGGAAGACGCCGATGGCGACGATTTGCCGGAGCTTTCTCGCGGCCGAATTGTCGAGCGAAGACGATCCGGCGGATGAGCAGATTGATGACGCGGACGAGCACGACGACCCGGGAACTGATGGTCTGATGAGCAATGTCGTTTCCGACGAGATTAACCCCGACGCTTGAGTCGAGCGCTGACGGCGCGATTGCGGTCGATGCGCTCCTCGATGCGATTCCCAGCAGCGATGGCGATCCCAGCGGGATCGACGCCCTGAGTCACCGCCTGGCGGAGCTCAATTCCGTTCTCGCGGTCTCCGAGGACGAGCTGGCCGAGGACGAGTCTGCCGTCAGTATGGTTGACGACGAGTCCGCCGCAGCTCGAGCTGGAGACGCCGAATTTCGATATCGGCGATATCAGCCTCGAAGACCCGGTCCGCATGTACCTGCGCGAGATCGGCCGGGTGCCGCTGCTCAACGCCCAGCGCGAGGTCGAGCTGGCTTCGGCGATGGAGCGGGGCGAGTACCTGACCGCCAAGCAGGGGCAGCTCACCAGCGACTTCGGCGAGGCGCCGGAGTCCGACGTCCTCGGCCGGGCGATCTATCACTCGTTCCGCGAGGGCTGGCCGCACGTCCAGGCGATGTACGCCGCGGTTCACGGCGACGAGCGGATGCCGGCCAAGACCCTGATGCTGAAGCGGGTCCTGCCGATGACGCAGCTCCCGGAGGAAGCCGTCTCGGACGTCTGCGCGCGAATCGGTCTGGCCGACGGATGAGCTCGAAGAGTCGATGCGGGTGCGGAGCGTCGAGTGGGAGCTGCTGCCGGTCGCCGTCCAGAACCTGATCCGCGACACCACCGAGTGGCCGGACGACTCCGAGATCGATGCTATCTTCCGCTCCCAGACGATGCGGCTGAAGCGACGCTGGGACGAGCAGACCCGGGCCGGTCACCTCGCCAAGATCGCCCTGACGGAAGCCAACCTGCGGCTCGTCGTCTCCGTGGCGAAGAAGTACGCCGGCCGCGGCATGTCGATGCTGGATCTCGTCCAGGAAGGCAACCTCGGCCTGATCCGCGCGGTCGAGAAGTTCCAGCACCACAAGGGCTTCAAGTTCTCGACCTACGCGACCTGGTGGATCCGCCAGGCGATCACCCGCGCGATCGCGGACCAGGCGCGGACGATCCGCATCCCGGTCCACATGGTCGAGACGATCAACAAGATGATCCGCACCTCGCGCCGCCTCCAGCAGGAGCTCGGGCGCGAGCCGACCTCGGACGAGATCGCCGCCGCGATGGAGATGCCGCCGGAACGCGTCCGCGAGATCATGAAGATCTCGCAGGAGCCGGTCTCGCTCGAGATGCCGATCGGCGAAGAGGAGGACAGCAACCTCGGCGACTTCATCGAGGACCAGAAGGCGCTGCCGCCGGCCGATGCCGCCTCGCGCAAGATGCTCAAGGAGCAGGTCGACGACGTCCTCGAGACGCTGTCGGACCGCGAGCGCGCTGTCCTGGCGATGCGCTTCGGTCTGGACGACGGGCGCAGCCGGACACTCGAGGAAGTCGGGCGCGAGTTCGGCGTCACCCGCGAGCGGATCCGCCAGATCGAGGCCAAAGCCCTCCGCAAGCTCCGCCACCCCAGCCGAGCCAAAAAGCTCAAAGACTTCCTCGACTAGGAAGTACCCAGTCGAACCAAGGGGCGTAGGGAGCCGATCCTGCGCCCCTTCGCTTTGCTCAAAGTGGCGGTCCGCCACGATTATCCGGCTCGACCTAGAACCTCAAGGCGGGTACGGAGCCCCGCCACTACGTTGCCGATAACCAATTGCCATCGACCAACGACCCACTACTCACGATCCACGCCTCTTCGATTAGGCTTGTGGCATGTTGATCGATCAGGCGCGTATCTATGTCAAGGCTGGTGATGGGGGAGCGGGGTCGGTCTCATTCCGGCGCGAGAAGTTCGTTCCCAAGGGCGGGCCGGACGGCGGCGACGGCGGTCGCGGTGGCGATGTCCGCTTCCGCGTGGCGCCGAACCTGACCAGCCTGATGGCCTTCCGCTACAACCAGCACTTCAAAGCCCGGAACGGCCAGCCCGGCTCTGGCCAGCTCAAGCACGGCAAATCTGCCCGCACCTTGCACGTCGATGTCCCGCCCGGCACGATCGTCTACGACGACGAGACCGATGAGATGCTGGCCGACCTGACCGACGTCAAGGACGAGTACACGATCGCCAAGGCGGGACGCGGGGGTCTCGGCAACTCGCACTTCAAGAGCTCGACCCGGCAGTCGCCGCGCATCGCCGAGCTGGGCGAGCCGGGCGAGGAGCGCTGGGTCCGGCTCGAGCTGCGGATCATCGCCGATGTTGGACTCGTCGGCCTGCCGAACGCCGGCAAGAGCACGCTGCTGGCCTCGTCCTCGGCGGCCCGGCCCAAGATCGCTAACTACCCGTTCACGACGTTGCAACCGAACCTCGGCGTCGTCGAGCTTGGCGGTCCGGGCGGGCAGACGTACGTGATGGCGGATGTGCCAGGGCTGATCGAGGGCGCGTCGGACGGCGTTGGCCTCGGTCACGAGTTCCTCCGCCACATCACGCGCACCAAAGCGCTGGTCCACGTGCTGGACGCGTCCGGCGGCATGGAGGGTCGCGAACCGATCGCCGACTTCGAGACGATCAACCACGAGCTGGAGGAATACGACCTTTCGCTGCTCGAGCGCCCGATGCTGATCGCCCTCAACAAGCTCGATATCCCCGAGGCGCGCGAGAACCTGGACCGGCTACGCGACTATTTCTCCACGCGCGGCTATCAGATCTTCGAAATCTCGGCGGCCACCGGGGAAGGCGTCCCGGCGCTGCTCAATGAGCTCGGCTCAGTTCTGCGTGAGATCGCCGCCCGGCCACCAGTCGAGGTGGAACCGGAGCTCAAGACCTACTCGATCACCGATCTGGACGAGCGCGCCTTCCAGGTGACGCGGATCGGCGCGGATCGCTTCCGGGTCACCGGCACCATGATCGAGCGGACGACGAAAATGACTCCATTCGAGTTGCCAGAAGCGTCGCTTCGCTTCCAGCACATCCTCCAAGCGAGCGGCATCAGCCAGGAGCTCCAGCGGCAGGGCGTCCAGACCGGCGACACCGTCATCATCGCCGAACGCGAGCTGCTCTGGGGCGATCTCGACGAGCTCGAGCCACCGCCCAAACGCCGCCGCACCGCCCGCGAGCGCTACGAAGGCCGCCTCTCGCGCTCCGCGGAGTAGCGAGGCGCCAAGGCGCAATGAATGTGGGCCGGGGTTACCACGCCCCGGCATCGGCCGAAGGCCGATAGGCTGGCTTGACCAAGGAGCGGTCCTCCAGTAGCAAGCCTGGATGGCATCGCGGCGATTTCATGCCCCTGCGGGGCATCGCGGGGCGTGGCAACCCCGCGCCACATTGACGTGATACCGCGTGCCGCCCAGCCCTACATCAGGTCCGCGTAGACGCCCCGGTAGTCCGGTGGCAACATGCGCGCGATCGCGATCATGATGATCTCGGTCGCTTCCTCTGCGGTCACCTTGCGGCCGTCGATGTTCCGGGGCACGTGGAACAGCTCGCCAAAGAGGATTTGGACACCACTGTGGCCGGGATCCCGGGCCAGCTCGCCCTCTGCGCGGCCCTTGGCGCCGTTCAGAGGTAGCCGCTCGGTGCCCGTGATCGCGACCGGCAGGACCGGCGCGCCCGAGGAGAGCGCCAGCAGACCGACTCCGGCATGGGCCTTCTGCATGGCGAAGACCTTGCTGCGCGTCCCTTCCGGGAACATCCCGACGGCAATCCCGTTCTCCAGGTTCGCCAGTGCGCGGCGGATCGCCCCGCGATCGCTCTTGCCTCGATCGACCGGGAAGGCTCCGGTCCAGCGCAGGATCCAGGGCAGCACAGGCTGCTCGAATGCCTCTTTCTTCGCCATGAAGTGGATGGGCCGTGGCATTGAGGCATTGAGCAAGATCGGGTCCGCGTTATGGAGGTGGTTGGCCACCACGAGCAAGCCGCCCTCTTTGGGGACGCGCTCGCCGTGCTTCAGCCGCATCCGGAAGAGCAGGAAGAAGAGCCCCAGGATGGCCCTGCGCAGCATGCGGCGGGGACGGCCCCGGATCGTGCCGTGCTCGAGGTCGTGTCTGGTCAGCTGCTCTGGCCCGCTCACTCTGCCCACCTTTGCTCGACCAGCCCGGCGATCTCGTCGACTACCTCGTCGATGCTCTTGCCGTCCGTCTCGACCACGTCCGCGTCTGGAGAGATGGAAAGCGGCGCCGCCTCGCGGGAGCTGTCGATCTCGTCCCGCCGCCGCAAATCCGCCAGCACCTCATCGAGGTCTATCTCGACACCTCGATCCGCAAGCTCCCGCCAACGCCGCCGCGCGCGCTCCTTCGGGCTGGCAATCAGGTAGATCTTGACACCCGCGTCCGGCGCCACAATCGTCGTGATATCTCGGCCAACCATGACGACCTTGCCGCCCGAGGCGATCCGGCGCTGGAGGGGGAGCAGGGCCGCGCGGACGGCGGGTGCGGCGGAGATGGCCGAGACCTGGCGATCGATCTCCGGCGTGCGCAACTCCGCGGTCACATCCCGGTCGTCGACGAGGAGATCGGCGAGACGTCCGTCCTTAACGGTCGCGCGCTGGACATCTATCGCGCCCTGCTCGATTCGGCGGGCGATCTCGTCCCCGTCTGCCGGGGTCAGGTTGTGGCTGTTGGCGAGGACGGTGGCGGCGCGATAGAGGAGACCGGTATCAAGAAACACCGCGCCGAGGCGGTCGGCCAGACGAACCGCGACGGTCGTCTTGCCTGCCCCGGCCGGTCCGTCGATTGCGATCACGTGGTGGTGGTCCAGAGCGCTCCCGCTGGCCGGTGCGCTGCGGTCGCTCGCCTCGCTCCCGGCGCCCGGATCGTTCCCCATCTCGTCTGTCATAGGTTCGCCTGCCGGTGTCCCTCTCGTCTGCCGACGTCTCGACGTCCTCGGTTTGCCCGTCCGCCTCTGCCCGGTTCTTGGGCCGCCGCCAAAGCGGGTTGGCCGGCGCTTGCGCCCCGCGATTACGGATCTTGATCGGCATCGACGCCTGCCGGGCCATCGCCTCATCGTCCAGGCGCAGCGCCTCGAAGAGCGTGTCCTGCTCGCCGGTCGTCAGATCGCGCCACTCGCCGACGCGCAGCCCCGCGATCGAGATCGGCCCGACTCTCGCCCGGCGCAGCCGCTCCACCTCGATGCCGGCGACCTCCATGATTCGCCGCACCAGATGATGGATGCCCTCGTGGACGGTGATCGTGAGGATAACGCCGTCCGCCGACTCGCGGAGGAGGCGAACCTCCTCCGGCACGATCCGCCGGCCCTCGATCACGATGCCGGCCCGGATGCGGTTGAGCTGCTGCGGCGATGGCCGGGTTCGCGTCAGGACCTGGTATTCCTTCGCCAGCCCGTAGCGCGGGTGCATGACCCGGTTGGCGACATCGCCGTCGTTCGTGAAAAGCAACAGCCCTTCGGTGTTGCGGTCGAGCCGGCCGACTGGAAAGACGCGCTCCGGCACGTTGACCAGGTCCATGACCGTCCAGCGGCCGCGCTCGTCGTTCATGGTCGTGATGTAGCCGGTCGGCTTGTTCAGGATCAGGTAGCGGAGGGGAACCGGCGGCAGAAGCTGGCGATCGACGCGAATCTGGTCGCGCCGCGGGTCGGCCTTGGTGCCGAGCTCGGTCACGACCTTGCCGTTGACCGAGACGCGGCCTTCCTGGATCAGCTTTTCGGCTGCGCGGCGGGACGCGACCCCGCGGGACGCGAGGATGCGCTGCAAACGTTCCAAACGGAACTCCTCAATGGGGCGGGTGCGAGTTAGCGGGCGACGAGCGGGCGCTCGTCGATCAGGTCCGACCCCGCAAAGAATAGTACGCGACCGGCCGATTCCCCGGTCGATCCCAGCGGCGCCAGCTCGAGCTGGTAGCGGATGCTGTCCGCCAGCGTCGCGGGCGACGACGATCGAGCTGTCGTCCTGGAGACCGACCTGCCAGGCGGACAGCTCGTCGAGCAGGCCGGGCACGTCGCGCATCGACTCCGGATTGAGCCAGGCGAACTCGTCGTCGATCGAGCCGATGATCGCGCGCATGTCCTCCCAGCGGCCGTCGGCGGCGATCAGAGCCGGCCTCGTCGTAGGACAGCTCGCTGCCGAGCACGACGCCGATCACGAGGTTGCCGCCGCGCTGCCGCTTGGCGAGCACCAGGCAGGCGCCGGCCTGCTCGGTCGAACCGGACTTCAGGCCGATTACCCCCTCTGAAGCGAACTCGGAGTCGTCCGCCGTCTCGAGGAGGATGTTCGTGTTCTTGAGCTCATAGACCCTGGCCTCGGGCCCGATCGACGTGACGGTTGCCCGGTACTGGCTGACGGTCTCCTCGATCTTGTCATACGTCATTGCCATAGCGCCGAGATGAGCGAGATCGAAGGCGGTCGTGTATCTGGCTTTCGTCCCCGCTGAGACCGTCCGGTGAGGTGAAGTGAGTGTTGCTCAGCCCTGCCTCGGCTACCTTGGCGTTCATCTCAGCGACGAATCGCCCGACCGGGTCCCGCCTCGTCCCCAAGCAGCGTGCCGACGTGGCGGGCGAGGGTGCGGGCGGCGTCGTTTCCGGACGGAAGCAGCAGGCCGGTGATCAGTTGGTCGACCGTCAAGGTGTCGCCGGCGACAAGGCCCATCCGTGACTCGTCTGCGGTGGCGCTGTCCTCCTCGAGGAAGTCGAGCTCGGTTGCCAGGTCGGCGTGATCGAGCACGACCATCGCGGTCACGATCTTGACCGTGCTGGCCGGGGCGCGTCGTTCATTGCTGTTGAGGTTGACGAGCTCGCGGCCGCTGGTGGCATCGAAGACGTAGGCCGATTGGGCCGACACCTCGGGGGTGGCGACCAGATCCTGGGCCGAGCTTGCGGTGATTGAGAGCGGGATTGCGGCCAGAAGGAGAAGCAGCGCCAGCAAGAAGCGGCTCGCGCCAATGAATCGCATGCGAAGAGGACCCTCCAACCTCGGTGTACGTACTGCGGGAAAGTATAACGGCCAATTAGTGGCAATCAAACAAGTCTGCTCGTGAAAATGTCCGATTTCAGGAATTCATGGGGTAGACTCGAAGGAGACGGGCAGGGAAGGGTGACTTCGCTGACCGTCCTTAGTTGCAGGACGGACGTTGAGCTCGTGCGTATCGCGGCAATTGGCGATCTGCACATCTGGGGCCCGGTACCGAACTGGCTGGTCGACTCGTTTGACCACCTCCAGGATCGGGCTGATGTGCTGGTTATCGCCGGAGACATCACCAACAACGGCCTTGTCGTCCAGGCGGAGCGTGCCGCCGGCCTGTTGCGCCGGGCGCGTGTTCCCATCATCTCAGTCCTCGGCAACCATGACCGACGATTGCCTCGCCGCCGCCGCTACATAGATCTCCTCGAGGAAGCGGGGGTGACTTTCCTGAACGGGACGACCTTCGAGATCGGCGACCGGATTCGGGTCGGATTTGCCGGCGTGCAGGGCTCCGGTGGCGGCTTCTGGCCGGACGAGGGGCCGGATACGATCCCGCGGCGAGCCGCCCAGGCGCTGGCAGTGCGGGGCCGTCGCGAGGCAGCCCGCCTGGATCGGGCGCTGGAGTCGCTCGAGACCGATGTCAAGATCGTCGTGACGCACGTTTCCCCGACGATGACGACCCTCGGCAACGAGCCGCGTTTCAAGTTCTTCCTGCTCGGCAGCAGCGAGCTCTCCCGGGTGATCGACCGTCACGATGTCGATCTCGTCATCCACGGGCACGTCCACCGCGGCAACACCTACGGGCAGACTCCGGGCGGGACGACCGTCCGCAACGTCGCCAAGAACGTCTGCCGGGAGATCGTTTACTTCGACGCGCGGGAGCTGATGGCCGGGCGCCCGAGCGACCGGGTCGAGGCAATCGCGTGAACCGCACGCACTCGCTCCTGGCGACCGCATCAGTCGCGCACCGGCTTGATCTGCTCCCGAACCCCCTCGCGCCGAGCCTGCGCGTCTACGAGTCGCTCTCGAGCGAGTCGCAGCTCCGGCGTCCGGCGAAGGTGCTGGAAGGGGCGCTGGTCGAGCGGCTGGCGGCGATGGAGTCGATCAATCCGGACTGGATCGCGATCGGCACGGGCATGGACGACCTGCTCGTCACGATCCTGCGCGCGTTCGGCACGGCGACCAACGTCGTGCTCTTCCCGCCGTCGGACCGCACGATCGCGGATCACGTTGCCCGGCTCGGGATGAACCCGCTGCTGGTTCCGCGCTCGCTTCAGTTCGCGACCGATCTGGACCGGGCCGGCTTGCCCGCCTTTCCGCCCAACGCGCTGTCGATCGTGCAGCACCCGAACGACCCGACCGGCACGCCGACAACCGTCCACGACGCGGTTCGGCTCGTCCGCCGGTCGCGCCTGCTGGTGATCGACGAGCGCCACATCGGCTATGGCGCGCGGTCGCTCCTGCCGCTGGTGCGCGAGTTCGACCGCGTCGTCGTTCTGCGCACGTTCGAGACCTGGGCCGGGCTGTCGTCGCTGCCGGTCGCCTACGCGATCGGCTCGCCGGACATCATCGGCGCGATCCGCGAGAGCCGGATGGTGCGGGTCGCGACCGGCCCGCTTGCCGCGGCGCACGCCTCGCTGGATGACATGCGTGGTCTTGCAGCAGGCGGTGACACGGGTCAAGGACGAGAAGGCGCGGCTCTACCGGATGCTGCGCAAGATGAACATGGTCCGCCCGATGCCGTCGTGGGCGAACTTCATTCTGGTTCGCGTCGAGCGTGGCGATCCGTCGCTCTATCCGGACGAGCTCCTGCGCCGCGACATCAGCATCCACGTCCCCGACGCGCCCGAGCTGGACGGCTATTTCCGGGTCAGCGCCGTCTCCCACGACGCCACCGCCGCCCTCCGCGCCGCCCTCATCGAGATCGGCCAGGTTGTTTAGGGGACGACATGACGGGCCTTGATGGTTGATTTGGGCCTCTTCGATCCGTCGGTCCAGGGCAGTTCTTTGAAACATACGTGCTGGCGCTATACAACAGCTGCTCCACTCGTTCGGTAAAGTAGTTGCACGTTGCAACTACTCTGTGTGCTGGAGGTACCATGTCCCGGGTTCACGTGCACAACTTCTCGATCTCTCTCGACGGGTTCGGCACCGGCGCCGGACTCACGCTCGACGCCCCGTTTGGGCACGCCGGTGAGCGTCTGCACGAGTGGATGTTCACCACCAGGTTCTGGCACGCGATGGTCGGCGAGCCCGGTGGCAGCATGGGTATCGACCACGTCTTCGCCGGCCGGCATGCCGTCGACATCGGCGCCGAGATCATGGGCCGGGGCAAGTTTGGCCCACCGCAAGGAGGTCCATGGACCGACGTTGGCACCGACGAGGAATGGCGCGGCTGGTGGGGGCCGAATCCGCCGTTCCACTCGCCAGTCTTCGTGCTCACCCACCACCCGCGACCGTCGATCGAGATGGAGGGCGGCACGGTCTTCCACTTCGTCGATGCCAGCCCTGAAGAGGCGCTCGACCTTGCCCGTCAGGCGGCCGGCGACCTCGACGTGCGGATAGGAGGCGGCCCGACGACAATCCGCGACTTCCTCGCCGCCGACCTCATCGACGTTCTCCACGTCGTGCAAGTGCCGATCCTGCTCGGCCGCGGCGTCCGCCTCTGGGACGGCCTGGAAGGCATCGAGGAGCGCTACGACATCGAGGCAATCTCGTCACCGAGCGGCGTCACGCACCTGACGTTCACGCGTCGATAGCCGGTCGCGATTGAGTGCATCGACTTCAACCCAATCGACCAGCATCGGAGATTCGCACGGAGCAGCGCGGGTTTGCGACAGCAAACCCCTACATCTGGCTCTGGGATAACGCGTCTCGTTGCGCGACGAACAGCTGGTCGAGGCCGGTGCTGGCGAGCACGAGCAGCTCGTCGAGGGTGGCGGGCAGGAAGGGCTCGCCCTCGGCGGTGCCCTGGATCTCGACGAAGGCGTGGGCGTCGGTCATGACGATGTTGCAGTCGACGTCGGCGCCGGCATCCTCGCTGTAGTCGAGGTCGAGCAGCGGCACGCCCTTGACGACGCCGACGCTGACGGCGGCGACTGCGCCGCGCAGGGGATCGCGCTTGCAGCCGCTTCTCGCCTGATCAGCCGGCGGATGGCGAGGGCCAGGGCGACGTAGGCGCCGGTGATGGCGGCGCAGCGGGTGCCGCCGTCGGCCTGCAGGACGTCGCAGTCGAGGATGATCTGGCGCTCGCCGAGGGCGTCGAGGTCGACGACGGCGCGCAGGGAGCGGCCGATCAGGCGCTGGATCTCGACCGTGCGGCCGCCCTGCTTGCCGAGCGCCGCCTCGCGCGGCGGTGCGCTCCTGGGTGGCGCGCGGCAGCATGCCGTACTCGGCGGTGACCCAGCCGCGCCCCTTGCCCATGCAGCCAGCGCGGCACGCGGTCCTCGACCGAGGCGGCGCAGAGGACGTGGGTGTTGCCGAGCGTGATCATGGCCGAGCCCTCGGCGTAGGGCAGCGGCGCCGGGTCTCGATCGTCGAGGGGCCGCAGCTGCTCGCGTGGCCGCGGTCGTACGATCGCGCGGCATCGGTGATCGGATGTACGGTCGGTCACTCGCGCTCTCCTCGGCTCGGCGTGCGTCTCGCGCGTAGATCGCCCGGATGCGCTCCATCCGGCTGCGGCCAGCTCGGCTTCGAAGCCGCGATCGGTCGGCTGGTAGTAGCGGCGGCCGGCCAGGTTAGTCCGGCAGGTTCTGCTGGCCGACGACGCCGCCCTCGAAGTCGTGGGCGTACTGGTAGCCCTTGCCGTAGCCGAGGTCGCGCATCAGCCCGGTCGGGGCGTTGCGCAGGTGGAGCGGCACCGGATCGTTGCGGGTGTCGGCGACGTCGTCGCGGGCCGCGCCGTAGGCGCGGTAGAGGGCGTTGCTCTTCGGGCGCCAGCGCCAGGTAGACGGTCAGCTCGGCCAGCGCGAGCGCGCCCTCCGGCAGGCCGATGAAGTGGACCGCCTGCTGGGCCGCCATCGCCAGCGGCAGCGCCTGCGGATCGGCCAGGCCGATGTCCTCCGAGGCGAAGCGGACCAGGCGGCGGGCGACGTAGAGCGGGTCGTCGCCGCGCTCCAGCATCCGGGCCAGCCAGTAGAGCGCGGCGTCGGGGTCGGAGCCGCGCAGCGTCTTGTGCAGGGCGGAGATGGCGTCGAAGTGGTCGTCGCCGGCCTTGTCGTAGGTGGCGGCGCGGCGCTGGGCGGCCTCCTGCGACGAGCTCGGCGGTGATCGACGCTCGCCGTCGGCGACGCCGGTGGCGGCGAACTCGAGCGTGTTGAGGGCGAAGCGGGCGTCGCCGTTGGCGAGGTTGACCAGGAGGTCGAGCGCCGTCGTCGGCGATCGTCAGGTCGTCGCGTCGCCGAGCCCGCGCTCGCGGTCGGCCAGGGCGCGGCGGACGAGCTGCGGAGGTCCTCGTCGGTCAGCGCGTGCAGGACGACGACGCGGGAGCGCGAGAGGAGCGGCGAGTTGACCTCGAACGACGGGTTCTCGGTCGTCGCGCCGATCAGGATGACCGTGCCGTCCTCGACGTGGGGCAGGATGGCGTCCTGCTGGGCCTTGTTGAAGCGGTGGATCTCGTCGATGAAGAGGACGGTGCGCTGGCCGTGCATGCCGAGGCGGTCGCCGGCCTCCTTGATCGCCGCGCGCAGGTCGGCGACGCCGGAGGTGACGGCGCTGAGCGGCGACGAAGTGGGCGCGGGTGGTGGCGGCGACGATCCGGGCGAGGGTCGTCTTGCCGGAGCCGGGCGGTCCCCAGAGGATCAGCGAGGAGAGCGGTCGGCCTCGATGGCGCGGCGCAGCAGGGTGCCCGGCCCGACGACATCCTCCTGGCCGACGAGCTCGTCGAGGGTGCGCGGCCGCATCCGGGTGGCGAGCGGCGCGCGTCTGGCGAGTCGGTCGGCGGCGGTTGGCCTCGAAGAGGTCGAGGGTCATGACGCGCTCCGAGCCGGGCATCAGCGCGGAGTCGCCCTCGTCCCGATGCGATCGTGCTCGTCGAATAGTGGCAAGTCGAGAGTCGCTGATCATCGCCATCGGCGCTGCTCGCGACTCGCGTTACTCCCGAGCTTGTCCACTTTGATCCTCGACTTGATGCTCCTCGACATTGGCCATCCGCTCGATGATGGTCGTACAGCTCGGCCATGCGGCGCTCGACCTCGGCGCGCGAGGTGACGCCGAGCTCGTCCATCTCCTCAGGAGGTCCTCGAGCCGGTCGAGCTCCTCAGGAGTCGGTAG
Organism: uncultured Actinomycetota bacterium; assembly: GCA_963762015.1. Classification (GTDB taxonomy): domain Bacteria; phylum Actinomycetota; class UBA4738; order UBA4738; family HRBIN12; genus JAJNBA01. The sequence goes on from CAVXJL010000022.1 coordinate 39,237, forward strand.
AGCGTATCAGTCGCCGGTTCGGTCAGCTGTCCGTCTCGCGCCGCTATCCACTGGCCCTGTCTCCTACCTCAGGCGGTGATGGCGAGGATGACGAAGGCCGCCGAGACAGACCGCGCCGAACTCGATCAGATCGCGGGCGCGGAGGTCGAGCGCTGGGTGCGGGCGAGGAGGAGGCCGGCGAGGAGATAGAAGCAGAGCGAGGAGGACGGCGCCGCCGGTCCAGCCGTAGGTCGGCCACCAGTTGAGGGCGAGCGCGCCTCGTCCAGGCCGAGGCCGGCCAGGACCGCGAGAGGACGCGAGGCCGCGTCGCGGGGCGTGGCTCCGCTCCAGCGTCTCGAAGATCAGAACCGCCGCAGCACGGCGACGAGCGGGCGCCGTGACGGCAGCCGGTCAGCTTGTTGATGTAGATCGCGCTGAGGGCGAGGAAGGCGACGGCGTGGATGACGAGGGTGTGGATCAGTGGCGGCGGTCGCGCTCGGTGGCCTCGGCGGCGTCGTCGAGCAGGTCGCGGGAGAGGAGGGCGCCGGCGATGCCGAGGAAGGCGATCAGCGGGCCGGCGATCAGCATCACGTTGTTGTGATAGGTCGCGACGAGCAGCAGCGCCGTGGCCACCGCGGCGGCGGGAACCGCCCATGCGGCCGGCATGTCCCGCGGCCGGGGATCCTGGCCGAGCGATGCCGCCGCTTGCGCCGCCTGCCCTTCGGCGTACTGCGCGCCGATGCCGACGACGATGATCGCCAGCACCGTCAGCCCCCAGAAGAGGGCGCCGGTGGTTTGGGTCATGGGGATGCCGGTCACCTCGGCCGTGCCGCCGGAGGCGAAAATCGCAAGTGCGAAGACGATCGCCGCCGCCGCGATGCTGACGATCAGACCGCGGCCGTAGGACGGAGGCGTGACGCTCTGAAGCGGGGCGGACTGCTGGGAAGCGTCGCCACGCTGGAGATCGCGACGCTCCGCGCCCGGCCCGAAATCCTCGATTGTCATGCCCTCTCCATCTCTGGAGACCATCGCAAACCTCCCGCAGCATCCTACCCCGTTTTGCGCAGGAATTCACACCGACCGGTCAGCCGCGACCTCCGCGCAGGTCGTGCCAGGTCGCGCGAATGCGGTCGATCGGGATGGCGCCCTCGCGGTGGAGGACGATGCCATCCGCGTCGAAGCCGATCACAGTCGAGGGCACGCCACCCGAGGCGATGCCGCCCGCGACAGCTCCATCGACGCTTGTGCCGATGGTCGTAATCGCGTCGCGCGCGGTGAGCGCGGGTGGCTCGCCGCTGATGTTGGCGCTTGTGCAGGCGACGGCCCCGCCGCAGCGCTCGATCAGCTCGATCGCCAGGCGGTGGTTCGGCATGCGCACGCCGATCGACCCGTCCGCGGCCACGACTTCACGCGGCAGGTTGAGCGGCCCGGGCAGGGCGACGGTCAACGGGCCGGGCCAGTATTCCTGCAGCAGCAGGCTGATATCCGGGTCCAGATCAGGCGTGAGGGCATCGAGCGCGCCGCTCGTCGAGACGAGGATCGGGAGCGGCTTGCCCGGGTCGCGCCCCTTCAGCGTGAAGATGCGGCGAAGGGCATCGGGGTGGTTGAGGGAGGCGGCCACGCCGTAAACGGTATCGGTCGGGATGACCAGCACCCGGCCGGCCGCCAGCCACTCGCTCGCCGTCTCGATCGAGCCAGGCGCGGCCGGATCGAATAATATACGACTGGAAGGACGTGCTGCGCCTGTGTGTGGCCCATCCCGCGCACGCCGGCTTCATCGTCGACAAGCTGTGGGACTACTTCGTCGCCGGTCCGCTGCCGCGCCCCACCCGCCGCAGCCTGGCCGCCACCTACCGGCGCTCGGGCCACCGCATCAAGACCGTGGTGGCTGACATCCTGGCCCACCCCACCCTGTACCGCAATCTCGACCGCCCGAGCATGGTCAAGTCGCCGGTCGTTTTCGTGGCGGGCGCGCTGCGCAGTGCCGGTCAGGGGGTCGAGCGCGACGCCTGGGGCTGGCTGCTCAGCGGAATGGGCCAGACGCCGTTTAGCCCTCCCTCCGTAGCGGGCTGGGACTGGGGCACGGCCTGGCTCTCCTCGAACTCGATGCACCTGCGCTTCGACGCCGCCAACTATCTGCTCGACACGCCGCGGGTCCGGGTGGAGGACGAATCGACCCCGGCGGGACTCAGCCCCGGCAAGGCCGTGGCGCTCGCCCGCCGCGCCGTGGGCGACCCGTGGACTTCGCGCCAGACCGATGCGAGCTGCTGCGCATCGCCCGCCGGCTGCTCGACGACCGCGAGAAGAGGCGCGACGGAAGCTGGCGCCAGCCCAAGCAGCAGCGAGCCGACATGTGCCAGCGCGTGCTGCGCCAGCTGCTCGTCTGCGGACCCGACGCCCAGGTGCACTGATGAACCGCCACCGCGCATGTGACGACTTCCACCGCACCTCCGAAGGCCATCGGCGGGACTTCCTCGGCGGGCCGGGGCTCACCCGGCGTCAGGCGCTCGGGACCGGGCTCGGGGCCGGCCTCGCGCTCTACACGGCGAAGGCCACTCCGCTCGAGCGCGTGTTCGAGGCGGCGGCCGCCGACGCCGCCGCGGCGCCCGACGCGCCCGTGCTCGTGTCGGTGTTCCTGCCCGGCGGAGTGGACCTGCTCGACACGCTCGTGCCGCTCCACGACTACGGGCGCTACGCCGACCTGCACCCCAAGCTGAAGGTGGCGGGCGTGCCCGTCTCCGGCATGGGCTTCGGGCTCAACCCGCGGCTGACCGAAGGAGTGGGCGGCGGGATCAAGGGGCTGTTCGAGCGCGGCAAGGTCGGCTTCCTGCCGGGATCGACTACGCCAACCCCGACCTCTCGCATTTCAACTCGCGTCACTTCTGGGAGACCGGGCTCATCACCGACCAGACCGCCGCCGGCTGGCTGGGCCGCTGGCTCGACCGCTCGGGCGGGCGCGACAACCCCCTCCAGGGGGTCTCCATGAGCTGGGGACTGTCTCCGATCATGCGCTCGGGGCGCGCGCCGGTGGCCGCGGTGGCCTCGCCCGGCGACGCCGGCTTCTGGATCCGCGACACCTGGGGCGAGCCCTACGACGAGGCACTCGCCGCCTACACGCGCTTCGGCCGCGACCGCGGCGGCGGCCGCGCTCTGCAGGCCTCCCGCACCGCGGCGCGGCTGGCCAAGCAGGTGGCCGACCGTCTCGAGCCGTACAAGGAGCGGGACGGGGTGGACCCGCTCGCCTCGACGATCCCCTACCCGGCCGAGAGCGACTTCGGCGAGCGCCTGCGCTACCTCGCCGCGATGATCCAGCAGCCGCTCGGCATCCGCGTCGCCGACCGTGGAGGCCGACGGGGACTTCGACACGCACGACAACCAGGTCGAGCTCGGGCCGCTCCTGGCCGAGGTGAGCCAGTGCCTGGCCGCCTTCCAGGCCGACCTCGAGGCCCGCGGCGTGTCCGGCCGGGTGCTCACGTTCGTGTGGTCGGAGTTCGGCCGCCGCCCCGAGGAGAACGACACCGGCACCGACCACGGCGCCGGCGGCCTGGGCTGGGTGCAGGGGGACCGCGCGCTGGGCGGCGTGCACAGCGAGTACCCGAACCTGAGCCAGCTCGACGAGGACGACAACCTGCAGGTGACGATCGACTTCCGGCGCGTCTACTCGAGCCTGCTCGAGCAGTGGCTCGGTACCGACGCCGGCGCCGTGATCCCGAAGGCCGACGCCTTCGGCCGCGTCCAGCTGGTGCGGTGAGGCGTCTCGCCGTTCTGGCCATCGCCAGCGCGCTGACGGCCTGCGCGCTCGCCCGCGGTGGCCCGGCGCGGCCCACCGCGGTCGGCGTCGGCGAGCGCGAGTGGCGAGTGGCGCTGTACCGCCCGGCCGTTCCCGTGGGGCTGGTGAGGTTCAACGTGCGCAACTTCGGCGAGGACGGACACGATCTCGCCGTTCGCAACCGCAAGGGCCGCCTGCGCGGCCGTATGCCGGAGATCCGGCCCGGCACCACGGGCAGTCTCACCGTGAGGCTGCGCCGCCCCGGCCGGTTCGTGGTCTTCTGCTCGCTCACCGGCCACGAGGAGCTCGGGATGAAAGCGGTGCTGCGCGCGAAGAAGCGCCGCCGCTGAATGTGCGTCGGTCCGACTCCGTGGTAATATAGTTGCACGCGCAATCACCTTCGGTCAGGAAGAGGGAACGATGAGGCTCAACGGAATCCACCACATCACCGCGATCACGGGCGACGCCCAGGCCAACCTCGACTTCTACACGCGGGTCCTGGGTCTGCGGATGGTCAAGCGATCGGTCAACCAGGACGACCCCACCGTCTACCACCTCTTCTACGGCGACGAGCACGCCAAGCCCGGGCTCGACCTCACCTTCTTCGAGTATCCCGGCGCCGCGCCAGGCAGAGCCGGCGAGGGCATGGTGCACCGGATCGAGTGGAGGGTCGGCTCCGCCGGTGCGCTCGACTTCTGGGCAGAGCGCCTGGGCGCCGAGGGCATCGACTCAGAGCGGGTGGCCGAGGACCGTCTTCGCTTCCGGGATCCCGAGGGCCTCGAGCACGAGCTCGGCCTCTACGACGTGACCGATGAGCCTCTCATCGCCGAGCACCCCGAGGTGCCGGCCGAGCACGCCCTCCAGGGCTTTCAGGGCGTCCGGGCCTACGCGGCCGAGCCCGCAGCGCAGCCGCCACCTGCTCGAGGGCGGTATGGGCTTCAAGACCACAGACGACGGCTGGGAGACCCGCGGCGGCGACCGCGGCGGCACCTACGCCTACGACGAGCCGCCCGGGGAGCGCGGCGTCCAGGGAGCGGGCACGGTGCACCACGTGGCCTGGGCCACCACCGACGATGAGCACGAGGCCTGGCGCGCTCAGGTGCGCGGTCACGGGGCCCATCCCACGGAGGTAATCGACCGCCACTACTTCCGCTCGATCTACTACCGCGAACCGAGCGGGGTGCTCTTCGAGCTGGCCACGCCCAGTCCCGGCTTCACGGTCGACGAGCCGCTGGAGACGCTGGGCGAGAAGCTCTCGATCCCGCCCTTCCTGGAGTCGCGCCGCGCCGCCTCTGCGGAGGTCGACAGGAGAAGGCCGGCGAGAACCGCGCCCGCCGAGAGCAGAACCAGCGGCACGGTCATCACGGGAGGCGACTCGTGGGCGTGCTCGCTTCATCGCTCCTGGGGGCTCCGAAGAACGCGAGGAACACGAGACGGCCGATGTAGAGCGCGGAGAGCAGCGCCCCGAGCGTCCCGAGCAGATAGATCCACGTACGCCCCGTGTGGTTCGCGATCTCGAGGATCTGGTCCTTCGCGAAGAAGCCCGCGAGCGGGAGGGATCCCCGCAAGCGCCAGGGCGCCGATCACGAACGTCCAGCCCGTGGTCGGCATCCGACGGATGAGCCCGCCCATTCGCTGCAGGTCGGTCTCCTCGTGCATGCCGTGCATCACCGAGCCTGCGCCGAGGAACATCAGGGCCTTGTAGAAGGCGTGGGCGACGAGCATGAACATCGCGCCCGTGTAGAACCGCATGCCCGCCGCCATGAACATGAACCCGAGCTGGCTGATCGTGGAGTACGCGAGGACCCGCTTGATGTCGTCCTGGGCCAGGGCGCACGTCGCGGCGAAGAGCGCGGTCACGAGGCCCGACGATCAGGACCACGGTCAGCGCCACGCCCGAGAGCTCGAAGAGCGGCGCGCTCCGAACGACGAGGTAGACGCCGGCCGTCACCATCGTGGCCGCGTGGATGAGCGCGGAGACGGGCGTCGGGCCGGCCATCGCGTCCGGCAGCCAGACGTGGAGCGGCACCTGTGCGGACTTCCCGATCGCGCCGGCGAACAGCAGCAGCGAGATCGCGGTCGCGGTGCCCTTCGCGATCGTGTCGCCGGGTGCGCCGAGCACGGCCTCGAAATCGAGCGAGCCGAACTTCGACACGATCAGCGCCAGGCCGATCAGCATCGCGGTGTCGCCGATCCGCGTCGTGACGAACGCCTTCTTCGCGGCGCTCGCGTTCTCGGTCTTCTCGAACCAGAAGCCGATCAGGAGGTACGAGCAGAGCCCGACGCCCTCCCAGCCGACGTAGAGGAGGAGGTAGTTGTCGCGCGAGGACGAGCAGGAGCATGAAGAAGACGAACAGGTTCAGGTAGGCGAAGAACCGGCCGTAGCGCGGGTCGCCCTCCATGTAGCCGATCGCGTAGACGTGGATCAGGAGGCCGACGCCCGTGATGACCAGGATCATCGTCGCCGAGAGCACGTCGAGCCGCAGATCCGCGCCCACCGAGAAGTTGCCGACCGTGATCCAATCGAACAGGTGCTGCACGAACGACCGCGACTCTGCCGGTCGTCCGAGGAGCGCCGACGACGACCCGACACGGCAAGAACGAATGCCGCGCCGACCGTCCCGGACGCGAGCCACCCCGCAATCCGGCCGAGTCGACGTCCGGAGAACAGGTTGATCGCCGCACCCACGAGTGGGATCGCTGGGATGAGCCAGAGGGAACTGAGGGAACCTCGGCTCCGCGTACGAGAGGCCGATCACCCGGCGAGCCCTCTGGCCTGGTCGACGTCGACCGTGCCCCGGCGCCGGTACACCGCAACGATGATCGCCAGGCCTACGACCACCTCGGCTGCCGCGACCACCATCGAGAAGAACGCCAGCACCTGGCCGTCCAGGGCCACGTGCATCCGAGAGAACGCCACCAGCGCGAGGTTCACCGCGTTCAGCTGCAGCTCGACCGACATGAAGATCAACAGCGCGTTCTTCCGGAGCAGCACACCGAGCGTCCCGAGCGTGAACAGCACACCGGACAACACGATGAAGTACGCGATCGGCGTCCTCACGGCGTCGTCGTCTCCATCGCCTTCAGCTCCGCTTGGGTCACCGCGCGCGCCTTCCGCTGTCCCAGCACCATCGCGGCCACCGCGGCGACGATCAGCAGGATCGACGTGGCCTCGAAGGGGAAGAAGTAGTCGCGGAACAGAACCTTCGCGATCGCCTGCGTGTTGCCCGGGTCGTTCACCGCGTCGAATCCCGCCGGTGCCTTCGTGGCGAACCCGATGCCGGCTCGGACCGCGAGCACGATCTCGATCACGAAGCCGGCCCCGAGTGCCAGTGCAAGAGGTCGCTGGGCGAACAGCCGTTCGCGGAGATCGTCGCCGCGATCCACCCCGAGCAGCATGATCACGAACAGGAACAGCACCATGATCGCGCCCGTGTAGACGATGATCTGCACCGCGAACAGGAACGGCGCGTCGAGGATCAGGTAGAAGACCGCGAGGCAGAAGAAGTTCACGACGAGGAACAGCGCGGCGTGGACTGCGTTCCGCATCAGCAGCATGCCGATCGCCGACGCGACCGAGATCGGCGCGAAGACCCAGAACACGACGTTGTCGAGCGGCACCCTTACAGGCCCTCCTTCGCCCCCGGGGTGGTGCCGAGCTCCGGAGGTGGCTCCAGCAGCTGCTCCTTCGTGAGGATCGCGTCCTCACGCGACGTGTAGGACATCTCGAAGTAGCTGGTGAGTGTGAGCGCGCGGGTCGGGCAGGCCTCGACGCAGAGACCGCACATGATGCAGCGCAGGTAGTTGATCTGGTAGTCCTTCGCGTACCGCTCCCCCGGCGACGTCGGGTTCTCCGGATCGTTGTCCTCGCCCTCCACCCAGATCGCGTCGGCGGGGCAGGCGAACGCGCAGAGCTCGCACCCGATGCACTTCTCCAAGCCGTTCTCGTGCCGGTTCAGCAGGTGGCGGCCGGTGTGGGCTCGCTCGGGGATCTCGGCGATGACCTTCGGGTACTCCTCGGTGTCATCGGGTCGGAACGTCTGCTTGAAGACGGTCGCCATCCCCTTGAGGACGGCCCCCGTGTCGCCGAGGAAGCTCCGCTCGCGCCTGCCTTCATCGGTCATGGGGTCGCCTCCTCATGCGTCCTCCGACCGGTGGGCACGAACGAGAGCAGCAGCGTGACACCGAGCGCGATCGCCGCCCACGTCAAGACCGTCCCTCGATCGAGGTCCAGGTGGTCGGGCAGCACGACGATCGCTCCCGTGATCAAGATCCACACGAGCCCGAACGGGATCAGGACCTTCCAGCCGAACGCCATCAGCCGGTCGTAGCGGACGCGCGGGAGCGTGGCGCGGATCAGCACGAACAAGTAGATGACCGCCGTCACCTTGAACATGAACCACAGGAGCGGCCAGAGCCATGGGAGGAAGTCCGGCGCCGGCCCTCGCCAGCCGCCGAGGAACAGCGTCACGCCGATCGCGGCGACCGTCACGGTGGCGACGTACTCGCCGAGGAAGAACATCGCGAACGTGATGCCCGAGTACTCGGTGTGGAATCCGGCCACGAGCTCGGACTCGGCCTCGGCGAGGTCGAACGGCGGTCGGTTGGTCTCCGCGATCGCGCAGATCAGGTAGATCACGAACGCCGGGAACATCGGGACGACGTTCCACACGCGGTCCTGCGCCGCGACGATCTCCGAGAACGAGAGGTGGCCGCTGTACATCAGGACCGCGACGAGCGAGAGGCCCATCGCGACCTCGTAGGAGATCATCTGGGCCGACGAGCGGACGGCGCCGAGCAGCGGGTAGTTCGACCCGCTCGACCAGCCCGCGAGGACCACGCCGTACACGGCGATCGACGTCATCGCGAGGACCCACAGGATCCCGATGTCGAGGTCCACGAGCTGGAAGTCGAGCTTCCGGCCGAACAGCGTGACGCTCGTCCCGAACGGGATCGTGGCGAACGCAAGGAACCCCGGGAACATCGCGAGCACCGGCGCGATGAGGTAGACGGGCCGGTCGGCGTTCGTCGGAAGGATCCCCTCCTTGAAGAAGAGCTTGATCCCGTCGGCGAGGGTGACCAGGAGGCCGCGAGGCCCGGCGCGCATGGGGCCCATCCGCGTCTGCATGTCCGCGATGACCTTCCGCTCGAACCAGATGTAGAGCAGCACGGAGATCAGCAGCGCGAAGAACACGACCACGACCCGAGCCACCAGCAGGAGCCAGTCGAGCCAGTCCATCAGGCTTCCGCTCCCGCCTCGGCGTCGACGAGCTCCGCGACCGGCTCGACGGTGACAGAGGTCACGAACTCGCCGTCGAGCAGCGGGTTCGCCTGGAAGCCAGCCTGGTTGAACGGGACGAAGACCGATCCCTTCGCGACGTGCTCGGTCACACGGGCCGGGAGGGTCGCCTCGCCCGCGGCCGTCTTGAGCAGCACGTCTGCGCCATCGATCAGGTCGCCCGCGTCGTCCGGGTGGATCTCAGCGAAGGGTGGATCGGCGAGCGCCGCCTTCAGCTCGTCGGCCCGCTCCGACAGGCGACCTTCGTCCACGAGCAGCGGGTACGTGAAGAGCGTGAGGCCGTCGGACGCGTCGGTGTCGGTGTCGGCCGTCGCCGGCTCGACCGACGGTCCGGCCGCGTCCTGCGGCGCCAGGAGCTCTCCCATCTCCTCGTGGAGCTCGTCGAGGGTCTCGAAGCCGAGGTCGCCGCCGCACGCGAGCGCGAGACTCGCGAAGATCTCCCAGTCGGGAAGGGACATGCCCTCGGGGTCGCGAACACGCCGGAGGCGCTGTCCGCGACCCTCCCACTTCGTCACGTGCCCTTCCTTCTCGAGGAAGGGCGCGGCCGGGAGGAACGCGTCGGCGAACGGCTCGAGCGAGCCGAGCTCCAGCGACTGCACCATCTTGCGCGGCACGTTCTCCAGGGCCCGGCGGGCGAGGGCGCCGTCAGGGTAGTCGCGGAGCGGATCGACGCCGACCAGATAGAGGACGTCGATCTCCCGGTTCGCGCAGGCCTCCAGGATCCCCCTCCAGTCGCGGCCGGCTTCCCGATCGATCGCGGTCTTCCAACGGCTCTCGACCGCGCCTGCCTCACGCAGAGAACGACCGCCAGGAAGGAGAGCGGGATGCACGCCGGCGCGGAGCGCGCCTCGGTCGCCCGCACGGCGGCGTGACGTACGCGAACCGAGCGCCCGATCCGAGGAGATGCGTCCGGGCCGCGACGGCGGCGCCCGATCGTTCGCCGGCGATCACCACCGCGGTCGTCGCCGGCGGTGCGGAGCGCCTCCAGCGCCTCGTCCTCACCGGGTCCGCACCGCCGGCGAGCAGCCGGGCCTCGTCGCCCGGGCGGACCAGGATGTGCGTCGCCACGTCGTGCAGTCGCGTACGCCGAGGGTGCAGGACCCAGATCCGCGCTCCGGCGGCCGCCGCCTTCCGCAGCCGCAGGTGCAGGATCGGCACCTCCTGCTCGGCGTCGAGCCCGACGACGAGGATCACCTTCGCCTGCTCGACGTCTCGATACGTGACGCGCATCGGGTGCCGCGCCGCGACCAGCTCGGCCAGCGGGCGCGCCGCTACCCCGCCGATGATCGAGGTCGTTCGTCTTGAAGACCGTGCGCGCGAGCTTCGAGAGCGCGTAGTAGTCCTCGTCCATCAGCCGTCCGCCGGTGAGCACGCCGACGCGCGCGCCGTCGACCCAGCCCGCGATCTTCGTCAGCACCTCGCCGAACGAGGCGGGCTCGAGTCCGTGGTCGCGGATCAGCGGCGTCGTGATCCGCTCCGGCGAGTCCGGGAACCGATAGGCGTACCGGCCCTTGTCGCAGAGCCACGCGTCGTTCACGTCGTACTCGTCGCGCGCGAGATGCCGAACGACCTCGCCGCGCCGGACGTCGACGCGCATGTTGCAGCCGGCGGAGCAATGCGGGCACACCGAGTCCCCGTAGGTGAGGTCGAACGGTCGCGCCGCGAAGCGGTACGGCGTCGACGTCAGCGCTCCGACCGGGCAGATCTGGACGGTGTTCCCGCTGAACGGCGAGCGGAAGTCCTCGCCGGCGGCGATCGACACCCGCTCGCCGGCGCCTCGCGCGAACAGCTCGAGGAACCGGTCGCCGGAGATCTCGTCGCAGAACCTGGTGCAGCGGGCGCAGAGGATGCAGCGCTCACGATCCAGTCCCACGAGCGGCGACATCGGGATGGGCTTGGGGAACACGCGCTTCGCCTCCCGGAACCGGGTGTCCCCCGGGCCGTAGGCGAGCGCCTGGTCCTGGAGCGGGCACTCGCCGCCGCGGTCGCAGATCGGGCAGTCGAGCGGGTGGTTCAGGAGCAGGAACTCGATGTTCGCGCGCTGCGCGTCCGCGACCTCGGGGTCGCTGTTCTGGGTCCGCACCGTCATCCCGGGCGCGACCGTCATCGTGCAGGACGTCGCGAGCTTCGGCTGGCCCTCGACCCGGACGTAGCACTGGCGGCATGCGCCGGCCGGCTTCAGGAGCGGGTGGTCGCAGAACCGAGGGACCTCGATGCCGAGCTGCTCGGCGGCCCGGATGATCAGCGTCCCGGCGGGGACGGTGACCTCCTTGCCGTCGATCGTCAGCGTGACGTCGGGAGTCGCGCTCATACCGCCGAGGCCACCTCCACGTGCTCCTCGCGGAGCGGGCATCGCCCGAGCCGGACGTGCTCCTCGAACTCCTCCCGGAAGTGCTTCAGGCTCGAATCGATCACCGACGCGGCGCCGTCGGCCAGGGCGCAGAAGGCGCGGAACATGATGTGCTTGCCCATGTCCGCCATCACCGGCAGGTCCTCCGCCTTGCCGTACCCGTCGGCGATCCGCCCGAGCACGCGCTCCGCCCACCACGTCCCCTCGCGGCACGGCGTGCACTTGCCGCAGGACTCGTGCGCGTAGAAGGCGGTCATCCGCTGCGCGGCGTCGACCACGCAATCGGTGTCGTCCAGCACCATGACCGCGCCCGTCCCGAGGAGCGAGCCGGCCGCGGCCACGGACTCGTAGTCGAGCGGCGTGTCGATGTGCTCGGCGGTCAGCAGCGGCGTCGAGGACCCGCCCGGCGTCCACGCCTTCAGCGAACGCCCGCCGAGCACGCCCCCGGCCACGTCCTCCAGGAGGACGCGGAGCGGCGTGCCGAGCGGGAGCTCGTAGTTGCCCGGACGCTCCACCTTGCCGGAGATCGTGAACAGCTTCGTGCCGGGCGACTTCTCCGTGCCCATCTCGCGGAACCACTCGGGCCCCCGCACGACGATGTCGGGCACGGACATCAGCGTCTCGACGTTGTTGATCACGGTCGGCGCGTCGTACAGACCCTCGACCGCGGGGAAGGGAGGGCGCAGCCGCGGCTGTCCCCGGAATCCCTCGAGGGAGCTCAGGAGCGCGGTCTCCTCGCCGCAGATGTAGGCGCCCGCGCCCCGGTGCAACACGATGTCGAGGTCGATGTCGCTCCCGGCGACACCCTTCCCGAAGAACCCCGCCCCGTACGCCTCGCCGATCGCCTTCTCGAGGATCTGGCCCTGCGCCAGGTACTCGCCGCGGACGTAGATGAACGCGGTCCGGCAGCCGATCGCGAGCGCCGCGATCGCGGTCCCCTCGAGGAGCCGATGCGGGTCGCGTTCGACGAGCTCGCGGTTGTTGCACGTCCCGGGCTCGGACTCGTCGAAGTTCACGACGACGTAGGTGGGCTTGCCCGTGTTCGTCGGCACGAACGACCACTTCATGCCGGTCGGGAAGCCGGCGCCGCCACGGCCGCGCAGGCCGGACGCCTTCACGGTGTCGATGATCGCGGCGGGCTCCATGTTGAGGGCGTTCTTCAGCGCCTCGTAGCCGCCCTTCGCGCGGTAGCCGTCGATCCCGATCACGGCGGGGTCCTCCCAGTCGCGGGTGAGCCTGCGCTCGAACGTGGCGGTCATGCGGGCGCCTCCTCGAGGCCGGCGAGGACGCGCGACGCGCTCTTGAAGCTCGACATCGCCGGTCCGCCTCGCGACGGTTCGGGGATCTCGCCGCCCCGCAAGCGCCGCGATCAGCTCCCGCATCCGCTCGGGCGTCACGTTGTCGTGGTTCGCGAAGTTGACCTGCGCGACCGGGGCGAAGTCGCAGACGCCCAGGCACTCCTCCTCGTGGAGCGTGATGAGCTCGTCGTCCGACAGCTCCTGGCCGTGGCGCATCCCGGCGGCCTGGTGGGCGGCCTCGTAGACCTCGCGCGCGCCGCGGAGCATGCAGGCGAGGTTCGTGCAGACGCTCACCACGTGCGTCCCGGTGGGCCGGAGCCGATACATCGAGTAGAAGCTGGCGACGGCCTCGACCTCGGCGGTGGTGAGGTCCAGGAGGCCGGCGATCTCCTTCAGCCCGTCCCGGGAGATGTGGCCCTCGACCGACTGCGCGAGGTAGAGCAGCGGCATGATCGCGGAGCGCTCGCGGCCCTCGGGATAGCTGCCCAGGATCTCCTTCGCCTCCTCGAGCCGCGCTCCCTCGAACACGGGCATCAGCGGTCCACCCCGCCCATCACCGGGTCGAGCGACGCGATCACCGCGATCGCGTCGGCGATGAGTCCGCCCTCGACCATCGTCGGGACCGCCTGGAGATTCGCGAACGAGGGGTCCCGGATATGGACGCGGTACGGGCGGTGCTCGTTCGCGGAGACCACGTACATCCCCAGCTCGCCCGCGGGGCGACTCGACCGCCTGGTAGACCTCGCCCTCGGGGACGCGCACGCCCTGCGTGACCATCTTGAAGTGATGGATCAGCGCCTCCATCGACTCCTCCATGATGTGGTGGAGGTAGGCCTCGTCGTTGCCGATGCCGTCGGGTCCGACCGAGAGCTTCACCGGCCAGCCGACCTTGGGGTCCTCGACCATCACCGGGCCGGGCTCCCGTGAGCCGCTCGAGCGCCTGTTCGACGATCTTCAGCGACTCGCGCATCTCCGCGATACGGATCACGTAGCGCGCGTACGCGTCGGCCTCGGTCCTCACCGGCACGTCGAAGTCGTAGGTCTCGTAGCCGCTGTACGGCTCGTCCTTCCGGAGATCGATGGGCACGCCGGCGGAGCGGAGGATCGGACCCGTGACGCCGAGCGCGAGCGCGTCCTCGGCCGAGAGCTTCCCGACGCCCACGTTGCGCTCGACCCAGATCGGGTTCTTGTTCAGCAGGCGCTCGTAGTCGTCGATGCGGGCGGGCATCGTGTCGAGGAACTTCGCGATCATCCGCGTGCCGCCGGGCGGCAGATCCATGATCACGCCGCCGGGTCGGATGTAGGAGTGGTTCATGCGGAGTCCGGTGACCGCCTCGAAGATGTCGAGGATCAGCTCCCGCTCCCGGAACCCGTAGAGCATCACCGAGACCGCACCGAGCTCCATGCCACCGGTCGCGACCCAGACCAGGTGCGAGGCGATCCGATTGAGCTCGCAGAGCAACACGCGAAGGACCTGCGCCCGGGGCGGTACCTCGATCCCGAGGAGACGTTCGACCGCCATGCAGTACGCGAGCTCGTTGAAGAACGGGCGAGAGGTAGTCGGCGCGCGTGACGTAGGCGACGCCCTGCACCCACGTCCGGTACTCCGTGTTCTTCTCGATGCCGGTGTGGAGGTAGCCGACGATCGGCTTGCACCGGATCACGGTCTCGCCGTCGAGCTCCAGGAGCAGGCGGAGCACCCCGTGCGTCGAGGGGTGCTGCGGCCCCATGTTGATGATCATCGTCTCCCGGCGGACCTCGCCCGTGACGCGGTCGCGGATCTGGTGAGGAACGTCGCGGAGCTCGTCGCGGGCCGCGCCCATCTCTTGGCCTGTCGCCATCACGGCATCGTCCGTTCGTCGACCGGCGGGATGAACGCGCCGTGGTACTGCGTGCCGACGCCGCCGAGCTCCTCGTCCTTACGGAGGGGATGTCCCTCCCAGTCGTCGGGGAGCAGGATCCGGTCGAGGTCGGGATGGCCGTCGAAGATGATGCCGAACAGGTCCCACGTCTCGCGCTCGTGCCAGTCGGCGGTCGGGAAGAGCGGCGTGACCGATGGCACGTGCGGATCGTCGCCCGGAAGCCCCACCTTGACGCGGAGACGATGCGCGTGCTCTACGGATCGCAGCTCGTAGACGACCCAGAACCTCGGGTCCTTCCCCGGGTGGTCGGTCGCCGTCACGCTCGACAGGAAGCCGAACGAGAGATCGGACTGATCCCGGAGACGGAGCAGCGCATCCACCAGCTCGTCGCGGCCGACCAGCACGGTGACCTCCTCCCGCGCCAGGAACGCATCGGGGAAGTGATCCCCGATCCGGACCGCCAGCTCGGCCGGCTTCATCGGATCGTTCCCGTCGTCCGCACCTTCTCGTGCAGCTTCAGGATGCCGAACATCAGCATCTCCGGCTTGGGCGGACACCCGGGGACGTAGATGTCGACCGGCACGATCGTGTCGACGCCCTGGACGATCGCGTAGTTCGTGAACATGCCGCCCGCGGAGGCGCACACGCCCATCGACACGACCCACTTGGGCTCGACCATCTGGTCGTAGACGCGGCGAAGGACCGGCGCCATCTTCTGGGACACGCGGCCGGCGACGATCATCAGGTCCGCCTGGCGGGGCGAGGCGCGGAACAGCTCCATCCCCCACCGGGAGAGGTCGTAGCGACCGGCGCCGGCGGACATCATCTCGATGGCGCAGCACGCGAGACCGAAGGTCGCGGGCCACATGGACTGCTTGCGGGCCCAGCTGACGGCGCGATCGAGGGTGGTGAGCATCACACCCTTCTTGACCTCGTCCTCCACCTCCTCCGGTGTGTGGCCCGTGAGGTGTCCCTCGAACCGTTCAACGGGCACCGAGATACTCCTCGTCCATCTCCGCGATCGGGATCGGGCCCCCGTCGTCCTCCTCGTCCCGGAGATCCGGCGTGGAGGACCAATCGAGGCCGCCCTTCTTCCAGATGTACACGTAGGCGACGAACACGAGCGCGATGAACACCGTCATCTCGACCAGGCCGAACAGTCCGAGCTGCCGGAACGTCACGGCCCACGGGAACAGGAAGATCGTCTCGATGTCGAAGATGATGAAGAGCATCGCGACGACGTAGAACTTCACGCTGAAGCGCTCGCCTCCCGGGAGCCGCACCGGATCGTTGCCACTCTCGTACGCCGAGAGCTTGGGGCGGTTGGGGTGATGCGGACGCAGGAGCGCCGACGCACCGAGCGATGCCACCGCGAAGACGACGGCCAGCACTCCCATGAGGAGGATGGGCAGGTAGTCGCTCAGTCCGGCGGCCAGGAACGAGTCGAGCGATCCGCGCAGACCCACGGAGGCGAATCCTACGTTCACGACGCGCGTGCCAACCTCTCGAGCACGTAGAACAGCTTGTCCTGCGCGTCACCGTCGCGGCCGTCGGTGAGGTTCGCCATCATCCGCATCGCGAACCCCATGACCTTCTGGTTGGGGAGCAGATACTTCGTCGCCGGGCCCATGATCTCGGGCTTGCCGACCAGCTTCGCGAAGCCACGGCCGAGGTGGAAGTAACGCCCGTAGCGCTCGCGGAGGGCTTGCGGATACACCATGGCCAGGCCGGGGCGGTCTTTGACGAGCGCCTCGTGGAGGAGCTCGGCGGCCATCTCACCGGTCTCGATCGCGTAGGCGATCCCCTCGCCGTTCATCGGGTTCACGGCGCCCGCGGCGTCACCGACGACGAGCATCCCCGGCACCGCCTGCGGCGCGCGGTTCATGCTCATCGGAAGTGGTCCGGAGAGCATCCGGCCGTCCGCGGTCTCCTCGGAGATCCCGCGCTCCTCGGGAAGCATCTTCGCGAACGCGTCGAACAGGCGCGGGGCCGAGATGTCCTTGAAGTTCCGGAAGGTGCTCAACAAGCCCGCGCCGAGGTTCACGCGGCCGTCGGCCATCGGGAAGAGCCAGCCGTAGCCGGGAAGGAGCATGTCGCCCTCCCACAGGTCGAGCCAGGACTCGAACCATGGACCGCTGAGATTGGGCGCGTGGTAGTAGCGGCGGGCGGCGATGCCGAGGGGGCGGGTCTCGTCGCGGCGGACGCCGGCGGGAGCCGCGAAGCGGCTCGCGGCGCCGTCCGCCGCGATCGTGAACCGGGCATGGATCTCGGTGGGCTCGGCGTCGGTGTCGTCGGCGGGCGTCGTCTCCGCGCCGACGACCCACCCGTCCCGCATCAGAGGCCGGCGGGCATCGGTCGATTCCATCACACGGGCGCCGGCCTTCTTCGCACGCTCCAGCAGGATGTGATCGAACCCGAGTCGCGGCATCACGAGTCCGTAGTTGGGCCAGGTCTCGAGCTCGGGCCACGGGAGGTCGATCGTGACGTCCTTCGAATGCACTCGGAGGCCGATCACGCGCTCGAACCCGGGATCGCTGGTGTCGACACCCATGCGTTCGACCGCGCCGACGCTCCGCGGGGTGAGCCCGTCGCCGCAGACCTTCTCGCGCGGGAAGGACGCCTTGTCGACGGCGGTGACGTCGATCCCGTGGCGGGCGAGGTGGTAGGCGGCAGCCGAACCACCTGGGCCGGCGCCCACCACAAGGACGTCGGTTTCGATCCGCTCGGGCACGCGCGCCTCCCCTCAGGAGCCCCGTCGGGCGCTCGTGAAACCTTTCACAAGCAGCCTATCGCAGCCGGCCCGGGACTGGGCGGCCCCCACCACCGCACCGTGCCTGTGAACTCGACGGCCTCCGACTCGTCCACCGGGTCGGCCCTCCCGACGACGTTCACGGGAGGGTCGAGCCCACCGAACGTGCCCGCCGGTTCCGCCGGTGCCAGGGTGAACCGACCGATCGACCGTCCTCCAGGTCTCTCGGCAAGGCCAGATGCGCGACGAGTGCGCCGGTTCGCACCTCGCCACGCGTCGTCGAGGCGCCGATCGGGACGGTCGCTCCGGCGGGAACGAGCCAGGGCGGTCCCGAAACCTCGACGAGCAGCTCGACCCGAAGAAACGGTTCCCATCCGGCCACCTCGACCTCATCGATCGTGGCGAAGCGCCAAGTCCCCCGTGGCAGAGGGAGCCGGTCCTCGATCCCGTTCTTGCCGTTCACGGGGAACTCGGGTGACGCCGATCGGATCAGCTCCGGATGCCGGTAGAGGGCGTCATCCTCGTCACACATCAGGACGAGGGCTCCGGATCTCACGACCGCTCGCAGCAACCCCTGCCCACAGTGGGGATCGGCGCCGAAGTCGAAGTCCGGAAGCGTCATCGAAGGATCGGGTAGGCGGTGATCACGTCATCTCCGTGTGCCACGACGATCCTTACCCAGGTCGTGTGCGGGTTATCGGCGGCCGCCCCTTGCGTGCCACCGACGATTCCGACGTCGAGGCCCATGTCCACGTCGTAACAGCCGTCGCCGCACGCCACCGCCGATCCGCCCTCGATCTTCTCGCTGACCTCGTCGAGCAGATCGAAGACGTCGCAGGCATCCGCGCCGATGTCGAAGACCCCGTGGAGCGGTCGCGAGAGATCGTCGGCCGTGTGCGCGAGGACGTGATCCGCGCGGCTCTCGAAGCGCCCCAAATCGGGAGGATAGGAGAGGCCCCCCTCGGAGATGTAGGAATCTTCAGCGATCTCCTTCAGCGGTCCCTCCGGCTCCTCGCAGGTGGCGGCCTCGGGCACCTCGTCCGCAACCGCCCGACTCGGAGAGACAGCGCTCCCGGGAGGAGCGGCGGGACCGCCCGGACTCCGCCCCGTCGGCGAGAAGGGCGATGATCAGCGCCACGATCACCGCGACCGAAACGACGAGCGACCACGTGCGCCGACTCAAGAGCCGCCTGGGATCTCGTGAGTGGTGGCGACGCCCCTTCTTGCTTCGGGGCGCCGGTTGCGACGGGGTCCCGTCCCGGGAAGGATGCGAGCGTGGACACACGTAAGACTCGATACGCCACGACCTCCGACGGCGTCTACATCGCCTATCAGACGGTGGGCGAAGGCCCGATCGACATCGTCTGGCAGTTCGATTGGTTGGGGAACGTCGACACCATCTGGGAGTACCGACCCTCCGCGGAGTGGTTCCGTGGCCTCGCGTCGTTCTCGCGTCTCATCCTGCATGACCGTCGCGGAACGGGAGCTTCGAGTCGCAATGTCGACCCCCCCAACCTCGAGACCCGCGTGGCGGACCTGACGGCGGTCTTGGATGCCGTCGGCTCCGAGCGGCCGGTCCTCGGTGGCGCGCTCGAAGGTGGCGCGCCCAACATCTTGTTCGCGGCCACGTTCCCCGAGCGCGTCCACTCCGTCTTCTGGTGGTACCCGGCGCCACGCACGACCTGGGCGCTCGACTACCCTTACGGTGCGGACTCCGACATCGTAGAGCGATCCACGCACGCCACCATCGATCTCTGGGGCACCGACGCGTACGGGTATTCGGTGTGGACGGGGACGCAGCCGGAGGCGGAGCACGTTCCGTGGGGTTGGCTCAGCCGGCAGACGGCCACCCCCGACGTGGCCGCCGAGATGGACCGGATCTACAACGAGACCGACGTTCGAGGGGCCATGCCCTCGATCACTGCGCCCATGCTCCTCCTGGCTCGCGAGAAAGACCGCGAGGCGCTCGAGTACCTGGCCACCCTCCTGCGTCACCCCCAGATCCACCTCTTCCCCGGTGCGGATGAGTTGAAGATCCAGGAGCAACCCGCCGTGTTGGACGTGGTCCGGGAGTTCGTCGGCGTCGAGCCGGACGCGCCCGAACTCGACACCGTGTTGTCGACCGTCCTGTTCACGGACATCGTGGGATCGACGCAGAAGCAGGCCGAGATGGGCGACCACAGGTACAAGGGCCTGCTCGAGCAACATCACGCGATCGTCCGAGACGGCCTCCGCCGCTGGCACGGCCTCGAGTCGGACACCGCAGGAGATGGCTTCTACGCAACGTTCGATGGGCCGGCGCGCGCGATCCGCTGCGCCATCGAGGTCGGCCACCGCCTCCTCGACCTCGGGATCGAGATCCGTGCCGGCGTGCACACGGGCGAGTGCCAGCTGATCGACGGCAAGATCGGGGGCATCACCGTGTCGATCGGAGCTCGGGTCGCCGCGACCGCAGGGGCATCCGAGGTGCGCGTCTCGCAGACAGTGAAGGATCTGGTGGCTGGCTCCGGTCTGACCTTCGAGGACGCGGGCGATCACGAGCTGAAGGGAGTCCCCGACCCGTGGCACCTCTACCGGGTTGTTGGGTAGGTCACTCTGCTCAGGTGACCTGGTCAACCGTGGTCCCAGGCGTCGACGACGGCGGGGACCACGCGGAGGAACCCGAGCTTCGGGATCGCGGTCGTGAAGCGCTCGAAGCCGTCACCGGCGAACAGGGTCCGGTACTTCTCGTGCCAGGCGGACATCGGCCCGCGGAGGTCCGGGTGCTCGGCGGGCAGGAGCTCGACCACTCCCTCGATCCTCACGCCCGAGAGGTCGGTCCACTCGCGGCCGCGGTCGATCACGAGCGAGATCCGTGCGTCGTGCTCGAGGGCTTCCCACGTGGTGTCCCCGACTCGCGTGGTGACGTAGAGGGCGTCCGGCTGCCAGACGAACCATCGGGTCGCGACGTGCGGTCCCCCGTGGGGCAGGACCGTTGCGACCCGGCACGCCGGATGGTCGCGGAAGAGACGCCGGAGCATCTCGAGGTCCTCGGTCACATCGACACCATGTCCGCGAGCACGCCCAGCGCCTGGACCGACTCGGCGGTGAGGAGCGCCGGGTCGAGCGCACCCTTCGCCTCGGCGACGAGCGCGTTCACCGTCCCGGCCGTCACGCCGGCCGTCGCCTCGCCGTCCTCGAGGTCGTCGCGCAGCTGGAATGCCTCGCCGAGCGGCCGACCGAACCGCGACAGAGACTCCCCCATCGCCGGCGATCCCCCCGCCAGCGCGGCCCCGATCCGCAAAGGGCCCTCGACCGTGTAGGTCCCACCCTTCAGCGCGGCGGCGCGACGGGCGACCTGCGGATCGCCCGCCGCGCCACCGACGTCCAGGGACTGCCCGACCGCCATGTCTTCCCGCATGTCGTGATACACGACCAGCGCCGGGACGAGCGCGGTGGGTGAGAACCCCGACGCCAGCAACAGGCCGTCGGCCCACACGGCGCTCACGTCTCCCACCAGGATCGCCATCGAGGAGCCGAAGTCGCGGGGGTCTCCGGGCGCGCCCAGCTCGGACGCGCGCTCCGAGAACCACGTGGCCGTCGACGGAACCCCCCGCCGCTCCTTCGCCCCGTCGATCAGGTCGTCGTGGACGAGCGCCATCGTGTGGAGGAGCTCGAGCGCCGCCGCGGCTCGCACGATCGCCTCGCCCGCCTCACCCTCGTCGCGGCCGCCGGCGGCCCGGAAGCCCCAGTAGCAGAAAGCCGGGCGGATCCTCTTCCCGCCGGCATCGACGAGACGCCGCACCTCGTCGACTAGGGGCAGGGCTCCGGGGTCGAGCCGCGCGACGCGTTCGCGACGCGCGTCGAGGAACGCCGCCAGGGCGGCCTCGACGCGCGCGCGGAGATCCCTCGTCACGGGCGGCAGTATCGCAAGGGCCGGCGCTCGCGGGGGCGGGGCTATCATCCGTGGTCGCGATGCTGGTCACCCGATCCCGGTTCCGTTCCCTCGCGCTCGCCACCGCGATCGCCACGATCGTCCTGTTCGCGATCGGGGGACTGGTGCGCGGGACGGGCTCCGGGCTCGGGTGCTCCACCTGGCCCGCGTGCGAGCCCGGTCACCTGTTCCCCTCCGGGACCGTCCATTCGCTGATCGAGTTCTCCCACCGCGGGATGGCGTTCCTCGTGATCGTGCTGACCGCACTGACGGGCCTCGCCGCGATCCGCGTGGCCCGTCGGGAGCCATCGCTGCTCTGGCCGGCGGTCCTCGCGTTCCCGCTGGTGCTGGCCCAAGCCGGGCTCGGCGCCGTAGTGGTCGCGACGGAACTCGATCCTTGGTGGGTGACCGCGCACTTCGTGGCCGCCCTGGTCCTGATCGCCGACGTGACGTACGTGGCGGCGTCGGTACTCACCGGAGACGCCATCGAAGCGGGGGCCACGAAAGACAACCGCGGCGACCGATCCTTCTCACGGCTCTCCATGATCACCGCGGCCGTCGTCGGGCTTCTGCTGTTGGTCGGGACGTACGTTCGGGCGAGCGATGCCCAGCTCGTGTTCACGGACTGGCCTCTGATGGACGGCAGGCTCGTCCCCACGCTGGGCGGCGCCGCCACGGCGATGTTCCTGCACCGAGCGCTCGCCGCGATCGCGATGCTTCTCGTGCTCTGGACGGCGATCAGGGCGCGGACCGACGTCGAGAGACATGTCACGCCCGTCCGCCTCTCGACCGCCGCGCTCGTGCTGTTCGTCGTCCAGATCATGGTCGGCGCGGCGAACGTGTGGACGCGCCTCCGGCCGTGGGCCGTGGTGGCGCACGTCGCGCTCTCCGTCCTCATCTGGGCCACGGTCGTCGCGCTCGCCACCGTGGCGTCGAGACTCGCCACCGCGGGTCCGCACCCCGACGAAGAAGCCGAAGGCGAAGCAGGGGCCGAGCGACCGTCCCTCCGTGACACCGTCACCGCCTACTACCGCCTCACGAAACCGCGCATCGTGCTCCTGCTCCTGATCACGACCGTGCCGGCGATGCTCCTCGCGGCGGAAGGACTCCCCTCGCCGTGGCTGATCCTCGCGACCCTCGCGGGCGGGGCGGCGGCGGCGGGCTCCGCCAACTCGATCAACATGTACCTCGACCGGGATATCGACGCGATCATGCGCCGGACCAGGCAGCGGCCCCTCCCCGCGCACGCGATCGCGCCCGAGCACGCGCTCCGATTCGGTTTCGTCCTGGGCGCGATCGCCTTCTACTTCCTCGCCGTGGCGGTCAACGTGCTGGCGGCCGTGCTGGCCCTGTCGGCGATCGCCTTCTACGTCTTCGTCTACACGATGTGGCTGAAGCGAACGACGGAACAGAACATCGTGATCGGCGGGGCGGCGGGCGCCGTGCCCGCGCTGGTCGGATGGGCCGCGGTCACCGGCACGCTCGCCTGGCCTGCTGTCGTCCTGTTCGCGATCGTGTTCGTCTGGACGCCGCCTCACTTCTGGGCGCTCGCGATGCGGTTCTCGGGTGACTACGCGGCGGCCGGCGTCCCGATGCTCCCCGTCGTGCGCGGCGAGGCCGAGACCCGGCGCCAGATCCTCCTGTACTCCCTCGTGCTGTTCGCGACGACGCTGGTATTGGTGCCCGTGGGGCACATGGGGCCCGTCTACACCGCCGCCGCGGTCGTGCTGGGGGGCTCCTTCGTCTATCGGGCGCTGCAGGTGTGGCGAAGCGCCGACGACGCCCGGACCCGGCGCCTGTTCACGTTCTCGATCCTCTACCTGGCGGGGCTCTTCGGAGCGGTCGGCGCCGACGCCGTGCTCTGACCGCGCCGGGCCTCAGGCGAGCACGTCATCGACCATCCGCGTGACCTCCTGTGCATCGGTCTCTCCGTAGACCACCCAGCGGATCGTGCCCTCGCGATCCACGACGTAGGTGTCGGGCAGCGCGGGGAAGCCGAGATCCGCGGCGAACCCGCCCGTGGGGTCGAACAGGCTCGGGTACGGCACCTCGAACTCGCGGATCCATCCTCGAGCGGCATCGCGATCGTCCTGGTAGTTGATCCCGAGGAACCGCACACCGTCGCCCCGGTACCGATCCGCCAGATCGACGAGCATCGGCTGCTCCCGGCGGCAGGGATCGCACCAGTTGGCCCAGACGTTGATCACGAGCACGTTCCCGTCGGCGTAGGTCGCGGCATCCAGGTGCTCGCCGTCGACGGTCTCGCCCGAGAGCTCGGGAAGCGGCTGGTCCACCTGCGCGACCCCGAAGACGGAGTCACCGTCCGAACACGTGCCGGAGGTCAGGACCGCGAGAGATAGGAACAACAGGGGAAGGACGATCCGGCGCGACACGCGGGTCACGCTATCAGCGGTCTCAGCCGCCCCCTTCGGGGGATGCGCTCGGACTCTCCCCCGGACCCCCTTCGCCCGGCGGAGCACTCCCTCCTTCGCCGGGAGGTGGCGGAGCGACCACGACCGTCCCCTCCATCGTCGGGTGGACGTCGCAGCGGAAGTAGTACTCCCCTTCCGGGATCGCCGGGACGTTGAACGGCTCCACCAAAGGCCCCGCGAACGGCTCGAACGTGAAGAGCGGCTCGCCGGACGCGGTGTCGTCCTCGTAGATGGCGAGGTTGTGTGGCGCGGGATCGCGGTTGTCGAAGGTGAGCGGCGTGGGCGTCTCCGCCGGCAGCGTGAGCTCGGCGGTATCGAACTCCGTGTTCTCGGCGACCACCGTGAGCCCACCCGCTCCCGGGGCCGCCGTGATCGTGCCGGTCATCGTGGTCGGATGGATCCGGCAGTTGAAGAAATACTCGCCCTTCGCCAGCGGCTCGACACCATAGGTCGCGGTGTTCGGTCCGGTGATGACCTCTCCGCCGAACAGCAGAGGCGCCGTCTCGTCCGGGCCGTCGAAGATATCCACGTTGTGACCGACGCCGGGATCCTGGTTGTCGAACTCGAGGTCGATCGGCGCGTCCGGTTTCACCGAGAGGGCGTCGGTGGAGAAGCCTTCGGTCGCCGCGCCCTCGGGCGCCGCGAGCGTGACGTGGAACGGCTCCTCCTCCTCCTCGGGCGGGCCGATCACCGCGATGGCGATGCCGCCGGCCAGCATCGAGATGCCGGCGGCGGCGCCGACGAAGGCACCCAGGGCGGCCCCGGTCACCTGCTTGCGCGACGCGACGAACCCCGCGACGGCCATGATGCCGACGGCGGCGACCAGCGCGATGGCCGTCGCGGCGTTCGGCTTGACCGCCAGCAGCACCCGGGAGAACGCGTAGAGGACGACACCGATCACGGCGAGCGCGCCGACCGGGATCAGGATCGGGAGGAGGAGGCTCTCCCGTTCGTGGCCGTCGCTCATCGACCCATCCCTGCCCGGATCTCCCGCTCCACGTTGCGGAACTTGAGCGCGTCCCAGCCCTCGGTGGTCTCCTCGTGGCCCCAGCGGAAGAAGATCGCCGCGATGACGACCCACAGGATCATGCCGCCGACCAGCTTCATCACGAGCCCGGCGATCAACTGGTCCGTGAGCGGGTCGATGCCCCAGATCCGGGGGAACGTGGCGTAGATCGGATAGAGCGGCTCGGTGCCGAAGGTGAGGAACGACGCGGGGATCGTCGGCGCGAGCGATTGGAAGAAGAGGTAGAGGAGCTGCCCCGGCCGTGACAGCGCCGGAAGCTCGGGCAGCGGCGAGAGCACCGGCCACCACATCACGACGGCGGACCCGAGCAGCAGCGCGTGGAGCGAGAAGTGGGCGAGCTCCGAGCGAACTGAGAGGGACACGACGGCCGGCCAGTGGATGAACAAGAGGAACCCATTGGCGACCACGAGGGCCACGAGCGGCCGCGTGAGCAACGCCCACGCCGCGCGCACGGGCGCCGGCTTCAGCAGCGCGCGCCACATCCAGGCCGGCATCCCCGTAAGGAGCAGCGGGGCCGCCAGGAACGTGAAGAGCATGTGCTGCACCATGTGCATGCTGTAGAGGTAGCTCTCCGCGAGGTCGTGGATCGGCCAGCCGGCCCCGACCAGCAGCGCCGCCGCCGCCGCCGAGGAAGCGATACCGGCGGCCGGCCTCGAGTTCTTCACCGGTCGCGCGCTCGTGTCGCTTCGCCGCGATCAGGTACGCGCCCGACCAAACCGCCGAGCACCGCGAGGACCGACAGGTGCACGTGGAAAGAGGGCAGGACCATCAGAGGAAGACCTTGAAGGAGATCAGCACGATGAGGTACAGGACGGCGGCCCCGGACAGGCCCATCACGAAGAAGCGAGCGAAGCGACGGTCGTCGAATTTCAGGTGCATGAACCACAGGACGACGATCGCGAACTTGATGATCGCAAGGATGAACAGGGTCGGGATCAGGATGGACCCGCTCACGCCCGTGTAGGACGCCGCGACCTCGAGCGCCGTCAGGACCGCGAGGATCAACCCGATCCGGACGTACTCCTTCGGGCTCGGATGCCCGGCGGCGTGGCTCCGGCCGTTGCGCCGTGCTCCGGGTCCACCCGGTGTTCAAGGGCCACCGGCGCCTCCGGGGCTCGGCGTCGGGATCAGGTAGACGACCGTGAAGATCACGATCCACACGATGTCGACGAAGTGCCAGTAGAGCCCGACCATCTCGATCGGGTAGGAGGGATCGTCCGGTAGTCGCCGGGCGTAGGACATCCCGAAGAGCGATAGCAGCATCAGGACGCCGACCGTGACGTGGACCCCGTGGAACCCGGTCAGGACGTAGAAGGTCGTCCCGAACAGGTTCGTGGAGAGCCCGAGCCCCTCGTGAGCGAAGGCGGTGAACTCGTAGACCTGCCCACCCACGAACGTCATGCCCAGCAACGCGGTCGTGAGCAGCCAGAGTCGCATCCGCCCGGCATCCCTCTGTTGCGCCGCCGAGAGCGCGAGCACCATGGTCAGCGAGCTCGCGAGCAGCACGAACGAGGACACCGACGTGTACGGGATATCGAAGATTCGTCGGGCTGGGGCGGCGGTTGCCCTGGGCGTCCCCGGTAGAGCACGTAGGTGGTGATCAGCGCGCCGAACAGCATGCATTCCGATGCCAAGAAGATCCACATCGCCAGCTTCGTGTTCGACAGGCCGGTGCTGGTCTCAGAGTGCGCGGCGCCGGGGTCCGGGCCGCGTTCGATCGCGACGTCGGCCATCCCTACACGTCCCCCGAGGCGACGGATGGCTCCAACGCCCACGCGTACAGGCCGACCAGCGTGATGAGGACACCGGCCCCGAGGAGCCACCACGAGTAGATCACGCCATAGCCGATGATCGGCATGCCGAGCGCAGCCACGAACGGCCAGTACGAGGGACTCGGCAGATGGATACCGTGTCCGCCGCCGTGCGCCTCGGCCTGGTGACCGTCCGCCGCGCCCGCCTGCGCCGGCACGAGCCGCCCCGTCCGCTCGTCCTCGACGTACTTGCGGTGCCAGAACTCATCGAGCGCGTGCACCGTGGGGATCTCGTCGAAGTTGTGGATCGGAGGAGGCGACGGCGTCATCCACTCGAGGGTCCGCCCGTCCCACGGGTCGGCCACGTCGCCCGGCTTCGCCTTCGCATGGGTCACCACGACGTTGACGAGGAAGACGAGGATCGACACCGCGATCAGGAACGCACCGACCGTCGACGCCTGGTTCCAGAACGTCAGACCCAATGACTCCGGATACGTGTACGTGCGGCGGATCATCCCCTGGAGGCCGAGGATGTGCATCGGGCCGAACGTGAGGTTGAACCCGACCAGCATCAACCAGAAGTGGAGCTTCCCGAGGCGCTCGCTCAGCAACCTCCCGAACACCTTGGGCCACCAGTAGTACATCCCGCCGAACAACCCGAACACCGCGCCGCCGAAGATCACGTAGTGGAAGTGCGCGACGATGTAATAGGTGTCGGTCTGCTGGTAGTCCGACGGCACGATCGTGTGCGTGACGCCGGAGAGACCGCCGATCACGAACATGGTGACGGTCCCGATCGCGAAAAGCATCGTCGACGTGAACCGGATGTCTCCTCGGTACATCGTGCCCATCCAGTTGAAGATCTTCACGCCGGTCGGGATCGCGATGATCGCGGTCGAGACGCCGAACGCGGTGTTCGCGACCGGCCCGAGCCCGGCCGCGAACATGTGGTGCGCCCACACGCCGAACCCGATGAACCCGATCGCGATCCCGGAGAACACGACGAACTGGTAGCCGAACAACGGCTTGCGGCTGAAGACCGGCAGGATCTCGCTGACGATGCCGAACGCGGGCAGGACGAGGATGTAGACCTCGGGATGCCCGAACAGCCAGAACAGGTGCTGCCACAGGATCGGGTCCCCGCCCGCGGTGGGATCGAAGAAGTTGGTATTGAACTCCCGGTCGAAGAGCAGCTGGAAGAGGGCCACGGTGATGATCGGCAGCGAGAACGCGAGCAAGAGCTGCACCACGAGTCCCATCCACACGAAGACCGGAACCCGGAACAGCGACATCCCCGGCGCGCGCATGTTGATGACGGTGACGGCGAGGTTCACCGCGCCCGCGGTCGACGCGATGCCGGTGATGATCAGGCCGAGCGCGTAGTACGTCGGCCCGATCGACGGGTCGAAGATCGAGTTCGGCGCGTAGCAGAACCACCCGCAGTTGGGCGCGCCGCCGAGGAAGAAGCTCGAATAGAGGAAGAGCCCGCCCAGAAGGAACAACCAGTAGCTGTAGGCGTTCAGACGCGGGAACGCCACATCGCGGGCGCCGATCATGAGCGGGATGAAGTAGTTGAAGAACGCCGCCGACATCGGCATCACGAACAGGAAGACCATCGTGACGCCGTGCATCGTGAAGATCTGGTTGTACTGGTCGGCGTTCAGAAGGGTGCTGTCGGGTCCGGCGAGCTGGGCGCGGATCAGCAGCGCCTCGACCCCTCCGATCAGGAAGAACACGAGAGCAGTGGCCCCGTACAGGATCCCGATCTTCTTGTGGTCGATGGTCGTCCACCAGCTCCAGAAGCCGGTGGTGGCCGTCGGGCGACGGAGGATCCCCTGCCGCCTCGCGGTCGTGCTCACGGTCGCCATCGCTCACTCACTCCGTTGTTCTCTCACTTCAGGCTGTAGAGATACGCCACCAGGGCGTCGATCTCCTCTTCGGTCAACTGGTAGTCGGGCATCTTGGAGCCGAGCTTCACGGCCTCGGGATCCCGAAGCCAGGCCTTCAGCGCCTCACGATCCGTGGTTTCCCAGATGCAGCCCGCGAAACACTCGTGGGTGGGATCGGCGAAGTGCGTGAGCTCAGGCCCCGCCTCGCTCGCGGCGTCCGTCCCTCCGACCGCATGGCACTCGATACAGGACCCGCGGCCCCCGGAGAGCTGGCCCATGAACAGGTCCATGCCCTGGCTCGCCTGCCCATCGGTGGGCGTGACCCCAGGGTCCTTCTGATTGGCCACCCACGCGTCCCAGTCCTCGGCCGACAGGGCACGCACTCGGACGAGCATCCGGCCGTGCTGCAGACCGCAGAACTCCGCGCATTGGCCCTCGTACATGCCCGGATCGTCGGCCTGCATCAGGATGTGGTTCGTCCGACCCGGGACGACGTCCTGCTTGCCCGCCAGCTCCGGGATCCAGAATGAATGGATCACCATGAAATCCGAGTCGCCTTCGGCGTCCTTCTTGATGAGCCCGCCGGCGCCCACGAGGGACAGGTAGACGACCCGGTCCTCGGGGATCACGAGAACGTCGGCCGTCCGGATGTGGTGGTTGTCCCCGTAGTTCGTCTGCATGTCGTCGTCGGTGTACTCGAAGCCCCACCACCACTGGTAGCCCTCCACGGTGACGTTGAGCGCGTCCTCGGGAGGCTTCCTGGCGAGGTCCCAGATGCCCGCGATGGTGGGCACCATCACGCCGGCGAGGATGAGCGCGGGCGCGATCGTCCAACCGATCTCGAGCTTGGTGTTGCCGTGGGTCTGGGCCGGGATCCGGTCCCGGCCCTTGCGGTGTCGATACCGGATCGTGATCCAGATGATGCCGCCCTCGACGACGACGAAGACGAAGACCGCGACCCAGAACACCGGGATGAAGAGATCCTTCAGCTTCTCCGCGTACGGACCCTTGGGCTGGAGGGTGTCCTGTGAGGCGTCCGGTGCGCAGGCGCCCAACAGCAGGAGCAGGCCGATAGCGGCCGCCGCCCAGAGCAACCTCTTCCGCACGGTTCCTTCGGTCTCCCGGAGCTCCTCAGAGGACGGGCTCGGCGAGCCCGCGCGCACTGTATCACCGGGGTCTCGGCCGACTTGACGCATCATCCGTTCTTGTACGAGTGCAGTCCGACGATCCACAGATTGACGACGTAGTAGGTGACCAACAGTGAGAGGAACCCCACGACCGCGATCACCGCGGCTCGGCGGCCCTTCCATCCGGCCGTCGAGCGCGCGTGCAGGTAACCGGCGAAGATCGTCCACGTCACGAACGACCACGTCTCCTTCGGATCCCATCCCCAGTAGCGACCCCACGCCTCCTGCGCCCAGATCGCGCCGGCGATCACCGCGAACGTCCAGATGGGGAACGCGAACGCGATCACGCGATACGCGACGCGGTCCAGCGCCGCCGCGGACGGCAGGACGCCTCCGCGCCGGGGCTCGGGCGCTCCGCCGGCACCCTCGGGATCCGGCAGGAGGTCGTGCGGCGCGTCCACCTCGACGGCGCCGCCCATGATCGGGGCGGGCACGCGCTCGCGGCCCACCGCGAGCGCGCGACGCTCCGATCGGTCCTTCAGCAGGAACAGGATCGTCGCGATCCCACCGATCGCGAAGAGCGAGGACCCGGTGATGGCCGCGACCACGTGGATCTTGATCCAATACGAGTTGAGCGCCGGCTGCAGCGGGCTCGGCTCGACCGGGAAGAACATCGCCGCCACGGCGAGCGTCAGCACCGAGAACATCAGCGAGAACCCGGTGATCGTCCTGATCTTCGCCAGGCCCTCGACGATCACGAGCGTCCCGAGAACGACGAGGAACGCCAGCACGGTCGAGTACTCGAACATGTTGCCCCAGGGCACGCGGTCCGCGGCCATCCCCCGGGCGACGATCGAGACGAGGTTGGCCGCGGCGCCGGCGATCGTGACGACGCGCGCGAGCACCCACAGCCGATCCTGCCGGGCCGCCAGGTAGGCGAAGGAGAGCACCATGGCGCCGAGGTAGAGCCAGATCGTCACGTCGAAGGACGTGCTCGAGATCCTCGCCCAGTTCACGACGTCCCCACCCTCTCCTCCGGTTGCGCCTCGACGGCCTCGCGTCCCCCGATACCCCGGACGATCCGATCGAACTCCTCCTCGAAGGCGTCCTTCCGCTGCAGGGCGAAGCCTCCGATCTTCACGAGCGCGCCGCCGGGGGCGGCCTCCGCCCGGATCCAGACCTTCCGCCGGGAGACGTACAGCGAGGGGATGAGTCCCACGAGGACGAGGATAGCGGCGCCCAGCACCACCGGGATGCCGACGTCACGGCTGACGAGGAACACGCTGTACTGCCGGAGCTCCGGGAACGAGAGCCGGAGCTCGCCTGACCCGGGCACCTCGAAGGTGCTGGTCCCCGCCGCGTGAAGGTCGGAGCCGCCGATGCGCCGGAGCCCGGTCGTGTCGACCGTCGACAGCGCGGGATCGGTGATCTCGCCCGTGTACACCGAGTACCTGATGTACGGGTCGAACTGCCCGAGCATGGAGGTCGGCTCGCCGGTGAGCTGGAAGTTGGCGAACGCGCGGAAGTCCGGCCAGAGCTCGAGGGTGATCATCGTGTCGGGCTCGGGCGCGGTCAGCTTGATGGCACCGCGCCACGGCATCGCGGTGGCGGGCACTCCTTCCGGTGCGTCGTCCCTCGCCATCTCGACCGGCGTCGACCACAGGCGCTCTCCTTGCAGCGACACCTCGACGACGGGCGACCACCCGAACCCCTCCTGGAAGAAGCGCAGACCCCCCGCTTCGGCCGGATGGTTCACGCGGATCTCCTGGGTGCCGGTCGGGCGGCCGCCACGATCGAGGAACCGCACCCTCGAGACGAAGTCGATCGCCTGCCCGTTGGGCCGGTAGCGGTCCTCGAAGTCGAGCAGTTGGAAGCCGATGCCCGTGAAGTCTCCGCCGAAGTACCGGCCGGTGCGGATCTGGCCGGCGTAGTTGGGCAGGGCGTCGACGAACGTCTCTCCCTCCGTCACGACCGCGCGGCCGGTGAACCCCGTCCCCTTGCCGACGATCACGCCGATCAACAGCAGGAAGAAGGCCCAGTGGAACAGGAGGCTCCCGATCTCGCGCAGCACTCCCTTCTCGGCGGCGACACCGAGGCCTTCGCGGGAAACGCGGAACCGCTTCCTCCGCAGGTAGCGAGCCGCCGTCACGGCGGCCTCGTCGGGCCCCGTGCCGACCCGAACCTCGGCGTGATGGCGGAAGCCGTCGAGCTCCCTCGCGTGGATCGGCCGCTGACGGACCGCCCGGATCATCGCTCTGGTCCTCGGGAACAGGCACGCGGCCAGCGAGACGAACAACAACGCCGTGATCAGGACGAACCACCACGAGCCGTAGACGTCGAAGAAGCCGGCTCGGAAGAACATCGTTCCCCAGATCTCGTGATCGTCGAGGTACTGGCCCACCCGCTCCGGCGAGTTGGGGATCTGCGGCAGGAGCGAGCCGATCACGGCGGCCGCCGCCAGGATCAACAGGAGGATCAGCGCCGTGCGCATCGACCGCAACGTGCGCCAAACCAGACCCACGGACTGTCGCAGCGTGGGGCCGGCTGAGGTCGTCATGGGGCCTCGATGCTAGGAGCGCCCCCTCCGCGCGTCCATCCTGTGCCGTTGCGCCCTTGACACGCCTACAGCCCCGGGGCATAGCGCGCGAGCGGCGCGATGAACCTCTGGAAGGTGCCCGTGATCAGCAGCACGCCGACCGTCACGAGCAGCGCTCCCGAGACCCCCGCGATCGCTCGATAGTTCCTCCGCACCCATCCGAGGCTCCGCACCAACCGGTCGGCTCCGATGCCCACCAGCAGGAACGGCAATCCGAGGCCGAGCGAATACACGATGAGCAGGGCGGCCCCCTTCACCGTGCCACCGCCGGCCGCGATCGCCAGGATGCCGCCCAGCACCGGCCCGATACACGGCGTCCACCCGGCGGCGAACGCCATCCCGAGCGGGAGCGCCCCGGCTGTGCCGGGGCGCACCCGCTCGAGCAGCGGCCGTCGTTCCGCGTACAGCCGCGGCGAGCCGCGGCGGAACGCGTACCCGAGCATCAGTAGACCCAGCACCAGCACGACCAGCCCGGCCGCCCGCTGGAACCAGGGGTCCCGGAAGAACCGGACGAACGTCCCCGCGAACGCGCCGAGCAGCGTGAACACGATGGTGAACCCGAGGATGAACAGCAAGATCGGCACGAGCGGGCGCCGGCCCTCGCCTTCGGTGGCGCGGCTCCCGGTGATGAACGAGACGTAGCCGGGCACCAGTGGCAGGACGCACGGGCTCGCGAACGACACCACCCCGGCCGCGAAGGCGAGGGCCGGCGCCCACCACGACGAGAGCCCCGAATCGACCAGTCCGGCCAGCATCAGGCCAGTCTCCCATCGCCGCCCGCGTGAGTTGTCTGTGCTCCGGCAGGGACTTAGTGTGGAGCCGCTCGTGAAAACCTTCACGAGTGGGAGCGGGAGCCAAGAGCAAGGGCAAGGCCCCCCGAGGCCCGGTTATGATTCGCCCGCCCATGGAGCAAGCGAGCGCATGAGCCAGGTCGATACCGCAACCAGATCGCCCATCCAGACCGTCAAGCGCCATGTCGAGGCGTTCCTCAGGGACTTCGAGTGGTCCTGGACGAGCGCCGTCGTCTTCTCACTGGCGCTGCTGTTCTTCCTGTTGATCTCGGCCGCGGTGCTCCCCTCGTGGTGGATGTACTACTCGGAGCAGACGCTCGGCTGGCAGGGCCCGACGGACCTGGAGGCGTTCCTCCGGGAGCCGTTCAACTTCGGTGGGAGCCCGTTCGGGAGGGAGTCCTTCCTGTGGCTCTCCTCAGAGGGACTGCTCATGCTTCGCGACGCGATCGCGATGGGGCTCACCACCGGCCCCGTGATCACCATCCTCGTCCTCGCCTCCATCTTCCAGAACTGGCGGCGCAAGCTCCGCGGCGAATCCGGCGACGTTCGCCCCACCGGTGGGTACCGGTAGGAGACGAAGAAGATGCCCTTCACCAAGACCGAAGTCGACATCCACGAGGACTACAACCTCGAGGCGGTCGACCCCGCATGGCTCGCGCAGGGCGTGAAGTCGCCCAAGCACCTGATGCTCGATCCGGACAACTGCATCCTGTGCCGGGCGTGCGAGGACGTGTGTCCGTGGAACTGCATCTTCATGCTCTCCCCCGGCATCGTGGAAGACGCCGAGACGCCGGCCTCGGAGGCCGAGGTCCTCACTTCGAGCGCGATCTTCGTCGTGGACGACAACGCCTGCACCCGGTGCTCCGTCTGCGTGGACCGGTGCCCGACGGACACGCTGTACTATGCGCGGCTGCCGGACGGTTCCGGCGGCAAACGGACGATGGCCGAGGTCCCGACGTCCCAGGCGGCGGACGAGTGATCGTGCCGACCGCGAGAGGGGGAGCACGTTGAAGTTGAAGCCCCCGTCGCCGAGCGAGGTCGGCGACCGTCTCCGGGAATCGGAGGTCTGGAAGTCGATCTTCCGGCCGGGCTCCATCTTCCGGAAGGGCTACAAGGACACGTCGCGCGACCGCGCGCTCGCGACGATGAACAACGTGCTGTACCACCTCCACCCGGTGAAGGTGAAGCGCCACGGGCTGAAGCTGACCTACACGTTCTGCCTCGGCGGGCTCTCGTTCTTCCTGTTCATCCTGCTCACGATCACCGGCATCTTCCTGATGTTCTTCTACCGCCCGATGGCGGATCTCGGCGGCGCACAGGCGTACACCGATATGCAGAACATCCGGACCCTGGTGTTCTTCGGAGACTTCATCCGGAACCTGCACCGGTGGGGAGCGCACCTGATGGTGATCACGGTCACCCTGCACATGGCGCGCGTCTTCTACACCGGCGCCTACAAGCCACCGCGAGAGTTCAATTGGGTCGTCGGCGTGATCCTGCTCTTCCTCACGCTGGGCCTGTCGTTCACCGGATACCTGCTGCCGTGGGACCAGCTCTCGCGCTGGGCCGTGGCGATCGCCGAGGGCATCGCCGGATACTCACCCCTGATCGCGAAGCAGGCGCAGTTCCTCCTGCTGGGCGGGGTCGTCGTCGGCCCCGACACCCTCCTTCGCTGGTACGTGCTGCACGTGCTGGCGCTTCCCTTCGTGCTGGTGCTGTTCCTCGCGGTCCACTTCTGGCGGATCCGCAAGGACGGCGGGATCTCGGGACCGCTCTAGGAGGCCGGTGATGGCACGCGAGGACACCCCGCTCGATCAGGAGGTCTTCGACCGCGTCCTGAAGGAGCAGCTCGAGGCGGGCACCGACAAGCGAGTGGCCGAGGGCCGCGCGCGGTCGGCGGCGGTCCGCGCCTACAAGACCGCGCATCCCGAGGAGGAGGCCGCTCCCGCCGCGGCGGCGGCCGGCGGCAACGGAGAGGCACAGGCGCCCGCGGCCGCGGCCGCGGCTCCGGCCGCGGCTGCCCCCGCACAGGGTCAGGCCGCGATGGTGGCCGCCGCGCCGGTCAGCGCCCCGACGAGGACCGCGCCTCTCCCCACCGGGAACATCCCGACGCCCAAGAAGGGCGCTCCGGACAAGCACCGCCTGCTGGCACTCGTGCCGCCCGAGGGGATCCAGCGGGTCGAGCGCGAACAGGGCGACCGCGTGAACGTGTGGCCCCACCTGCTCATCGAGGAGTTCGTCGCGATGTTCGTGCTGTCCGTGGGCCTCGTGGTGTTCTCCACCTTCGTGAACGCCCCGCTCCGCGAGCTCGCGAACGCGAACCTCACACCGAACCCGTCGAAGGCGCCGTGGTACTTCCTCGGCCTGCAGGAGCTGCTTCGCTACTTCCACCCGTTGGTCGCCGGTATCTCGATCCCGACGTTCATCCTCGTGGGATTGGCGGCCGTGCCCTACGTCGACCGGAACCCGAGCAATAGGCCCGGGGACAGGAAGGTCGCGATCACGCTGTTCACGATGATGTTCATGTTCGGCGCCGTGCTCACGATCATCGGCTCGTTCTTCCGGGGCCCGGGCTTCAACTGGACCTGGCCGTGGGCGCAAGGGGTGTTCTTCGAGCTGTGAAGACGCTCGCCGTCTCCGCCGGACTCATCGCCGCGATCGCGTCGCTCGTGGCGATCACGATCTTCGCGATCGCGTTCTTCGTCATCTCGCTCCGGTCCTATAGACGGCAGCAGGAAGCGGTCGCCGCCAGCCGGGCGCGCGCGGCGGGACTTCCCTCCCCGCCCGGCCGCGCGCCGGCGGTATCGCGACGCGACTTCTTCCGCAAGTCCCTGATCACGTCGCTCCTGGTGTTCGGCGCGCAGTTCGGCGGCGCCTCGATCGCATTCCTCTGGCCGAACCTCAAGGGTGGGTTCGGGGCGCTGATCGACGCCGGCCCGCTGGACGAGATCAAGGCGGCCGTCGCCTCGGGCGAGCCGTTCTACGTCGGGTCGGGCCGCTTCTACATCGTTCCCTACAACGGGACGGCGAAGGGCGACATCGACTACGTGAGGGACGGCGTGTCCGGTGAGGGGATCATGCCGCTCTACCAGCGCTGCGTGCACCTCGGCTGCCGGGTTCCGTTCTGCGGACAATCGAAGTGGTTCGAGTGCCCGTGTCACGGCTCGAAGTACAACCAGGCGGGCGAGTACACGCTCGGCCCCGCCCCCCGGGGCATGGATCGCTTCCACATGGAGGTCGTCGACGGACGGGTCATGGTCGACACCTCCGAGGTCGTCTTGGGGCCGTCTCGCGGCACCGACACGATCGACCAGCCGCCGCAAGGCGCCTTCTGCGTGGCGCCGGGATAGGAGCGGACGAGAGCGATGCTCGCACTGTCGACGACGGCCGGGATCGGGCTCGCGATCGCGGGCGCCCTGATCACGGTCGCGGCGATCGCCGGGCTGGCGCTCCGGCAGCGGACCCGCGAGACCGGTCCCGACATCCCCGAAGCCCTGCGACCGGGCCCCTCCGACGCGGCCCTCGAGACCCCCTTGCTCCAGAAGCTCCAGGGCTGGAGCGTGGTCATGCTGGCGTTCTTCGTCCTCTGGATCCCGGCGACCTGGATATTCGAACCGTCGACCAACCTGAACCAGGAGCACGAGCTGAAGGAACTGGCGATCGATCGGGGCGAACGCTCGGTCCTGCTGTTCTCCGAGGAGAACCAGCTGGGCGTCGGATGTGTCCGTTGCCACGGCCCTGACCTGACCGGCGGCATCATCCAGACGGGCGCCACGTACGCATTCCCGCCCGACCTCACGACCGTCTGCGGCGGCCCGTCCGCCGGCCATCCGGCGATCTATTCGATCGACGACATCTATCAGGTCATCGCGGAGGGCCGGAACGCGATGCCCTCCTGGAGCATCCGCTTCGAGGGCGCCCTCGACGACCAGCAGATCAACGACATCGTGGTGTACCTCGTCGATCTTTCCTCGGAGAACGTGCCGATCGAGGAGAACGTGTGCGTCAACGAGGAGGCCTCCGCCAAGGCCCTCGAATCACCCGGCCCCAACCCGAGGGACCCCTAGATGGAGAGCTGTCTCGGCTTCAACGTCGACTGCGGCACGCTCGTCAAGGGCGCCGGTGTCACCCTCATGGGGTTCATCCTGTTCATCGGGAGCGTGTACCTCATCCTGACCGCCGTGCTCGGCCGCTGGATGGGTTATCTCGTGCTGATGGTGGCCTTCTCCGGGTGGATGATCTTGCTCTCCGCGATGTGGGCGTTCGGCTTCTACTCGCAGGGTCCGGATACGCCCGTGAACCTCGGTCCGCGCGGCGCGGAGCCCAGCTGGGTGCCTCTCCTCGCATCGACCGGGGAGACGAGCGACCACCATGAGGCGTTCCGCAGCTACCCCGGTGAGCCCTGGGAGGAGCCCGGGCAGGGCAACGCCGCCGAGGTGCAGTCCCTGACCGGGATCGTGACCGACTTCCTCGCCGAGGAGGCCAACGCGGAGCTCGAGATCGAGGCCATCGACCCGAGAGCGCTCACCGGCGTCGACTTCGCGGTCGACGACCTGCGCTTCGCGACCGTCGACGGCGATGAGCTCGCCGTCGCCACAGCACACTTCCTCGAGGGTGGACCGCTCTGGACGGTGTCCCTCGAGTACGACGAAGGAAGCGTGCCCAAGTATTCCTACATGTTCCTCGCCGGCTCCGTGATCCTGTTCGCGCTCCATCTGCCGCTGCTGGACATCGCCGAGCGCAAGCGCAAGGACTTCCTGACCGGCGGGGCAGCCCCGCCCTGGTACGGACCCGCGTGACGACGATGCGAGAGGAGGTCGGAACGTTGCTCGCGCAAGCACACGAGGTGCCCCTCCTCGATCAAGGGAGCATCCAGTTCATCCTCCTCGGGGTGATGGTCTTGGTCGTCCTGTTCGTGCTCTGGATCACGATCGCGAAGTAGCCCGTCGGGCTTACGTCGTGGGTGCGAACGCCACCGCTCCACCGCGCCGACGGACGTCGGCCAACGCCGCCTTCCGCTGCTCGTAGTAGGCGAGGATCTGCAGCTCCACCGCCAGATCGACCGAGCGGACCGACACGCCCGGCGGCGCCACGAGCGGGGCGGGCGCGAAGTTCAGGATCGACCTGATCCCCGCCGCGACCATCCGATCGCCCACCTCCTGGACGGCCGCCGCGGGCGTGGCGATGACGCCGATCGCGATCCCTCGCTCCTTCACCAGCTCCGGGAGCGTGTCGACGTGGACGACCTCGAGGTCTCCCATCCGTTCGCCGATCTTGCTCGGATCGACGTCGACGAGGGCTGCGACGCGGAACCCTCGGTCGCCGAAGCCCTTGTAGTTGGCGAGGGCGTGCCCCAGGTTCCCGATGCCCGCGATGGCGATGCCCCAGTCCTGGGTGAGCCCGAGCTCCCGCCGGATCTGGTGGATCAGGTAGGCGACGTCGTAGCCCACGCCTCGCGTGCCGTAGGAACCGAGATGCGAGAGGTCCTTCCGGACCTTGGCCGAGGTCACCCCGGCAGCCACCGCCAGCTCCTCCGACGAGGCGACCACGATCCCCTCCGCCGCCATCCCGCCGAGCGCCTGGAGGTACCGCGGGAGCCGTCCGACCGTGGCCTCGGGGATCGACCGATCCCTCACGTGCGCCGTGACCTTGTGCTCATGAGAAAGGAGCCTAGCCGAAATCCGAGATGCGTTCACAAGTGCACGAGCGCGGCCCGCCAGCCCCTTTCACCCCACGAGGCGGGCGAGCCGCGCGGCGTCGACGGTGATCTCGAACGCCTCCTCCCCGTCCACCTCGACCACGGGGATCCGGATCCCGTACTCCAGCTCGAGCTCCTCGTCGGCCTCGATGTCGACCTCCTCGAACTCGAACCCCAGGCGCTCGCGCTGGGCGAGGATCGTCTCGCGAGCTACGTCGCACAGGTGACATCCAGGACGTGAGTAGAGGCGGACCAGGTGCACAGGGGCGATGGTAGCGTCGCGCGCCAAGGGAGATGAGAGACGGCGACCGGGAGGACCTCGAGCTTCATCGGCGTCTCTCCAGGGGCGACCGAGAGGCGTTCGACGAGCTTTACCGGCGATATTCCCCTACGGCGTACGGCATCGCATACCGGCTCACGGGTCAGCAACTACTGGCACAGGACGTCGTCCACGATGCCTTCCTGGCCCTCTGGCGAGCCCCCGAGGCCTTCGACGCGGCCCGGGGGGCGTTCAGGAGCTTCTTCCTGGCGCTCGTCCACCATCGCGCGGTCGACACGATCCGGCGGGAGGAGCGGATGCGGGCCCGACAGGACCGGGCGGCGAACCTCGAGCCCGCCGTGGGCGAAGACCCTTCGGAACGCGTCGTCGACGAGGACTTCGTCGCACGGCGCCGCCAGGAGGTCCGGGATTCGCTCGCAGACCTCTCAGCAGAACAACGTCAGGTGCTTGAGATGGCCTATTTCGAAGGCATGACACAGGTCCGGATCGCCGAGAAGCTCGGCATCCCACTGGGTACGGTGAAGACCAGGACGTTCGCGGCGCTCCGCAAGCTGCGTAGCGCCCTCGAGACGGAGGACTGACAGCTTGGACCGACCGGGGCACTCGGGATCGCAGGTGGATCCGGCCGAGCACGATCGCATCGATGAGCTGATGGCGGGCTACGCCCTCAGGGGTCTCACCGGCGAGGATGCCACGGAGGCCGACCGCCTGCTCTCCGAGCACGTACCGGGCTGCGCGCGATGCCGAGAGACTCTGCTGGCACTCAGCGACACGGTGGCCGACCTCGCCTTCGCCGCGGATCCGATCGCGCCTCCCGAAACGCTCCTCCCCCGCCTGCATCGCGAGCTCGAACCCCGCGGCGAACGTCCACCCGTCGGCCGCTGGGTCGGAGTCGCTGCCGGCGTCGCCGTGGTCCTCGTCGCGGGGGGCCTCGCCGTCTCGCAGGTGCTCCGCGCGGGCGACCTCCAGGAACAGAACGCGCTCTTCGCGCAGGCCCTGCGGTACTCACAGCGGCCCGACGCCGACAGCGCCCGGCTCGTCGGGACCGATGCAGAGGACCCGGCGCCGGTGTCGCAGGTGGCCGCGCCCGACGCCGACCACTTCTTCCTGGTCGGCAGCGACGTGCCGCAGGCTCCCACGGGGCTCGCCTACGGGATCTGGCTCTCCGACGGCGTGGATGCGGTCTTCGCGGGGACGTTCGTGCCGGGCCCGGGCATGACGGTGGTCAAGGTGCCCTTCGATCGATCGAGGTTCGACCGCGTGCTGATCACGCTGGAGGTCCAAGGAGACGTGCCGACGGAGCCCGGCGATGCCCTGTGGGAGGCAGCCGCGTAGGGCTGAGGTCTCGGGCAGATCATCGGTCGTCCAGGCTCGCCAGGATGTCGCGGAGGACGGGCGACCACCGGACGGAGAAGTACGGATCCACGTCGAACGCCTCCTGCAACAGGGACCTGGCACCGGGTTCGTTCCCGAGACGGAGCTGGATCATGCCCGCGTGGAACAGGAAGAGCGCATCGCGGGTGCCGAGCCTCAGCGCTTCCGACGACAGTGCGGAGGCTCTCCGGTAGTGGCCGTTCGCGTAGAGCGCCCAGGCGAGCGCATCCGCCACATGGACGCTCCGCCGGCGTGACCACTCGGCGCGGGCGGCGCTGAGCGCCGCCCGCGCCGAGTGCGCCGCGCCTCCCGACCCACTCACGGCGAGATCCGCCTCCAGCAACGACATCTCGAGATCGGTATCGACCCCGTTCGCTCGGTAGTCCTGAGCCTCGGCCCGCGCGAGCTCGTACTGGGCGGCGGCGGCCTCCTGGTCCCCCGACGCGGCGTACAGATCCGCGAGCCCGGCGATGTGATCCGGAGCGGGCGAACGGGTCGCCAGCCGTTCGTAGCGCGTGATCGCCCCCTCGAGGTCGCCGGACGCCCAGGACAGGAGAGCGAGCCCGGACTCCACATCCGCCGAGGAGGGATCCGCCGACTGGGCGCGTCGGAACCATCGCCGTGCGTCCTCGATCCTGCCCGCCTCGAAGTGGAACTCGGCGATGTGCGCCGCCGCCCAGGCGGTGTCCGCCGGACCGCCTGCCACGTCGTAGGCGGCTCGCATCGCTTGGATGGCACCCTCGGCGTTGCCACGGAGTTCGAGGGCGTAGCTGACCCTCCCATAGGACGCGAGGTTGGGCCGGGCGTCGACCATCCGCTGGAACGACCGGAACGCGGCGCGGTACTGCCCGAGCTCGAGCTGGGCGTCACCGAGGAGGCCGTACGCGTCGGCGTCGAACGGGGCAGCCTTCACGGCCCGGCGCCCCCACCGGAGGGCGAGGTCGAAGTCGTGTCTCTCGGCCGCCAGCGTTCCCATGCCGAGGAAGGCGTCGGGGTTGTCGGTGGGACGAAGAGCCAGCGACCGCTCGAGGGCGGCCTCCGCGATCGGGTACGCGGAGGGGTCGGAGGTGTCGCGGACCTGCTGGATGTAGGCGATCCCAAGGATGGCCGAGGCCTCCCAGTCGTCGGGAGCTGCGCCGATCCTCGACTCGAGCGAGGCGATCGTCGCTTCGAGGGATCCGTCATCCGAGGCGGGACCGAGCACGGCGTCGGCCGGCGCCACCAGGGTCGGACCACGATCCGTATCGCCCGATGCTCCGGACCCTCCGGGCCCGGATGCGCCGACCAGGAAGACCGCCACGGCCAAGCCCGCGGCGGTCGCGATCATCGTGAGTCGTGCTCTCATGCGTCCTCCCGGAAGATCGTCCGGAGGTAGCGTGGCCGCCGCCGCTCGCGGCGGCGGCCACTCACCCCTGTCAGTGCGGGTCTGCGTCCGACCCGGAGTGCGGATACGCGACGTAGGGGAACGCCGCCTGGAAC
This sequence comes from uncultured Actinomycetota bacterium, assembly GCA_963762015.1. GTDB lineage: Bacteria > Actinomycetota > UBA4738 > UBA4738 > HRBIN12 > JAJNBA01. The sequence goes on from CAVXJL010000022.1 coordinate 80,900, forward strand.
GGGACATCGTTCGCCCCGACACCGTCGGCAAGGCCATCGGCGTCCGTGTCGTGTCCGGGGATCAAGACCCCCATGACGACGCGCAGGGCGATGTCGATGATGTCGTCGCTCAATCGCCGGCCGTTGGGGAACCCGGCGACGTCGCCATCGATCGCGCCGAGGACGGAGCAGTCCGCGGTGCACGGAGCGATATCCATGTTCAGCCGGAGCATCTCTGCCTTCCGAACGTGCGTCGGCCTGTTCAGCCCGGGCAGGCCGGTCATGAAGACCTTGACCAGGTCGGACCGCTGCACGCCCGTCATCGACGTGTTCGAGTCCGGGACCTCGGGGAACAGCGTCCCGTAGACCGCCGAGATCAGGTGCGCGAGCTCGGGGTCGTTCACCTTCGGCAGGTACGCCGCGTCACCACGCGGGTTGGACCCGTTGAAGTAGTCCTTGAACCCGACGGGCACGACGACCTCGTTCACCAGCGGCATACCCAGACGGGAGACCTGCACGAGCGGGCCTCTCCATTCGAGGGATCCATCGCTGGCCTGGATGCGGATCGAGCGCCGTGACGCAGTGGTCCAGATGGCGATCACGCCGTCATCCGGTCCCCGGAGCTGCGCCTTCGGCACCTGCAGGACCATGGTGTTGACGTTGAAGCCGTCCAGCGTGTCGTCGCCCGCCTCGGAGAAGTCGCCTCCGTAGAGGAGATCGAAGACACGGAGGTCGAGGAAGAACGGATCGTCGGACTGACCGACCCAACTGCTGCGGCCGTTGCCGGCGGACACCACGCCCGCATCGAACAGGTCGGCCTGGTAGCCGGGCATGGAGGCGTCGCCCACGTGGGACGGCACCACCGGCACGTCGTTCAGCAGGACGGCGGTGTTCCCGTTCCGGATCCTGGTGAGGTCGTAGGTCTGAGAGATCAGGAGATTCTCGTCGTCCAGCGACGTCACCGCCCCGTTGTTGGCGATGAATGAGTCGGGGTTGCGATGGTGCGTCGTGAACCGCCAGCGGTAGATGATGTCGGTGCGGGCATCCCCGTCGTTGTCGACGTTGATGTCGTAGTTCGTCCGCTCGGCCCAGAGGTAGAAGTTGGGTCCGCCCGCCGGCTCCTGGAACGGGATCCACGAGCCGACCAACGCGACCGTGTTCGGTGAGCTCTCGGGAACGAACGCGTAGAGGTCGGTCGCATCGATCGGTGGATCGGCCGAGGTCAGCGGGGCCTCGCGGTGGCTCGACGCCGTGGAGGCCACCGGGCCGAGCCCGGCGAACGCTGCGACGGCGAGCGCCCCGGTGACGGCGAGCGCGGCGGCTCGCCTGATCCGTGATGAAGACAAAGGTATCCCCTCCTATGATCGTGGGATCGTCGTGTTGGTTCGGTGATGGAGCGTCGTGCTGCTCGTGAACCCGGGACGTTCCCGGTCGGGCGTCTGCGTCCCCTCCCCACGGGCGCGATCAGGGCTTGGTTCGCGCGCTACGGCCGGCCGGATCACTCAACGGCTCAGCCGGCGTGTCAGTGGACGGGGAGATCGCTCTTCCGAGACGAGGAACGAGATTCGGTTGCCCGAAGGAAACCGAGGAACATCACGGCGACGCCGGCGAGCAGCGAGAGCGAGAACGCCGGCAGGTTCCCGACGGCGGCGAACGCCGAGCCCGCGGCGGCGGTGATCGTCGCGCCGGCGGCGACGAGCAGCGTCCCGGTGAAGCGGTGACGGAGCTCGGGGCGGCCGTGCATGCGCCAGGCCGACCACGCCGCGCCCACGAGGAGGATCAGGTACGAGGGGATCGAGATGAGCTGCGGCAAGCGATAGGCGGCCGTGCCGTTGCCGAAGACCTCCTTGCCCGAGGGCAGCTGCTCCGCGAGCGCGGCGGGATCGACTGGCGCCCCCCGCGTCACGGCGATCGTGTAGGCGAAGACGAACGCGAGGGCCATCCACACGACGAGGTCGAGGACACGGCCGCGACCGAGCAGGTGCACCTCACCCGCGGCGAGCAGCGGGACGTTGAGCACCGCGCCGAGGATCCAAAACACCTCGAAGAGCGTCCGGCTCCAGCCGACGGCCGCCCCACCCGCGACCGCCAGGGACGCGACCCCGTACATCACGAGCGCGCCGCACCACATCGCCAGGTAGATCCGCCTGCTCCGAGCGAATCGCCGGCCGAGCGCGAACGCGAACGCGAACGCCACCAGGGCGGCGGCAAGCGGGAAGACCCACATGGGCGCCAAGGATACGCACCGTCCCCGTCTCGCCGGGCGGAGAGGAACACCGGACGAGAGAGGCGCCCCGGGAGTCCCCCGGGGCGCCTGTCCCTCGTCCGGATCGATCCGCGGCTACCTACGGCAGCGTGAACGAGGTCCCGAAGATGTCCTGGTCGAGGCCACCCGCGTTCCCGCAGGTGTCACCTCCGAACGGGGCATCCCTCCGGGCCAGCGGCATCTCGGGATCGAGTAGCCCTGCGGGGCTCTCCGCCAGATCGTCGCGGCATTGGAGCACGTCGAAGCCGTCGTCGAAACCATCCTGGGCATCGAGTTCGCGTTGGTCCTGCCCCGGCACCACGTTGCGGTTGTCGGTCCACGATGCGTACCCGAACAGCCCGTCCCCGTCGGTGGCGAGCGAGATCCAGTTGTAGTCGCCGTGGAACGGGATGTCGCGGTTGCCGAACATCTCGTATTCGGACTGATGACCCTCGCTCGAGACCTGCATGGACGCGAACGACAGCGCGCCCGTCGACGATGTCGCGATGAAGCTGTTCACGATGTCGTCGTCCGGGTCGCTGAGCGAGCCGCCCGAGGAGATGGCGTTGCCGTCCTCGTCGAGCGTGTTCCCGATCGGGAACTGGACGTCGTAGTCGTCGTCCGTCCGATTGTCCTGCCAGATGACGACGAGCGTGCCGTCAAGCGCGTCGACGTCCGGGAAGAACTGATGCCCTTCGGGGTCGGGGTCGACCGCTACCGGGTCGCTCCAGGTCGCCCCGTCATCGCGGGATCCGACCACGTACACCAGAGACTGTCCGACCTCGCCGCCGCCGGCGGAGGTGTACGAGCTCTCGCTCGCCTCCGTGCTCCCGGGACGGATCTCGTTGTAGGTCAAGAAGACCCCGTCATCGGCGCTGTTCTGGTCCGCCGTCGACCGGGGCTCGAGCGGCACGCGATGGAACACGAAGCCGGACGCGCACTCGAAGGGCCCGTCCCCGCAGTCCCGGAAGGGGTCGGCGGGAGCGTATGGCCTGATCCTGCGGATGAGCTCGGCGTCGGAGAACGAGGCGCCGCCGTCGGTCGAGCGAGCGAACCCGACGCCGCTCGCGCGACGCGAGGAGTTGTCGCCGAAGGTCACGAACGTCAGGTAGACGTCGCCGTCGCCCTCGACGGCGATGTCGCATCCCTGGACCGACGCCAGGCCGGGATTCGTGATCGAGATCGGCTTGGAGAACGTCTCGCCCGAGTCCGTCGAACGGCTGAACAGGATACGGTTCTGGCCGAAGCCGGTGAAGCGCGACCAGCACACGTACACGTTGCCGTCGTGATCTCCGCCCGTGCGATCGACCTCGAGCATCGGCTTGTCCTGGAACACACCCTGGAAGTTGCGCGAAGGGGTCCCGCGCCCGACGACCTTCGTTCGCTCGTAGTCGACCGGGTAGCCGCTTGGGTGGGGATCGGTCAGGTACGTGGCGACGTAGACGTCACCGTTGATGGCTCCCACTCGGTTGAACGCGATCCCGCCGACGAAGAGGTTGCCGTCGTTGTCGAACGCAGCGATCGGATCTCCCGCGTCGGTGTGTCTCCCGAACAGAGGCGAGGCCATCCCCTCGGGGGAGGTGTCCTGCGGGTAGCCGGGCACGATCGAGTCGGTCCATGTCTCGCCGCGGTCGTTCGAGTAGGCGAATCCCTGCCAGCCCGCGCCGAGATCGGTCAGGCAGTAGTCGTTCCAGCCGGCCACGACCAGGTCGGGATCGGTCGGATCGACCACGGAGAACGGTTCGTTGCCTTGGCGCCGGCTGCCGCCGTCCGTCGTATCGGAGTCGGTGGCACTCGGAGCGGGCTCCTCGCCGTCGTCCGCCGAGCTGTCGTTGTTGCAGTGTTCGATGCCGGTATCGCTTCCGCCGTCGTGCCGCACGTATGTCTGGCCGGAGACCTGATCGTCCCCGTCCGCCGACGGCACCTGGGCAGCCGCGGGCGACGGGAAGGCGAAGACCGCCGCCATCGTCATCCCCGCGGAGAGGACCGCCAACAGCCCTCGCTTGCCTCTCGCTGCTCGGAGTCGCTGCACGAGCGCTTCACCTCCCTGCCCACGGCGTCTGGACTCGGGGGGTCCAGCACATGCGCCGCGGGAAGTCGTCGGTCACCGTAGTGACGGATCGGTCGAAGTGGCAAACACGCCGGTGCACAGGCATGGCGTGCCGGTAGCATCGAGAGGATGGCTTCCCCGCTCGTCCTGTTCTCCTCGGCCGCTTTCTTCGCGCGGCCGCTGTCGTGGACCTTCCGGCTCGCGGCCGAGTGCGGGTACCGCGGCGTCGAGGTCATGGTGACCAAGGACCCTGAGAGCCAGGATCCCGCGCGCATCCGTGCGCTCGCCGATGAGTTCGGGCTCACGGTCGGGGCGATGCACGCCCCCTGCCTCCTGCTGACGAGGAAGGTCTGGGGCACGGACCCGATCGGCAAGATCGACCGCTCCGTCGAGGCGGCTGCCGACGCGGATATCCCGATCGTGGTCGTGCACCCGCCGTACCGCTGGCAGCGCGCGTTCCGCCGCTGGCTCGTGGAGGACCTGCCCCGTCTCGAGGAGCGAACGGGGATCGCCGTCGCCGTCGAGAACATGTTCCCGGTCCGGGTGGCCGGCAGGAACGTGACGTTCCACTCGAACCAGGACCTCGAGCAGCTGGAGGGACTCCCCCACCTGGTGCTCGACACGTCCCACGCGGCCGTCGCCAACCACGATCTGATCGAGGTGCGGAAGCTGTTCGGGGATCGACTGCGACACGTGCATCTGTCCGACAACGCCGGGAAGGGATGGGACTCCCACCTGCCGCCCGGCGAGGGTGTGCTCGACCTCGATGCGTTCCTGGGGGATGTCGCCACGTCGGGGTTCGACGGGGCGGTGTCGTTGGAGGTGGACCTGCGGCCTTCGCTGGGTCATCCGGAGAAGCTCGCGGCCACGATGGTCGGCATGCGGGAACGGACGGAGCTCGCGCTGGCGTCCGCGGGACGCGCCGCTCGGTGAGCCGATAGCCTCGCCGCCGTGCGACGTCCGACCCTGATCGTGCTCATCGTTTTGCTCTCGGTGCTCGTCGGGGCCGGCATCTGGCAGCTGCAGCTCGCGAACCAGGATCGCGGTCCGTTCCCCGGCCCGACAAGCCCCGGGGAGCTTCCGAGCCCGAGCCGGAGCTCGAGCTCGAGCCCTTAGGGGCCCTCCATCACGACGACGTCGCCGGCCGCGAGGCCGAGCATCTGCGCCGCGTTCCCCTGGTTCACCACGATCGCGAGATAGCCGTCCGAGTCGACGATCAGCCCGGGCTCGCGTTCGGGAAGCTCGGCGAAGGTGCCCGCTCGGGGCAAGCGCCGGCCGTTCACGACCAGGACGTTGCCGACCTCGACGGCAGCGTCCTCCAGGTCGCGCTCGGTGGCGTTCAGCTGCACGTTCCCGTAGCCGTCCGTCGCAGTCACTCGGGCGCCCACGGCACCCTGCGCCACCATCGGTCCCGGAACGTCCAGACGAACGAGGCTGGACGGGTCGACGGCCGGGCCGAGATCCTCGAGCCGCATGCCGGCCGCGAGGTGGGCGGCGGCGGGCGCGAAGACGTCCCTGCCGTGGAACGTCCGCGACACGGGCGCCAGCACGACCTCGGGGCTCTGGATCTCCACGGCCGACTCGACGCCACCGAGCTCCTCCCAGGCGAGCGACAGGAGCCCGTTGTCCGGACCGACGAGGAGCGCCGTGCCCGCGGTCGTGGCGATCGCGCCTCGATCGGACCCGACACCCGGATCGACCACCGCGACATAGACCGCGTCCGTCGGCATGTACGGGACGGCCCGGGCGAGCTCCACGGCTCCCCGGAGCACGTCCTGACGCGGAACGGCGTGCGTGAGGTCGATGACCCGCGCCGCCGGCGCGATCCTCGCCATGACGCCGTGACAGATGCCCACGAAGCCGTCGCTCCGGCCGTAATCCGTCAGGAAGACGATCGGACGGCTCATCCGTCCGCCGATCCGGACACGGGGACGTATCGCTCGACCCAGTTGATCATCTCGGTGCTCGCGATCCCCGCCTGATTGCCCGTGAGGATGTCCGTCCCGTGGTCGCCCGTCGTGAGGATCACCGGACGCTTCGGCGGCAGACCCTCACCATAGAACAGGTTCACGGCCTCCACGGCGTCGACGTCCTCGTGGCCTGCGATGAGGAGCTTCGCGGCGCTCACCTCGGCGAGGACGTCGACTCCCGCCTCGAGTCCTTCGACGGAGGTCGGCGCGGAGAGGGTGACCACGGCACCGATGTCACGTCCGTGATTCGCCGCGACGATGAGCGACGCGGTCCCGCCCATGCTGGCTCCGATCAACGCGAACCGCGTGACCCCTTCGCTCCTCAGCGTTTCGACGGCTCCCTCGAGGTCCTGCCAGATCGCGGGGACGTTCTTCTCGCCCTGCGAGCAACCCCCCTCCCCGCCCGGACAGTAGCCACGGAAGTTGAACGTGAGGACCCGATACCCGCGCTCACCCAAACGGTTCGCGAAGAAGTACCAGGCGCTCTGGTCGGAGGGGAGCATGTGCGCGAGCACGACGCCCGCGGTGCCCTCGTCGGGGCCGAACAGCCGGCCGGAGAGGGTGACGCCGTCGATCGACTGGAAGGTGATCGCCTTCGAGTTCTCCGTGGAGCCCTGGGGGCTGTCGGCACCGCATGCGGAGAGCAGCACGAGTGCCACCACGAGGGTTCCGACTTGGATCGGCGCAGACACGCCGATGCTCCCGCCGCTACTTGCCCAGCTTCAGGCGCTGGTGCCGGGTGCGCTTGAGAAGCTTCTTGTGCTTCTTCTTGCGCATCTTCTTCCGGCGCTTCTTCACGAGGGACGGCAACGATCCACGCCTTTCAGTCGGTCATTCGGTTCCGAAGAGGTTCCGGAGGTCGACCCGCTTCGCTCGGAAGCTCTCCTCCAGACGAACGGAACCCAGTCTAAGCGCTTTGGGCGGCTCTGCCACCGGCGATATCAGCCGAAGGCCTCCGTTCCCGGATACCGGTTCCAGGTAGCCGACCCCCGTGAACCCGCCCTCGCCGTCGGAGAGGCCGACGAGCAGGCGGTCGAGCTGCAAGAGGTCGAACAAAGGCGGCAGACTCGGCATGAACACGGTGGGGCGGACGCGGAACCGCTGGAGGGGTTGATCGAAGTACCGGCGCATCGCGTCCTCGCGTTGGGCCATCCGCTCGTCGACCGTGGTGGGGACGACGGCGGGATGGATGCCCAGGCGAACGACCTCGACGCCGAAGAACCGTTCGACGACGCCGACGATCGGCTCGAGCTCCTCGCCACGCTGGAGCGCGACCACCAGGTCGGGCTCCACGGTGTCGACCTTGTAGTACTTCACTTGCTGGCCGCGGATCCCCGAGACCTCGCCCCCCGTGTCCACGACGACGAGGTCGGCACCCTCGTCGTGGGCGCGCTCGTTGAGACGGGCGAGCGCGCCGACGAGTGGAAGCAGATGGTCCTGCGGCGACGTCGAGCCGACGAACCCGATCGCATCGGCCGCGGACATCCGTTCGTGGGTGAGGTCGTCCGGCTCCCGGATGTGCTTCAGACCGACGGTGCCCGGCGGTCCTACGGTCTTCTGCGAGACGTCGGCGTCGAGGTAGGCAACGGAACGCCCGACGTGCAGCGCGTACGCGGCCGTGGCGCGCGCCATCGAGCTCTTCCCGGAATCCAACCCGCCGACGAACAAGACCGTCCGCGCTTCGCGCGCGGCCCGGTCGACGAGCCGGTCGTGCTCGTTCATCACGCCCCCTCCGCCTCTCGCGGAGGTTCGGCTTCGTGCGTGTCGGGAGCCCTCGAGGTGGCCGGCGTTAACCGGCCTCGGTGTAGCGCCCCCTCAGGTAATCGTGGACGTCTTCCTCGCGGAAGCGATAGCCCTTGCCCACGCGGAGCGAGGGCATCTCTCCGTTCTTGATCAGTCGATAGACGGTCATCCTGGACACGCGCATCAGATCCGCGACCTCGTTCGCGGTCAGCAGCCGAGCCTCGGTGAAAGGTTCTGGCATCACCATTTCGTTGATCGATGGTACCCCAGGCCCCCAAGAGCTGGATAGCCCTAGGGCATCGCGGACGTGACGAACAGCTTGCGCCGCAAGCTGTCGGGAAGGCGTAGGCAGGCGCTTCGCGCCTGCCTAACCCTTCCCTAGGCTGCGAACTTCCAGTTCTTGTTGTAGGCGCTTCCCTTGGCGACCCCGAACGTATGGACGGGGTTGGCGTTGGCGGCACTCAGGGTGCAGTTCTGCGCCCCTTGGAACACGCAGAACCTCGCGAACCCTGGGGTGGGATAGGCAGCAGTCGCGCCGAAGGCGGGTGTTGCCACCCCATTCCCGAGCACCGTCACTGTTGCGTTCACGGTGCCGTTCGCGAATGTGAACGTCGAGCCGCCGGAGGAGCATCCGGAGAGTCCGTCGCCGAGGCACGCCTGACCGTCGAACAGCACGTACTCGCCGGACACAGGATCGCTCTTCACAAGAGCGATGTTCCCCGATGCACCCTGCTGCACCTTCAGCCACACGCCACCCTCCGGGTCCCCGGAGTTGTCCACCGTCGTGCCGTAGACGACGGTGACCTTCTTCCCTCGCCCGAGCAGGGTCGTCTGCGAGTGGCTCGTACCGAGGATCAGACCGGATGTCTGGTGCTTGATCACGATGTCCGACTTGAAGGGACCATATGTCTTCGGGTGCGTGATAGCGCTCGTCTGTGTGGTTCCCTTGAGCCGGAAGTCGAGGTGAACGGTCACCCATACCTTCGCGCCTGCGGGAACGTTGTTGACCGTGATCGTCCCGTCCTGACCACTACACATCGGCGTGTTCAGCGGGTTCACACCGTCGGCAGGCGAGCTGTATGTCCAGCACCGGTCCGTGGACTGCGGGGTCCAGTCTCTCCACGTGTTGGCCGGGTCACCGGCAAGCTGCACGTAGGCGTGGATGGGGTTCCCACCCTCGACCTGTGCGGTGAACTCCTGGTCCCAGTTGAGGTTGAACTGCCAGCTCGTGGTCACGGAGAATGGGTTCGTCGCTCGCTGGTGGTAGTAGAACTGACCGGGGTTCGTAGCGACGACCACCATCTTGTTGTTCAGCAGGATCTCGAAGTCCGTGATGGTCCACGGTCCCAGGTCATCCTTCAGTTGGAATGCGGAGTCGGTCATGGTGCTGCCAGATCCGACGTCCGCCGGACCGACCGTATCGGTGTCGGTCGAGGAGTTGTCGGTAGGGTCGGGGTCCGTCTCCGGCGACGACTCGATGTATGCCGTGTTGGAGAGGGTCGTGTTCCCCCCGTCCCGATAGGTGATCGGGATGGCGAGCGTCAGGTAGTAGGTGACCGACTGACCCGGGTCCAGCGCCGCCGACGTGGTGCAGGTCATGACCCCACCGGAGATGGTGCAGTCATCCTCGGTCTCAGACGGATTCGTGTTGGCCGGGATGGCGTCCTTGATCACCACGCCGGCACCGACGGATGAGGGCCCGTTGTTCGTGAGCGTGATCGCGTAGGTCGTCGATGTTCCGGCCGCGACGGTCGTAACCCCGTCCGTCTTGACGATCGAGAGGTCAGCACGGCGGTTGACCACAACGGTGTCCGAGCCCGAGTCAGAGTCCTCGTCAGAGGTACCTGTGCCCGTGTTGTTCACGGTGGCTGCCGGCCCGGTTGCGGGGACTCGGAACGTCACGGTGACGGTGCCAGTCGCACCGGCAGCGAGATGGGCGAAGACGCAGCGGACATCGTTGCCCGAGGAAGTCGAGCAGTCCGCTCCGAGATCCGCTGACACGTTGGTCACAACCAACTGGGAATCGACCGTGTCAGTGACAACGAGGTTGTCGGCGTCCGATGCCCCGTTGTTCTTCACCTTGATCGTGAAGGTGTACCCAGTACCGCCTGCCGTCACGGGATCCTGATCGAATGCCTTCGTCACGACCAGCTGGACGTCTTCCACGATCGCCACGGTGTCGGTGTCTTGGGCCGTGTCCTCATCGGAGGCCACGTGACCGGTGTTGGACACCGAGGGATCGGAGTTCACCGTGGAGGCCACGTCGTAGGTGACGGTGATCGTGAAGGAGCCGCCGGCCGCCAGGTGGTCCTTGGAGCAGGAGACCGACTGCCCGGCCGAGGCCGTGCAGTCCACGCCCGCCGGACCGGAGACGTTGGAAACGACGAGGCGGCTGTCCACCGTGTCGGTCACGAGCACGTTGTCCGCGTCGGAGGCACCGGCGTTGGAGACCAGCAGCGTGAAGGTGTGGGTCCCGGCGCCACCGGCGGTCACGGAGGCGTCGGTGAACTCCTTGTCGATCGCGAGCTGGACGTCTTCCACGATCGCCACGGTGTCGGTGTCTTGGGCCGTGTCCTCATCGGAGGCCACGTGACCGGTGTTGGACACCGAGGGATCGGAGTTCACCGTGGAGGCCACGTCGTAGGTGACGGTGATCGTGAAGGAGCCGCCGGCCGCCAGGTGGTCCTTGGAGCAGGAGACCGACTGCCCGGCCGAGGCCGTGCAGTCCACGCCCGCCGGACCGGAGACGTTGGAAACGACGAGGCGGCTGTCCACCGTGTCGGTCACGAGCACGTTGTCCGCGTCGGAGGCACCGGCGTTGGAGACCAGCAGCGTGAAGGTGTGGGTCCCGGCGCCACCGGCGGTCACGGAGGCGTCGGTGAACTCCTTGTCGATCGCGAGCTGGACGTCTTCCACGATCGCCACGGTGTCGGTGTCTTGGGCCGTGTCCTCATCGGAGGCCACGTGACCGGTGTTGGACACCGAGGGATCGGAGTTCACCGTGGAGGCCACGTCGTAGGTGACGGTGATCGTGAAGGAGCCGCCGGCCGCCAGGTGGTCCTTGGAGCAGGAGACCGACTGCCCGGCCGAGGCCGTGCAGTCCACGCCCGCCGGACCGGAGACGTTGGAAACGACGAGGCGGCTGTCCACCGTGTCGGTCACGAGCACGTTGTCCGCGTCGGAGGCACCGGCGTTGGAGACCAGCAGCGTGAAGGTGTGGGTCCCGGCGCCACCGGCGGTCACGGAGGCGTCGGTGAACTCCTTGTCGATCGCGAGCTGGACGTCTTCCACGATCGCCACGGTGTCGGTGTCTTGGGCCGTGTCCTCATCGGAGGCCACGTGACCGGTGTTGGACACCGAGGGATCGGAGTTCACCGTGGAGGCCACGTCGTAGGTGACGGTGATCGTGAAGGAGCCGCCGGCCGCCAGGTGGTCCTTGGAGCAGGAGACCGACTGCCCGGCCGAGGCCGTGCAGTCCACGCCCGCCGGACCGGAGACGTTGGAAACGACGAGGCGGCTGTCCACCGTGTCGGTCACGAGCACGTTGTCCGCGTCGGAGGCACCGGCGTTGGAGACCAGCAGCGTGAAGGTGTGGGTCCCGGCGCCACCGGCGGTCACGGAGGCGTCGGTGAACTCCTTGTCGATCGCGAGCTGGACGTCTTCCACGATCGCCACGGTGTCGGTGTCTTGGGCCGTGTCCTCATCGGAGGCCACGTGACCGGTGTTGGACACCGAGGGATCGGAGTTCACCGTGGAGGCCACGTCGTAGGTGACGGTGATCGTGAAGGAGCCGCCGGCCGCCAGGTGGTCCTTGGAGCAGGAGACCGACTGCCCGGCCGAGGCCGTGCAGTCCACGCCCGCCGGACCGGAGACGTTGGAAACGACGAGGCGGCTGTCCACCGTGTCGGTCACGAGCACGTTGTCCGCGTCGGAGGCACCGGCGTTGGAGACCAGCAGCGTGAAGGTGTGGGTCCCGGCGCCACCGGCGGTCACGGAGGCGTCGGTGAACTCCTTGTCGATCGCGAGCTGGACGTCTTCCACGATCGCCACGGTGTCGGTGTCTTGGGCCGTGTCCTCATCGGAGGCCACGTGACCGGTGTTGGACACCGAGGGATCGGAGTTCACCGTGGAGGCCACGTCGTAGGTGACGGTGATCGTGAAGGAGCCGCCGGCCGCCAGGTGGTCCTTGGAGCAGGAGACCGACTGCCCGGCCGAGGCCGTGCAGTCCACGCCCGCCGGACCCGAGACGTTGGAAACGACGAGGCGGCTGTCCACCGTGTCGGTCACGAGCACGTTGTCCGCGTCGGAGGCACCGGCGTTGGAGACCAGCAGCGTGAAGGTGTGGGTCCCGGCGCCACCGGCGGTCACGGAGGCGTCGGTGAACTCCTTGTCGATCGCGAGCTGGACGTCTTCCACGATCGCCACGGTGTCGGTGTCTTGGGCCGTGTCCTCATCGGAGGCCACGTGACCGGTGTTGGACACCGAGGGATCGGAGTTCACCGTGGAGGCCACGTCGTAGGTGACGGTGATCGTGAAGGAGCCGCCGGCCGCCAGGTGGTCCTTGGAGCAGGAGACCGACTGCCCGGCCGAGGCCGTGCAGTCCACGCCCGCCGGACCCGAGACGTTGGAAACGACGAGGCGGCTGTCCACCGTGTCGGTCACGAGCACGTTGTCCGCGTCGGAGGCACCGGCGTTGGAGACCAGCAGCGTGAAGGTGTGGGTCCCGGCGCCACCGGCGGTCACGGAGGCGTCGGTGAACTCCTTGTCGATCGCGAGCTGGACGTCTTCCACGATCGCCACGGTGTCGGTGTCTTGGGCCGTGTCCTCATCGGAGGCCACGTGACCGGTGTTGGACACCGAGGGATCGGAGTTCACCGTGGAGGCCACGTCGTAGGTGACGGTGATCGTGAAGGAGCCGCCGGCCGCCAGGTGGTCCTTGGAGCAGGAGACCGACTGCCCGGCCGAGGCCGTGCAGTCCACGCCCGCCGGACCGGAGACGTTGGAAACGACGAGGCGGCTGTCCACCGTGTCGGTCACGAGCACGTTGTCCGCGTCGGAGGCACCGGCGTTGGAGACCAGCAGCGTGAAGGTGTGGGTCCCGGCGCCACCGGCGGTCACGGAGGCGTCGGTGAACTCCTTGTCGATCGCGAGCTGGACGTCTTCCACGATCGCCACGGTGTCGGTGTCTTGGGCCGTGTCCTCATCGGAGGCCACGTGACCGGTGTTGGACACCGAGGGATCGGAGTTCACCGTGGAGGCCACGTCGTAGGTGACGGTGATCGTGAAGGAGCCGCCGGCCGCCAGGTGGTCCTTGGAGCAGGAGACCGACTGCCCGGCCGAGGCCGTGCAGTCCACGCCCGCCGGACCGGAGACGTTGGAAACGACGAGGCGGCTGTCCACCGTGTCGGTCACGAGCACGTTGTCCGCGTCGGAGGCACCGGCGTTGGAGACCAGCAGCGTGAAGGTGTGGGTCCCGGCGCCACCGGCGGTCACGGAGGCGTCGGTGAACTCCTTGTCGATCGCGAGCTGGACGTCTTCCACGATCGCCACGGTGTCGGTGTCTTGGGCCGTGTCCTCATCGGAGGCCACGTGACCGGTGTTGGACACCGAGGGATCGGAGTTCACCGTGGAGGCCACGTCGTAGGTGACGGTGATCGTGAAGGAGCCGCCGGCCGCCAGGTGGTCCTTGGAGCAGGAGACCGACTGCCCGGCCGAGGCCGTGCAGTCCACGCCCGCCGGACCGGAGACGTTGGAAACGACGAGGCGGCTGTCCACCGTGTCGGTCACGAGCACGTTGTCCGCGTCGGAGGCACCGGCGTTGGAGACCAGCAGCGTGAAGGTGTGGGTCCCGGCGCCACCGGCGGTCACGGAGGCGTCGGTGAACTCCTTGTCGATCGCGAGCTGGACGTCTTCCACGATCGCCACGGTGTCGGTGTCTTGGGCCGTGTCCTCATCGGAGGCCACGTGACCGGTGTTGGACACCGAGGGATCGGAGTTCACCGTGGAGGCCACGTCGTAGGTGACGGTGATCGTGAAGGAGCCGCCGGCCGCCAGGTGGTCCTTGGAGCAGGAGACCGACTGCCCGGCCGAGGCCGTGCAGTCCACGCCCGCCGGACCGGAGACGTTGGAAACGACGAGGCGGCTGTCCACCGTGTCGGTCACGAGCACGTTGTCCGCGTCGGAGGCACCGGCGTTGGAGACCAGCAGCGTGAAGGTGTGGGTCCCGGCGCCACCGGCGGTCACGGAGGCGTCGGTGAACTCCTTGTCGATCGCGAGCTGGACGTCTTCCACGATCGCCACGGTGTCGGTGTCTTGGGCCGTGTCCTCATCGGAGGCCACGTGACCGGTGTTGGACACCGAGGGATCGGAGTTCACCGTGGAGGCCACGTCGTAGGTGACGGTGATCGTGAAGGAGCCGCCGGCCGCCAGGTGGTCCTTGGAGCAGGAGACCGACTGCCCGGCCGAGGCCGTGCAGTCCACGCCCGCCGGACCGGAGACGTTGGAAACGACGAGGCGGCTGTCCACCGTGTCGGTCACGAGCACGTTGTCCGCGTCGGAGGCACCGGCGTTGGAGACCAGCAGCGTGAAGGTGTGGGTCCCGGCGCCACCGGCGGTCACGGAGGCGTCGGTGAACTCCTTGTCGATCGCGAGCTGGACGTCTTCCACGATCGCCACGGTGTCCTGGCCGGTGTCGGTGTTGCCATCGGCGTCGGTCGCCGTGGCGGAGTTGTTGACGCTTTCGTCAGAGTCGACCGACGAGTCCACCGAGTACGTGACCGTGATCACCGCGGATGCGCCGGGAGCGAGGTCGTTCAGGTCGCAGCTCACGAGCTGGGCGGGCACGGCGCAGGTGCCGGTGTCGGTCAAGACCCCGGTCACGTTCAGGCGTGCGTCCACCGTGTCGGTGAGCTGGACGTCATCGGCGTTGGATGGACCGTTGTTCGTGACCGTGACAGTGAAGGTGTTGCCGGTCGAGCCGGCGGTCACGGTCTCCGGGTTCGCACCGGCGAAGTCCTTCACGACGTCGAGGTCCACGATCTCGATGATCGACACGGTGTCCTCACCGGTGGCGGTGTTGGCATCGGCATCGGTCGCCGTGGCGGAGTTGTTGACCGAGGCCGGGCTCTGGTTCGCGGCCACCGAGTACGTGACCGTGATCACCGCGGATGCGCCGGGAGCGAGGTCGTTCAGGTCGCAGCTCACGAGCTGGGCGGGCACGGCGCAGGTGCCGGTGTCGGTCAAGACCCCGGTCACGTTCAGGCGTGCGTCCACCGTGTCGGTGAGCTGGACGTCATCGGCGTTGGATGGACCGTTGTTCGTGACCGTGACAGTGAAGGTGTTGCCGGTCGAGCCGGCGGTCACGGTCTCCGGGTTCGCACCGGCGAAGTCCTTCACGACGTCGAGGTCCACGACCTCGATGATCGACACGGTGTCCTCACCGGTGTCGGTGTTGCCATCGGCGTCGGTCGCCGTGGCGGAGTTGTTGACGCTTTCGTCAGAGTCGACCGACGAGTCCACCGAGTACGTGACCGTGATCACCGCGGATGCGCCGGGAGCGAGGTCGTTCAGGTCGCAGCTCACGAGCTGGGCGGGCACGGCGCAGGTGCCGGTGTCGGTCAAGACCCCGGTCACGTTCAGGCGTGCGTCCACCGTGTCGGTGAGCTGGACGTCATCGGCGTTGGATGGACCGTTGTTCGTGACCGTGACAGTGAAGGTGTTGCCGGTCGAGCCGGCGGTCACGGTCTCCGGGTTCGCACCGGCGAAGTCCTTGACGACGTCGAGGTCCACGACCTCGACTACGTCGGACGTTGTGCAGGATCCATCGGTGGCGTCCGGGTCCTCGACGTTGGAGGACACAGATGCGCAGTTCTTGAGGTCGTCGCTGTGCTCTGCATCGGCGGGGACGTCCGCACGCAGCTGCACGTTCACAACCTGCGTAACGGTCAAGGTTCCGAGTGCGATTGGCCCCATGTAGTCCTGGAACTCGCTGTCCTCGTCACAGGACACGCCGGTGCCGATGCAGTACTCCAGGTCGGTGATGCCTGTGAAACCGGCACCCACGGCGATCGAGTCCGCCAAGGTCGTGCCGATCGCGTCCGAGGGTCCGTTATTCGTGACCGTCACAGTCCACGCCACGGTTCCACCAGCGGTGACGGAGGCGGGACCGGTCTTCACGACGTCGACATCCGCTGAAGCATTTCCAAAGTTCCTGTCGATGGCGTTCGTCGGCGAGTCGGCCGAGATCACGACCGAGTGACAACCGGTCGGCGAGTTTTGCTGCCAGCCAGACTGCAGGACCTCGCAGACATAGTAGGAGCCTGCCGTCAGTCCGCTGAAGGAGTAGCCACTGCTATCGGTGACGTCAGTCTGGATCGGATCTCCGGTCGCGTCGCAGGTGGCGACCGCGCAGAGCCGAATCGTCCATCCAGGGAGGTTCGGCTCGCCCGCATCGAACACACCATCGCCATCGACGTCGTTGAACTTCTGACCCGAGATCGTGCCGCGGGTCTGGTTGCCGAAGTCCTGACTTGCGGTCGAAGAGCCCGAAGTGACCGTGACTTTGTGGCCGCCGGCGGCAACGCCCGAGACGGCGGAACAGAACGTGTTGACCGGGGCCGACTGTGCCCATCCACTCTGAACCACCTCGCAGATGATGTAGTTGCCAGGGTTCAACGAGACCGAGTAGGCGCCCGTCGTAGTGTTGGTCGTCGTCGAAGTCACGAGAACGGGCGTCGCTACGTCGGTGTAGGCCCTGATCGTCCAGGCGGTCGGGCCGGCTGGGACAGTGCCGTCCGCGAGGTTTCCGTCCCCGTTGGGATCGTTGAACTTCGTCCCGGAGACCGTGCCCTGGCGGTAGTTCCCGAAGTCCTGGTTCGCGGTCGTGACGCCCGAGGCGACTGTGACGTTGCGCCCGCCGGAACCGACGCCGCCGATAGCCGCGCATCGGGTGTTCGCAGGCGCCGACTGGAACCAGCCGGACTGCATGACCTCACAGATCACGTAGGCGCCGGGGTCAAGACTGAGCGAATAGACGCCGGTCGTCGTGTTGGTCAGCGCGGTCGCGGCGATACTGGTCTCGCCAGCCTGGAGGGTTCCGTCGCCGGGTACGCCTCCAACACCGGCGCCGTTGTCACGATAGGCACGGATCGTCCAAGCGGTCGGCCCTGCGGGGACCGTGCCATCGGTGAGGGTACCGTCGCCGTTCGGGTCTTCGAACTTCTTGCCCGTAACCGTGCCCTGGTTGACGATGGTGGTGGTCGCCGTCGCCGTGTTGTTTGCAGAGGTGTTGTCGTTCGGCGACGAGACCGTCGCTGAGTTCGTAAGGGTGCCCGAGAGGGCGTTGACGGTCACGACGATCGTGATGGCTGGCGCCGGACCTGGAGGAAGGTTCCCTCCGGTCCGGTTGCACGTCACCGTGCCGGAAGAGTGGTTGCAGTTCCAGTTGGTCCCCGTTGCGCTGCCGAAGGTCACTCCGCCGGGCAGCGTGTCGACAACCTTGACCGCCGATGCGTCATCTGGGCCGGCGTTGTTGACGTTGATCGTGTACGTGAGCGCTCCGCCAGTCGCGACCGGGTCGGGCGAGTCGGTTTTCGTGATGGAAAGGTCCGCGAGCCCTGCTGCAACAGTGAGCTGTGCGGAGGTGATGACGACAACCTGGTTATCACCCGACGCGGGGTTTTGCTGGTTCGTGGCAGAAGCGATCGGCACGTCATACACGCCTGAGGTGCAGTCAGGCGTCGTGGTGAACTCGATGGTCAGGAAGTCTCCGACGTTCGGGATCGAGCCGCCCGGGAGAAGTATGAAGTTGTCGGTGACATTCCCCGTCTGGGGATAGCCACCGGTCGCTGCGGGCGGGCCGTCATTGAGGTTTGTGGTGACCGACGAGGGCGGGTCGAAGCACAGCGGAATCGCGACCGCCGTGTACTGCGGCGTCCTGTTCCCGCTGACCTGTGCGGTCCGGGTCACACGGGCTCGCAGCGTTGCCGAGACTCCGTCTGCAAGAACGGGGCTGGTCGGATCGCCGTCCTCGTCAACCCAGCTGAGAGCAGCTGTTGCACCGGATCCCGGTCCGTTGACCAAGACGGTGACATCGTTCGTCCCCTGAGTAGCGCCGCCACCCGAACCATCGGCATTGCTGGAGGCACGGTAACGCCAGACCGTATTCGTGCTCGTGGCAGGTGTCGTCGCCGTAACGTCGATACGAGCCCAACCACCAGCTGGCAGCCTGTTCGTGGCAGCGTTATCCGTCGTACCGACTTCTACCACCTGCCCAGCCACCGTCGCTGAGTTCCACGTGCCATCTGAGAAGTCCGTCCCAGCAACCGAGATGGCTGTATACCCCGCCGGAAGGGTGATCCTGATGTTTCGGATCACGACAGGATTACCTGCCGCCAGATTCCGCGTGAGAGTCGAGAACGTGACGGTCTGGCTTCCAGGGACGTAAGCCGGAGCGATGTCAACGGCGTTGTTGATTCCGGAAGCGACGTACGGACCCACCACGGGGCCGCCGCCGGGGGCGCCGGCGGGGACGACCTCGTCGGTCGCGACATCTGAAAGGGAACGAGCCAAGTTGAGGCGGCCGTTGCCGGCGCCTCCGGCGTCCGTGTTCCGAGCGAGCCGACCCACCACCGTGCCGTTGGACGAGGCAGGGTCGTTCGCCTTCAGCAGTGCGGCTGCGCCGGCGACGATCGCGGCGGAGGCAGAGGTACCCGTGACGCTCGTCGTGCCGGAGGTGTCGTTGGCGGAGATCCCCACGCCGGGCGCGGAGATGAACGCGGCCTCGCCGGAGTTGGAGCCGGACCAAAGCGAGTCGTCCTGGTTCGTGGCGGCGACGCCGACGACCTTCGCGTCACCGGCCGGGTAGGTCGGAGTCGTCGAGCCATCGTTGCCGACGGCGGCGACGGAGAGTGTGCCGTTGGCCCACGCGTAGTCGATCGCGTCCTGCAACGCCTGGGAGTACCCGGGGTTGGAGAACGACATCAGGATCACGTCGGCGCCGTGATCGGCCGCCCATACGACCCCTGCGATGATGTCGGAGTCCTGTCCGGTGCCGTCCGCAGAGAGGACCTTGACCGGCATCACGGAGACGCCGTCGTAACCGACGCCGGCGATGCCGGTGCCGTTGTTCACCGTCGCGGCAGCGATCGAGGCCATCCACGTGCCGTGGCCGTTCGGGTCGCCGGTGCCGCCGCCGAGCGCCGAGTAGCCGCCGACGACCGAGAGGTCCCCGACCGTGTCGACGCCAGTGTCCAAGACGGCGATCGTCGCCGAACCCCCGGGATCCGTGACGCCGTACGCCTGGTCCCAGCCGATCGTGGGGAGGGCCCATTGATCGGGATAGGAGGGATCGTCCGGCGTGGCTTCGGCCTCGCGGACGCGGTCGCGGTCGACCGAGTCGACGCGTGGGTCGGCGCGGTAGGCGGCGATGGACTCCGCCGAGGTGGCCGCCGCGACTTCGACGACGTGCATCCGCAAGGCTGGGATCGCGGATGTCTCGACGCCGCCGCCGAGGGCGAGCACCGCCGCCTCTTCCACCCCGGACAGGCCGGGGACGAGACGGACGATCAAGGAGTCGGTGACTGAGGGTGCTTCGGAGGGAGAGGGCTGGGGGCTGGGCTCCGAGGTGGGGCTGGGTTCCGAGGTGGGACTGGCTTCCGGAGAGGGCTCGGGCGCGATCGTGGGTTCAGGAGAGGGTTCGGGGCTGGGCTCTGCGGAGGGTTCGGGGCTGGGATCCGGTGAGGGACTCGGATCGGGGCTGGGTGATTCGATGGGTGTCTCGTCGGCCACCTGGGCGATCGCGATCGCGGAGCTTCCGATCGATGAGAGGACGACGAAGAGCGGGACGATCAAGGAGATGAGCCGGAAGAAACTCCGGCTCAGGCGATTCGACGGAGAAGAAGCCATTGACCCCAGCCTTTCCAGTTGCCGGGGTCAAGAAGAGAGGAACCCACCCTCGAACCCACCCCCGGAACGCATTTGCTGTCCACCTGTCGGCCCTCCACCGACAGGACTACAACACGAAGCCGAGGGAGCGTATCAGTACCATTGCGGGGACAGGAACCCCCCATTTGGCCTAATGGTCTGAGCATCCGTCCTGCTTAGGGCCTTTGGCGCCGAACGAACGGGGGGCGTCCACCGTGAGCCCTCGGGATGCTCAGAAGCGCGCCGCCACCGCCTGGAAGCAGGGCCAGTAGGCCTCCGCCGGGACATGGTCGTCCAGCACGATGACGACCTCGGTCCGGCCCTGCGCCTTGGCAACGATCAGCGCCGGATCGTTCACATCCGCGATCGAGAGGGTCTCGATCCCGGCCTGGATCGCCGCTCCGGCGAACCCGTGATCCGCGACCACCAAGTCGGGCCGGTCCTCGGTGAGCATCCGCTCCATCGCCTCCGGACTATGCGAGTGGCGGGGGCGGAGACCGTCGGTGACCATCGCCACGGCCCCGTGATAGGCGACCGTCCAGTCGTGACCTGCGTCTTGGGCCCCCCACGAGTCGCCCTCGGCCGGCCGGACGATCTTCGCACCGTCCGCCGCCGCGAGGTCAGCGATCGAGCCGTAGAGGGGGTCGAGGTCTCCCGGATGCCCGGTGGCGAACAGGATCCGCTCGCCACCTCGCGCAGCTTCCGCGAGCCGCTCCCCCATCGCCTCGCACGCGTCGAGCACCGCGTCGGCGTCGATGTCGGGCGAGCCCTCGGTCGCGAGCGCGTCGATCGGCACGCCGGAGGCCTCGCCCACGATCCGGACGATGTCCTCGAACCCGAACGGCTCCGGCATGTTCGAGAGCCCGAACAGCTTGTCGGGGTCGTGCTCGACCAGCATCCGGATGTTCCCGAACACGTTGTGATGGGGATGGCCTGCCGGCCCGGCGACGCCGCCCGCCACCAACGCACGCGCCAGCTCCTCACGCGGATACATCCTTGGATCCCAGCGCTCGTCGAGCACCGGCAGACGGCTTGCGTGGGCTCCGATAACGTCCAAGGCATCACCATCGTACCGAGGGGGTCCTGCTGAACATCGAGAAGGCCGTCGTCGTGGTCACGGGCGCCTCGTCGGGGATCGGCGAGGCGGCGGCCCTCGCTTTCTCGAAGCAAGGAGCTCGCGTCGTCCTCGCGGCGCGACGCACCGAGCGGCTGGACGCGATCGTCGTCCGGATCGAGAAGGCCGGGGGTCGGGCGCTGGCGGCCACCTGCGACGTCACACGCCCGGACCAGCTCGAGACCCTCCGCGTGGTGACCGAGGAGGTCTTCGGCCCGACCGACGTCCTGGTCAACAGCGCGGGGATGCGCGGCGGCGGCGAGCTCGTCGACCTCGACTACGATCGGATCGAGGAGCGCGTCCGACTGAACGTCCTGGGCGTCATGTTCGGCACACGCGCGTTCCTCCCGGGCATGCTCGCCCGCGGGAAGGGTCACGTCGTCAACATCGGATCGCTCGCGGGCCGTTTCGCGACGCCGGGGAACGCGATCTACGGCGCGACCAAGCACGCCGTGGTGGCCTTCTCGGAGGCGATGAACTACGAGACGGAGGGCCGGAACGTCCGCGTGACGTCGGTCAATCCCGGTTTCGTCGACACGGAGGGATTCCCTCAGGGCGACCTGCCGGACTGGGTGGTCCTCAAGATGAGAACGGTGACGGACGCGATCATCAAGGTCGTCCGTGAGGACATCGCTCCCGAATACTCGGTCCCTCGCTGGCTGAGCCCGTTGCAGCTCTTCCGGGTGGCGACGCCCCCTTTGTATCGATGGGGCATCCGGAGGATCAAACGCGGCCGTCGCGGCACGCCGCCAACGCCATGAGCTCCGTGAAGATCGGGACGGCGCCGGTACACGTCGACAGGCCCGCGGACGAGGACGTCAACGAACCCGACCTCCCGTGGATCGTGATCGTCTGGAACGACCCCATCAACCTGATGACGTACGTGACGTGGGTGTTCATGAAGCTCTTCGGCTATCCGCGGGAGCAGGCGGAGCGTCTGATGTGGGACGTCCATTCGAAGGGCAGGGCGGTCGTGTCCTCGGGGCCGCGCGAGAAGGCGGAATCCGACGTGGCACGCCTGCACGCCTACGGTCTGTGGGCGACGCTGCAGAAGGACGTGTGACGTGCCCGGCCCGTTCCGCCGAAAGCGTGGCAGATTCACGGTGAGTCTCGGAACGGGCGAGCGCGAGCTGCTCGCGGAGCTCTGCCGCCAGTCCCGTGAGCTCCTCGTGGAAGAGGATCCCTCGAGCGATCCATCGATCGCCCGCCTGTTCCCGGCTGCGTACAAGGACGATCCGCTGCGGAGCCTCGAGTTCGAGACGAACCTCGGCGACTCGCCCCGGGCGGGCAAGCTCGCGGCGATCGACACGTTGGAGCGGACGGTCGGATTCCTCCGAGCTCACCGAGGACGAGCTGCTCACGTGGATGGGAGCCGTGAACGATTTCCGTCTGCTGCTCGGCACGCGGATCGACATCATGGAGGAGTCGACGGAGAGCGACTATCCGGAAGGAGACCCGAACCACGACTCGTTCCAGGTCTACGTCTACCTGACGTGGCTGCAGGATCGGATGCTGCGAGCGCTCGGCGAGCCGGGAGTGCCCGGGTCAGTCGGCGGGGGGCGGTAGCTTCAGCCGGAACAGCCGCTGCCACCAGGAGGGGTGCCGCCGGCGCCATTCCACGGCGAGCCGGCGCCGCTGCGCTTTCGTCCCGACGTGCTCGTTGTCACTGTAAGTCGGAACGAGCACGCTGGTGGGGCGTCCCGGGATCTCGTTCGGTGCTCTCAGCGACATACGACCACCGTATGCGCCCTCCGGACGTGGCACAACGGCCGTTTGCGCGTTCCTGCTCTCAGACCTCCGTGAGGCCGACCTGGTGCACCTTGAGCATGTTCGTGGTCGTTCGCCCGGCGGGCATGGATGCCGCCATCACGACAGAATCCCCGTCGGCGGCGAGTCCGGCGGCACGCAGCGCTTCGTCCATCATGGCGATCATCTGGTCGGTGTCCTCCGGCCGGCTCGCGGGGTGCGTCTGCACGCCCCACAGCAGCCCGTTCGCCCTCCGGACATCGGCGTCGGGGATGAACGCGTGGATCGGCACTCGCGGGCGCTCCGACGACAGGAGCGCCGCGGTGCGGCCGGTGGTCGTGTAGCACGTGATCACGACGACGTCGGAATCCCCCGCGACGATCGACGCGGCGGCGTGCGCGACGGCGGCGGCTTCCCCCGCGTGCAGGCAGGGTGGCTGCGCCGCCCGGTACTCAGCCCCCTGGGACTCGACGGCGGACGCGATCCGCGTCGCGGCAGAGGCGGCTTCGAAGGGGTAATCACCGATCGCGGTCTCGGCCGAGAGCATGATAGCGTCCGCGCCGTCCAGGACCGCGGTGGCGACGTCGTTCGCCTCCGCGCGGGTCGGGCGAGGCGACCGGATCATCGACTCGAGCATCTGCGTCGCGACGATCACGGGACGACCGGCGATCCGCGCCGCTCGCAGGAGCCGCTTCTGGATGAGCGGGATCTCCTCCATCGGGAGCTCCACCCCGAGGTCTCCCCGGGCCACCATCGCGGCGTCGGCCGCCTCGAGTATCCGTTCGAAGTTCTCGACCGCCGGCCGGGTCTCGATCTTCGCGACGATGGGGACCGGCCTGTCGCCCATCGTCTCCCGGAGCTGTTCGATGTCGGAGGGATCCCGGACGAACGACTGCGCCACGAGGTCCACCCCCAGCTCGAGCACGCGCCCGAGGGTCTCCCGGTCGCGCTCGGTGACGGGCGGGAGACTGAGGCGCTCGGCGGGGACGTTCACGCCCTGGTGACTGCGAACCGTCCCCGCGCGCACGCACTCGGTGTGCACGACGTCACCCACGATCCCGACCACCGTGAGCTCCACGGCGCCATCCGCGAGGAGGATGCGGTCGCCCTCGCGGAGGTCACCGGCGAGCCCCGGGTAGGTCGTCGACGGCCCCGCTCGCGTCTCCGGGTCCTCCCGGACGGAGCTCGAAGCGCTGACCCGGCCGGAACGCGAACGGATCGGGGTCCACGTCGGCGAGGCGGACCTTCGGACCGGGAAGATCGGCGAGGACCGCCAGCGCGAGGCCCGTGGACTGCTCCACCTCGCGCACGATGGAGACGCCGCGCGCGTGATCGTCCGCCGTGCCGTGCGAGCAGTTGATGCGGAAGACGGACGCCCCCGCCTCGACGAGCCCTCGCACCATCTTGGGGGTGGCGCTCGCGGGTCCCAGCGTGCAGACGAGCTTGGTTCGCGAGTTCATCCCTCGAGGACGATACGACGGACCTGGTCGGCGACGGCGCGGGCGGCGTCGTCGGCCGGTCCGGTACCGAGGTCGGGCTCCGAGAACGTGGAAGGGACCGGGCCTTGGGCTCGGCGCTCCGCCTCCTCGACGAATCCTTGCGGGAGCTCGTCGGGAAGGTCGTCCAGCGCGTCGGTCATCTCCGCGAAATACAGCGTCCATGCACGCGGCACGACGCGCGCCCACTGGTAGCCGCCGCCGCCGGTCGCAACCCATCGACCGGCGGCGGCTCGGTGGGCCAGGGCGTGCAGCTCCTTGGCGCACTCGCGGTAGGCCCGGGTGGTGAGCCGGAGCTGCGCGAGCGGATCGGACGCATGGCTGTCGCAGCCGAGCTGGGTCACCAGGACATCGGGGCCGAAGCGCTCGACGGCCGGCGGGATCACCGCCCGGAACGCCTCGAGCCACCCCTCGTCGCCGGTGTCGGCGAGGCAGCGGCACGTTGATCGCCGAGCCTTCGGCACCCGGGCCTCCTCGCTCCGTGATCGCGCCGGTCCCCGGGAAGAACCAGCCGGGCTCGTATTGATGGATCGAGATCGTGAGGACGCGGGGCTCGTCCCAGAAGATCGCCTGCACGCCGTCCCCGTGGTGCACGTCGACGTCGACGTAGGCAACCCGCTCGGCGCCCTCGCGGAGCAGCCACGCGATCGCGACCGCCGGGTCGTCGTACACGCAGAATCCGCTCGCGCGGGCGGGCATCGCGTGGTGCAGTCCGCCTGCGGCGTTGAACGCGTGCAGCCGCTCCCGACTCCACACGGCTCGGGCGGCCTCGACGGACGCGCCCGCGACGAGCGCACCCGCCTCGATGCATCCGATCGAAGATCGGGTTGTCGCCCGGCCCGTAGCCGAACCGGGTCCAGTTCCCCTCCTCGCCGCTCCCGGCAGCCTTCGTCGCCTCGATGAACTCGGGCGTGTGCACGAGACCGAGCACCTCGTCCGATGCGGGTTCGCAACCGAGGACTCCCACTCCTTGTCGCTCGTCCAGTCCCATCGCGGCGATGAGGTCCCAGGTCAACAGAACGCGATCGGGCCGGAGCGGATGAGCCGGGCCGTGATCGTAGATGCGCGCCTCGGGACAGCGGATCAGCCCGACGTCCCCGCTCACGAGACGGCGCGGACGGCCACGACCGTTCGCTCGAGGAGCGTCGCGGCCTCCTCGTCCGACAGCGAGAAGGGCGGACCGAGCATCACGATGTCGCCGTTCGCGCCGTCGACGTGGCCCGTCGAAGAGTAGAGGAGCAGCCCGGCGTCGCGCGCGGCGGCCAGGATGCGCTCCGCGACCGCGGCGGACCGCGGGAACGGCTCGTGCGACTCCCGATCTCGCACGAGCTCGATCCCGATCATCAGCCCGAGCCCGCGCACGTCGCCGACGGTCGGGGCAACCTGGAGTTCCTCGCGCAGGCCCGACAAGAGTCGCTCGCCCAGCTCGCGGCTCCTGTCCACGAGACCCGCTTTCAGCTCCCGAAGGACGGCGAGCCCCGCCGCGGCACCGAGCGCGTTGTGCGACCACGTGAAGCCGTGGACGAAGCCAGGTCCTTCCGAGGAGATCGCCTCATGTACGGCGCCGGAGGCGGCCGCGAACCCGAAGGGCACGTATCCGCTCGTGCTCCCCTTACCCGCTGCGAGGATGTCCGGCTTCACGTCCCAGTGGTCGCAGCCGAACCACGAACCGGTGCGCCCGAACCCGGTCATCACCTCGTCGGCGATCAGGACCACGTCGTGGCTCCGGCACACTTCGACGATCGCGGGCCAGTAGTCGTCCTCGGGAACCGCCGCGCCGAGCGTGGCGCCCGACACGGGCTCGGCGATGAACGCGGCCACCGTGTCCTCGCCGTACGACGCGATCATCTTGTCGAGCTCCGCGGCGTGCCACGCGGCGCACCCGTGCGGGTGCTGCGGGTTCTCGCAGCGGAACTCGTACGCGGCCGAGACGTGCAGGAACCGTCCGAGCCACGGCGTGTAGGGCTTGCGGAGCGGCGCCTTGCCCGAGGCGTCGAGCGCTCCGAGCGTGTTGCCGTGATAGGAGTTCCGACGCGAGATCACGACGGAGCGGCCGGCGCGACCCTTCGCGAGGTGATAGGCGCGCGCCATCTTGAGCGCGGTCTCGACGGCCTCGGACCCGCCTGAAACCGGATAGACGCGCGCATCCTCCATCGGGAGGATCGCCGCCACTTCCTCCGCGTATGTCTCGACCGCGTCGGTCGTGAACGCGGTGGGATGGACGTACTGCGTGCGTTCGACCTGCTCCTTGATGGCGTCGATCACCGAGGCGACGCCGTGGCCGACGTTCACGACGATCGCGCCGCCGGCTCCGTCCAGATACTTCTTGCCGTCGGCGTCGGTGATCCAGACGCCCTCAGCGGACACGGCCGTCGGCAGGTCGCGGGCCGCCCGCGAGAACACATGTGTCACACGTTCAGGCTACTTCGTGTAGATGCCCTGGGGGTCGAGCTCCTCCCGAAGGAGACGGAGCTCGTCATCGGTGGGTGCCGGCGTCTCCGCGAGGTCCGGCGCGACGCGCGGATCCCAGCCCATGTTCGCCTTCACGTCCTCGAGCGTGTTACCGGGGTGCAGCGTCCGCAGGGTCATCTCGCCGGTCTCCTCGTCGAAGCCGTACGTGGCGAGGTCCGTGACGACGTTCGTGGGACCGCTCCCCGACCAACCTCGGGCCCGATCGTGCTCGGGATCGCCGCTGTGACCGGGAGACGTTCGGAAATGCAGCTTCTCGACGAAGGACCGTTCTGCCTGGCGCATGATCACGAGGATCTTCCGGGCGTGGATCGCGATCTCGCAGGCGCCGCCCGAGCCGGGGAGCCGCACCTTCGGCCGTTCGTAATCCCCGATCACCGTGGTGTTCAGGTTCCCGAACCGGTCGATCTGCGCGCCCCCGAGGAACGCGACGTCGATCAACCCCGCCTGAAGATAGAAGGCGAAGAGCTCGAACATCGAGGTCACGGCCGTGGAGCCGGTCGCCAGGGTGGGGTCGCCGATCGAGAGCGGCAGCCGCTGGGGCCGGGCGCCGAACACCCCGGACTCGTACACGAGCTGGAGCTCCGGCGCGACCGTGCGCTGGGCGAGGTTGCAGACGATGTTCGGCAGTCCCACGCCGACGAAGCAGTTCTCGACCTCCGCGAGAAGCCGCGCGCTGGCCGCGATCATCAGCTCGTTCTTCGAGTACTCGCTCACGCGTAGCTCCCGTAGTCGACCTCGCCGGAGAGCGCGGGACCGGGCTTGAGCGAATCCCAGTGCGCGTCGCCCCACTTCTCGACGTACTCGGCGTGCGATCCGAGGTCGTACACCCACTCCTGGAGCCACGCCTCCAGGGTCGACGGGTCGCGCGCGATCTTGTCCCACGCGAGGTAGAACGCGTTGTCGCGGTCGTAGTAGCCCTGCGCGAAGGACGGGTGGCACGCGAACGGCTCCTCGACCACCGCGTCCACGACGATGCCGGGGATGACGGTCCGGTTCGGGTCGCGCCTGATCACGTCGCCGTTCACGAGCTCCTCGACGACGACGATGACTCGCTCCCCAGCGAAGGCGGCTTCCTTCTGACACCCGAGCAGGCCCCAGATCTGGGCGTTGCCCTCACGGTCGGCGCGTTGCGCGTGCACGATCGTGACGTCCGGCTTCAGCGGCGGGACCGCGTAGACCTCGGTGGCGTCGTCGTAGGGCGACGTCATGGGGACGATCTTCGGGTTCACCTCGGGGATGTCGGACTCGTAGTAGCTGCGGATCGGGAAGAACGGCAGGTTCGACGCGCCCGCGACGTAACGGCAGACCATCCCGAAATGCGAGTACTCCTCGATCTCGAGCGGACCCGGGTCCTGATCCTCGATCCGGCGCCGGACCGCGTGCAGCGAGCCGACGCCGGGGTTGCCGAGCCAGGAGAAGATCAGCTTCTTCGCCACGCCGGCGCCGACCATCTGGTCGTAGATCACGTCCGGCGTCATCCGGGCGAGGGTCAGGTCGCGCTTCTTCTGCCGGATGATCTCGTGTCCGGCGGCGAAGCAGATCAGGTGGGTGAAGCCCTCGATCGCGACGGTGTCGCCGTCCCGGACGAGGTCTGCGACGGCGTCCTTCATCGTCGCGACCTTGGAGATCACGTGGAGCGCTCCCGCGGCGGATCGTCGTTCGGACCCCGCAGGACGCAGAACTCGTTCCCCTCCGGGTCGAGCATCACCGTCCAGAAGATCCCGTCCTCCTTCACGACCCGGAACGCCGTGGCGCCGAGCCCCGAGACCCGCTCCACCTCGTCGCGCATCGTGGACGGAGGCGACAGGTCGAGGTGCAGCCGGTTCTTCACGGCCTTGCCCTCGGGAACCACCTGGAAGAGGAGCGGCCATCCCTCCCCTGCCGGGTCACGGATCTCGACGTCGCTCTCGTCCTCGTCGCTGATCTCGTAGCCGAGGACGCCGCACCAGAACTCGGCCACTCGGCGCGGATCCGCGCAGTCGACCGTGAGGGCGGCGACGAGCGAGGCCACGGTGGCGCTACGCCCCGGGAGCGGTCTCGGCGACGACCTCTTCGAACAGCTCGAGGGCGACGCGCGCCTGGTCCTCGCGGAACACGAGCGCCGGGGACATCCGGATGGACGCCTCGCCGCACCCGAGCATCAACAGCCCTCGGTCGAACGCGCCGCGTTCGACCGCGGCCGCCGTGTCGTGGTCGGGCAGCTCGATCCCGATCATGAGCCCGAGCCCGCGGACCTCGCGGATCGCGTCGTGTCGGCTCTGGATGTCCAACAGACCGTTGGTCAGGAGTCCCCCGACCTTCGCCGTGTTCTCGAGCAGCTCCTCCTGCTCGATCACGTCGAGGGTCGCGATGGCCGCGGCGCAGGACAGCGGGTTGCCTCCGTACGTGGACCCGTGGGTGCCCTTCGTCCACGTCATCACGGCGTCCTTCGCGATCATCGCGCCGAGCGGCATCCCGCTCGCGATCCCCTTGCCCGACAGCAGGATGTCCGGCTCCACGCCGGTGTGCTCGACCGCCCACATCTTCCCGGTGCGACCCATCCCCGATTGGACCTCGTCGGCGATCAGGAGGATGCCGGACCGGTCGCAGAGGTCGCGGAGCGCCCGGAGCCAGCCCTCGGGCGGCACGATGTAGCCGCCCTCCCCGAGCACCGGCTCGACCACGATCGCGGCCACCTCTTCCGGGGCCACGATCTTCTTCATCAGGAAGCCCTCGAGGTGGTCGATCGTCGGGAAGCCCTCCTCGTCGCCGCGAGGCGGGACCGGCATGTCGCGTCCGTCCCCGTAGTAGGCGTGGACCACGCCGGGGAGCAGCGGACCGAACCCGGCCCGGTAGTTCACCTTCGAGGCCGTGAGGGACACGCTGCCGTAGGAGCGACCGTGGAAGGACCCGTAGAACGCGATCACGTACTGCCGGCCCGTCGACCATCTCGCGAGCTTGAGCCCGGCTTCGACTGCCTCGGTGCCCGAGTTCGTGAGGAACGTGCGGACCGGGCCGGACATCGGGGCGACGGCTTCCAGACGTTCGGTGAGCGCCGAGTAGATCGGGAGATAGAAGTCCGAGGCCGAGTAGTGGATCAGCTCGGCCGCCTGCTTCTGGATCGCCTCCACGACCGTGGGATGACAGTGGCCCGTGGACGTGACCGCGATCCCCGCGTTCACGTCTAGGAAGACGTTGCCGTCGACGTCCTCGATCACCGAGCCCGCACCGCGCGCGGGCACGAGCGGGTACGCGCGAGGCAGCGACGGCGACGTCGTGCGAGCGTCCCGTTCGAGGACTTCCCGGGCCTTCGGCCCGGGAAGCTCCGTGATCAGCTTGGGCGCCTCGGCCGCCTCGAGGCCCCCGGATCGGGATGAAGCGGACGTCACTCGTCGATCACCGTCCGGGACTGCTCGCGGAGGTATTGGGTCACGTAGTAGGGACCGCCGCCGGCCTTGCCGGTCGTCCCCGACCCCTTCCAGCCGCCGAACGGCTGGACCCCGGGCCAAGCACCGGTCGTGGCGCCCGCGCGACGATTCACGTAGACGACCCCCGCCTGGATCTTGTCGAGCCAGTCCTCGATCTCCTCGCGGTCCTTGCTGAAGAAGCCGGCCGTCAGCCCGTAGTCGGAGTCGTTCGCCTTGTCTATCGCGTCGTCCAGCTCGTCGAACGGAGCCACCGCCAGGAACGGCACGAACAGCTCCTTCTTCCAGAGCCAGCTGTCCTCGGGGGCCTCCACGATCGTGGGCTGCACGAACAACCCCCGCTCGAGGTCGCCGTCGGTGAGTCGCTCGCCACCGGTGATCACGTTGCCGTTCTTCTTCGCCTCACCGGCGGCCTGCTCGAACGTCTCCAGGGCCTCTTCGTTCACGACGGGACCCATGAAGACGTCGCGCTCGATCGGGTTGCCGACCTTCAGCTTCTCGGTCTTGTCCTTGAGCATCTTCACGAAGTCGTCGTAGACCTCGCGCTCGACGTAGACACGAGAGTTCGCGGAGCACTTCTGGCCGGTGAATCCGAACGCGGAGCGCAGCACGCCGTCGGTCGCAACGTCGAGGTCGGCGCTCTTCGCGACGATCGCGGGGTTCTTGCCGCCCATCTCCGCGATCACCGGCTTCGGGACGTCCTGGACGAAGTTCTTGTAGATGTCCATCCCCACCGCGTAGGAGCCAGTGAACGTGATCCCGTTCACGTCGGGGTGCCGCCAGATCGCTTCACCGACGACGACGCCTTGTCCCAGAAGCAGGTGGAAGGCGCCGGGCGGCACCCCCCCGTCGCGGTAGCACTCGTAGAGCTTGTAGCCCATGAGCGCGCCCTGGTTCGAGGGCTTGAGGACGACGGCGTTGCCGGCGACCAGCGCGCCGGAGGACGGACCACCCGCCAGTGCGAACGGGAAGTTGAACGGACTGATCACCGCCCACACGCCGTACGGGCGCATCACGTCGTAGAAGTCGCCGGCGGCTCCCATCCCGGACATCGGCGTTCGGAATCCCTCGTGCTTCTCGACCTCGTCGCAGTTCCATCGGATCAGCTCCGCGGTCTCCTGGACGTCGCCGAGGGCCTCGAGGCGGCTCTTGCCCACCTCGAACGCCATCAGGGCAGCGAGGTCGAACAGGCGTTCCTCCATCACGTCGGCCACCTTGCGGAGGATCCGCACACGCTCCTGCCAGCCCCTCCGCTCCCATTCGAGCGAGAACTCCTTGGCGGCCTTCACCGCGTCCTCGGCGTCCTGCGGCGACGCCTGGGAGAAGCGACCGATGATGATGTCGGAGTCGATCGGCGAGGGCTCCTCGTACTTCTCGTCGGTCCAGCGCTCCTCGCCGTTCACGACGAAGGGCCATTCCTTGCCGAGCTCGGCGCGAGCCCGCTCCACCGCCTCGTCGTAGTTGCGCTGCAGGTCCTCGTTGTCCGCGGACAGGGTCGCGTACGTGATCCGGAACTTGTCGTCGGCCATCGGTGAGCTCCTTCGGTCTCTCGGGCTGAGGTGACGTGAGCGATGGTATCGCCGCGCGCCTCGAGCGCGCACGGCAGCATCGGGCACAAGTTGTCCCCCGAACCGGAGATTCCCGGGATGGCCGGGCGTATGCTCGGGCTCCCTTACACATGAGGCTCGTGACCTACGACCGGAGGGGGCACCGGCGACTGGGGGCGATCCTCGATGGGAAGGTGGTCGATCTGCCCGACGCGGTCGGGCACCCGGCTTTCCCTTCCACCCTCGAGGCGTTCGTGCAGAGCAGCCGGGGGACGGTGCTGGACGCCGCCCGCGCCGCCCTCGACCGTGCAGACGTGAAGAACCACGTCGTCAAGCAGGCGCGCGTCCTCCCGCCTCTGTTCCCCCGCTCCCTGCTGATCCCGACCGCTCCCGGCAGCGTCGCCGGCGAAGGCGTCGACCTCGAGCGCAGGATCGCGGGACCCGAGGAAGAGATCCCCTGGCCAGCCGGAGCGGCGTGGCTCGACTACGAGCCCAAGGTGGCGGCGGTGTTGGGCCTTGAGGCCGCGGACGTCGTCGCAGACGACGTTCGCGGCCACGTGTTCGGCTACACGCTCGTCAGCGACTGGATCGCCAAGGACGCGTCGGGCGATCCCCTCGGGACCTCCGAAGGGGTCCCGCTCGCGATCGGCCCCTGCGTGGTCACGGCCGACGAGATCGACCCCCAAGCGATGTTCTTGCAGGCGAAGGTCGAGGGCGAGGAGATGGCCAAGGGCAACCTGAACGGCGCGGCGAGGAGCCTGTTCGAGCTGATCGCCCTCGCATCTCGAGGGACGACGCTCGAGCGTGCCGACGCATTCGCCCTCGGCCCCTTCCCGGCCCGGGACGACGATCCGTCCCGGCGCCTGTGGCCCGGCGCGACGGTCGAGCTCGCCGCCGAAGGGATCGGAACCCTTAGGAACCGGCTGGGCGCGCGCCCGTAGGCCAGCCGCCTCACGCGCTTACTTCTTCTTCTTGGCCGCCTTGCGAGCGGCGGCGCGCTCGGCCGCCTGCCGCCCCTCGCGGTCCTTCTTCTTCCGCCCCCGGTCGTGAGCGGAACGCACCTTCGCCAGATCGCCTCGTCCCATGTCTGCTCCTCGGTCGTTCTCGTCAGTGGTCTTCGTCGCCGCCGCGCGCGAGCTCTTCGCTCCGCTTCCTCGCCGCGTCGATCGCGTTCAGGAAGGCGGCGCGCACGCCGGCCTCCTCCAGGTGTCGGATGGCCTCGATCGTCGTGCCGCCGGGCGAGGTCACCATCTCACGCAGCTCGACCGGATGCGTCCCCGTGTCGCGGAGCATCTTGGCCGAGCCGAGCATGGTTTGGATGATGAGCTGGCTCGCGACGTCACGCGAAAGGCCGAGCAGGATGCACGCCTCGATCATCGCCTCGGCCAGCAGGAAGAAGTAGGCGGGCCCCGAGCCGCTCGTGGCGGTGACGGCGTCCAGGTATCGCTCCTCGAGGCGAAGGACCTTCCCGACGTAGCCGAGCAGCTCCTCCGCGACGGCGAGGTGCTTGTCGTCGGCGTGATGACCTGCGGCGACCACCGACATCGCCTCGTCGACCATCACGGGGACGTTTGACATCACGCGCACGACGTGCACGTCGGGCGCGAGGCGCTGCTCGACGAATGAGGTCCGGATCCCGGCCGCGAAGCTGATCACGAGGTGCTCGGCCGTCACGTGATCGGCGATCTGCTCGAGGAGGACCTCGAAGTCCTGGGGCTTCGCCATCAGGACCAACACCTTCGCGAACCGGCAGGCCTCGGCGTTGTCCAGCGTCGCCGCGACGCCGTGACGCTCGGTGAGCTCCTTGGCGCGCTCCTCGCGACGGCACGTCATGAGGATCTCGTCGGTGGAGCGTCCGCCGGAGCGGAGCAACCCGGCGACGAGCGCTTCGGCCATCCGGCCGCCGCCGAGGAATGCGATCGAACGATCCGTCATCGTGCCCTCAACAGGTTCGAAAGGAAGAACCACACGTTGGCAGGCCGCTCGGCGAGCCGACGCGTCAGGTAGGGGTACCACTCCGTGCCGTACGGGATGTAGACGCGAACCGGATATCCCTGCCCGGCGAACCTGCTCTGCAGGTCGCGGCGGACACCGTACAGCATCTGGAACTCCACCCGAGACCATCCCTCGCCGGACGCGTCCACACGCCGTCGCACCCCTTCGAGGAGTCCGGGGTCATGCGTGGCCACGTCGATCGGATGCCCGCGGGCGAACAGCGTCGTGAACAGCCGCGCGAAGGAGGCGTCCACCTCGCGCTTGCTTGGGAACACGACCTCGGGAGGCTCGAGGTATGCGCCCTTCACGAGGCGCACCCGGCAGCCGGGCGGGAGGTTCTGCACGTCGCGCTCGGTGCGACGCAGATAGGACTGCAGGGCGATGCCGACCTTCGGGTACCGCGCGTGCGCCTCATGGAACACACGGAGGGTCGGATCGACGTACCCCACCGATTCCATGTCGATCATCACGGCCGTCCCTCTGGCTTTGGCGGCGTCGAGGATCGGCTCGACGTGGGACAGGCACGCCTCGAACGACATATCGAGGCCAAGCTGGGTGGGCTTCAGCGAGATCGCGCAGTCGAGGTCTTCCGCGCGCTCGATCGCGGCGAGCGCCTCGAGGTACGCGGCCCGCGCCTTCTCGGCCTGCTCCTCGGTCCGGACGTTCTCGCCGAGGAAGTCGAGCATGGACGTGATCCGGCTCCGATCGAGCGTCGCCGCCACCCGCATCGCTTCCCCGAGCGACTCACCGGCGACGAACCGCGAGGCGACGGCTCGGCCCGGACGGGTCCCCGTCACGATCCGGCGCGACCACGGGTGCTCGGCGACCTGGAGGATCAGGGGCCGCAGGACCGACGCGGAGAACGACATCGACCGAGGATAGCGAGGGCCAGGGCCGCTACTCGGGTGGGGGCGCGATGCCGCTGCGGAGTACCTCGACGAACTCTTTGATCCGCATCGGGCGCCGCTCGGGACGCCGATGGATCAACCCGGGGTCCAGATCCTCCGACACGAGGGCGTCCTGGAAGCGCTCCGCCATCCAGTCCAGGATCGACGCGATCATCTCGGCATCGACGTCGCTCCGGATCTCCTCGCGCCCGACTCCGAACTCCACGAACTCGAGGGTCCCGTAGGGATCCTCGCTCCGCATGAATCGATCCACCGGCCGGCGGATGTCGAGCCCCGTGTCGTACCGAGCGATCAGGGCGACCCGGTTCGGCACGGGATCGGAGGCGACGGAATCCTCCGCGCGCTGGAGCCACCAGTCGAGCACGGCCCAGAAGCCCTGGCCGACGATCGCCTCCGGCGCGTCGAGCCACGCCGGCAGCGACGAGACGGCCCGCTTGAAGGCCTCGAGGAACAGGCCCTCCTTCGAACCGAAGTCCAGGAAGACGGTCCCCTTGGCGACGCCGACCTCGTTGGCCACGTCCTCGACGCGGGTCCCCCGGTAGCCATGATCCGCGAAGTGCCGCATCGCGGCTTCGAGGATGCGATCGCGCCGGCTCGGGGCCTCGGTCATGGCGCGGGAACGCTAACCGAAAGGAAACACGCGAGGACAGGGACGCGAGCGGAAAAAAGAACCCGAGAGACCTCCGGCTCGCTGAGAACCGAAGCTCTCAACCACCTTCAGCCTCTCGGGCTCTGTTGCCCCAAGCAACCTCCGCACTCTTCGCGCGGCTGCCGGACCGCCGACGGTGGTTCGCCTTGCGGCTCACCTCCGCCTTTCGCGGGGTCTGGGTCGCCTTGCGGCGTCCCTTCTCCCGCGGACCCCCCGCCCTGACTCGCCTTGCGGCGTTCCCGGCGGGGCCCACCGGGTCCGGCCTCGCGGCCTTTTCCGGTGGTCGGGGTCCCGATCGGATCCTCGCGGATCCTCCCGGGTCCCTCGCGTCCGGTCCATCTTGCGACGTCCCGGCCGCTCGTCCGACCCTCTCGCGTCGAGCACCTCGACTGCTTGGAGCGAGGCGAACCATACCGGCGGCCCCAAGACGGGTCAACCTCGCGTTCGTGCAGGTCAGGGCATGAACGTGCAGGTAGAGGACGTGGAACATCGAGTGACAAAAGAAGGGCCGAGAGAAGGCCAGAGAAGAAGAGGATCAGTGACCGCGGTGTCGTCGCAGGTCGGCGGCCGCGTCCGAGGCCGCGAAGGCTTCTCGCGTCACCGACATCACGACGCGATCCACCCACGAGCCGCCCTTCCACGATCGCTCCGGCAGCCGTCCGTCCAGGACGAAGCCGCTCTTGCCGTACACATGGATCGCGCGTTCGTTGTCGGCCGTCGACCAGAGCTCCACTCGGTGAAGGTCGTAGCGATCGAACGCCTCGTCCACGAGCGCCGCGACCGCGTCGGTCCCGTATCCCTGCTCCCAGGCCGAGCGTTCCCCGATGAGGATGTAGAGCGAGCAGATGCGGTCGCGCCGCCGGAACGCGTTCAGCCCGATCCGTCCGACCGGTGTCCCGTCGACCTCGATGACGTACGGGTGGCCCTCCTCGCGGGCACGTTGTTCGCTCTCGACGATGTCCTGCATGGAGAATGGCCCCTCGTAGTCCATCAGCCACCAGACCTCGGGATCGTTCTGCCAGGCGCGGATCAGGACGTGATCGCGCTCCTCGACGGGCCGAAGCAGCACGCGGGCACCGTGGATCACGCGGCGGCCTCGAGGAGTTCCCCGTAGACCGCGCGAACCTCGTTCGTCGTGGCGTCCCACGTGAAGCCCAATGACTCCCGTGCGCCGGCACTCCCGAGCTCCGCCGCGAAGACCGGATCGCCGAGGACGGCGAGTACCGCTGCCGCATGATCGGCCGGGTCGTGCCCCTCGACCAGCAGTCCACCGCCACGGACGACGGTGCGCAGCCCGCCCACCGCGGCCGCGACGACGGGTGTGCCGCACGCCTGGGCTTCGAGGGCGACGAGCCCGAACGACTCGGATCGCGAGGGCACGAGGACCACGTCGGCGGCCGAGTAGAAGTCAGCCAGGCGAGCGTGCGGCTGCGGCGGGAACAGCATCACTCGATCCGCGACACCGAGAGCCGACGCGAGCTCCATCAGCCTCGCGACCTCGGCGCCGGCATGCTCACCGCTGGGACCTCCGACGATCGCGAGCACCAGGTCTCGTGCGGTCTCAGGGTCGGCCCTGTGCGCCTGGGCGACCGCCTCCGCGAGCGTGCGGATCGCGACGTCCGGACCTTTGTGGGACTGCAGGCGGCCCACGAACAGGGCGAGCCGGAGGCCGGACAGGTGGAGCCGCGCGCGCGCCTCGGCCCGATCGGACGGCAGGAAGATCGAGTGGTCGACTCCGGGCGGAACGATCCGGATGCGTTCCGGATCGGCACCGTAGAGGCCGACGAGCTGCCCCGCCTCCTCGGGCGTCGGCGCGAGGATCCGGTCGGCCTCGCCGATGACCCGCTCCTCGCCTCGCAGGCGTTCGAGGGGCTCCGGCGACTCACCCCGAGCCAGGGAGTAGTTCTTGACCTTGCCGAGCGTGTGGAACGAGGCCACGAGCGGCACGCCGAGGATGTCCTTGGCCGCCCGCCCGACCCAGCCAGACAGCCAATAGTGGCTGTGGACGATGTCGTAGCGGTTCCCCTCCTCGCGCGCCACACGCAGGACCCCGCCGAGGAACTCCGGCAGGTAACGCTGGACCGCGGACTTCGGCAGCGGCTGGCACGGACCCCCTTTGGCGCTCACCACGCGGATGCCCGGCGCGATCTCGCGGACTTCGTGGGTCGCTCCGCCCCGGCACCTGGTGAACAGGTCCACCTCGACCCCCTGCCCGGCGAGGCGCTCAGCCACGGAGCGGATGTAGACGTTCATGCCGCCGGAATCACCGGTTCCCGGCTGATCGACGGGGGAGGTGTGCACGGCGAGCACGGCCACGCGGGGAGGTCGGACCTTCGAGCTCACAGACACCTACAACCTCCGACCGGGTCTCGTTTCATCCCGAAGATGCTACGGGGCGGCCTCTCATCGCCGGCGGAGCCGGACGACGGCTTCGACGGCACCCTGCGGCTCCTCACCGCCGAGGACGGGAAGCTGCTCGTGATGCCGCAGGTTCTCGGAGGCGTGTGCGGGGATGACGTCCAGGGCCAGGAGCACCTTGATGAAGGCGGGAGCAAGACGCCGCCAGTTCCCGTCCGCGACCTTGACCGCGATACCCAACCCTTGGGGCAGCGAGGTCGCACACACGAGTCCCTCGGCCCCTTCCTTCGCCATCACCTCTCCGGCGCCCACCGTCATCACGTCGGTATCGAGCCGCCGGGTGCCACCCACCATGTGCGGGGCGGCGAGCATCCCGCGGACGATCCGGTGGGCCGCGGGCGCGAGGCGCCCCAGCCGATCCGGACTGCCCAGGCGCGCGAACATCGTCGCCATCGCGCGGATCGGGACGCCGTGCACCGGGATCCCGCACCCGTCCACCCCGATCCTCGGTCGCTCGACGTCGGTCGTGGCCGTGACCGCCCGTAGCACGCGGCGATGAACGGGATGGTTCGGCGCCCGGTAGCTCTCGAGATCCCACCCCCGATGCGCGGATGCGACCAGCAACCCGGCGTGGTTGCCCGAGCAGCCGTCCCAGATGCGGGATCGCGCGCCCTTGGTCGCGCGGTCGCGCGGCGTCCGGAGCGCGGCGACGGGGATGGGACCACGGCGCAGCAGGCGCCGGACGGCCGCGATGTGGACCGGCTCCCCCGAGTGGGAGGCGCACATCACCGCGATCTCGTCGTCGGGAAGCTCCGGCAGGTCCATGGCCGCGAACGAGACCGCTCCCTGGAGCGGCTTCTCACACGAACGGCCGAACAGCATGCGGTTCGGGTCACCCGCGAACGCGAGCATCCTTCCGTCCGCGTCGCAGACGGCCACGTCGCCCCTGTGCACGGACTCCACGAGACCGTTACGGACGACATGGACGAGCTCGGCGGGGGCGGCCATCGGGCCGGAAGCCTAGCGACACGGCCCAGGAGCGACGCGGCTCAGCTTGCGGCAAACGTCGGCATCGGTGTGAGCCGTCTGTCGCGGAGAACGAACCCGTCGTCTTCCGCGGCAAGGACCTCGAATGCCTCGACACACTGTGGATCGAACTGTGTCCCGGATCCGGCGATGATCTCGGCGACGGCCTCGTCGGTGGAGAGCGCCGAGCGGTACGGTCGGTCGCTCGTCATCGCGTCGAAGGAATCCGCGATCGCGAAGATCCGCGCGGCGAGCGGGATCTTCTCCCCGCTGAGTCCCCGCGGATAGCCCCCGCCGTCGAACCGCTCGTGATGGCAGCGGACGATCTCGACGGCCTCGCCCATGAACGGGATCGGCTCGACGATCCTCGCGCCCTGGTTCGGATGGGACTTCATCACGATCCATTCGAGGTCGGTGAGCGGGCCCGTCTTGCAGAGGATCGACTCGGGGATCCCGACCTTCCCGATGTCGTGGAGGAAGAAGCCGTAGGCGACCTCCGGCCTTGCCGCGAGGTCGGGATCCACCTTGCCCGCGAGGGCGAGCCCGTAGTGGGCGGTCCGGTCGAGATGTCCCCTCGTCGTGGGGTCCTTCGCCTCCACGACGTGGGCGAGCGACTTCATCGTGGCCATGTACATGTCCCGGGCGTGATCCAGCGCTTGTTCGAGCTCGCGCGTGCGAACCCGCTCGGCCGTGTAGAGGACACCGACCTCGCGCGCGAACACCTTCAGCTGGTCGTGGAGGAATTGCGCCTCGGGATCCTCGGAAGGGTCCCCCCCGACGGCCCCTGATGCTTCGCGCTCACGATCGTTCATCCCATCGCCCCGGTCCCGGCTCGCCCCCGTCCCGGGGTCAAGTGGCGGACACGTTCTCAGGGAAAACAACCGAGGGGTATCGGGCGACCGGGGGAATCACCGGAGGCGAACGGGGGACGGCGTCTGCGGGAGGGTGTCTAGCTGAGAGCCAGGCTCGGATCTTCCTTGTACCGCCGTTTGAGCTCTTCCTGGAGGGCGTCCAGCACGCGGTGCACGTCCGTGCGCTGCGCCGAGACCTCGCGTTCTTCGCCGCCCAGCACCTCGATGGCCTCCTGCAGGCGCTCGTCGTCCAGATCGGAGGGATCGCTGATACCGGCGTCGGCGACGAGACGCTCGACCCGGCGGCGGGCGAGCAACATCTCCTCTTCCGGCAACGTGACCCGCATCGCCTCGCCTCGGGAGGTGACCGGCTGGTCGGATGCGAGGATCTCCGACAGCCGGTCCACCAGCGGCCGCTCGTCCCCGCTGCCCCGCGAGGAGAGCTCCGCCTTCAGGATCTCCGCCCGCCCCTGCACGAGGCGTCGGAGCAACGAGAGGTACTCACGTTCGGCCATGCACTCGTCGCGGCGAGCCCGCACGTCGTCGAGCGCATGACCCTCGATCCCGTCGAGGTAGGAGGGGTCGCGGATCCGATCGATGCGGCGGTTCGCAGGGCGATCCTCGCTCATCGGCGCGATGCTACTACCGGGCCCGCCTCAGCAGACGGCGACGAGCGCCGAGTACGGGTTGACGGCCGCGCCGCCGTTCGGGTGGTATTCGAAGTGGAGGTGGTTCACGGTCGTCCCGGTGTTCCCCACGTAGCCGATCACGGTGCCTGTGGACACGTGGCCCGTCGTCCCGAAGGACGACAGGTGCGCGTAGAAGGTCCAGTCGCCACCGCTGTCGTGCTCCACCACGACGCCCAACCCGCCGAGCACGCTGGAGGCGCTGCGGGCGTTCCCCGGAGCGACAGCCACCACCGGCGTGCCGGCGGCCGCGATCATGTCGATGCCCTGGTGGGTGCGCCCACCGGGACGCGGCCACCCGAACGAATCCACGAACGAATTGTTGCCCGCGACCGGGCAGGTCTGGATCGCCCCCGTGCCGGTGATCGAGACCCCGCCGCCGGAGGCCGAGCCACCGAGGCTGATCGCCCGCTCCTCGGCTGCCTCGAGCTCCGTCTCGAGCTCCTGCACGACGTTGTTCAGCTGTTCGACCTTGGCGGCGATCTCCGCTCGCTGCGCCTCCAGGTCGTCCGACGCCTCGGCTTCCTGCTGCGCGGCCCGGCGGAGCATCGCCTCTTGTCGCCTCAGCTCCTCGGCCATCACCGCGACCTCCGTGGCGAGGTCGGCATCTCCCTGGACGACGCTCTGCGTGTACTGGAGACGGTCGGATGCATCCTCGATGGAGTCCGAGGTGAGCAGCGCCCCGATCGATCGCGAGCCCCCGGACATGAAGGCGGCCGCGACCCGATCGTTCAGGCTCTCGCGGATCCGA
Organism: uncultured Actinomycetota bacterium; assembly: GCA_963762015.1. Classification (GTDB taxonomy): domain Bacteria; phylum Actinomycetota; class UBA4738; order UBA4738; family HRBIN12; genus JAJNBA01. Next base: position 121,812 of record CAVXJL010000022.1, read on the forward strand.
GCCAGCCGGGCCTGGAGACCCGCGATCCGTGCGCCGGCCGAGGCGGCGGCGTCCTGCGCCTCGCCGAGGCGCGTCTCGGTCCTCTGCCACTCTCCCGTCACGCGCGTGAGCTCCTCACGCGCGGACTCGAGCCGGCTGCGGGCAGCGCCGAGCTTCGACTCGGCGCCGGCCAGCGTGGGGATCGCCGTCAGCGCGGCCACGCCCAACACGAGGGCGAGGGCGAGTCGTATAGGTGTACGGGGAGTGGCCGTGGCGCGTGCCTCCTGATCGGCATCGACGGCGCGACCGAGGCTACCAGCGAGTCCGGTTGGGGCTCAACCCGCCTCGGCCGCGAGCCTTCCCCTTCTCTTCGGCCTCTATCCTTCGGCGATGAAGCTTCATCCTCCGTTCCTGACCGGCCGGCTGGTGCGCCTGCGGGCGCCCGAACCGGCCGACGACACCCTGAACGAGCTCTTCAACGACCATGCGGTCCGAAGTGGCCTCGGGATGCCCTTCCCCCAGCCGAAGGAGTCGTTCCACGCGTGGGTCGAGTCGGCGAGGAAGGACCCGGAGCACATCAACCTGGTGATCGAGCGGCTCGAGGAGCCGGGCGCGATCGGCATGTGCGATCTCATGAGGATCGAGGCCCCCACCCGGGTCGCGGAACTGGGGATCTGGGTCGGCCGGCCCTGGTGGCGAGGCGGGTACGGCACCGATGCCGTCCGCACCCTCTCCCGGTTCGGCTTCGACCACGTGAACCTGCATCGCATCACCCTCTACGTGAACGCGGACAACGCGCAAGCGATCGCGGCCTACGAGGCGGCGGGGTTCGTGCACGAAGGTCGCCTCAGAGAGGCGACGTTCGCGCACGGTGGTCGTGTCGACCTCCTGGCGATGGGCTTGCTCGCCGAGGACCTGACGATCGGCGACGAGGGCTAGCTCTCGCCCTGCATCGCCGCGATCAAGATCTCGGCGACCTCCGGCCGCGAGAACTCTTGGGGCGGCTTCTCGCCGGCCCGCAGCATGTCGCGCACCTTCGTCCCCGAGAGCGACACGCGCTCCGACTCGTCGTGCGGGCACGTCTTGGGCGACGCCATCCCCTCGCAGCGGTTGCACCAGAAGGAGTGCTCGAACATCAGCGGCGTGATGCCGAGCTCGCCCGGCTCGAACCGCTCGAAGATCTTCTGGGCGTCGTAGGTCCCGTAGTAGTCGCCGACGCCCGCGTGGTCGCGCCCGACGATGAAGTGGGTACAGCCGTAGTTCTTCCGGCAGATCGCGTGCCAGATGGCCTCCTTCGGGCCCGCGTACCGCATCGCCGCCGGGAACACCGAGACCATCGCGCGGTCCTTCGGGTAGTAGCCCTCGAACAGCGCCTCGTAGCACCGCATCCGGACGTCCGGCGGGACGTCGTCGGCCTTGGTCGCGCCCACCAAGGGGTGCACCAGCAGCCCGTCCACGATCTCGAGCGCGCACTTCTGGATGTACTCATGGGCTCGATGGATCGGGTTCCTCGTCTGGAAACCCACGACGGTCCTCCACCCTCGACGGTCGAACTCCGCCCGCGTCTCGGCGGGCGTGAGCCGGTACTGCGTGAAGTCGTCGTGGGGAGGCAGGGCGATCACTTCGAGCGTGCCCGCCACGCAGCGGTCTCCGGCCTCGTGCAACGCCTTCACGCCGGGATGCTCGAGGTCCTCGGTCTGGAAGACGGAGGCGGCCTCTTTGGACCGGTCGCGCTTGAAGACCTCGGAGATGCGAAGGACCGCGAGCGGCTCGCTCCCCTCGGAGGCGACGAGCGCCACCGCGTCGGCGCCGCCGAGCCGGTGGGCGCCGTCCTCGTCGATCGACAGCGTGACGGGGATCGACCAGGGCAGGCCACTCTGGAGGTGCATCGTCTCGAGTACCGAGTGGTAGTCGGCCTCGCCCTGGAACCCCGTGAGGGGTGAGAGCGCGCCCACGGCGAGCATCTCGAGGTCGGAGAGCTCTCGCTCGGAGACGACGAGCTTGGGGAGGTTGCGTGCCTCATCGCGGAGGGCGTCTGCTTGGGGACCCTCCGCGAGGAGCTGCACGAGGGTTCCCCCGTGCGGATCGATGGTGGACATGAGCCCAGGATACGGGTTGACCAGCTGCGCAGTCCTTCCGGGGCGCGTCTCCAGGGCCCCGAGAGGTAGACTTGGGCTTCCGACCGAGGCCTCCGGTGCCCATGCAGACCCTTCTTTCCGATGACGAGATCGCTTCTTTGAACCTCGATTTCGAGGGCTCACAACCGAGCGACATCCTGGCGTGGGCGCTCGAGAAGAGTGATCTCGAGCAGATCGCGATCGCCTCGGCGTTCCAGACCGAGGGCACCGTCGTGATCCATATGGCAACTCGGATCCGGCCGGACGTGCCGATCCTGTTCCTGGAGACCGGGTTCCAGTTCGCGGAGACGCTCGCGTTCAAGCAGCAGTTGACCGAGCGGCTCGGGCTCAACGTCCGTGACCTCGTGGGCGAGTTCTCCAACGAGCGTCAGGAGGCCGAGTTCGGGGCACGGCTCTTCGAGAGCAACCCGGAGATGTGCTGCGAGATCAACAAGGTGCAGCCGATGTTCGAGGCGCTCCGCGGGCTGGATGCGTGGGTGACGTCGGTACGCCGCGATTCGTCTCCGACCCGTGCCGAGACCCCGATCGTGGAGCGCTACTCGCTGGAGCCCGGGAACGACATCGTGAAGATCAACCCGATGGCGAATTGGACCAAGCCCCAGGTGTGGCGCTACCTGAAGGAGCACGACCTTCCGCACAACCCGCTCTACGACCTGGGCTACTCATCGATCGGTTGCGCGCCGTGCACGCGGCTCCGCTTCGCCGGCGAGCCGGAACGCGCGGGCCGATGGGCCGGGATCGCCAAGTGGGAGTGCGGGATCCACGTCGGGGAGACTGCCCGTCAGGGCGACGCGGCCCCGTCAGCTTCCTGACGCCGACCGGTCGGGCTTCCTGTCGCGGATCTGTCAGCTTCCTGACGCCGACCGGAGCAGAAGCTCAGGCGACGACCCAGAGCGCCTCGGGCGCGAGCGTCATCTCGAGCCGACGATGCTCGCCGTGCGCGTCGCCGTCCACCTGCGCGGGGAAGGGCTTGTCCGACGTCACCACCACGCTCGACGCGTCGTGGATGTAGTCGATGTCGCGCCCCAGGACGTGCCGCGCGGACCCGAACACCTGCCAGGCGATCCTCGGGATGCTCCGGCGCGCGAGCTTCCGCACCGAGAGCACGTCGAGGCCCTTGTCCAGCGACGCGTCCGGCGTCATCCGGAGGCCGACGCCCTTGTAGTACGTGTACGGGTCGGTCCGCCCCACCATCACCGAGAGTGATGGCGTCGGCTCTCCCCCGTCGACCGACAGACGCAGGTCCGGCCGGCGGCCGGCGTAGCCGACCATCAGCTCCCACGCGACCACCCGGAACGCCACCCGGTCGAACTTCTCCTTCGTCTTCGGGAACTTGTTGTCGAGTCGCTTCATCGCGGCCGCGTCGACGCCCGCGCCGCAGTTGACCGCGAAGTAGCGACCGTCCGCCCGTCCGAGGCTGAGCTTGAACACCTCGTCGTCGAGCGCCTTCGAGATCAGCATGCCGGTCGCCTCGACGGGATCGAGGGGCAGCCCGAGCGCGCGTACCAGGATGTTGGTCGCACCCCCGGGGAGCGGCGCCAGCGCCGTCTCGGTCCCGGCCAACGCGTTGACGGTCTCGTTGATCGTCCCGTCGCCCGACAGCACCGCCACCATGTCCACTCCTTCGGACGCGGCCTGGGCGGCCAGCTCTCGCGCGTGTCCGCGCCCCTTGGTCTCCGCGACCTCGAGCCGGAAGTCCGCCGACAGTGCCTTCTCGATCACCGCGAGGACCGGCTTCGAATAGGTACGGGCGACGGGATTGACGATGAGGAGGACCCGGTGGAAGCGCATGAGGTCCAGGCAGTATGCCTCAGCCGCGGGAGTTGCGCATCGGGGATCCGCCCGATACCGGAGGGAGCAGAGCGACCTCGTCTCCGGCGGCGACCGGGGTTGAGCGCGAAGCACGCTCGCCGTTCACGACCACCGAGCCCACGGCGGCGATCTGAGTGAAGCGTTCACCGTAGCGCGAAGAGAGGACATCGATCACGTCCCCCGCGCTCTTCCCCTCGGCCTCCACTTCGGAGGCGCCCGCAAGCTCGCGGAGAGCGGCGAAGAGCCTCACCCTGATCATCTGTGGAGCCCTCCTCTCCGGGCACACTGCGCGACGGCGCACACCGCTCATGGGCGCTGATCAAGGGTACCGAGGCCGATGCCGAACCGTTATCGTGCGGAGGAGGATCCGACGATGCCCTTCCTAGCGCTGCTCAGCGACAGATCACCCGAGGTGGCCCTCCCGGCCCTGCTCGAGGTCGCCCCGGATCTCAAGCTCGAGCCTCTCTCGATGGCGTCGCTCGCACACGTCCTCGAGCTCGAGTCGGAGAGCATCCTCGTGGACGCCGGGGAGAACGCCCCGCAGGCGTGGTCGGTGCTGACCGAGCTCCGGGCTCGCGACGCTCGGGTCCCGGCGATGGTGGTCCTCGAGCGCGATCAGCTCGAGCGCTACCCCTGGCACGAGGTCGCGGACGAGCTGGTGTACCCCGGCGCGCCCGCGGCCGAGCTGCGCGCGCGTCTCGCGATGCTCCGCCGGCGCGCCGGGGCGGGCGACGGAACCGTGATCCGTCTCGGTGCGATCTCGATCGACACCGAGACGTACCGCGTGACGGTCTCCGGGCGGCCGCTCGACCTCACCTTCAAGGAGTTCGAGCTCCTCCGGTACCTCTCGCAGCATCCGGGCCGCGCCTTCACGCGGCCCTCGCTGCTGCGCGAGGTATGGGGCTACGACTTCTACGGAGGCACCCGCACCGTCGACGTCCACGTCCGGCGACTCCGCGCGAAGCTGGGGCCGGAGCACGAGTCCCTGATCGAGACCGTGCGCAGCGTGGGGTACCGGGCCGCCGAGCCGGACGCCTGAGGCGCGCTCGTCGGCAACCGGCGGAGTCCCGCGGCGCGGGGGAAGCCTTCCGGCCCAGACCACGCGGAAGACCTAGCCACGCAACGCGCGGGGAAATGACTCGCCCGGGCTCTGCGCCGCGACGGCACGGCGTGCCGATGATGGGAACACAACAAGAGCAAGGCTGCGGAGCCGGCTCAGTCCCTTTCCCCTCGGGACGCCTCATCCCCTCGGTCGCGGCTCCGGTCTCGCTCGCAGCCCGGGCCGGCGCCCGGGGCGGGAACCCACCGCCCTCGGTCGCCGGCTCGAGCCATTCTGCGATCCTTTGAGACCCGAGTTCACGCAGAGTTAACGCTCGGGAAACAGCGCGACTTCGATGGTCACCTACTCTGGGCCCGGCATCAGAAACCCGACAGACAACAGCCACGACCAGCACAGGGGGTGCATCGCACGTGACCACGCCCAAGGAGGTCGTCGCGCTCGCGAAGGAGCGCGACGTCCAGATCGTCGACCTGAGGTTCTGTGACCTTCCGGGCCTCACCCAGCACTTCTCCGTCCCGGTTTCCGAGCTCACCGAGGGAGTCTTCGAAGACGGACTCGGGTTCGACGGCTCCTCGATCCGAGGCTTCCAGGAGATCCAGGAATCGGACATGCTCCTGGTCCCCGACCCGGACACGGCTTACCTCGATCCGTTCACGCAGCACACCACGCTGAACATCCACTGCTACGTGAAGGACCCGGTCACGGGCGAGTGGTACTCGCGCGACCCTCGCTACATCGCTCGCAAAGCCGAGCTGTACCTGAAGCAGACCGGCATCGCGGACATCTCGAACTGGGGGCCGGAGGCCGAGTTCTACATCTTCGACTCGATCCGCTTCGACCAGAACCAGCACGAGGGCTACTACCACATCGATGCCGCGGAGGGCGTGTGGAACTCCGGGCGGGAGCGCAACGCCGACGACACCCCCAACCTCGGCTACAAGCCCCGTTACAAGGAGGGCTACTTCCCCGTGCCGCCGATGGACCACTACCAGGACCTCCGCTCACAGATGGTGCTGAATCTCGAGGAAGTCGGCGTGAAGATCGAGGTCCATCACCACGAGGTGGGGACGGCCGGCCAGGCCGAGATCGACATGCGCTACGACACGCTGCTCCGCGCCGCCGACAACGTCATGAAGTACAAGTACGTCGTCAAGAACACCGCGTGGCAGGCGGGCAAGACCGTCACGTTCATGCCGAAGCCGATCTTCCAGGACAACGGCTCGGGGATGCACACCCACCAGAGCCTCTGGAAGGACGACGAGAACCTGTTCTGGGACGAGGTCGGCTACGCGGGCATCTCGGACATGGCCCGCTGGTACATCGGAGGGCTCCTCCAACACGCGGCCTCGCTGCTGGCGTTCACGAACCCGACGACCAACTCCTACCGCCGCCTGGTGCCCGGCTACGAGGCGCCGATCAACCTCGTCTACTCGCAGCGGAACCGCTCGGCGTGCGTGCGGATCCCGGTCTTCTCACGGCTGCCGGCCACCAAGCGCCTCGAGTTCCGCACGCCGGATGCGGCGTGCAACCCCTACCTCGCGTTCAGCGCGATGCTGATGGCGGGGATCGACGGGATCAAGAACAAGATCGAGCCTCCGGAGCCGATGGACAAGGACCTCTACGACCTGCCGCCCGAGGAGAAGGCATCGGTCAAGCAGGTCCCCGGCTCTCTCGAGGAGGTCCTCGACACCCTCGAAGCGGACCATCAGTGGCTGCTCGAGGGCGGGGTCTTCACCCAGGACGTGATCGACACCTGGATCGAGTACAAGCGAGCCCACGAGGTGGACGCGATCCGGCTCCGGCCCCATCCGCACGAGTTCCACATGTACTTCGACGTCTAGGGCGCGACCGTCCCCCGGACGCGAAACGAGCGGGCCCGCTTCCCCAGGGGCCCGCTCGATCCACCTTCGGCTCCGGGGCGGGGCCCAGAAACCTCGGGGAAGATTCCCCTCACGCCGGGCTCGCAAACCCCCGAACCACGTACGGTTTTCTTTCGCCCGGATGTCGAGACCGGGGCGCCTGCTCCGACCAAGTCGTGAGAGCGCCCGATCGAGGGGCGCCGGAGGAAAGGAGCAGAGATGAAGTACATGATCCTGATGCTCGGTGATCAGGCCACCATGATGGAGGTCAAGACCCCTGAATGGATCAGGGACATGATCGCCTTCATGGGCGAGGTCAACGACGATCTCGTGAAGGCTGGCGAGCTCGTGGACGGACAGGGCCTCGCGGATCCGAGTCAGGCGAAGACCGTTCGGTTCGAGAACGGCGCACCCGTCGCGACCGACGGCCCGTACGCAGAAGCCAAGGAATCGCTGGCCGGCTACTGGCTCGTCGACGTCCCCGACGAGGCTCGAGCCCTCGAGATCGCATCACGGGTCGTCGCGTTCACGCACGAGCCTCTCGAGGTCCGTCAGGTCGCCGACGCACCACCCGAGGTCTGAGATCCGAGGCCGCTGAGCGAGATCCAGCCCGCGAAGCAGCCGGAAAAAGGAGAACCGACATGCAGAAGGTCACCCCGTTCCTCTGGTTCGACGACAAGGCCGAAGAGGCCGCCGAGTTCTACGTCGAGGTGTTCAACAACCGGCCCGGTGGTTCTCCAGGTGGGGAGTCCAAGGTCGGCATCGTCTCGCGCTTCGGCGAGGCCGGACCGGGCACCCCCGGCGCGGCGATGACCGCGTCGTTCGTGCTCGAGGGACTCGAGTTCACGGCGCTGAACGGCGGTCCCGAGTTCGCGTTCACCGAGGCGACCTCGTTCCACGTGAGCTGCGACTCGCAGGACGAGGTCGACTACTTCTGGAAGGCCTTCACCGACGGTGGCGAGGAGAGCCAGTGCGGGTGGCTCAAGGACCGGTACGGACTGTCCTGGCAGATCATCCCGACCGCCCTGCACAGGCTGCTGGGCGACTCCGACCCCGGCCGGGCCCAGCGCGCCAAGCAGGCGATGCTCCAGATGCAGAAGATCGACATCGCAGAGATGGAGCGGGCGGCCGACGCCGCCTAAGGGGACCGTCCTCCCTGTCGACGGTCGACACGCCCCGCGTCGAGGACCTGCTGCGCGAGCTCGCGCCGCAGGTCCTCGGCGCGCTCGTACGACGCCACGGGCAGTTCGACGCGTGTGAGGACGCGGTGCAGGAGGCATTGCTCGCCGCGGCCTTGCAGTGGGCCCAGGACGGCATCCCCGAGGAGCCACGATCGTGGCTCGTCACCGTCGCCTCACGGCGCCTGGTCGACGAGTGGCGAAGCGAGAGCGCCAGGCGGCGGCGTGAGGAAACAACCACGGCGTTGGAGCTCCCCGCCCGGGTTGCGCTCGCAGCCCAGGACGACACGCTCACGCTCCTGTTCCTGTGCTGCCACCCCTCGCTCTCGGTGCCCTCGCAGCTGGCCCTCACGCTTCGCGCCGTCGGCGGGCTGACGACGGCGGAGATCGCGAACGCCTTCCTGGTGCCCGAAGCCACGATGGCCCAACGCATCAGTCGCGCCAAGCAGAGCATCAAGAGCTCGGGGCTCGGGTTCGACCTTCCGCCGGAACGGGAGCGGGCGGAGCGACTCCGCGTCGTCCTGCACGCGCTGTATCTCCTCTTCAACGAGGGCTACACGACGAGCTCCGGCACGGCGCTCCACCGCGCGGACCTCACCACGGAGGCCATCCGGCTCGCGCGGACGCTCCACCGGCTCATCCCGACGGACGGCGAGGTCGCCGGGTTGCTCGCACTCATGGTACTGACCGACGCACGGCGAGCGGCCCGGACGAACGCCGACGGATCCATCGTGCCGCTCGCCGAGCAGGACCGTGAGCGGTGGAACACCGCCCAGATCGACGAAGGCGTCGCGCTCATCACGCGCACGCTCGGCACGGCGCCGGTCGGTCCCTATCAACTGCAGGCGGCGATCGCCGCGGTCCACGACGAAGCGGCGAGCGCCGAAGACACGGACTGGCCGCAGATCTTGGCGCTGTACGAAGTCCTCGAGCAGGTGTCGCCGGGACCGGTGATCACGCTCAATCGCGCGGTCGCGGTCGCCATGGTCGACGGCCCGAAGGCCGGCCTCGCCGTGCTCGGCACCCTCGAGACGGATGACCGGATGACCCACACGCATCGGCTCGACGCGGTGCGCGGACACTTGCTCGAGCTGGCGGGTGAACCGGTCGCGGCCCGCGAGTCCTACCTGCGGGCGGCGAGGATGACCGCGAGCATCCCCGAGCAGCGATACCTTGCGCTCCGGGCCGCTCGCCTTAGCGATCAGTGATGCGCCGTCGGAGAGCCTGACGCGGGCGGCGCGTCGATCAGCAGGTCTTCGGACCCTCGGTACTCCGGGTTCGGGGTCATGTCGCGCCCGCTGGCGACGACGGGATGGGTCTGTCGCGCGTGGTCGATGACACCCTCGGGCCACGACCTGTCGTCGTAGGAACAGAGGAACGTCGTCGGGGCCGACGCGAACGCGACGTTGACGAAAGATTCGTAACGGTTCCACGAGTCGATCCTGTCGGCCGACCGGCTCTCGGGGTCGATCTCGGCCACGATCCGGACCCAGGCCGCTCCCTCCTCGAGCTTCTGGTTCACGAACGCGCGATAGCCCTCGATCGCGGTGCCGGGCGAGCGATACCAGAGCGATGAGTCCGCGTACTCGATATCGTTCGCACGATCTGCGAGGGAGTCGCGCAGGAGCCCGATCTGGTCCTGCGTCGTGACTGCGAGGAGGCTTTCGGACCGCTCCATCCCTTCGGCGAAGAACGGGACGGCTGATCCGAGGTACTCCTCGTCCGACCCGTACGTCAAGAGACGATGCTCCAGAAGTTGGGGTGCCGTGGCGGTCGCCGCACCGATCAGATAGTCGACGCTCACGCCGAGGGCCTTGGCGAGGGCCGACAGACTGCTGAGGCGAACGTCCTTCCGTCGGCCCGACTCGATCTGCGCGATGGCGGACCAGCTCACGCCCGAGTGGTGCGCGAGGGTCTCGCGGCTCCACCCGAGACGCTCTCGAGTCGCCCGCAACGTCGCTCCGATGCGCGATGTGTTCACACCCGGACATTCTCTTCCATTACCCGTTCGGTGTGCGTCGAATCAGTGAGTCATCTGACAGTGCGCTCGAACCGGCGAGCGACTCAGCGACTGCGATCAGGGTGTGCCGTATCGAGGAGGAAGTCCTCAGGCCCTCGATAGCCCGGATTGGCGAGGGTCTCACCCGCGTGGACGGCCTCTGGATGCGTCCGATAGGCGTCCGCGAGGACTTCTTCGGGCAGGGTCCAGCTGTCGTACGGACAGACGATCGTGACCGGAGACGCAGCGAACGAGAGATTGAGCAGCGATTCGTAGCGAGTCCAGGCAGTGATCTCGAGGTCGGATCGCCCCGCCCAAACAGGTTCTCCCACGATCCCGACCCAGCTCGCTCCCGCTTCGACCTTCTCATCGACGAATGTGCGATAGCCGTTCAGAGCGGCGTCGGGCGAGCGATACCAGTGGCCCGAGTCCGCGAATTCGAGGTGTTCGGAGCCGTTCCCGAGCGAATCACGTAGGAGTTCGATGTGCTCCTCGGTCGTGACGGCCAAGAGACTCTCGGACCGCCCGATCCCACCGTTGAGGAAGGGGATCGCGGCTGCGAGGAACTCCTCGTCGGACCCGAAGGGAAGCATGCGATGTTCCAAGAGCTGTGTTGCCCCCGACGCTCTCCCGATCAGGTGATCGACGCTTACGCCAAGCGCCGTGGCAAGCGCGGACAGGCTGGTAAGGCGAACGTCCTTGCGTCTCCCCGACTCGATCTGCGCGATCGCCGACCAGCTCACGCCGGAGTGGTGTGCGAGGGTCTCGCGACTCCACCCGAGACGCGCTCGAGCCGCCTTGAGGGTCGCTGCGATCCGAGACGTGTCCACGGTCGCCATCCTCTCTTTCTGCTCGGGTCGAGAGTGCCAGTTCGTGTGCCAAGGCAGTGTGCCAAGTCAGTCTGTCATATGACATACTCAGTTGACAAGAGCGCAACCCAGCGAGCAGATGGGATGCATACACCAGAAGCAGGAGGGATCCGATGGCGGTAGATCTTCGGCAGTTCCGGTACTTCATCGCGGTCGCCGAGGAGCGCCACTTCGGGCGGGCGGCGGCACAGCTCCACATCGCTCAGTCCGGGCTCTCCCAGCAGATCCTGAAGCTCGAACGTAGCGTCGGCGTGCAACTTCTGGTTCGCGATCGGCGAGGCGTCGAGATCACGGATGCGGGCCGGGCTTTCCTCGACTACGCGCGACTGACGATCGAGCTGGCCGATCGAGCCGTCGAGAGCGCACAGCTCGCCGAGCGCGGTAAGACAGGTTTCCTCCGGGTGGGGACGACCATCATCGCGATGCCGCCGATGGCGGGGCGGGTCCTGAAGGCTTTCGAAGACAGGTTCCCGGATGTGGAGGTCGAGATCCATCCCCGACTGATCTCCGAGCTCATCGACGGGATCAGCACGTTCGCCCTCGACGTCGCGATCGTCATCGCTCCTTTCAAGTCCGTGGACCCGCCGCCGCGATACCAGCAGCTCGGTACGTACGAGCTCGTGGCGGCCGTACCCGAGAGACACCGGCTCGCGAAGCGCAAGCGCATCCCGCGATCCGAGCTGTTGACGGAAACGATCATCGAGGGTCCTCGGAACATCAATCCCGAGTTGTTCGACCACATCCACCGGGTTCTGTTCGGTGACCTCGAACCTCCCTTGCGATCGGAAGTGCCCGACCTCGAGGAGGCTCGGCGCCTCGAGCACGTCGCGGAGGGCAAGGGGATCGCGCTGACGGGGACCCCACCCGGCGTGCAACGCGCGCCACTTCCCGGAGTCGTCTTCCGCCCCTTGGATGAGGACACGCCCTCCATCGGTTACGGGGTGGCCTGGTCCGCTACCCAAACGTCCCAGTTCTTGGAGTCGTTCATCGAGATCGCGCGGGAAGTCGCAGCCTCCGAATCCCGACCGTCGGCAGCCTGACGCCTCCCTAGAAGAGCACCTCGATCCTCACGCGCCGGTCGAGTCGCCGGTCGGGGCGAGCCCGATCCCGTCCCGGGCCGCCGTCGAGACGATCGCGCTGACGGTCCCGGGTGAAGAACGTGTCGTTCCCGTCGGCGCCGAACGACCGATCCCGGCCGGCTCCGCTGCGGAGGACATCGCCACCTCGGCCGCCGTTGAGCACGTCGTTCCCGCCGGCGCTGCTGATGGCGTCGCCCCCAGGCCCTCCGTAGATGCGGTCCGCCCCGCCACCGGTGCCGATCGTGTCGTTCCCGCCGAGGGCGCAGATCACGTCGGCGCCCGGCGTCCCGCTGATCGTGTTGTTGCCGTTCGTCCCGACGATCGTGCAGCCGACGAGCGGCTGCCATGACGGCTCGGTCTCCTTGGCGGTGCCGGTCGTCAGTTTCGCCGATCCGCTCCCGTCGGCGGCGTTCATCGTCCAGATGTCGTAGTCGCCGTCTCGTTTGGACGCGAAGGCGATCTTCGCACCGCTCGGCGACCAGGAGGGAGACCGGTCGATCGCCGAGTTGTTCGTCAATCGCGTCGTCGGCGGATCGAGCGCCAAACCGCCGCTCACATCCATCACGTAGATCTCCTCGTTCTGGTTGTTCCGAGTGCTCACGTAGGCGATGCGCGTGCCGTCGGGCGACCAGTTCGGGAAGCGGTTGCTGATCGCGGGTGGCCCCGCACCGTCATCGGTGAGCTGGATGACACCGGAGCCGTCGGCGTTCATCACGTAGATGTCGTAGTTGCCGTCGCTGTTGCTGGCGAACGCGATGTGCGCGCCATCCGGCGACCAGGCCGGGTCGGTGTTGATCCCGGCTTGCGTGGTCAGCTTGACGCGTGCACCACCGGTCCTACTCACGGAATAGATGTCGCCGTCGCCGAGTCCGTCACACGTCCGGCACCGCAGGCTTCGATACGCGATGTTCCTGCTGTCCGGTGACCAGGTCGGGAACCGGTCGGCGGAGGGACCGCTCGACACCTGACGGACCACGCCGGTGGCCGCGTTCCGCACGAAGATCCGGCGCTCACCATCCGTGATCCCCTGGAACGCGAGCAGGGCCCCGGTGGGCGACCACGAAGGCGTCGATTCGCCGACGGTCCTCGACCGCGTGAGTCTGCCCTTCTCGGACCCGTTCGAGTTCATCGAGTAGAGGTCGCTCCGTGCTCCGGCGGCCTGACGCACGTAGGAGATCTCGGCGTCGGTTCCCGGGTTCGCCGCCTGGGCCGGGATCGCGAGGACGAGGCCGGTGAACACGGTCACCAACCCGACGAGCGCGGATGGAAACGGACGGACCTGCTTGCGGATGGACATCGCGATCACCCTCCTGATCGACGCGTGTCTGAGCGCTCGCTGCCGAAGCGCTCCGATGAGCTTCCCCGGTCATCCTCTGGGCTAAACAGCCCTATCGTCAAGACGACGATCGTCGCGAAGCTTCCGCGGGGCCGCTGCTACGGTGCCCGGCATGGCGCGCATGCCTCGCTGGGCGAGGCTTCTCGGCCCGATCCTCGTCGGCGTCGCGGGAGCGGCGCTCGCACTCCAGGCGTTCGCGAAGACGACGGTCGAGGCCGGTCCCTTCCAGATCCAGATGGAGGCCGATTTCGGCCGAAGCGTGACCGACATCTCGTTGCCTCCGCTCGGGAGGCTCCGGGCCGACACCCACGGCGCCCCGCTCCACCTCCGCGCGTCGCTCCGAGAGGTCGACGTCGAGGCGCTGCAGGAGGGACTTCGCCGAGGAGTGGACTCTGTCGCCGCCGAGGTCGAGCGGAACACGCTGGCCGCAGCCGGGCGGTTCGCAGGGTGGGTCGTTCTCGTCGGTGTCGCCGGCGCGGCGGCACTCGGACTGCTCGCGTTCCGGAACCGATGGCTCGAGGTTCTTCGAGCCACGGTCGCCGGACTCCTCGCGGTCGTTCTCTCGGTCGGGTTCACGGCGATCGGGTTCGATGCGGCGGCCTTCCAGGCTCCGAGCTACACGGGATCCCTCCGTCTGGTTCCCCAGCTCTTCGGTCCCGTCGAGGGCGCGATCGAGCGCGTCGGGTACTTCCGCGACGAGCTTCGCCGGGTCGTGGCGGGAGCTGCGCGCGCGTACGCGGCCGTCGAGTCGAACCCGCTCGGTCGCGGAGACGAGGTCCGCGTCCTCCACATCTCGGACATCCACCTGTCGACGCTCGGCTACGGGTTCGCACAGGAGCTCGCGAGGAGCTTCGACGTCGACCTCGTGATCGACACCGGCGACACGACTTCGTTCGGCGCTCCGAACGAGGAGTTCATCCTCACGGAGATCCCCGACTTCGAGCTCCCGTACGTGTGGGTGCGAGGCAACCACGACTCCGCCGACTTCCAGGACGCGCTCGCCCGTGTCGACGGAACCGTCGTGCTCGACGGCGAGACGGCGGAGGTCGACGGCTTCACGATCTACGGACTCGGGCACCCCTACTTCAACGAGGAACGAGGCACGCCGACCGGCGACGAGGACGTCGTCGCGCTGGTCGAGGCCGCGGCGGAACGCGTCGCGGCGGACGTGAGTGGGCTCCCGGAGCCGCCCGACATCGTGCTCGTGCACGACGATCGCATGGCCGCTCAAGTGGCGGGCATGGTGCCTCTCGTCCTGTCGGGCCATTTCCACGAGAACCGCGACGAGGTGATCGACGGGACGCTGTACCTCCGCGTCGGCACGACCGGCGGCGCGGGACCGACCGGCTTCACCGCCGAGGGCGACGTGCCGTTCTCCGCCGAGGTCCTGTACTTCCGCGCCGATGAGGACGGTGGGATGGGCCTCGTCGCCTGGGATGTCGTGACGCAGTTCCCCGAGACCGGGAGCCTCGAGATCGCCCGGCACCTCGCCTTCGACGTCGGGGTATTGCCGAGCCAGTCGGTGCCGGGACCGTCGACGCCGAGCGCCACGACGGCGAGCCCTTCAGGATGACCGTCGTGTCGGAACGGTCGCGCACGATCTCGGTCGAGGAGCCCTACGACCTAGCCGCGACGCTCTTCCCCCTCCGTCGCGGGACCGGCGACCCGACGATGCGGATCGAGCGACACGAGACGTGGCGCGCCGCACGAACGCCCGAGGGCCCGGTCACGCTTCGGCTCGTTCCCGGACACGGGAAGGTCGTCGCTAAGGCGTGGGGAGCCGGAGCCGGATGGGCACTCGAGCGAGCGCCCGACCTCGTCGGCGCCGAGGACGATACTCTCCGCGTTCGAACCTCGGGACGAGGTGATGGCGCAGGTGTGGAAGGAACATCGCAGCGTGCGGCTCACGCGCGCGCTGGACGTCGTGCGGACGCTCATCGCCGCGATCCTCGAGCAGAAGGTCGTGGGGATGGAGGCCCGACGAGCATGGCGAAGGATGACGCTCGCCGTGAGCGAACCGGCGCCCGGTCCTGGCGAGGTGTTCCTCCCTCCCGAGCCCGCGACGGTGGCTGAGCTCCCGTACTTCCGGTTCCACCCGTGGGGGGTGGAGCGACGCCGCGCGGAAGTGGTGCGAGCCGTGTGCGCGCGGGCGGCGTCGCTGGAGGCGCTCGCCGAGGTCCCGTTCGACGAAGCCAGGCGCAGGCTGGAGGCCTTACCGGGCATCGGCCCGTGGACGGCAGCAGAGGTCATGCGGCTGTCGTTCGGCGATCCCGATGCCGTCTCGGTCGGCGACTACCACCTACCGGACGTCGTGGCCTGGGCGCTCGCCGGAGAACCCCGCGCCACCGACGAGCGGATGCTCGAGCTGCTGGAGCCGTACCGAGGGCAGCGAGGCCGCGTGCAGCGGCTCCTGGAAGCGAGCCACATCTCCCCACCCGCGTACGGCCCCCGCATGGAACCCCGTTCGATCGGCCAGCTCTAGGTCTCGGCACGAGGCCGAACGAACACCCGCCCGTTCTCCACCTTCACGTCGTACACAGGCACAGGCTTCGTGGCCGGCGGCCGCATAGGCTTGCCCGTCTCGAGGTTGAACATGCTCCCGTGCGCCGGGCAGGTAACCGTCCGCACCGAGCCGGCGATCTTGACAACACCCCTGTCGAGTCCAGCCCCTTGATGCGTGCACTGATTCCCGATCGCGAACACCTGATCGTCAGCCTTTAGGAGCAGCACGGAGTCCCCGCTAACCGAACGGCGAAGCCCCCTACCTTCGGGTAGCTCGGCGAATCCAATCAACTCGACCCACTCTCTGGAAGCGAGAGGCTTGTCGGTCATGGGCCCTTGAAGAACCTGCCTGAGCTAATCGATTTTGCCCATCCCGCAACTGAGTCTGGAGTTAGTTGAGTGCTCGTCTCTTTGCCTACACCCCAGAAGATCAATAGCTCCGCCAGTAGTTGGCCATCTGCGAGAACCATGTTGACCGACGCGGCGTAGTCACGCGCTCCCGAACTGAACTTGGCAGAAGTCATGAAGAAACCAATGCACGGTTCCTCGGTAGAGAAGTAGTCGAACGGCACGTGGTTTGAGGGCGGCACGGCCATGCCCCCGTACTGCCTCAGGCAATCTCGAACTTGGCCGGCAAACTTCTGAAGTTCATCACGATTGATGGTCGACGATGAGGAGTAGCGCTTGCATTGTCCTAGATAGAGTACGTCCCGCACCTCGAGGGAAGTCCTGAGCAGGTTTCTCGGTACGGCGATATCACCCAGTAGAACGGGGACTCGCCCATAGAAGTCGATCCCTCCCTCATTTCCTCCAATGAGGACCACGGCATCTGACGCTCCATTGCGGAGCAAGATCGATGCACAAAGATGCTCGAACTCCGCGTCATTCATGGAAGCGAGAACCTCAGTCAGGACCGCCACAAGGTGTAGTCGTTCCCTGGCTCGAGCTGCTTGTGGTGTATCCGTTGTTCTGATTCTTTGCTTCCCAATCAGCCTCTCGGGCTTCCCGATACTTATCTCAAAAGGAAGTCGCTGAGGCTCAAGGCGTCCCAGGTTACTCCGGACTGCTGCGAGGTACCGATTATCCACAAGCTCCGCCGCCTGGGGTTCCGTCAGGCCCATCCGCACCATCGACTCGATGACCGCGTCCTCTAGCAGAGCACTGGACTTCGCGTTGAATGAGGTGGCGAGCTCTGCTGCTACGTCAGACGCCGCCGGCAACTACGCCTCCTGGACGCGACCTATGTCAGTGAGAAACTTGGCGCATGTGTCGCGCAGTTCGGTGAGGAGACGGATGTCGTCCTCGCCTGCAGATGCAATCGCCGTGTGTGGAACATTGTTGACGAGGGTCGCGAGATCGCGACGCAGAATCGACTTCCAGTCTGGAAGAGGTTCGGGAGGTGGGGCGTAGATGCGCGCTGCCTCTTGGACCGTTTGCGCGGGATTGCCAAGAAAATCGCCGAAGAAGGAAGCATCGTCGATGAATCGTGGAAGAAGCCGAAAGTCCTTTGCATCAACGATCTTCGGTTGAAGTGTCTGTCCTTCGTCGTCCTCCATGCCCACGATCAACTGGTAGAAACTTGCCTTTGCGGCGTCGTTCTCGATACGTCCTTCATCCTTGTTCCAACCAAGCCAATCGCGAATCTTCGGTTGCTTAAGAGCCTCCGCAAAGTGGCTGAAGTGTTCAGGTTTGACGTGCTCGGAGTAGTCGGGATCATCTCTCATCTGCTTCATTCCCTGGTATACGCCATTAAGCAGGTTGACCCTCTGAGTGGAAAGGCCAAGGGCTGACTTCACAGTGGTTACTCCCATGCCTTCCTCAATCATGCGGCCGACGGCAAGCGCTTGCTGATAGGGACCCCATTGCTTGATGCCAGCGATGTGCCGGATCCCCTGGAGGTGTCGAGCATGCTCTTCACGTTGGTCAGACGTCCCACCTTGGATGAGTACAGCGGGGAGTTCCTTCAAAGACATCTCGACCTCCCCATCGAGATCAATCTCACCGCTTGCCGCCTCTCCAAGGAGAGACTTGATGGCCGCGAGCCGCCTGTTCCCCTCGACAACCATGTAGAGCTCCTCCTCAGGGAGCTCGAGGACCACTAGTCGGTCGACGCGCAAGAACCCCATCTTCTCGATGCTCTCCTTGAGCTGCCCTACCTCAAACCTGTCATCAAGCATTCGAGCTAGAGCGGTCGCCTGCACCTGCTCGTCTGAAACCTTGTGCCGCGGAATGGTTCGGGAGAGTCCGATATCTGCATAACGCGGGTTGTTCGGATCCAGGACGAGTTGGTCGATCGGTACAACCATGTCAACAAGTGAGACCGTCATTTGTACCCTCCGAGCTGCCGGATGGTGAATCCAATCGCATCGTAATGCAGCCGTCCAGGGGTGACTTCGGAGAGAGCATGAACTGCCTTGACGGTGGGTCAGGTGCTCCTGAGCTTGTGGGCGGCCGCGTAGTGCTTGGTCCCGCGTCTGTGGAAGGTCTTCTCGAAGCACCACTCAGCGCCAAATGACTCCCCTGGCGCTTCTGCTTTTCGCGAATGCAGCAGCACCCACGCCTTCGCCTCCTCCCAGTCTCCGGCGATGAGATCGACGGCCAGCTTCGGGTAGGTGCTCTCGTCGGTCGCCATGCAGGCCCAGAGGGGCTCAGCGACCCATGATTCCGGGATTTCCATCTCGACGAGGTGGAGCATGTGGCGAACGCCGACCTTCACCTGACCCGCTGCGAGCCTCGTGTCTGACACGCGCGTCCAGCCGAACAAGAACCACAGCCAACGCCGCGCTTCGAAGTCAGCGTTCGCCCGTGTCCAGAACAGCTGAGGCGGGACATGGACTCGCATGTCACGAGTGATCATGAGCAGCCAGCGCATCAACCACCCCCTCTTGAGAGTTGGCCGACTTCAGCGATCTGGCACATGATCGTCTGTGAGATCCGTCACGATCGGGCGAATGATCTGACGATCGACTTGCTTGATCGGTACGGTCGCGCCGTGTCGACGCGTGAAGGTCGGGCGGAGTACGTCGTCGATCTGACTGCATGCTTCACGTTCAGCATCCGCTCGAGCCTGGAAGGTCCACCGGATCTCTCGCGAGACGAGATCGAAGCACTCATCGAGGCCAACTGGTTGTGGGTCTCGCTCGATACCGAGGTGCTACTCGAGAGTCATTGGCAGCTTGAATCCGTCGATGAACGCGTGGTGCCTGACGAGAGCCCCTAGACGACGAAGGTGCAGCCGTTCCAGAGCGCGTTGATGCGGAGCTTGGTGAGGAAGCCCCGCACCTCGAGGCCGAGCGTCAAGGGCTTCCGCATCTTGGGGGGCGTGAACACCAGGAAGCCTTCCTTCGTTTCGGTCCGCTCCCAGTTCAGCGCGTCCTCCGGCGGTTCCGTCGAGGTCTTCAGGAACCGCAGTCCCCGCATCCCGGCCTCGATCCAGACGAAAAGCATCCCGCCTCGCGCGCGGATCAGTTTCAGGGCGTCGGAGGTCGCCTCGATCTCCATGCCCGTAGGTATCGGTTGTGTGGCCATACAACCTTCATACCTGGAAATAGGGTTAGCGACTACTCGAGCGCCTGCGCGAACACCCGCTCCATCGCCCGACGACACCGCCGGCTGACGTGAAGGTAGCGCTCCAGGAACGCCTGCCTCGAATACTCCTCGAAGCCGAGGCGCCGGGCGAGCGCCGTTTGCTCGGCCGGCGCCGCCGGGACCGCCTCCGCGTGGACCCGCCGGTCCATCTCGAGGGCGTTCTTCACGTCGGACAGGAAGACGAACGCTTCCGCGAGGTCGCGCGCGACCTGATCCTCCAGGTGACGGGCCGCCGCGAGGTGCTCGATCGCCTCGAGCGTCCTCCGGGATCTCACCTCCGGCTCCGCGCCGCCGAACCGCATCAATGACAGCTCCACGGCGAACTGCACGTCGGCGAGCGAGCCGTGACCGAGCTTGAAGTGGAACCTCGACGCCTCCGGGGGCCTCACCCGCTCGCGCTCGATCCGATCGCGCATCCGGCGGATCTCCACCACCCGATCGAGCGTCAGTCCGTCGGGCGGATACGCGAAGTCGGCCGCGTTCAGCTCGAAGCGCCGGCCGAGGTCCGGGTCGCCCGCCACGTGGCGCGCCCGCAGCAGCGACTGGAACTCCCACGGGTCCGCGTAGCGCTCCCAGTACTCGAGGAAGCCAGCCATCGAACGTGCCAGCGGGCCGCTCCGCCCCTCGGGCCGGAGGTCGGCGTCGGGCTCCCAGCCGGCCTCGTGCACGTGACGCATGACGCGCTCGGCTGCGGCCGTCGCGCGCGCGAGGTCGTCCGGGCCTTCGCCCTCGTAGACGAAAACGACATCGAGGTCGCTCGCCACGTTCAGCTCCTTCGCACCGAGCTTGCCCAACCCCACCACCGCGAAGGGGAGGTCGGGCTCGGCGGCGGCGACCACCTCCTCGATGACCGTGTAGGCCACGGCGGCGATCGCCTCTCCCGTCTCGCGGGGCGTGAGCTCGCGCGCCGCGGTTCGAGCGACCGCCTCGACGAGCTGGGCCTGCGAGTCGACGGCGGGCGCCCCGAACAAGCTGCCGGAGAGGGCGAGGATCCGGTCCGGCTCGGCGACCAGCAGGTCGGTCGCGAACGTGCTGGCGGCCGCGAGGTGGGCGAGACGCCGAGCCGCCTGTGGATCCGCGGCGAGCGCGTCCGCCGGCCCGGACCGGTCCCCCACCGCCTCCGCGATCCGCTCCAGCCGTACGAGGGCGGCATCCGGGTCGGCGGCGAGCGCGAGCGCCGGTGCCATCACGGGGAACACGTGGGACAGGACCTTGCCGATCCGCGTGGCCGGAGCCACCAGTCGCTGCAGCGACTCGTACGCGCGTGACGGCTGCGCGAATCCGAGACCTGCAAGGAGCTCCTCGGTCGCCTCGCGGTCGTGCCCGGGCGTGGGCTGGACCGGGCCCGCGAACGCCTCGAGCAGCGGCCGGTAGAAGAGCCGCTCGTGGATCCCACGGACGAGGTCCGTCGTGCGGTCGTACTCGGCCTGCAGGGCGTCGGCGCCGTCGAGCCCGAGTGACCGCGCCACGGTGGTGCGCGCGTGCCGGTCGGCGGGGAGGTCGTGTGTCTGGAGGTCGCGCACCATCTGCAGCCGATGCTCCAGTCGCCGCAGGAACCGGTAGGCGTCCGCGAGTGCGTCGGCATCTTCGTGGGCCACGTAGCCCTCATCCGCGAGCGCGGCGAGCGCGGCGAGGGTGTTCGGATCGCGCAGCCGCCGGTCCCGCCGGCCGTGGACGATCTGGAGGAGCTGCACCGCGAACTCGACGTCGCGGATCCCACCACGGCCGCGCTTCACTTCGGTGAGCTCCTTGCCGCGACGCCGGATGTACTCCTCGAGTCGCACCTTCGAACGCCGGACGTCGTGAATCGCGGCCTCGTGCAGGTCTTTCGGGTAGACGAACTGTGCGACACCTTCGACGAAAGCCTCGCCGAGCGGTCGGTCCCCGGCGGCGGCCCGAGCCTTGATCATCGCCTGGCGTTCCCAGGTGGCAGCCTCGCGCTCGTAGTAGGCGAGGGTGGCGGGCAGCGTACGAACCAGTGTGCCGCTCCGACCCCCCGGGCGGAGCGTGAGGTCGACCCGGAGGGCGACGCCGTCGGAGGTCGGATCGGAGAGATCGGCGATCAGGTTGGCCGCCGTGGTCTCCGCGATGTCCCCACCCACGTCGTCGCGGTGAAGCAGTAGGAGGTCGACGTCGCTCGCGTAGTTGAGCTCCCTGCCGCCGAGCTTGCCGAGCGCGACGACGGCGTAGCCGTCCGGGCACGCGTGCGCGAGGCACGCGTCGGCCACGTCGCTGACTTCGGCGACGACCTCCTCGAAGGACGCACCCGCGAGGTCGCGGGCGGCGATGCGGAGCATCGACCGCCGGCGGAACCGGCGGAGCCCGGCGGTGGTGCCGTGGGTCGCGGAGTCGTGGCCGAGCTCCGCGTCCAGTTCCTCTCGACCCCTTGGGCGGACATCGGTCAGCGCGTCGATCTCCTCGGGGTGTCGAACGAGCAGGTCGCTCGCCGCGGTCGAGAAGCCGAGCAGCCGCGAGGCCGCCGGCAGGACCTCCGGCCGACCCAGTACCTCCCGCGCGTGGGCGTCCTCCCCGACCCGGGAGAACGCCACCCGCGCCAGCTCCGGATCGGGGGCATCCGCGAACGTCCGGCCGAGGATCTCGGGCGTGAGCATCAAGGCATCGTAGTCACGCGCCCGGGGCGGGCTGCTGATCCGTCAGCTTCCTGACGGGTCGAGCCTCACCCCTGATCGAGGATCGCGTCGGCCTCGATCTCGACGCGCCAACGCGGATCCACGAACCCTGTCACCACGATCATCGCGTTGGCCGGACGCACGTCGGCGAACACCTCGCCGTGGGCGCGACCGACCTCCTGCCAATCCTCCGCGGCCACCAGATAGCACCGCGTCCGGATCACGTCCTGCACCGACGAGCCTGCTTCGTCCAGCGCCGCCACGATGATCTCGAGGCACCGCTTCGCCTGTCCATACGCGTCGGTCGGAGGCTCGCCTCCGTCGGGCATGATCGGCGCGGTCGCCGCGACCGCCACGTGATGCCCGGCGACGGCCGCTCGAGAGAAGCCGATCACCGGCTCGTACGTCGACCCGGACCCCACTCTTTTCCGCTCCACCAACGCATCGTACGTGTGGCCAACGGGTGCAACGTTTACTCCCTCGTAACCGGCAACGGCATGCCCCCTCGTACCCTCGACGACATGGCCCTTTCCGCCGAAGCCGATTACGTCCTGCGCACGATCGAGGAGCGGGGGATCCGGTTCATCCGGCTCTGGTTCACCGACGTGCTCGGGTTCCTCAAGGCGTTCACGATCACCTCGCAGGAACTCGAAGGAGCGCTCACCGAAGGGATGGGCTTCGACGGGTCCTCGATCGACGGCTTCGCCCGCATCCAGGAATCCGACATGGTGGCGTTCCCCGATCCGTCCACCTTCCAGGTGATCCCGTGGAAGACGGAGCATGCGGTGGCGAGGATGTTCTGCGACATCCTCGAACCGGACGGCACGCCGTTCGCCGGCGACCCGCGCGGCGTCCTCAAGCGCCAGGTCGCGCGCGCGGCGGAGAAGGGTTTCACCTTCTACGTGGGCCCGGAGCTCGAGTACTTCTACTTCAGGTCGCTCGAGGATCCGAAGTTCCTCGACCAGGGCGGCTACTTCGACGAGACACCCCTCGACGTCGCCACCGACTACCGCAAGCGGACCGTGCACTACCTCGAGTCGATGGGGATCCCCGTCGAGTACGTCCATCACGAGGTTGCGCCGTCACAGCACGAGATCGACCTCCGCTACACCGACGCGCTCACGATGGCCGACCAGGTGATGACGTACCGCCTCACCGTGAAGGAGGTCGCGCACGAGTTCGGGATCTACGCGACCTTCATGCCGAAGCCGGTCGCCGGCGTGAACGGCTCGGGGATGCACACCCACCAGTCGCTGTTCGAAGGCGACCGGAACGCGTTCTTCGACGCCGCCGACGAGTACCACCTCTCGAAGACGGCGAAGTCCTACATCGCGGGGCTCCTGCGGCACGCGCAGGAGATCACGCTGCTCACGAACCAGTGGGTGAACTCCTACAAGCGGCTCGTGCCCGGCTTCGAGGCGCCCGTCTACGTGTGCTGGGCGCGTCGGAACCGCAGCGCCCTCGTGCGTGTCCCGATGTACAAGCCGGGCAAGGAAGGGGCGACGCGGATCGAGTACCGCTCGCCGGATCCCGCGTGCAACCCGTATCTCGCGTTCTCGGCGATGCTCGCGGCCGGGCTCGCGGGGGTGGAGGGCGAGTACGAGCTCGCACCGGAGGCGTCCAACAACATCTACGAGATGACCGAGCACGAGCGAGAGATCGCGGGTATCAAGTCTTTGCCCGAGGACCTCATCGAAGCGATCCACCTGGCGGAAGGCTCCGATGTGCTCCGCGGAGCCCTCGGGGACCACGTGCTGGAGTTCCTGCTGCGCAACAAGCGGGAGGAATGGGATGCGTTCAAGTCCTACGTCTCGCCGTACGAGCTGGAGCGCTACCTCCCGATCCTCTAGCCCTTTCGACCTAGCCTTCTCCGGTTGACGCCTTAGGTCGAACGGGGGATGATTCCTTTTCTGGGTCTCGGGGTGCGCCGGGCCTCCCGTATTTCGGCAACCCACCAGGGGGTGGAGATGACTTCCAGAAGGCTCCGTACCACATCCGTATCCGTGCTTCTCGGAGCAACGCTGATCGTGGCCGGACTGTTCATGCCGGCTGCGTCCGCCGAGGAGATCAACGTCCAGATCGTTCCGGGCAGTCAGCCGAGGGACGCTTCTGTGAACCAACTGATCACCGCAGGGCCATTCGACCCGACAGGCGCGAGCGGCTTCGTCAAGGTGAAGGTGACGTCGGCCGCAGGACCCGTCGCAGGCCTCGAGGTCTCGTTCGTGCTCGCGACAGGGTCGGGGCTCGCCTCCGGAGCGCTCTCGGTGACGCCGGAGATCACGAACGCTGGGGGGGTTGCGTTCTTCGACTCGGGCCTGTCGATCGCCAACGCGAACGAGCCCTTCTTGACGAGCTACCGGCTGATCCCGTTCGCCACATCATCGGGTGCGTCCGGAGCAGCGTCGGACCCCTTCGACATCTGGGACGCGGGATGTCACGGCACCGGCTGCGTCGTCGACCTCCGAGGAGGCCTGGACGAATACCGCACGACCGAGAATGTCGGGCTGGGTGCGAGCGTCGTGCCCTTCACGAGCCTCGGGATCTCCTGCGCAGGTCAAAGGGTCGTCTTCGGAAACGATGTCTTCTTCCACGCCACGACCGGCAGTGGACCCGTCTCCCTCGTCAACCACATCACCTCCGCCGACTTGCGGCATGCGCCGCCGACTGGGCGGATCGGATGGTGTGTGGGGCTCAAGTCCGCAGATCCGTGGGTCCGGAACGGAGCTCCCTACACGGTGCAGGACGTGAACGGATCGGAGCCCGGCGGAGTGCTCTACGTCGCGATGGCGCCCAAGTGCCTGAAGCCGAACCCCTCGAGCTACGCCCCGTGCGTCCTGACCCAGGTCAGCGACAACGCCGGAGGAGGCATCATCACTGGTTGGCTGCCCGGCGGAGACCCGCCGCGCCGCACCTGATCTTCAGCTGACGACCTGCGGAAACACTACGCCCGGTCCCATGCGGGGCCGGGCGTAGACTCGTCCGGTGCAGACCTGTCCGAGTTGCGGTGAAGAGAACCCCGATCGGTTCCGCATGTGTGGCATGTGCGGCGCCCAGCTCGCCGCCGTCGAAGTCGTCCCCGAGGAAGTTCGCAAGACCGTCACGGTGGTCTTCTCCGACCTGAAGGGGTCCACGTCGCTGGCGGAGCGCCTGGACACCGAGGCCCTGCGCGAGGTCCTGAACCAGTACTTCAACACGATGCGCACCGTGCTCGAGCGACACGGGGGCACGGTGGAGAAGTACATCGGGGACGCGATCATGGCGGTCTTCGGATTGCCACAGCTCCACGAGGATGACGCGCTCCGAGCGGTTCGGTCCGCCGCCGAGATGCAGGAAGAGCTCGTCCGCATCAACTCGGAGTTCGAGGAGATCTACGGCATCCGGCTCGAGAATCGGACCGGCGTCAACACCGGAGAGGTGGTTGCCGGCGACGTGAGCGTCGGGCACCGGCTCGTGACGGGCGACACCGTGAACGTCGCGGCGCGGCTCGAGCAGAACGCGCCGACGATGGAGATCCTCCTCGGGGAGCAGACGTACCGCCTGGTCAAGGATGCGATCGAAGCAGAGGAGGTCGAGCCGCTCGAGCTGAAGGGCAAGTCCGAACCGATGCCGGCCTATCGACTCATCTCCGTCGGCCACCAGGAGGAGGGGGTGGCCCGGCACCTCGATGCCCCGATGGTCGGGCGCGAAGACGAGCTGGAGGTGCTCACCGGCGCCCTCGCCCGCGCGATCGACACCAAGAGCTGTCACGTGGTGACCGTCGTCGCGCCCGCCGGGACCGGCAAGTCCCGGCTGCTCCAGGAGTTCATCGCCCAGTCCGACGCGCGGGCGGTGCACGGTCGGTGCCTGTCGTACGGGGAGGGCTTGACGTTCTGGCCGCTGGCCGAGATCGCGCGAACCGCGGCGGGCATCGGCAACGACGACCCGGCGGCCGACGCGCTCCAGAAGCTCTCGACGCTGCTCGGAGACGAGGGGAGCGACGTGGCGGATCGGCTCGCCGGGGCGATCGGTCTGTCGCCGGCGACGTATCCCGTGGAAGAGACCTTCTGGGCCGCTCGTCGTTTCCTCGAGCTCATGGCGGCGGGCAAGCCCCTGATCGTCCTGATCGACGACATCCACTGGGCGGAGCGGACGTTCCTCGACCTGATCCGGTCGGTCGCGACCACCCTCACGGGGCCCGTCGTGCTCGCCTGCTCGGCGCGACCCGACCTCTTCGACACTCACGCCGACTGGGGCGAGGAGTCGGATCGTCATCACGTGCTCGTCCTGCAACCGCTGTCCGACGACGAGAGCGTGGAGGTGGCCGAGCACCTCCTGGGAAGCGCCGACCTCGACCCGGCGGTGAAGTCGAAGATCGTCGAAGCCGCCGAGGGCAACCCGCTCTTCGTCGAGCAGATGCTCTCGATGCTCCTCGACGACGGGATCCTGGAACGCGATGACCACGACCGATGGGTCCTGATCCGCGATGTCGGTGCCATCACGATCCCCCCGACGATCCAAGCGCTCCTTTCCGCGCGCCTCGACCGGCTCGGACCGATCGACCGCGTGGTTGTCGAAAGAGCAGCCGTGATCGGGCAGGTGTTCTTCCGGGGAGCCGTCGAGGATCTCTCGCCCGACGAGGTGCGCCGCCATGCCGGAGAAAGCCTCCGGAGCCTCACGCACCGAGAGCTGGTACAGCCGCACGAATCGAGTTTCGCCGGCCAGGAGGCCTACCGGTTCATGCACATCCTGATCCGCGAAGCCGCCTACCACGGGTTGCTGAAGCGCACCCGAGCCGACCTGCACGTCCGTTTCATCGACTGGCTCGAACGAGTCGCCCCCGATCGCGTCCTCGAGTTCGAAGAGATCCGCGGCTACCACCTGGAACAGGCGTTCTTCACCTTGCACCAGCTCACGCCGAACGATGAGCAGGTCTGGCAGATCGGCGTGCGGGGAAGCGGCTATCTGTCGGCCGCCGGACGCCGGGCGCTCGCCCGTGGTGACATCCCCGCTGCCGCGAACCTGTTGCGACGGGCCGCGACGCTGCTTCCTCCCGGGCATCCAGAACGTCCCCGGCTCCGACTGGACGCCGCGGAAGCCCTCACGGAGCAGGGCGGGTTCGTGGAAGCCGAGGCGTTGCATCAGGCCGCGATCGAAGAGGCGCGCGAGCTCTCCGACCGCGTGCTGGAGGCGACGGCGCTCATCCAGGAGATGGAGCTCCGCTACACGATCGACCCGGAGGCGGTTGCCGAGACCGTCGTCGACGAGGTCGAGGCCCTCCTCCCGGAGCTCCAGGCCCTCGAGGCCCACGACGGGCTCGCTCGGGCGTGGCGGCTGATCATGTTCGTCAGGGAGATGGGCCTGCAGTGGGGCGCCTCCGAGGCCGCCGCTCAGCTGACCCTCGACCACGCGAGACTGGCGGGGAACCGGAGGATGGTCGGCCGGGCGATCCCCTCGCTCGGCTACTGCGCCCTCAGCGGACCGACTCCTGTGCCCGAAGCGATCGAACGCTGCCGCGCGCTGCTCGAGGAGGTCAGCGGCGACCGCAAGCCCGAGGCGCTGCTCGAAGCCGCGCTCTCCCACCTCGAGGCGATGCGCGGAAACGTGGAGGAGTCGCGGGCGCTCTACCGCAGGAGCAGGGCGATGCTGGAAGAGCTCGGCTGGACCTTCCTCGCGGCGCAGACGTCGTTCGACTCGGGACCGGTCGAGATGCTCGCGGGCGACCTCGCGGCCGCGGAGGTGGAGCTCCGACGCGACTACGACACGCTGGAGCGGATGGGTGAGACGAACTACATCTCGACCACGGCCGCGCTGCTGGCGGAGGTGCTCTACCGGCAGAGAGACCTCGAAGGTGCCGAGGAGCACACCCAGATCAGCGAGGAACTCGCGGCCCAGGATGACGTGTCATCGCAGTTCCGGTGGCGAGGCGTGCGCGCGAAGATCCTTGCCTCAAGAGGTCAGGCAGCCGAGGCGGAGAAGCTCGCCCTCGAGGCTGTCGAGATCATCCGAGCATCGGATGACCTCAACTCGCAAGGCGACGCGATGATCGATCTCGCGGAGGTGTTGCGCCTCGCGGGCCGGCCGGCAGAGGCGGCGGAAGCGGCCCGCGACGCATTGGCCTTGTTCGAGTCGAAAGGCAACACGGTGTCCGCCGCGCTCGTGCGAGCCATGGTCCAGGAGCTCTCTTCGGCGGGCGTCAGCTGACGACGATCCTGCCGCACATCCCGCTGCAGGCACCGTTCGACACGCTGCCGTGGATCGTGCAGTAGTAGCGGAACGTGCCCCTCCGGTTGAACGTTCGGGCGACGGACGTTCCGCTCGGCAGGTTCCGGAAGTAGCTCCAGTTCGAGCCTCGTGACTTGACGTTGTGGCTGCCGTCGATCGCTCGCCATCGGATGGTGGTCCCGGGCACGATCGACCTCGTCTGCGGGCTCCAGACGAAGCGGGTGCCGTTGAAGATGCCGCGCACGCCGACCGTGACGGCGTCGGCAGCACCCGACGTGCCGAGGATCAAGCAGGCGGCCAACGCGAGCATCACGATGGCCCTTCTCTTGACTCCGGTCATGGCCCTCCCTCGTGATCCGGGGGTAGTACGGCTCGGCGGTACACACGGATTGCGCGGTGTCATCGGCCCCGGCTACAGTGGCTCTATGATCGAGAAGCCGCGTACCCCTGCGCTGCAAGAGGCTGCGAAGCGTCGGAGAACCCTCCACGAAGCGCTCGTCGGGCTCGAATTCGCCATCTCCTCCCCGGCCGCCGGCAGGATCCCCGATTGGACCGGGTTGGTCACCAAGGAGATCACGGCCGTCCGAGACGCCTGGGAGCAGCACGTCGACGGCACCGAGAAGCCGGGCGGGCTCTACGAGGAGATCGTGACCACGTCGCCGCGCTTCTCCGGAACGATCGACCGCCTCCGCAACGAGCACCCCGAGATCACCGGGGCCGTCGAGCAGATGCTCGCGCGGCTCGAGGAGGTCGAGATCGGAGGACTCCCCTGGCCGCTCGAGGACGCCCGAGACGACCTCCAGCGGTTCATGGGCCGGATCATCCGCCACCGTCAGAAGGGCGCCGACCTCGTGTGGGAGGCGTACAACGTGGACATCGGCGGCCCCGAGTAGAGGGTCGGTGTCCGGTTTGAACTTCCCACCACCCGCACCTCGAGTACCTCGCGCTACGCTGATGTCATGCCTCGTATCGCGCTCGGCCAGCTGAACCTCACCGTCGGAGACCTCGCCGGCAACGTCGAGAAGATGGCGTCGGCCGCGGCCCGGGCGACCGAGGCCGCCGCCGAGCTCGTGTGCTTCCCCGAGCTCTCCATCACGGGCTACCCCCCGGAGGACCTCGTGCTCCGCCCGGAGTTCGTCCGCGACAACCTCGCCGCGCTCGACGAGCTCGCCGCCAAGACGGTGGACGCCTGCCCCGTGGTCGCCGGCTTCGTGGACCGGACCGACCGGGGGCTCCACAACGCGTCCGCGTACCTCGCCGGAGGCGAGGTACGCGTCCGCTACCACAAGATCGTCCTGCCCAACTACGGGGTCTTCGACGAGAAGCGCTACTTCGTCCCCGGCGAACGGACCGAGCAGGTGTCCGTGGGCGGCATCTCCGTGGGCCTGTCGGTGTGCGAGGACGTGTGGCAACCGGGGCGGCCGTTCTCCGACTATCGCGGCGTCCCGCTCGTCACGAACATCAACGGGTCGCCCTACCACCGGCGCAAGCTCGAGGAGCGACTCGCGGTGCTGCGCGACCGCGCGCGCGAGTTCGGCGGCTGGATCGCCTACGTGAACGCCGTGGGCGGACAGGACGAGATCGTTTTCGACGGAGGCTCGCTCGTGATGGGCCCCGACGGAGAGGTCGCGTGCCGAGCCCCGTTCTTCGAGGAGGATCTCTTGATCGTCGACATCGACGACCAGACGGCCCGTGCCGAACGAGACGCGGCCTGGTCCGAGCCGCCGGAATCGATCTACCGAGCGCTCGTCCTCGGTCTTCGGGACTACGTCCGCAAGAACGGGTTCGATGACGTGGTCCTCGGTCTGTCCGGCGGGATCGATTCGGCGTTCGTGACGGCCCTCGCGGTCGACGCCCTCGGCCCGGAGTCGGTGCGAGCGCTCGCGATGCCCTCGCCGTACTCGAGTCCCGAGAGCGTGGAGGACGCCGCGGACGTCGCCTCGCGACTCGGCATCCGGCTCGACGTCACGCTCGATCGAGGAGATCTTCG
Source organism: uncultured Actinomycetota bacterium (assembly GCA_963762015.1). Classification (GTDB taxonomy): domain Bacteria; phylum Actinomycetota; class UBA4738; order UBA4738; family HRBIN12; genus JAJNBA01. The sequence goes on from CAVXJL010000022.1 coordinate 152,032, forward strand.
ATGCCTACCGGTCAACGCTCCGACCGCTCTTCGAGGGCAGGCCCGAGGACGTCACCGAGGAGAACCTCCAGGCCCGCATCCGCGGGAACCTGCTGATGGCGATCTCGAACAAGTTCGGCTCGCTGGTGCTCGCCACGGGGAACAAGAGCGAGTACGCGGTCGGCTACGCGACGCTCTACGGGGACATGGCCGGCGGGTTCGCGCCCATCAAGGACGTCCCCAAGACGCTCGTCTACGAGCTCTGTCGGTGGCGGAACGAGACCGGGCCGGGCGAGCCGATCCCGGAACGGGTGATGACGAAGCCGCCGTCGGCGGAGCTCCGGCCGGATCAGAAGGACACGGACTCACTCCCGCCGTATGACGTCTTGGATCCGATCATCGAGTCCTACGTCGAGGACGACCTGGGTGTGGAGGAGATCGTGGCGCAAGGCCATGACCGCTCGACGGTGGATCGCATCATCCGGATGATCGACCGCACCGAGTACAAGCGGCGACAGGCGGCTCCCGGGATCAAGATCACCCCGAAGGCGTTCGGGCGCGACCGCCGGATGCCGATCACGAACCGCTACGTGGACTGAGCGGAACGCGAGCTACGCGATCCAAGTGGTGCCCGTGGTGCCGGTGACCTCCCAGGCCCCGTCCTTCTCCTCGAGCACGTACGTCGTTCCACTGCCGCAGAGCCCACCGCATCCGAAGCTTCCGCCGACCTCGACGCCTTCACCGCTCTCCGCGATCGTGCCCAGACGAAGGACGATGGTGTCGGGGGCGCCGGTCATCCAGTTCTCGTCGTAGAGCGGCGTGGGATCCTCGACGAAAGTGATCGGCGGCCCGAGGTCGCCGAGTCGGCGGGCAAGTTCGTCCTGCTCCAGCGCGCTGAGCTCGTCATCACAACCCTCCGGCGCATCCGCCCCGCCGGCGTTGTCGCAAAGCACCGAGACGATCACGATCTTCTTCCACTCGATCTTCTCGGTGCCGACCAGCTCACGGGCGGTGCTCTCGTAGATGCCGAGGCGTGTCTCGTCGACCTCCGATTCCGCAGGGCCGCTGGCGGGACCTGGAGTCGGGTTCTCAGCACAAGCTGCAAGGAGAAGCACGAAGATCGTGAGCACGGCGGAACGTCGCATGAGCAGCCTCCTCCGGGAGCGTTCCCCCTGGGACGCTCCGAGAAGGGCTGAGGTTCCTACAATCTCGGCAGGGGCGGTAGCTCAGTCCGGTCTAGAGCAGGGGGCTTTTAACCCTCGTGTCGCGGGTTCGAATCCTGCCCGCCCCACGTCACTGGCTCGCCCTACGGTCGAACCGTGAAGGTCGTCCAGTGGGAAGGTCCCGGCGGCGTGTGGCGCGTGCTGGTCCCGGAGACCAGGAGGGAGCGGATGCGCGGGCTGCGAGGCCGCCCGCCGCCCCGCCCTCGCGAGGCGATGCTCTTCCTGAGATGCCGGAGCGTCCACACGTTCGGCATGAAGGAGCCGATCTCGGTCGTCTTCTTTGATCAGCAGATGAGAGTCATCGAGGTGCGGCGCTGCCCGCCCGGACGGGTGGTCGTCGCCCGCCGCGGCGCTCGTCACGTGCTCGAGTCCGCCGGCGGATCAGACCTTCGGATCGGCGATCGCTTCAGGCCCGCACGTCGAGCAGGGCCGTGATCGCGAGCGCTCCCAGCGCCGCGGCCGTGACGAGGAGCAGGGACACGAGCCAGGGAGCCCATCGGGGCAGGGCGATCGGCTCGCGGCGCGACCGGTCGGGCTCGACGATTCCCAACCACTCCAGGACCACCCTGAGCTCACCGTGAGGCATACGACCGGTTTCGGCCCGATCACGGGCCTCCTTGAGCGGTTGCCGATGCCGGTGGTCCGCTGACACGCTGCGTGCCATGTGGGTCCGTCGAGCGTTCGCCATCGTGTTCCTGCTGGCCGCGGCGTGCGGCGGCGACGCCGACGCCGGCCCGGCGCCGGGTGATTACTTCCAGCAGCTCCAGCGGGTGAGCGAGACGGCGCACATCCAGGAGCGCGGTCTCCGTCGCGACCTCCAGAAGCGCCTGGAGGATGCCCCGGCCGGTGAGGATCGGATGAGCGTCTTCACGGTGTACGTCGACCAAAGCGCCCGGCTATATCTAGACGTGGTGGATGCGCTCCGGCAGCTCGATCCGCCCCAGGAGCTCGCCGCCGCGCAGCGGACCTACCTCGAGGCATGGAAGGGCCAGCTCCACCTCATGCGACAAGTCCGGGATGCCGGATTCCCCGGTCCCAGACCCATCCAGGAGGCACTCGATGCGCCGGCCTTCCGCGATGCCGCAGCCCAGACGAGGTCGAGTTGCGAGGAACTGCAATCCGCCGTGGCAGCGACCGGTTCCGGCGTCGACCTGGTCTGCGACGGCCGGCCCTGATCACCCGACCCGCTGGCGAGCGGCCCGAGAGCCCTGGCTATACTCTCGGAGCTGTCCCCGATGGGAAGATGGCGAGGGGCAGGGCCCCCATCGTCTAGCGGCCTAGGACGCCGCCCTTTCAAGGCGGAAGCACGGGTTCGAATCCCGTTGGGGGCACGGCACCAACACATATGCGCCCGTAGAGGAGTCCGGTCGTCCTCACCTCCCTGTCAAGGAGGAGATCGCGGGATCGAAGCCCGTCGGGCGCGCTGGGCGAGCGAGTCGGAAACGGCTCGCTCACCCATAAGCGGGGAGGTAGCTCAGTTGGTAGAGCACGCGGCTGAAAACCGCGGTGTCGGCGGTCCGATTCCGCCCCTCCCCACTCGCGGAAGGAACCAGTCATGAGCCGGATCTCGACACCGCCCCACGATCAGATCGCCCTCCGTCCGACGCGGGCGGTTCGCGCCGTGCTCGTCGGAGCCCTCGTTGTCGCCACGCTCGGCGTCGCGCCGGCTGCCCATGCGGCGGTGATCGCAAGGATCGCGAATGGCACCTTGACCGTCAGGGGAGGCGATGCGAGCGAGAGGATCGCGCTCCGTCGCGGCGCGCCCGGACGGCTCGTGGTCGACGTGGGTGACAACGGAACCCCCGACTTCACGTTCCAACGCAGCCTGTTTACGAAGATCGTCGTGAACGCGGGAGCCGGCGCCGACCGCATCAGGATCAACGAGAGCAAGGGGGTCTTCACGAACACGGAGGCCACGACGTTGAACGGTCAGGCCGGCAACGACGTGGTGCTGGGAGGCTCGTCCCACGAAGTCCTATTCGGCGGAACCGAGAGCGATACGGTCGATGGCAACCAAGGGCCTGACGACGTGTCCCTCGGAGCGGGCAACGACTCGTTCGTCTGGAACGCCGGCGACGGAGCCGACGCGATCCAGGGCGGCGCCGACACCGACACGGCCACGGTGAACGGGATGAACGCCTCCGACGTGATCAGCGTCACTCCCGCCGCGACCGCCGGGCACGTCGAAGTGACCGGGGGTTTGGACCTCGCAACGACGGAGAACCTGACCGTGAACGGCCTCGGGGGCAGCGACACGCTCTCGGGAGGCGCTTTGACCGGACTGATCCAGCTGAGCCTGGACGGAGGCGCGGGCGACGACATCCTGAACGGCGGCAACGGGAACGACTCGCTGATCGGCGGAGCCGACACCGATACCGTCGACGGCAACGCAGGCGCCGACACGGCGCTGATGGGCGCCGGGAACGACACCTTCGTCTGGGATCCGGGTGACGGCAGCGATGTCGTCGAGGGCGGCGCGGATCAGGACACGTTGCGCTTCAACGGCTCTGCTGCTGGCGAGGCGATGACGGCGTCCGCCAGTGGCAACCGGCTGCTCTTCACCCGCAACCTCGGTGGCGTCTCGATGGACACCGACGACATAGAGACCCTGACGGTGAACGCGCTCGGCGGCGCAGACACGGTGACGGTCAACGACCTCGCCACGACCGACGTCGGGGCGGTCGACGTCGACCTCGGTGTCGCCGGCGTCGGCGATCTCGCGGCCGATGCGGTGACGGTGAACGCCACGAACAACGCGAACGCGGTGAGGATCTCGGGCGCATCCGGCGGCGTCTCCATACTCAGCCCATATCTTGCTGTGGGGATCGTGGACGCGGAGGCTGCCAACGATTCGTTGACCGTCAACGCATCCACCGGGGCCGACGTGGTCAGCGCTTCCACGCTGGCGAGCACCAGCGTCGCGCTCACGCTCAACGGCAACACGGGAGACGACGTCCTGATAGGAAGCCAGGGTAACGACACGATCAACGGCGGTTCGGGCGACGACCACATCTCCGGAGGCGACGGGAACGACACGATCGACGGAGGCGCGGATACCGACACCATCGACGGCGGCGCCGGCCTCGACACCGCGATCAACGGCGAGAACGTCACGAACGTGCCGTAAGGCGGGCCCCCCATTCACGGGTCGCATGATGAAGGGCGGGTGGGCCGCCCTGCCGGGCGGCCCACCCTCTCGCGATCAGGCCGGCTGGAAGAAGTGGTTCTCCCGGTAGTTCGCGACCTTCCGACCGAGGACCGCGCCCTGCGCATCGGCCGTCAGGAAGTGCAGGCCCGAGTACACCCGAGCCACCCTGATCTCCGTGATCGCCTGCGAGAACCGGCCGTAGTGCCGTGTGATCGACCCGATCGGCGAGGTTGCCCTCGTGGCGCTGTAGGACATGACGTTCGTCCCGAAGAAGTCCCGCAGCGTCCGGACGATCGACGAGCTCGCGCAGTTGTGGCCCGAGGGATGGTCCGAGTACGGCGGGACCGGGATCAGGGACGTCCAGCCCGCGTCGGGAGCGGTATTCGGGTTCCCGTCGGTCCCCGCCATCTGGATCGCGGTGGTCGGGCGCCAGAAGTCATGACGCTCCTTGTCCTTGAAGCACGCGATCAAGGCGTCCCCCTGCGTCATCCAGAGCATCGCGTAGTAGCGGGCGCTCTCGACGGTCGACAGTCCCTGGTTCTCCGCGAGCTGCAGGAAGATCCGGTTCCACATGGCCGGAGGGTTGTCCGCCCAGAACAGCGCCATCTCGGTCTGGTCCTGTGTCCTCGTGGAGCCGGTCGCCCGGCCGAGCGCCTTCACCTGGTTGAACTCCGCCGTGTACTTTGCATCGGTGAGCTCGAGCGGACCCGCCGTCGCGAAGTCGTCGGCGTCCTCGATGAAGAACGGCGGCGTGACATGTCCGACCCAGCCGAAGTTGTTGCCGGCGGGACCAGGCACGAGCGGCACCCAGTCGCCGGGCTCGGGCGTGGGGTCGAAGGGGAACTCGACCGGCGCGAGCGTACGGCCGTCGCCCGCGCGAGCGGCCAGGATCGCGAGCGCAGCCGCCTCGCCGACGGCAGCGCCGCCGTTGATCGCCGCTATGGTCTCACCCGCGGCAAGGAGATCGGCGACCGAGTCCGTGTAGTAGCCGTTGATCGCCGTGGCGGCCTCCGGCACCAGCGCCAGCAGAGTCACCTGGGCGGCCTTGGCCGCCGCGGCGTCCTTCGAGTCGGACGCGTCGGCAAGCGCAGCGACGGCGGGCGTGTCGAGGTACGGCTCGTGACCGCCGTCGATCGCGTTGACCGCGTCGTAGACCGCCGCATGCATGATCGCGTAGTTGAAGATCGAGACAGGCGGCGGTAGCGCCGGGCTCTTCACGACGAAGAACTCGCGATAGGCGTGCTGGTTCCAGGCGATGACCTGGTTGGGCACCTCGTCCGCCGATGCCGGCAGCGACGTGTGCACCGCGAGTGCTGCTAGCAGCGCTGTGACACCGAGCACGGTGCCGAGCCTGCGTTTGCGTTTCCCGTTCATCTCAGACTCCTTCTGGGGGTGGATCTCGATCGTTCCTTCTCCTTGCGCCCTTCCATCCCCCTTCCTCAGGCGTCTTCGATGCGTGGCGAAAGCGTCGCCGAGCGAACCTCCCACCAACAAGAACCCACGTCACGATCGAAACGTTGCGAAGATCACGGAAGGATCCGTACATATGGATGCTCCGTACGGTTGGAATGCGTAGTGCGTACGGAACTTTCTTCCGACTCGATCGGTGGAGTCGCCCACCCTCTGGGCGGCAGGGTCAAACGCTGTAGGCGGTTGTGCCGAGCGTCAGTTCAGGAGCTCGTGGCCCCGGATCTCGGCCCAATGGGACAGCACGCCCTGATAGATCTCGGCCGAGCGCGGGAACTCGTGACGCTCCAGGGCCTCGAGCGCGAGGCCGAGCTGCCGAACGCTCCGATCGTCGTCGAGCTCGTCCCAGGTGAGGAAGTCGCAGAGGCTCCCGTAATCGAGCTCGACGAGCGACCTGGGGTCGAACAGGGCGATCCACTCGTGCAGGTCCAGCAGGAGGTCGCTGATCGGACCGAGGTCCGATCTGCGGAGCACGGGGATCGCCTGGCCCGCACGACGGAGCGCACGGCGCGCCGTCGTGCGGTACCGGAGCCGGAGCTGCCCGTGCTCGTCCTCGCCGAGCCATCGCTCTCCGTCCGCGAAGAGCACGAACCACCTGATGGGCACGTGCCAAGGACTCTGGTGGCAGAAGGCGACGGCGAGCGGATCGCGCCGGCGGAGACGGTTCAGCTCGCGGGCGACGCGCTTGCCGTCCTTCTTCGACAGGAACCGATCGGCGAGCTCGACCGGCTTGGCTTCGCGGAACGCGAGCGCGGCGGCGAGCACCCGCATGCGCATCCTCCACGGGCTCACATACGTGCGGCCGTCGACCACGCGGACCTCGGCGTGCTCGCCCTCGGCGGGCGCGATGACCCCCAGGCCGTCCTGCGCGTGGTCGAGGTAGCGCTGGCGCCGCCCCGGTACCCACATGTTCGTGAGGAGGTAGCGCTCCCACCGGAGCTGCTCCTGCCGATCGAAGGCATCGAGGGGCTGGAACACGCGGAGGTAGGCGCTCGGGACCACGTCGCGGAGTCTAGCGCCGGGGTGCATCTCCTATGCTCTCGGCGTCCCCGACCCAGGAGCTGAAGTGGACGCGCCCTCGCACTGGGCCGGCACCGCGCCGGTCCGCATCTTGGATCCCGACGGCAGGGCCGTGGGCGATCCCGACGTGGGCCTCGACGCCGAGCAGCTGCGCGAACTGCTTCGGCACATGATCCGTGCCCGGCGGCTCGATCGCGAATGCATGGCGCTCCAGCGCCAGGGCGAGCTCACGGTCTATCCGCCCTTCGAGGGGCAGGAGGCCGCACAGGTGGGCTCCGCGTTCGCACTCCACACCGAGGATTGGGCCTTCCCCACGTTCCGAGAGCTCGCCGCCGCGCTGGTCCGCGGCGTCGACCCGGTCCAGTACCTGTGGTATCACCGAGGGACGTGGCACGGCGGCCCGTACGACCCACGGGCCACCCGATTCGGGCCGATCTGCGTGCCGGTGGCAACGCAGATCTGCCACGCGGTCGGCGTGGCGATGGGACTGCAGAGGGACGGTGCCGACGCGTGCGCGCTCGCCTACTTCGGGGACGGCAGCGCCAGCGAAGGCGACTTCCACGAGGGCGCGAACATGGCGGCCGTTTTCGGAGTGCCGGCGATCCTGTTCTGCCAGAACAACGGCTGGGCGATCAGCGTCCCCACAGGGCTTCAGACGGCCGGGGAGATCTGGAAACGTGCGGAGGGGCTCGGGTTCCCGGGTGTTCGGGTGGACGGCAACGACGTCCTCGCCGTCTACCGGGTCACGCGGGAGGCCCGCGAGCGAGCGCGCTCCGGCGGCGGCCCGACCCTGATCGAGGCGCTGACCTACCGCATGGGTCCACACACGACCGCGGACGACGCGTCCCGTTATCGCGATGAGGACGAGGTCGAGCGCTGGCGCGCGTTCGATCCGATCGAGCGCTACCGGACCTGGCTCGTGAGCGCCGGCCACGCCGACGAGGACTTCGTGCGCACCTGCGACGAGGAAGCTGCGACGTGGGTAGCCGAGGTGCGGGCCGGGATCACGGCGACCGAGGCGCCGCCGGCCGAGTGGATGTTCGACTGGACGTTCGCGGATCCGCCCGCGGTCCTGGCGCGCCAGCGCGAGGAGGCGCTCGGTGGCTGAGTGGACCCTGTCGGCGGCGCTCAACCGGGCGCTGATCGACGCGATGGAGGACGACCCGCGGTTGCTGGTGTACGGCGAGGACGTGGGGAGGCTCGGTGGCGTCTTCCGCGTGACGGACGGGCTGCAGGCGAAGTTCGGGGAGGACCGCGTCTTCGACACGCCCATCGCGGAGGCGGGCATCGTCGGCGCCGCGATCGGGCTCGCCCTCACCGGATGGAAGAGCGTCGTCGAGATGCAATTCGACGGGTTCTCCTACCCGGCCTTCGAGCAGATCGTGTCGCACGTCGCGAAGTACCGGAACAGGACGCGAGGCCGCGTTGACCTGCCGATCGTGATCCGGATCCCCTCGTTCGGGGGGATCCGGGGCAAGGAGCATCACGGCGAGAGCCCCGAGACCTATTACGCGCACACGGCCGGGCTGAAGGTCGTGGCCCCTTCGAGCGCGCTCGACGGCTACCGGCTCCTGCGCCTGGCGATCGAGGACCCCGACCCCGTGGTGTTCCTCGAGCCGAAGGCGAAGTACTGGGCGAAGGAGGAAGGAGAGCTCATCGCCGACGGTCCCGGGGTCGGCAAGGGGCGCGTCGTGCGGGACGGGGATGGATGCTCGGTGTTCGCCTACGGGGCGATGGTGACGCGATGCCTCGAGGCGGCCGACACGCTGGAAGGCGAGGGCGTGTCGGTTCGCGTCGTCGACCTTCGCTGGCTCGCGCCGCTCGACGTCGACCTGATCGGGCGTTCCGTCCGTGAGACCGGACGCGCCGTCGTGGTCCACGAGGCGCCGAAGACGCTCGGCATGGGCGGCGAGATCGCGGCCCGGATCATGGAGGAGGCGTTCGACTTCCTGCAGGCGCCGGTCGCGCGCGTGACCGGCTGGGACGTCCCGTATCCCCCGGCGGCGCTGGAGCATCGGTACCTCCCCAGCGTCGACCGGATCGCCGACGCGGTCCGTCGAGTGGTCTCGTACTGATGGCCGAGCGGGTCTTCGCGATGCCGGACCTGGGCGAGGGCCTCGAGGAAGGCGAGATCGTCTCGTGGCAGGTCGCCGAGGGAGACGAGGTCGAGCTGAACCAGCCGATCGTCGAGGTCGAGACGGCGAAGGCGACCGTGGAGATCCCGTCGCCGTTCGCCGGCACGATCGCGATGCTGCATGCGAGCGCCGGCGATGCCGTGGCGGTCGGGGCTCCCCTGGTGACGTTCCTGGTCGCCGGAGCCGGCGACAACGTGGATCAGCCGAGTCGCCCGGCCCCCCAGGCCTCCCAGCCCGCGGCTGCGACGCCCGCGGTCCGGAGGCTGGCCAAGGACCTGGGGATCGACCTGACGATCGTCGCCGGCACCGGACCCGACGGGCGGGTGAACGCCGAAGACGTGCAGCGGGCGGCGGGCGCCGCGCAAAGCGAGGCCGCCATGGACGACAGTGCCAAAGACGGCGCCAAGAACGGAGCCGAGCGCATCCCCTTATCACCGGTCCGAAGGACGATCGCACGGCGGATGGAGCAGGCGGCGTCGATCCCGCAGGTCACCACGTTCCGAACCGTGGACGCGACCGCGTTGGAGACCGTCCGCACCCAGCTCGGCGTCTCTCCCCTCCCGGTGTTCGTCGCGGCGCTCTGCCGAACGATCGCAGGACACTCGATCCTCAACGCGACCTGGGCGGACGACGCGATCGTGGTCCATCCCTCGGTGCACGCCGGGATCGCGGTGGACACCGAGCGAGGCCTCTTCATGTCCGTGATCCACGATGCCGGCTCGAAGGGCGTCGCGGGACTCTCCGAGGAGATCCGCCGCCTGGCGGAGGCCGCCCGCGGCGGTGCTCTCTTGCCGGATGAATCGACGGGCGCCACGATCTCGGTCAGCAACACCGGGAGCTACGGCAGCGAGGCCGGCACTCCACTCCTGAACCCGCCGGGCGCCGTCACGATCGCGCTCGGGGTCATCGAGTCGCGCGCCCTGGTCACCGGCGGTGGCGCCGTCGAGGCCCGGCCCGCGTGCACGATCAGCCTGACGTTCGACCATCGCGTTCTCGACGGCGCCGCCGCCGGCCGCGCCCTCACCGACCTCGTCGAACTCCTCGAGGACGCCGACGCTCTCCGCGAGCTGCCGCGATAACGTTGCCCGCCATGAAGGTCGTGTCTCTGCTCCCGTCGGCGACCGAGATCGTGTTCGCCCTCGGCCTCGGCGACTCGCTCGTCGGCGTCACCGACGAGTGTGACTTCCCGCCCGAGGCAGTCACGAAGCCGGTCGTCTCACGCAGCGCCCTTCCGCAGGGCCGTCCGCTGTCGGCCCGTGAGATCGACCAGGCGGTGCGGGGCACGTTGGACGCGAAGGAACCGCTCTACGTCCTGGACACCGATCTCCTCCGGCGCGAGCAGCCGGACGTGGTGCTCACCCAGGATCTCTGCCGTGTGTGCGCCGTGCCCTCCGGGCAGGTCCAGGAGGCGCTCGACAAGATCGGCCTCCCCGACGCGAAGGTGCTGTCCCTGGATCCGAACACGCTCGAGGAGGTCATCGCGCAGATCGACGCCGTCGGGAAGCTGCTGGAGCGACCCGACGAGGCGACGAAGTTGACCGCATCGCTCCGTGAGCGCGTGGCGAAGGTGAAGGAGGTCGCGGTCCGCCTCCCGATGCTGAACGTGTTCTGCCTCGAGTGGTCCGATCCGCCTTTCGCGGCCGGCCACTGGGTGCCGGAGATGGTGGAGGCGGCCGCGGGCGTCAACCTCCTCTCGGACAAGGAGGGCCCCTCGCTCGTCGTCACCCATCGCGAGATCCGGGACGCCAATCCCGAGGCGATCGTGTTCATGCCCTGCGGCTACTACCTCGAGGAGGCCGAGGCGGAGGCCACGGCTGTGTTCCAACATGCGGAGCTGCAGGAGACGCCCGCGGTCCGCAACGGCAACGTGTTCGTGGTGGACGCGACGTCGTACTTCTCACGGCCCGGTCCGCGGATCGTGGACGGGCTGGAGATCCTCGCGTGGGCGCTCCATCCCGACGCCTACCCCGAGCCTCCACCGGGCCGCATCTCCCGGGTCGGCTAGGCTCGCCCACATGGCCGGTCAGAACCTCGTCACGCCCGATCACCTGGGCAAGCGCGTGTCCTTCCAATTCGAGCTCCCCAACGGCTACGTCGGCGAGGCGGTCGGGATGTTCGAACGCTGGGACGAGGACGCCGAGACGTACTTCGTGCGGAAGAAGGACGGGTCGGAGGTGCGTGTGCCGGCGCGTGGGGTCCGCTACGGCAAGGTCGTCGAGGGCTAGGAAGCCTTCGCGAGTCCGCCGAGGACGCCGATCAGCTCTTCGACGTCGAACGGCTTGGGGACGAAGGCGTCGGCACCGAGCGCGGTGGCCTTCTCCTTGTCGTCCGGACCGGTGAGCGCGCTCACGATCACGACGCGAGGCCGCTCCTCGAGAGGCAGCTTCATCATCTCCTTGAGAACCGCCCAGCCGTCCATCTCCGGCATCATCAGGTCGAGCACCATCAGCATCGGGTGGTGCTTCTCGAGCTCCTCGAGGGCCTCGACGCCGTTGCTGGCCGTGAACGTCCGGTAGCCCTCGTGCTCCAGGGTGAACCGCAGGACCCACGCGACCTGCGGTTCGTCGTCGACGACGAGGACGCTTCCGCTGCCATACCCGTGTGCGTTCATCTCACCCATCCCTACGGCCTCCGGCGCCTCCGGCTGGATACGTCCAACGGGTCGTTTCGCCTGGGCCGCTCGGCGTCCACCGTTCGACCGATGCTCCCAGCTCGGGGGACGAACACCTAGTCATCATGAGGCAGCGGGGACCAAGCGCAACGACATCGTCACACGAGGCGAACGCCGGCCGGGGTCGAGACCTCTCCGATCCGGAACGCCCGTCCCGCGCCGCGGCCGAGCACCTCCTCGACCGCCGCCGACGCGACGAGGAGCACCATCCCGATCCCCATGTTGAACGTGGCGAACATGTCGTCGTCGGAAGCACCCGAGGACTCCTGCACGAGCCCGAAGATCGGCTGCTCGGGCCAGGTGCCGCGGTGGATCGTGACCCCGAGGCCGTCGGGCAGGACCCGAGGGACGTTCTCGATGACGCCTCCTCCCGTGACGTGGGCGGCCGCGTGGATCAGTCCCTCCCGCGCGAGCGAGACGATCTCCAGGGCGTAGATCGCGCAGGGCTCGAGGAGCTCGTCCGCGAGCGGTCGGTCGAGTCCGGGCGGGGTGTCACCGAGGTCGAAGGCCGGCAGCAGCGCGGAGCGCACCAACGAGTACCCGTTCGCGTGCAGGCCGCTCGACGCGAGCCCGACGAGGACGTCGGTCTCCTCGACCCGATGCGGACCGAGGAGAGAGTCTTCGTCCACGAGCCCGACGCAGAACCCCGCCAGGTCGAACGCGTCTTCTTCCATCACGCCGGGATGCTCGGCGGTCTCACCACCGAGGAGCGCGCACCCCGCCCGCCGGCATCCTTCGGCAACGCCCTCGACGATCGAGGCCACGCGCGTCGGCTCGACCTTGCCCACGGCCAGGTAGTCGAGGAAGAACAACGGCTCGGCGCCCGTGCAGGCCACGTCGTCGGCGCACATCGCGACGAGGTCGATCCCGACGGTGTCCAGCCGGCCCACCTGGCGCGCGATCTCGAGCTTCGTTCCCACGCCGTCCGTTGCCGCCGCGAGGAGCCGGCCCTCGTCCATCCGATAGAGCCCGGCGAAGCCGCCCACCTGATCCGCGACCTCGGGACGCCTGGCCCTCGCGGCGAGATCGGCGATCAGCGCGACCGCTTTGGCCCCTGCCTCGGTGTCGACCCCGGCGTCGCGGTAGGCAGGGCTCACGCGGTCGGCAGCTGGAGCTGATCCTCCAGCACGAACTTTCCGGCGTGCTCGGGGACGGGGATCGGATACTCGCCGTCGAAGCAGGCGCGGCAGAAGTCCTGGGCCGGCTCCCCCGTCGCCCGGACCAGCCCCTCGAGCGAGAGATAGCCGAGGGAATCGGCGCCGACGTACGCGCGGATCTCGTCGACGGCCAGGTCGGCCGCGACGAGCTCGGCCCGCGTGCTCATGTCGATCCCGTAGAAGCATGGCCAGCGGATCGGCGGACACGTGATCCGGATGTGGACCTCGGCGGCGCCGGCCTCGCGGAGCATCGCGACGATCTGCCTCGTGGTCGTGCCCCGCACGATCGAGTCGTCGACGACGATCAGGCGCTTGCCCCTGATCGTGTCCGGCAGCGGGTTCAGCTTCAGCTTCACGCCGCGCTCGCGGAGCGACTGGGACGGCTGGATGAACGTCCGGCCAACGTACTGGTTCTTATGGAGCCCGTCGCCGTAAGGGATCCCGGAGACCTCCGAGAACCCCTGGGCGGCCGAATGGCCGGTGTTGGGCACCGCGATCACGAGATCGGCGTCGACCGGGTGCTCGGCGGCGAGGATCCTGCCCATCTCCCGCCGGGCCTCGTGCACCGAGACCCCCTTCATCCGCGAGTCGGCCCGCGACAGGTAGACGAATTCGAAGATGCAGAGCGCCGCGCGCGGACTCTGGGCGAAGCGAGAGGAGTGCAGCCCGCGGTCGTCGATCCGGATCAGCTCGCCGGGCTCGATCTCGCGGATGAAGGTGGCGCCGACGATATCGAGGGCGCAGGTCTCCGAAGCGACGACGAATCCCTTGGGGAGTTTCCCGACGGCGAGCGGTCTGAGGCCGTGGGGGTCCCGAGCGGCGAAGACCGCTCGCTCGTCGGCCATCACGAAGCAGAAGGCGCCCTCGAGCTCGGGCAGCACCCGCATCGCGGCCCCCTCGAGGTCGTGATGAGCCATCTCGTTCGCGAGCATCGTGGCCACCAGGTCGGAGTCGGTCGTGGCGGCGGAGGAGTGTCCCAGTCGCGCGACCAGCTCGCCCGTGTTCACGAGGTTCCCGTTGTGCCCGAGGGCGAGCGCCCGCACTCCGTCGTTCTTGAAGACGGGCTGGGCGTTGTCCCAGGTGGTGGACCCGGTGGTCGAGTACCTCGTGTGCCCGACGGCGAGGTCCCCCTGGAGGGTCGTCAGCGTGGCCTCGTTGAAGACCTGGGCGACCAGCCCGAGGTCCTTGTAGATCAGGATGTTGTGGCCGTCGGAGACCGCGATGCCCGCCGATTCCTGGCCGCGATGCTGCTGGGCGAAGAGCCCGAAGTACGTCAGACGAGCGACGTCCTCACCCGGGGCCCACACCCCGAACAAGCCGCATTCGTCTTTGGGACTCTCCGCGCCCACTTGGAGGCCAGTCTACCGGCGGGTGTCATCCCCTCCGGGGAGGTTCCAGCGAGCGGTCGAGACGATAGAAGCGAAGGAAGTCATGCTCGATCGGTAGGACCGATACCTCGTCGAAGCCCGCCTCCTTCGCGTACATCTCGAATGTCGATCTCCGCATGACGGTGCCCGTCCCCGCCGACGTCTCGTCCTCCATGGCGGACGGCAAACAGCACAGGACGCTGTAGGCGTAGAAGAGCCGCTCGGTCTCGCTCGCGGGTGCCGTGAACGCGTCCTCGGTTCGCTCGTCGGCCACGATCAGCGTCCCGCCGGGCTTGAGCATCTCTCTGATGCCGCTCAAGACCGCGACGGGCTGTGAGAGGTCGTGGATCGCCTCCACCACGATCGCGAGGTCGTAGCCACCCTCGAGTCCCGGAGCGGCGCCGTCTCTCGCCTCGAACCGGACGCGATCCGCGACGCCGGCCTCCAGCGCGTTCCTCGACGCGATCTCGATGGACGGCTCGTCGAGGTCGAAACCGTCGACGGTGATGTTCGGGTAGGCGAGTGCGAGCGAGATGGCGGCCCACCCGACGCCGCACGCGACGTCTGCGACCTTCGCCCCGGGTTCGCTCGTGAGCAGTCGGTGAAGATCCGGGATCGAGGGCAGGTACTCACTGCCGAGGGAACCGACGAGCCAAGGCCGATTGAAGTCACCCTGCGCCTCGACCATGTCGCGACCGTAGGCGCTCCAAGGGACCTCGTCTCCGGAGCGGAACGCGGCAACGAGGTCGGGCATGGCGCTGGACACGGCGACGAAGGACTTGCAGAGAGGCGCGATCGAGTACGGGCTGTCGAGATCGAGGAGCGGTTCGACGTGACCCGGCGGGAGTTGGTATCGGCGTTCGTCGGCGCCGACAGTCATGTCCTCGGTCGCGACGATTCCGGCGGCAGCTTGCTGCTCGAGCCACTCTCTCGCGTATCGCTCGAAGATCCCCGTCTCCTTCGCGAGCTCGGCGGCCGTCATCGAGCCGGCTCGCTCGAGAGCTCGATAGAGACCGAGGGTGTCACCGAGGTACACCGTCAACACCTCCGCCATCCCGAGACCTGCCGAGAACAATCGCTCCACGAGCTCGTCGCGCTGCTGGGCCACATCGGTCAAGGCCGTTCTCCTCTCGAGGGTGGGGGCTGGCCGGATATTCGATGGTGCCCTCTCAGGCGTCAAACGTCGTGCAAACCTCAGCGTGGGCGGCGCGCGGCGGGCAATGATCCTTCCAGGGTGAGGAGGCGGCGCTTGCGGGACGGCCCTCCGGCGTAGCCGCCGACGTCGCCACCGGTGCGGAGCACCCGGTGGCACGGCACCACGATGGGGATCGGGTTGGAGCCGAGGGCGTTGCCGACCGCGCGCGAAGCGCGCGGTCGGCCGATCCGCTCCGCGAGCGCGCCGTAGGTGGTCGTGCGACCGAAGGGGACGCGGGCGGTGGCCGCGAGGACGTCCCGAGCGATCCCACGCATCAGCCGGCGGTCCAACTTCAGGTCGAACCGGGTCCGTTCGCCCTCGAAGTACTCCTCGAGCTGTCGCCGGACCTGGTCGGTGGATGCGGGATGCTCGAGGATCCGGGGCGAGAGCTGACGCGAGAACCGGCTCAGCAGCTCGTCGCGCTCCTCCTCCTCGAAGGCAACGTACGCCAGGCCGCGGGGCGTGACCGCGAGCAACAGCTCCCCGACCGGGCTCTCGAAGACGCCGAGGGCCACGTCGAGGAGACCTTGCTCAGCCGCGGCCGCCGCGATGGTCGCGGCCGCCACCTCCGCCCGGCGGTCGGCGTCCCTCTTGCCCGCCAGCGCCTTCAGTGCCTTCGTGCTCATCGGCGTCGTCCTCACTTCATCAGCTCCCTCAGCCTCTTCACACCCTGGTACACGTTCGCCCGGGCCGCCTCCTCCGAGATCCCCAGCGCCTCCGCGACGTCGGCGTAGCTCCTGTCCAACACGTGGCGATGAACCACCGCCACGCGCTGCTTCGGCGGCAGGCTCGACACCGCCGCCCGGAGATCACCGTCGAACCCCGGTTGCCCGCTCGAGACGGCGGGTCGCTCCGGCAGCTCGTCGGACGGGATCGCCCGCCGTGCTGCGGCCCGATGGTGGTCGATCGCCTTCCTCGAGGCGATCCGCAGGACTCCACCTGTCGAGCCTCGATGCATCCGTCAGGCGCGGGTAGGCCCGGAGGGCCGCCACGAACGTGTCCTGGAAGCAGTCGTCGGCCTCATGAGGACCGACGGCCGCCATGAGGAACCGGTACACGGTTCCCCGGTGCTCCTCCAGGAATTCGTTGAACGGCGGGAGCTCCACGATCTGAGATGCAACCACACCCCGAACAACGCGCGAGCGGTGCGTGACGTGAAACGGGGCGGTGACGTCAGTCGGCGAGTGCAGGCAGGACGATGAGAAGGCCGACGACCACGGCGACGAGGATCAGGGATCCGACCACGACCCGCTTCGTGGAAGTGAGCATGGGGTACGGCTTGGGCCACCGGTTCGGGTCGAACAGCCCCATCGCGTTCCGAGTCTACGCCTGCGCAGTTCCGCTAGGGCGCCTCGCCGAGCAGGCGCGGGATCGCGCCTTCCCACACCTCGGCGAGCTCGGTCACGATCGTCTCCAGCATGCCGTCGATCACTGCTCGGGGGCCTCCGGTCTCGCCGAGGCGCTCGAACGGGACCCCGCGCGTCGCCGCGAGACCGCGGAGCGAGCCCTCTCGCTCGAGGGCGACCGACACGACGACTCGCGAGGCCGACTCGCCGAACAGCAAGACGTGCGGAGGCAGGTCTCCGGCCAGCGTGACCGCGAAGCCATGTCCGCCGAGGATCGCGCATTCGGCCAGCGCGACGGCGACACCGCCGTCGGAGCAATCGTGCGCAGAAGCGAGCAGGTCGCCCGCTGCGGCTTCGTGCAGCAGATCCTGGAGGCGGCGCTCGGCGGCAAGGTCGAGCGCCGGTGGCACCCCCGCCACCATCCCCAGCACCGTCTCCGCGAACTCGGACCCGCCGAGCTCTGCGAAGGATTCGCCAAGCAGGTACACGGCGAGAGCTGGCGAGGGGAAACCCGACGGCAGTCGCAGACGGTAGTCCGTGAGCGATCCCAGCACGCCGACGACCGGGGTCGGCCAGATCGCGGAGCCAGCCGACTCGTTGTAGAAACTCACGTTGCCGCCCGTCACAGGCGTGTCGAGCGCGAGGCACGCGTCACGCATCCCTCGGACGGCCTCCGAGAACTGCCACATCACCTCGGGCCGTTCGGGGTTGCCGAAGTTCAGGCAGTTCGTGATCGCGAGCGGCTTCGCGCCGGTCACCGCGACGTTCCTGGTGGCCTCGGCGACGGCGTGCGCCCCGCCGAGGTACGGGTCGAGCGTCCCGTATCGACCGTTGCCGTCGACCGACAGGGCGAGACCCTTCATGGTTCCCGGCACTCGGACCACCGCGGCGTCCGACCCCGGCCCCGCGACCGTCTGGCCCTGGACCATCCGGTCGTACTGCTCGAAGACCCATCGCTTCGACGCCACGTTGGGCGACGCGAGGAGTGACAGGAGGGCCTCGCGGAGGTCTCCGTCGAACGAGACGAACGTGGGGTCGTCGTGATCGGCGGCGATAGGCCGCATCGGTCGGTCGTACTCGGGCGCCTTCTCCGTGAGCGAGAGCGCCGGGACCTTGGCCACCTGCTCCCCGGCCATGGACACGTCCAGGTCCCCGCCGGCCTCGAGTGTCGCGACCACCGCGGTCGCCAGACCCCACTTCTCGCAGACATCACGCACGCGTTCCAGCTTCGAGGGATGGACGATCGCGAGCATGCGTTCCTGCGACTCGGACGTGAGGATCTCGAAGGCCTCCATGCCCGACTCACGCAACGGGACCTCATCGAGATCCAGCCGCGCACCGAGCCCGGCCCGAGCCGCGGACTCACTCACGGCGCAGGTGAGACCCGCTCCCCCGAGGTCCTGCAATCCTTCGAGCAGGTCCTCCTCGACCAGCTCGAGCGAGGCCTCGATCAGCAGCTTCTCGGCGAACGGATCGCCGATCTGCACCGACGGGCGCGAGTCCTCGCTCCCCTCCTCGAGTGTGGCGGACGCGAGCACCGAGACGCCACCGATCCCGTCGCGGCCGGTGGTCGAGCCGTAGAGGACCATGAGCGAGCCCAGCTGGGGAGTGTGCGTCGCCGCGGTCATCACCCGGTCGGCCTGCGCGACGCCGACGCACATCACGTTCACGGTGGGGTTCGCCGTGTGCGGCTCGGCGAACCGGACCTCGCCGCCGACCGTCGGGACGCCGATGCAGTTGCCATAGCCGCCGATCCCGGCGACGACTCCTTCGAGGAGCCACCGGTTCCGTTCGTCGCCGAGCGGGCCGAACATCAGCGGATCGAGCAACGCCACCGGGCGAGCTCCCATCGAGACGATGTCCCGGACGATCCCGCCGACGCCGGTGGCCGCGCCCTGATACGGCTCGATCGCGCTCGGATGGGAATGCGATTCGATCTTGAAGACCGCGGCGACGCCGTCACCGATGTCGACGGCGCCGGCGTCCTGGCCCGGACCGACGAGGACCGAGGATCCCTCCGTCGGCAGCGTGCGGAGGTGGACCTTCGAGGACTTGTACGAACAGTGCTCGGACCACATCGCCGCGTACATCGCGAGCTCGTTCCGATTGGGCTCGCGGCCGAGCGTCTCCCGGATCATCTCGAGCTCGTCGTCACGCAACCCGAGCTGCCGCCCGAGGTCGGACGGGTGCGGGTCGGTCACCGCCCCGCCCCCGCCATGACCGACGAGAGCAGCGACGCGAACAGTGCCTGTCCACCCGTGGGTCCGACGTCGGGATCCACCGCGTGCTCGGGATGCGGCATGAGCCCGACGACATTGCCGGCCTCATTGCGGATCCCGGCGATCTCGCGCAGGGCGCCGTTCGGGTTGTGGGTGTCGGACACATCGCCGTCGGGACCGCAGTAGCGGAACACGACCCTTCCCGAGTCCTCGAGACGGTCGAGATCGGGCTCGGACGCGACGAACTGCCCCTCCCCGTGCTTGATCGGCATCTCGAGGACCTCGCCGGGCAGCACGTCGGCCGTGATCGGCGTCTGCGTCGTCTCCACCCGGAGATGGACGATCCGGCAGATGAATCGCAGCGAGCGGTTCCGGATCAACGCGCCCGGCAGCAACCCCGACTCGCACAGGATCTGGAAGCCGTTGCAGATGCCGAGGACCGGGCCGCCCCTGGCTGCGAAGCCTCTGATCTCCTTCATCACCGGCGCGAAGCGGGCGATCGCCCCGCACCGGAGGTAGTCGCCGTAGCTGAAGCCGCCCGGCAGGATGACGCCCTCGACGTCCTTGAGATCGGGGTCCGCGTGCCAGAGCGGCACCCCTTCCCCGCCCATCAGCTCGACGGCGCGGAGGGCGTCGCGATCGTCCAACGAGCCGGGGAACGTCACGACCCCGATGCGGGCGCTCACGCTTCCCGGAGCTCCAGGATGCGCGAGTCCTCGATCACCGGGTTCGAGAGCAGCCGGCCGGCCATCTCCTCGACCTGCGTCCGGGCCTCCGACTCCGATCCCGCCTCCAGCTCCAGCCGAACGTGCTTGCCCACCCGAACGCCGGAGACGTTGCGCCACCCGAGGGTGGGAAGTGCGCCTTCGACCGCCTTGCCCTGCGGGTCCGCGAGCCCCGGCTTCAGCGTCACCAGGACTTCGACGGCGAACTTCATCCGTGCTCCTCCCGGAGCCGCTCCAGCACGGGATCGTCGTCGCCGGACGCCGCACCCGGGTAGGCGTCGAAGGGCGAGCCGGTGATCCGCTCGTAGGCCTCCACGTACCGCACCGCCGTGCCCGCGACCACCTCGGCGGGAAGCGCCGGGGCCGGCGGCTCGTGATCCCAGCCGCTCGCGTTCAGCCAGTCGCGAACGAACTGCTTGTCGAACGACGCCTGCGTGCGGTCCGGGGCGTAGTCGTCGGCCGGCCAGAAGCGGGAGGAATCCGGCGTCCCCACCTCGTCGATCAGGACCAGCTCCCTTTCCGCGAAGCCGAACTCGAGCTTCGTGTCCGCGAGGATGATGCCTCGGGCTGCGGACGTGTCGGCGAGACGCTCGTAGATCCCGAGGGTGAGCTCCTTCAACCGTTCGAACAGACCCTTCCCGACGAGATCCACGGCTTCCTCGGGAGCGAGCGGCAGGTCGTGGCCCGACTCGGCTTTGCTCGTCGGCGTGAAGATCGGCTGGGGAAGTCGGTCGGACTCGACGAGCCCCTCAGGAAGGGGCACGCCGCACACGGCACCCGTCGTCCGGTACTGAGACCAGCCCGAACCCGAGAGATACCCGCGTGCGACACACTCCATCGGCACGACCTTCGCCTTGCGGACGAGGGTCGCGCGTCCGGTGAGCGCCGGCAGGCCGGCGAACGGAGCCGGGAAGTCCGCCGGGTCCGTCGACACGACGTGATGAGGAACCAGGTCGGCCGTGCGATCGAACCAGAACGACGACAGGCCCGTGAGCACCCGACCCTTGTCGGGGATCGGGTCGGGGAGCACGACGTCGAAGGCGCTGATCCGGTCGGTGGCGACGAGCAGCAGGCGATCCCCGCCGGCGTCGTAGACGTCCCGCACCTTCCCGCGAGCGCGAAGCCGCGGCGCGGGGGTCACTCCGACTCCACGGGGAGCTTCTCGAGTTTGTCGAAGACCCCGCCGAGGTTCTTCAGCGAGCGGTGCGGTTCGAAGAGGGCGGCCAATGTGCCGGCGTCGAGCCGGCGGCCGACCTCGGGTTCGGCTTCCAGTGCGTCCCGGAAGCTCGCTCCCTCGTCCCAGGCGTGGGCGGCGGCCGACTGCACGAGGGCGTACGCCTCGTCGCGGGAGAGCCCCGCGTCCACGAGCGCGAGGAGCATCGCTTGCGAGTACACGAGCCCACCGCCGATCTCGAGGTTCTCGCGCATCCTGTCGGGGTAGACGATCAGCCCGTCGAGCACCCATGTCACGTCGCGGAGCATGAACGCGAGGAGCCCGGTCGCGTCGGGGAAGATCATCCGCTCCGCGGAAGAGTGCGAGATGTCGCGCTCGTGCCACAGGACCATGTTCTCCAGGGCCGTCTGGGCGCTTCCGCGGATCACGCGGGCCAGGCCGGAGACACGCTCCGAGACCACCGGGTTCCGCTTGTGCGGCATCGCGGACGAGCCCTTCTGTCCTTCTGCGAACGGCTCCTGCACCTCGCGGACCTCGGTCCTGGCCAGGTGGCGGATCTCCGTCGCCATCTTGTCGAGGGTCGACGCCGTGATGGCGAGGGCGGTCATGAACTCGGCATGTCGATCGCGCTGGATCACCTGCGTGGACGCTTCGACACTCCGCAGACCGAGTCGAGCGCACACGAGCTCCTCCACCCTCGGGTCCACGGATGCGTAGGTGCCCACCGCACCGCTGATCGAACCCACGGCGACGACCTCGCGAGCGCGACGGAGCCGGTCGCGGTCGCGATCCAGCTCGAAGGCCCAGACGGCGAGCTTGTGCCCGAAGCTCGTCGGCTCGGCCACCACGCCGTGCGACCGGCCGGCCATCACGGTGTCGCGATGGTGCAGCGCGAGTCGTTTGGTGGTGCCGAGCAGACGTTCGAGCTCCACGAGCAGCCGGTCGGCGGCGGCGCGGAGCTGCAGCGCGAAGCCAGTGTCGATGACGTCGGACGACGTGAGCCCGAAGTGCACCCAGCGCCCCGCGGGTCCGATCGCGGCGGCCACGACGTCGACGAAGGCGGCGACGTCGTGGCGGGTCACCGCCTCGCGCTCCGCCACGGCCTCGACCGTGAGCGCTGCGCGCTCACGACAGGCCGCGGCGTCCTCCTGAGGGACCACGCCGAGCTCCGCGAGGGCTTCCACAGCGAGGAGCTCGATCTCGAGCCAGTTCGCGAGGCGTGACTCGTCCGACCACACGGCCTCCATCTCGGGGAGGCGGTAGCGGGGGATCACAGCTTGAGGCCCTCCGCGAGGTCGTCCTTGAACTTCCACAGCGTCGCCTGGATGGCCTCGTTGCCGATGCCCACGATCTGCGCCGCGAGGACCGCGGCGTTCACGGCCGCGTCCACCCCGACGGTCGCGATCGGGACTCCGGTGGGCATCTGGGCGGTGATCGCGAGCGCCTCGTTGCCGACCATCTGGGGCGGCGACGCGATCGGCACCCCGATCACCGGGATGACCGTCCTCGCGGCGACGGCGGCAGCCAGGTGCCCCGACATGCCGGTCGAACAGATCACGACGCGGAGACCGCGCTCGACCGCCGTCCGCGCGTACTCGTCGACCAGGTCGGGCGTCCGAGACGAGGACATGATCTGGACCTCGTTCGGGATATCGAACTTCTCCAGGATCAGGCCCGCCTGGCGCATGATCGGCAGCTCGGTAGGCGAGGCGGCCAGCACCCCGACGATCGGCATCTCTTCGCTCATCCGCCCCCTTCGTCCACTGGCTCGCTCATCGGCCTCCCTCGGCCGCTCGCGCGGCGATGTCGCTCCGGCGGATCATGCCGTCGAACGAGATGTGCGACGCCGCCTCGTATGCCCGCCTCCGCGCGTCCTCGACGGTCGGTCCCCATCCGGTCGCCGCGAGCACGCGGCCGCCATCCGTGACCACTCTACCTTCGCGCTCCGCGGTCCCCGAATGGAACACGGCGGTATCGGGCGAGGCGGCGGCGGCATCGAGCCCTCCGATCGGCCGACCCGTCTCGTATGGCCCAGGGTAACCTCCGCTCGCGAGTACCACGGTCACCGCGGCGTCTTCGGACAAGTCGACCTTCAGGTCGGCGAGCCGGTCCGTCGCGCAGGCATCCAGCATCTCGGCCAGGTCTCCGCGCAGCCGCGGGATCACCACCTGGGTCTCCGGGTCGCCGAACCGGCAGTTGTACTCGAGGACCTTCAGGCCCTCCTCGGTGAGCATGACTCCCGTATAGAGGAGTCCCGAATACGGGATCCCCTCATCGCGGAGGGCGCCGACGGTCGAGGACACCACTCCCCAGATCCGGGACTCGGTCACCGGATCGAGCCACGGGAGCGGCGAGTACGCGCCCATCCCTCCGGTGTTCGGCCCCGTATCGCCGTCCCCGACCCGCTTGAAGTCCTGCGCGAGTGCCAGGGGAACGACCGAGGAGGAGTCGACCAGGGCGAACGCCGACACCTCGGGGCCCTCCAGCACCTCTTCGACGACCACCCGCGCCCCGGCCGCTCCGAACACGCCCGCGACCAGGCACTCCTCGATCGCCTCCATCGCTTCGTCCTGGTCGGATGCCACGGTCACACCCTTGCCCGCCGCCAGCCCGTCGGCCTTGATGACGGCACGACCGCCCAGCTCGTCCACGAACGCGAGCATCTTCCGGCGATCCCGCTCCCAGTCGGCGCGTTCGAAGGTCGCGGCCCTGGCCGTCGGGATCCCGCGGCGCACCATCAGGTCCTTCGCGAACGCCTTCGATCCCTCGAGGCGGGCGGCTGCGCGTCCCGGGCCGAAGGCCCGCCGCCCTCGCGCCCGGAGCTCGTCCGCGAGCCCGGCGACGAGCGGCGCCTCCGGGCCGATCACGACGAGGTCGGCGTCCAGCTCCTCCGCCAGCCGGAGCTGAGCATCGACGGTGTCGGCGGCGGCCACGTGGCACGTCGCGACCGACGCGATCCCGGCGTTGCCCGGCGAGGCGTGGAGCTGCTCGACCAGCGGGCTCCGCGCCAATCCCCAGCAGAGGGCGTGCTCCCGGCCGCCGCCGCCGACGACGAGGACCCTCATCTGGCCGGCAGGCTCTGCTCGCGAGCCGGACCTACCGACACGACGGAGACGGGCACGTCCACGAGCTCCTCGATCCGGCGCACGTACTCCCTCGCGGCCTTCGGAAGGTCCTCGAACGTTTTCGCCTCGTCGATCTCCTCCATCCAGCCGTCCACGTCCTCGTAGATCGGCTCGGCCTTGTGGAACAGGGATTGGTTGGGCGGGAAGTCCCGGAACTCATCCCCCTCCACGCGATACCCGGTGCCGATGCGGATGTGTTCGAAACCCGAGAGGACATCCAGCTTCGTCAGGAACAGCTCGGTGAGCCCGTTCACACGCGTCGCGTAGCGCAGGAGAGCCACGTCCAGCCATCCGCAGCGTCGCTTCCGCCCCGTCACCGTGCCGAACTCCTGACCGCGTACGCCGAGGCGCTCGCCGTCGTCGCCGAGATCCTCCGTGGGGAACGGCCCTGCGCCGACCCTCGTCACGTAGGCCTTCACGATGCCGACGACGCGCTCGACCTCTTTCGGCCCGAACCCCGCGGATGCGAGCGCGTACCCGGCGACGGGATTCGAGGACGTCACGAACGGATACGTCCCCTTGTCCAGGTCCAGCAGCGTCCCCTGCGCTCCTTCGAGCATCACGGACTTCCCCTCCCGCAGCGCCTCGTGCAGGAGCATCGACGTGTCGGTGACGTAGCCCTCGAGCCGGCCGGCCAGGTCCATGTACTCCTCGACGATCACGTCACCGTCGAGCGGCAGCCGTCCGTACAGCTTCGTGAGGATCGCGTTCTTCTCGCGGAGGACGATCTCGAGCTTCTCCCGGAAGATCTTCTGATCGAACAGATCTTGGACGCGCAGGCCGATGCGGGCGGCCTTGTCGGCGTAGGCGGGACCGATGCCGCGCTTCGTTGTGCCGAGCGCGTTGTGTCCGAGGAACCGCTGCGTCACCTTCTCGAGCTCGAGGTGGTACGGCATGATCAGGTGACAGTTGCCGGACAACCGGAGCCGCGAGACGTCCACCCCCGTGCGTCGCAGATCCTCGAGCTCGCGGAGGAGATGGCGGGGATCGATGACCACGCCGTCGGCGATCACGGGGGTGATGTGGTCGTACAGGATGCCGGACGGGATCAGCTGGAGCTTGAGCAGACGCCCCTCCGCGATCACCGTGTGGCCCGCGTTGTTGCCGCCTTGGTAACGGACGACGAAGTCCATCCGGTCCGCGAGGTAGTCGACGGCCTTCCCCTTGCCCTCGTCCCCCCACTGGGTCCCGAGCACGATGGTGGCCGGCATGTGGGATGAGTGTAGCGGGGGTAGGGTCCGCGGATGGACCGGGAGGGTTCGGAGAATGGCTCCGCCGCTACTTCGATGCCTGGGTGTCCAACGACCATGGACGTCGCCTCGCGGTTCACGGACGTGAAGCGAGCAAGCCCTTGTGACGATCCGCGACCGGCAGGTAGCGTGACCCCGACCCTGTCCTTCCCACCGCGACCCCGAGGGATCCGATGACCAAGACCCCCGACGAACTCGAGCTCGAGAAACTCGTCGAGATCGACGGCGAATACTGCGTTCCCCATGAGCTCAACGAGGCTCGGCACGTCGTCGATTGGGGCCCGTTCGAGCCTCCGCGGGGCGCCGGATACGTCATCCGGAAGCTCCTGTTGTTCCTGCCTGCGATGTACCTGTTCATCCTCGCGGTCCAGATAATGAAGACGGGCGCGGCCGCGATCGGCCCCGACATCCAAGGGCAGTTCCCGTTCGCGAACGGGATCTCGACCTTGGGCTTCGGCTGGCTCGGGGCCTACTTGGTGCTGTCGGGGTCGCCCGTCGCCGCCACCGCGATCAGCCTCTTCGGAGCCGGCACGCTGACGAAGCTGCAGACCTTCACGATGCTGTCCGGGTCGCGGCTTGGCGCCTCGTTCATCGTGCTGTTGACGGGATTCCTCTACGCCGCGCGGAACCGGCACGACCCCAACCGCGGCGAGCCGATCGGGATGGGCATCCAGGCGATGACGATGACCGCACTCGTGTACCTGCCCGGCATGGTGATCGGCTACGGCATCATCCGGAGCGGCCTGCTCGACGGAGTCAACCTGCACGCGTCCGGGGAGCTGGACGCGGCGCTCTCCGTCGTGTGGGGTCCACCCATGGACGCGATCGAGAGCGTCGTTCCGTCCGCGTTCCTGTTCCTGGTCGGCCTCCTCGTGATCCTGGCCTCGTTCAAACTCCTGGATCAGGTCCTGCCCCAGGTCACCAGCGGTACGACCGCGGCGAAGCGGGCCTCCTGGATGCGACGCCCGTGGACGATGTTCGCGCTCGGCTGCATCGTGGCGACGCTGACGCTTTCGGTGTCGGTCGCGCTGACGGTCTTGATCCCGCTCGCGGTGAAGGGCTACATCCGCCGGGACGAAGCGCTCCCCTACATCATGGGCGCGAACATCACGACCCTCGCCGACACGCTGGTGGTCGCGATGCTCCAACGTGACCCTGCCGCGGCGCAGATCGTGCTCGCGGAGGCGATCGGGGTCACCATCGTGTCCCTGGCGATCCTGGCGTTCTGGTACCAGCCGGTGAAGCGAGGCGTGATCCGTCTCGACGACTACTTCGTGGGCTCGACTCGCAGGATGGCCGTCTTCGTGGGCATCCTCTTCGTGCTGCCGGTGTCGTTCCTGCTCTCCGGCCTATGGATCGGCCCGATCGTCCAGTAGGCCGGTCCAGCTTCTCCCGGTCCGCTGCGATGCCTTCGCCGGTCCTCAGGACCTTCTGTACGCTTCCGCCGCCGTGAACGACGACCAGACGACCGCCCCCGAGCGAAGCGCCGGCCTGCGAGCCAGCCTGTCGCTGCTGCGCCGCAACCGGGACTTCCGGGCCCTCTTCTTCGCCTCCGTGATCTCCCTCGGCGGTGACTGGTTCCTGTGGGTGGCGATCAACGGGTTGATCTACGAAGCGACGGGGAAGGCCCTCTACGTCGGCCTCGCCATCCTCGCTCAGGAGTTCGCGTTCTTCCTCGCGTCCCCGATCGGTGGCGTGCTGGCCGACCGGATCGACCGGCGGAAGTTGATGATCGTCTGCGACCTCGCCAGGGCGATCATCTGCGTCGCGTTCTTGCTCGTCGGGCGCGACACGATCTGGCTGGCCTACGTGCTGCTGCCCCTGCTCGCGTCGTTCGCGGCACCGTTCGACCCCGCCTTCTCGGCCGCCACCCCGAACGTCGTCGAGCCCGAGGACCTGCCGGCCGCCAACGCCCTGAACGGCTCGCTCTGGGGAACGATGCTTGCCGTCGGTGCGGGACTCGGGGGCCTCATCAGCGCGGAGTTCGGCGCGCACACCGCGTTCGTCGTCAACGCCGTGTCCTTCGTCGTCTCGGCGGCGCTGCTCTCGTCGATCCGGCGGAGCTTCTCCGAGGCGCGGAAGGAGACCACCGAGCACCCCAGCGCGATCGAGGCCACCAGGGAGACGTGGCGCTTCGCCCGCCGGGACCATCGGGTCCTTTCCCTGCTGGCCGTCAAGTTCGGGTTCGGGGCGGCGGCCGGCCTCCTCGCGTTGATCCCCGTGATGGCGCTCGACGTATTCCAGTCCGGCAACGTCGGGTTCGGGATCCTCATGGCGGCGCGCGGGGTGGGCGCGTTGATCGGGCCGTTCCTCGGCCACCGGATCGCGGGGCCGGGTCACCGGAGGCTCTTCCCCGCGATCGGACTCTCGCTCGCAGTGTTCGGTCTCGGGTACATGGCGCTCGGAGCGGCCCCCTCACTGGCGATCGCCGCGGTGACGATCTGCGTCGCGCACCTGGGTGGCGGATCCCAATGGATGCTGTCCACCTACGGCCTGCAGGTCCTCGTTCCCGACCACATCCGCGGGCGGATCTTCGGCTTCGACTACATGCTGATCACGCTGTCGCTCTCGGTGTCCGCAGTGGTGGCATCGGCCGTCGCCGATCAGATCGGAGCGCCGATCACGGTGACCATCCTGGGCGGCGTCGCACTCGCCTGGGCGGGCGTGTGGTTCGTGCTCAGCCGCGGCGTTCGCAAGACGGGGCTCGAGGGATGCGCGGAACCCGATCCCGACGCGGGGTCGGAGCCGGTCCCCGCCATCAGCTGACCGCCTCGCGCCCGGGACCTGCCTGTGTCATCATCGCTCCCTTCTTTCCGAAGGAGGCCGGATGCGAGGGAGAGCACGGGTCGCCGGTGCAACCGCCGCGGCGCTCTTCCTCTTGGTGACCACCGCCCAAGCGGCGACTCCCGTCAAGGTCGTCGACACGCCCGCGTACGAGTTCGGCTCAGCTGCCGGTGGAGCCTGGTTGGCATGGTCGAGAGGTCCGACCATCGGCGGGGACTACGACCTCTACGTCAGGGAGACGGGGCAGGCCGCCGACGTACTCGATGCCGGCCGCTTCCAAGAGGCGGGGAACATCGAGATGGGCGGCGCCCACGGCGACATCCTCGTCTTCTCCGTCCAGCCTTCGAGCGGAGATTCGAACATCCGCTTCTACGACCTCCCGACCGGTGGCCTCTCGAGTCCGCCGGCCGGAGTCAACACGGTGAGGGACGAGGACAACCCGGCGATCTCGGGGGACTACCTCCTCTTCGGCCGTGGGCCGGCCGGACGGATCGCGTCGAAACGGGTGATCCTGTTCAACCTCACGACGAGCATCTCGACGGTCCTCGCGACGGCACCCACGGGTGGCAGCGTGCTCCCGGACTCGGTCCGGGGCGACTTCGCGAGCTACACCGTGTGCCCGTCGACCGGTCGATGCAACGTGTTCCGGTATCGCGTCTCCACCGGTAGGAAGGTGAGGATGCCCAACCCGAGTCGAGCCACCTATTGGTCCTCGGTGCTGGCGGACGGCACCGTCTACTTCGTGCAGGGAAGCCCGACTCGTTGTGGCCGTCAAACGAAGATCATGCGATTCCGGAACGGAGCAGTGACCAATCTGCACCTCTTCCCCAACGGGATCGAGATCGCAGACCTCGACGCCGTGGAGCGAGCCGGTGGACCGGTCGTCTACTTCACGAGGATCAATTGTCCCAACCAAGCGAAGTCTGGCATCTGGAGGATCGCGGGCTAGGGGTCTCCTAGCCCACGTCGCTCGGCGGTGGCGGGGCCGGGGGTGGTGGCGAAGCGGGCGGGGTCGTCCCCGCGGGGGGCGTCGCGGGCGGAGCCGTCGACGGCTCGGACGGGGTGCCGAAGGACACGCCGGGCGCACCCGGCTCGAAGCTCACCTTCGGCACGCCTTCGTCGCCACGCAGCGCCTCCTCCACCTCGAAGAACTCCTCTTCCTCGAAGTTGAACATGCCCGCGATGATGTTCGACGGGACGGACTGGACCCGCCGGTTGTACTCGCGCACGTTCGCGTTGTAGAACCGCCGCGCCGTCTGGAGTCGGTCCTCCGTGTTGGCGAGCTCCGCCTGCAGCGCCAGGAAGTTCTGGTTCGCCTTGAGGTCCGGATAGTTCTCGACGACGGCGAAGAGCTGCCGGAGCGCGGCGACGAACGGACCCTCCGCCGCCGCTTGGGCGGCCGGCGAGCCCGTGGCGCCGGTCGCGTTCGCGCGGGCCTGCGTGACGTTCTCGAGCACCTCCCGCTCGTGCGCGGCGTACCCCTTCACCGTCTCCACGATGTTCGGGATCAGGTCGTAGCGGCGCCGGAGCTCCGTGTCGATGTTGGCCCATGCGTCGCGGATCAGGTTCTTCTGCGAGACGAACCTGTTGTACGAAGCCACGCCCACCAGCGCGAGCACCACGATGATCCCCACCACGATCCAGAGAACTTCCACGTCCGTTCCTTTCCGTGCGCTCGCGTCGACCGGTCGGCGGAAGCCTACCTACTTCGGGTACAGGGAGCGCACGACGCCGGGGATCTGCTCTCGGAACGTCTTGGCGGTTCCCAGCAGGTGGACCATCTCGGCCGGCGACACCCGATCGGTCCAGCACAGCAGCCGGTCGCCGGCGACCTCGAAGCCGTACCCCTCCCCGTGCCGCAGGAGCCAATCCATCATGCGCGCGTCGCAGAAGGCGGTCGCGAACCGCTCGTCGGCGCCATTCACGTGGAACCGCCGGTTGAACTCCTCCGACTCGAACTCGATGTCACGGAACGTGAGGGCGCCCGCGAACCGGGTGAACACGTTCTCCTCGCTGATCTGTAGCGGGGGGCACAAGGCATCGACGAGCGTGATGAGGCAGTCGAATCGGTGGTAGCTCCTGGTCCGGCGGCCGTTCGTGTCCGAGGACTCCTCGTAGTACCAGAAGTCGAACGCACGCACCTCCAGGTCTTGCCAGAAGCCCCACATCACGTTCTCGACCCCTCTGCCGTCTCCCTTCTGGAACAGGGTGAAGGGTTCCCCCGTCGTGTCGAAGGGGTCCTCGGTGGAGAAGTCGAGGCGCTGGCCCAGAGCGAGGGAACGCAGCTGGCTTTGCCGTTCGAGCTTCCGCTTGTGTTGGTAGGTGATGACGCCGCCCGCCACGACGACGACGAGGACGACGATCAAGATCGGCACGACCTCGTTCATGCCGCGAGTATCGACCCCACCGAGCCTGGAACCAAGGTCAGGGCGCGAACGGGGTGGAGCGCATGGACGAGGCGACGGACGGGATATGGGAGCAGAACCGGCGCAGCAGATCGACCGATTCCTCGAGCCGGTCCGGATCTCCGAGATCGTGGTGGGAGACCATCGCCCACCCCCCTCCGACCTCGTAGGTCAAGCCATCCCGCTGGTCCAGGAGCCAGGCCAACATCCGCTGGTCGAGGAACGCGGTCGCGAAGAGCGGATCCTCGGTTCGGATGCGGTAGCGGTGTCCGAACTGCTCCGACTCGCTTACGCGACTGGGGAGCGGGCTGAGGGGATCGGTCGCGACGATCGGTCTCGGTTCCACGATCAGGGGAGCGGCCTCGAACGAGATCAGGCAGGCTGCCGAAGCCATCCACTCAGGCGACTCGTACACATCCTGGCGAGTCACCCGCCGGTCGAACGTCAAGACGACCGGCTCCCCCGGGAACGCGACCAGATTCCAGACGTCGGCACCGAACGTCCTCTGATCCGAGAACGATGGCATGACCTTCATCGATCGCGGAACTCGAGGGCGGATCTTGAACCGGAGGCCACGACCCGCGGCCGTTTCCATGAGCATCCGTCGCCGTCCCCGGGGCGGGAACTCCCCGAGGACCACGCGTGCGGACAGCAGCATCAGGAGCACGAGGATCACCGTCGCGAAGAGACCCCCGGGCAGACCTCGTCGATCGAGCGCCGGCACGAGCGCGAGGGCGAAGAACCCGCTCATGACGATGCCGGACGTGATCAACGACCGAACGAGGAGTTTCATCGTGACGCACCGAAGAGCGATCCGATGACCGGCGGAACACGTGCCAAGAAGGCCGCCATCGTCTCCAGCGCCCAGGTCATATCGCGATCCAGCCGTCGGGGCGTCCGGCACATCAGTACCCCGTCCAGGATCTCGAAGCCCGTTTCCGGTGGGAGCTCCTGCAACCAGCTCATCATCCGGGCGTCGATCAGGGCGTGCGCGAACCGCGCGTCGTCGGATCGCACCTCGAACGCTCGGTTGAAGCTCTCGAGCTCGAACTCGATGTCACGCCCACCGATCGACGTGACGAGCCTGGACCCGATGCCCTCCGGAACGATCGCGAGGTTCGGCCACTCGGGGGGCACCGGCGTCGCGGCGCAGGTGAAGTACCGATGATCGCCCCGGGACGGATCGCTCGATCTCGCGAACCAGTAGTCGATGACGACGACCTCCATCCCCCTCCACGAGCCCCACGACGTGTTCTCGATGTCCTTGGCGGTGGCCGCGTGTCCGAGGAGCGCGAACGGTCGTTCGAAGTAGCCGTGCGGATCTCCGGCAGCCGACCGCAGTCCGAGCGAGCGCGCCTGGTCTTGGTGGAGTTCCCTTCGGGGCTTGACCTTGAACCACCATCCGAGGAAGAAGAGGAGTCCGATGAAGCCCCACGTCGCGACCTGCGCGGGAAGCTGCCGCTTCGCGCCCGCGTCCCCGGCGAGCGCGAGGACCAGCATCCCGCCCAGGACGATCACGCCCAGCCCGAGCAGGATCGTCCTGCTCGTCCGGACCCTCACCGAAGCGCCTCTCGCGCGAGCGGAACCACGGGAGGAGTATCGACCGAAGCGGCCCCGTGGCGAACCCTTCTCTCTTACTCGGCTGCCGTCGCCGCCTGCGCGCGCTCCTTCACCCGGAGCGCGACCCCGTCGCCACCTGCCTCGGCGATGACCGTGTCGCCTTCACGAGCCTCGCCGGACAGCAGCAGCATCGCGAGGGAGTCCTGGATCTCGTGCTGGATGAACCGCTTCAGCGGGCGCGCTCCGAAGTGGGGGTCATAGCCGGCGTTCGCCAGATACGTCTTCGCTTCGTCGGTGAGCTCCAGCTGGAGTTTGCGGTCGGCCAGTCGCTGCTGCAGACCACGGAGCTGGATCTCCACGATCTTCACGATGTCGTCCCGGCTGAGCGAGTCGAACACGACGACCTCATCGATCCGGTTGATGAACTCCGGCCGGAAATGCGCGCGGACGTCGGCCAGCACCTTCTCCTCGCGCTCCTCCGGCGAAGCCGTGGGGTCCTGGAAAACCGCGGCGCCGAGGTTAGACGTCATGATCACGATCGTGTTGCGGAAGTCCACGGTCCGACCTTGTCCGTCGGTGAGACGACCGTCGTCGAGCAGCTGGAGCAGCACGTTGAACACGTCGGTGTGCGCCTTCTCGATCTCATCGAGCAGCAGGACGGAGTACGGGCGCCTGCGGACCGCTTCGGTGAGCTGTCCTCCCTCTTCGAATCCGACGTAGCCCGGCGGCGCGCCGACCAGTCGCGACACCGTGTGCCGCTCCTGGTACTCGCTCATGTCGATCCGGATCATCGCCCGGTCGTCGTCGAAGAGGTACTCCGCGAGGGCGCGGGCGAGCTCCGTCTTGCCGACTCCGGTCGGTCCGAGGAACAGGAACGAGCCGATCGGCCGGTTCGGGTCCTGCAGACCGGCGCGGGCACGGCGGATCGCGTTCGCGACCGCCGTGACCGCGGCGTCCTGCCCCACCACCCGTTCGTGGAGCGCCTCCTCGAGGTGGACGAGCTTCTGCATCTCGCCCTCGAGCAGGCGTGAGACCGGGATCCCGGTCCACTTGGCCACCACGGCGGCCACGTCTTCATCCGTGACCTCCTCGTTCAACATCTTCTGCTCCGACTGGATCTCTTGGAGACGTCCGTTCTCCTGATCCAACCCGCGCTCGATCTCGACGATGCGGCCGAACCGGAGCTCGGCTGCCTTCTCGAGGTCGCCGTCGCGCTCTGCCCGCTCCGACGCCGCTCGCGTCTCCTCCAGCTCCGACTTGAGGGCCCGGATGCGATCGATCTGCTCCTTCTCCTGCTGCCAGTGCGCCCGCATCGCATGCGAGCGCTCCTCCAGGTCGGCGAGCTCCTTCTCGAGCTTCTCGAGCCGTTCCTTCGAGGCCGGATCGGTTTCCTTCTGCAGGGCGGCGCGCTCGATCTCGAGCTGCCGGATCCGCCGGTCCACCTCGTCGATCTCGACCGGCACCGAATCGATCTCGATACGGAGGCGAGATGCCGCCTCGTCGATCAGGTCGATGGCCTTGTCCGGCAGGAACCGGCCCGTCACGTATCGATCGGACAGCACGGCGGCCGCGACGAGCGAGGGGTCCGTGATCCGCACCCCGTGGTGGACCTCGTACCGTTCCTTCAGGCCGCGCAGGATCGCGATGGTGTCCTCGACGGACGGCGGCTCCACGAGGACGGGCTGGAACCGTCGCTCGAGCGCGGCATCCTTCTCGATGTGCGTGCGGTACTCGTCGAGCGTCGTCGCCCCCACGAGCCGCAGCTCCCCGCGCGCGAGCATCGGCTTCAGCATGTTGCCGGCGTCGACGGCTCCTTCGGCCGCCCCGGCGCCGACGATCGTGTGCATCTCGTCGATGAAAGTGACGATCTCGCCCCCGGAATCCGCGATCTCCTTCAGAACGGCCTTGAACCTTTCCTCGAACTCGCCGCGGTACTTCGCGCCGGCGATCATCGCGCCGATGTCGAGCGCCATCAGCCGCTTGTTCTTCAGCGACTCGGGAACGTCGCCGTCGACGATCCGCTGGGCCAGCCCCTCGACGATCGCCGTCTTGCCGACACCGGGCTCGCCGATGAGGACCGGATTGTTCTTCGTCCGCCGGGAGAGGACCTGGATCACGCGACGGATCTCCTCGTCCCGACCGATCACCGGATCGAGCTTGCCTTTCCTCGCCTGCTCGGTGAGGTCTCGGCCGAAACGCTCGAGCGCCTGGAAGGTCTCCTCCGGGTTCTGCGACGTGACGCGCTGACTCCCTCGA
Organism: uncultured Actinomycetota bacterium; assembly: GCA_963762015.1. Taxonomy (GTDB): domain Bacteria; phylum Actinomycetota; class UBA4738; order UBA4738; family HRBIN12; genus JAJNBA01. The sequence continues at coordinate 186,238 of CAVXJL010000022.1, forward strand.
ACCTCGGCGAGGGCAGCGAGCACGCCCTCGCGGGTGAGCCCGGCCTCGGTGAGCATCCGATGGACCGGACCCTCCCCTTGGAGCATCGCGAGGAGGATGTGCTCGGTCGAGAGGTACTCGTCCGTCAGCTGCTCGGCCTCGCGGCCGGCTGCCTCGAGCGCTCGCGCCGTCGCCGGCGACAGGCCGACCTGCACTCCCTCGGCGTAGACCTTGGGCTCGGCCTCGAGGGCCTCGTCGACCTTGTCCCGAAGTTGCTTCGGAACCACCCCCAGCTGATGCAGGAGCGGGAAGACCACGCCCTCGGGATCGGTGAGCAGCGCGTACAGCACGTGCTCGGGCTCGATCTGTTGATGGTGGCGCGCCGACGCCTGCTGGTGCGCTTCCTGCAGCGCCGCCTGCGACTTGATCGTCAGCCTGTCGAGGTCCATCCAGCCCGCTCCTTCTCGAAGTCACTCCTGGTCATGCCGTACATCAGATAGTCGCGAGGCTCGCTCTTGGTGGGCATGAACCCACGGAGCGTGCCCTCGAGCCCGAATCCCAGATGCTCCGCCACGCGGCGCATCGCCTCGTTGTCGACGTCGGTCGTGAGCTGCACGCGATGCGCGTGCTCCTCCTCGAACAGGTGCGTGACGAACAAGGCGAGCGCCCGGCGTCCGATGCCGGAGCCTCGGGCCGACGGATCGAAGACCTCGATCCCGATCTCGAACACGCCCGGCGGCAATCCCATGTCCGGCTGTCGTGCCTGGATCTCACCTGCGAGCCGCCCGCCCGTCACGATCCCCAGGAGCAACTCCCCGTGATTCACCCGGCCGCTGTTCGCGATCCGATCGCGCAGCTTCCGACGTCCGGCCTCGCTGGGGTCCGCCCACGGCTCGTCCGAGTGCATCCGCGCAGCCCAGAGCGCCTCGAGGTCGCCGGGCTTGAGGGGCCGGAGGGACACGTCGTGGGTCAAGCGCGCCTCCGAACCCACGGCGGCGAGATGACGCTCGACAGCGGCACGATCGCCACGCCCGCAAGTTCGCCGGGCATCGGGATCGCGTGGTTCTCGAGTCGCTCCTCCAGCTGCGCGACCCTGATGCGGACGCGGTGCAGCTCCTCCTCGAGGGCCATGATCCGTTTCGCCCCGGCGAGGTTCACGCCCTCCTGGGTGAGTCGCTGGATACGTCGCAGCCGATCGATGTCCGCCTCCGAGTACCGCCTCGTATTGCCGCTGGTGCGATGCGGGCGCACGAGGCCCTTCCGTTCGTAGATCCGCAGTGTCTGCGGATGTACGCCCGCCAGCTCCGCCGCCACGCTGATGATGTACACGGCGCGGCGATCCGGTCCGTTCATCGACTCCCATCCGTCAGGATCCACCACCATCTCCTCAGTTCACTCCCAGTCGTTTGCGGGGAGACTCCTTCGACACGTCGCGGAGCTTGCCCAACAGCTCCTTCTCCACCTTGGAGAGTTTCTCGGGCACCTCGACCTTCACCTTGGCGAGCAGGTCTCCACGACCACCCTTCCTCGGCGCGCCGCGGCCCTTCACACGGAACGTCTTGCCGCTCGGCGTCCCGGCCGGCACCTTGAGGGTGACCGGCCCGTTCATGGTCGGCACCTCAACGTGGGCGCCGAGGGTGGCCTCCGGGTAGGAGATCGGCAGGTCCAGCGTGAGATCGTCGCCCCGGCGACCGAAGACGGGATGCGGCTTCACGGCGACCTTCACGTAGAGGTCGCCGGGAGCCCCGCCGGCCACACCCGGCTCCCCCTTCCCCGCGAGACGGATCCTCGCGGCGTTGCGCACGCCCGCCGGGATCTTGACCTGCAGGGTGCGGGTCCGGCGCTCCGCGCCGGACCCGCCACACTTGGTGCACGGGTTTTCGACGATCCGTCCGGCCCCGCCGCATCGCGGACACGGTCGCGACATCGAGAAGAACCCTTGGTTCTCCGCGATCTCGCCGCTGCCGCCGCACTGCGGGCACGTGACGGGAGTGGTTCCCGGCTCGGCACCCGAACCGTGGCAACGAGAACAGACGGCCGGACCGTCGATCCTGATCGGCACGGTCGTGCCCGACATCGCCTCGTCGAACGAGAGGGTGACCTCGGTCTCCAGGTCGGCCCCGCGTCGGCCGGCTGCGGCCCGGCCGCCCCGGGTTCGCCCGGCGCCGCCGAAGAGCCCACCGAACAGATCGGAGAGATCGTCGGCGTTCACCTGCTCGTATCGGACACCACCGGGGTATCCCCCGGCGCCTGCCGCGCCTCCCGGCCACCCCGAGCCGGCGCCACGGCCGAACCCGGGGCCGAACCCCGAGGCGCTCATGTCACGGACCTGGTCGTAGGCCTTGCGCTTCTCCGGATCGCCCAGGACGTCGTACGCCGCCGAGATCTCCTTGAAGCGTTCCTCTGCGTCCGCGTCGCCCTGCTTGGTGTCAGGGTGATGTTGCTGAGCGAGCTTGCGGTACGCCTTCTTGACCTCGGAGTCGCTCGCGTTCTTGGGCACGCCGAGGACCTTGTAATAGTCCTTCTCGAACCACTCCCTGCGAGGCTCTTCCGCCACCCGTCACTTCCTCTCGACCCGCACTCCGGCCGGCCGGAGGACCCGGCCTTTCAGCGTGTAGCCGGGGCGAAGCACGTCGGCCACCATGGGATCGCCTTCGCCCTCCCCCGTCTGGATCAACGCCTCGTGCGTCTCCGGGTCGAACGGCTTGCCCTGCGCATCCATCCGCTCGAGCCCCTCCGCGCGCAGCGTGTCGAGGAGCTTCGCGTAGACCAGTTCGACGCCGTGGAGGAAGCGATCGAAGTCCGGCCGGTCCTGGGCGTGCATCAGCGCGAGGTCGAAATCGTCCAGCACCTCGAGGAGGCGGCGGAAGACCGGCTGCGCCGCCTGCTCGACCGCCGTGGTCTGTTCGCGGAGGACCCGCTTCCGATAGTTGTCGAACTCCGCCTGGAGCCGTTGCAGGTGCTCTCGATACTGATCGGCCTCCGCCCTGGCGGCCTCGACGTCACCGTCGGTCGCCGACTCGCCCAGCGGCTCGCCCTCGTTCTCGTCGGCGACGGAGACGGCCGCCTCACCGGCGGCCGCCTCTTCCACATCCTCGTGTCGAGGCTCTGCCTCGTGACCGTCGTCCGTCACGAGGAACCGCCTTCGTCCACGATCTCCCCTTCCACCACGTCCTCGTCGCCGTCCGCGTCCGCGTCCGGCGTCGAGGTCTCCGACGAGTCGCCGCCTGCGGCGGCGCTCTGCGCCTGCGCTGCCTGCTCGTGCATCTGCTGACTCACCTTCTGCCAGACCTGCATGAGCGACTCACTCGCGGAGCGGAGCGTCTCCACCTCCGCCGCCTCGTCCTTCAGGGCCTGCTTGAGCTCGTCGTTCTTCGACGTGAGCTCGGCCTTGTCGGCATCGGAGAGCTTGTCTCCGTTGTCCTTGAGGAACGTGTCGACCTGGTAGGTCAGCTGATCCGCCTGGTTCCGGGCCTCGGCCGCCTCCCGCCGTTTGTGGTCCTCGGCGGCGAAGGCCTCCGCCTCCTTCATCATGCGATCGATCTCGTCCTTGGAGAGCGCGGTGCCTCCCGTGATCGTCATCGCCTGCTCCTTGCCCGTCGCGAGGTCCTTGGCGCTCACGTTCACGATGCCGTTGGCATCGATGTCGAATGCGACCTCGATCTGCGGCACGCCACGGGGAGCCGGTGGGATCCCGGTGAGGTGGAACCGCCCGAGCGACTTCACGCCCGGCGACATCACCGTCTCCGCCTCTCCCTGGAGGACGTGGATCTCGACCGTCGTTTGGTTGTCGTCGGCGGTCGTGAAGATCTCCGACTTGCGCGTGGGGATCGTCATGTTCCGCTCGATCAGCTTCGTGAAGAGGCCGCCCTTGGTCTCGACACCGAGGGAGAGCGGGGTCACGTCCAGCAGAAGGATGTCCTTGACGTCGCCCTTGAGGACGCCCGCCTGGATCGCGGCGCCCACCGCGACCACCTCGTCGGGGTTGACGCCCTTGTGCGGCTCCTTGCCACCGGTCAGGTCCTTGACGAGCTCCTGGATCATGGGCATCCGGGTGGATCCACCGACCAGGATCACGTGGTCGATCGCGCTCGCGTCCTTGCCCCAGTCCTTGATCGCTTGCTCGAACGGCCCGCGGCAGCGGTCGACCAGGTCGGCCGTCGAACGCTCGAACTCGGTCCGCGTGAGCTTCTCCTCCAGGTGCAGCGGTCCATCGGGGCCGGCGCTGATGAACGGCAGGTTGATCGTGGTCTCGGTGACCTGCGACAGTTCGATCTTCGCCTTCTCGGCAGCCTCCTTGAGGCGTTGCATCGCCATGCGATCCTTCGACAGGTCGATCGAATAGTTCCCCTTGAACCGCTCGACCAGCCAATCGATGACCCGCTCGTCCCAGTCGTCGCCTCCGAGCTGCGTGTCGCCGTGGGTCGCCTTCACTTCCACGACTCCCTCGCCGATCTCGAGCAGCGACACGTCGAACGTGCCACCACCGAGGTCGAACACGAGGATCGTCTGCTCGGTCTCCTGCTTGTCCAGCCCGTAGGCGAGCGCGGCCGCCGTCGGCTCGTTGATGATGCGGAGCACCTCGAGGCCGGCGATCTGTCCTGCCTCCTTGGTGGCCTGACGCTGGGCGTCATCGAAATACGCGGGCACCGTGACCACGGCCTGCGTGACGGTGTCCCCGAGGAAGGCCTCAGCGTCGCGCTTCAGCTTGTTCAGGATCTGGGCGGAGATCTCCTGGGCCGTCCACGCCTTCCCGTCGATGTCGACCGACCAGTCCTTGTCGCCCATGTGGCGCTTGACCGACCGGATCGTCCTGTCGGGGTTGGTGATGGACTGCCGCTTGGCGACCTCACCCACCAAGATCTCGCCCGTCTTGGAGAACGCGACGACCGATGGCGTCGTCCGGGAGCCCTCCGCGTTCGGGATGACGACCGGTTCCCCCGCTTCCAATGCTGCGACCACGGAGTTCGTCGTACCGAGGTCAACACCTACCGCTCGTGCCATCGAAGCCCAGCCTCCTTCGCTCGTTCCCCACGCAGGCAGGCCTCTCAGCCCGTCCCGCTGGGCGCATACATCCGAAAATGGAACCTCTTCAGTTTCCTCGTGCAGTCACCTGCACGCATCGGACTCAGGATACAAGTCTGAGTGCATCATTGGCAACTTTCCTTCTCTCTTCCTTGGTGGGGCAGGACGGGGCGAGGGTGGATCGTCCTCCTGGAGCGTCCGGATCCCCTTCTAGCCCTCTTGCTCGAACAGGGTTCAAGGCAGAAGCCCTTTCTTCCGATGGATTGACCTAGACACAAAGGACCGGCCCTGCCCAAGGAGCGGACCTACCACAGAAGGACTCCACCGAAAGGATGAGAGTGGCAACCTCGAGCTTGACGCTGCGCAACCGAAAGAGCACCCATCCGGCCGTGGCGCACACGGTCGATGCCCTGCTGATGCAGGAGCGCAAGAGATGGGCGATCCACATCCATGACGGGCTGACCCAGTCCGTCACCAGCGCCGTGCTCGAGCTCCAGGGACTCCAACATCGGATCAGGACGGAACCCGAAGACGTGCTCGCCACGCTGCACGAGGTCGAGGTCGCCATCCGGAACGACCTCCGACACATCAGACAGATCCTCTTCGAGCTCGACGGGGACGCACCTCGTCGAGAGCCGCCGCTCGCCAGCTTCGTGAACGAGCTGGTGGAGCGCTGGCACCTCCCCGCGCGAGTCTCCATCGAGGGCGAGCTGGATCGGGTCTCGGATCGAACGCTCGAGACGGCGAACGCGATCGTGGCCGAAGCGATGGCCAACGCGGCGAAGCACTCCGGCGCCCCTGAGGTGTCGGTACGGATCAGAGCCGGACTCGACGAGCTTCGGATCGAAGTCGAGGACCGGGGCAACGGCATCGTCGCTGCCGATGCCGACGGGGATCCGCATTTCGGTCTTCGACTCATGCGCGACCAAGCAGAACGGATCGGCGGCACCATCGAGATCGAATCCAACCCTGGAAGCGGCACCCGCGTGGTCGCCGTGCTCCCCGTCGGAGGGCGAGGTGATGAAGGATGAACATCCTGATCGTGGACGACCACGCGCTGGTGCGTCGTGGCCTGCATTACGTGGTGAAGGAAGGGTTCCCGGACGCTGAGATCACCGAGGCGGAAAGCGCCGCGTCGGCCCTCGAGCACATCCACAACGGTGTCAACCCCGACCTCGCGCTGGTCGACGTGCGCATGCCGGACCTCGACGGCCTCGAGCTGCTCCGAGCCCTCAAGGTCGAGAAGCCCGACATGCCGGTCGTCATGCTCTCGACGTATGACAACGCGCCGTACGTGAAGCGTGCATTGGCCGACGGCGCATCCGGCTATCTGCTGAAGGACGCGACACCCGAGGACCTCGCGCAGGCGATCAACGTCGCGCTCTCCGGCAGCGGCAACGTGCTCTCGCCGAGGGTGATCCAGAACCTATTCGAGGAACACGAGGCATCAGGACGCGACCACGGCGGCAACGGACGCCGGGGCGAGTACAACCTGACGCAGCGCGAGCACGACATCCTGGAGCTCCTGGCCGAAGGCCGGGCGAACCGCGAGATCGCGCAGCACCTCTATCTGTCGGAGAAGACCGTGAAGGCGCACCTCGCCGCGATCTTCCGGAAGCTCGGCGTCACCAACAGGACACAGGCCGCGATGATGGCCGTCCAGATGGGTGTGGGCCCGGTCCCGGGGGCCTTGGTCCACGAATAGCGCGTCGGCTCAGTTGTCGAAATCTTGGAAGAAGCGACTCGCCGTGGGGCCGCGCTGGCCCTGGTACTTGCTGCCGGTACCTCCGTAGGGGGTATCGGCCGGCGTCGTGAGGCGGAAGAACGAGATCTGGCCGATCTTCATCCCCGGATAGAGCGTGATGGGCAGGTTCGCCACGTTCGAGAGCTCCAGGGTGAGGTACCCGTCCCAGCCCGGGTCGACGTAGCCGGCCGTCGAGTGGATCAGGAGCCCCAAGCGGCCGAGTGAGGACTTGCCCTCGAGCCGGGCCACCAGGTCATCCGGAAGGGCCACGCGCTCGAGCGTCGAGCCCAGCACGAACTCCCCCGGGTGGAGGATGAACGCCTCGTCCGGCTTGGTCTCGACCAGCTCCGTGAGATCGGGCTGCTCTTGTTTGACGTCGATGTAGGGATACCGGGAGTTCGCGAACACCCGGAACTCGGAGTCGACGTGGAGGTCGACCGATGACGGCTGGACGCAGGCAGGATCGAAGGGATCGATCACGATGCGGCCGGCGGCGATCTCTTCCTTGATCGTGCGGTCGGACAGGATCATCGCGCGGATGCTACTAGGCGTCCGAAACAGAGGCGTTGGAGACCGCGATCCAGCGCTCCAGTGTCCCGGCTGCTTTTCCCTCGTCGATCGACGCGGCGGAAAGGCGAAGACCTTCGTCGATGTCGGAGGCGACGCCGGCGACCTCCAGCGCAGCGCCCGCGTTCAGAAGGACGACGTCTCGCTTCGGTCCCTGCTCCCCGTCGAGCACCGAGCGGGCGATGCCCGCTGACTCGGCGGGGTCGCCCCCACGCAGATCGTCTCGGGTCGCGCGCGCGATCCCGTGGACGGTGGGATCGAGGCGGCTCTCCCGAACCTCGCCGTCATGGACGTCCAGCACCATGGACGGGCTCGTGGTGGTGAGCTCGTCGAGGCCGTCCTCCCCGCGGAACAGTTTGGCGCGCGTCCCACGTCGCGCGAGCACCTCGGCCATCAGCGGCAACATGCGCTCGTCGGAGACCCCGACGACCTGCGCAGTGGGACGGGCCGGATTCGTGAGCGGTCCCAAGAAGTTGAACGAGGTCGGTACCCGAAGCTCGCCACGGACCGGCGCCGCGTGGCCGAACGCCGGGTGGAAGACCGGGGCGAACATGAAACCGATGCCCGCCTCTTTCAAGCAGCGCTCGACGCCGGCAGCGTCCACGTCGATCTTCACCCCGAGGGCCTCGAGGAGATCGGCCGAGCCGCAATGGCTGGAGGCGGCGCGGTTGCCGTGCTTGGCGACCGGGAAGCCGGCCCCCGCCACGACGATCGCCGAGAGCGTCGAGATGTTGAACGTGCCGCTCCGGTCGCCGCCCGTCCCGCACGTGTCGAGCACGGGCCCTGGCGTCGAGACGGGGTGGGCGAACTCGAGCACCGTGCGGGCGAGACCGTCGAGCTCGTCGACGGTCTCTCCCTTGGTCCGCAGCGCCATCAGGAATCCGCCCACCTGCCCGGGCGTCACGTCCCCGGACATGATCGCCCGCATCGCCGCGGCGGCCTCCTCGGCCGACAGCGCCTCATGCGAGATGAGGCGCTGCAACGTGCGTGGCCAGAGGTCGGGGTCGGGCTCGCCCATGAGGGCCGCACGCTAGCACCTGCGCTTGGCTGGGCCCTGGAGGGCTGTCTACACTGTGGCCCCGCCGCCTCCGGCGGCGGGGCCACGCGGGTGTGGTTCAATGGCAGAACGCGAGCTTCCCAAGCTCGAAACGGGGGTTCGATTCCCCTCACCCGCTCTTCGAACTTCCCCCGTTCTTCTCGGCACCGACGTTCACGACCTGCGCGCGCAGAGGTCGACGACGCTCCTGGCAGAGAGACGCAGCACGTCCGGCAACTCGGACGAGAGCCACCTGATGCGATCGAGCAGGTCGGTACGGACCGGATCCGGCAACGAGGCCACGTCGCTCGACGTCGCGTACAGATCGGCGAGGCGCGCGGACGGTACGACGTGGGTCACGGGGAACTCACGGCGTTCGAACGGCCTGAACCCGTCGGCGGCGTCGGGGATCTCCGCCCACGACCGATAGGCCGTCGCGATCTCATTCGACGCTCGTGCGGCGGTCACGACCTCGTCGATCTCCCGCATCCCTGGGATCCAGAGCTGCTCCTCCTCGAGCGGCCACGCCCAGAACAGCGCGAGGGTGCCGCCGGGACGAAGGACCCGGTGGATCTCCGCGAACGCAGCCTCTCGATCGAAGTGATGGAAGGCGTTCCCCACGATCACCGCGTCGATCGAGCCGTCGGGGAAGGGCATCTCCTCGGCTGTTGCGTCGACGACGCGGACCGCAGGCAGCCGCTCTGCGAAGACCGCCCGCATGTTCGCTGCGGGTTCCACGGCGAGCGGGTTCATGCCGATGCCGACGAACAGCTTCGACAGCTGGCCCGTCCCTGCGGCGAGATCGACCACCGAGGACCCCCTGGGAAGGGAGCCCCGTTCGGCCACCCACGCGACCGCCTCGGGGCCGTAGCTCGGACGGAGCTCGTCGTAGTCGCGCGCGTTGACGACCTCGAAGCTGAACCGGGAGGACATCAACTCACACTGCGACGCAGAGGTCGACCACGGTCCTCGTGGGGAGCTGCACCGACTCGGGGAGTCCACGCGAGAGCTGCCTGATGCGGTCGAGCAACCACGCTCGGGTGGGAGCCGGCAGTGAAACGACGTCGCTGAAGGTCGCGTAGAGATCCGCGAGTCGCGCCGCAGGCAGGACGTGGGTCGCGGGGAACTCTCGGCGCTCGAACGGATCGAACCCGTCCACCGTGGCCGGCCGCTCGGCCCACGATCGGTGGGCGGCTGGGATCGCGGCCTCGGCCCAGGTCTTCTCGACAGCGTCGTAGATCAGTCGCATGTCGGGGATCCTCAGCTGCTCCTCCTCGGCCGGCCAGGCCCAGAACACGGCGAGGGCTCCTCCCGGGCGCAGGACGCGATGGATCTCCGCCATCGCGGCGTCACGCTCGAAGTGGTGGAACGCGTTGCCCACGACGACGGCATCGACCGCCGCGGCGTCCAGCGGCATCGACTCCGCCGACGCCACGATCGCTCGGACGGTGGGGAACCGTTCCTCCAGGACCGCCCGCATGTTGGCCGCGGGCTCCACGGCGACCACGTCGGCGCCGAGTTGCACGAATCGCCCCGAGAGGCGTCCCGTCCCCGCTGCCAGGTCGAGCACCTTGGAACGGGGACCGATACCAGAGCGCTCGGCGACCCAGGCGACCGCCTCCGGCGCGTACTCGGGCCGCAGCTCGTCGTAGTCGAGCGCGTCGACGACCTCGAAGCTGAAGCGTTCCGACACGAGAACGATGGTATCGGCGCGCGGTTACCCGTGGTCCAGGTAGCGAGGTGCCGTCGGGCAGATGTCGTTGAGAGGGCACACGTGGCATCGAGGGATCGGAGCCTTGCAGATCTCGCGGCCGAGGCGGATCAGCGCGACGTGGAGTGGGGTCCGTAGGCCTTCCGGCACCAGTTCGTGCAGGATCCGATCCGCCCGCTCGGCGGAGGCCTTCGGTGGCATCAGCTCGAGCCGTTTCGTCACCCGGTGCACGTGCGTGTCCACGGGCATCGCGTCTCGACCCAATGAGAAGGAAAGAACGACGGCCGCCGTCTTGGGGCCGACGCCGGGCAGGGACATGAGCTCGGCTCGGGCCTCGTCGTCGGAGAGCCCGGCCAGATGGGACAGGTCGAAGGCGCCGCGCCGCTCGACGACCTCCCGAAGGATCGCCTGGATGCGGGGCGCCTTCGTGTCCGCGAGGCCCCCGGAGCGGATCGCGTCCGCGACCGCTCGGGTGGGGGCGCGGACCACGTCCTGCCACGTCGGGAACGCCGCGCGGAGGCTTTCGAACGCCCGCTCCGCGTTGATGTCGCTCGTGTGCTGCGATAAGACGGTGAGCACGAGCTCCTCGAGCGGGTCGGACCGGCGAGGGGGCAGGAGCTCGCCGTAGCGCTTCCGGAGGCGGTTGAGGACGGTCCTCGCCCGGCGCCGAAGCGCCGCCGGCGAGGCGGGCTCGGTCACGCCGGGACGTCGCCGCGGGCGGCGTTGCGGAACTGCGTGAGCGAGGGCTCGAAGCTCAGCTTGATCGATCCGGTGGGACCGTTGCGATGCTTGGCGAGGATCAGCTCGGCTTCCTTCTTCTTCTCCGGATCGGAGTCGTCACGGTGGATGAACGCGACGACGTCGGAGTCTTGTTCGAGCGACCCGCTCTCGCGGAGGTCGGACAGCTGGGGACGCTTGTCGGCGCGCGTCTCCGGGTTGCGGTTCAGCTGGGAGAGCGCGAGCACCGGGATGTGCAGCTCCTTGGCGAGGAGCTTGAGCGAACGGCTGATCTCCGCGACCTCCTGCTGGCGGTTGTCGGGGCGGCGGACGGCGGCGGAAGTCATCAGCTGCAGATAGTCCACGATGATGAGCGCGAGGCCCTGCTTGCTGCTCCGCATCCTCCGGGCCTTGGCGCGGACGTCGACGATGTTGACGTTGCCGGAGTCCACGATGGAGAGCGGCGCGTCGTGCAGCCGCTCGGCCGCCTGGACCACCCGGACCCAGTCGTCCGGCCCGACGCGCTTGCTGCGGATCCGGTCCCAGGGCACGCGGGCGGCGGAACAGAGCATCCGCATCCCGACCTCGTGCCGTGACATCTCGAGTGAGAACACCGCGACCGACCCGCCGCCCACCGCCACGTTGTGCGCGATGTTGATGGCCAGCGAGGACTTCCCGATCCCTGGCCGGGCGGCGATGATCACGAGGTTGCCGGGCTGGAGTCCGGAGGTGAGCTCGTCGAGGTCCCGGAACCCGGTGGGCAGCCCCGTGTAGGCCGCTTCGCGATGCTGGATCTGCTCGAGCTCCAGCATCGCGCCGTCGATCAGCTCACGAAGGGTCGCGACCTCATCCTGGTCGTCGCGGCGCGCGACGTCGTAGATCCGCTGTTCGGCGGCATCGGCAACGCCTTCGGGGTCCTCCGGAGCCGAATACGCCATGTCCATGACGTCGGCGGCCGCCCCGATCAGTCTCCTGAGCAGGGCGGCCTGCGCGACGATCCGCGCGTAGTGCGCGGCGGAGGCCGGGGTCGGGACCTGGTCGGCGAGGTCCCGGATGTACAGAGGGCCACCGACGTCATCGAGCGTCCCCTTGCGCCGGAGGGCTTCCACCGCGGACAGCTGATCGACGGGGTCGCCGCGCGCGTACAGCTCGCGGAGCACCTCGAAGATCCGCCCGTTGGCAGATCGGTAGAAGTCCTCGGTCTGCAGGAGCTCGACGACGTCGGCGATGGCCTCGGCCGACAGCATCATCGAGCCAAGGGCCGCCGCTTCCGCCTCCACGTTGTGGGGCGGGATGCGGGCGTCCCCGTTCCGAGGAAGGCGGACGACGTCGTCAGCCGCGCGGACGATACCGCTCACCCCCTGTCCCCAGTCCCGGTCTCCGAGTTGGGCACGTTACGCCCGGTGGGGGTGGGCGCATAGTGGAGAACGTTGGGGGATTGTTCCCGCGCAGGTCGCATCGAAATGTTTCCTGTCACTCCACCGGTGACCTGCGGGAACGGGCTGGGGACAACATGGGGACAACTGTGAGTATCGCCACCGACATGCTTCTGCGTGGCTCAAAGCTCTTGCGAGAGAGAGCACCTCAACGGGTTGTCCGAACGCTCGTTCGGAAGGATGCGTCGCGTGGCCCGGGGGTGGGCCACACGACCGGTGTTACGCCTCGGGCTGCACGTCGATGGTGATGACCGGATCCACCTCGGGATGGAGGTGGACCGTCACCTCGTGTGTTCCGATCGACCTGATGGGCTCGTCGAGGTGGACGGCCCGCCGATCGAGAGGGACGCCCGTTTGGGCCGACAGCGCCTCCGCGATGTCGGCCGCCGTCACCGAACCGAAGAGCTTGCCCTCCTCGCCGGCGCGAGCCTTCACCACGACCGACGTCTGGACGAGGCGGGCGGCCAGCGTCTCGAGCTCGCCCTTGCGCGCATCGATCCGCGACTCATGGGATCGCTTGAGGCTCTCGGCGTGGCGCATGGTCCCCTTCTCCGCCTTGACGGCGAGGCCGCGAGGGATGAGGAAGTTCCGCGCGTAGCCATCGGCGACATCCGCGACATCCCCGGGGTCGCCCAACCGCTCGACGGTCTTCTGCAGGATGATCTTCATGCGCTTTCCTCCTGGGGGCTACGCTCGGGCAAGACTCCGGCCCTCGCTTCTTGAGCCCCCAGACCCCTCATCGGCTCGAATACGGCAGCAGGGCCATCTCGCGGGCGTTCTTGACGGCGGACGCCACGTCCCGCTGGTGCTGGACGCAGTTGCCGGTCACGCGCCGAGCACGGATCTTGCCGCGGTCCGAGACGAACTTTCGCAGCATGATCACGTCCTTGTAGTCGACGCGGTCGACCTTGTCCTTGCAGAACTGGCAGTACTTGCGCTTGCCGCGCTTCTGCCAGCCCTTGTCGTCCTTCTCGCGACGCCGCTTCGGACCGCCGCGCTCCTTCGGCCCTGCTCCCCTACCCGCCATCGAGAGGAGATTCCTCCTGGTCGGCGCCGCCGCCCACGGGCGCGGCCACCTTTTCGCCCCAGTCACCCGAGCTGGAGGCACCGCCGGAGCGGGCCTGACGCGTCACGGCCGCCGTCGCCCACTTCAGGCTCGGGGCGATCTCGTCTGCCTCGACCTCGATCGCGGAACGCTTGTCGCCGTCCTGGTTCTCCCAGGTCCGGTAGTTGAGCCTGCCGGCCACGATCACGCGGGTCCCCCGCGTGAGGGACTCGGCCGCGTTCTCCGCCAGCGTGCGCCATGCGTTGATCGAGAAGTACGACGTCTCGCCGTCCTTCCACTGCCCGCTCGGATCCTGGAATCGGCGGTTGACCGCCATCCGGAACTTGCACACCGCCGCGCCGTTGGGCGTGTAGCGGAGCTCCGGGTCATCGGTCAGGTTGCCGACCAGGGTCACTTGGTTGTCCGTCGCCATGGTTCGTTCACTCCCCTTGGGGTGTCGCGTCTCCGCCTGCGGAGGCGGGGGAAGTTGCCAGCTGCTTCTCACGCTTGGTGGGCAGGACGACCACCTTGTGGCGCAGGACCTCGTCCGCCAGGTTCAGCACGCGCTCGAGCTCGAGCTGCGCGACCGGCTCCGCCGAGAACGTGACCACGACGAAGTAGCCTTCGTTCCGGTCGTCGATCTCGTAGGCCAGCCGGCGTCTGCCCCAGCGCTCGGTGTTCCGCACCTGCCCGTCGTGCTTCGCAACGACCGCAGCGATCCGGTCCGTCGCGGTACCCACCAGGGCCTCGTCGGCCTCAGCAGGCAGGATGAGCATGCATTCGTACTCCCTCAAACTCCACCTCCTCTGGTCTGGACGGCCCCCTCGAAGGGGAGCAGGAAGTCCTGAGGGTCGTCCAGCAGTGTACGGGACCTGTGAGGAAGCTAGCACCCAGGTACGACACCGGGGTTCGCAGGGCTGAAGTGCGTCGCGGATACACTCTTCGGAGCTGCCGTGCACTTGAAGGAGGCGCGAGCGATGACGAACATCCACGACCTCAAAGCGTGGAAGGCGGAAGGGCGGAGATTCACGATGCTCACCGCCTACGACTTCCCCACCGCCCAGATCCTCGACCGGGTCGGCGTCCCCATCCTGCTGGTGGGCGACTCGGTCGGCAGCAACGTCCTCGGGTACGCGGACACGCTCCCCGTGACGATGGACGAGATGCTCCACCACACCCGCGCGGTGTCCAGGGGAGCGGAACGGGCCATGGTGGTCGGCGATCTCCCCTTCCTCTCGTACCAGGTCTCTCTCGAGGACGGCGTCCGCAACGCCGGCCGCCTCATCAAGGAGGGAGGGGCGCAGGCGGTGAAGCTCGAGGGACCTCACCTCGAGCTCGTCCACCGCCTGGTCGAGATCGGGATCCCCGTCATGGCCCACGTCGGACTCACCCCCCAATCGGTGCACGCGATGGGCGGGTATCGGGTCCAGGGACGCGGCGAGGCGGCCCAACGCGTGGCCGAGGAGGCGGAGCAGCTCGAGAAAGCGGGTGCGTTCTCGATCGTGCTCGAGGCGATGCCGGCCGAGCTCGCGGGCGAGATCACCCGATCGTTGCAGATCCCCACGATCGGCATCGGCGCGGGTCCTTCGTGCGACGCCCAGGTCCTGGTGATCAACGACCTCCTGGGGATCACCGAGAAGCCGCCCAGGCTCGCGAAGAAGTTCGCGGACCTCCGCGGCGTCATGACGGGGGCGGTCGAGGAGTTCATCCGCGAGGTGGAGGCCGGCACCTTCCCCGATGACGACCATTCCTACGGCTAGCGTCTCCCACTTCCCGCTGCGACTCGGGCCTACACTCCCGGCGTGGCCGAAGTCGGAGATCCCGGAAGCGTTCCCGGAGAGCGAACGGACGCGGATGAGTCTCTTCGGAGAGCCGATCTCGTCGCGAAGCTAACGCACGAGATCCGCGGTCCGGTCGCCACGATCCGAGGGCTCACCGGCACGACACTCACGCATTACGAGCGTCTGAGCGACGACGAGCGGAAGGAGTTCCTTCACCTGATCCGGCACGAGGCGAACCGGCTGGAGCGCGCCGTCGAGCAGGTCGCGCTCGTCCTCAGGCTGGATGCGGGGTCGCTTCGTTTCGACATCAGGCCGCACGATCTCGGGGGCATCGTCCGGGATGCGGCGCGGGACGCGGAGACCGGCGATCGTCCGTTCGAGGTCGACGTCGCCGAGGACCTCGAGGCACCGGCCGACAGCACATACGTCGCCTCGCTCGTTCGTCAGCTGATCGACAACGCAGCGACGTACTCGCCGCCCGACGCCCCCATCGAGGTCCATCTTCGACGGGAGGGCGCCGACGCGCTCATCGAGGTCACCGATCTGGGCCCCGGCATCCCGCCGGACAAGCGCGAGGCGGTCTTCGAGCGATTCGCCGACTGGCGCCCTCCCGGCTACGAGGATCGTCCCGGGACGGGGCTCGGGCTCTTCATCTGCCGCGCGATCGCCCGTGCACACGGAGGCGACGCTTCGATCGCCGACGGTCCGGCGGGGGGTACGATGCTGGTCGTCCGGCTTCCTGTGGAGGGATGAATGGCGGTCGCTGCGTGACCACGCTTCTGATCTGCGATGACCACAAGGTCTTGACGGACGCATTGGCCACGGTCGTCGGGCTCGACGACGATCTCCAGCTGGTGGCGCCGCCCGTGCACGATCCGGAGACCGCGATCCAGCTCTCCGCCGAGCACCTGCCCGACGTCGTGCTGATGGACATCGTCTTCAAGGGGGGCATGTCGGGGATCGATGCCACGCGCCGGATCAAGGAGATCTCTCCGGCGACGAAGGTCGTCATCATCACCGCCCACGACGAGGATCGTCTGCTCGTCGAAGCGGTCGAGGCAGGCGCCTCGGGCTTCCTCGGGAAGGGCGAGGCCGTCGAGGAAGTCCTCGCGGCGGCCAAAGCTGCGGCCGAAGGCGAGGTCCTGATCGACCCCGCGACGCTCACACGTCTCCTGGCTCAGGTCGCCCGCGAGCGGGAGGCCCGCCGCGAGGCGACGACGCTCCTGGACGACCTGACGGATCGCGAGCGCGAGATCCTCCAGCTCCTCGCCGAAGGCATGAGGAACGAGGGCATCGCCACGAAGCTGTTCATCAGCCCGCAGACCGTCCAGACGCACGTGCGGAACATCCTCGGCAAGTTGCGCGTGCACTCCAAGCTCGAGGCGGTCGCGTTCGCCGTCAAGCACGGCGCGATCACCGTCTAAGAGAGCCTCCCGGGGTCCCCATCACTCCTACCCGGCAGGGCTCAAGTCACATTCCTCGCGGGACGAAGAGCTACTGGAGAGTGACCTGCGTCCCCGGACGCGTGAGGCCGATCCCCTCGATGGCCTCGGGGATCTCCCCGAGCGAAAGGCTCGAGTCCACCCCTCCCGGACTCGGGCCTTTCACGTTCCCCCCGATGGGTGCTCCTCTTGGGAGGCGTGAGGACGGGGCTTCTCCTATCGGAGGGCGTGGCGACGCACCTTCCCGTTCCGTGTTCGAGGGATCTCGGGGACGAGGGAGAGCTCTCGTGGGAGCTTGAATCGCGCGAGACGCTCGGCCCCGTGAACCCGGAGCTCATCCAGAGACGGCGGGTCGTCGATCGCCCTCGGGACCACGAAGGCGCTCACCCGCGAGCCCCACTCGGGGTCGGGGCGCCCCGCGACGGCGACGTCCGCCACTTTGGGATGGTCGGCCAGCACCCGCTCGACCTCCTCGGGCCACACCTTCTCGGCGCCGGTCCTGATGACGTGGTCCGCCCGCCCGTGGATCGAGAGGCGCCCCCCGTCGCCGATCGCGCCAAGGTCGCCGGTGCGCAACCAGCCGTCCGTCGTGAACGCCGCCCCGGTGGCGGCCGGATCGAGTCGATAGTTCTCCATCACCGTGGACCCGGAGACCTCGATCGCGCCGTCGGCATCCAGCCTGACCTGCATGCCGTCGAGCGGCATGCCGTCATAGGCGAAGCCGCCGCACGTCTCGGTGAGGCCGTAGGTGGTGACGAGGCGGGCGCCGCGCGCCTGCGCGGCGCTCGCGGTCTCGGCGTCGAGCTCGTCTCCACCTACCAGCAAGGTGAGGCCGTGCAGACCGAGCTCCGACGCCACCAGCCGGCGCACCATGCCGGGGACGACCGAGGCGAAGGCGGCGCCTTCGCCTTCGCGCACGAGGCGCTCGGGGTCGAACCGCTCATGGATCGTCACCGGGGCGCCGAGGATCGCCGCCCGGAGAAGGACGAGCAACCCGCCGATGTGCGCCGGGGTCAGCGGGCAGAGCCAAGGCGCCTCGGGCGACGCGCCGAGCGTCTTGGCCGACCTGCTGACCGCCACGACGACCGCGACGCGGTGCAGCTCCACCAGCTTCGGCTCGCCGGCCGTTCCGGAGGTCGGCATCACCACGGCGACGCCCGGCGGCACCGGGGCAGCATCCGCGAGGAGCGTCTCGCCTCGCGAGTCCCGGACGAAATGCGGCCTCGCGCGATCGACGACGGCTCGCCGCTCCCGCTCGGTCAGCCGATGATCGAGCGGGAGGAAGGGCACCTCGTCGAGCCACAGGCGCGTCACGAGCCCGACCCACTCGGGGCCGGGGGGCAGATCGACCACGACCAGCTCGTCGGTTGCCATCTCCCTCGCTCCCGCTGCGGACGTCCGGTAGGCTAGCCCAACCGTACGAGTAGCCGCTCTAGGAGTCATCGGTCACATGAACGGATCGCGCGAGATCAGGCCAGAGATCAGGAAGGCCCTGGATTGGCAGAAGGCCGCCGTGACGGGACCAGCGAGGACGCGGCCGGGTGAACAGAGGCCCGATGAGAACGGGCCGGATCGATTCTCCGACATCCGCTACGAGACGGCCGAGGGGATCGCGAAGATCACCATCGCACGACCGGAGGTGCGGAACGCGTTCCGGCCACTCACGACCCGCGAGCTGATCACGGCGTTCGATACCGCTCGGGACGATCCAGGGATCGGCGTGATCCTGCTCACCGGCGAGGGGCCGCTCGCCTTCTCTTCGGGTGGGGACCAAGCCGTTCGTGGTGACGACGGGTACGTGGACGAGCACGGGATCGGTCGCTTGAACGTCCTCGATCTCCAGCTGCAGATCCGGCGGCTCCCGAAGCCGGTCATCGCGATGGTCGCCGGCTACGCGATCGGCGGTGGGCATGTGCTGCACCTCTGTTGCGACCTCACGATCGCCGCCGACAACGCGCGCTTCGGCCAGACCGGACCCCGGGTCGGCTCGTTCGACGGTGGCTACGGGATCGGGCTGCTCGCCCGGCAGATCGGCGAGAAGCGGGCGAAAGAGGTGTGGTTCCTCTGCCGGCAGTACGACGCGGAGACGGCGCTCTCGTGGGGCCTGATCAACGCCGTCGTCCCGCTGGAGGAGCTCGAGGAGGAGTCCGTTCGGTGGGCGAAGGAGATGCTCGCTCATTCGCCTCTGGCGCTCCGCCTGTTGAAGTCGGGCTACCACGCCGGGGTAGACGGGCTCGCGGGGGTGCAACAACTCGCCGGCGACGCGACGCTTCTCTACTACATGACGGAAGAGGCGCAGGAGGGTCGCGACGCCTACGTCGAGAAGCGGCCGCCGGACTTCTCCAGGTTCCCGAAGCGACCGTGAACGCGTGGGTGTCGGGTGCGCGGCCCCGGACGCTCGGCGCCGGGATCGTCCCCGTGCTCGTGGGCACGGCCGCCGCCGGCAGGTTCATCGCGTGGCGGTTCGGCGCCGCGCTGCTGGTCGCGATCGGATTGCAGGTCGGCGTCAACTACTTGAACGACTACTTCGACGGGATCCGCGGCGTCGACACCCCCCAGCGGGTCGGCCCGCCCAGGCTCGTCGCGACGGGTCTCGCGTCGCCACTGTCCGTCCTGTCCGCCGCCCTCGTCGCGATCGGGGTGGCCGGGTTCGCGGGGCTCGCGCTCGCGCTCTCGACAGCGCCGGTGTTGATCCTGTTCGTCGGCGCGCTGGCACTGATCGCGGCCTTCGCGTACAGCGGCGGCCCGAGGCCGTACGCGGGGCTCGGCCTGGGCGAGGTGATGGTGTTCCTGTTCTTCGGCCTGATGGCGACGTGCGGAACCGCGTTCGTGATGACGGGATCCGTGCCGGCATCCGCATGGTGGTGCGGAGCGGTCCTCGGCTTCCTCGCGGTGGCGATCCTGCTCGCGAACAACCTGCGGGATATACCGACGGATGCAACGACGGGGAAGCGAACGCTCGCGGTACGACTGGGTGAGGCGCGGACTCGGTTCCTCTACCGTGCCTGCGTGGTGGCCGCGTTCGCAACGATCGTGGTCGGCGTGGTCACCTTCATCCTCGATGCTCGGATCGGCCTCACGCAGTGGGGACTGTTGGGACTCGCCGGGTGGATCCCGGCGATCCGCCCGATGGAGGCCGTCGGCGTGGCGACCGGCCGCGAGCTGGTTCCCGTCCTGAGCGGGACGGCGGCCGTGCACGCGGCGACCGGTCTCCTGCTGGCGCTCGGACTCGTCCTCGCCCGGACGGCCTGACGCAAGGCCAGAGAGGCCAGAGAGAGGGAAGGAGACGTGGAACAGGCGGACATCTCGCTCGCGTGTGCGACGGCGCTCGTCGACGGGCTGATCGCCGGGGGCGTGGTGCACGCCTGCGTATCCCCGGGATCGCGTTCGACGCCCCTCGCACTCGCACTCGCCCGAGATCCCCGCGTCACGGTGCACGTGCAACTCGACGAGCGTTCGGGCGGATTCTTCGCGCTCGGCGCCGCGAAGGCGACCGGACGTCCGGCGATCGTGGCGACCACGAGCGGGACCGCGGCGGCCGAGCTCTTCCCCGCCGTCGTCGAGGCCTCGCAGTCACGTGTGCCGCTGGTGGTCCTCACCGCGGATCGGCCTCCCCGGGTCCGTGGGACCGGCGCGAACCAGACGATCGTGCAGCCCGACCTCTACGGCGGCTACGTGAAGGGATCGATCGACCTGCCCGTGCCGTCGACCGCCGGCCAAGAGGCATGGTGGCGTCAGGCGGCTCACGAGGCGCTTCAGACCATGGCCGGCGACCCGATCGGCCCGGTGCACCTGAACTGTCCCTTCGAGGAGCCGCTCACCCCATCGTCCGAGATCCCCACGACGGTCGCCGGCGAGGAGACGTTCGCGTGGCCGGCCCGCCCGGAAGCGGAACTGAACCCCGACGAGGGAGATCGGCTCGCCCGCCTCGTGTCGGGTATCAGGGGTGCGGTCGTGTTCGGCGGCAGGCCGGGTCATCTCTCGAGTGAGGGGCACTTCTGGGCCGAGTTGCTGGGCTGGCCCGTCCTCGCCGAGCCCACCTCGGGCGCACGCCAGCCGGGATCGTCGCTCGCGGCGGGTCAGGCGATGATCCAGGGGCCGTGGGCGGAGACGCACCGTCCCGAGGTCGTGATCCAATTCGGCGCGCACCCCACCAGCCGGGCCACCCAACGCTTCGTCGCCTCGGCCGAGCACGTCGTCGTCGCAGACCGGTGGCATCTGGACCCCGACCCCGACCGCCTCGCGTCGTGGCGTCTCGCGGTCGATCCCGAGGCGTTGCCCGACGCGCTCTCCCGTGGCCCCTTCGTGCACGGAGGCATCGGCATCGCGCCCAGCGGTCCGCACGCATCGGAGGAGATCGAGGATCCATGGCTCGGCCGGATCGATCCCGCGCCCGACGAGTGGCGCGACGCGTGGAGCGTGGGGGACCTGCGGGCGCGCCGAACCATGGACGCCCTCATGGACGGATGGGAGGAACCGTTCGAGCCCAGGATCGCTCGAGATGTCGCCGGCTGGGCGCCGGCAGGAGGTGACCTCTTCGTCGGGAACTCGACCCCGATCCGTGACCTGGATCTCGCGATGCGACCGCGGGAGCACCTCACCGTCATGGCCAATCGAGGAGCGAGCGGAATCGATGGGCTCGTCTCGACGGCGCTTGGCGTGTCGGTCGCCCGGCCGGGCCCGGTGATCGCGCTCCTGGGAGATCTCTCCTTCCTTCACGACGCAGGAGCGGTCCTGTGGAACGCGACACGCGACGTCGACCTCACGGTGGTGGTCGTGCGCAACGGCGGTGGCCACGTCTTCTCCCTGCTGCCGCAACGAGACCTTCCCGAGCACCGAGAGCTGTTCATCACCCCGCACGCGGTCGACATCGGGGGCCTGTGCGAGGCCGCCGGCGCCGGCCACGAGCGCGTCGAGCGAGCGTCGAACCTGTTGCCCGCGCTCGACCGGGCGGCCGGCGCCGGCAGCCTCCGCGTCGTAGAGGTCGTCGTCGACGCGGAGCTCGGACGTCGACGACGGCAGGAGATGCGCGAAGCGGTCGACACGGCGTTGGCACAGGCGTGAGCGAACCGCAGCCGTCCCTCGGGTTCGCCAC
This sequence comes from uncultured Actinomycetota bacterium, assembly GCA_963762015.1. Lineage (GTDB taxonomy): Bacteria > Actinomycetota > UBA4738 > UBA4738 > HRBIN12 > JAJNBA01. The sequence goes on from CAVXJL010000022.1 coordinate 207,816, forward strand.
GAGCGACGACATCCCCGAGCTCGCCCGGCTCCGGTGGCAGCTGTATGAGGAGCAGGACGGCGAGCCGGCCGAGTCACCGGATGCGTATCGCGAGCGGTTCGCGCGCTTCGCAGGGTCGGCGCTGGCGTCTGACGCGTGGCGGAGCTGGGTGGCTCGAGAGGGCGACCGACTCGTCGCCGCGATGTGGCTCCGCACGTTGCCGCGGGTGCCGGTTCCAGGGAAGCGAGCCGGCCCGATCGGCTACCTGACCAACGTCTACGTCGAGCCCGCGCATCGAAACGCCGGCCTCGGCGCAGAGATGCTCGATCAGATCACCGTGTGGTGCCGGAGCGAGGGCTTCTCGACCGTCATCGTGTGGCCGACGGAGCGGTCGCGGCCGTTCTACCGACGCGGCGGGTTCACCCGACCCGAGGAGCCCCTGGTGCTCGACGTCGAACCGGATACGTCTCTCGAGCGCTAGCCCCAGCGGAGGGCGTCGAGGAACGCGCGGAACTTCCGCTCGGTCTCATCGAGCTCCTTCACCGGATCAGAGTCGGCCACGATGCCGGCCCCGGCGTACAACGTGGCGCGATCGCCGCGAAGCTCCGCGCAGCGCAGTGCGATCGCCCACTCACCGTCCCCATCGGCGTCCACCCAGCCGACGGGGCCGGCGTACCGCCCCCGGTCGAACGGCTCGAGCTCGGCGATCGTCTCAAGGGCGGCGTCGCGCGGCGTCCCGGCGACGGCAGGGGTCGGGTGCAGCTCGGCCACGAGGTCGAGCGCGGTGGGCGCCGGCTCCTTCATCACGCCGCGGAAGCGTGTCGACAGATGCCAGATGTTCGGCGTCGCCCGAAGGACGGGCTCGGGATCCCACGTGAGCTCGACTGAGAACGGTCGAAGCGTTTCCGCCACCGCATCGACGACGATCGCGTGCTCCTCCCGGTCCTTGGCAGATGAGACGAGCGCGTCGGCGTTCGCCCTGTCTTCGTCCGGATCGCCCGATCGCGGCGCCGACCCGGCGAGCGGGTTCGAGCGCACCTCGAGCCCTCGCCGTGAGACCAAGAGCTCCGGCGACGCTCCCACCAGCACTCCTTCCTCCGTGGGCGCTGCGAAGGTGTACGCCTCGGGGTCCACCGCCCGCAGGCGGTGAGCCAGCAGCCTCGGATCGAGCGTGTGGTCCGCCGACACCTCGATCGTCCTCGCGAGCACGACTTTGCGAAGATCGCCGCCACGGATCCTCCGAACCGCCTCCCGGACCGCGTCCTCGTAGCCAGCGGCGGGGGGGATCGCTCCGAGCTGGATCTCGGCGAACGGATCGTGTGCCGTGCCGCCGACGACGGGCTCCCACGGCGGGGGGGATTCGGTCGCCCCGCCGTCGCTCGCGTCCAGCTGCCACGTCTGCCCGCTGGAGTCCCGCCGCACGGCCCTCCTGGGGATCACGAGCCCCGAAAGCGGTGTCTCGCCGGGGCGGAAGCGGTACGCGCCGAGGGCCACCGGCGCGATGTCGTGCCCCGACCGAACCGCATCTCGAAGCGTGTGGATGACCTGAGAGGGGTCGACCGGAATGGTCCCATCGATCGCGTGAGTTGCTCCACCCATCCCGGCGACGCCGGATCCCCGTCGCTCGAAGAAGGCGCCGAGCGGCGGCCGGTACGCCGCCAGCAGGTCGAAGGCTTCGCCGAGCGGCACCGCTCGCGACTCCCAACGCCGGACCACGTCCTTCATGCGCGGGTCGCCACGAGGAGCTGGGTCACACCGCCGCCCAGCGGCAGCCGCCTCGCGTCGGGGAATCCGGCCGCGCGGAGCATCGCCAGCAGTTCCCCTGGCGCAGGCAGGTATGCCGTCGATCGAGGGAGGTACGAGTAGGCCTCTCGGTTCGAGAGCAACCCGCCGATCGCCGGCACGACCCAGCGGAAGTACACGCGATGCCCGAGCCGCATCACGCGACCATCCGGTTCGGCCGTCTCGAGCAGCGCGATCCGGCCTCCCGGGCGCACCACCCGGGCGAGCTCCGCGAACAAGCCCTCCAGCGACACGACGTTGCGGAGCGCGAAGCCGCAGGTAGCCCCGTCGGCGCTCGCGTCGCGAACGGGGAGCTGCAGGATGTCCGCCTCCACGAGCCGGGCGTCGGTCTTCGCGGCCAGCAGCATCCCGTGAGAGAAGTCGAACCCCACCGGACGATGGCCGGCGACCAGGAGCTCGCGACAGAGGTCGCCGGTGCCGCAGGCGAGGTCGAGGATGCGCGCGCCTCCCGGGAGCGCGAGCTCCCGAACCGACCGGCGCCGCCACCCGACGTCCATCCCCAGCGTCATCACTCGGTTCACGAAGTCGTAGCGGGGACTGATCGTGTCGAACAGTCGCCGGACGGTGCGGGCCTTCTCGTCGCCCTCGGGGAGCGCCCGGTCCCGTTCCCGGCGCGGCGTCATGCGTGGCGCCGACGGGAAGACGCTGATCCGCCGGGCGACGCCGCTTGATCCGACGGCGCGTCGTCCGACGGCTCCTCGTCCGGCGCCTCGATGTGCTCACCCGCCACCTCGAGCAGGACCCGGCGGAAATGATGCGACACGAGCAACGTCACCGCCGGCAACAGCTCCCGGAACGCGTCGACCATCCGGGCGGACGCGCCGTCCTCGTCGATCGCCGTGTCTCGGATCGGCTTGCGGACATGCTCGTCGAAGAGCTCCACGGCCTTGTCTGCGAGGCCGCGCATCGCCCGGTCGGCGTCCCCCGCCAACGAGAGCAGGTCGCCGAGCGGAAGACCGAACTCGAGAAGGCGAAGCGCGGTCCGGACCACCTCGATGTCACCCGGCGTGTACCTCGTCTCACCGTCGACCTCGGTCCCGATCCGGATCCCCTCGCGTTCCACCGCCTGGATGAGCGAAGCCGGGACCCCGCTCGCCGAGGCGAAGGCGTCGAGCGAGAGGAGCTCACCGTCGACCGCGTCGACCCGCTCGGCGGCCACGGCCGCGGCGAGGCCCGCATCGGCGAGCCCGAGCTCGCCGTCGACCACCCGGCGGATCGCGGCGAGGGTCAGACCCTGCTTCTGAAGGGCTCGGATCCTGTGGATCCGGTCGACATGCTCGGCCCTGTACCAGGCGACGCGTCCTTCCTTGTCCGGCTGCGGCAGCAGCCCGCGAGCTTGGTAGTAGCGAACCGTGTCGACCGACACCTCGCACGCCGTGGCGAGCTGCTCGACTCGATACCTCACGACCGGGAACTCTACGAGTGTTCGCTCACAGGGTCATCCGGCCCGAGCACCCCTCGTCCGGAGCACGGTCGGCCAGGCAGCGTCGATACGATGCCCCGCGTGGATGACGGCGCCGACGGGGGGTCTGGGGGGCTCAAAGAGCGAGCACCGGATGGCGCGAGGGTCGGCCCCGACGCGAGGCGATCGATCACCCTCGGACTCGTGCTGGCGTGCCTCGGCGGCACCCTGCTGGTCGGCGCCGTCCAGAAGGCCCCCTGTGCCGGCGGTGACTGGTTGGACGGACGTCAGTACCGGCTCGCCTGCTACACGGACATCGTGCCGCTCTTCGGGACCGAGCAGCTCGCCGGAGGTCGACTTCCCTACCTCGACGCGTGCGCGCCGTCGGAGAGCAACTGCGACGAGTACCCGGTGCTGACGATGTACTTCATGCGCGTCGCCGGGTGGGTCTCGGGGGACCATCCCGAACGCTTCTTCTGGGTCAACGTGATCCTCCTCGCGCTGTGTGCGGCGGTCGCGGCGGGATGCCTTTATGTCATCGATGCGCGACGCGCGATCTGGTTCGCCCTCGCGCCGACCCTCGCGCTGCAGGTGTTCGTGAACTGGGACCTGCTCGCGGTCGCCCTGGCGACGGCAGCGATGCTCGCCTTCTTCCGTCGAAGGGATGGATGGGTGGGTGTCCTGATCGGCCTCGGAGCGGCGGCCAAGCTCTACCCGGCACTCTTGCTCATCCCCTTCGCCGCCGACCGGCTGCGTGGACGACAGCCGGATCGCGCGATCCTGCTCTGGTGGTCGGCCGCCGCGACGTGGATCGCTGTGAACCTCCCCTTCGCGGCGACCGGGCTCCCCGGATGGTGGGAGTTCTTCCGGTTCAACGGCGCTCGTCCGGCCGATTGGGACAGCGGCTGGTTCCTCCTCTGCCACCGACTCTCTCTGTGCGTGCCGACCGGTCTGATCAACCTGTCCTCGATCGCGCTGCTCGTCGGACTGACCTCGTGGGTCTGGATGGCCAAGCGTCGTCGCGAGCCCGACTTCCCTCGCTGGCAGCTCGCGTTCCCGATCCTGGTCCTCTTCCTGCTCGTCGGGAAGGTGTACTCACCACAGTTCAGCCTGTGGCTGCTCCCCTGGCTCGTCTTGATCCTGCCCGGGCCGCGACGCTTCCTCGCGTTCGAGGCGGCCGACCTGGCCGTGTTCCTCACGCGGTTCTCCTTCTTCGGTGATCTGACCGGGGTCGGCGGGTTGCCCCAAGGCGTGTTCGAGATCACGTTGCTCCTGCGTGCGGGGGTGCTGATCTGGTGCGTCGTGGCGTGGGTGCGGGAACCGAGCCGGCGGCTGCCGGGGGAACGCGCCACCGATCGCGCGCTCCCGGCGGCGCACGCGTGAGCGGGCGCCGCCGGCTCCTCGATGGGTGGCGGCCGTGCCTCGCGGTCTTCCTCGCCGCCCGCATCGGTGTGTCGTTGCTCTCCGTCGTCGCCGTCGATCTGATCGAGCCGCTGGACCCGGTGCACGTGCCCGGGCGGACGGCGCCGGCCGCGACCCCCGGGTGGCACAACGCGATCGACGCGTCCGAGCGCCAGGACGCGGTCTGGTACCTGCGGCTGGCAGCACACGGATGGTCGACCGATGACGCGAGCGCCGCGTTCTTCCCGCTGTACCCGCTCACGGTTCGCGCCGTCTCGTGGGTGCTGCCGGGAGACGACCTCCTCGCCGCGCTCCTCGTCTCGAACCTCGCGTTCCTTGGGGCGCTGCTCGCGCTGTTCGCGCTCGCCGCCGAGGCGTTCGGGGACCGCGTCGCGCGGCGATCCATCGTGGTGGCGGCGCTCTTCCCGACGTCCTTCTTCTTCTTGGCTCCCTACACGGAGTCGCTCTTCCTGCTGCTCTCGCTGCTCGCGTTCCGGGAATCACGCCACGATCGATGGGGACGGGTCGCGGTCTTCGGCGCCCTTGCGGCCCTCACACGCAGCGTCGGCATCCTCCTCGTCCCCGCGCTCTTGGTGGAAGCGATCTGGGACCGCCGTGGGGGTGGCGGCGATCGCGGCCGCGCCGCCGGACGTCGCGCGCTCAGCGCGCGACTGGCCGGCGCGGCCGCGATCGCCCTCGGCCCGCTCTGCTGGTTCGCCTGGTGGGGCCTGGGCCACGGCAACTGGCTGGCGCCGCTGGACGCGCAGCAGCACTGGGGTCGGGAGCTCCAACCGCCCTGGGTCTCGCTCGGGCGTTCGGCGGAGCTCGCGTGGTCGTTCCAGTCCTACTGGCTCCTCGATCTGCTGATCGTGTCCCTCGCGTTCGTCGGTTTCGCGCTCGCGGTCCCGGCCCTCCGACGCTCCGAGACGACCTACGGAGCGCTCAGCTTGCTGCTGCCGCTGTGCGACCCCTTCTGGGACCGGCCGCTGCTGTCCGTGCCCCGCTTCGCGGTCGTGGTGTTCCCCGCTCTGTGGGGCCTGTCCGGGGTCGGGCTCGGGAGGAGGCTCCCGGAACCGCTCGTGGTCTCGGTGCTCGCTGCCGGATGGGCGATCTCCGCCGTGCTGTTCGTCAACTGGCGGCACCTCTTCTGACGCGGCGTGATCTCCCAGGCGGCGTCTATCCGAGGCGATCTTCTGGAGCCAGCGACTTCCAACGCGGCTGACTTCCGAAGCCGCTGCCTTCTGAAGCGGCAGCGAGGTGGGGGTAGGATGTGCCGAGCACGTAACCGACCGGAGGTACCGTGACGATCAGGGTTGCCATCGCGGACGACCATTCGCTGGTGAGACAGGGGCTCCGCAGGTACCTCGAGATGGCCGACGGCATCGAGGTGGTCGGTGAGGCCTCTAACGGCAAGGAGCTGCTGGAGCTCCTCGCGAAGGAGGAGCCCGACATCGCCCTCGTCGACATCCGGATGCCGGAGATGGACGGTCTGGAAGCCGCCCGCGAGATCCGGGACAAGCACGAGAAGATCGGGGTGATCATGCTCACCGCTTACGACGACCGGCAGTTCGTCGTCGAGGCGGTCCGTGCGGGCGCCCGCGGTTACGTCCTCAAGGCGAGGGATGCCGAGCACCTGATCCAGACCGTCCGGCTCGTGGCCGGCGGCAACATGGTGATCGATCCGCAGCTGGTGGTGGCGCTCGCGGAAGAGCTCTCGACCGCCAAGGAGCGCGATCGACGAGCGGAGACCCTCACCGCGCGAGAGATCGAGGTCCTGCAGCTCCTCGCGTTCGGTCATACCAACAGGGACATCGCCGAGCGCCTCTACATCTCACCCGACACGGTCAAGACCCACCTCGAGCACATCTTCGAGAAGCTCGGCGCCTCCGATCGAACCGCGGCGGTTGCCGAGGCGCTCCGGCGTCGGCTCATCGAGTGAGCACGACTCCCACGGCGCTGGCTTCGGCGTCGTAGGTCATTCGACCAGGTACTCACTCCATCGGGTGATGGAGTAACGGAGGGCGAGGCGGCATCATTGCAACCTATGCCCGAGACCCCTCAACCAAGACGCGCAGCGGCGGTCCTCGTGCTCGGCCTGACGGCCCTGGCCGTTGTCGGCGTCTACCTGATGGTCCCGGACGATCCCGATCGCCGCCGCCTGGTGATCAACCTGATCTACGCCGTGGCCTGGTTCATGGGAGGCGTCGTGTTGCTCGTCATGCGTGAGGGGAAGGTGGCGCGAAGCTCACGCGCCGTCGGACTCACGTTCCTCGTCGGCTCCGCCGTCATCGGCCTCGTCTTCGTCTCGGGGATCACGGGATCCGGCGTCGAACCTGGATTCGCCGACCTGCTGTTCCTCCTTCCCCTGATCCCCCTCACCCGCGGGTTCCGGAGCGAGATCAGGCATCACGTGCCACCGGGAGATCGCCGTGAGCTGGTGACCGATGCCGCGCTCATCGTCTGCGCCCTGACGACGGCGGGCTACGTGCTGATCCGGCCGACCTTGGCGACTGCGGACGTCTCGGCCTCGGCGGTGACCTTCGCGCTGGTCGCCGCGTGCCTGGTGGCGACGTATCCGGCCCTCGCGATCTGGATCCCGACCCGGGCCCATGTCGCGCGCGCGATGGTGTTCGCCGGGCTCGGCGCCGCTGTCTTGGCGTTCGGATGGCAGTGGACCCACATGGCCGAAGATGCGCCGAACGCGGGGATCGAGCTGCTGATCGCGTTGTCGCCGCTCGCTCTGGTCGCCACCTACCTGGTGATCAGACCGGTGAGGAGGCTTCCGCGGCCTTCCCGGTTCGCACGGCCGATCCTGACGAGCGTCGCCGTGATCGCGACGTGCGCCGCCCTCCTGATCACCGGCGTGCTCAGCGAGAGCCGGGGACTCACCGTGTTGCAAACAGGCCTGTTCATCGGCGTCCTCGCGATCGCCGTCGCCGTCCGGATCATCGCGAACCAGATCACCGTGACGCAGGCGAGCGAGTCCGTGCGGCGGGCGCTCGGCCAGAAGGAGAACGCGCTCGCGGACACCGACGCCGCATTGGAGCGCGTCCGCGAAGCGAACGAGACCCTGAAGAGCTCCGAGGAGCATCTGCGCCTCGTGTTCGACGCGGCGGTCGACGGGATCATCGAGCTAGACGTCAACGACGTCGTCATGCGGACGAACGAGGCGTTCTGTCAGATGGTGCATCTCGACCGCGAGACGGTCGTCGGGCAGCGCTGGCAGGCACTGGCGGCGTCCCTCGACGGCGCCGACGCCAGGTTCGCCGAACTGCCGTCGGCCGGGCAGGCGCAGCTCCAACGCTCGGACGGCACGCCGCTGTACCTGGAGTCTCGTGTCTCCGAGATCCCCACCGACCCGCCTCGGCGGCTCGTGCTGATCCGCGACGTGACGCCCGGCAAGGCCGCCGACCAGACGATCCGTTCACTCCTGAAGTTCCTCCAGGAGAAGGACGAGGATCGCACCAGCTTGCTGCGACGGACGAACTCGGCGATCGAATCGGAGCGCAACCGGATCGCGCGAGACCTCCACGACGGACCGGTCCAGGGCGTCTCGGCCGCGTCGCTCTCTCTCGAAGCCGCGCTCCTGATGATCGGCGCGGGAGACGTCGATCGGGGCGTCGACGTGCTTGCGAAAGTGCGGAAGGAGCTGGCCGACGAGGCGGACGCCCTTCGCTCCCTGATGTCGGGACTCCGGCCACCCGTGCTCGAAGAGCGTGGGCTGATCCCCGCGCTCCGGGAAGCCGTCACACGCTTCGGGATCGAGCAAGGCGTGGAGACCGACCTCGTGGGCACGCTCCCTCGCCCGATGTCGTCCGATCTCGAGACCCTCGCCTACCGGGTCGTGCAAGAGGCGCTCACCAACGCCGCCAAGCACGCGCGCGCCGGCAGAGTGGTCGTGTCCGTCGAGACGACCGCCACGTCGCTCCGGGTCGAGGTCGAGGACGACGGCCGGGGATTCGACAGCGCCATGACCCGGGAGTTCCTGCGGCAGGGCCGCGTGGGTCTCGCCTCGATGCGCGAGCGCGTCGAACTGGCGAACGGAACATTCGTGATCCGTTCCAACCCCGGACGCGGCACTTCGATCGTGGCCACGTTGCCTGTCGATGCGCCCGCCGAGGCCCGGGAGGGATCGACTAGCCTCCCCGGTCGCCGGCCCGCGCGCTGACCGGCGCCGCCGGCGAGGCCGACGAGGGGCTCGGCGTCGGCGGCAACGTCGGAGACGGGGGCGTGGGCGAAGGGGACGGCGGCGTCGGCGATGGCGACGGCTCCGCACTGGGCGAAGGACTGGGCTCCGGGCTCGGGGCCGGCGGCGGCGGGATCGGAGCCTCCGCCGACGGCGTCACGGTCTGCTGGCCGAACGACGGCTCCGGGAACGCAGCCGCCTTCTTGCCCTCCATCGCGATCTCCATGAAGTCGTGCCAGATCGCGGCCGGGATCGTGCCGCCGAACACTTGCGGTATCCCTTGGATGTTCTCCAGCGGGATCTGCCCCTTCGGGAAGCCCACCCAGACGCAGGTCGCGACCTGGACGGTGTAGCCACAGAACCACGCGTCCACGGTGTCCTGCGCCGTGCCCGTCTTCCCCGCCGCCGGCCAGGAGCTCAGCTCCGCCGAAGCCCCCGTCCCGAACTCCACGACATCCTCCAAGGCGTACGTGACGAGGTCCGCGACGTTCTCCTCGACCACCCGCTTTCCCTTGGGCACGATGCGGGGATCGATCCTGCCGCCGGGGGATCGCACCTGGAGGAGCGGGTTGGCGCGGTGCCGCATCCCTCGTGCGGCAAGCGTCGCGTACGCGTTGGTCATCTCGACGGGATTGACGGCGACGCTCCCGAGCGTGATGGCACACACCGCCGGCAGGTCGGAGCGGATCCCGAGGCGGTGCGCCATGTCCACGACCTCATCCGGACCGACCTCCACCACCAGCTGCGCGAAGACGGTGTTGACGGAATGGGCGGTTGCCGACTGGAGGGAGTAGCTGCTGCCGCCGCCCTCCGCGTTCTCCGGCTCCCAGGGCCCCTCCGGGCCGGCGCACATCGGATCGTCGATCGTGATCGTGTTCGGCCCGTACCACTGGGAGTTCAGATCGAAGCCCTGCTCCATCGCCTCGGCGAGCGTGAACGCCTTGAAGGCGGATCCCGCCTGCCGGCCGGTTCCTCCCTTGAACGTGGCGAGGTTCAGCTGCGACCTGCCGAAGTCCTTCCCTCCCGCCATCGCGAGGATGTGTCCCGTGGCCGGCTCGATCGCGACCAGCGCGGCGCCCGGGTCCTGCGGACTGGGGAGGTGCGACTCGATCGCCTGCTCGGCGGCCGCCTGATAACCGAGGTCAAGCGAGGTCGTGACCTGGAGACCACCGCCGAAGACGGCCGCGGGCTCGTACCGCCTCGCCAGGGTCTCGCGCACGTACTGGACGAAGTATTCGGCATCGCCCGGAGCCTCGATCTGCGCATCCGGTCCCCGCTGCAGGTCGATCGGGATCGCGCAACAGGGCTTGCCCTTCAACCGGTCCGCGCGGGCTTCTTCGAGGTAGCCGTATCGGACCATCCGGTCGAGCGCGAAGTCCCTGCGGAACTTGGCGTCGAACGGATGGTCGATCGGGTCATAGGCCTCGGGAGCGGTGAGGATGCCGGCGAGCGTGGCCGACTGGAGGAGCGTCAGACGCCGGCCCTCCACACCGAAGTAGGTCTGCGCCGCCGCCTCGATCCCGTACGCGCCGTGCCCGAAGTACACCGTGTTCAGATACCTCTCGAGGATCTTGTCCTTCGACAGCGAGCGCTCGACCTTGATGGCCAGGAGCACCTCCCGGACCTTCTCCTTCACCGTCCGGGGCGGGACCACGTAGTCCCGGATGCCGTTGTCCCCGGGCGCCGTGTAGTGACCGGCGTAGACCCGCTTCACGAGCTGCTGGGTGATCGTCGATCCCCCCTGCACCGTCTCGCGGGCGATCAGGTCGCTCCACGCGGCCCGGATCGTGCCCCTGAGGTCGACGCCGCCGTGGTCGTAGAAGCGAGCGTCCTCGACGGCGAGGATCGCCTCGCGGAGGTGCTGCGGCATCTGCGTGAACGGGATCAACGTCCGGTCGACGGCCCCGTGGAACGTGGACAGCAGCTCGTCGTTGCGGTCGTAGACGAACGTGGTCTGCACCGGAGGAAGCGCCTTCGGCAGGTCGATGCGCAGGTAGGCGAGGACGAGAACGCCGAGCCCGAGCAGCGCGAGGACCACCGGCGTCATCGCGAATGCCCACCAGAAGCGGCGGAAGAACCCTCGCCGCGACTTCTTCGCGGCGGGGCCTCGCCCGCCGCCTCCCCCGTTCCGGCCGGCTCTCGAGGACCGCGAACCGCCTGATCCGGCGCCGCGCGTCCCCGCCTTGCGTGTTCCCGACTTGCGTGCCTGGGGCTTGCGTGTCGTGGCGCCCTTGCTGCGGCCGGTCGACGCAGCTCCCGAGGCAACCCCGTCAGTCCCTCCAGCCTTCTTCTGGGCGTGACGAGGGGTGTAGTCCTTCGAGGGGCGTTTCGAGGTCGCGGACACGACGGGCGGAATCCTACCCGTGCGGAAAGGCGCGGAAACGCGCGGCTCAGCCCGCGACCGCGCGCCTGCGGGCCGTGAACGCCTCGCGGAGGTGGTTCCACGCGCAGGACCGGCAGACCTCGACCACGTAGCAGGCGGACCCGGGATGGGCGGCCGTCAACCGGAGCCCCGTCTGGATCGGCCAGACGCGGCCGCTGTTCCGGCGCAGGGAGGCGCCGAAGACGTACGCGAGCAGGACCAGCTTGTCCTTGCCGCAGACCGGGCAATCGGTCGCCGTCGCCTCGCCGACGTGCTTCGCCGCACGCATGAGCTCCGGGTGGGCGTCGCAGAGATCGGCGACGGACAACGTGCCGCGCCTCGCGTCGCGGATCAGCGCTCGCTTGGCGAGCGTGTAGTCGATGACGCCGAGCTCGGCGCTCCTGCGTCTGCGGGACGTACCCCGAACCTGCCGCATGGTCGCGCAAGTCTACCCCCGGTCCCAGACGCTGGGGAGAGACTTCGAGGGAGGTCTTTCGGCGGGTTCTTCGAGGGGCGGAGGTCCGTTCGGCGGCCCGGCTACCATCAGCCCGTGCCGATCCAGGACCAGATCTCCCCCCTCCGGAGGGTCTACGTACGGGCGCCCGAGCCGGAGGCCCTTCAAGGGTGGCGCGAGTACGGATGGCGCTCGGCTCCCGACCCGGCGCGGGCGGCCGCCGAGCACGAGGCCTTCCGCGCGCAGCTGGTCGAGGCCGGCGCCGAGGTCGTCGTGGGAGACGCCTCGGCGTCCGAGGATCCGGATGCCATCTACACCTACGACCCGATCCTCATGACGGATGCGGGCGCGATCCTGCTGCGGCCGGGGAAGCCAGGGCGCCGCGGCGAGCCCGCGATCGCCGCGGCCGACCTCGAGGCGGCGCGGCGTCCCGGTGATCGCCGCCCTCGGCGAGCCGGCGCTCGCCGAGGGCGGCGACATGTGTTGGCTCGACCGAGGAACGCTCTTGGTCGGGGTGGGCTATCGCACGAACACGGCGGGGGTCGATGCCCTCCGCACCCTCCTGCCGGACGTCTCCGTCGTCTCGTTCGACCTCCCCCACCTCGCCGGGCCGGCCGCGTGCACACACCTGCTGTCCTTCGTGTCGATGCTCGACGTCGATCTCGCCGTCGCCTCGCTGCCGCACCTCTCCGTTCGGCTCGTCCAGCTCTTCCGGGCCGCGGGTGTCCACATCGTCGAGGTGCCCGACGACGAGTTCGACTCGATGGGCGCGAACGTCCTGGCCCTAGGGCCGCGCGTGGCGCTGGCGCTCGAGGGCAACACGGAGACCCGTCGCCGGATGGAGGCCGCGGGCGTGGACATCCGCACCTATCGCGGCGAGGAGATCTCGCTGAAGGGAGACGGCGGGCCCACGTGCCTGACCAAGCCGCTGGTTCGTGCGTGAAGCTCAGGCGATCCCGACGTCGCGGAGACGATAGATGTCGCCCTGCTGCGAGGCACAACGATGGCGTGCGAACCAGAGATCGACCTGCGACGCCAACGGGACGAGGGACATCTTGAAGTCGACGTCGATCCCGCCAGGAAAGGCCACGAGGGTCGTGGGCGTCGCGCCGAGGGTCGCCACCGGCACGCGCATGATACGGACGCCGGATCCGCAGCCGGCCGCCGATCGAACGAAATAGACGAGCCCTTCCGTCTCGTCCACGATCGGGGCATATCGAGCCAACCCGTCGGAGGCCGGGATCTTCCTCGTCCGGTCGGTCTCCGTGTCGCGGACGAACGCGTTGCAGGTGAGGGGCCCGCACACGGACCATGTCGCGTAGCGCTCCCCCACCGCCGAGGGCGATACGTAGAACCGCGTCAGGTCACGGCTCACGAGCGCCTGGATCGTCTCCGCCGCCCGGTCGTAGAGGAACACCGTCGTCTCGCCCCCGGCGTCCCGCGCGAACAGATAGAAGGCGTTCGAGATCCGCGGTCCCCACTCCCATCGATCCGTGTTGATCGGAGCGGGGAGCTTGAGGCGGCCCCGGGTGGCCAGGTTGATCGTGTAGAGATCGGAGACCTGCCCGTCGATCTGCTGGTAGATCGCCCGGTCCTGGTCGGGATCGATCCCGCCGGCGAAGCCCCGGGTCCCGCTGGGGTTCAGCCGGAAGACCTCCGCCGTCCCGCGGACCTTGCCGTAGGCGTGGTACCGGTTCGAGTTCGCCTCGGAGTTCTGCGTCCAGATCATGTAGGTCTCGTTCGCCGAGGGCAGCGTCTGGTCCTCGGGGCCGGCGAGGATCCGCTGCGGCGCGCTGACGGCCCCGGCGGGCGCTATCGAGATCGCGGCGAGCAGGAGCGCGAGGCACAGCGATGCCGGGCCGGAGATGAGGCGGAACCGGGACACGGGCCGAGATGTTCGGGGAGAAGCACGGCGGATCGGGGAAAAGAGCCGTTGCACGTTCGCGGAACGCTAGCCGCCAGACACGAAGATGTCGAACTCATTCCCCTCCGGGTCTTCGATCGTCCTCCAACGCGCGTCGTCGAGTCGACGGTCTTCACCGTCCCAGGACCCGCCGAGGGCGAGCAGGGCGTCCGTCGCGTCCTGCAGATCATCGACGCGGATGTCGAGATGCACGCGGTTCTTGACCGTCTTCGGCTCCGGAACCCGCTGGAAGCCGAGCACGTGACCGTTCGCCTCCCCGAGGAACACGAACCGCCCTTCGTCCGACGTCTCCGCGACCTCCGTGCCGAGGACCTCGGCCCAGAACGCGGCGAGCCGGCTCGGCTCGGAGGCGTCGATCGTCGTGAAGGACACGCGGCCGATCACGATGCTCCCCTTCCGAGGAGTTCGTCGACCGCCTGTCCGAAGACCTCGGTGTGCCTGTCCACGTCTTGGGCGGTCGTCGCGGGGGACATGAGCGCCATGTTGTGGAACGGCGTGATGAGGATGCCGCGGTTGAGCAAGAACAGATGGATGAACGGGTCCAGCTCCGAGTCCTGACCGTGGAACGCTTCGTCCCCGTTCCGAGCCGGTTCGGCTCGGAACAGGTACTCGACGCGGCACCCGAGCCGGACGACGTGCCAAGGAAGATCGCGGGACGAGATGACGTCGCGAACCCCGTCCTCGAAGCGCTCGCCGAGCTCGATCATGCCGTCGAACGCCTCTTCGGTCATCACCTCTCCAAGCGTGGCGCGCATCGCCGCGAGCGAGAGCGCGTTGCCGGCGAGCGTGCCTCCCGTGCCGCCGACGTCGATCACATCGGGGTCGGTGCCCTCGACGATGCGCCGCTGCACTTCCTCCGTCATGCCGTAGGCGGCCGAAGGGATGCCGGCCCCGAGGGTCTTGCCGATCGTCACGATGTCGGGTGCGAGGCCCCATGCCTTCGTCGCGCCACCCGGCCCCGCGCTGATCGTGTGGGTCTCGTCGATCAGCAACAGGGTTCCCGTCTGATCGCAGAGATCCCTGACGCCCTCCCAGTACCCCGCGTGGGGCATCACGATCCCGATGTTGGTGAGCGCCGGCTCGAACATGCAGACGGCGACGTCGCCATGGGCGAGCTCACGCTCGAGCCCGTGGAGATCGTTGATCTCGACCACCCGCGTCGTCGTTCGCACGGGCACGGGCGGCCCGGTGTTCCCGGGCTGATCGACGACCTCGCCCGCGGCGTCCAGCTCCGCGAACGTCTCGTCCACGGTGCCGTGGTAGCAGTGGTTGTGCACGAGGACCTTCGGACGGCCCGTGATGTGGCGCGCCCAACGGATCGCGAAACGATTCGCGTCGGTGGCGGTGAGCGCGAACGACCAGTACGGGACGCCGAAGCGCCGCGCCAGCTCTCCGCTCACCCAGGCCGCGTCCTCCGTGGGGAGCATCAGGGTGATCCCACGAGCCGCCTGCTGCGCGATGGCGTCGACGGCCACCTTGGGGGCGTGCCCGGCCATGCCGCCGGTGTCACCGAGGCAGAAGTCGACGAAGTCGTTCCCGTCGACGTCGGTGAAGCGGGCCCCTTCGGCCTCGGCGACGTACACGGGATGATCACCCGGCCATCGGACCATCCAGTTCATCGGCACGCCGTAGAGGAGCGAGTCCCGTCCCGCTTCGAAGAGCGTTCGGCTCCCCGGATGACGTTCCCGGAACAGCCCTCGCTCGCGTTCCATCAACCCGGCGAGACGTGCGCGATCGATCGTGTTCAGGCGGTCGCTCCGATGCTCGTATCGAGGACGTGGCGCATCCGGAAGGAGGCGGAGTCTACTACCCTCCCCCGCGTGAGCTGGCCGGTGGTCGCCGTGACGGGAGGGCCGCGTGAGCGGGGTCGCTCCTACGGGGAGCAGGCGCGCGATCGCGTGCACCGCTCTCTCGCGCTCTACGAGAACGTCTTCCGCCACTACACCGGGATGCGATGGCCGGCGGTCGTCGATCGTGCCGGCGTCTTCGCCGGCCCGATCGACGACTATGACATCCGCCTCCTGCCCGAGCTCGAGGGGATCGCCGAGGGAGCAGCGGTGGAGGCAGAGGACATCCTTGCCCTGAACGTCCGCACCGAGGTGATGTTCGGGATGGCGTCCGGGGAGTGCACGGCGCTCTGCACGACAGCGGACGATCGCGAGGATGCCCACGTGCTGCTCGCGCAGAACTGGGATTGGCACCCGGATGCCCGGGAGACGTGCGTGCTGCTCGTCGAGGTACCGCACGACGGCCCGCCGTTCGTCACCCTGGTCGAAGCGGGGCTGCTCGCGAAGTGCGGCATGAACGAACGAGGCCTCGGTCTGGCTGCCACCGCGCTCACCTCGACGCTCGACCGCGGCGCGCCGGGGGTCCCGTTCCACGCGATCTTGCGCCGGATCCTCACATCGGGCTCGTTCGACGAAGCCGTCGACGCCGTCGTGGCACCGACCCGTGCGTCCTCCGGGAACTTCCTGCTCGCGTCACGCGACGGCCGTGCCGCGGATCTGGAGGGAGCGCCCGGAGGACCGGATGAAGTGCATCGATCCGACGGCACGCGGCTCGCACATGCGAATCACTTCCTGCGGCCGTCGCGGGCCGGCTTCAAGGACCTCGAGCGGTTCGACGACGCGAGCACCAGCGTCTCGCGCCAGGAGGCCGCGGACACGTGGCTTGCCGCGACCGGCGAGCGTTCGATCGACGACGTGCTCGGCGTGCTGCGCGACCACTCCGCCACGGTCTGCCAGCACGCCGACGGAAGCGGTCCGGCGGAGACCGCGATCGAAACCATCGCGGCGATCGCCATGGACCTCACGGACGGGGCGCTCTGGATCACGGAAGGGCCGCCGTGCACCGCTGCGGCGGAACGATTCGACCTTGGCTCCCTCGTCGCACACGCAGCCTGACGTATCCTCCGCGCGTGTCGCGCCTTCCCCCGCTGGCCCGCGTATCGGTCTCCGTGGTCCTCGCGCTGCTCGTCGCGGGCGCCGCCATGCCCGCCGCCGCCGCACCCCCACCCTGGAAACAGGACATCAGTGAGGCCGTCGCCGGTCACAACGTGTCCGTCGCCATCGGGTTCGACGGTGGATGGCTCTATCGCCACGACACGTGGGATCGGATGACGCCGGCGTCGAACCAGAAGCTCGTGTTCTCCATGGCCCTGCTCCAGAAGGCTCCGACCGACGCGCGGATCCGCACCCGCGTCTTCAGGAAGGGTGCGACGACGAACGGTGTCCTTCACGGGAACCTCTGGATCGTCGGCCGTGGGGATCCGGAGGTCGACAGGGCCACCATGGCGGCGCTGGCCCGGGCGGTGGAGGAGGCCGGCATCCGCAAGGTACGCGGGCGCGTGATGGGAGCAACGACGGGCTTCCAGCGTGACTGGTGGGCGCCCGGATGGCAGGACTACTTCCCGCGCGACTACATCGCGCTGCCCACCGCGCTCACGTTCGAAGGGAACCAGGACGCTCGCGGCGTGCACATCCGCGATCCCGAGCGGCGAGCGGCGCGATCCCTCACGAAGCGGCTCCGGGCGCTCGGTGTCGTCGTCACGATGGACGCGGGCGCCGGCGCCCCGCCGACCGGACTCCACCGCGTCGTGACCCTCGCGTCGGATCCCCTGGGAGCCCTGATCTCGCGGATGAACAGACGCTCCAGGAACTTCTACGCGGAGGTGCTCGGCAAGTGGCTCGGCGGGCTCGTCATCGGCGGCGCAGGGTCGATCGCGAAGGGCGCGCAGGCGATCGCGCGATTCGCCGGAGCGCACGGCGTGAGCCTCGTCGCCCGCGATGCCTCCGGCCTTTCCTACGGGAATCGGATCCGCACACAGGATCTGGTGAAGCTGCTCTGGTTCGCGGAGACCCGCCCATGGGAGACGTCCCTCCGCGGCAGCCTTCCGACCGGCGGGCAGGGGACGCTCGAGGGACGGCTGGTCGGCGTCCAGGTGCGAGCGAAGACCGGCACGTTGATCGACATCTCCGCGCTTTCGGGCTGGGTGTGGCTGGAGCGGGAGGGAGCGTGGGGGGAGTTCTCGATCATGTCCCGAGGGATGTCGAAGTCTCAGGCGGTTGCGATCGAGGACCGCATCGTTCGGATCGTCGCGAACCGAGCATCGCTCGGTGCCACCGCGCGCTTCCCTTCGACCGATGCGGGGTCCATGCTCGACGGATCGTGACCACGTCCGATCTCGACGCGCTCGTCCGGGCAACGCCCTCATCCCGCGATCGCGCGATGGACTTCCTACGGGCGGCGTCGATCGTGGCGGTCGTCTTCGGCCACTGGTTCATCTCGATCAACCACTGGGAAGGCGGCGTGATCCGCTCGACGAGCGCCATCGGGGTCACGGCGGGTCTCTGGCTCTTCACCTGGGTCTTCCAGGTCATGCCGATCTTCTTCTTCGTCGGCGGATTCTCGAACCTCGTCGCGTACGACTCCGCGCGGCGCAAGGGCGAGTCGACCTGGAGCTTCATCCGCGGCCGGCTCGAGCGGCTCCTTCGGCCCTCGATCGTCTTCCTGGGGGTGTGGACGGTCGTGCAGGTGGTGCTCCACCTCGCCGACGTGGGCGCGCCGACCGGACCGCGGCTGTGGGGCGACACGACGTTGCTGCGAGGGATGAAACCGCCGGGGGCGACGATCCCCTTCGGACCGCTGTGGTTCCTCGGCGTCTACCTGGTCGTCGTGGTGATCGCTCCGATCACGATCTGGCTGCATCGGCGGTTCAGGCTGTGGGTACCACTGGCGATGGCCCTGGGTGCCGCCGCCGTCGACCTGTTCGCCTTCTCGACGGGTGAGTGGGAGTGGCGATGGCTCAACGTGGCGTTCGTGCTGCTGTTCCCTCACCAGCTGGGCCACGCGTACGCCGACGGCACGTTCGCCGGGTGGCCTCGCCGGCGCTTCGGGGCGATGGTCGTGGGTGGGCTCGCCGGCCTGGTCGTGCTGACGACGCCGTGGGTCTTCCGGCTCATCGGCGAGGCCCGCTTCGACTGGTTCCCCCGCATCGGCCACTACCCGAAGAGCCTCCTGGGCACCGACGTCGAGGCGGTCTCGAACGCATACCCGCCGACCGTGTGCTTCCTGCTGGGCGGCGTCTGGACGATCGGTGCCGTGATGCTGCTCAAACCGAGACTCGACCGGTGGCTGCTGCGGGAACGACCCTGGCGGTTCACGATCGTCGTGAACGCGAGGATCATGACGCTCTTCCTCTGGCACATGACGGCGTTCCTCTTGGCGCTCCTGGTTCTCTGGCCACTGGGGTTCGGACGCGAGCAGGACTCCACGGCACGGTGGTGGCTCGAGCGGCCGCTGTGGTTCCTCGCGTCGGGGGCGATCCTGCTCGGGCTGATCGCCGTCTTCGGACGATTCGAGCGCGGAAGAAGACCGGCGGCGACGCGAAGCAGTGGCGGCCCGCCCACCATCGCCAGGGATGGGGAGGTCGGTCGGGAGTAGCATCGCCCGGTGGATCTCGCGTCGCTCGCCACCGGCACCGGGTCGCGGATCCTCCTGGTCGTGATCGACGGCCTGGGCGGCATGGCGGACCTCGCGCACGGCACGGAGCTGGAAGAAGCGATCACTCCGAACCTCGACCGCCTCGCCGGCGAGGGCATCACGGGCCTCCTCGAGCCCGTCGGCCCCGGGATCACGCCGGGCTCCGGCCCGGGACACCTCGCGTTGTTCGGGTACGACCCGTTGGAGTTCGTGTTGGGACGCGGCGTGCTGAGCGCGGCCGGCCTCGGTGTCGAGCTCCGTCCCGGTGACGTGGCGGCCCGGGGGAACCTCTGCACGCTGGATGCGGATGGCAACGTCGTCGACAGGCGAGCCGGCCGGATCTCCGACGAGGAGGCCCGTCGCGTGGTGGCGCGCCTTTCCGCCGCCGTCCAGGGAGTCGAGTTCCACCATGAGAAGGGCCATCGACTCCTTGTGGTGTTCCGGGGAGATGGGCTGGACCCGCGGATCGGCGACACCGATCCGCAGACGACCGGGGTCCCGCCGCTGGATCCGCGGCCGCTCGATCCGAAGGCGACGTCCACATCCGAGCTCGTCGCCGCCAAGCTTGCCGACATCCACCGTGCGCTGGCCGGCGAGCCCGCGGCCAACGGCCTGGTGCTCCGAGGGTTCGACACGCATCGGGAGCTTCCACGCTTCGAGGATCGAACCGGCCTCCGCGCCGCGGCCGTCGCGGTCTATCCGATGTACCGCGGCATCGCGAAGCTGTTGGGGTTCGACGTCCTCGGACCGCCGGCGGACCTCGCCGATCAGGTCCGCCTCCTGGAGAAGCACCGGGAGGACGCGGACTACTTCTTCGTCCACGTCAAGGACGCGGACGCCGCCGGTGAGGACGGCGATCGCGGCGCGAAGATCGCCGCGATCGAGGGGGTGGATGCCGCGATCCCGGATCTGACCGCCGCGCTCGAGCCCGGCGTGATCGCCGTCACCGGCGATCACGCCACCCCCTCACAGATGGCCGCGCACTCCTGGCACTCCGTGCCGGTCGTCGTGCACGGGCCTCGGTCCGGGCGCGACGACACCGACCGCTTCGGCGAGCGCTGGTGCCGGGCGGGCGGTCTCGGCGTCCGCCCCTCGACGCAGCTGCTTCCGATCCTCATGGCGAACGCCGGCCATCTCGCGAAGTACGGGGCCTGACGGTGTGCTTCGACACGGACGCATTGCCTCCGGATCCCGCCCGCACCGGCAAGGGGTCCGGCTCGGAGCGAACGGTCCTGGTCGCGGGCGACGGCAACCGCTTCGCCGCCACGGTCGTCAGGACAGAAGAACCCGCCTCCCCGGGCGTCGTGGTCATCCCGGACGTCAGGGGCCTCTACCGCTACTACGAGCGGCTCGCCGAGCACCTCGCGGACGCCGGGATCCACGTGGTCGCGATCGATCCCTACGGACGGACCGCCGGCGCGGAGCACCGTGAAGAAGGCTTCGACTACGCGCCGCACCGCGCCGCCGTGACCGACGAGGGGATCCGAGCAGACGTCCGGGCCGCGGCCGACCTGCATCGGGCGGGAGGCGCCACCCGGGTGGTCTCGATGGGCTTCTGCTTCGGCGGCCGAGCCTCGCTGATGCAGGCCTCACAGGAGAGCGTGGACGGAGCCATCGCGTTCTACGGGCCTCCGGCGCGGGCGGAAGGAGGCGAGCTCTCTCCCATCGCCGAGGCGCAGGCGGGACTGGTCCGCGCGCCCGTGCTCGGACTCTACGGCGGGGCGGACCGCGGGATCCCGGCGAGCGATGTCGAGGCGTACGACCGCGCCCTCGACGCGGCGGGGATCGAGCATCGGATCGTCGTGTACCCGGACGCGCCGCACTCCTTCTTCGACCGATCGATGTCCGAGCACGCCGAGGCCTGCCGCGACGCGTGGGCACGAGTGATCGGGTTCGTCGACAGCCTCGCTCGCTGAGCATCGCCGGGCGGGTGCGTTGCGTCGCAAGTCGGCGCCACGGGTGATCGACTTGCATGGCGTTTCGGACGCCGGGTAGCCTGCGGGGAGCCATCGGAGCGACGAGAGGGGCGTGGGTTCGTGGATATCGATGAGGTGCTCGTCAGCGGAAGACTCAGCAGACGCGATCTCCTGAAGCGAGGCGGGGTGCTCGCAGGAGCCGCGATCGGCATGCCGGCGATCCTCGCCGCATGCGCACCCGACGCGCCCGCACCGCCGTCGGGCGAGCACGTCGCCCACCCCGATCGACACGTCGAACATCGCCGGCTCGACCATCAAGGTGGGCACGTACGGAGGGTTCTTCGAAGAGAACTTCCGGAAGATGTACCCGGCCTTCACGGAGGAGTTCGACGTCGAGGTCGAATCGGTCTCCCAGCCGACATCGGAGGTCTGGGTCGTCCAGCTGCAACAGGCGATCTCGGCCGGCGGGGCGCCGCCGGCCGACGTGTCGATGCTCTCGGGCGTCGGGCTCCAGCGCGCGATCAACGGGGACATCCTGGCGAAGTACACGATCGACGACATCCCGGAGTCGGTGCACCTCGCCGAGGGCTACATCAAAACCGACCAGGACAGCGTCATCGGTGTCGGCGGCCTCTCCTGGTACATCACGCTCGTCTCGAACACGGACCGCGTGAAGGAGAGCCCCGACACGTGGACCGCGCTCTGGGACTCGGAGTGGGAGAACGAGCTGGCCTTGCTGCGGAACGCCGCGAACTCGTTCCTCCTCGAGATCACGGCCGCGAGCTTCTTCGACGGCTACGAGATCCTGGAGACCCAGGACGGCGTGCTCGAGGTGATGGGCAAGCTGCAGGAGGTCAAGCCGAACGTGAAGCTGTGGTTCCGAGACGAGGCGCAGGCACAGCCCGCGTACAACGAAGGGGAGGTTTCGCTCGGCCAGTTCTACCACGACATCACGCTGTTCGCCGCGTCGGAGGCGGGCGGCGGAGCGCCGCTCCGGAGCGTCTTCCCGACCGAGGGCGCGATCCTCGACTCGGGATTCTGGTCCATCTCGAAGACGACCGAGAACCTCGGCGCGTGCGTGACGTTCATCGACTACATGTGCCGGCCCGACGTACAGCAAGAGCTGGCGCTCACGCTCGGGACGATCCCGTCGACGAAACGGGACACGTTGACGATGACCGACGAGGAGTACGAGGGCGTGGCCGGTCCGGGACCCGAGACCGCGTTGCGACCCAAGTACGAGATCTACGACAAGTGGGAAGACTGGATCGACCAGAACTGGACCGAGCTGATCCTCTCGTAGCACTCGAGGAGCGAGAGTGACCCCATGAGCCGGCGCTCCGACGTACGAGGTGGGCTGAAGCTCGAAGGGCTGGTCAAGCGGTTCGCCGACGTCACCGCGGTGGCGGGCGTCGATCTCGAGCTCCCACCGGGGAAGCTGATCTCGTTCCTCGGACCGTCGGGATGCGGCAAGACGACGATGCTCCGGATGATCGCCGGCCTGGAGCATCCGAGCGAAGGCCGGATCTTCCTCGACGACGAGGACGTCACGGACCGCCCTGCCTACACGCGCGACATCGGCATGGTCTTCCAGAGCCTCGCGCTCTTCCCGCACCTGGACGTGGCCGGCAACATCGGGTACGGCCTGCGGATCCGTGGGGCGGACAAGGACCGCATCTCCTCGCGCGTGGACGAGCTCCTGAAGCTCGTGTCACTCGAGGGGATGGGCGACCGGCGCATCCAGCAGCTCTCCGGGGGGCAGCGCCAGCGCGTGGCGACCGCCCGCGCGCTGGCGCTCGAGCCGCGGCTCTTCCTGCTGGACGAGCCACTGTCCGCCCTCGACGCGAACCTCCGCGAGCAGCTGCAGGTGGAGCTCCGGCTCCTCCAGCAGCAGCTGGGGATCACCACGATCATCGTCACGCACGACCAGCGTGAGGCGATGACCATGTCGGACCTCGTCGTGGTGATGAACGCGGGCCGGATCGAGCAGGTCGGCCCACCCCTCGAGGTGTATCGGCAGCCCGGCTCCCCGTTCGTCGCCGGGTTCATCGGTCGCACGAACCTGCTGCGAGGCGCGGCGGCCGGCGACGGCTCCGTCTCCATCGCGGGGCGCCCGTTCGACGTCGCGGGAGAGGCGGATCGCACGGGCGAGGTGATGATCTCGGTGCGCCCGGAGGCCGCGCAGCTGGTCGTGGACGAGGTACCCGAGTGGAACGTGCTGCCCGGCACGGTCGTATTCGTCCGGGACCTGGGCGAGCTCTTCGAGTGCTTCGTGGACTGCGGGATGGATGAGCACGTGATCGTCGCGGGTTCGCCTCGGGACTGGGTACCGGTCCAGCAGGGTGCCCAGGTGGCGGTGCACTTCCCCGCCGAGGCGTGCGTGGTCGTGGTGCCGTGAGCGAGCGGGAGCGGCCTTCGGCCGGGACGTACGGCGTCCTCGCGTTCCCGGTGGCGATGCTCGTGATCTTCTTCCTCATCCCGTTCGGCATCATGGTCGCGACGAGCTTCTACCACCGGATCGAGGGCGCCTTCTACGAGCCGGCGCTCGAGTTCGCGAACTGGCAGCGCCTCTTCCAGCCCGTGTTCCTCGAGCGAGCCTTCTTCTCGATCGGGATCTGCCTCCTCGCCGGCTTCGTGTGCATCGTTGTGGCGTTCCCCTTCACGTACTTCCTGACGCGGATGCGACGCCGCCCGCAGGTGGCCCTCCTGATCGTCGTCCTGTCCGCGCTCAGCCTCTCCGAGGTGATCGTCGCGTTCTCGTGGTACATCCTGCTCGGACGGGCGTCGGGCGTGTCGAACATCCTGGTCTGGCTCGGCGTGATGAACGAGGCCGCGGCGTACCAGCCGAGCTTCGCCGCGGTGTTATTGGGTCTCTCCTACATCGCGTTCCCGTACTGCGTCCTCACGCTGTACCCGCAACTCACGCGGCTGGACCCCGAGATCACCGAGGCGGCGCAGACCCTCGGGGCCTCCCCGTGGCGCACGTTCTGGACGATCGTCGTCCCGATCGCCCGTCCCATCGTCGTCGCCGGTTTCCTGCTCGTGTTCGTCTTCACGTTGGGGAGCTACCTCATCGCCGACTTCCTCGGACGACCCGAGCATTGGACGCTCTCCGTCTTCATCGCGAACCAGGCATCGGCGAACGCGAACGTTCCGTTCGCGGCGGCGATGGCGATCTTCCTGACAGCGGTGTCGCTCGCCGTCGTGGCGTTGGTCGGGTTCATCGAGTCCCGGACGAGGACGCTGACGTAGATGCGTGTGTGGCGATGGACCATCACCGCGTTCGTCCTGGTGTTCCTGCTCGCGCCGCTCGTGGTCGTCCTCGTCGGATCCGTGAACGAGAATCGGTACCTGAACTTCCCTCCCGAGGGCTTCTCCCTCTCATGGTACGGCCAGCTCTTCACCGACTCGGGATGGCAGACCTCGATCCGGTACAGCCTGACGATCGCCGCCATCAGCGCGGCGCTCGCCGTGCTGATCGCCACCCCGCTCGCCTACGTCCTCCGCACCTACCGGATCCGCCTCGCGCCGCTGCTCTACACGCTGGGCATCCTCCCCTTCATGCTGCCGCCGATCATCAGCGCGCTCGGGATGCAGGTGTTCTGGCTCTCGACCGGTCACGTGGGACGGATCGAGAACGTGATCATCGCCCACGCGATCTTCTTCTCGACGTTGCCGCTCGTCACGATCTCTCTGGCGATGGAGACGATGGACCAGGCCCTGCCGGAGGCCGCGAAGACCCTCGGCGCCGACCAACGCACCACGTTCCGCACGATCACGCTGCCGCTGCTGATCCCGTCGATGATCACGGGTTACGCGGCGGCGTTCGTCCTCAGCCTGAACGAGTACATCATCTCGTTCCTCGTGGCCGGGTTCACGGTCGAGACACTGCCGGTGAAGATCGTGAACGGACTCCGCTACGGGTTCACGCCGACGATCGCGGCGGTCGCCGTCGTCTTCATCCTGATCGCGGCGACCACGTTCACCCTGTTCGCGATCTTCGGGAACCTGATGAAGTTCCTGGGCGCCGATCCCACGATCCTCGAGAAGAACCGCTAGGCCTTCGGTGGCGCACCCGGCGTCTCGTTCTGCCGGGCAAGAGGCGCCTGCCGGGCGAACAGCGCCAACAGCTCGTAGGCGACGTGCGACGCGGCAACGGCCGTCACCTCCGCGTGGTCGAACGGTGGTGCGACTTCGACGATGTCCGCCCCCACGAGCTGCACACCCGCGAGGCCGCGGAGGATCCCGAGGATCTCGCGGCTCGTGAGTCCACCGGCCTCCGGCGTTCCCGTCCCAGGGGCGAAGGCGGGATCCAGCACGTCGATGTCGATCGACACATAGACCGGCGCATCGCCGAGCCGGGTGCGGATCCTGTCCGCGATCGCCTGCCGGCCTTCGTCGAGGACGTCCATGGCCGACACGATCTCGAACCCGAACCGAGCGTCATCCACGAGGTCCTCCGGGGAGAACAACGGGCCGCGGATCCCGACGTGCGTGGCCTTGTCCTCGAGCAGCAGACCCTCCTCCCAGGCCCGTCGGAACGGCGTCCCGTGCGTGTACTCGGCGCCGAAGTACGTGTCCCACGTGTCGAGGTGCGCATCGAAGTGGACGAGCGCGACGGGTCCGTGACGCCGGTGCATGGCTCGCAGCAGCGGCAGCGCGATCGTGTGGTCGCCCCCGATCGACAGCAGGTATGTGGCTCCCTCGAGGGTCGTGTCGGCAGCGGCTTCGATCTGGGAGATCGCCTCGGCGATGTCGAACGGGTTGCACCCGACGTCGCCGGCATCGGCAACCTGCTGCGCGGCGAACGGGTGGACATCGAGGCTCGGATGGTAGGCGCGGAGCAGCCGCGTGGCGTTGCGGATCGCGGCGGGCCCGAACCGCGCGCCGGGCCGGTACGTCACACCGCTGTCGAACGGGATCCCGAGGACGGCGACGTCGCAGACGTCGACGTCCTCGCGCCGCGGAAGTCGAGCGAAGGTCGCCGGTCCCGCGAAGCGAGGGACGACGAGCGGATCCACCGGGCCGACCGGGGAGGGCCCCTCATGCGGTCGCTCGGCGTTCGGATCGTCGGCCATCGCGAGCAGATGCTATCGGCCGGGCGACCGGCACGCTGAGGGCGGCGGCGCCTTCGGCGCCGCCGCCCTCACCTCTCGACTTCGATGGAGCGAGTGACGCTCAGTCGTCATCCCCGTCGTGGCCGGAGTTGTCGTTGTCGTCGTCGTCGTCATCGCCGCCGGGGCCGCTGTTGTCGCTCGGCCCGGAGTTGTCGTCATCATCGTCGTCATCGTCGTCGGAGTTGCCGGGACCACTGTTCTCACCGGGCCCGGAGTTGTCGTCGTCCCCGTCGTCGTCCCCGTCATCGAACGGGAAGTCGCCGGAACCTTGGTCGGGGGTGCCGTCGTCGTCGTCCGAACCGATCGAGGCACTCGGCGTCGGCGTACCCGACGCGGAAGCACTCGGCGTGGACGACCCCGACGAGACCGACGCGATCGATGCACTCGGCGTCGCCGAGCCACCCGCCAGCGCGATGGTCCCGCCGAGGATCAGGCCCCCCACCACCAACACGGCGATCGCGGTCATCACCTTCCGTAGGATCGATGTCATCGTTCTCCTCCTTCATCCCTTGCGATCTCACGTTCGAGATCTCCTTGGGACCAACGTACGGAGGGTCTGGTTACGGGCCCCCCAGAAGGAGGTAAAGGGCCGGGTAAGCCTCAGTCGTCGTCGGATCCAGAGGATCCGGACCCGGAGCTATCCGACCCTGACCCCGAGTTCGACGAGCCCGAGCCCGAGTTCGACGAACCCGAGCCCGAGTTGTCGTCGCTGCCGGGTGGGTCGTCGGACGCCGAGGCCTCGCCGTGATCGTCGTCCGAAGGAGAGGGCGTCACCGACGGAGTGGCTCTCGAGGGGCTGGGGGTGGACGACGCCGAACGAGACGGCGCGAGCGTGGGCTGGACGACGCTCCCCACCTGATCGCCGGCCAGGGCGAGCGCACCGACCGTGAGCGCGATGGCGGCGGCCAGGCCACCGATGCCGAGCACGACCATGCCGATGGCCTTCTTCATCCGTCCACCGTAGCGGTCACCGCGTTAAGGCCACGCTAAGCCGTCGGCGACGAGCTCGCCTGCACATCGCCGGTGTCGACGCCGCCGGCGGCGGTCGGGAACCAGACGTCGACCGTGGTGCCACCGCCGATACTTTCCCGGACCTCGATCCCACCGCCCCATCGTTCGGCGAGCTCCCGCGCGATAGCCAGTCCCAACCCGGATCCACCCGCGGGCGCGCCGCGGCCGCGGAAGAAGCGCTCGGTCACCCGTGGCGCCTCCTCCTCGGGGATCCCGGGCCCGTGGTCCGCCACGGACACGGTGGCTCGCTCGCGATCGGCGGACACGGAGACCTCGACCCGACCCGGAGCGTGGGTGAGCGCGTTGTCGAGCAAAACGTCGAGGACCTGGTCGAGGTCGCCGGGATCGGCGGCGGCCCGCACGGATGCGCCGTCCACGCCACCGTCACGCAACGTCGTCGAGGCTTGCGTCGCGCGCTCGTGCCAACGCTGCACCGCCCGTGCCACGGCCTCGCCGAGGTCGGCATGCGGCACCCTGCCTTCTTCGATCTGGCCCGCCATCGTGAGCAGTCGTTCGATGATCTGCGCCAGCCGGTCGACCTCCTTGTCGGCGGCGCGCAGCTGATCACGGACGCTGTCGTCGGGCGTCTCGGCGATCGCGGCCTCGAGTCGCAGCTTGATCCCGGTGAGCGGCGTGCGGAGCTGGTGCGAGGCGTTGGCCACGAATTCACGCTGCGCCCGCACGGTCCGCTCGACCCGGCCGGCCATCTGATCGAACGAGCCGGCGAGCTCGTCCACCTCGGTGCCGCCCTCGAGCTTCCCCGCCCGCGTCGAGAGCTCGCCGGCCCCGAGACGCCGGGCGGCGGTGGCGAGCCTCGACAGCGGCCGCGCGAGCGAGCGAGCGATCGCCACCGCCAGGACCAGACCGGCGACCAGACCGGCGAGCGCCACCGCCACGATCGCCGCGGTGGCCCTCCCCACGTTCTCTCCCACCGTCCGGACGTCCCGGGAGATCCGGACGACACCCACGAGCTCTCCCTCGTCGATCACGGGAGCCGCCGCCACGGCGATGTCTCCCCCCTCCTCGTCGCTCCTGCGGACCTCCGAGGTGACCTCCGACCGGAGGGCTCGAGCGACCTCCGGGCGGCCCGGCGTGGCGAACTGCTCGCCGACGTCCTCGCCGCCGGAGTCCGCCAGCGCCGTGCCCGAGGCGTCGAGCACGACGATCCGGCTCCCGACCTCCGCCGCGTAGCGCTGCACGTCGCGGGTGAGCCTCCGTCGGTCGCCGGGTGCATCGTCGAGGGTGTCGCTGTTCAGGAACGCCGCGATCGTCTGCGCGTTGGTGCGGGCCAACGCCTCGAGCTCCGAGCGCGCGCGGTCGCGCATCACGATCGCGAGGGGAACGGTGAGGGCCACGATCACCACGAGCAGGACGTATGCGAACGAGGCCACGAGACGCGTTCGGAGCTTCATCTCGCGTCCATCCGTCAACGATCGGGAGGAGCGAAGCGGAACCCGACCCCACGGACGGTCGTGATGTACCTCGGTGCCGATGGTTCGTCCTCGATCTTCTTGCGCAGCCACGAGATGTGGACGTCGAGGGTCTTCGTGGGGCCGAACCAGTGTGGGTCCCACACCTCGTCCATGATCTCCTCCCGCCCGACGACCTCGCCCGCCCGTGACATCAGCATGGCGAGGAGGTCGAACTCCTTGGCCGCGAGCTCGATCGGCTCGCCGTCCTTCGTGACCGAGCGTGACGACGGATCGAGTGTGATCGCGCCGACGGTCATCGGCGCGCGCCGAGCGCCGGTCGCGCGCCCCCGTCGCTGGATCGCGCGGATACGGGCCACGAGCTCGCCCGCGGAGAAGGGCTTCACGACGTAATCGTCCGCTCCCAGCTCGAGACCGACGATCCGGTCGATCTCCTCGCCGCGGGCGGTCAGCATCACGATCGGCACGTCCGAGCGCGTGCGCATCTCCCTGCAGAAGTCGCGGCCGTCGCCGTCGGGCAGCATCACGTCCAGGAGCACCACGTCGGGTTCGTCGCGGCCGAACGCCTCCCGTGCGGCCTCGAGCGTCCCGGCGACCTCCGGCGTGAACCCCTCGCGAGCCAAGTGGGCCGCGAGGGGCTCGGAGATCGACGACTCGTCCTCCACGACCAGCACGCGCGGCTTCATGCGGTCGATGGTAACGGCCGCTCCCTCATCGTCCTGTGCGGATCGTGGCGGCGGGCCGAGCCCGCCGCCACGTCGGTCACCCGTGGTCAGGCGGTCCACACCGCTCTGCCGCCGCACGTTTCACCCGTTCGGACGTTCACGGCACGTCCCCGGAAGACGTCGTCGCCGGCTCGGTTCCGTTGCAGGATCCGAACCTCGAACGAACCGCTGGCCCCTCGGGTCGTCCGCCGACCCGCGAACACGAGGTCCCCGTCGTGGCGGATCCGAACACGCCAGACGTCGCCGACGACGTTCTGGTCGACCTCGTACTCGACCTCGATCCTGCCGTCCTCCTCACTGAGCTTGAGCTTCCAGTCGCTGCGGCCGCTGCATGCCCCCTGCCGGATGACGTCGCCGTCCTTCGCGAGGACCGGCAGGGCCGTGCCACCGATCAGCAGTGTTCCCAGGACCGCCGTGGCCACCATCGCTCGGAATCGCATCGCTGCCTCCTTCTCCCGGGGCGCCTCGTGGCGCCCTCTGCCTGTCAACGATGCGGGAGCGCCCTTGAAGGGGGCCGAAAGGCTCGGTCAAGGTTGGGCTAAGAGCGCCGACGCACCGTCGTCGAAGGAGGTGGCAAGGAACGGAGGCGGATCGAGGAGCGGAACGCGGGGGAAGGGGAAAAAGAAAAGGCCCCGATCGGAGAGTTCCGGACGAACCAACCTTGCGGCCGGTCCGGGACCTCGGGGTCTCGGCTAGCGTCCCTTGCCTGCTCCCCGCCCCCGGTTCACTCCGATCAGGGCAAACGCAAGATATGACGAAGGGCGGGGCGCGGTCAAGACGAACCGGGCGGTCTTGTCACACTTTCGCCCGGATGTTCATCGGTTGAGTGCAACGTTCGCGAGGCCGGGTAGCGTCGTGGTGATGATCCCCCGACTCTGCAGTCCGCATCGCGGCCGGTCGTGGACACGAGCCGCTATCGCGATGATGGTCGCCCTTCTGACGTCGTGCACGGCGGCCGCTCCCGAACAAGGATCCACACCGACGACGGCACATGCGCCTGGGGTCACGTCACCTTCGCCGGCAACGCCGCCTCCGGATGGGTCGGCGACGCCGGACGCTCCCGCTGAGACGGAGGCGAGTTTCCTGCGCCTGACACCTCCCGCCGGCGGGTCGTTCCTCGTCCGAGGTCGCTACCCCTTCGTGCCCACGCGATGCCGCGACGCGGAGCGACCGACGCTCACCGGCAGATTCCCTGGGACCCTGCTCGTGAGGAGGGCGGACGACGGCACGATCACGTTCACGGTGGCTCTCTCGTTCGATCGCTACCTGGAGGGGATCGCCGAGGTTCCACCCTCCTGGCCCCCGGCAGCTCTGGACGCGCAGGCGATCGCCGCCCGAAGCTACGCCCTCGCGACGACCGGATGGAGCGGCGATGAGGGCGACACGCTCGACGAGCCGATCTGCGCCACCACCTCATGCCAGGTGTACCGGGGGATCCCCGTCCCGCCGGACCCCACCCACCCGCGGTGGGTGCGGGCGGTCCGCCGAACCGATGGGATGGTGTTGGTCCACGAAGGTCGACCAGCGACCACCTTCTACTCCTCGACCTCCAACGGTCGCACGTACGGGAACGAGGAGATCTTCGGGGGTACCCCCCTTCCGTACCTGCGGCCCGTGACCGAGCGTGACGACGGCGCGTCGCCGACGTCGCGTTGGCGGGTGAAGCTTCCGTTCGAGGACCTGACGCGGTTCCTGCAGGCCGCGGATCTCTGGCCGCGCGGACGGGCGATCTCCGAGGCCCGTACGCGCGGCACGTCGCTGACCGTCCGGGGCGGGGGCGAAAGCCGCTCGATCGACGCCGCCGACCTTCGCGACGCCGTGAACACGTGGGCCCCGTGCCTGCGGCCGGGCCGATACCCTCCAGAGACGGCCAAGGGCGCCCTGCCTGTCACCGTCCCGTCCCGTTGGCTCGACCTGGCGGCCACGGACGGCGCAGTGATCGTGACCGGGCGCGGGTGGGGTCACGGCGTCGGCATGGTCCAGTGGGGTGCGTACGGGAAGGCCCGGAGAGGCCTCTCGGCCTCCGACATCCTGGCCTTCTACTACGGTGGCTTCCGACCGCAGGAAGAGCCGGAGCCGGGCCTGATCCGCGTGCTGGTCGCGAGCGGGCTGAGCGCCCTTCGGATCTCGCCCTCCGGTCCGGGCGCGAAGATGGCGGGCCGCCGCCTCGGCACCGGCACGGTGACGATCTCAGGAGGCGCTGTCCTCGAGGTGCGCGACGGCCCGTCCTCTACGTCCGCCTAGCGGTGGACGTGGAGGCGGACGACGGACCCCGTGGAGAACGATCGGATCTGGACGAGGTCGCACAGGAGGTTCGCGAGCCAGAGCCCGAAGCCCGAGCCGCGATCCGGAGACGGCTTCCGACGGCCCGCCATCGGGTCGTCGATGCGGCCCGCGTCGCTGACCTCGCAGATCAGCGAGGAGCCCTCCTCCCAGACCCGTAGGACCCCGACCCCGCCTCCGTGGCGCAAGCTGTTGGTGGCGACCTCGTTGACGACGAGGGTCAGGTCACCGACGCGCGCCACATCGAGGCCGAACGCCTCGGCCGCGCGGCCGACCTGCTCGCGGACGGCCGAAAGGCTCTCTCCGTCCGGACCGAAGGGGAACACGTGCGGAGCACCGAGAGGCTCGGGGAGTGGGTCGTCGAATGGCCTCGCGATCTCGTCGAGACCACGATAGGTCACGTTCTCGCGTCGCCTGCCTCCGTCCATGACATGGGGGTGGTTGCGCTTGGCTTCCTCCAGCACCGGCGAAGGCAAGGACTCCGTGTCGTAGGGGCACGCCAGCCACCAGGCAGGCGCGCCGGCGAACGCGAGGTTGAGAAGAGCCTCGTGGCGTTCGCACTCGATGAGCTCGCTGGCGGTTCGGGTGGCCCAGATGGGCTCCCCGATGCCTCGGAAGCGCCCGCCCGAAGGCACCTGTCCCGCGACGAACTCCCGCCACGCCGGGATGATCCGCGCGGGGTTCTGGCCCACCTGCGCCATGTCGGCGAATCGAACGCCCTCCGGGTCTCCACCGAGCTCGTCACGCAGCAGCTCGATCTTCTCCGCGCTCACCACGACGAGCATCGGCTCGCGCTCGGCAACCGAGTCCCGGATGAAGGTAGAGGTTCGGTCCACGAAATCGAGGGTGCCCGCATAGAAGATCGCGTCGTGCTGGAACGAGGCGTCGTGTTCGCTCTGAATGGTTTCGGTTCTCATACGTCTCCTCCGAGTAGGCCTCCCCACCCGTACGGCCTACTCTGCACAGTACCCAGGATCGCCCCGACATCCACCTTTCCGGCAGAGTTGTGGTCCATCCGACTCAGCCAGGCGTTTCCGTTCCGTGAGGGCCCCCAGGAGCATCGTTCCCCGTCTACGCGGTTCCTCACGATCCGGGCTGGGTAGTTCTCACGGAGATGCGCGCATCGACATCACCCGTAGGCACCCGGTGGCCGACCGAAGGAGAACCGTTGGACATCGAGTCCACATCACGGCGACGGACCGCGCCGCTTCGGATCGCCATGGTGTCGACGCCGTGGTTCGAGGTGCCTCCGGGTGGCTACGGCGGGATCGAGGCGATCTGCCACACCCTCGCGGAAGGCCTGATCCAGCGCGGCCACGAGGTCACGTTGATCGGTGCGGGAACCGACCACGACTCGGCAGGGTTCTTCCCCACGTTCACCGAACCGGCGGACGGCTTGGGCACCGGCGAGAGCGTCACCGTCGAAGGGGTCCACGCGCTGCGGGGGACCCGGTACATCCTCGACATGGAGCATGTCGACGTGGTGCACGATCACTCGGTGCTCGGGCCCGCCTTGGCGGACCGCCATGGGTTGCCGACGGTGGTCACGGCACACGGTCCCCTCGACGGCTTGACCGGCGACCTGTTCCGCCTGTTCCCTCGAAGTGTGTCGCCGGTCGCGATCTCCGCCTCGCAGCGGTCGAGAGCACCGGACGTGCCGTGGGTCTCGACGATCCACCACGGCATCGACGTGGAAGAGATCCCCTTCCGGGATCATAAGGACGACTTCTTGTTGTTCCTGGGCCGCATCGATCCCACGAAAGGCCCCGACATCGCGATCGACGTCGCGCGTGCAGTCGGCGCGCGACTCGTCATCGGGGCGAAATGCAGCG
Source organism: uncultured Actinomycetota bacterium (assembly GCA_963762015.1). Taxonomy (GTDB): domain Bacteria; phylum Actinomycetota; class UBA4738; order UBA4738; family HRBIN12; genus JAJNBA01. The sequence continues at coordinate 241,122 of CAVXJL010000022.1, forward strand.
ACCCCCACGAGATCGCCTTCCTCGAGGAAGCCATCGAACCCCGGCTGGGACCGGACGTGGAGTGGCTGGGCGAGGTGGACGAGGACACCAAGCGGGACCTACTGGCCAGAGCCCGGGCACTGCTGTTCCCGATCGGGTGGGAGGAGCCGTTCGGGTTGGTGATGATCGAGGCCATGGCGGCCGGCACGCCCGTCCTCGCGTTCCGTCGGGGATCCGTCCCCGAGGTCGTCGTCGACGGCGTCACCGGGGTGATCGTCGACCGCCCCGAGGAGCTCGTCGACGCCGATCGGCGCGCGTCACCGACTTCGACCCGCAGGCATGCCGCGATCATGTGCGACACCGGTTCTCGACGGATTCGATGATCGACCGGTACGAGTCACTGTTCAGCGAACTGGCACGCACGCACCCCGAGGCACGCCCCGTCGCCTAGCGAGACCAACGAGGTCAGCCACAGGCCATGCGGCTCGCCCGGCCTCGCATACGAGGCGATGGAACTGGGTAAGGGCGGACCGGACGTCGACGAGACTTCCGGGAGGGAGAGAAGTCATGACCATCGGAGAGGTGTTCGGTTTCCTGTTGATCGGATGCATCGTGGGGCCGCTGGCACGTTTCATCGTGCCGGGCGATGACTCGATGCCCATCTGGATGACGATCGTGCTCGGTGCCGTCGGCGCATTCCTCGGCGGATGGCTCCTGGCCGAAGTGATCACGCCCGACAACGAGGGCGTGCCGTGGATCGCGGCGATCCTGGCAGCCGCCGCACTCGTGGTGCTCGTGCGCCTCGTGCGGCGAGGCACCACCGGATCGACGCACCGGCAGTTCTCGTAACCATGCAGGAGCTCCGGCGGATCGGTGACCGTGTCGAGGTGGCGGTCCAGGAAGTCGAAGACTTCCTGGACTCCCCCGCCGGGCGCCGGCTCCGCCGGCTCCTGGCCGGCGCCGCGATCGTCGGCGCGCCGCTGCTCTTCCGGCTCCCGGTGCTTGAAGCGCTACCCGATGCTGCGCGCGCTCGAGGTCGCCGGTGGTGCCGCGCTCCTCGTGAAGTTCGCCGAGGCGCTCCGCGATTGGGAACCGAGCGCGGAGCGCCGCATCGTCCTGGACGTGCCCGGATCCTCCGGCTAGCCGCCGGTCACCGCGAACCAAGAGCGCCCGGCGAAGTCACGACGATCGGTGCGAAGCACGGATCCGGAAGCGTCAGACCTCGGTCTCGGTGTGCTCGTGGTACTCGTAGGCAGACATCGCCTTCCCCGACTGGGACTTCCATTCGCGCTCCTGCTCCGGCAGCTTCCCGAGTACCTTCGCCATGGCACGCACGTGCTCGGCGACCGAGCCGCAGCACGAGCCGATGTACCGAACGCCGGCATCTCTCGCTCGCGCCGCGAACGCCGCCATCTCGCCACGAGCGAGGGTCCTCGGCGTGAGCGCGTACGGGAACGTGTCTCCCGCGGTGAAATCGGGCTGCCTCGTTCGTCGTCGTGTACGCCACCGGTTGGGTGGCGACCGGGACGCCGTCTGCGAGCGCTTCGACCATCTCCTCGGCGATCGGCAGCTGCTGCGCCGGCCCGTTGAGGCAGTTCACTCCCACGATGTCGGCTCCGGCGTCCGCGAGCCTCCTGGCGGCTTCTCCCGGAGAGTCGCCCTCGTAGGACTTGGCGGGAAGCGCTTCGAACGACATCGTCACCATGACCGGAAGCCCGGTCTCCTTCGCCCGCTCGACGAACAGCAGCGCTTCTCCGAGGAAGGAGAACGTCTCGCCGATCCAGAAGTCCGGGGGGCCGGCCTCGAGCTGGTCCTGGAGCTGCCGGTCGAAGAGGCCGCCGAACATGGTCGGGACTCTCGTCCTGCGCGGGGTCGTACGCCCACGTGAGGGAGAGGTTGCCCGCGACAAGCGCATCGCCTTCGGATGCGACCTCACGGGCGATCCGCACCGCGTTCCGGTTGATCTCGTCGACCGTGCCTTCCATCCCCACCGTCGCGAGCTTGTCGTCGCTGGCGTAGAAGGTCATGGTCTGAAGCACTTCGGCGCCCGCACGCAGGAACTCTCGATGTAGCTGCGTGAGGGCTTCGGGATGCTCGACGACCACCTCCGGCGTGAACGGACCCGCCTGCACGTAACCGCGCTTCTCCAGTTCCAGCAGATACCCACCGTCGCCGAGCACCGGCCCTTCGGCGAGTCGCTCCAGGATCCCCTTGGGCATGCGATCGAACCCTCCTCTGCGGACCGTGCCCGAGTCTAGGGCTGGTCGCTCCACACGGGGAATGAACCGCGTCGACCGCCGGTCACGCGTGCTTCTTCTCGTGCCGCGGCTTCCCGGATCGCGCCCTCGGGCGATCCCTGTGGTCCTCCGATCCTTCCGCCACCACCCAGCGATCGATCGTCACGGCAATCCCCTGGCTCGCGCGGTGGCGCGTCCCGAGCACGACCACCCGGGCAACGTGGCGACCGTGCGTGAGGCCCGACGCCACTCGGATCGACACGAATCTCCGGGTCGGCGCGTAGAGGTCCACCGTTCGCAAGCGGGCCCCGTCGAGCCAGATCTGTGCCCGGCCCCGAGTGGGCCCGAACACGGCCCGGAGCGACAGCCCGGTCCCGGAGAACGAGAGCGTCGCTTCGGCTCCCGGCGCATCGCTCACCACGTAGTTGCCTTCGCTCGCGGCAGGATCGCTCACGCGGGCCCACGCGACGGCCGCCGGACCGGGATCCCGGTGGAGCTTTCCGCCCCACCTGAGCGCATCCACGACGACGCGCCGACCCTTGGCCGTCGGGCGCTTCTTCCCGAGCGGGGTGATCGTGAGCGTGTGCCGTCCTCCGCCGAGGGCCGAGAACCGGTGCCGGACGTCGGCGCGGGGCCTCCGTGAGTAGCCATCGATGCGCGCGACCAACCTGCCGTCGATCTCCACGCGCGCCTTCCCCATCCGAGGGCCCTTCACGGTGAACAGGGTCACCGCTCCGCCCCTGAACCGATACGAGATCGAGGCCGAGGCTCGGCGCTCCCAGCGGTAGGAGCCCCCGATCGCGCCTCGCTGGCGCCCGAGGCTCCACGAATAGCGTGTGCCGTTCGGCTCGTCCTCCCCGCGCACCCGTGACCCCGTCGAGCTGATACCCCGGCGACCGAGCAGACCGGCGACCGCACAGTCGCGATCCGTTCCCGTGCACGTCGAGGGCTTGCCGACCGGCGTCGATACCGGTCTGTCCACGACCGGAGTGGTCGGGACGGGAGAGGCCGACGAGCGAGGTGACGGGAGCGAAGATGCCGGAACCGAGGATGCCGAGACGGACGGAGTCGGGACCGGGCGTGCCGCGGCCGGAAGAGCGGAGACCGGCGGTTCGGAGACCGGAGGCGCTGGATCCGGTTCGTCCGAAGCGGAGGGCTCTGGATCCGGCGGGTAGGCGAGGGTGGGGGCGCTGCAGACGGCCGGGCATCGCGTCGGAAGCGACGTCCCCGATCCGCCATCCGACGCGACGGTTGGGACCTCAACGGGGGTCTCGAAGACCGCGGACACGGCGGTGTCCCCGAGCACGGATACCGTGCAGGTCCGTGCATCACCCGCCGGCGCGCACGCTCCGGTCCAACGGCTCAACCGAGCGCCGGCTTCCGGGATCGCCCTCAGCGTGATCTCGTCGCTGGGATTCGTGAGCCGGAAGCAACGGTCCCGTGGTCCACCGCATCCGACGCGGTCGCCACGGATCGTGCCGCCCTGGGCCGGTGCGACGGTGAGCGAGGCGATCGTTCCTCGGGTCAGATCCCCGTTCATCCAGTCTCGGTCGACGGGACCCTTGATGCCGGGGATGTTCCCCGTCGCCGACCACTGCCACACCGTGTAGCCATGGTCCGCCCATCGGTCGCCGGGGATGTCGGGGGCGCCCACATCCCAGTGCGCGACCCACAACGGATGCCCACGGTGCCCGAACCACGAGGTGTTCCGCATGAACCCGCGCCAGAAGTGGTTTCCGGAGTAGATCATCGCGCGGACGCCCGTCCGCGAACGGACACGATTCAGCCATGCCTGCGCCCAGATCCGGAGCTGCTCGGGAGAGAGCCCGCCCGTCTCCTCGATGTCGAGGACGGGCAAGACATCCCCCGCCCCCACTCGTGCGACTCGCAGGAAGTGGTCGGCCTCCCCGCGCGCGTCCCGAAGCCCCGGCGAGGGCTTCGCGAAATGGTAGGCCCCGACGACGAGGCCGTTCGCGGTCGCACCCGCCACGTTCTGCGCGTACCGCTCGTCCCGGTACCTGTTCCCGAGCGTCGCGCGCATGATCACGAAGTGCACGGACGAGGAGGCGACAGCCGGCCACTCGATCTTCCCCTGGTACTTGGAAACGTCGATGCCCGGTACTCCGGGAGCAGCGATCACGGGCACTGCGGCGGAGGCTGTGAGCACCGCTGTCATCGAGGCGGTCAGGACGAAAACGACATGCCTCCAGCGTCGCGCGACCCACCCCACGGGTACCCACCCCCTCGATCACCAGTACCGACCCGTCGTGGCGCGGACGATAACCCCCGCTCCCGACCCTATTGGGATGTTGTCGGCCGAATCCAGGCGCACTTGAAGGAACGGAGATCGAGATCTCAAGAGTCACAGGCGCTCTCTTCCGCCCGAGCATCCGGGAGAGATCTCAAGATCCATACGGGGGCGTCGTGGGAAGCCAGGAGGCTCGGGCGGCCGCTCGATCCAGCGCGGGGGGCCCGGAAAGTGAGAAACCGCCGGAACCCGAGGGCTCCAGCGGTCTCTCACTGCGAACCATATGCGAGAGCGCGAGCACCTGTCAAATCGGGGGCGGGTGCCCCTACCCGGCTCGGAGCTCCCCGGCCCACTGGATGACCTCCTCGACGGTCCGATAGTTCAAGATGCGCTCCATGGGGATCCCGGCCAGCACCGCCGTGGCCAGCCCGAACGGCAGGAACTGCAGCTCGAAGGAGCTGTGCGCGTCGCTCCCGATCGAGAACCATCGGACACCCTCGGCCATGGCGATCCGTGCGAGCTCCACGCTCAGGTCCTGACGCGCCGGAGTCGCATCGAGCTCGATCGCTTTTCCTCGATCCGCGGCCTCGGCGAAGACTCGAGCCCAGTCGGCGCGGAGGCCCGCCCGGCGGCCGTACATCCTCGCCTGCGGGTGGGCGAGGACGTGGATCGAGGGATCCCGCAGGGCGGCGAGGTAGCGCTCCGTCTGGTCCTCGCGCAACCGCAGCTTCGAGTGGAACGCGCCGAGCACGAGATCGAGCGGCGCCAGCGCTTCCGGCTCCATGTCGCAGGTGCCGTCGGGGAAGACATCCATCTCGATCGAGCGGAGCACGCGGAAGGGATCTCCTGAGGAGGCCAACTCGGCGTTCACTTCCCCGATGCGGACGATCTGGTCTGCGAGACGCTCCTCGTCCATCCCGTTGGCGATCGTGAGGCTCTTCGAGTGATCGGTGATCGCGATGAAGGGCCGACCGAGCTCGCGAGCGAACGCCGCCATGTCCCGCAGCGGGAGTCCGCCGTCGCTGTCGGTCGTATGCACCTGGAGATCCGCATGGGGCGTCCGCTCCCGATCCGGTTCCGCGTCGAGCACCCGGCGGGCCTCGGCCATGGTGAGGAACCCGCTGCGTGTCTCGTCGGGCTCGGGACGATCCGGCGGCGCGTCGAGCCAGCCGTGGATCATCGCCGCGACCCAGGGGCCGACCGCGTGGAGCTCCGTGAGCGAGCGCTCCGCTTCGGCCAGGTCGCGGACTTCCTCGGACCAGAAGCGGGCGGCCCCGGCCGCCCGTCGGAGGGCGCGCCGGCGATGAGCGGTCTCCTCATCGCCGGCGCGCCACAGGAGCTCGGCGAGGTCGCCGTTCGACAGGCTCACGCCACCGGCGCGTCCTCGCGGCGCCGTTCGTAGCGGACGCCGAACCAGACCTCGTCCCCTTCGCGATGCTCGAAGCGTTCCATCAGGCGCATCCCGACCTTCTCCGCGACGCGGATCGAAGGGGTGTTGTCCGCGTCGGCGTAGGCGCGCACCACGTCGGCGCCCAGTGCTTCGAACGCGTAGGCGACCAACGCGCCGACCGCCTCGGTCGCGTAGCCGCGTCCCTGGAATGCCGGCGACATCGTGTAGCCGACCTTGATCACGCCGGCCTCGCCGTCGGCGGGACTGATGCCCACATCCCCGACGAGCCCGCCACCCTCGCGCTCCTCGACGGAGAACTGCACCCAGCCGCCGGGCTCTCCGGGCGCCCGCGCGGACATCTCCTCGATGTCGGCCCGCACGCTTTCAGGGTCGGTCCGCTCCCAGCCCTGCGTGCGGTTCACCTCGGGGTCGCTCCGATACGCGGAGATGGCATCGGCGTCCTCCGGGACGGACCGCCGGAGTCGGAGGCGCTCGGTGAGCAACGGCTCGGAGTCGGCATCGACGCGCATCGGACGGGAAGCGTACCGAGTAGCCTGCCGCTCGCCGTCCACGCCGCCGCGCGTGCCGATCGGGCCAGATCGCAAGCAAGAAGGAGGACCCGTCCATGGAGCCTTGGTCGTTCGAGCCGAAGGGACGCTTCGACGAGCACACGGTCGACAGCCGGGCGCTCCGAGGGAATCCGCTGGGCGATCCGCACGAGCGGCCGCTCTGGGTGTACGTGCCACCCGGCTACGACGACGACCGCGCCGCGCGCTTCCCGTCCGTGTACGCGATCCAGGGCCTCACCGGCCAGCTCGACATGTGGCGGAACCGGTCGCCGTTCCGGCGGAACTTCCCGGAGCTCGCCGACGACCTCTTCGCGCGGGGAGACGCACCACCCGTGATCGTCGTGTGGGTCGACTGCTGGACGTCGCTCGGCGGCAGCCAGTTCCTCGACTCCCCGGGCACGGGCAACTACCTGACGTACCTGTGCGACGAGGTCGTGCCGTTCGTCGACGAGCGCTACCGAACGATCGCCGATCGCGACCATCGGGGGATCGGTGGGAAATCCAGCGGCGGGTACGGCGCCATGGTCGTGCCGATGCTCAGGCCCGACCTGTGGGGAGGTCTCGCCACCCACGCTGGCGACGCACTCTTCGAGATGTGTTACCTGCCGGAGTTCCGGGAGTCGGTGCGTGTCCTGCGCGACGAGTACGAGGGCTCGTTCGAGAACTTCTGGAAGGACTTCCGGAGCCGCCCGGCGTTCTCGAAGGAGAGCGACGGGCACCTGCTCAACGACTGGTGCATGGCGGCGTGCTACTCGACCGACCCCGACGGCACGGTCCACCTTCCGTTCGACACCGTCACCGGCGAGCTGCTCCCCGACGTGTGGGAGCGATGGCTCCAGCTCGACCCCGTGCGGATGGTCCCGAACCATGCCGACACACTCCGGTCGATGCGGGCGATCTACATCGACGCGGGCAAGAAGGACGAGTTCTTCCTCGACCTCGGGGCCGAGGCGTTCCGCCGGGAGCTGGAAGCGATCAGAGTGACCGACGTCTTCTTCGAGCTCTTCGACGCCACCCACATGTCGATCGAGTACCGCTACCCGCTCAGCCTGAAGTACCTGGCCGAGCGCCTCTCGGCCTGACCGCCGGGCAGGAATCCGTAAGCAGTAGACTTACATTTTATGGCATGCTCCCTCCTCGAGAGCCCGCACCCGCGGGCCCGGAAGGGGGAGATCCGATGACGGATTACCTGCTGTTGTACAGCGGAGGCCGCATGCCCGAGAGCGAGGAGGAACAGGCCACGGTGATGCAGGCCTGGAACACCTGGATGGAGGGCCTGGGCTCAGCCCTGAAGGATGGGGGGAACCCATTCAACCCGGGAGCCGCGAAGACGATCGGCGCCGACGGGTCGATCCGCGACGGCGACGGAACCGCGAGCGGCTATTCGATCCTCAACGCCGATTCGCTCGACGCCGCGACGGACCTCGCGAAGGGGTGTCCCGTGCTCGAAGGCGGCGCCACGATCACGGTGTACGAGACCATCTCGGTCATGTAGCCGAGGGTCAGGTCGCGGCGCGATCGCCGGCCGAGGTCCGGACCGCGATCTTCCACCGCGATCACGAGCGCGTCCAGCTCGTGACCCTTCAGGGAGAGGTGGCGTCGCTCGAGACCGGAGGTCTCGAGCGACGCCCCCACCTCCTCGGTGATCAAGATCTCACCAGGCCGCGCATGACCGGCCAGGTGCGCCGCCAGGTTGATCGTGTCGCCGAGCGCGGTGAACTCGCTCGCTTCCCCGCGTGAGACGTACCCGACGAACGCGTCCCCCGTGTGCACGCCCGCCCCGAGCGGGAGCCACGGCCCCTCCTCCGAGCCGTAGCCGACGGCGTGGAACAGCGCCCGTGCGGTCCGCACGGCGGCCTCCGGGTGACGGTCGCCCGTCATGAACGGGAGGAAGAACCCGACCACCTCGTCCCCGACGATCTTATCGAGGAGCGCCTCGTGCTCGAAGAGCACACCGGTGGCGACCGCGTAGAACCGCTGCATCAGCTTCGTGAACTCGATCGTCCCGAGCTGCCGGGCGAGCTCGCTCGACCCACGGACGTCGGCGAACAAGAACGACACCGGGACCTCCGCCCCCATCACGTCGAACGAGCTGATCTGGAGCACGCAGCGCCGGCAGAGGGTCGGGTTCTTTTCCCACGGTTCGTTGACCCTCGACATCCGCCGGAGGACGAACCCGCCGAGCCCTCGGAACGGCGTGTAGCAGAGGCGGCATCGCGGTTCCGCCGGCAGGAGGCCGCGGACCCGCCGGCTTTTGTGGACGACGTCGTGCGTGCCCTCCATGAGGGAGCGCCATTCCTCCTCCGACATCATGTTGCTCTTGGGCATGGCGTCTCCCGTGGTCCGGACTCAGCGATCGACATCGACGGACGCGGCCGGCCGCTCGTCCACACGGATCACGAGCGCGTCCAGCTCGTGGCCTTTCAGGGAGAGGTGGCGTCGCTCGAGACCGGAGGTCTCGAGCGACGGCCCCACCGCCTCGGTGATCGAAGATCTCGCCGGCGCTCGCCTGCGCCGCGAGATGCGCAGCGACGTTGATCGTGTCGCCGAGCGCGGTGAACTCGCTATCCAGACCCCTCGAGATGAAGCCCACGAACGAGGGACCCGAGTGCACGCCCGCGCCGAGCGGGAGCCAAGGGCCCGCCTCGGACCCGTACCCCACGGATCGGAACAGCACCCGCGCCGAATCGACCGCGCGACGGGCATGCTCCGGCCCCGCCATGAAAGGGGCGAAGAACCCGACGACCTCATCCCCGACGAACTTGTCCAGGAGGGCGTCATGGTCGAAGAGGGCCTGCGTCGCCACCGAATAGAAGCGCTGCATCACGATGCGCGAACTCCTGGATCCCCAGCCGCCGCGCGAGATCGCTGGAACCGCGGACGTCGGCGAACAGGAACGAGAGCTCGAGCTCCGCGCCGAAGATCCCGTCGGCTGACACCGATCACGCAGCGCCGGCAGAGGTTCGGGTTCTTCTCCCACGGCGAGTTCGACTTCGAGATGTGCTGCGCGAGCCACCCGCCGGGCCCGCGGAAGGGGACGCTGCAGAACCGGCACCTCGGATCGGTGGGCAGCAGGCCGAACGTGCGGCGACCCATCCGGATCGCCTTGTGGGTGCCCTCCATGTATGAGCGCCACTCGTCCTCGGATACGAACCGGCTCTTCGCCATCGGTCTCTCCCGACACCGTTAGGCCTGCCACGATAGGCGAGCGATGGATCGGCTGTTGCGATTGTTGCCCGCGGAGCGGCGGGTGGTGGCTCCGGCCGCCGCGGCGGCGTTCACCTCGGCGGCGGGGCTGACGCTCGCCGCGAGCAGCATCGACGCCCTCCTCTTCGCCCGCGGTGGGGTCGACGACCTGCCGGTGCTCTACCTCTTGCTCGGCGCGACGATGTTCATCGCGACCCTCGGGGTCTCTGCGGTGCTCGGGCGCCTCGGGCGCGGACGGACGTTCCTCGTGATCCCCGCGTCGATCGCGTTGATCGCCGGGGCGTCGCGAGTGGCGCTGGCCGCCGAGGCGGAGTGGATCTATCCGGCGCTCTGGTTGCTCCGCGGGGCATCCGAGTTCCTCCTTGGCCTCGCGGTCTGGGGACTCGCCGGTCTCGTCACGGACACTCGCCAGGCCAAGCGGTTCTTCCCGTTGATCGGCGGCGCCGCCGTGCTGGGGCAGGTGGTCGGTGGCCTCGCCACGAAGCCGCTCGCCGGTTGGCTCGGGACCGACAACCTCATCCTCGTGTGGCTGGCCACGCTCGGGATCGTCGTCGTCTTGGGCCGAAGGTTGGTCGCGAAGGCAGGGGGGAACCTTCCTCCCTCCCGACGACGCACCTCCGCGATCGACGAGATGAAGACCGACGTGCGAGATGGCTTCCGCTACGCCGTTCGGTCTCCGCTCCTCCGCTGGATGTCGGTGGGATCGGTCCTCTTCTCGCTCCTGTTCTTCTCCCTGTATCTCCCCTTCTCGCGTGCGGTCGCCGAGCGGTATCCGCAGCCGGAGGACTTGGCGGGGTTCCTCGGTCTGTTCTTCGCGCTGTCGACCGCCGTGACCCTGCTCCTGTCGCTCCTCGTGATGAACCGCATGCTCTCGACGCTCGGCGTCCCCACGGTGATGATGGTCCTGCCCGTCCTGTACCTCCTCGCGTTCGGCGTGCTCACGGTCGCCTCCACGTTCGCGATCCTCCTCGCCTTCCGATTCGCGCAGGTCGTGTGGCTCCAGGGGGGTGCGTCGAGCGCGTGGGAGGCCGTGATCAACACCGTGCCCGGCGACCGGCGCGACCGCATGCGGGCGTTCCTGTACGGAGGACCGACCCAGGTCGGCACCGTGCTCGCCGGGATCGTCGCGCTCGTCGGCGAACGCGCCGTGTCGCCCCGCGTCCTGTACGGCATCGGGCTCGCGGCCGCGGCGGCGGCGGTGTATTCGATGTCCCGGGTGCGGAGGGCCTACGCCGCGGAGCTGGTCGTCGCCCTCCGGGAGGGCAGACCACACGTGTTCGGCGGGACGCCGGGGGCGGGAGAGCCCTTCGGGCTCGCCCGCGCCGACGCCGCCGCCGCGTCGGTCGCGGTGGGCGCGTTGTCGGACCCCGACGTGGGTGTGCGCCGCGTGGCCGCCGAGATCCTCGGCGACCTCGATGCGCCGGGCGCGATCCCTGCGCTGGTCGAAGGGGTACGCGACGACGACCCGGAGGTCCGGGCGACGGCCTTGCGCTCGCTCGCCCGGACCGAGGCGTTCGCGGCGTCGGACGTGGTCCCCGAGCGGCTGACCGACCCTGTCCCGGAGGTCCGCCTCGCAGCTCTGGATGCGCTCGACGCGCTTCGAGCGGATCGCTCGCGGGCCCGGGCACTCTTGCGTGATCCCGACGGGCTCGTGCGGGCTCGCGCGGCAGGGATACTCCTGAAGGACGCCCCGCCGGAGGGCGCCGGGAGCGACCCCGAGGCGGAGACGATCCTGGCGAGGCTCGCGAGATCGCCCCATGCCGACGCCCGCGTCGCGGCACTCCGAGCGCTCGCGTCGTCGCGGACCCCTGAGGCCCCGGAGCTCGCTCGCGCCGGGCTCTCCGACCCCACCCCCTCCGTGCGAGCAGCAGCGGCGCGGACCCTGACTACCCTTGATCCGGTCGGAGGGGTCGACGACCTCCTCGCGGCGATGGCCGGCGGCGGCGAGGTGCTGGAGGCCGCGGACGAAGCGATGTCCGTCTCCCCGGATCGAGCGCGCGAGGATGTGCAACGGCTCGCGGCCGCTTCGGCATCGAACGCACTGAGCAGCCGCCGGCTTGCCGACTCGATCGAGACCAAGGGGGACGACCGGCTCGAGCTGCTCCGCGACTTCCTCCTTGCCGGGTCCCGGGACGACGCCCGGATCGCGCTTCGGGCCATGGGCCTGTTGGCCGACGGTGGCGCGGTCGCCACCGCCCTCGAGAGCCTCTGGAGCGCGGATCCGGCGGAGCGCGCCGATGCCCTGGAGGTGGTCGAGACGACCGGTGACCCCGACCTCGTGCGGTCGCTGCTCCCGTCTCTGGAGGACGAACGTCTACAGGAGCTCGATCGCGACTGGCGGGACGGCGCGATCCACCATCCGGATGAGTGGGTCCGTCGGTGTGCCGAGTGGGCGATCGCAGCCGGAGAAGCTCCCGAAGGAGAAGAGGGAGAACCAGGAGAAGAGGGAGAACCAGGAGAAGGGAGACAAGGAGGAACGATGACCGAGACCCTGACGACGCTTCCGCTGATGGAGCGAGTGCTCTTCCTCCGACGGGTGGCGTTGTTCGCCGACCTGCCGCCGCAGGACCTCGCGCCGATCGCGGCGATCGCCTCTGAGCGGAGCTACGCCGACGCCGACACGATCGCCGAGCAGGACGAACCGGGCGATGAGATGCACATCATCGTCTCGGGCTACGTGATGGTGATCCTGCGACAGCCGGGCGGACACCAACAGGTGCTGGCCGTCCGCTCGACCGGAGATGTGATCGGCGAGATGGCCGTGATCACGAGCGCCCCGAGGATGGCATCTCTCGCCGCGAAGGGACCGGTCCGGCTCCTGTCGATCGGCCGACGGCAGTTCGAGTCGATGCTTCGCGACCGACCCGAGACGGCGCTTGCCCTGATGCGGGTCCTCTGTCAGCGCCTCGCAGATCGCGACACGGCGGTTCCCGATTGAGCCACTTCCTCACGCTCGCCCGGGACATCGATGCGCGATGCGCGTCCGAGCAGGCGAAGCGGTCCTCCCTACCGGCCCCCCGAGCGATCGAGCCGCGCGGCACGGACAGACCCCGGCGGGAGACCGCGGCATGACCCCCGATGGAGTGGCGTCCCGCGGCCCTAGCGAGCACGTGCGAGGCCTCATCGTGTGCGCCGCCGGCGTGATCGTGATCAGCCCTGATGCCCTGATCATCCGTGCCGTGCACACGGATGCGTGGTCTACCGTGTGCTGGCGAGGCATCTTCACCGCGGTCGGGACCCTCGTGCTCCTCGCGATCCTCGCGCCGGGCCAGGGACTACCCCGTGCGTGGCGACCGACAGCCTCTCACCTCTTCGCGGGAGCACTCTTCGCGGCCGCGAGCGTCGCCTTCGTCTTCGCCCTGCATCGCACGGACGCCGCGAGCGTGCTCGTGATCATCGCCGCGGGACCGTTGATCGCCTCCGTGATCGGTCGGGTGTTCCTTCACGAGCCGGCGCCCGCTCGGACCTGGCTCACCGGCGGCGCGGTGGTGGCTGGTCTGGCCGTGATCTTCGGCGGAAGCCTGGGACGCGGCGAGATCGACGGCGATCTACTCGCGCTGGCGGGTGCGTCGTGCTTCGCCGGCTATCTCACGGTGTCCCGGGCGGCCCGCCCCGCGGACATGACGCCGGCGATCGCGATCGGCGGCGTAGGGTCGGCGATCGTCGGGCTGGTCGCCGGCGCCGATCTCATGATCGGCGCCGGCGACCTTCTCCTCCTCGCGCTTCTCGGGGTTGTGGTCCTGCCCGTGTCGCTCACGCTCATCACGCGAGCGACGCACTACCTGCCAGCGCCCGAGGTGAATCTGATCGCACTCCTGGAAACCCTCCTCGGGCCTCTCTGGGTGTGGCTCGCGCTCGGCGAGGATCCGTCACCCGAGGTCTTCGCCGGTGGGGTCCTCGTGGTCGGCGCCGTGATGGTCCACTCGACACTCTCCCTGCGAGCGGGCTTGGAACAGGATGCGAACCCCGCGGTGATCGTCTAGCGAGACCCGCCAGCTCGACCGAACACCCGACCCGACGCCGTAGCCGATCGCTCGCTCGCCCCAGCTGGCCGCTCGGCGTCACCCGGAGGCTCGCGCCGCGACGAAGTCGACCTCGATCCGCCAATCGGCATGCGCCAGCCCAGCGACGAACATCAGGGTGGACGCCGGGCGGTGACCGTCCAGGATCTCTTCTCGGACGGCGCGAGCGGTCGGGAGGTCGTTGCGGTCCACCAGCAGCATGGTGAGCTGCACGATGTCCGAGATCTCCATCCCTGCACCGGCGAGCACCCCCTCGATGTTCCGCCACATCAGGCGCGACTGCTCCTCGATGTCCTCGCCGATCCGGCCGTCGGTATCGACGCCGGTCTGCCCCGCCCCGAAGACGAGACGCATCGGGCTCTCGACCTCGATGCCGTGCGAGTAGCTGCCGAACGGGCCGGGGACCCCCGCTGGATTGAACGCGCGCATCTGACTCCGCTCCCTTCGTTCGGCCCGGCACCATAGCGGTCCGCACCACCTTCCCGCTCGCAGCCCTCCGCACATAGCATGCGGAGCGTGCGGATCTTGGTGTGGCACGGATGGCTGCTAGAGGGATCGGGGTCCAACGTGGCCACCGCCCGGATCGTCGAGGTCTGGCGGGCGGCGGGACACGACGTGCTCCTGCTCTGCCAGGAGCGCCATCCCGAGCGATACCGATGGATCGACGCCCACGGCACGATCGATCGGGACGGCCCCTCCGAGCTCGAGCCGAACACGGACGTCGCGAGCGCCTCCGGGCGATGCGTGCTGCTCCGACCGGACATCGGCGCGACGCTCCCGGTCTTCGTGGTCGACCATTACGAGGGGTTCGAGATCGTTCGCTCCTTCGTCGACCTGTCCGAAGCGGAGCTCGGCTCCTACCTGCGCGCGAACGTCGAGGCGCTCCGCGCGGCCGCCGGGTCCCACCACTCCGAGATCGCGTTCGTCGGCCACGGGATCCCCGGCGCTGCGATCGGAGGTCGCGCGCTCGGCGCCGGCCGATACGTCGCGAAGATCCACGGCAGCGACCTCGAGTACGCCATCCGGCCGCAGGAGCGCTATCGGGAGCTCGCACGCGAGGGCCTCGAAGCAGCCCGCGCCGTCGTCGGTCCCAGCAACGAGGCGCTGGAGCGATGCGCCGAGCTCGTGCCCGAGATGAGGGACCTCGCGCGCGTCGTCCCGCCGGGAGTCGACGTGGCCGCGTTCCGCCCGCGGCCTCGGGTGGGGGCGTTGCGAGAGGTCGCCGATCGATTGGATGAGGATCCCGGCAGAGCCGGGGGGCGTCCCTCCTCCCTCGACGCGGCGGTGGAACGCGCGCTCGACGCCAGGGACGCGAAGGCGCTCGACGCGCTGTTCGACACCTACGAGGAGGATGTTCCCGAGCCCGACGCGCCGTCCCGGCTCCGCACGCTGGCAGGAAGGGACGGCCCCATCGTGGGGTACCTCGGCAAGCTGATCCCCCAGAAGGGCGCCGAGCTCCTCCTGGAAGCACAGCCGGCACTCCGCCACGAGACCGCGGCACTCGTCGTGGGGTTCGGCTCGGATCGGGACTGGCTCGCCGCGCTCACGATCGCGCTCCGCCGAGGCGACGCGGCAGCCGTGGAGTGGCTCCGGGACGCGGGAGGGCTCCCGGTCGACCCCGCCGCGGCGTCCGGCGCGACCGCGGATCGCGTGGACGTGACGTTCACAGGACTGCTCGACCACCGATACGCGCCGGGCACGCTGTCGGCCATGGACGTGCAAGTGGTTCCGTCGATCCTCAAGGAGGCGTTCGGGATGGTCGCCGCCGAAGGGGCCGCCTCCGGTGCGCTCCCGATGGTCGCCCGGCATTCGGGCCTCGCAGAGGTCGCCGGCGCACTGGAGACTGACGTCGGTCGCCCCGGGTTGTTCTCCTTCGAGCCCGGCGAGGGGGCCTTGCGGCGATTGATCGAGGGCGTCGACCGGCTGCTGGCATTGCCGCTTGGGGAGCGAGATGAGCTGCGGCGAGGCGTGAGCTCGTTCGTGGCCACGCACTGGACGTGGGAACGAACGGCGGCGAGACTCCTCGCCGCCGCGGAACCGGCGCGCTAGCGAGGCAGCGAGGAGTCGGTCACGCCTTCTTCCGCGCCTTCCAGACCTCCTCGATCGGCCAGCGCCGGGACCACTCGGCGGTCGCGAGCGGATCCGTCGGCGTCACCGCGTCCTGGGGCGCGCGGATCTCGACGAGGTCATCGACGACGAACCCCGACCGACGAAGCAAGCGGATCATCTCGCCGTGCGGGATCGCGAACTCGATCGCGCCCTCGTCGTCTTCCCACTCGAACCGATGCATCCCGAAGTGATCTCGCTGGAGTCCCTCGGTGGCGGGCTGATCATCATCCGGGAACGTCAGCATCGCGACGTACGAGTGCGTCAGTGACACGAGGTGCCCGCCCGGCCGGAGGATCCTGGCAGCCTCGGGGACCCATCGGTACGGATCGCACCATATCGCGGCGCCGTACTCCGAGATCGCGAGGTCGAAGCTCGCATCGCGGATCGGCGCCCGCTCGGCGTCGGCGTGGATGAGCGGGAAGCGGATGCCGAACTCCTCTTGGAAGGTCCGTGCCGTCGCGAGCTGCTTCCCGGAATTGTCCAGGCCGACCGGGCGGGCGCCGCGACGCGACAGCCACGACGACACGTAGCCAGTCCCACAGCCGAGCTCGATGACGTCGAGACCGTGGACATCCGGGAGCAGCCGGAGCTCGGACTCAGGGACGTTCCAGATCCCCCAGCTGATGTCGTCGGCCGCCCACGCGACGCGGCCTCGCTCGACCCAGCTGTCGGCATCCGCATCCCACGAGACCCGGTTGGCGAGCACATGATCTGGATCCGAGTCCTGGACGTGTGCCATCGCCCGACAACATACGGCCGACGGTCAGCCGGTTGCGATGCGGCGTCAGCCGGCGTTCTCGGAGTCCTCGGAGTTCGCGATAGGTGCTGTGTCTCCGCTGACGATGCCCGCGAGCCGCTCCACCTGCTCCGCGACCTGATGGACCATCCCGGCGAGCACCCTGATGTCATCTGCCTCGCCCGGCGGGCCCTCGCCGTTCGCCATGCGCTCCGCCGTTTCCTTCGTCTTCCGCGCCTCCACGAGGATCGCGTCCGCACCGTGGAGCTCTCGTTCGGCCATCGTCCTGTCCTCTCGTCGGGGTGCCTTCGGGGCTTTCCCGGGGCATCAGAAGTGCAAACGCTCTCCCTTGGGTCACGGCGCCGGTGCGCGTCGGGCGCCGTTCGGGTATACCGGGAGCGGAGAGGAGGTCTGGACATGGACGAGACCGCAACGCAGGAGCTGACCGACGAAGACATCCGGACCGTGATGCCGGGGACGGGTGCGTCGCCGAAGGCCGAGACCGACCCCGACAAGGTGGGCGGCGACGGGACGGACGGCGACGGGACGGACAAGAAGGACGGCGACGCCACCGACCAGGACGGGACCGACGGCAAGGACGCCGACGGCACCGACACCGGCGACATGGACGGGACCGACAGCACGTCGTGAACCTGGACACGCTCGACCGCGTCCGTGCCGGACGCCGCCCGCTCGAGCGCTGCACCGGCGATCCCGGGACGTTCCTCGCGGACGATTGGGGGAAGCGGGCGGCGGTCCGCCTCGGCGGACCGCCGTCGACAACCTCGGCGCCCGCCGGCTTCGAGGACCTGCTCTCGCTCGACGACGTCGACCGGTTCCTCATGACGTCGGCGCTCCGCACGCCGTTCTTCCGGCTGGTGAAGGTGGGCGAGCAGATCCCGGAGGCCTCCTACACACGGTCGGGACGCACCGGCTCCCGAGAGGTCTCCGGCATCGCCGATCCCGCACGCGTCGCGGCGCTCTTCGAAGACGGAGCCACCATCGTGCTCCAGGGCCTGCACCGCTGGTCCGAACCGGTCGCGCGCTTCTGTCGAGACCTCGAGCTGGATCTCGGGCACCCGTGCCAGGTCAACGCCTACATCACGCCCCCCGGCGCCCAGGGGCTCGACCTCCATGAAGACGCCCACGATGTCTTCGTCCTGCAGGCGTTCGGCCGAAAGCATTGGGAGGTGCACGCCGCGCCACACGAGGAGGCGCGTGACCCCCTACAGGTCGAGGTGACCTCCGGAGCGACGATCTACATGCCGACGGGCACGCCCCACGCGGCGCGCGCGCAGGACGTGCTCTCGGGCCACCTCACCCTCGGCGTCCACGTGACCCCTTGGCGAGAGGTCCTGAGCGGCGTGGTCGGTCGGACCCTCGAGGGGATGGAGGAGCCGATGGCCGCCGGCTGGACGGAGGACCTCGAGGGCTTCGCCGAGGAGCTCAGGGGGCGGCTCGCGGCGCTCGCCTACGCGCTCGGCGGGGTCGACGTCCGCACGGAGGCCGGCGAGCGCCGCGACCGGTTCCTCTCGAACCGGGCACAGCTGGCGCGAGGGACGATCGTGGAACGCTCGGCGCCGATCTCGGTGGACGATGCCACCGTGGTCGCCCGACGCGCGGGCGCCGTCTGCGAGCTGGCCGTGCGGACCGATCGTCTCCTCGTCCTCCTCGGAGACCGGCGGCTCGAGATGCCGACCTGGGTGGAGCCGGCGATGCGCCGGGTGGCCGACCTGGACGAGGACGCCGAACTGGCGGTCGGCGACCTCGCGCCAGATCTCCCCGCCCCGGCCGGCCGCGCGGTGCTGGTGCGGCGGTTGATCCGCGAGGGGCTGCTCACGATCCGCGGCGGCCGCTGAGCGCGCCGGTGCCCTCGATCGACGATCGCTGCTCGTTGCGCAGCCTGGTCGCCGACGAGCCACTCGCCGGCACCGCCTCGACGATCAGGCACTGGCTGCTGATCGAGCATCCGGGTCCGTGGGGGCGCGACGGGCTCCTCGACGCCCGCCTACCGGAAGGACTCGGGACGGACCTCCGCGCCCTCGAACGCCGGACCGGCGCGCGCGTCCTGCTGATCCGCAAGCCGGGCCGCATCCCCGAGTATGACGACGGCACCGTGCTGTGCTTCGCCGTCGACACGCGGGACGCGTGGATGGGCTTCGCCGGTCTCGGGAGGATCCAGGACGCGCTCACCATCGATCCCCGCGATCCGAGCTCGTTTCCCGGCGATCCCGAAGGAGAGCCGCTGTTCGTCGTCTGCACCCATGGACGGCGGGATCCCTGTTGTGCCGAGCGGGGGCGGCCGCTCGCGCAGGGTCTCGCCGCCTCGTTCCCCGATCTCACCTGGGAGAGCACGCACGTCGGCGGCGACCGGTTCGCCGCCAACCTCGTGGCCTTCCCTCACGGGCTGTATTTCGGGCGCGTCGAGCCCGACGAAGGCGGGGAGATCGTGCAGGCCTACGCCGAGGACCGGATCGCTCGACTGGACCGCTACCGCGGCCGGGCGAACGATCCGGTCCACGTCCAAGCGGCGGAGCGCTCCATCCGGGAGCACCTGGGTCTGGACCGGATCGACGCCGTGACGCGGGAACGGGCCGGCCGTCGCGGCGATCGGGCGGAGGTCATCTTCGCGACCGAGAGCGGATCCCACCTGGTCCGGCTCGAGCGGGTACTCGGGGCGCCGATGCGTCTCACCTGTCACGCCGCGAGCGAGGAGGCTCCTCCGTTGTGGCGGACGCTCGAGATCCGTCGCCCCGGCGGCTGAGCGAGCGGGGGGTTCAGATCACGATCCAGCGGTCGACCGCGACCCCGTTGCCCGAGCTCGCGGCCCGATGCGTGCCGAGCACGACGATCCGCACGACGTGCGATCCGTCCAGCAGCCCGTCCGCCAGGCGGATGGTGGCGAACGTCGGCGCCGGAGCGTAGAGATCCACGATGCGCGCGAGCGCTCCGTCCACCCAGACCTCCGCGCGACCCATCGCCGGCCCTCGCAGAGTGCGGAGCGACACCCCCGTGCCCTGGAACCGAAGCCTCGCGAAGGCTTCTCGCGCGTCACCGATCACGTAGTTGCCGCCGCTCGCCGCCGCGTTCGAGACCGACGCCCATGCCGCGTGCGCCGCCGGCGGGTTGAGGCGGGTCTGGCCGCCCCACCGGAGCGCGTCGACCGCGACGCGGGTCCCGGTGGCAGCGGACCGCTTCGTGCCCAGCACGTCCACGGTGAGGCTGTGCGGACCCGCGCCGAGCTGCGTGAAGCGATGCATCACGCCGGTCGCGACCGTTGGCGCGAACCCGTCGAACGTGTCGATCGTCGTCCCGTCGATCGAGATCCGACCTCGGCCCATCCCCGGCCCCGACACCGTGAACAGCGTGACCGTGCCGCCAGAGAAGGCGTACGTCGCGGAAGCCCCTGCTCGCCGCTCCCAGCGGTAGGAGCCGCCGATCGCGTCCGGGGCGACCACGCGGCCCCAGCCGAAGGCGGTTCCGGCACCGTCCTGCTCGACGCTCACCACGGAATCGAACGTCGCGACGACATCGATCGGCTGGGAGACGGTCACCTGGCAACCGGGGTTACTGCCGGCGCATCCACCGCTCCACCCCACGAAGGCCGACGCAGAATCGGGGGCAGCAGTGAGTTCGACGGTCGAATCGACGGGGAACGAGGCCGTACAGGTCGTCCCGCAGTCCACCCCCGCCGGAGCCGAGGAGACGGTTCCCGCTCCGCTGCCCTGCATCTGGACCTGCACCGGATAGGTGAACACGGCCGAGACGGTCTTGTTGCCGAGCGCGGTGACGTCGCACGTCGGCGAGGACCCCGCGCCGGTGCAGGCCCCCGTCCATCGCAGGAAGGAGGCGCCCGGATCGGGGGTGGCGGCGATCGTGAGGACCGTGTCCGGGTTCGCGAGCCGGCTGCACGTGAGGGCGCCGCCGCCGCACGCGATCCGGGCGCCGGTGATCACCCCGCCGGCCGCGGGCGTCACCGTGAGCGACGCGATCTTGCCCCGGAGGAGGTTGGCACCGTTGAAGCGATCGCGATCCACGTTCGTGGAGATCCCCGAGACGCTCCCCGTCGATGTCCACTGCCAGAACGTCCAGCCGCGGCCGCCCCAGTTCTCGGCCGGGACGGTGGGTGACGGGACGCCCCAGTGTGCGATCCACAACGGGTACCCGTTGTCCGCGAACCACGTCGTATCGCCCAGGTACGTCCGCCAGAAGTGGGGGCTGGCGTAGATCATCGCGCGGACGCCCGTCCTGGTGAACACGCGAGCGAGCCACGTGCGCACCCACTGGGTCAGCTGCGGCACCGTGAGGCCGCCGTGCTCTTCGATGTCCAGGACCGGAAGCACATCGCCCGCGTCGATCTGTGCGACGTCGACGAAGTGGTTCGCTTCCGCTCGCGGATCACCGGCGGCGAGGCTGACCTTCGCGCGGTGATAGGCGCCGACGACGAGCCCGTTCGCGGACGCATCGGCCAAGTACTCCGCGTACCGGGGATCAACGTAGTCGTGACCGCGTGTGGCCCGCATGATGGCGAAGCGCGTCGACGTCGAAGCGACCGCAGCCCAATCGACGTCGCCTTGCCACATCGATACGTCGATCCCCGGCACCCTCGTCGCCGCCGCGGCGGGCGGAGCCGGCACGGTGATGAGGATCGCCGTGAACACAGAGACACACGCGATCGCGATCCGCATGCGCTCCGCGCCCGTCGTCGGGCGGCGTGCACCCACTCCTGCTGATCCCATGAGGACAACGATACGGCCACTGACAACCATGAGCCGGTTACCCTGGGGCTCGATGCTCGGAGGCTTCGATGCTGGGTGAGGAAGAGGCGATCGTGCTCGAGGTGAAGCCGTTCGATCTGCACGGCGTTCGGTACTACGACCTCGCCGTGGGGTTCCCCGATCGCTCCGTCCAGCAGGCTCGTCTCGGGGCCGAGAGCGTTCCGGACGACCTCGAGAAGGGCGACCGCGTCCTCGCCACACGGGTGGCGAACATGGTCATCTCGCTTCGCCGTCCGTAGACGCTCAACGCTTCAGCGTGAGCGCCGCCCCCGCCGCGACCAGCAGCAAACCGGCGGCCCTCGCGGCCGTCACCGGGATGCGCGGTGAGCCGAACCATCCGAAGGCGTCGATCAGCGCGCCGGCCGCGAGCTGACCCGCGATCAACAGCGCCACGGTCGCGAACGTGCCGATCCGGGGAGGCGCATACGCGATCGCCAGCACGATCACCGCGCCGAAGAGGCCGCCCAGCCATAGCCATGCCGGCTGATGGACCGCGGCGAAGATCGATCCACCGCGACCGAGCGCCAGCGCGAGGGCGATCACGAGGATCGCCGCCAGCACGACGCCGAACCCGGCCGAGCCGATCGTGCCCACTCTGCGACCCAAGACGCCGGAGATCGCGGCTTGCGCGGCGCCCGCGATGCCTGCTCCGAGGGAGAAGACGATCGCGATCCGGGTGCCCGTCACGGCGGCGAGGCTACCGGAACGCTGTTCCTACTCGCGTTCGACGCGCAGGGTCGCCTCCTCGACGCTCTCCTCCCGATCGGAAGACCGCCGATCATCCATCTCGGGCTCCCGCTAGCGCGCTCTGCGGGAGACGGTCTTCCGCGCCCGGGCCGTCTTGCGCTTGCGTGAGGCGGCGGCCTTCTTCCCCGCGGCGACGCGCTTCGGCGACTTCCGGGTCGTGGCCTTGCGAGCCGTGGTGCGCTTCCGGGTGGTCGCGGCCTTCTTGCGAGCCGGAGCCGTCTTGCGCTTGCGTGAGGCGGCGGCCTTCTTCCCCGCGGCGACGCGCTTCGGCGACTTCCGGGTCGTGGCCTTGCGAGCCGTGGTGCGCTTCCGGGTGGTCGCGGCCTTCTTGCGAGCCGGAGCCGTCTTGCGCTTGCGTGAGGCGGCGGCCTTCTTCCCCGCGGCGACGCGCTTCGGCGACTTCCGGGTCGTGGCCTTGCGAGCCGTGGTGCGCTTCCGGGTGGTCGCGGCCTTCTTGCGAGCCGGAGCCGTCTTGCGCTTGCGTGAGGCGGCGGCCTTCTTCCCCGCGGCGACGCGCTTCGGTGACTTCCGGGTCGTGGCCTTGCGCGTGGCGGGCCTCGTCGATGCCGTCTTCCTCGCCGCGGATCGCTTCCTCGTCGCGGCCTTCGTGCTCGCGGCGGTCGCGGCCTTGCGTGCGGCGGTCGATCGACGAGTGCGCGTGGTCGCCGGATCCGTCGCCGCCCCATCCATCGGCCCGCCGAGAGGCATCGCCGTGATCTCGGATCGAGGCGTCGGTCGGTCCCACGCGGGGGTCTCGGGTTGCCATGAGGGTTCGGGCGCGCTGGGCGCATCGAGGGCGCCGCGCTCCTCCTCCGCCTTCCTCTGCTCCGAACCGTCCGATACCGGCTCTTCGGCGTCGTTCCCAGTCGATGGATCCCACGTCGTGCGCTCGTCAGATGACGGCATGAACAACCTCCTCCGCTCGAGGGTCTCTGATGGCCGTACCCGAACCTACTCAAAAAGATGCATGGGAAAGGTTCGCTCCCGAGACGTCCCGGGTATGGCGGGCTTACCCAGACGAGGAGAGTGTGAGAGATGAAGACGATCGAAGAGTCGATCGAGATCGACGTTCCGGTGAGGGTCGCGTACAACCAGTGGACGCAGTTCGAGGAGTTCCCTCGCTTCATGGAAGGCGTGGAGAAGGTCGAGCAGCTCGACGACCGCCGACTCCACTGGGTCGCCGAGGTCGCCGGGAGACGCAACGAGTGGGACGCCGAGATCAGCGAGCAGAGTCCTGATGAGCGCGTCGCCTGGCACAGCACCAGCGGCACGCCGAATGCGGGCGTCGTCACGTTCCACCGTCTGGACGACAACCGAACGAAGGTGATGGTCCAGATGGACTACGAGCCGGAAGGCGCCGTCGAAACGGTCGGTGACGCGCTCGGGATGGTGGAGCGCCGCACCAAGGGCGACCTCGAGAGGTTCAAGGAGTTCATCGAAGCGCGCGGCAGCGAGACCGGCGCGTGGCGCGGAGAGGTCGACCGCCCGGGCTCCGGGAACTAGTCAGAAGCAGGCGAGCTAGGCCGGCCCGCTTCGAGACCGGCCGACGGCCATGGCCGGCCGGGAGAGATCATGGCGCTCCCGGTCGCCATGGCCACCCGCTTCCCGTCGGCGTCGTCGACCCGGCACGTCGTGACCGCGATGGTGCGGCCTCGCTGTTCGACGGTCGCTCGCGCGAGGAGCTCGCGCGCATCGGGGACGACGGGTCGGAGGAAGTTGACCTTCAGATCGAGCGTCCCGAACGAGGTGCCGGGCGGCAGGGTGGTCGTCACCGCCGAGTTGATCGCGGTGTCGGCGAATGCGGTCACCACACCGCCGTAGAACGTGCCGAAGCCCGTGCAGAACCAGAGCGACGCCGGCATCGCAAGCGTAACGCTCCCTTCGGCGACGTCGACGAACCGCAGGCCGAGCAGCGAGCAGTTCGGCGGGGGAGGCCGCTCACCCTTGTGCCAGAGCTGCATCAGGTCCAGCCCGCTCGTCTCGTCCCAGACCGATCGCGGGACGATCTCACCTTCTGAAGGACGCAGGTAGGGGTCGGGCGTGTC
Organism: uncultured Actinomycetota bacterium; assembly: GCA_963762015.1. GTDB lineage: Bacteria > Actinomycetota > UBA4738 > UBA4738 > HRBIN12 > JAJNBA01. The sequence continues at coordinate 265,189 of CAVXJL010000022.1, forward strand.
GAACGACTTCGACTCGACCGCCGGGAACTCCTCGGGTGGGTCGGGTGGTTCGAACGGGAGCGGCTGCAGCACGCACCGCGAGGTGGCGTGCGCGAGCAGGGTGCCGCGGGCGTCTTCGACCCGGGCCTCCGACAATCCCTGGCGCCTTCCCGCGTGGATCAGTGCGCCGCGCGCCACCAATCGCTCGCTGGAAGGTGAAGCGGGTTCGAGGAAGTTGATCGAGAGATCGGAAGACAGCAGCGCGATGCCCTTCGGCAACGTGGTGAAGACGGCGCCGGCGAGCGCGGCATCCGCGACGAAGCCGAGCGTTCCTCCCGCGAACACACCGGCCGCCGTCTGCCACCACGGGCTCGCAGGGATCGACCACGTGGACGCACCGGAGGAGGCCTCCTCCACGACCAGGCCGCTCAGGTGCGTGAGCGGCGGCGGAGGCAGCTTCCCGTCGATGAAGAGTTGGAGCTGATCGACGCCCGACATCCCGAACAGTCCGGGCTGCTCGAGATACGCGAAGGATCCCCGGACCGGCTCATGGACGATCACCAGCCGAGGATATCCGCCCTCCGGTCGCCTATCGTCCGCGCCTCGCCGGCCGCGGTCGCGAGCGTGGCTGCGGCCGGCGGACGTCGTTGCGGTGCTTGGGCGCGTCGGCGCGCAGCCCCGCGTCACCGAACTCTGCGTGCAGTTTCAGGACCCTGGCGATCCTCCCGACCTCACGCGTCTTCTCCGGCGTGACGAACGTGATGCCCGTGCCGCTGCGGCCGGCGCGCGCGGTACGGCCCACCCGATGGAGGTAGTCCTTCTCGTCGGCAGGCGGGTCGAAGTTGATGACGTGGGTGATGTGTTCGAGGTCGAGGCCGCGGGCGGCCACGTCGGTCGCCACCAACACGTCGTTGGCGCCGGCGGCGAACCTCCCGAGGGAGCGCTCGCGCGCCGATTGGGTCATCCCACCGTGCAGAGCTCCCGCATGGAATCCCTCGGCCTTCAGGGTCCTCGCGAGCCGATCGACGCCTCGCTTGGTCCGAACGAACACCAACGTCAGGCCCCGCTCTGCGGCCAGCTCACGGACCAGCGCTCGCGACCGTCCGGCCTGCTCGACCGCGACGAAGCGATGGTGCGCCTCGGTCACAAGCGGGCCGTCCTCGCCGGCCACCTCGTGGCGAACCGGGTTCTGGATGAAGCGCGCCGCGAGCCGGCCGACCTCGCCGTCCAGCGTCGCGGAGAAGAGCATGGTCTGCCGCTCGGGTCGCAGCATCTGCAGGATGCGCGTGACGTCGGGCATGAAGCCCATGTCGAGCATCCGGTCGGCCTCGTCGAGCACGCAGATGCGAACCCGGTCGAGGCGGAGCAGCTTGCGCTGGACCAGGTCGATCAGCCGGCCCGGCGTGGCGATCACGATGTCGGCATGGCGGGCTCGCTTCGCTTGCGGCCCGAGTCCGACGCCGCCGTACACGGAGGCGATCCGCAGCCGCTTCACGTCGGCGATCACACGGAACTCCTCGGTGACCTGGCTCGCGAGCTCCCTCGTCGGCGTCAGGATCAGCGCGTTGGGGCTTCCACCGCCGGGCGTGAGCCGCTCGACGATCGGTACCGCGAACGCGAGGGTCTTCCCGGAGCCGGTGCGCGAACGAGCGAGGACGTCTCGACCCGCGAGCGCGTCGCGAAGGACGAGCGATTGGATCGGGAAGGGCTCGCGGATCCCGCGCAGCCGCAGGGCTTCCACGATGGGAGGCGACACGCCCAGCTCTGCGAAACTCGGCGTTCGGGCGGGTTGGGATCGGGGCGGCACGACGGCATCGCGCCGTGCATGTGTTGCTTGTGACATGACTGCTTCCTCTCGGACTGTGTGGGGACGATCGACTGCTCCGAGAAGAAGGGAGGGGAGGCGGCCTTCACCACGTGGACGTCGATGCGAGTTCGCGTCGACGCGTGACTGTCACAGTGTACGCGATATGTGCGCCCGTTCGAGCAGCTAGGCGGTTCCGTCGGTCCCGATGTGCTCGAGCTGAGCACGGACGCGGGCCGCGGCGACGACGTTCCCTTTCCGCTGGAAACGGTCGATCGCCTCCTCGAATGCCACGCGCGCGTCGTCGTCGCGGCCGGCCGCATCCAGGACGCTGCCCCGCACCTCGTAGCCCCCACCCTGCCAGTCCAGGTAGTCGGTGGCGTCGAAGATCGTCACGGCTTCCTCGATGAGCGCGAGAGCTTCGTCGAACGAGCCGCGCTCGGAGAGCACCCTCGCCCGCACCAACCGCCAATCGCCCTGCGACGCGAAGTCGTCCTCGGACGCCATCTCTCGGCTCCGGGCCGCGAACCCCTCGGCCTCGTCGAAGCGGCCCTGGTCGCAGAGCGTGTGTCCCAGTACGGAGCAGATCGTCGAGTTGAACGCGGTCTCGCCCATCGCCTCGTACAGCTCGTGCGTCTCCCGGAGGACCCGCTCCGCGTCCGGCTGTCGTCCCTCGAGCCGGAGTGCCTCTGCGATGACCTGGCTCGTCGCGATCATGATCGTCGGAGCTCCGAGCTCGTCGTAGATCGCCTTCGATCGGCCGGCCGCCTGATGCGACTCGTCGAACCGCCCGGCCATCGCGAAGATCCCGATCCGGACGCGCAGATCGTGGGCTTCGCCGATCAGGCTCTCGCCTCGGAGGTGGGCGGCGCGGTCCAGCACGGAGAACGCGTCGTCGACGGGGATGGAGCCGTAGTACGTGCAGACCGCCATCTGGCCGGCGACCTCGTTCCGATCGCGCCGCGACATCATCGGCACCCGATCGGACAGCTCGTCGATCATCGCCATCGCATCCGTCGTCTTCCCCAGGAAGAACGCGATCAGGGTCAGTGCGAGGATCGCGCGGTCACGCAGGTCGGCGTCCCCCCGTTGTTCGGCCTGGGCGAGCACCTCCTCCACTGCGGTGCGGCTCATCTTCATCGAGTGCTTCGGATCGATCGAGCTCAGGTTCAGGATCCGGACGAGCTCGGCGCGGAGCGCCGAGGGGCGATCGCCCTCCGCGTCGGCGGCCTCGATCGCGCGGACCGCGGTCTCGTGCGCCGCCGCGTACTCGCCGAGCTCCGGGAGGAGCTCCGACAGGAGCACGAGAGCTTGTACGCGGAGCGTCCCGTCCGAAAGGTCCACGTTCCGATCGAGGAGGGATCGGGCCGTCGCCAGGTCGCCGCGCTCGTCGGCTCGCACCGCGGCCGCGTACAGATGCTCGGCCGCTCGCTTGGCGAGCCCGCGCGCCAGATCGTCGGGCGCGCCGAGCTCGATGCGGTAGCGGTACGCCTGCTCCAGGTGATAGCCGAGGATCTCCTCGTACTCCACCATCCGGTCGCGGGCAGCCTCGGCGAGCCAGCCGGCGTAGCGCTCGTGCAGCTCGGCGCGCTGCTCCTTCGGCATCGCCTGATATGCGGCGTCGCGGATCAACAGGTGGCGGAACCGGAAGGCGTCCTCGCCTGCGAACTCCGGTCGGTCCGGCCGGATCAGCTCCTTGCGCGCAAGAGCGAGCAGCCTCGACCCGACCTGGGGCCGGGCGGTCTGCGGGCTGAGGGTCGTGACCGCGCCGGAATGGAACACCTTGCCCTCCACGGCACCGCGCTCGATCACGCCACGCTCCTCGGCATCGAGCCGATCCAGCCGCGCGGCGAGGAGCAGATGGATCGTCGGCGGCACCGTCACGTCCGCCAGGTCCTCGACCGCCCGCCAGGCGCCGTCTTCCAGCCGGAGCAGCCCGTCGTCGATCAGCATCGCGAGCATCTCCTCGACGAACAGCGGGTTGCCCTCGGCGGCCTCGAGGATCCGTTGACGCGCCGCCTGCGGGATGTCGGCCCGGCCGAGCAGGTTGTCCACGAGCGTCGAGGCCTCGTCGACGGGCAGCGGCTCCAGCAGGATCGACGTCGCGTTCATCTTGCCGCCGCCCCAGCCTGGGCGCACCTCCAACAGCTCGGGCCGTGCGATGCACAGGAGCAAGAGCGCCGCTTCCCGCGTCCAGTCCGCGAGGTGCTCGATCAGGTCGAGGAACGTCGGCTCGCCCCAGTGGATGTCGTCGAACACGACGACGACCGGGCGCTCGCGAGCGAGGTGCTCGAGCAGTTTCCGCACGGCCCAGAAGGCGTCCTCGGTCGCGCCGGGTTCGGCCCACCCGAACAGCCCCGCGACGAGCCCGGCCACGCGCTCGGCGTCGGGCGCGCCGACGAGGACCGCGTCGAGCTTGGATCGAGCGACCGCCGGGAGGTCGGAGTCGAGGATCGCCGCGGCCCGATGGACCACCTCGGCGATCGGGAAGAGCGTGATGCCCTCGCCGTAGGAGAGGCATCGGCCGCGCAGGATGGTTGCGCCGGCGGCCGGGCCGTTCAAGAACTCGTGGACGAGGCGAGACTTCCCGACGCCCGCGGGCCCCATCAGCGTGAACAGGTGCGAGGTCCGGTCGGTGACCGCGCGCTCGAGCGCGTGCTCGAGGAGCGAGAGCTCCTTCGCGCGTCCCACCATCGGTGAGTCGAGGTGGCGTTCGTGTCCGGCTGCCCCGGCCGAGACGTCGAGCAATCGGAACGCCGGTACACGTTCCTCCTTGCCCTTCAGGGCGAGCGCATCGACCGGCTCGACCTCGACGGCGTCCTTCACCAGGCGGAAGGTGGGTTCGCCGAGGAGGATCTCCCCCGGCGCGGCGGCCTGCTCCAGCCGGGCGGCGACGTTCACGGCGTCGCCCGTCACGAGTCGTTGTCCGGCCGAGGGATCGCCGGCCACGACCTCGCCGGTGTTCACGCCGATCCGTGCGGCCAGGCCCTCGCCGTGCTCGCGCTCGAGCTCTGTGTTCAGGGAGGCGAGTGCCTCGCGCATACCGATCGCCGCGCGCACCGCTCGCACGGCGTCGTCCTCATGGAGCCGCGGGATGCCGAAGACCGCCATCACCGCGTCGCCGATGAACTTCTCGACCGTGCCGCCGTGGCTCTCGATCACGGCGGCCATCTCGTCGAAGTACCGGCCCATCACGCGGCGGAGCGCCTCGGGGTCGAGTCGCTCCCCGAGCGCCGTAGATCCCGTCACGTCGGCGAAGACGATCGTGACGACCTTGCGGACGTCGGCCGCGGGGGCCTGCGCCTCGCCCAGCGGCGTCGCGCAGTTCTGGCAGAAGCGAGCCTTGTCGGCGTTCTCTTCACCGCAAGACGGGCATCGCTTCACGAGCGAATCCTAGAGGGTGCCCGGGACGCCCCGGAGCGACCCGGGGGCGCTAACCGGTGGTCAGTGCCGTCTCATGCGCGGACGTGATGTCGCGGAGCGGCACCCGGAGCAGCTCGCCGTCGCCGTTCCCGCGGAGCAGCATGTAGGTGTCCGCTTCCTCGTCGAGATAGGCGATCGTCCCGGTCACCGTGCGCACGTACCCCCCTCGGGATTCGAGCTCGAACGAGGTCCTGCCCAACGGGACGTGCGGTGGCACATCTTCGACGAGCGATGTCCCCTCTTCGGGTTCCGACGACGCGTCGGCGTGCTCTTCTTCGGTCTCGGCCTCGAGATCGGGCGCGAGGAAATCTTGGAGCGAAGACGGATCGAGCGGGCGGATCCGATCCTTCAGGATCGACATGGTGCCCTCACTTTCGTGTGGGAGGAGGGAGTCCACCGAGGTGGACTCCCTCCCCGCACGGCCGCGCTCGTGCAGCAGCACGGCGCGGCCGCGATGAACCTATCCCTAGACCTTTGCGGGCGTGCCCTCGAAGAAGGCCATGTCCCCGATCTGGGTCGTACGGAGGTCCACACGGTTCGCGATGTTCTCGCGCACCCAGCGCTCTGCCACCGGAACGGCGGCGTCGGCGTCCTTGCGGGTCTCCCAGAAGCTCAACGAAACGACCTTCCGCTCGCCGAGGTCGGCGAGGCCGTACCGGATGAAGCCGGGCTGGTCCTGGAACGTGCGCAGCATGCCCTGACGGGCGATGTCGGCGAGCTCCTTGAAGTTGCCGTCCTTGATCTCATACGTTGCGATGCGTACGTGCTGCATATGTGAGTAGCTCCTTCGATGTATCGGTCGATGTGTCCGGGTGTTTCGGACCCGTGACCGTCAGACCAGCGTGAGCCGGATCGAGAGCGAGATCGCTCGGGATATCGAGCCCTCGCTGGGACCAGCGATGGGACGGGATGGTCGGATGCGACCTCCGTAACTCCTGCTTCTCCCCTCACATGGATGGGGATCGCGTCTCTTCGAGTGTACGTCTTCCATCCGACGACACGACGGAGGCGCGCTCTTCGCGTCTGGTAGGAAGAGCTCCGATGGAAGTAGCCATCTCGATGGACGGCACGACGATCGCGTTCGACCGGTCGGGCGAGGGACCGCCGGTCGTCATCGTGGGCGGTGCGCTCGGCGATCGTGCGGCGGCGCCGGAGCTGACCTCGCTCCTGGCACGGCGTTTCACCGTGATCGCCTACGACCGCCGGGGTCGAGGCGACAGCGGCGACACAGCACCGTACGCGGTCGATCGCGAGGTCGAGGACATCGAGTCGCTGATCGTCGCGGCGGGCGGGCGGGCCTTCGTGTACGGACATTCCTCCGGCGGCGTCCTCGCCCTCGAGGCCGTTCGCACGCTCCCCGACCGGATCACGAAGCTCGCGTTGTACGAGCCACCCCTCATCGTCGATGACAGCCGTGCCCCACTCCCGGAGGACTTCGTGACGCGGCTCGAAGCCCTGATCTCGGCGGACCGCCGGGGCGACGCGGTCGACTACTTCCTGACGACGGGACCCGGCATGCCCGCCGAGGTGGTGGCCGGGATGCGGCAAGAATCCTCCTGGTCATCCTTCGAGTCGATCGCGCACACGTTGCCCCATGACGGAACCATCGTGAGAGAGGTCACCGGCGGCAGTCCGGCGCCGCTTCGGCGTTGGTCTTCCGTCGGTGTCACCACGCTCGTCATGGACGGCGGCGCGAGCCCCGACTGGATCCGGAACGCCGCCTCGGCGCTCATGGAGATCCTTCCCGACGGGCAGCGGCGGACCCTCGAAGGTCAAGATCACGGGCCCGACCCGAAGCTCCTCACCCCTGCACTGGAGGCGTTCTTCGCCGACTGAGCGGTGTCACCCTGGTCACGGACGACGAGCGTCCGGCCGGGGGTCGCGTTCATCGCGTAGACTGATGGTGTGGAGAATGAGCGGAACGTCTACAAGACCGAAAACGGGGTCATCTTCCGGGTCTCGGAGACGCAGGAAGGCCACATCTCCGTCGAAACGCTCGCCGACGCCGCGTGGGTATCCGGAAGGATCGGGATGGTCGGTTTGCGCGTCCTCCCCACCACCACTCGCTTGACGGCCCGCCAGGTTCTCGCGCTCCCGATCTAGCGCTCATCGCGCGAACGACTCGGACGCTCACGACTCAGGCGTAGCGACCGCACTTGATGCACGCGTACCAGCCACCGGCGGGGTCGTCGAGCACGAAGATGGTGTGCTCCCCACATCGAGCGCACGTGCGATTCTGATACGGCGCCAGCGTGGGTCGTTGACCGAGGGAGGTCGCGATACCGCGCATGTCCTCACCTTTGTGCTCTCCCGCCACGATCCTGGTTCTGATCATCTCGTACTCCCTTCCACCCGGGCATCGAGGATCCGATGCAGGAACCGAGAGATGCAGCGACTACGGTGTGGTTCGCACCCTCCGAGGATCCGACTCGTTCGCGAGCCTCGCCGGGAACCCAGGAAGCTTCCGGATGATCGCGAACCCCGTCCGCTCGGAGACCATCAGGTCCAGGTCGGGGCTCTCGTGGTCGGTCGCGATGGCGAAGTGGGTCCCGTGCGCTCGGACCTCTTCGTACTCCCCATGGGTGAGATGGATCGTCGTGGTGCACTCCCCGTCGCTACACTCGCAGACGAACGGGCTCGCCGCTTCGGTGCTCGATTCATTGGACTCGTCGATCCACTCGTTGATCTCGCGAGACCGGGTCTCGTTCTCCACCTCTTGCTGGCGCCAATCACTCATCGTCCACCCCTCACGACACGGAGTCGCCGGATCTTTCGCTCTCCGGGGAGTGGAGGAAGCGACATCGGAGACCATCCACCGTCCCCCGATGCGAGAACATCTGAGATGTCGGTTTCGCTCAGGAGCATGTCCGCCCCGGCCAGCTCGAAGGCGTGGCGGACCTCTTCTCGACTGTTCACGATGAACAGCCACCACCCGTCCTGTCCGGCATGCTGGGCGGTCGCCTCCAACGCCCGCACGCCGTCAGGGTCCACGGCTTCGAGCTCTCGGAGGTCGATGATGAGCGCGCCGCCGACGTGGGCGACGCCTTCGAGCTTGTCCTCGAACGTGGTGACGTTGTCGCGATCGAGCTCGCCGACCAGTGAGAGACGGTCGACCCCGTTGCGGCGGTCGCCGCGGACGATGAAACGGGATTCCGGAGTGTCGATACGGTTCTGCACCCTCGATCTCCTCGGTCCGACCGCTTGTTCCCCACACGGGGAGCGGTGCTTTCTCGGACCGGGAGCTGGGGTTCGCGAGGCGGAAACCGTGAGCTGGGGCTCCCGCAGAGCGAACCCTAGCACATCCCCTTTCAGTTGCGGAATAGGGCAACCACATCCGCTAAAGTAGGTCAGCTGAGGGACAGGAAACAGCCCGGCGGAGCGGCAGAATGACGGCCGAAATGGGGAGGAAACTGCGGGTCCTAATCGCCGACGGCGTCGGCTCCCGTCACGACGAGGTGACGAGCACCGTGACGTCGCTCGGGCATGAGGTCGTCGGCGTCGGGGCGCCGATCGAGGCGGTCGGACACGCGACCGCGGTCGAGCTGCCGGACGTCGCCCTGGTCATCGTCGGCGAGGATTCCGAGGAGGCGCTCGAGCTGATCCGCTCGATCGTGCAGGAGGCCGCGTGCCCCGTGATGGCGATCCTCGACGTCCAGGACCGCGCGTTCGTCGACCGTGCCGCTCGGCTCGGCATCTTCGCCTACATCGCGCACACCGACGATCGCGAGGAGATGCAGAGCTCGATGGACATCGCCCTGCAGCGTTTCGCCGAGTACCACGCCCTGGAGGGCGCGTTCGGAAGGCGAGCCATCACGGAGCGGGCCAAGGGGATCCTGATGGAACGTCATGCCCTCGACGAGCAACAGGCCTTCCGTCTCCTTCGCGAGCACGCCCGCCGGACCAACAGGAAGGTCGTCGACGTCGCAGCATCCATCCTCGAGAGCCACCAGCTGCTGTCGAAGGGCGAGGAACCTTCCGTGCCCGAGGGAGACCTCCTCACGCGAACGGACGAAGACGCTTAGGGACGGACGCTAGGACGTGAGCTCTGCGTCCCGGGCGGCCAGCATGTGGCGCGCGCGGAGGAGCTCCTCGATGCCTTCGATGGTGAGTGGCTTCGAGAAGTAGAACCCCTGACCCAGCTCGCACCCGAGCTCTAAGAGCTTCTCGAGTTGATCCGCGCGTTCGATCCCCTCCGCCACCGGGCGGAGATTGAGGATCCCGGCGAGCTCGATGATGGCGGCCGTGAGCGCGGATTCCTCTCCCCCATCGCTCACCCCGTCCACGAAGGACTTGTCCACCTTCAAGATGTCGACCGGGAAGCGGCGGATGTAGTTGAGCGAGGAGTACCCGGTCCCGAAGTCGTCCACCGCGAGCATCACACCGACGTGCTTCAGCTGGGTGAGCCGCTCGTTGGACAGGGCCATATCCTGCATCATCACGCTCTCGGTGATCTCGAGCACCAGGCATTCGGGCGGCAGCCCGGTCTCGAGAAGGACCTGGGCGATCTCTTGGACGATCTCGGGCCGCTGCAACTGCCGGGCGGAAAGGTTCACGGCCATGTGCAGGGGAGCGGCCTCCGGAACGGTCCGCTGCAGGGCGTCGCCCTGGCGGCACGCCTCTCGGAGCACCCACGTGCCGATCTGCACGACGAGGCCCGTCTCCTCGGCCAGCGGGATGAAGTCGAGCGGCATCACGAGACCGCGGGTCGGGTGGTTCCAGCGGACGAGCGCTTCGAACCCCTCGATGTCACCGGTTTCCAGTCGGATCACCGGCTGGTAATGCAGGACGAACTCTTCGTTCTCCACCGCACGTTGGAGGTCGGCCTTGAGCTCGAGCCGGCGCAGGGCGGTGTCGTGCATCTCCGGCTCGAAGACCTGGAATCGGTTCTTGCCCGCCTCCTTCGCGATGTACATGGCGACGTCGGCGTTCCGCAGCAGCTCCTCGGCGCCCTCGGGCCCGGTCGTCCGGCCCACGCCGGAGGTCGCGATCCCGATGCTCGCTCGGACGAAGACCTCTTTGCCGTCGAGGAGGAATGGTCCGTCGAGCGCTTGCAGGATCCGGCCGGCCACGGTGGCGGCGCCGACGCTCTCGCCACCGTCCTCGATCAGGATCGCGAACTCGTCCCCGCCCAGACGGGCGGCCGTATCGGGCGTCCGCAGGCAGGTCCGCAGCCGCTCGCCCACCTCGCCGAGCAGGCGGTCGCCGGCAGCGTGGCCGAGGGAGTCGTTGATCGTCTTGAAGTCGTCGAGGTCCATGAACAGGACGGAGACCGGATCCGTGGCGCGGGTGAGCCGTTCCAGCGCGTGTTCGACGCGGTCCCGGAAAAGTGCGCGGTTGGCGAGCCCGGTGATCGAGTCGTGGAAGGCCTGGTGTGAGAGTTGCTCCTCGAACGCCTTGCGCTCGGACACGTCTCGCGAGTTGAGGACGATCCCCTTCACGTTGGGATCGTGCATCAGATCCGTGCGGAGCGTCTCGATGTGCAGCCAGAAGTCGTCGCGATGCCGCATCCGCGATTCGATGAGACCGGTCGAGGTAGCCCCTTCGCGCCCGCGCAGGGTGAGGAACTGGAGCACCTGCGTCTTGTCGTCGGCGTGGACCAGCCGAGTGAGCTTGGTGTTCTCGAGCTCCGACGGGTCGTAGCCGAAGACACCCTCGACGGAGGGGCTCACGTAGCGGACGGTCGAGTCCGCGTCGACGACCATCACGACGTCCGTGGAGTTCTGGACGAGCGAGCGGAACCGGGCCTCCGTTTGCTGGCGGAGCAGATCCTCGGTCAGGGCGGCACTGTCGAGCGCGAGCGCCACCTGCGAGGTGAGCGCCTCGAGGGTGTCGCGGTTCGCTCTAGGGAGCGCGGAGTTGCTCCCCACGACGAGCAAGCCTCGCAGCTCGTCCTTCATGAACAGCGGGCCATTCAAGAGGAACGCGGACTCCGGAGGAAACCCGAGAGGTTCGGCCAGCTCCGCATCCTCCACGACCACCTCGTAGGAGCGATGCGTCTTGAGACGGTCACGCTTCCACTGCGGCAGGATCGAGAGCGAGATCGCAACGCCCACGACGTCCTCGCGTCCGCCAGCGGCGGCCACCACCGTGTAGTCCTCGGCCTCCTCGCCCACCAGCACGCGGATCACGGAACTCTCGCCGGCGATCGACCGAGCCGCTTGGAGGGTTGCGGCGTAGATCCCATCTCGGTTCGTGGCCGTCACGAGGGCAGTACCCGCGCCGCGGAGCGCTCGCTCGCGGAGGGCGGACTGCTCCTGCTTCCGGACCAGACCGGCGATCCGCACGACGACCAGGAGGAACAGCGCGGCCGACGCGCCGATCAGGACCGGCAGGTCGCCGGCGACGTCGCGGAGGTACTGGATCATCATCACGCTGGGCGCGAGGAGCGAGGCGAGAGCGAGCAGCCAGAGCCGGCCCCTCGACAAGCGTGGCTCGTTGTCGGGGGTCCGCTCGGAGAGAGCTCGCATCGAGCCGTGCAACGCGGCCGCCCCCCACAGGATGTAGAACGTCGCCCACCCGGCCTCGAGGTACCCCGACTGGTTGTACACGATCCCTTGGACCGACAGGTAGCTGTACGCGAAGTCCGTCACGAACAGCGCGAGCGTTGCCCCCGCCAAGAGGTAGAAGGCCGGGCTCGCCGACCCCCGCCGATCGCGAGGCGGACGACGACCGTCAACAGGATCAGGTCCATGACCGGGTAGCCCATCGCCGTCAGCTTCTGGAGCAGCGTGACCTGAGGGTCGCGAGCAAGGGGCGACAACAGGAAGACCCACGAGATCGTGCCGACGCCGATCGCGACGATCAGCGAGTCGATCACGCTGTCCCGGTCGCCGCCGGGTGTGCGGAGGCGGATCAACCAGAGGATGCCGACGATCAGGCAGGGATAGACCGAGAGGTAGAAGACGTCGCCGACCGACGGGAACGGGAGCTCGGTCCCGAAGAACCGGTCGTAGTTGTAGGTGATGACGTCGCCCGCGACGAAGAAGGCCTGGCCGAGGGCGAACAGGTACCACGGCAGCCGTGTCTGCGGACTCCACACGCGGACCGCGATCACGATCGCGATCGGCGAGGAGATCGCGATGACGTTGAACAAGGGCCCCAGGCGCAGACCCGGCACGAACAGGAACGCGGCCGTCACGAGGACGCCGCCGCAGATATAGAGGAACCACGCTCTCCGCTTCACAGCTTCGATATCGGAACGCAGGGAAGCCGACCTTAGGAGGCGTCGGGCCTGCTCAGGCCCCGTGAACCCGGCCGTTTCCCGGGTCACAGGGGAGCCGGGGCACGGCTGGGGAGCAACGGCTCTTCGATCGGGGGCAGGGGCCCCTCGGGATCCTCCCTCGAGGCGTGGGCCAGGTCACCGGTGCGCTCGATGTCCCGCATCCCGGGGATGAACAGGAACGCCAAGGTCACGATCCCACCGAGGATCCCCGCGCCCACCAGGGTCGTCCGGGGGCCGAAGATGGCCGCGACGGGCCCGGTGAGGGCGAAAGACACCGGCACGAGGCCGGTCGAGATGAACCAGTCGAAGCTGGAGACCCGCCCGAGGAGCCTCGCGGGCACCAACCGACCTTTCGTGGTCGCCCACACGATCGTGCCGGCCCCCTCCAGGGCGTTGAAGACGAAGCTCGCCACCATGAGTTGCCACGGGAACGACGCCAGACCGTAGCCCGCGATCGCGACCGTCGAGACGGTCCACACCCCGTACATGAACGTGATGTGCTTGCGGGGCATCTCACGATTGCCCATGACGATCGCAGCGAACATCGCCCCGACCCCGCCGAGCGCGAGGATGAACCCCAGGTCGCTCGCCGAACCGTGCATGTGGTTCTTCACGATGAACGGGAGCAGGACCTCCGAGGGTCCCCAGAAGATCAGGTAGGCCAGCGTCGCCGCCAGGAACGTGCCCCAGAGCCACACCCGCGATCGGACGAACCGGAACCCTTCGCGGATGTCCTGGAACGCGCTGTGCCGCTCCTGCGCAGGACGTTCGATCTCGTGCGCCCGCATCAAGGCGACGCACACGATCGAGAGGACGAAGGTGAACGCGTCGATCAGGAACGCCGGCCCCGGATGGCCGCTCCACAGGGCGATGGCCCATCCGCCGAGCGCGGGGCCGATCATGCGCGCAGCGGCCGGCCGGATGAACTGGTCGAGCGAGTTGGCCTGATTCAGATCGGCGCTCGGGACGAGCTGCGGGACGATCGCGTCGAAGGCGGGGCCGAAGAACGCGGTCCCGGCGCCGAAGGTCGCCGCGACGATCAGGATGTGCCAGAGCTCGAGGTTGCCGGTGATGGAGAGGACCCCGAGGAGCGCCACGCTCACCGCGCGGAGCGCGTCCGCCGCGATCATCACGCGACGCCGGTCGAACCGGTCGCTGACGACGCCGCCCACCAGCAGGAACACGATCTGCGGCACGGTCATCGCGACACCCACTATCGAGAGCGCCGTCGGAGCGTTCGAGAGTTCGTAGACCTGCCATGCGAGTGACACGAGGAAGATCCCGTCGCCGATCAACGACGCGGTCATCCCGATCCAAAGCAAGCGGAAGTCGCGGTGCCGAAGTGGCCGGAGGATCCGGACGCGCTCGACCAGACCGTTCACGGGTTCACGCCGTCTTGGTCGCCACTCGGAGGGTGGATCGGAGGAGGTCGCGGGCCGCGATCGCTTCCCGCGTTCCCGCCAGGGCGGGGCGTTCGGCAAGGCACTCCTCGAGGTCGTCGAGACCCATGCGGACGACGCCTCGCAGGCGCTCCACGCCGCCGTTGACCGCCTGGTGGATCCCGCGCTGGTATTCGAGGAACGCGCGACCGCGGTCGCCTTCGCACATCAGCGCGAGGGCGAGGTCGAACCGGACCGCCGTCCACCGTCCGTCGAGATCGAGGGCCCGGCGGAGCGTCGCGACGGCCTCCCGGTACAGACCCAGCCGGAGCTGGCACCACCCGATCAGCTCGAGGAGGTCGATCTCCTCCTCGGCGCGCGGGATCCCTTCTTCGATGACCTCCTTGGCGAGCCTGTTCGCCTCCTCGACATCACCCATCCGCCGGTGCACGTTGGAGAGACCTTCCTTCGCCCACAGCGCGGTGGGATCGAGCTCCAGCGCGCGCGCGTAGGCGTCACGCGCCCCGGCGAGGCCCTCGGCACCGAGGTTCTCGAGCGCCCATCCGCGAGCCGTGTGCACGGCGGGCTCGTCCGGGTGCTCCGCGACCTGCCGGTCGAGCTCTTCGAGCGCCGCCTCGTAGCGGCCGGCCTCGGCGAGCTCCTCCACGCGGCCCAGTCCTTCGGCCACCGGTCCCTTGGTCATCCCGTGTTCCCTCCTGCTCGGGCGGCTCGTTCCCGGAGGAGCTCGCGATGTCCGTCATGTTGGAGTTCGAACCGTTCGTTGATCTCGCCGAGGACCTCGCACAGCCGCTCGACCTGCTCGTCGCCGTTCGCGGCGGTGATCTGGATCCGGAAGCCGACCTCGTCCATGGGGACGAGGGGGTAGGCGGCCATCGTCACGTAGATGCCGCTGTCGAAGAGGTAGCGACCGACCGCGTCGATGTCCTCGTGATCGGCCAGGGGGACCTCGATCAGGGGGTAGCCCGATCGGTTGGGCGTGTAGATGTCCAGCTCGTGGAGCCGGTCGAGGACCCGCTCCGTCCTCATGAACATGTCGAGTCGGTTGAGATCGCCGCGTCGCTCGTTCACGTCGAGCCCCGCGATCGCCGTCGCCAGCGACGCGATCGGCGACGGCCCCGAGTAGAGGTACGGAGGCGCAGCGACCTTGAGCACGTCCTTCAAGCGCGTCGGCAAGGTCATGAACGCGAGAAGGGACGAGTACGCCTTGGAGAAGCCAGCGACGAAGATCACGTTCTCGTAGGTCTCGCCCTGATGGCGGATCACACCGTTGCCGCGCTTGCCCCACGGCGTGAGCTCGTCCGGCGCGCGCTCGCCGACCACTCCGAAGCCGTGGGCGTCGTCCACGTACAGGATCGCGTCATACTCGCGCGCCAGTCGGGCGAACTCACGGAGGTCGGGCGCGTTGCCGAGCATCGAGTTGACGCCGTCGAGGGCGATCACGCGAGGCGTGATCGGGCTCGACCGCAGCAGCCCCTCGAGGTGCGCCGGATCGTCGTGGCGGAACCGTTGGACCGTCGCACCGTGTCCGCGCGCGATCATCGCGCCGTCGTAGATCGTCTTGTGCGCCCGTCCGTCAAGGAAGACGGTGCCCGCGCCCGCGAGGACCGGGATGACCGACATGTGGATGTGGGTGATCGTCGGGAACAACAAGGTGTCCTCGCCTCCGACGAGCTCCGTCACCTTCTCCTCGATCTCCTCGTACAGCACCGGGCTTCCGAGGAGACGGGACCAGGACGGGTGGGTGCCCCATCGATCCAGGTACGCGGGGACCGCGTCGATGATCTCCCGGTCGAGGTCGAAACCGAGGTAGTTGCACGACGCGAAGTCGAAGAGCCAGCGGTCGCCGATCCGGATCCGCCGGCCGTGCTGCTCGTCGATCACGGCGTCGAGCATCGGGTGAGAGTCCTTCAGTCGCGCCAGGTCGGCGACGGTCTCCATCCAGCGATCGAGCCACCCGTCGCTCTCGCGCCGGAGCGGCTGCGGCCCGATCGGGCCGGTCACGACCGTGTCGGTCGCGCGCCGGCGTGAGTCACCAGACTTCGGGAGAGCGAGCACGGATGCGCGGGGGGCGCGCTCAGCCAGCGGCATGGAGTTCGTATCGGCCGAACGGGCGAGGGGCTTTACACCTACAAGGGGGTATCTCCTCCTACCCGACCAAGCACGGATGCAGCACGTCCTCGCGGCCTTCGGAACGTCGCGCCCGGGCCGGAGGCGTGGGGAACCCCAGATGGGGGACAGCAAGGGGGGTTCGAGCCCTGAGGGGACTGGACAGGAAGCCGGGCGGGTACGGTGCAGAAGATGCCGACGGTCGGGTTCCACGCATCTCATGAGCAGCTGTCCCCTGCTCGCCTCATCGAGGCGTCCCGGGCGGCCGAAGCCGCCGGCTTCGAAGCGGCGATGTGCTCTGACCACCTGGCTCCCTGGAGCGAGCGGCAGGGCCACTCCGGACATGCATGGTCGTGGCTGGGAGCGGCGATGCAGGCGACGGAGATGCCCTTCGGCGTGGTGACCGCGCCGGGTCAGCGATACCACCCCGCGGTGATCGCACAGGCGATCGCGACGCTCGGAGATCTGTTCCCCGCGCGCTTCTGGGCCGCCCTGGGCTCGGGCGAGGCTCTCAACGAGCATGTGACCGCTGATCCCTGGCCACCGAAACAGGATCGGGACGCGAGGCTCCTCGAGTGCGTCGAGGTGATCCGCGCGCTCCTCCGCGGCGAGGAGGTGAGTCACGACGGGCTCGTCCGGGTGGATCGCGCCCGCGTGTGGAGCCTCCCGTCCCAGCTCCCGCTGCTCTTCGGCGCGGCGGTCACCGAGGCGACCGCGAAGATCGTCGGCGGCTGGGCCGACGGCCTGATCACGGTGAACCAGCCGGTCGACGTGCTCCGGCGCGTGATCGGCGCATTCCGGGAGGGAGGCGGCGATCGCAAGCCGGTCGCCGTGCAGGTCCACATCTCCTGGGCCGAGGACGAGGACAGGGCCCTCGCGATCGCACACGAACAGTGGCGCACGAACGTGTTCGGTCCGGACATCGCGTGGAACCTCGAGCTCCCGGCGCAGTTCGATGAAGCAGCGAAGCACGTGCCGCCCGACGACGTCGCCGGATCCGTTCTGGTCTCCGCCGATCCGGGGCGGCACGTGAAGTGGCTCATGGAGCTGGCCGACCTCGAGATCGACGCGCTCTACCTGCACCACGTGGGCCAGGAGCAAGAGCGCTTCATCGAGGTCTTCGCCGAGCACGTGCTTCCGGAGGTGACGTCGTGACGACCGCACGGACCAGCGATCTCTGGTGGAAGAACGCGGTGATCTACTGCTTGGACGTGGAGACCTTCCTCGACTGGGACGGGGACGGCATCGGAGACCTCACCGGCCTCACCGAACGGCTCGACTACCTCGCCGGTATCGGTGTGAGCTGCATCTGGTTGATGCCGTTCCAGCCCTCGCCCAACCGGGACGACGGCTACGACATCACCGACTACTACGGCGTGGACGAACGACTGGGTTCCCTCGGGGACTTCGTCGCGATGATCCGGACGGCGAAGGACCGCGGGATGCGGGTCATCATCGATCTCGTCGTCAACCACACCTCGGACAAACACCCGTGGTTCCGAGCGGCCCGGTCCTCCCGCGACTCTGAGTTCCGTGACTTCTACGTCTGGGTCGACGAGCCGCCGGCCGAGCCGAAGAACGAGGTGGTGTTCCCCGACGCCGAGGAGAGCATCTGGGCCTTCGACGAGAAGGCGGGGCAGTACTACCTCCACCACTTCTACTCGCATCAGCCGGACCTGAACATCGCCAACCCGAGGGTCCGCGAGGAGATCGCCAAGATCGCCGGGTTCTGGCTGGAGCTCGGAGTGGACGGGTTCCGCGTGGACGCGGTGCCGTTCCTCCTGGAGACCGGCGGGATCGTTGGCGAGGTGAACCTCGATCCGCATGAGGAGCTGCGGGACCTGCGGTCGTTCATGGCGCGCCGCCGGGGCGACAGCCTCCTGCTCGGCGAGGTCAACCTCAAGCCGAAGGACCTCCGAACGTTCTTCGGCGGCAAGGACGGCGACGAGGTCCAGCTGCTGTTCAACTTCAACCTGATGCAGGCGATGTACCTGGCGCTCGCCCGGCAAGACGCGGCACCCCTGGCGAAGGCTCTGCGCGAGACCGTACGCGAGTCGGACGACCAGCAGTTCGCGAACTTCGTCCGCAACCACGACGAGCTCACGCTGGACAAGCTGACCGACGCGCAGCGCCAGGAGGTCTTCGAGGCGTTCGGGCCGGACGAGGAGATGCAGCTCTTCGGCCGCGGGCTCCGCCGCAGGCTCCCGTCGATGCTCGACGGCGATCCGCACCGGATCCGGATGGTCTACAGCCTGCTGTTCTCGCTGCCCGGGACGCCCGTCCTCTTCTACGGGGAGGAGATCGGGATGGCCGAGAACCTCGCCATCGAGGGCCGGATGAGCGTGCGGTCGCCGATGCAATGGAACGACGAGAAGAACGGAGGTTTCTCCAAGGCCCGGCCGTCTCGCCTGCGCCGGCCCGTCGTCGAGGGACGGTTCGGGCCGATGGCCGTCAACGCGGCGGCACAGCGGCGTGACCCCGACTCCCTGCTGAGTTGGATGGAACGGGTGATCCGCCGGCGCAGGGAGACGCCCGAGTTGGCGTGGGGAACGTGGGAGGTCCTGGAGACCGATCTCGACGCGGTGCTTGCTCACCGATGCGACTGGGATGGGCGGATCATCGTGGCCGTCCACAACCTGGCTTCGGAGCCGTGCGTTGCTCGGGTGGAGCTGGGCGAGATCCCGGAGGACGCGCACCTCGATGACCTCCTGGACGAACGCCCGGCGCTCGAAGGGATCGAGGGAACGTCGCTCGAGCTGAAGCTCGAGGGCTATGGGTTCCGCTGGTTCCGCATCGGGACGCCGGACCAGCAGACGCCTCCGTAGCGACGCCTCACTCGAGCGGCGTCGCCGCCTGAACCGTGAGCTGGTCCTCGAGCCCCGCCACCTTCTCGACTTCCACGCCGGTCCGCCGGCGTTCCCGGACCTCCAGCCGCCGCGACAGCCGCGAGAGCGAAAGATTCACGATCACGAACATCACGCCGACCGTCAGGAACACCTGCAGGAGAGGTGCGTCCACTCCCGTCCCCACGAACGGGCTACCGCTGGTCGCGGTCACGATCCGGGCGTGCCGCATCACCTCTTGGATGCCGATGATGCTGACCAGCGTCGTGTCCTTGTTCAGGGTGATCAACTGCGACACGGTGGCCGGGACCATCCGCCGGAGCCCCTGGGGAAGAACCACGAGGCGCATCGCCTGCCCGCGGCGGAGCCCGATCGACGCGGCAGCCTCTCCCTGTCCTTTCTCCAACGACGCGATCCCCGCTCGCATGATCTCGGCGATCACCGCCGAGTTGTACAACGTGAGGCCGATCACCGCGGCCAGGAAGAACGGGGTCTGGAACGCGGTCGGGAACCACCCCGGGACCCAGCGCTCGTAGGCGTCGCGCCAGGACTCCGGCATCACGAGGAAGAAGTACAGGATGGTGAAGATCAGGGGCAGATTGCGCCACACGTCGACCCACAGCCCCGCCAGCGTGCTCACGACCCGGCGCGTGGAGACCCGCAGCAGCGCGAGCCCGAGGCCGAACGTGAGCGAGAGCACCATCGCAACCAGCGCGATCTGGACGTTGATCCAGAAGCCGCGGAGCAGGAACCAGAAGTTGTTCCCAGAGAAGAGCCACTCCCAGTTGTCTGGGTCGAACAGGTAGCCCATGTCAGCGGCTCACCCTCCTACCGCCGGACCACGAGCCGTCGCTCGATGGCCCTGATCGCGAACGTCACGCTCACCGTCAACAGCAGGTAGCCGACGGCCGCCCAGAAGAACACCTCGTTGTACTGGAACGTGTCGGAACCGATCAGCCGCGCCTCCTTCAGGAGGTCGTCGGCGAGCGCGAACGCCACGCCGATGATCGCGGAGTTCTTGATCATCGCGATGATCAGGCTCCCCAGCGGAGGGATCACGCTCCGCACCGCTTGCGGGATCACGATCTGGGACAGCACTCGGCCGTACGTGAACCCGAGCGCGAGGCCGGCGTCGATCTGTCCCTTCCCCACCGCGAAGACGCCCGACCGGATCGTCTCTGCCACGTAGGCGGCCGTGTAGAGGCCGAGGCTCGCCGTCGCGGCCACCCACGGCCCGATCGGGATCCCGGCACGCCGAAGTCCCAGGTAGGCGATCGACAGCAGCACGAGCAGGGGGATGTTCCGGAAGAACTCCACATACAGTCCGCCGATCCATCGCACCCAGCGGACGGGCGCCACTCGGAGGGCGCCCACGAACAGTCCCACGCCGATCGCGATCGCGAACGACACCGCCACCAGCTGCACGGTGACCAAGAATCCCGAGCGGAACTCCGGGAAGTGCCGGACCAACACCTCCCAGAGCTCGCTCATCGGCTCGCGATCGCCTCGATCAGCAGGTCTCCTCGCACGGACGCAGCTCGAGCGCTTCCTCGAGCGTCATCGTCGGAGCGGGATCGGTTTCGCCCGTGTACTGGCCGATCCACTTCTGGTACGTGGCGTCCCACCGACCGTCGTCGATGAAGGCTTGGACCACGCCGTCGACGAACTCCTTGAACTCCGTGTCGCCGTCGGCGATACCGGCGCCGTACGGCTCGACCGTGTATCCCTCACCCTTCAGCTCCAGGGTGTCGTCCTGGATGATCATCCCGGTGAGGATCACGTCGTCGGTCGACACCGCGTCCACGGCGCCGGTCTGGATCAGCTCGAGGCATTCGGAGTACGTGTCGACCAGGCGCAGCTCCGCCTCGGGCGCATTCTCCTTGAGGTTCGCCTCGTACGTCGAACCGATGGCCGTGCACACCGTCTTCCCGGCCAGATCCTCTACCCCGCCGATGTCGGAGTCCACGGGTGCGAGCACCCGGCCCTCGGCGACGTAGTACGGGATCGAGAAGTCGATCTCCGCGTCCCGGTCCGTGGTGATCGTCATCGTTGAGAGGATCAGGTCGGCGGTGCCGTCTACGAGGAACGGGATCCGGTTGTCCGAGATCGCCTCGATGAATTTCGGCTCCACGCCGAGCTCGTCGGCGATCGCCTGGCCGAGGTCGACGTCGAAGCCCTCGATCGCATCGGTCTGCGGATTCTTGAAGCCGAACGGCGGGACGTCGTACTTCACGCCGATCGTGATCTCCCCCGCCTCCTGCAACTCGGCCATCGTCGACCCCGCGGGGAACTCCTCGACCGGGCTCTCGGTGTCGCCATCGGTCGGCTCGGTGTCGTCTCCGCACGCCGCCCCGACCAACGCGAAGACACACGCGAATACCGCGAGCCACCGCATGTTCCGTTTCACCTTCATGTCGCCTCCTTGTCCGGCCCACCCTCTGCGCGGACCGATCGACCCCCTTCGTTCCGTGTCAAGGGCTCTCAATGCCGGAGGATCTTGTCCACGAAGTCCTTGACCCTCTGGCTCTTCGCCCCTTCGAAGAAATCCTGCGGCGATCCCTCCTCCACGATCCTCCCTTCGTCTATGAACGCGATCTTGTCGCACACCTCGCGCGCGAAGCCCATCTCGTGGGTCACGACGATCATGGTCATCCCGTCCCCGGCCAGGTCGCGCATGACGTCGAGCACCTCCCGGATCATCTCGGGGTCCAGGGCCGAGGTCGGCTCGTCGAACAGGATGAGCTTCGGCTCCATCGCCAGGGCGCGTGCGATCGCGACGCGCTGCTGCTGGCCTCCGGACAGGTCCGCCGGGAATGCGTCGGCCTTCTCCGGGATCCCGACCCGCTCGAGGAGCTCTCGGGCGAGGCGGGTGGCCTCCTCTCGCGACTGTCCCTTCACCTTGATCGGACCCAGCGTGATGTTCTCGAGCACCGACTTGTGGGCGAAGAGGTTGAACGACTGGAACACCATGCCGATCTCGGCGCGGAGGCGATAGAGCTCCTTGCCCGCTCCCGGGACCGAGCGCCCCTCGAACCGGATGTCGCCCTCGTCGATCGTCTCCAAACCATTGATGCAGCGCAGGAGCGTGGACTTGCCGGACCCCGACGGACCGGCGACGACCACGGCCTCCCCCGCCGCGATCGACATGTCGATGCCGTCGAGCACGACCTGGGACCCGAAGCTCTTCCGGACGTTCTGGATCTCGATGAGATGCCCGTTCGCGGTCATATCGGGTGATCCGGTCAGTCTAGGTGGGGGTTGCGCGTCTCAGCCACCCGGCGGGCGGCGCCGGGGCTGCGAGTCAGAGCGAGGGTTCGTCCGCGACCGGGAGCGTTCCTGCGACGCTCGTGCCGGTACCGGGTGAAGACGTGATCTCGACGTTCCCGTCCAGGGCCGCGAGCCGGTCCGCGATGCCCTGGAGACCTGTGCCGAGGGAAGACGTCGCTGGATCGAAACCCACGCCGTCGTCGGTCACCTCGAAGCGAAGGTGCCCGTCGCCGTCGCTCAGACGCACGGTGGCGCGCGAGGCCGAGGCGTACTTCGCAACGTTCTGCAGCGCTTCGAGGCACGAGAAGTACACGGCCGCCTCGGCCTCGCGCGCGTACCGCCCCACCCCGTCGGCCTCGATCGTGACCGGCACCGCCGACTTCCGTGCCTGCGATCCGAGCGCCGCAGCCAACCCCTGGTCGGCCAGGAGCGGCGGGTAGATCCCGCGGGCGAGGTCCCGGAGCTCCTCCAGCGCCTCGGTCGCATCTCCCTGGAGCTGCCCGGCGATCGACTTCGCCTGCCCGGGGTCGCGCTCGACCAGCCGTTCGAGCAACCCCAACTTCACCGTCAGGGCCACCAGCTGCTGCTGCGCGCCGTCGTGCAGGTTCCGCTCGAGCCTCCTTCGCTCCTCGTCCTGCGCGGTGACGAGCCGCTGGCGCGAGGTCCGGAGCTGCTCGATCGTGTCCAGCAGGTCCTCGGTCAGGGCCGCGTTCCGCATCACGAGCCCGGCCTGCGCCGCCAGGTCCTGGGTCAGCTTCTCCTCGGTCGCCGAGAGCGACTCCCCCGGCCGCTTCTCGATCGAGAGCGCGCCGAGCAGCTCGTCCCGATGACGAACCGGCTCGAAGAAGGAGGAGCTCGTCACGACGCGTTCCTCCGACGACGCCATCGGTCGCGTCGGCGGCGCCTCGGCTTCCTCGGGCCACGTCGCCTCCGGCCGGAGCTCCTCCCCGATGCGCACCCACACGTCGGCCCGCGCCGCCCCGGTGCCCTCTCCGAGCGCCCGCGCCATCCTCGGGAGCAGCTCCTCGTTCGCGTACGTCTGCCCCACCCGCTCGGAGAACTCCGACAGGACCTCGTACGGCGTCGCGCGCTTCCCGTAGACGAGACGGTCGGCGAGACGTTGGGCTCGGCGCCGGAGCGGCTGGAACGCGAGGGCGACGGTCGCCGCGGCCGCGGCCGACAGCACCGGGCTGGCCTGGCTGCCGACGAGCGCTCCCACGCCCACGACGATCGCCACGTACACGACCGTGATGAAGACCGCGAGGGCCCCGAAGAGCACCGCCTTGTTGATCACGACGTCGATGTCGAACAGCCGGAAGCGCAGGATCGACGCTCCGATCGCGAGCGGGATCAACACGAATGACGGGAGCACGATGTTCTGGAGCACCGTGAGCCAGCCCGGTTCGCCCCCTTCGCCCCATGAGTACGGGATGGACGCGATCATCGCTCCGGCATAGAGCACTGCCACGAAGACCGCGGCGGTGAGCAGCCACCGCAGCTGGATCCGTTCGACCGGACTCCCGCGCCGGAACCTCATGACCAACGCGGTCAGCGATGCGATCACCCCGATAGGGATCACGACGATGAAGGCCTGGATACCATCCAGGAACGGACCGAGCGCCCCGATCCCCAGCGGGTTCGGCTCGGTCGAAACGATCGACGTCGACATCGGACCCGGATCGAGCAGGATCGCGAAGTAGACGACCGTCAACCCGACGCCGAGCGCCCACGCGAACCATCGCCACCGCGGCGACGGCAGATGCCCGTCCGGGAACAGCAGGAGGAGGAACGTGACGGGCAGCACGACGATCGGGACCCAGCTCGGCGAGTCGAACGCGATCAGCACGAGGCCGAGGTCCCGACTGCCCGAGTAGAGCAGGTACTCGCCGAACGATGTGAGGAACGCCGTCAGCCCGAAGAACGTCCCTATCCCGAGCATCAGCCACCCGATCGAGTTCTCCGGACGACGGCTCGCCAGCACGTACCCGATCACCGGGAACATCGCGAACGAAAGGACGAAGCCGACATCGCCGAGCGGGTCGCCGGCGCCTGGAGGACGGATCGACGCGGCGAGGAACGTGAACACGAGCCCGATCGCGAAGCTGACCGACGTGATACCGGCCAAGACCCGCGCGAGCAGCAGGTGACGTCCACGAGCGACGTCGGGGAGATCAGCGTGTTCCTGCAGCACGGGTGGATGTTCGCAGGTCGCGGGCCGGCGACCAAGGGCGCCGACCCGCGGATCTGCTGGGAGGCAGGCCCCTCGGCCGGCACAGGTGCCACCACCCGGATCGACTCAGTGCTCGACGCGCCCCGAAGCCTCTTCGGCCGGATCCACCGGTACCTCACCGTCGTCGGCGGGCTCGGGCTCCAGGCTCTTCCATCCATCCCGCTCCATCAGGAGTGAGACCGCCGTTCCCAGGACGAGCGACCAGAAGAACGGTCCCAAGCCGAACAGCTTCATGTCCGAGAGCGCGATCACGAAGGCGAACAGGGGTCCGAGGATGAGGGGCCCTGTGGTGATCTCCCTCAACGCCGCGATGAGCGCGGGCATCAGCGCCAGCCCGGCCATCGCGAGGAGCAGCACGGGCGGGACGAGCACCGAGAGATCGGCCGCCGTGCCGGCGAACAGTGCGATCAGCAAGCCCGTCGCGACGGGAACGTAGACGGCCCGGTAGCGGATCGAGCGCTCGCCCGCGCCGGGTCCCGCTGCCAGCAGCAGGGGCGGCAGCGCCAACGACACGGCGATCGGACCGAACAAGGAACCCACGACCGTTCCCACGCCGCTCACCACGTTGACGACGCGCTCCGGCGCCCGGAATCCCTGCGTCCGCAGGTAGATGACGGACGGGACGTTCGACTGAACGGTGAGCAGCGCCACCAGCACCGGCGTGGCGGTGACGATCGCGGTCCACGAGAACCCAGGACGGACGACGTCCAGGCTCGGGAGCTCGAGAGACGAAGGGATCTCCCCCAGCTGCCCGGTCACGAGAGCCACGAGGAGTCCGGCCACGAACGACGGAAGGATCGCCGGGATCCGTGGACCCAGGAAGCGCTGACTCAGCAGGTAGGTCGCGAGCGCCGCCCCGACCATCAGCGGGATCTCCGGAGGGATCGCCACGCCGCCCGCCGATGTGCTGAGCGAGGAGAAGACGTCGACGACGAACGGGGTCACCGCTCCGGCGATCAGGCCGTGGACGATGGGCGCCGGGATCCAGCGCGCGAGGGGTCCCGTCAGACCGAAGGCCGCCGCCACGAGCACCAGCGCGCCGGCCACGAGAGAGGCGCCGGCCAGATCTGGGAACGCGATCTGGTCTCCCAGCGAGACGAAGAAGATGATCGCGAAGATGTTCCCGGTGAAGATGAGCGGCTGGCGGTAACGGACCGACAGCACCAGGGTCGGGAGCATCGGGAGTCCGTAGACCACGGCGATCCAGCCGCTCGTTCGCTCGTCGGACAGGGCCAGGCCCCGCGGTCCCGCCGCGGTCAGCATGATGCCCAGAACGGCGAAGAACACGATGGCGATCGGGATCGCCGCGATAAGAGCCGGCATCGTGCGCCGGAGCTCACCCGCTTCGCGCGACATCGATCCCCTCAGCCGCCGGCGGGCGCGATCGCCTCGCCGAGGTAGATCAGGCGCCGGACGATCCGGTGGTGCCGCGCCACGAGCTCACCCCACCGAGTGCTGCCCATCTCGGCGGCGATCGCCGTGGAACCGACGATGTCGGTGAACAGAACGGCGCCGAGGCCGCGCCCGCCGCTGCGCCGCTGCATGGGCGGAGTCTAGGGTCGCCCCGGCCTCGGGTCGAGAGGCTCAGACAGTCAGACTCCGGCCCACGTATCGGGGTTCGAGGCGGCACGTGCTAGTTCGATGACCTCTGAGGAACGGAGGACGACGGGCTGTCTGACCATCCAGTCCTTCACGCCTCTCGTCGCATCCACGTAGACCTCGGCCGGCCGCTGCTTGATGGTCCAGTCGTCGCAGAGGATCGCGAGCACACCTCGAACCTCGACGGGTCGTCCGACCGCGGCCGCGAGGAGTCGCGACGCACGGCACGCCTCGGCGGTCGCCCTTGGGAGGAAGTCGGTACTTCTCCGGTTGTACAGGATGCTCTTCGGTCCCACCCACACCTTGCCGGTCAGGTTCTTCGTGTTGATCGTGAAGACCCCCGAAGGCCCGATCACGACATGGTCGACCTTCGCGTCGGCATCGCCGACGGGAACCTCGTTGATCACGTGCCAACCCACGGGGAGCCGACCGAGCCACCAACCGCTCACGAGCTCACCGTTCGCTCCCCTGTTCGATGCCCGCGCATCCGGATGGAGGCCCAGGAAACGCGCGAAGCGCGTCCGGACGGGCTCGGCGGTGCCAAGATCGTCGGCGCGACGACGCACCAACGTGTCGCCGAGGCCATCGCTCGCCCGCCGCTCGTTCTGATCGACACCCATACAGGAGTGGTCGGCACATCGGCTCTCATCCCTGAGCACGCGGAACGGGATCGCGGCTGCGGCGATACGCTCCGCTGATGCCGGACCAAGGCGAGACCCGGTTCGCGAAGACCGGCGATGTCCACATCGCCTATCAAGTGGTCGGTGATGGCCCGATCGACGTCCTGTTCATCGACACCTGGGTGCACCACGTCGAAGCGGTCTGGGACTTCCCGGACTTCGCCCGGCTGCTGCGCCGACTCGCCTCGTTGGGCCGCCTGATCCACTTCGACCGTCGAGGGACCGGGCTCTCCGACCCGGTCCCGCTCGACGCCCTGCCCGACTTCGAGACGCAGGTCGAGGACGTGGTCGCGGTCC
Source organism: uncultured Actinomycetota bacterium (assembly GCA_963762015.1). Taxonomy (GTDB): domain Bacteria; phylum Actinomycetota; class UBA4738; order UBA4738; family HRBIN12; genus JAJNBA01. Next base: position 292,039 of record CAVXJL010000022.1, read on the forward strand.
TCGACGCGGTGGGCTCGGAACGACCCGTCGTCGTCGGCACCAACGATGGCACGCTGGTCGCGATGCTCCTGGCGGCGATGCATCCGGAGCGATGCGACTCCCTCGTCCTGTTCGCCCCGACGGCGAAGCACGAGCTGGAGGGAGGGCCGTCGGTGGAAACGGTCGAGGATGTGGTCACGATGATCAACGAAGGGGGCGACGCCAGTGGCATCGAGTGGCTCGCACCGAGCCGTGTCGCCGACGACGCGTTCGACGAACGGCTCCTGAAGCTCCAGCGCAACTCCGTCCGCCGAGGAGCGATGGGCCACTACTACCGGCAGACGATGCTCGCGGACGTCCAGGATCTGATCCCGCGGCTCGCATGTCCGACGCTGGTTCTGAACCGGAGCGACAACCGGGTCGTGCCGATGGAACACAGCAAGGACGTCGCGGCGCGGATCGAAGGGGCGAAGTTGGTCGAGCTCCCGGGTGAGGACCACCTGATCTTCTCCCAGGGCATCGATCGTATCGCCGACGAGATCGAGGAGTTCCTCACCGGGACGCGCACCGGCAGGGATCCCGATCGTTTGCTCACCACACTGCTGTTCACCGACATCGTCGATTCGACGACGCGGGCCGCGGAGTGGGGTGACCGACGCTGGCGGGATCTGCTCGACCAACACCACACGCTCGTCCGCGTGCAACTCGAACGGTACGGCGGTCGCGAGGTCTCCACGACCGGCGACGGCTTCTTCGCATCGTTCGCCTCGCCGACGCAGGCCGTGCGTTGCGCCCTCGACGTGGCGGGAGCGATCGAGGCCCTCGGCGTGCAGATCCGCGCGGGCGTCCACACCGGTGAAGTCGAGGTGCGGGGCGACGATCTCGGCGGCTTGGCCGTCCACATCGCGGCCCGCGTCAGCGCGGCGGCCGGAGCAGGGGAGGTCCTGGTCTCGAGCACGGTGAAGGATCTGGTGGCGGGAGCAGCGCTGACCTTCGAGGACCGTGCCGAACACGAGCTGAAGGGCGTCCCCGGCCGCTGGCGTCTCTTCTCGGTCGAGCGATAGCGAAACCAGGCGGCGCGGACACACCCCGAAAGGGGACCGGACCTTCGGCTTCCCCCGGACGCTCGAGTCGCTCGCCCGACCGGCCCATGCCTGGGAGGAGTTCCGGCGGACCGACTTTGCGTCCTTCGAGCGATAGCGCTGTCGCCCGATGGGGCCCAAAGTGAGCGCTCATCCGGCCCACACCGAGTGCCGATCACCGAGAGGACCCCCCTGTGCAGCAGATCCACCTCCCGAGCCGGGCCCACGCCCTCCCCACGCCGGATCACCGCACCGCCGTGATCGGCATCCTGGTCTCCGCGGTGATCGCCGCGGCGTTGCTCCAGCCCGTCCCGGCTCCCTCCCTCACGTCGCTCCGGCTCCTCGTCCACGAGGCGACGCCCTCGTCCCACGTCGCGGAGGAGCTCGTGGAGACCCTCGGCGGCGAGGTGACGCACCCGCTCCCCCTGATCGGGGGCTTCGCCGCCACCGTGCCGGAAGACCGTCTCCCGATCCTCGTGCGCGATCCCTCGATCGCGGAGGTCTCCGTCGACGGTCGCGTGCAGATGGCGGGAGTGGCCACGGACGCGTGGGACGACCTCGAGCCCAACCTCGCATGGCGCAAGGCGATCCGACTGGGGCAGGTTCCCGACGGGATCGACGGCAGCGGTGTGACGGTCGCACTGATCGACACCGGAGTGGCCCAGGTCGCGGACCTCGGCGACCGTGTCCTCGCCCGTGTCGACTTCACGCCCGGTGGGAACGGCGAGGACGACTACGGCCACGGCACGCACCTCGCGGGCGTGATCGCCGGCAACGGGGCCGCCTCGCTGGGCAAGTGGCGAGGCGTCGCGCCCGGAGCCAACCTCGTGTCCCTGAAGGTCGCCGGCCCGGACGGCTCGACCGACGTCTCGGTGGTGATCGCCGCGTTGCAATGGGTGGTCGTGCACCGCGCCGACTACGGGATCAAGGTCCTGAACCTCTCGTTCGGGACGGACAGCGTCCAGCCCTACGCGCTCGATCCGCTGAACGCGGCCGTGGAGCGTGCGTGGGCGGCCGGCATCACCGTCGTCGTGTCGGCGGGGAACCGGGGACCGGGGACGATCAACAAGCCCGGCGACGACCCCTACGTGATCACGGTGGGAGCGGTCGACGTCAACCGGACGGCGGACCGCAAGGACGACGAGGTCGCGCCGTTCTCGAGCTCGGCGCGGACGGTGGACGGGTTCGTGAAACCGGACGTCGTCGCGCCCGGCACCACGATCGTCGCCACGCGCGACGCGGGCAGCACGATCGACGGGCTGCATCCCGAAGCCGTCCTCGACGGCAGCTACCTCAAGGGAACGGGCACGTCCCAGGCCGGAGCGGTCGTCTCCGGTGTGGCCGCGATGCTGTACCAGGTGAACCCCTCGCTCCGTCCGAACACCGTGAAGTCGATCCTCCTGGGCAGCACGCTCCGGGCCTCCCAGTACCGGTCCGGCGGAGGGTCCGGGCTCGTCGACGCAGCGGGCGCGGTCCAGAGCATCAACAGCGGAGTGTGGGCGAACGCCGGTTTGACCAGGTCGGCCGGCCTCGGCTCGCTCGAGGGCAGTCGTGGGCGGTTCCACGTCCACGCCGACCTCGACGGGGACGGTCAGCTCGATCTGGTCGACGGGGAGCAGGACGTCCTGGGAGCGCCGTGGGACTCGACGTCATGGTCGTCGACCTCGTGGTCCTCGAACTCGTGGTCCTCGACGTCATGGTCGTCCCTGATCTCGGAGAACAGCGCATGGTCGAGCAACTCGTGGAGCTCGACGTCGTGGAGCGGCATGTCCTGGAGCTCGACCTCGTGGAGCTCCCAGTCGTGGAGCTCGACATCGTGGAGCTCCACCACCTGGAGCTGAGGAGGAACGATGGGGAACCTCCCTCGACGCGTGAAGATCCTGATCGGCCTCGCGAGCCTGCTCGGCCTGGGCTGCGTCGCGATCCGCGTACCGGAGATCGTCCGGTGGGACGCGGAGGACCTGCTCGCCGTCGCGCTGATCGCGGCGTTCACGATCGCCGCCGAGCGGTGCTCGATCCCGCTGCACCGCGGCACGGAGACCGTGAACTTCGCGCTCACCGACGGGGTGTGGGCAGGCGCCCTGCTGCTCGTCGCCCCCGGCGTCCTGACGGTCGCGGTGCTCCTGGGCGTCGGTCTCGGCCAGGCCCTCAACCGCTGGAAGCCGTTCAAGATCGCCTACAACGTCTCCCAGTTCCTGATCGGGATCACGCTTGCCGAGATCGCCTTCGCCCTCCTCGGTGGCGGAGGGGCGGGTCCCATCGACCCGATGCGGTGGCTCGCCGCCCTCGTGGCGATGTCGCTCATGTTCGTGGTCAACTCGAGTGCGATCACGCTCGTCGTCTCGATGGTGGAGGGGACGCGCTTCCTCGATGTGTTCCGCCTCCCGCTCGCGATCAACGTGCTGCATTGGCTCGGCAACATGGCCCTCGGCATCCTGGCCGCGATCTCCTGGGCGATCCAGCCGGCGAGCCTGATCCTGATGCTCGCCCCCGTATCGCTCGCGTACCTCACGTATCGCCGCTGGGTGACGACCGTCTTCGAGCGGAACCAAGCGCTCGATCTCTACGAGGCCGGACGCGCGCTGGACGGACCGATCGCGTCGCGTGAAGACTTCGGCGACTTCCTCTGTCTGCTCGAGAAGCTGCTCCCTGCCGACCGCGTCGAGCTGGTCGTCGTCGAGGACGGCGCGGTCGCCGTCCACACGTGCGACGGGGTCCGCCACCTCCCTGTCGATGCGGATGCCGACCCGCTCGAGGCCTTCGTCTCGGTGCGCTCCGACGTCGCGCCGCAGATCTCCCTGGTCGGCGACGGGGACGATGTCCGCGGGGTCCTGGCCGTGTACCGGGCGCAGGTCCTGACCGCGACCGAACGGCTCCTGCTCGACGGACTGGCCGGCCAGGTGGCCGCTCGGTTGCGGAACCACCGCCTGTACGGCAAGACGCTCGAACGCGCCCGGCTGTCGGAGATCGTGACCCACACGTCGGACGGCGTGTTCATGGTGGACCCGGACGGGCTGATCACCACGTGGAACCCGGCGATGTCCGCGCTCCTCGGGTACTCGGACGCGGAGGCGATCGGACGTCGGTGCGACGACCTCCTCGGTCTGGAGCGGATCGGCGCGCTCTCCGACGGCGACGCCGGCGACGGCGAGTCCAGCGATGCGATGGTGCAGACGAAGCACGGGACGAGCAAGGCGCTCCGCCTCCGAACGGGCGCGATCCGCGACGAGGAGGGTGCGCCGCCGGCACGGATCGTGGTGGTGCGCGACGCCGGCGAGGAGCAGAAAGCCGAGCAGATCAAGCAGGACTTCGTCTCGATGGTCTCCCACGAGCTCCGCTCGCCGCTGACACCGCTCCGGGGCTTCCTCGTGAGCCTCGTCGAGGGGACCGTCGACGACGATCCCGACACCCGTCTCGAGTACTACCGGATCATGCTGCGTCAAACCCAGCGTCTCGAGCGGGTGGTGAACGACATGCTGGACGCCTCGTTGATCGAGGCCGGCGGACTCGTCGTCGATCTGCAGCCTGCGCCGCTCGACCACCTCCTCGGTCGGATCGTGCGCGAGTTCCGCGAACAACGCCCGGATCGCCCGGTCGTGCTTCACGAAGCCCACCGCCCGTCGATCGTGTTCGCCGATCCGTTCCGCGTCGAGCAGGTCGTGCTGAATCTCCTCACCAACGCGGACAAATACACCCCGGAGGGCTTGCCGATCGACGTGAGCACGGAAACGTGGAACGGCTCGGTCACCGTCTCCGTTCGCGACATCGGCCCCGGCATCCCCATCGAACATCGAGACCTGATCTTCGATCGCTTCTATCGGGTGAAGGACGGCGCCGCAGCCGGTCGCCCCGGCACGGGTCTCGGGCTGTACATCGCGAAGACGCTCGTCGAGGCGATGTCCGGACGGATCTGGGTGGATTCCGGGATCGGGATCGGCACGACCTTCTCGTTCAGCCTCCAGACCGTCGACGTGGACCGGCGTGCCGAGCTCGAGCTGGACGACCTGAGGGACACGACCGAGTCCGTCCTGGTCCGCATGCCCTGAAGCTGCTCCTCGACGGAACAGCAGCGATGGGACGATCAGCTCTCGAGCTCGTCTCGGAGCGCCGAGAGCCATTCGACCGCGATCCGGTCCTGCGGTCGGCCGGCTGCCCGTTTCATGCGGATCAGGTCGTCGAGGGAGGCGACGCGAACGACGAGCCCCTCGAGGTCCACGTCCGTGGCCGATGCATCGAGGTCCGCGAATCCGTCTGTCCCGGCCGGCGTGCCCAAGCAGTCCATCGGACCAACGTCGGTCGCGAACGTGAAGTGGTCTCCCGTCTCGAGTGATCGGCCGTCGAGCAGGAACGAGACGTCGGCCGGGGCTCCGCGGAGGCGAGCGTGGAGGCTCTGGAGAGCCTCGGCGAGCCGATCGAGGTTCCCGCGATCCCGAGCCGGGCAGATGTCGACGTCGCCGGTCATCATCGGCGAACCGCGGAGCGCTGCCGCGTAGCCGCCGATCAGGACGAACCGGACATCGTGCTCGACGAGCCGCCCCAGTCCGGCGATCGGATCGAAGGCTGGTTCGCTCATCGATCGTGCCCGCCCCGGCGAAGGCCGCCCGTGCGGTTCCATTCCCGGGCGGTCAGCCGTGCGCGTTCGATCGGAGAGAGGCGCAGCCGCTCCCGGATCAGCGTCCGGTCGACGCCGAGCCCGGGCCGTTCAACCAGATCGAGGGCAAGGCCACATCCGCGGAGGAGGACGTCGAGCGTGTCGAGCCGCGGCGACACATGGTCGCGCTCGATCCGAGAGACCGCCGGCTGGGGTACGCCCGCCGCGCGCGCGAGCTCGCGCTGCGTGAGTCCGGCCCGTCGCCGAGCTTCCCGGAGAACGGTCCCTGCCTTCATTCTTGGGCGGATGATAACAGAAACGTTATCACGAAAGTCAGCACGTACCTCTGGGACGCTGACTAACCGGCCGGATCGTCCAGCCCATGGAGGCGGCGACCGGCGGCCGACATCCGCGCCGCCTCGGCGGGCGTGATCTTCGATGCGAGATCGTTCGACGGTCCCTTCCGCTTCCGTCGACGCGGACTGCGTCCCTTCGGTTCGGGCTCCGGTGCCGGAGGCCTCGGGACGGAGGCGTGTCGTGCGTAAGCCGGCCTCACCATCCGCGCCTCGGCCCGATCGGAGCCGACCGCGTTCCCCTGCGAGCCGGAGTCCACGGGACCCGACAGGCCGATCTGAGAGTCGGTCGTCGCATCGGCCGGAGGCGAGTACGGCGTCGTCCCCGATCGCGCGGCCACCTGCCACCGTTCCTCGAGGTCCCGCCTGTGGAACTCGGCCGCGAAGCGCTGCGCGCCCCACTTCGTCGCCCGCTGCTGGGCGTATCGCAGCAGCGCGGTCTCGACCAGTTCCTCCTCGGTCAGCACTGGCTAGTTATCGGCATGGCGAGATGCTGAACTTCAATCGCAGGGGGAGAAAGCCAGCTACCAGCCAGGGGGTCTGGCGGCCGCCTGCGCCCAGATGGAGACGCTCCACCGGCCCTTCCAGTAGGCCGACCTGCACGGTTGCGGTGGGTCGGCGGAGGCGAGACGATGGAACGCATCCTGATCGATGCCGAACCCCCGAGGAGGCATCATGCGCACCCGCACGCTCGTCGTCGCAAGCACCGGCGCTGCCGCCGTCGCCTACCTCTTCGATCCGCGCCAAGGGAGGGCGAGGCGCGATCGCATCATCGCCTCGATCCAGCCGCTCACGCGAGGGCGGGCGATCCAGGTCGAGCCACCCTCTCTCCTTCCACTGAACCTCCCTCCCGGCGGGTCGACCCCGCCTGAGCCGCAACCGGACCGCCAACCGGTCCCGGACGCGACCCAAGAGCCGTCTCGCGCCGAACCGATGTCCGTGGCGACTCCCGCGGCGCCCCGGGAGGAGCCGATCCCCGTCGCGAGCCCGAACGCCGCCGTGGAGGACGCCAAGATCGTTCGCGGCGTCAGGACGAAGCTGCAGGAACGGCGCGACCTCAGGACCGACGATCTCGTGGTCGACGTCGTCAACGGCGTGGCGTACCTCTCGGGCGACCTGCGGGATCGCCAGACGTTCGGCGAGGTGGTCGACCTCACCGGTCAGGTCCCTGGCGTTCGACGGGTGCAGAGTCTGCTGCACCTCCCTCACAGTGAGACGATCGTCAGGACGAACGAAGGGACCGGGCAGTAGCAGGAGCATCGATCCCGGCCGTTGCGACCTTGTTTCTCACCGCGCGGTCATCGCGACACGTGCGGAGACCATCACGGATTTGACTCGTGGTGGAACCAGGTTCACTCTCGAACAACGCTGGCCGAAGGGGTATCCGATGAGAAGCAGGGTTCGGCAGCACGCGGCGATCACCGGTGACGAGTTCGCCTCCCGTCACCACACCCGTTTCGGTATCACTCGCACGATACGACGTAGCGCTCTCGTCGTGTCTGTCACATCGATGCTGGGCGTGGCCGGGGTTGCTCCAGCGGTGGTCGCCCGACCATCCGCTTCGCAAACCGGATCCTCGGGAGATGCCGTCCTGGTCTGGAACGCGAACGCGGGCGAGGCGGCGCTCGCCGCCGGCCTCGCTCCCACCGGCAACCCGCTGTACGAATCGCACATGTACGCCATGGCGCACGTAGCCATCCACGATGCCCTGAACGCGATCGACAGGCGCTACCGGCCGTACGCCTTCTTCGGGCACGCGAGCCGTCGAGCGTCGACCGATGCCGCCGTGGCGACGGCCGCGCGAGACGTTCTGGTCCCGCTGCTCGGCCGGATGTCCGCCGACGCGGCGATCGCGAGCGTCGAAGCCGACTACGCGGCGGCGCTCGACGCGATCCCCGATCGACCGGCCAAGAGGAAGGGTGTCAACGTGGGAGCGAGGGCTGCCGCGGCCATCCTCGCGCTCCGAGCCGACGACGGGTCGGACACCCCGTTGCTGGACTTCGAGTACCCACAGGGCGACGAGCCCGGCGAGTACCGGTTCACGCCCGGCACCCCGTTCGCGTTCGCACCTGGTTGGCAGGACGTCACCCCCTTCGTGCTCGAGGACAGCTCGCAGTTCCGCGCGGATCCGCCCTACGACGTGACCGAAAGTGCGTACACCGCCGACTTCGAAGAGGTGAAGCGTCTGGGGGGCGACGACATCACCACTCCGAGCGACCGCACGGTCGACGAGACGGAGATCGCGCTCTTCTGGGTCGAGAGCTCCCCGCTGGGGTGGAACCGGATCGGGAGGATCGTCGCCGACGACCAGGGCATCGACCTGTGGGAGCAGGCGCGACTGTTCGGTCTGCTCAACATGGCCCTGGCAGACGGCTACATCGGCTCGTTCGAGACCAAGTACCTCTACAACTTCTGGCGACCGGTCACCGCGATCCAGTTGGCAGATACCGATGGCAACCCCGACACGGATGTGGACCCGACCTGGACCCCGTTGAGGGGGACGCCTCCGATCCCGGACCACGATTCCGCGCACAGCGTCGAAGGAGGTGCGGCGGCGCAGGTCTTCCAACGCTTCTTCGGGACCGACCTGATCAGCTTCGAGACCTGCAGCCTGACGCTGCCGGCCGGAAGCACGTGCAACGACGCGACCTCGGTGATGCGTTCGTTCACGAGCTTCTCCCAGGCGGCGGAAGAGAACGCGCTCTCCCGGATCCTCGTCGGGTTCCATTTCCGGAACGCGGTCGAGCAAGGGGTCGAACACGGTCGCTTGATCGGCGACCGTGCGGTGGACCTGTTCATGCTTCCGGTTCGCTAGCGCTCGCGCGCGTCTCGACCGGACACGACGCGGCCCGATGACAGCTCATGTTTCGGAGCCCCAGTGTCCATCCAGCGAGCACGTTCGCGACGCCGGGGCCGGCGATCACCTTCGCGGCCTTCCGCTTCTTGACGGCCGATGCCAGCAGCGGCCCCGCGGACGGCCCGACCTCCGCTGCGGACCCGGACTCGTGCTGCTGGTGGAACCGGCCTAGGCTCAACTCATGGGAGAGGGCGGTGAGATTCGCAAGACCGTCACGGTCCTGTTCTGCGACGTCACGGGGTCGACGTCGTTGGGTGAGCAGCTCGATCCCGAATCGCTTCGGGCTCTCATGTCGCGATTCTTCGAGGAGATGCAGGCGGTGCTCGAGCGCCACGGCGGCACCGTCGAGAAATTCATCGGTGACGCGGTGATGGCGGTCTTCGGCATCCCGTCCGTGCACGAGGACGATGCGGTTCGCGCGGTCCGCGCCGCCGATGAGATGCGTGAGGCACTCGCGTCCCTGAACAAGGAGCTGGAACGCGACCGGGGCGTCACGATCGCGTCGAGGATCGGGGTCAACACCGGCGACGTCGTGGCGGGCGATCCCACCGGCGGACAGGCGCTCGTCACCGGCGATGCGGTGAACGTCGCCGCGCGGCTGGAACAGGCGGCGGCTCCGGGCGAGATCCTGATCGGAGAGACGACCATGCGGCTCGTCCACGACGCCGTCGTGGCCACGGCGGTCGAGCCACTCGAGTTGAAGGGGAAGACCGCGCCGGTCGCCGCGTACCGGCTCGAGCACGTCGCTCCCGGTGCCGCCGGCGTCGCCCGGCGCCTCGACGCTCCGATGATCGGGCGCGAACGAGAGCTCGATGCGCTCCATGAGGCCTTCGCTCGCGCGGTCCGGGACCGCTCGTGCGTCCTGGCCACGATCCTCGGAACGCCCGGTGTCGGGAAGTCGCGTCTGACCCGGGAGTTCCTCACGGGCCTCCCGGTCACCTCCATGGTCGTGCGCGGCCGGTGCCTCTCCTACGGAGACGGCATCACGTACTGGCCGGTCGTGGAGATGCTCACCGTCGTCGCAGGTGTCCTCGAGGCGGACGTGCCGGCCGAGATCCGGTCGAAGATCGACGCGCTCCTCCGAGGCACCGACGACGCCTCGATCGCCTCGGATCGGCTCGCCGAGTTCCTCGGACTGGCGGGGGCCACCGCCTCACCCGAGGAGACGCACTGGGCGATCCGCAAGCTCTTCGAGGCCCTCGCGGCGGAGCGACCGCTCGTGGCCGTGTTCGACGACATCCACTGGGCGGAGCCGGGCTTGCTCGATCTGATCGAGCACGTGGCCGAGTGGACGAGAGACGCACCGATCCTCCTGCTGTGCCCGGCTCGCCCGGACCTGCAGGACGTCCGGCCGGGTTGGGGAGGGCAGGCGACCGCCACGACGCTCCACCTCGAACCACTCTCCCAGGACGAGTCGGACCAGCTGATCGTCGGGCTCCTCGGTCGGTCGGATGCACCCGCCGCCGTGACGGCACGGGTGACGGAGGCGGCCGAGGGCAACCCGCTGTTCGTTGAGCAGATCGTCGCGATGCTGATCGACGACGGCCTGGTCCGGCCGGAAGCGGACGGCTGGGTGGTCACCGGCGACCTGTCGAACCTCACCGTGCCGCCGACGATCGCCGGACTCCTCCAGGCGAGGCTCGATCGACTCACACCCGAGGAGCAGCGGGTGATCGAACGCGGCTCCGTCGAAGGCCGCGTCTTCCATTGGGGAAGCGTCACCGAGCTGTCGAGCGACCTGCCCCCCGGCGACGTCGGCCGACACCTGATGGCGCTGCACCGACGCGACCTGATCGGCCCGGAACAGGGGCTGTTCGGCGGAAGCGAGGCGTTCCGATTCCGCCATGCGCTGATCCGCGACGCCGCGTACGAGCGGATCCCCAAGCGCATCCGGTCCGAGCTGCACGAGCGCCACGCACGCTGGCTCGAGCGGATCGCGGCCGAACGCCTCCCCGAGTTCGAGGAGGTGCTCGCCTACCACCTCGAGCAGGCGGCGGCGCTCCGGTCCGAGCTCGGCCCACTGGATGACCATGGTCGTGAGCTCGCAGGTGAGGCGGCCGCTCGACTCGCGTCGGGCGGCCGGCGGGCGGCCGCGCGAGGCGACCTCCTCGCCGCGAGCAAGCTCTTCGACCGAGCGGTCGCCCTCATGGATCCGGACGATCCGGTGCGTATCGATCTCCTCGTGCGCCTCGGCACTGCATCGATCCATGCCGGGGATCTCGAGAGGGCGAGGTCCGCGTTCGACGAGGCATCGGAGGCGAGCTCCCGGCAGGGTGACCGAAGGCTGGAGATCCGCGCGCGCCTCGCGCAGCTCTCGCTCCGCTCACAGCTAGACCCTGAAGGCGCGACCGAGCTGCTCAAGCAGGAGGCGGAGAAGGCGATCCGCGCCCTGGAGGAGCTCGGCGACGACGAAGGCCTCGCGCGCGCATGGAGCGCCTTGAGCGACGTGGGCTTGATGTGGTGTCGCGCCTCGGACATGGAGACGGCGTCCGAGCGGGCCGCCTTCCATGCCCAACGGGCTGGGGATCGGGCCGCGCTGCCCGACGTGGCCCTTGCGCGGATGGTCGCGCCGTTCCTGGGGATGGCTCGGCCCGAGGAGGGGATCCAACGATGTGAGGAGATCCGCGCATGGCTGCCCGAGGATCGGTTCATCGGAGCCATGGCCGACATGGTGCAGGGAGGCTGCCGAGGGCAACTGGGCCTGTTCGAGGAGGGGCGGAGGCAACAGCGTCGAGCGCTGGAGGTCGTGCTCGACCTGGGCCAGAAGCTCTGGTGGGGCGGTGTCTCCATGAACGCCTCGTGGCTCGAGATCCTGGCCGGGGACCTCGGCGCCGCTGAGGGCTTCCTGCGACGGGGCATGGAGATGCTCGGATCGATCGGGGAGCTTGGGTTCCGGTCCACGCTGGCGGCCAATCTCGCCCACGTGCTCTACGAGCAGGGTCGCTTCGCGGAGGCGTCAGAGATGATCGGCGTGTCCGAGAACCTCGGGGCGTCGGACGATCTGGTGAACCAGGTGACGACACGAGGGATCCGAGCGAAGCTGCTCGCCCGGGAGGGACGGACCGAGGAGGCGATCGGTGTGGTCGAGGAAGCCGTCTCGATGACGGATGGGATCGACTTCTGGGAAACGCTTTCCGGCACGTTCGAGAACCTCGCCGAGGTCCACCGGCTCGCCGGACGGCGGGACGATGCGATCGCGGCCCTCGGTCGGGCGCTCGGCGTCTGCGAGCGCAAAGGTGCGGTGCCCGCGATCGAGCAGATCCGCGCGAAGATCGACGCCATCTCCTAACGAACCCGGATCGGTTCACACGTTCCATCTGAACGCAAACATCTCCCGTGGGACGTTCGTCTGGCGCCGTGGCAGGCTCGGCTCCGGCCGGTGTTGCGTGCGATTTGACCGCGTCGATCCCAACGGACACGCTTCTCCGCGATGAGATGGGATCGGGTGGTCATGGGCGCGACCCTGATCGCGATCGGCGTGCTCTTCCTGCTCGATCGCGCAGACGTGCTCGACGCCGGTCAGGTGATCGGCGATTGGTGGCCGGCCGTCCTCGTCGGCTTCGGGCTCGTGACCCTCGCCGAGCGACCGGTCTCGCTCCTCGGACCGGTGCTGCTCGTCGCCGTCGGTGTGCTCCTCCTCCTCGTCACGAACGACGTACTCGAGACGTCGGCGTGGAACGTGATCTGGCCGACCGCGCTGATCGCGTTCGGGCTGACGGTCCTGGTCCGCAACAGCAGACGCGGAGATCACCTCGTCCTGGGTGAGGGACACGATCAGGACCTGGTCCGCACGACCGCGTTCCTGAGCGGCTCGGAGCTCGCGACGCAGTCGAACGCCTTCCGGGGGGCGGTCCTCACGGCGATCATGGGAGGCGTGGAGCTGGACATGCGCCACGCCACGCTCGCCGAAGATGGGGCGGAGGTCGACGCCACCGCCATCATGGGGGGCGTGGACCTGATCATCCCCCGCGACTGGCGAGTCACCGTTCGAGGGACACCGATCCTCGGAGGCGTCAGCAACCGAGCGGAGGGATCCTCACTTCCCGACGATGCACCCCGACTCCGGGTCGATGCGCTCGCCATCCTCGGTGGCGTCGAGATCAAGCACGACAAGTAGTACAGGGAGCTCAGCGTGGGCCCCCAGCGGCACCGCGTCACGACACCTTGCGTCGAGGTCGTCCCGGCTTCCGCTCCCACGTCTCGAGGAACCGCCTGAGACTCGAGGCCTTCCACACCGGACCAGCGGCGAGCTCCGCGATGGGCGCAGGGAACCCGGGTCTGGAGCGCAGCTCGCTCACCCGCTGTCGGCTCACCCCGAGCTCTCGGGCGACCTCCGTCACGCCCAGGTATCCCTCGGGCTCCTGATCGATCTCTCGCTCGACGTAGGGGGTCGTGAGCAGACCATCGGCTATCTCGTCACCTTGAAATACGCCCATCTCGCGTTCGCTCCGACATGGTCGGCGTCGCCCCTGAACTGCGCGCGCACCCTCGTCGGGAGGCCGATCACGCCAGGACCCCCGTACACCCAGGTGACTGCAGCCTTGCTATCCGCGTTCAGCCTCACCCTCACGCAGTCGGTAGCGGTGCGCCAGACGCCGCCGGTGCGAACCTGGAGGAGAGCGCACGCGTTCGCGCCGCTGTGGTTCGGTGTGACCTTGAACACGTAGGTGGGGCAGCCTCTTCCTCGGTTCGGGCAGCGCGCATTGAAATGGTAGAGCTTGTACGCGCCGGAACTGCCGTAGGCACCGATCATGGAGCCGGTCACGGATACGGACACGTAGACCGTCTTCACCGGGCTGGTGGCCGGCAAGCTGTGCTCATCGCCCAGGAACTTGGCGATGAAGGTCGTCTTCTTCCTCGGGGCGAACGTCACGGAGAGGTTCCCGTTCTCGTCGACGTCACCCGACGTCAGGAGCGCATAGGTCCCCCCGTAAGGCCTCGCGTGGATCTCGACTTCCTTGCTGATCGTCTGCTCGAAGCCGGTGAGATGAGCCGTCAACACGACGGTCTGGCCGAATCGGATGCTCGAACGCGAAACCCTCACGCGTGTCGCGGTGAAGTTCATGAACCCCTCGCCATACAAGGGGATATCTCGACCACCACGGACGGTCTGATCGTCGAGGTGGATGGTGGCGGTGCGTTGTCCGATGTCGCCAGGTGTGAAGGAGGCTTCCATCACGCAGTTCGCGGCGGGCGCGAGCGTCTCACCCGAGCACGCATCGCTCGTGATCGAGAAGTCGCCCGATGCCGGCCCCGTGAGCTCCGCCGTTCCAAGCGTCATCGCGAGCGTGCCTGCGTTGGTGATGGTGAGCGGCAGCGCGGGCAGGGCCGTGCCGACGTAATCCTGCCCGAAGTTCAACGCGAACGGGTCCACGGTCGCCGCCTTGAAGTCGACGCTCGAGTCGTACCTGAGCTCGCCGAAGAACGGTTCAGTGTGGCCCAGACAGACCTGCTCGTAGGTAGCAGCGTAGTGCTCGATGGCCACGGAGGGGTCGGTAACGAAGGAGAGCTCGTGGATGGTGAGCGTTCCCGTGGAGTTGCAGGAACGATCGCCGCCGACATCGAACCCTGCCTCCGTAGCTGTGGGGGACGACGTGGTGGCGTAGGTGCCGGGCGCGAGAGCTTGACCCGTGGGAGCGTCGACTCGCGCGGAGAATGACGTCCCGGGCGCACTCGCGGACATCCGGATCCACGTGATCCCGCCGGAGCCATCGCCGACGGCACCGATCGAGATAGTGGCGTTGGCCGGCGTGAACACGCGCGGTATCTCCCCCACCAGGGACTGTTGCCCGCCATCCGAAGTGATGGCCGTGACGTTGGAAGCCGCCATCACAGGGAGCTGCGGGAGGAGGACGACCACGAGCGAGGCGCTCGCCACGAAGACAGTGAGCGGCCTTCGCCGGCCCCGCCGAGTTGCCGGCTCCGAACGATATCGGTCGATCGCGCTCATGGGCAGCCGATGATGAAGGAGGTTGCCTCTCACCGCAATAGGTCGGGAGTCGAACTTCCTCGGGGCTCGGCCGCTCAACCTCCATCGAGCTCCCGCTAGCCGCGTTCGAAGATCAGCTCCTCAGCGCTCGCACACGACGCGGTCCGATCCAGGGTTCAGAGCGGCAGTGACTGCTGTCGGCGTCGTGCCAGAGCGCGAGGGGTGCAGTCGACCAGGAGGAAGCGAACGAAGTGCTTGTTGCTGAGCGCCATCGGTCCCCTCGCCCGGCGCACCGCCTCGATCGCGTCCTCGGGCGTGTAGCCGAGTTCCACGAGCGCGCGTCCAACGAGGAGCCCGGAGCGGTTCACGCCGCTGAGACAATTCACCGCGACGTGCTTCCCCGCGCTGACGAGCGAGGCGATCTTCTCCCCCACCGCATGGATCATCTCCGCATCGGCGATGAACGGGACGTCGTCGAGCGGGTGGAAGCTGTACCGGGCATCCGGGACGCCGTCCCACCGATCGCGTCCGCCGACGTCGATCAGCACGTCGAACATCGAAAGCATCTCGGCGGGTGAGTGAGCGGTGCTCGCCGCGCAGAGGCCCGGGATCACCTCCGAGTACGGCTCGGCCGGGTACTCGTACGTGACGACGCTCTCCGGGTCCATGCTCGCATGGTCGGTCCGACGTCCGCGTTCGTCAACGGTGGGTGGGGTCTGCTCAGTCGAGCAGGGCGTCCACGGCTCCGCGCGTGTCGGCCAGTCGCTCCGCGAGCGTCGTGGCGAGCCACCGGTGCAGCGCCGCGGCGAGCTCCGGCTCCTCGGCCTCGAGCCGCTCGATCGACTCGCGGTCGATGCGAAGGACCACGCTCGGGACCTCCGCCACCACGTCGGCGGTGCGGGCGACCCCGGTGTAGAGCGCGATCTCGCCGACCACGACGCCGGGTCGGAGCGTCCGCAGGCGGATCCTGCTGCCCTCGGGGGTCGTGGCCTCCACACCCAGGCGCCCCGACTCGAGCACGTAGACGTCGCCGGGCGGGTCGTCTTGGTGCAGCAGGACGGTGCCCTCGGGCACCGAGACGCGCTCGAGGTGTGCGGCGAGTCCCGGTGGCAGTCCCTCGAGGCGCCCGGCGGGGTGCTCGGCCACGGCATCGGCCAGGCCGGGGGCCGAGAGCAGCGCGTCCTCGCAGCGCTGCAGGCCCCGGTCAAGATCGGGCTCGAAAGCCGCGAGCCCCTCGGTCTCGACGACGCCGCCCCGCGCGAGCTGGGCCCGGACCGGCTCGGAGGCGCCCGTGAACACGATCTCGGATCCGGATGCCTCCGCAAGGCGGAGCACCTTCACGAAGGAGACGACCGCCGAGGAGTCCACACCGGTCACCCGTCGGAGGTCGATCACCACGAACCTGGGCGGCGTGGCTCCCTCGATGCGACGGCGGATCCGCTCCAGCAGGCGGTTGGTCGATCCGAAGAAGACGAACCCGGACACCCGCAGGATCTGGACCTGCTCGGCGAGTCCGCGGAGCTCGGCGCGTTCGTCGGCCGGGCGATCGACGTTGGAGCGATAGGTCTCGCCGAAGGCGACCTCTCTCACCAGCTCGATCCGGCCGTAGCTGATGGCGAATAGCACGACCGCGAGGACCAGGCCGATCACCACCCCCTCCTTGAACCCCCAGACGATGATCCCCGCCAGGATCGCGAGCACCACGCCGTATTCGAGGCGCGGCAGCGACCTCCGCTTGTCCCAGACCCACTCCACCATGAAGGCCAAGCCGAGGAACACCAGGACGCCGCCGACGATCATGCGAGGTATCAGCGCGACGACCGCGGCGCCGACCACCACGGCGGCCAGGGGCACCAACGCCGCGATCAACCCCGCCGCTCGGGCGTCGACGTTCATCCGTGCCGCGAGCGCCGTGAGCGACAGGGCGTGGTAGCCGGGGATCCCTCCGAGCGCTCCCGAGACGACGTTCAAGACCCCGGCGTCTCGCATCTCCCTGTTCGTGTCGAGGTCCCGATCCAAGACGAGCTCGGTGCCGCTGATGTTGAACAGGATCGCCATCGTGGCCACGAACACCGCGGGCACGATCCCGGCTGATGTTCCACCGGCAGTCCACCACGATCCGAGCACGGAGAGCCAGTCGGCGCCCCCGAGCGCGCGGAGCGTCCACGGCTCCCACGGTCGCGCCGTCTCGCCCGGTCCGAACAGCAGCCACCCCTGATCACGGACCTCCTCGATCGAGGAGCCCGTCGCGACCATCCCCATCACGAACACCACGAGTCCGATCGCGATCACCGCCGGGATCACGAGCGGGCGCTCGATCTTCCGCACCGCGATCAGCAGGATCACGCCGAACGCGAGCGCCGGGATCCAGTGGAGGAGATGGTGTTCTCGGATCATCGAGGGAAGCGTGCGAAGATGCAGGATCGTCCCCGTGGAGACGTAGATCCCACCCTTGAAGAGCAGCCATCCCGTGCCGGCGAGGAACCCTCCGACGACCGGGTACGGCACGAACCGGATCAGCGCGCCGAGCCGGAACCTCCCGATCACCACGAACAAGATCCCGCACAGGACGGTCACGACGAGGGTCGCGGCGACGACGGTCAGGAAGATGTCGGGACGCCCGTGGACCTCCAACCCGGACTGCCTGGCGATGAGGTCGAGGTCGGCGGCCTTCGCCGCCGCCGCGGCGGCGACGAGCCCGAGGACGGCCGCCGCCGCGTCTTGCACGCTGCCGACGACGCCTCGGGAGCCGGACCGCCACGCCATGAACGCGAGCGTCAGCGCCGCCGCTCCGAGGTACAGGCCGATGCCGTCGGGAAGGCGCGCCCCGAGCAAGCCGCCGAAGACGAGGGCGGCGAACGCGATCGCGAGCACACACTCGACGGCGCCGATGATCACGCCGGCGGCGACCAAGGCGAACCACCTGGTGGCCCGTCGCTGTTCGACCATCCGTGTCTCCCCCGTTCCCGTCAGTCCAGCAGCACGTCGAACGTTCGCATCGTGTCGGTCAGCCGCTCCGCCAGGGTCGTGGCGAGCCACCGGTGCAGCGCCGCGGCGAGCTCCGGCTCCTCGGCCTCCAAGCGCTCGATCGAGTCGCGGCCGATGCGAAGGACCACGGAAGGGACCTCGGCCACCACGTCGGCGGTTCGCGCGACCCCCGTGTAGAGCGCGATCTCACCGACCACGACGCCGGGGCGGAGCGTCCGCAGCCGGATCCGCGCTCCCTGGGCCGTCGAGGTCTCCACGCCCAGGCGCCCGGACTCGAGCACGTAGACGTCGCCCGGGGGGTCGTCTTGGTGCAGCAAGATGCTGCCCTCGGGGACCGAGACGCGCTCGAGGTGTGCCGCGAGGCCCGGTGGCAGCGCCTCGGGGCGTCGGCCGGCGGGGTGCTCCGCTTGGGCCTCGACCCGACCGGGGGCACTGAGCAGCGCGTCCTCGCAACGCTGCAGCCCCCGATCCAGGTCGGGCTCGAAGGCCACGAGCCCAGCGGTCTCGACCACGCCTCCCCGCGCGAGCTGGGCGCGGACCGGATCGGAGGCGCCCGTGAAAACGATCTGGGATCCGGAGTCCTCCGCGAGGCGCATCACCTTCACGAACGAGACGACCGCCGAGGAGTCCACGCCCGTCACGCGCCGCAGATCGATCACCACGAACTTGGGTGGTGGCGTGGCGGCTTCCACGCGATGACGGATCCGCTCGAGCAGGCGGTTGGTCGATCCGAAGAAGACGAAGCCTGACACCCGAAGGATCTGGACCTGCTCGGAGAGCTCGCGGAGCTCGGCGCGCTCATCGGCAGGGCGATCGACGTTCGAGCGATAGGTCTCCCCGAAGGCGACCTCGTGCACCAGCTCGATCCGGCCGTAGCTGACCGCGAACAGGACCACCGCCGCCACGAGGCCGATCACCACACCGATCAGGAAGCCCCAGACGATGATCCCCACCAAGATGACGAGCACGACGGCGTATTCGAGCGGCGGGAGCGACCGCCGCTTGTCCCAGACCCACTCGACCATGAAGGAGAGACCGAGGAACACCAGGACGCCTCCCACGATCATCCGGGGGATCAGCCCCACGACCTCCGCACCGACCACGACGGCGGCGAGCGGGACCAGGGCGGCGATCAGCCCGGCGGCCCGGGCGTCGACCTTCATGCGCTCCGCGAGCGCCGTGAGGCTGAGCGCGTGATAGCCGGGGATCCCCCCGAGCACCCCGGAGACCACGTTCAGCACCCCGGCGTCGCGGAGCTCCTGGTTGGTGTCGAGGTCACGGTCCAAGACGAGCTCGGTACCACTGATATTGAACAGGATCGCGAACGTGGCCACGAAGACCGCGGTCACGATGCCGGCCCACGATTCGAGCACGGAGAGCCAGCCGGCGCCGGTGACCGCGCTGAGCGTCCATGTCTTCCACATGATCCCCGAGTCGAAGGATCCGAGCAGCCACTTCCCGCCACGGACCTCCTCCATCGAGGATCCGGTGGCGACCATCCCCGCCACGAACGCCACGAACCCGATCGTGATCACCGCGGGCATCACGAGCGGGCGCTTGATCACCCGCACCGCGATCAGCAGGATCACGCCGAACGCGAGGGCCGGGAGCCACCGCTGCAGCGCCGCGGCCGCCCCCAGGTCGCTCAGGGGCTTGAAGAACGGTGAGACGTTCGACGCGACGTAGACCCCACCCTTGAAGAGCAGCCATCCTGTGCCGGCGAGGAACCCTCCGACCACTGGATACGGCACGAACCGGATCAGATCGCCTCGACGGTGAGACCCGAGCCACCAGAAGACGACCCCGATCAGGACCATCGCCACTACGATCGCGGCGACCGCGCTGAGGAAGATGTCCTTCGGGCTCCCGGCGCCGTGCACGACGACACTCGCCGCGACGACCGCCATCATGGCCGCGCCCGTTCCCTGGAGGCCCCCGACGATCCCCCGGCGGCCGGCCTGCCAGGCCATGAACGCGAGCGTCAACGCGGCCGCCCCGAGGAACAGACCGACCCCGTCGTCCAGGAAGTAGAACTCGAGATACCCGGCGAAGACGAGTGCCGCGAAGGAAACCGCGAAGACGACTTCGACGGCCCCGATCACGATCCCGACGACGACCGTGCCGAAGGTGACGGCTCGTTGCCCGGGAACGGTTTCCTCGGTCACCCCCATGCGGGAGGACCCTAGCCGGGGTGTCCGGACCGCGCTAGTCGCTGACGGGCTTCGCGAGGACGACGGGCGAAACGGGGGCCCCTGCCGGCTTCCAACAGCGCCGTACCAGCGACCGTAAGCGTCCAGCGCGAGTCGACGAGGTCGGCGACCAACAGCACGCACTTCCCTCCAGCGAGTACTCGATTGCAATCGCGCCCACCGCCTGCAGTTGCTGGTCTGGGGTACTCCGCTACGGTTCAGAACTACACGAGCCGGATTCAGATATGAGCCGGTTTGGCGCCGGAGATCGATACCTCCCGATTTGAGTCGCAATCGAGAAAAGAGTAGGAATAATCGGGTGAATCGGCACCTTGTGCGCACCGTTTCGTTCTGGCTCTTGCTCGGCCTCGGTTTGCTCCTACTTGCTTGGGGATTGACACGCGCCTGGGCACCGCACCCTTGCGCCACCGGGAACGCTCTCTACGAGCAGAGCCTCTATTCGCAGGCGGAGAAGGCTTACGTCAAGGTGTTTGAGAGTGATCCATGTGCTGCTGAGGGGCTGAGGATCACTCAACAACAACGGTGCTTCCTTGCCGACGAGGAATTGGATGCAGAAGCCAAGAAGGCCGCGCTCGCGTCAGAAGTCAAGGATGTTGGGCCCATCTGTCAAGAATTCTTAGGTGCAGCTCCCGCAACAGCACCCGCCGACGAGGGCTCGTCATGGAACTGGTCATTCAATGACCTGGCATGGCTATTGATCGCTATCGGGGTAGCCCTTCTACTGCGCCAGATCAGAGTATTCAGCTTGCGGCGTCGGCCAGGTTCGATCCAGGTCGCGGACCTGGTCGATGCGACAGGGCTCGACAAGATCCAGACAAAGGCGTACACAGCCCAACTTCGTGAGAGGCTCGGCACGAGTGGCGTCCTTCCGCCGGCGCCGGTGCCGGGTGGCCTGCTGCCACAGAGTGTGCTCGACGCTGTCTCTACGAGCCCGCTAAGCCAGGCTTCCTGGATCGGAAAAGTGATCACGGCGATCTCTCAGCTCGTCTGGACGAGTACAACTCACGAGGTGAGTGGGACACTCCGGATGGGCACCTACGAACCGAAATTTGGGTTCACGATCCAATTGTCTGACGTGGGCTCAGGCGCCACCGAGTCTGTCGCGACGTTCTGGCGGAAGTCCCATCGAGAGGCCGTTCGAGACGCAGCATTTTACGTCTACGACCTCCTGCTCAGTCACCCCGACATCTATGGCACGACGCCTGTATGGCAACGGTGGACAGCGGCGAACGGGGAGGGCGTCAGCCACTTCCAAGGCGCCCGCTGGGAGGAATCGATAGGGGATGTGGATAAGGCTATCGACCAATACCGACTAGCAGCGGCACTCGAGCCACGGAACGCTCTCGTGCGAGAAGGGTTAGGTGGTCTACTGGAGACGAAGAGCGACGTCCTTGGAGCGATCGAGCAGTACCTCACGGTCGCACTACATTGGCCAGAGCTGGCAGTCCCGTCGTATCGCCTCGGCGCAGCCTATGCGGCCCACGAACAGCTCGTGGAGGCCTGGCAGAAGGCAGGCAGCAGGAAGCAGAAGGTCCTTGCTCGACTCATTGACCGCGTGGAATCGGAGCCCCTTCCTAGGACAAATGATGTAGTCGACGTAACCGAGTTGGGCACCTACTTCCTCGATCGCTCGCTCGATCGGTGGAAGCGACTTTCCTATTCCGACATCGATCGCAAGGAGGGCATCGATGGCCGAGCGCTACGGATCGCCTCACGGGTCGCCGAGTGCATAACACAACTGCAGAGCACGATAGCGCAATCACCGCGGCCGGATCGAAGTGAGCTGGTGGAGGAGTTCGAGCAGCAGAGGAGCATCGCCGAGTTCCATCTGGGTGGGCGTCCTGACTGGATGGGGCTGTACAACCTGGCCTGTCTCTTTTCCCAAGCTGCCACGATCCCGGACGATGACCCCGATGCTTGGAGGGACTGGAAGGAAGAGTGTGCGACGAGCGCGGTCGAAGAGCTGGATCGGGTCATTCGCGACCAGCGCTGTACCTTGAACTTGGACTGGATCTGCGAAGACCCCGATCTGAAGCCGATCGCCGAGACGAGCGTCTTCAAAGCTTGGAGTCACATCCTTGCTTGCTCGGACAAGAGCCGACAGGAGGTTGGCGTGACTAGCCGTCTAGAGAAGATTCGGGTCAGCTGGCAGGTCTTGAGTGCTTGGGCGCGTGACTTACCGGCCGCATGGCGGAGCCGAATCGAGGACATCGACGATTGGAACGGTGTGCAGTTCCGCGAGTGCGAATCCTGGTGCGAACTCGAACGTATCGCATGGAGTCGGCTCGCGCACTGGGCTAGCGAGCCGTTGGACGATGGTCGGCGCCCCGAAGTTTGGAATGCCTTCCGCAAGGCATCCGGGGTGGACGATCCCGGGGAATTGAAGGTGCCAGATCTTGGTGATTGGAGCCAAAGTCCAGTACCTACGAAATCGATCCGCGCACAGGAACTTGAGCTCGAGCAGCTCTGGGAAGAGCTCCGTCAGCAGGCTCTCAAACTGAGTGAGTGTTGGAGGGAGCGAGGGCAGCGGGCCGGGCGTCACTCAATCTCCCTGGCCAACGTCGAGAAATGGACGGCTCAGGGGCGCGACACGTGGGAAGCGCTGGCCGATTGGGCTGCAGAGCCAACTGAGAAGAGCGTGGAGCAGCGGTTTGATGCTCTTGTGAAGTCTTGTTCCTAGGCTCACGGGAGTTGAGCATCGATCCGCGACGTCGGAGCGTGTCCTACCGCGAGAGGAGCGGCTAGTCGCTGACGGACTTCGCGAGGACGAAGGGGGAAACGGGGCCGCTGCCGGCTTCGAGCAATGCTGCGCCCACCACCGTGAGTGTCCACCTTGAGTCGACTAGGTCGTCGACGAGCAGCATCGGCTCGCCCGCCGGAGCTCCTTCGACCGCGAACGCGCGCCAGACGTTCGCGAACTGCTGGTGCGAGTTCTCGAGCTCGATCTGCGGCTTCGTCTCGCGCGTCTTCACGACGATCGGACGGAACGGCAGGCCGAGCGCTGCTGCCAGGCGCTCCGCGAACCCCGCCACCTCCGGCCGCGACGACGGCACGCATGTCACCCACGTCGGCGGTGGATCCGGCCGCCATCGCTTGCCAACCAACTCCGCGGCCGCCTCGACCAGCGCATCGCTGAACTCCCCCGACGCGAGACCCTTCTTCACGAGCCCGCCCCACCCGCCGTCGTTCAACACGCTCAACGCCCGTCCGGGCTGGATCCGCAGCTCCTCGGCGATCCGTCCTTTGGGCTCGGCGAAACCGCTCGGCCACTGCAGCCGAGGCTCGACCATCAGCTCCGCCCACCGCAGGTGCTCGCGCGCCTTCGCCACCACAGCCGGATCCAGCTCCACCGCCGGCGACGAACCCGTGCACGCCATGCACCGCCCGCACGGCTCGGCGCCGGGATCGTCGAGCTGCTGCAGGAGGAATTCCATCAGGCACTTCCCGGTGCGACCGTAGGTCTCCATCGCGGCCTGCTCCGCCCGCCGGACCTCCGTGACGCGCACCAGACGCTCCTCGTCGTAGCTCCACGGCTCGGCCGTCCGCCGCCACTTGCTCCCGGCGCGTTCGATCGCACCCTCGACCTCGAGGATCTTCAGCATGTTCCGCAGGCGCATCTGGCCGACGTTCACCGTCCGGAGGATCTCGCTCTCCGCGACGGGTCCAGTAGCCGACTCCAACAACGAGACCGCCTCCTCCGCCTTCGCACGCGACGGGAACGCCGAGCCGATGAAGTAGTCCTGGATGTCGCGATCTTCGACACCGCGCAGCAACACCACTGGCGCGTGCGGCAACGCACGCCCGGCGCGACCAACCTGCTGGTAGTAGGCGATCGCCGACCCGGGCGCTTGGTAGTGGATCACGAAGCCGAGGTCCGGCTTGTCGAAGCCCATCCCGAGGGCCGAGGTCGCCACGAGCGCCTTCACGTCGTTGTTGATGAGGGCGTCCTCGAGCTCCAGCCGGCGTTCGGACTCCGTCTCGCCGCTGTAGGCGTGCGCGTCGATGCCCTGCGTGCGCAGGAACGAGGCGACCCGGGTGGTGTCGGCGATCGTGAGCACGTAGATCACGCCGGAGCCCTCGAGGCCGGGCACGACCTGGGCGAGCCACGCGAGCCGGTCGGGCTGCGAGGTCGTCTCGAGCATCGAGAGCGCGAGGCTCTCCCGGGCGAGCGGACCGCGCTGCGTCACGAGCTCGGCGCCGAGCTGCGCCTGGATGTCCTCGATCACGCGGTCGTTCGCCGTCGCGGTGGTGCACAGGACCGGGACGCCTTGGGGCAGCAGCTCGAGGACCCGAACGAGCCGCCGATAGTCGGGTCGGAAGTCGTGGCCCCAGTCGCTGATGCAGTGCGCCTCGTCGATCACGAGCAGACCCGAGCGCGCGGCGACCGTCGGCAGGACGTCGGCGCGGAACGCCGGGTTGTTGAACCGCTCGGGCGAGACGAGGAGCAGGTCGACCTCATCGCGCTCGATCGCCGAGGTGATCTCCTCCCAATCGTCGCGGTTCTCGCTGTTGATCGTGAAGGCCCGGACGCCGGCGCGCTCGGCCATCCGGATCTGGTTGCGCATCAGCGCGAGGAGCGGGGAGACGAGGATCGTCGGCCCGGCGCCGGCGTCTCGGAGCAGCCGCGTCGCGATGAAGTACACGGCCGACTTCCCCCAGCCTGTGCGCTGGACGAGGAGGACCCGGCGGCGCTGGTCGACGACGGCGTCGACCGCTTCGCGCTGCCCCTGGCGGAAGGCGGCGTCCGGCCCGGCGATCGTATGCAGCAGCTCGAGGGGGCGGTCGGTCACGGAAGGACGGTACCGGTCGGGACCGACACCGAGGCCCTGCGCGAGATCGGCTCGGGCTCAGGGGACGCGCGTGAGGAAGAAGAACGCTGCCTCGCCTTCAGGAAGGGTGGCGCGGACGTGAAGCACGTACCGCTCGCCGTTCTCGAGTCGCACGACCTGAGGTTCCGAGCCTAGTTCGACGCGTCGCACGACCTCGAACTCCGAAGCTGCCCCCGACGACGCGATGCGGATCACCCGGAGCTTCGCGCGGTCGACATCACCGGTGACCGAGATCTCGATCCGCGGCGCGATGCGTCCCGGGTCGGTCGAGGGGACCACGATGTCGGTGTCGGTCCCTACAACGCCGTGCTGCGTCCACTCCTCCGTAGGCGAGGAACCCCTGAGCTCGGCCGACGGCCCACCCGTCCCGGTCTGGATATCCAGGACGAGCTCGGATGGGACACAACCGGTCTCGTCGAAGGCGCACGCGGGGTCGCCGACGTCCGCCTCTTGCGTACACGCCGTCGCACCGAGCAGGACCAGCACGAGAGCGGCTCGCTTCATGCCGCTTCGACTCCCCCAAGCCCCCGAGGGTTCCTGCCTGTCATGGAAGGTCGGGCCGGCGGGATGTGAAGGCACGTTCCGACTGGCGCCCTTAACGCGAATCTCCGCATCCTGAAGGCTCGGGGTTCGGCCGGTCGGAACCGGCCGAACCCGACTGCCTTCGACTACGAGGTGACGGTGAGGTAGATGCCGACGACGTGCTCGAACAGCGGTCCTACCTCCGCGAAGTCCCCGAAGATGTGCTCGATCGCATGCTCGTCGTCCGACGCGGACGGGTATCCGTCGCGGATCCTCCCGTTCATCGCGGTCGAGTGATCCAGGACCGCTCGGTCGGCCGCGTAGATCTCGTCGAAGTCGCCGCTCGCCTTCTCCTCGGCGATGATCGCCTGCGCTTCGGCCAGCTGCTCCGGCGTGAGCGGGTCGAGCCCCAGCTCGCCTGGGATCGCGAACATCAGGATGATGTCCGACGCGAGCGTCCACCCGTTGCCGGCGGCGGCACGAGCGTCTCCCGTCGCGCTGCGCGAATGGTTGAAGCACTCGTGCGCCAGCGCGGCTGTGGCACCCGAGCCAGTGACGATCGCGGCGGACAACGCGAGCGTGGCCAGTCCGCGAGTGAGCGGTCGGTTCCGTGACATTGGTCAACCTCCTCGGTCGGGGGGACGGCTGGGCAGGCTACCCGGGGATGCGAGCAGCGTCACCCCGACGCGGATGCGAGCGACAGCTCGAGGACGCGTAGGCGTGCGTTGATGCCCTGCGTGCGCAGGAACGAGGCGACCCGCGTCGTGTCGGCGATCGTGAGCACGTAGATCACGCCGGAGCCGGAGAGGCCGGGCACGACCTGGGCGAGCCACGCCATCCGCTCGGGCTGCGAGCTCGTCTCGAGCATCGAGAGCTCGAGGCTCTCCCGGGCGAGCGGACCGCGCTGCGTCATGAGCTCGGCGCCCAGCTGCGCCTGGATGTCCTCGATCACGCGGTCGTTCGCCGTCGCGGTGGTGCACAGGACCGGGACGCCTTCCGGCAGGAGCTCGAGGACCCGGACCAGCCGCCGATAGTCGGGCCGGAAGTCATGGCCCCAGTCTGCTGATGCAGTGCGCCTCGTCGATCACGAGCAGACCCGAGCGCGCGGCGACCGTCGGCAGGACGTCGGCGCGGAACGCCGGGTTGTTGAACCGCTCGGGCGAGACGAGGACAGGTCGACCTCATCGCGCTCGATCGCCGAGGTGATCTCCTCCCAATCGTCCCGGTTCTCGCTGTTGATCGTGAAGGCCCGGACGCCGGCGCGCTCGGCCATCCGGACCTGGTTGCGCATCAGCGCGAGGAGCGGGGATACGAGGATCGTCGGCCCGGCGCCGGCGTCTCGGAGCAGCCGCGTCGCGATGAAGTAGACGGCCGACTTGCCCCACCCAGTGCGCTGGACGAGGAGGACCCGGCGG
>CAVXJL010000023.1:0-8557 GCA_963762015.1 uncultured Actinomycetota bacterium
TCATAATCCGTCGGTCGCAGGTTCGAGCCCTGCCCGCCCCACGAACGAAACGGCAGGTCAGCGGCCTCGTGCGACGAGCCGTGCCGGCAGCCGCCCAATCGTCATCTCGTCTGCATCCCGTCCCAGCTCCTCGAGCCGCACGGCGAGGTCATCGAGATCGGCGTCGAACAGGTGCCCGTAGACCGTCAGCGTGAAGGCTGCCGAGGCGTGTCCGAGCACGGTCTGCGGCGAGGCCCCGGCACGGATCATCGCCGCCGCGGAGGGCGTGCGGTGACGACGAATCCGCCGCCGACAAGGGCAGTTCCTCGAGTGACATCCGGATCCCAATGCAGACATCGGTGCCGCCGCGGTGTTCCTTGGGGAAACGTCTGTTCGGGCAAGTTCGGGAGAATCCTTGTTTCTCCCGCTTCATCGACGTAGGTTGAACGGGCTACGGAGTTGTCCTCTGGCGAAGCGGGCGACTGCTGGACGTTGGGAAGTACCTGTGCCTCGCGTGCTACCACCTGAGGGCACCATGAGAGGCAAGGGTTATGAAGCAGCTGGCCCGGATCCGTGCGCGGGTTGCACTCTTGGCGTCGGCGTCCCGGGGTACTCGGGTCTCCGTACTCTCCGTTGTCCTGGACTTCGCCCTTAGCCCGACCGGGGAGGCGTCGGCTTCGACCTCTGTGGTGGCTACGGCTCCTTGGCAGGGCACGATCGATATCTAGTGGGTGCCGAAATTCGGTCCCACCCCGGTCAGGAAGGAACGGACATGTCGAAGGCCAGGTCGCGTACCTCGCAGGGTGTCCCGATGCGCACCGCGTCGATGGTTGGCACATTACTCTCAGTTCTGATCGTGGCGGGTCTCGCAACGCCTGCTGGTGCGGCGACTCCCTTGTGTTTCGGGAAGAGGGCCACGAAAGTGGGAACGGCGAGCCCTGACGTACTCAGGGGGACACCCGCCGCGGACGTCATCGCGGGTCTAGGTGGAGGCGACACCATCCGCGGTCTGACTGGCATTGATCGGATCTGTGGCGGAGCTGGCGCCGACATCATCCTCGCAGGAGCGGGGAACGACTTCCTGTCTGGGGGAGGGGGCATCGATCTCCTGCTCGGCATGCGCGGTAACGATGTGTACGTGGGGGGCCTTGGCGTCGATCTCGCCGTTTTCATGCTCTCCCCAGTTCCTGTGAATGTGGACCTCGCAGTCAACTCGGCCGGGGGTGAGGGTTCCGACTCCCTCTCGGGGATCGAAGGCGCGGTCGGATCGGATTGGAACGACTCGCTCTATGGAGACTCTCTCCTGAACGTGCTGGTCGGCGGTCCCGGAAACGACCTTCTCCACGGCAGGGCCGGGAGCGACCTGGTCATGTACACGCTCGCGAGCGCCGGAGTGACCGTGGACCTGGTGGCAGACACGGCGACCGGGGGCGAGGGGACCGACTCACTCGTCTCGATCGAGCACGCCGTCGGGTCTTCATACGACGACACCCTGTTGGGGACCTCCGGTGCGAACTACCTGATCGGCAGTGAGGGTTACGACACCCTCGACGGTCGGGGTGGGGAGGACATCTGCGACGGAGAGGAGATGCAGGGGTGCCCCCTGGTCATCCCCACGTACCCAGATCCTCCTCCTCCTCCTCCGATGCAGGTCCTCGGCCCGGCCGATCCCGAGGTTGCCCCGGGCGTGCCCGGAGGAGACCTGATTCGGCATGCGAGGCCGACGGTCGCGGACGACGCGGGAGGGATGAGCTGTCCGTTCCCGACGGGAAGCATCTGGTTGAACCTGCCCGAGTACTCGGGATACGGCTACTTCGAGTACCACCTTCTTGGCGGGCCACAGGTGTGGAGTCCCCTGGTCTGGTACGGCGGTGGCCAGTGGTATGCGAATTTCAACGGTCAGTGGTATCTGTTCCCGGGCACGGCGAGCTACTACATCGGGCAGGGTAGTCAAGTGAACGCGACCTACTGGAACTACTGGAACGGTCAGTGGTACTCCTATGCCTTGGGCCAGTGCATCACGCAAACCATGAATCCTGGGATCTAGGTCGATCTGCTGCCCGCGGCACGAGCGGGCAGCAGCGAGGACGAGGGCTCGAAGGCGTCCTGGATGGCCCACGCCGCCGCACCGTGGTCCTGACAGGCGCGCTGATACGAGCCCCGGGACGGCTCGCGTCGGCGGGTCGTGCGCCGTCGGTGAACCGCCGCGGGTAGGCTCTGTCGGTGAGCAGGGCGCGGCTGGTCGTGGCACTCGGGTTGATCCTGATCACGGTGCTCGTGACCGCGCCCGCAGCGCGGGCCTCGTTCCCGGGCTCCGATGGCCTCATCGTCTTCATGTCCGACGGCGACCTCTTCGTCGTCCGCGCCGACGGGACCGGACTTCGGTCACTCACGTCGGGTCCGTTCCTCGACGAGCATCCCTCGTGGTCGGCCGACGGGAAGCTGATCGCCTTCGTCCGCGACGGCGTGATCAATACGATGTGGGCCGACGGCACGCACATCCGGAACACCGGCGTCGCCGGCCAGAATCCCCGCTGGTACCCGGACCGGACGCGCATCGCGTTCTGGGACCTCGGAGGGGTCTGGACGATGCGCCCGAACGGTCGGGGCCTCCGGCTGCTGTACGAGACTCGATTCGGTCCCGGGTTCCAACAGTCGTATCGACTCCCGACCTACTCGGTCGACGGGAACCTGGCCGTCAAGTACTCCGAGTTCGACGCCGACAGCGCGTTCGCCGACATCATCGTGGCGTCGCCGCCGCCCTCGAGCCTCTGCGAGTCCGAGCCGGACCGGGCCGAGTGGTCTCCCGACGGTCGGATGCTCGCCGTGACGGGGCTCGACGGCACGATCTGCCTCACCGACGGGACCACGATGGAGGTGCTCCCGGACGTCTTCGCGTTCCAGCTTGCGTGGTCGCCGGAAGGAGATCGCCTGGCGCTGAGGGGCGGAGAGGTCATCGACCTCGACGGCAACATCCTCGCAACGCTCCCGTTCCCGATCCAGGTACTGGACTGGCAGCCGCGCTGCACCGTGACCGGCACCCCGGGCGACGACGTCCTCACCGGGACCGGAGCCGACGACGTGATCTGCGGGCTCGGGGGCGACGATCGGCTCGTCGGTCTCGAAGGCTCCGACGTCGTGTACGGGGGGAGCGGCGACGACTACCTGAACGGCGGTCCCGGCGACGACCTCCTGTACGGTGGGTTCCAGGCAGATCGGTTGTTCGGCAGGGGAGGCGACGACTTCGTGAGCGCAGGCCCTGGGCCAGACGTCCGCTGCAACGGCGGCTCGGGCACCGATCGCGCAGAGGGCTGCGAGGTCGTCGCTCGGATCCCGTAGCTCCAAGGACGGGCCCGAGCGACGACTGTCAGCCTTCGATCACCGGCGCGTCGGTCTCGTCCGCGAGCCACTCCTGGCGGATCTCGTCCAGCGTGCCGTCGTCTTCCATCTCCTGGAGGGCGAGGTTCACGCACTGGACGAACGGGCTCCCCTTCTCGAACGCCATCGCGAGGTACTCCTGCGAGCCGGCGGTCGGGAGCGTGCCGACGATCACGCCCTCAGGGACCTGCACCGAGGTGATGTAGGACGCGCTCGGCCGGTCCACCACGATGCCGTCGACCTCTCCGTTCTTCAGGGCCTGAACCGCCGCGCTGAGGTCGTCGTAGACGGTCGGCGCTGTGCTCGGCTGGATGCTCTCCTCGATGGAGTTGAGGCTCGTGGTGCCGATCGCCGCCCCCAACGTGGCGTCCTTCAGCTCCTCGAGCGACGTGGCGTCGGCGAACGGGGAGCCCTGCACCGACACGAGCGCCTGGCTCACGTCGTAGTACCCGTCGCTGAAGTCCACGTTCTCCGCGCGCTCGGGTAGATGCGAGATCTGCTGGAGCACGAGATCGAAGCTCTTCGGACCGGGGGCGAACGACTCGTCGAAGCCGATCGAGACGAACCTGACCCTGTCCTCGGCGAAGCCGAGGCGCTCGGCGACCTCGAACGTCACCGCGCCCTCGAAGCCCTGACCGAGGAACGGATCGTTCAGCTTCCACTCGGGGTGCTCGTCGGTGGTGCCACCTTCCCACCACGGCGGGAAGGCCGGATCGCCGGTGGCCACGGTCAGGTAGGCGTTGGCGTATCCGGCGGCGGCATAGAGGTTGTCTCGGTTCACCTGGGCGCAGCTGGCGGCGGTCTGGTACTGGGCGGGCGTGTTGGCGTGGTACTCCTGCGGAGCGCACGCGGTCGCCAGCATCGACAGCGCCATCAGGCTGAGGGTCCACTTGCGCATCGAGGGCGCCGCCTCCAGGAACCTGGGAAGCCGCGGAGCCTAGCACCGTGGAGGTTCGCGGCGGGTTCCCACCCGGCAACGAAACCCGGCATCTGCCCGCTCGCTCAAGCGACCTCAGAGAGCTGCCGAAAACTTTCCGACGCGACGGAAGACGCCGTCGCTCAAGTGAGAGGAACCTCGACCGTGACCCGTTCCTACCGTGCTCGCATCTCCAGCCTGGGAGCGTCCATCGCTCTCGTCGTCGTCGGGTTCGTTCCCGCGTTGTCCCAGGCGGCGACCGCGGCGGTCCTTCCGACGATCTCCATCGGCGACGTGACCGTGACCGAAGGGACCGGTGGAACGGTGTCGGCCGTGTTCCAGGTGACGAAGAGCTCGCGGGGCAAGTCGAGCGTGCATTTCGCGACATCCGCGGGAACGGCGAACGCACCGGCGGACTTCATCGCCAGGACGGGCAACCTCCAACTCAACGGCAACCGCCTGACGCGGACCGTCTCCGTGACCGTCGTCGGCGACACGATCGACGAAGCGAACGAGACCTTCTTCCTCGATCTCTCGAGCCCGAAGGGAGCCACGATCAGCGACGCGCGCGGCGAGGCGACGATCACGGACAACGACGCACCTCCCACGGTCTCCTCCGCCTCCAGCCTGTCGGTTCCGGAAGGCAACGCTTCCACCCACGCCTTCGCTTCCGTGGACGTCACGCTCTCTGCGGCGAGCGGCAGGGACGTCTCGGTGGCCTTCGCGACCGTCGACGGCTCGGCGACGATCGCGGACAACGACTACGTGGCGAAGTCGGGCACGCTCGACTTCCCCGCCGGGCAGACGCTGCAGACGATCTTGGTCCGGGTGGTCGGCGACGACGCCAACGAGCTCGACGAGACGTTCGACGTGCAACTCTCCACGCCCGTTCACGCGAGCCTCGGGAACGCGACGACGGCCGTCACGATCACCAACAACGATCCCTTCCTTCCCGGCTCCGCGATCCTGAGCGTCTCGGGAGCATCGGTCCGAGAAGGCAAGGTCGGGACGACCACACTGCTCACGTTCACGATCGTGCGATCGGGAGAGACCACCACCGCGGTCGACGTGGACTTCGTGACGACGAACGGTTCGGCGAGCGGTCCGAAGGACTACCTCGCCGCGACCGGGAACGTCGCGTTCGCAGCGAACGAAACGAGCAAGACCGTCGACGTGACGGTCAACGGTGATCGGTCCCTCGAGCACAAGGAGACGTTCTTCCTCGGGCTCGTCAACGCATCCCTCGGCGCGGCGATCGACACCGGGCAGGCGACAGGACGCATCATCAACGACGACACGCGAACGAGACTCGGGATCACCAGGGGAGCACGCCGGATCTCGGCACATGGGCGCCTCAGTCCCGCCCGGCCCGGGAAACACATGGTGGTGAAGCTCTTCCGGAAGAGGAACGGGGTCTGGATTCGGATCCGTACCGGCAGGCCGGTTCTTCGAGGGAGGGCAGACCAGAACGGCGATGGGTTCACGGACAGCGCGTACCGCATCCGCTTCCTCAGGCCTTCGACGGGGGCCTGCAAGGTGATCGCCTCGTTCCCAGGGGGAGGCACCTTCGGCCCGAGCAAGGCGATCAAGCTGTTCCGCTGCTGAAGCGCTGCACGAGTCGTTCGTCGCTCCACGGGAGCCCGCGCGACGATACGCTCGGGCCATGGACATCGCTCCGGGGTCCGAGGGCGTCTTCGAACGGGGTGACGAGGAGCGCTTCACCGGTGAGGTCTGGCTCCGGTCGACACTCACGGCCGACGACGGGAGCAGCGTCGCCGAGGTGCACTTCTCCCCGAACGCCCGGACCCACTGGCACCGGCATCCCGGAGGTCAGTTCCTGTTCGCGCTCGGCGGGCGAGGGCGCGTGCGTTCGAAGGGGAACGCCGGCCACGTGTTGGAGCCCGGCGATGTCATCCATGTGAGCGGCGACGAGTGGCATTTCCACGGCGGCACGCCGCACTCACCGGTCGTGCACGTGGCCGTGAACGGCGGGGGCGCGCCGGACTGGGGCGATCCCGTCACCGACGAGGAGTACGGGGAGGGGTTCTGATCGCCCGCGTGACGGAGGCGACCCGCGAGCTCTATGCGCTCCCGCCGGAGGAGTTCACCGCGGCGCGCGATCGCCTGGCGGGTGAGCTGAAGGAGTCCGGCAAGGCGGACGAGGCGGCCGCGATCAAGAAACTCCGGAAGCCGAGCGTCGTCGCCTGGGCGGTCAATGCGGCGGCACGCGGGCGGCCCGAGGAGGTCGAGGCGCTCCGCGAGGCCGGGCAAGCCCTCCGGCGGGCCCAGCGGAAGGCGCTCTCGGGCGGCGGCGGCGACGATCTCCGCCGCGCGACCGACGAGCGCCGTGCCCTGATCCACACGCTCGCGGAGGCGGGCGTCGCGGCGATCGGCGCGCGAGGCGCGACCCACCGTGACGCGATCGCCGCGACCCTCGATGCGGCGTCGATCGACGACGAGCTGGGGGCCCGCCTCCAGGCCGGTGTGCTCGAGCGAGAGGCTCGCCCGACGGCGGGATTCGGCGCGATCGAAGGCTTCGAGGTTCTCCAGGGCGGCGGCGGGGTCGACGGCGACGACGAGCCGGTCGCCGAGGATCCCGCCGAGGTTCGGCGGGAACGGGCGCGCGAGGCGCGTGCGGCGGAGCAGCGAGCGGCGAACGCCGAGCGCGCGGCCGACAAAGCCCACCGGCGTGCCGAGGATCTCAAGGAGAAGGCGACCGTCGCGGTGACGGCCGCGCGGGAGGCGGAGTCCGAGGCCAAGCGCCTGTCGGATGAGGCGAAGACGGAGCGCAAGCGCGCCGACCGGGCGGCGAAGTCGGCCGAGTCGGCGGGCGGCAGATCCTGACGCGCTGAAGCCGAGTCAGGCCAAGGGATCAGGCCAAGAGATCATGAAGGTTCGCGGCGGGCGAGGGCGATGGCCCGCTCGACGACCTCGGCCAGCGGTTTCGGCACGTCCTCCGCGCCAAGGTCGGCGAACCGGCGCCATGCCCGTGCCGGCTTCTGGCGGTCGCCGTGGATCCCGGCGACGCCTTCGAAATCGGGCGCGAGCTCCACGCGATCCGCTCCCGCCACCTCGGCGATCAGCGCGTTCAGCTGTCGCTCGGCATCGCTGGGCTCGTCACCTTCCGGCGCGTCACGATCGTGCACGGCCACGAACGGCAATCCGACGGCCTTGCTGATCTTGCCGAAGAGGGGGATGTTCCCCTTCCCGCCGCACTCGATGATCGAGATCCGCTCCCGGTCGGGGTCATGGCCGAGCGACTCGAAGATGAAGGGGAGCGTGAGCTTCTCCGTGAGCCCTTCGACCAAGACGGCGGCTCGAGCGAGGAAGAGCTCGCTCCGAGAGGAGTCGAACTCCGAGAACGCCCGGAACTCATCGTCCGCCGGCAACGGCTCGGGCTGAAGCAACAGCGTCCCCACCTTGGGGCGGCGCTCGGTGAAGACGAGCTCGTCCAACCGCACGACGTTCAGGAACGCGGGGGAGTGCGTGGAGTAGAGGACCTGATTGCCCTGCGACGCGACGAGCCGGAGCAACCGGTAGAGGTATCGCTGGGCCTGGGGTGGGAGGAAGAGCTCGGGCTCCTCCATCAGGACGATGACCCCGCCGATGCCGGCCTCGTGCCACGACTCGAGTCCGGCGACGAGCCCGTGCGGCGACGCCATGGTCCCGGCAGGACGCACCCAGCTCTCCGAGGCGGCCCGGTCGATCGCGACACGCAGCAGCTCCGCGACGGGGTGCGGCGCGGTCCCCGGACCGGTCGGTGCGACGATCGCCCCGTCCCGGAGCTCCGCCGGGAAGAAGAGCGCCGGAGGCCGAGGGGACCCCTCGGCCGAGGAGGGATCCGGCGGTGCGCCCGCCACGGCGATCGTTGACCCGCCGGCGAGCTCGCCCACGATCCGGATCGGTCCGGTCGAGGTCTTGCCGTCCTCGGGCAGGTCGTCGGTGGACAGGGGAGCCGCGCCGGGATCGAGAAGTGCCCAGATCGCCGTGAGCAGGTTCGACTTGCCGGTGCTCGGCCCGCCGACGATCGCCGAGATCGTGCCGGGGCGGAAACTCGTGTCCTTCAGCGACCGGTATCCGCGGACGTGGACGCCGGTCAATCCGAAGGCAGGCACGGACGGATGCTAGCGCGGGTCCGATCCCCCGAACCTCACGGCTCGTGGGGCACGCGTGTGCGGAACCCGCAGGAGGAACAGCGGACGTCGTCGGGTGCCAGTTGAGCGCCGCAGTAGGCGCACAGGTCGATCGCGGGCGCTCGTGGCGGCTCCGAAGCGGTCGGCGTGG
>CAVXJL010000024.1:0-15485 GCA_963762015.1 uncultured Actinomycetota bacterium
GATCGCGTGAAGTTCCGGGTGGGCCGCATCGTCTACCTGGCGTTCTCACCCGACGAGACCAGATGGGCTTCGCCTTCCCGAAGGAGGAGCGCGAGGCTCTCGGTCGATCGGACCCGGAACCGTTCCTGATGCCCCATCGATCCGACCTCCGGTACCACTGGGTCGTCGTTCGGCTCGACACGATCGACCTGACGGAGATGCGCGAGCTCGTCCTCGACGCCTGGCGGATGGTGGTACCCAAACGGGTCGCCGCCGCGTACGACGACCTCAGTCCATGAGGAACCTGCCATGAGAAACCTGGTGGATTGGGATCCGTATCAGAACAAGCCCTCGCCGAGCACACCGTCACGCCGGATGCCCGGGAACATCGCGAACACGGCGGATCCCGTGTGGCGCGTGTACCGGTTCAGCGCGTCCATCCGAGCGAGTCGCCGTTGGATCGGCACGAACTGCTTCCTCGGGTCTCGCTGGTACGCGAGGAACAGCAGACCCGTCTCGAGCCGGTTCTCGCCCCGGTCCACGAACGAGTAGGAGCGCCGCAGGATCCGTGCGCCTGCGTTCGGCTCGGGCGCCGACGCCCGGATGTGCGCGTTCGGGGCGATAAAGGGGATGCCGTCAGCGTCGATCCCATCAAGGTCGACGGCGTCGTGCTCGTCCCGGCCGTGCAGTGGTGCACCGCTCACCTTGTGACGGCCGATGACGGCCTCCTGTTGCTCGAGGCTCGACCCGTCCCACGTGTCGACGCGGATGTCGATGCGACGGACCACGAGGAAGCTCCCTCGCCGGAGCCACGACGGACCCTCCGAGCCGACCCACACGAAACGATCGAGCGCCTCGACATCGTGCGTTCGGATGTTGTTGGTCCCATCCCTGAACCCGAGGAGGTTTCGGGGGGAGACGCCGTCTCGGACACGGGGGAGGAACCCAGCCTGCGACCAGCGTAGGGACACGATGCCATTGCCGAGTCGCAGCAACTCACGGATCGCGTGGAGGGCCACCTGCTCGTCGTCGGCGCACGCCTGGATGCAGAGATCGCCGCCCGAAGAAGCAGGGTCCAGGTGGTCGGTCTCGAAGCTCGGCAGCTCGATCAGCGCGGCCGGTCTGTGCGGAGCCAGGCCGATCCGGTCATCCGCGCCCTCGACGAACAGGCTGGGTCCCACCCCGAACGTGATGGTCGATCGGTTCGGCCCGAGTCCGGCCGCCTCACCGGTGTCCCACGGCACGTGCTTCGGGTTCCCCGACGGCGGCGCCGCAGGAGCGCCTTCGGTCATGCGGGCCGCGGCCGCGGTCCAGAACCGGAGGAGCGCGCGGAGGTCGTCGCGAGAACCACCCGTGAGATCGACCGCCGCGAACACGACGTGAGCCTGTCGCGGCGTCACGATGCCGGCCTGGTGTGGGCCGTGGAACGGGATGACCTCGTCGGCGAAGGCGGGGAGGACGGATCCGACGCCGCACGATCTGCAAGGCGCACGCCGCCCGCGCCCGCGACCGCACCGACGCCGGCGACGCCCATCAATCCCAGCAATCGCCGTCGGGGCAGCGGCATCAGTACTTGAGGAGTTTGCCCAGGCAGTAGGGGTCGGAGAGGTTCGCCGCCGTGGGCCTGCAGAGGACCGCGACCCCCGTGCCGGTATTGTCCTGGACGCGCATCGCCAGGACGAGATCGATCCTCCCGGAGTCAGGCGTGTCGCTCCCCGGCGGCGGGGTCTGCTCGATCACCGACCACAGGGTCCCGGCGGAAGCTCGAGCGTGGACGAGACGGAAATCGATCCCGGCCCGCCACAGGTGGCGAACGGCATCTCCGAACACCTCGCCCGTGACGTCGGGGACGATGGCCGCCGGAGGGCCACTGGGGCCTGGTCCTCCGTTCCCGCCCACCCACCCAGGAGGCGGTCCCGGGCTCGGCGAAACCTCGACGGGGGGACGTCCGTCCATGCCCGTGACCGGCGCCGCGGAGCGTTGAAGCTCCACGTCGCTCGCCTGCGCGCCCGAGCCGCGGTCGAGCTCAGCAGCCGATGAACAGGCAGAGACGAGCAGGGCGAAGAGGACGAGGGGCGCAGCCAGCGTTCGCACTCTCGGCACTCTACGGCAGGTGAGCTTCGGAACGGAAGGGACTGGATCGTCGAGCGAGATGGAGCATGGAGACGGCCTCAAATCGCGGCCGTCAGGTCCATCCCAGGAGGCGAAGGACTGGGATGAACACCGACCACGGGGGACCAAGCGTCCTCACATCCTCCGCGAGTCCGCCGGCCAACCCGAACCACTGCAGGTAGCGGCGGGAGGAGTGGGATTCGAACCCACGAGCGAGTTGCCCCGCTAACGGTTTTCAAGACCGTCGCCTTCGTCCGCTCGGCCATCCTCCCGTCGCACAGGCTACTTGCGGAAACGTCCCCGACAGACCATCCGGCGGATAGGCCAATGGGTTGCTGGTGCCGCTTTGCTTCCGAGCGCCGGGATCGAAGGGAGTCTGTGCAAGGGCCAAGAAAGGAAATCGACGAGAAGGCCGAAGGAGTGGGAGCGAAGTAGGGGCAAACGCGCCCGCTCGCCGGTGGTGTCCTAGTTTGTTGACGAGAGGGGCGGAGGGGTTTGGATCAGCGATCCCGCGTCCAGCGCACGATCGTGACTGCCAGCACCCCCAAGACCAAGACAATGAGCACGGCGAACAGCAGCGGAACTAAGGGGTGCCCTTGGCCCTGGATAACGTCACTCGCTGCGAACAGCGATTCATCCACGGCACGATGATGCGACGATTGGCGTCCTCAAGGCAAGGCTCAGGTGAGCCAAGTCAGTGAGTGCCCCGTCAAGACTTCGACGACGTCGGATCCTGGACGCCCCTGACATTCTGGCCGCCCTGTCGTCGGCGGCCGATCCGGTCGCCTCCTCAGAACGAGCGGATCGATCAGCCGCTGGGCTCGGAGAGCCGGCCGTCTGCCATCGTGAGCACCCTGTCGAACGTGCGAACCGCCGATTCGTCGTGGGTCGCCACCAGGCACGCGGTCCCCTCGTGCGACGCTCGTCGAAGCTCACCGAACACGAGCCCAGCGCGAACCTCGTCCTGGTGACTCGTCGGCTCATCGACGAGCAGGAGCCGCGGAGACAACACGAGCGCCCGTGCCAACGCCGCGCGCTGCTGCTCTCCGATCGACGTCTCTCTTGGGAACCGATCGCGGAGGACCTCGAGGTCAAGGCTCTCGAGGAGCCGATCGGTTCGTTCCCGAACCGCCGACAACTCGCCGGCCAGTCGAGCGGGATATTCGACGTTCTCCCGGATGGTGAGCTCGTCCAACAGCCCCAGCCGCTGCGGAAGCACAGCCACGTCCTTCCAACTCGGTTGCCGGGAGGTGCCTTCCCCGAGCACCTCGATGATCCCCGTATCAGCCTCCTCCCATCCGCCGATGAGGTTCAGCAACGTCGACTTCCCCGATCCCGATCGACCGACGAGGGCCACCACTTCACCTTCCCGAACCTCCATCGACACCTCGGTCACGGCATGCACTGCCTCGTCGCCACGCCGGTAGGACTTGCCGACGCCTCTGGCTCGGACGACGGATGCGCCGTCAGAGGAGAGATCAGACGTCACCGGCGGCCTCCCACGGCCGTACCGAAGCTCTGGATCCGGTACCGAGGAGCGTCGACGCAGCTCGCCGTGCTCGAGCTCAACCAGCTCGTCGGCCCGCCAACGGAGCGCCGGGTCGTGGGATGCCACCACGAACGACACTCCCCGCTCCAACAGGGTGGTCATCGCCCCGACCAGCCCCTTGGCCGACGCACTATCCAGCTCCGCCGTGGGCTCGTCCGCGATCACGAGGGCGGCCCCGGCCGCGAGCACCTGCGCCATCGCGGCCCTCGCCTGTTCCCCACCGGAGAGTTCCCGCGGGAGGTGATCGAGCCGACCCGCCAGTCCGAGCGCGTCCGTGATCTCGTCGATGGAGAGCCGGCCGGGCCTCGGGCGCTCGGCCACGGCGAGGTGCTCACGAACGGTCAGATAGGAGAGGAAGTTGTCCGACGCGCGTTGGAAGATGTAACCCACCGTCTGTGCGCGGAGTCGCCGCAAGGTTCGCCAGCCTGCCCCGCTGACCTGGAACCCCTGCGACGTTGACGAGGCCGTCGGTCGGGATGGTCGATACCCAGCCAGGATGCGCAGCAGGGAGGACTTCCCGCTGCCCGACGGACCCGCCACGACGGTGAGCGCGCGCTCACCGAACCGAGCGCTGACGCCGCGAAGCGCCCTCACCTCGGATGTCCGCGTCGCGTAGACCTTGACGACATCGTCGCAGCGAGCGATCGCGCCTTCACTCGGCAACGCGCATGACCTCCCCCAGGTCTACGCGGCGGGCGCGCCGCTCCGTCGAGAGACCACCGAGCCCAGGAGATCACGGCCAAGGCAAGGGCCCCGCCCACGATCGGGACGACGGGTATGACGAACAGCGGGGAGGGCGGGATGGTGTCGAGAGGATCGAGCAGAGGCACCACCATCCAGGCCGCGACGGTCCCCAGGATCGAGCCCCACCAACAGCGACACCATCAGCATCGCGGCCAGCTCGAGCACCAGCGACCGGCGATGGGTTGCGTGCGTCATCCCCATCCTCATCGAGAGTCCGAACGCGACCAGCTGCGACCGCTGCCGAGCCTGCAGATACATCAGCATCACGATCACCACGAGCAGCGCCGCCGCGAGCGCGACGGCATCCATCACCGCGAACGTGCCGATGACAGCGGTGAACTCCGGGATGTCCCGCACCTGCTGCGCGGTGATGATCGGGAAGGCGGGGAACGGCAGGGACTGCAGCGCCTCACTCGCCTCGTCGGGATCGCCCTTGACCCAGAGCTCGGCCGACGCACGCACGTCGCCCACGGGATCGAACCCTTCGAAGGCCGCCCGCAACAACTCCTCGTCCGCGATGACGAGGGGACGGAGCGACACCATCCCCGGGAAGGCCCTCGCCCGAGCAACCGTCCGTACCTCAGCGATCCTGCCACCGATGTCGATCCCGGTCGGATCGATGTCGCCTCCTCCGGAGATCACGATCGGGAGCGCGTCGCGACTCGGTCCCTGTAGCTCGGCGCTGATCGCCTCCAGCGAGGCGTCGGCGAAGGCATCGTTCCAGTACGCGACCCGAGCGAAGGACGACGCGTCGATGGCCAAGAGGTCGAATGGTTGGTCGGTGCCCACGAGGTCACCGGCATCCGCCCGCCTCCACACCTTGGTCACCGGTAGGGGGAATTGCTCGGGAGGGACCTGCTCCGGCAAGACGCGCCCGTACGCGTCGCTCCCCACGAAGGCTCGAGCC
The DNA here is from genome assembly GCA_963762015.1 of uncultured Actinomycetota bacterium. GTDB lineage: Bacteria > Actinomycetota > UBA4738 > UBA4738 > HRBIN12 > JAJNBA01. The sequence goes on from CAVXJL010000024.1 coordinate 5,292, forward strand.
TTCGCGTCCACCGTCGTCTGGATCGACCCCGCCACGATCGCCGCGTTCGCCGCGAGCCCCAGGCTCAGGATCGAGGCGGCGACGAGCAGAGCCGGCAGGCGTGACCCTCCCCCGAGTCGACGGACCGCGAGGTAGACAGCTGTGGGACCGCGCCTCCCGACCGCGGAGCCGCCTCATGACGAGATCGAACGCCCGCGAGAGGAGACCGCCGACCCCGCTGATGGCGACGAGCGGGAACGCGAGGAGGAGGATGCTGGGTCGCTCGATCCCCAGCGTGCGATCCTCGACGAAGGCACCTCCCGACGACAGTCGGTTCCACGAGTAGACGGCAAGAGCGACGAGCGCCAGCTCCCACGGCGCCCGGCCGAGGATCGCGAACCTCGCCCGATGGCGCTCGGAGTGGCGGAGGAACGCAGCCGTGGACACGATCCCGATAAGGGCGATGGCCACGCCGGCCGCGATCCCCGCCAAGCGGACCGCGCCGACGGCGGCGCTGGCTCCCACCGGTCCTTGAGGTCCGAAGACACGCAAGAGCAGGAGAGAGAGCCCGAGACCCGCAGCCACACCGACCACGCACGGGAGCAAGGCTTCGAGTCGCCGACCCGACCAGAACGCGGCTCGGCCTGGCGCCGCGCGCGAACAGGAGCTGAGCCTCCACACGGCGGGCCGTCATCGCGAAGGCGCCGCTCGCTGCGATCACGGCGACCGCCACCAGGACGCCGGCGATCACCAAGACCTTTCCCGGCTCCTCGATCGTCGCGAGCCGTCGTTCGGCCTCCTGCACCACGGCGGGAAGGTCCGAGCGGACGTTCGTGATCACGCGCCCGAAGGTCCGTCGGTTGCCGACGAACTGCGCGCCGCAGCAGCGGAACGCCTCCCCGAACTCCGTGTCGGCGTCCTCGACCTGGGCTCGGAACCGGGTACCGAATCGCACGAGATCGCGTGCCTCGTCCCTGGTGAGCGCCGCTCCTTGAGCGATGGGCGCCTGCCACGCCTGCGTCACGTTGGGGATCCGGAGGTCATCGAACAGCCGGACCGCCTCATCCGCCCCAACGATCAGGAACTGAGGAGGTGTCGGGCACTCCGGATAGGTGGGACAGCGGATGTAGATCGATCCGTTCCACGGGTGCCAGTACGGCGTCTCCGGCTCATTGACGAGTGCCCGATAGACGCCGGCGACCTGCAACTGTACGTGGGAGCTCCCGAACTGATCGATGAACTCCACCGTGACCGTGTCGCCGGGACCGACCCCGAGGCCTTCCGCGGTGAGGTCGGGCAACCACACCCCCGACGAACCGCTCCCAGAGACGATGTGAACGTGATCGGGCGCGTCGGTACCCGCGAAGAGCCGACCGGGGACGGTGGCGGAGGCGCCTGGCGCACCGACAGAGAGTGTCGGACTCATCACGCTGGCCACGGTCGGGCCTAAGAGTGGCTCCTCGGCCATCGCCCGCGAGAACAGGCGATCGATCTGAGCCGGTCGCGGGATCGGAGCGCGCCGGGGTTGACCATCCGGACCGAAGCTCACCGCGCGATAGAGGGGCATCCCGTCGATCCGGTAGGTGATGCCGGCCCCGAATCTCGTCACCCCCGGACCCCGGATGCCCGAGGCCAGCAGATCGCTCGTGGTGGCAGAGATGAAGAGAGGGAAGCTGACCGATGCGACGGCGAGCAGCAGGGCGCCGAACGCGAGCGCGAGGAAGATCCGTGGGAAGCGCAGCAAGACGAAGGGCGCCTTCGCCCAGAGTGGGGTCACATGACTCCTCGGTCTGTTCCTCGGTCAGATACGCGGAAAACCCCATCGCGGGTTCCCAGCATCCGTCCGGGCGGCCGCAAGGATGCGATAGGGGAGACGCGGGAGGAGTGGGATTCGAACCCACGAGCGGGTTGCCCCGCTCATCGTTGTCAAGACCGTCGCCTCCGTCCGATCGCCCATCCTCCGTCGCGCAGCCTACGTCAGCCCTGGAGTGCGGGAGGCCATGGAGTTCAGGAGGAAGGTCGGAGTACGCTTCGCCCATGCCGGGCGATCCGCGATCCAGTTCCTCTGAGCGACTCGATCCGTTCGCGTCACCATCCCGCGTCCGCGAGCTCGTCGAGCAGCTTCCGGTCGTCGTCTACGTCGACACCGACGACAAACGCCCGTCGACCCTCTACATCAGCCCGAACATCGAGCAACTCCTCGGCTTGCAACCGCAGCAGATCCTGGACGATCCGGGACTCTGGATCCGCTCGACGCATCCGGACGACAGGGAACGGATCCAGGCCCTCAGGGACCAGGTCTGGTCAACCGGCGCCTCCTATCGCTCCGAGTACCGGATGTTCCGCACCGACGGGGAGGAGGTCTGGCTCCGAGACTCCAGCGTTCTCGTGCTCAGCGACGAGGGCCAACGACTCGAATGGCAAGGGGTCATCGAGGACATCACGAGCGAGCGGCGTGCCGAGCAGGAGATCCGCGCTTCGGAGGCTCGCTACCGGGCCCTCGTGGAGCGGGTGCCGGCCGTCGTGTACGAGATGGGCCCCGACGACGAACGCCAGACACTGTTCGTGAGCCCGCACGTCGAACAGGTCCTGGGCTACACGCGAGACGAATGGCTCGACCAACCGGACATCTGGATCGAGCTCCTGCACGTGGACGACCGGGAGGTCGTGCTCTCCCAGCACGACCGGCACAGCGAGACCGGTGAACCCTGGGATCTGGAGTACCGCCTGATCGCGAACGACGGGAGGGTCGTGTGGGTCCACGACCGAGCGATCTTGATCGGCGGTCTCGAGCGTGGCGCCGCCGCCTGGCACGGCGTGATGATCGACGTCACGACGGAACACGACGCGACCGAGATGCTCCTCCTCAACAAGGAGGACCTGGAGCGTCGGGTCACGGAGAGAACCAACGAGCTCCAGGAGTCCAACGAGTTGATGTCCCTCGAGATCGGGGAGCGACGTCGGATGGAAGGTGAGCTCCGAACGGTCGAGGAACGGTACCGCCAGCTCGTGGAGAACCTCCCGGGGATCGCCTACGTCTGGGAGGTGCGTCCCGACGAGCTCCGGAGGTTCGGATACGTGAGCCCTCGCATCCAGGACATCCTCGGATTCTCACCCGACGAATGGCGCGCGGCCGCCCGTGTGCATCCGCACGACCGGTCACGCGTCGCCGAGGCTCTCGAGAGGAGCGCTCGCACGGGCGAGCCCTTCCTCATGGAGTACCGATTCCTGGCCAAGGACGGCAGCGTCGTCTGGGTCCTGGACCACGCAACGCTGATCGCACGATCCGAAGAAGGGGATCCGTCATCGTTCCAGGGGGTGATGCTCGACGTCTCGGGTCGGCGGGAAGCCGAGTCCAAGGCTGCGGCGGCCGAAGACCGCTTCCGGACGCTCGCCGAGCGCGGCCCCGTCGTCGTCTTCTCCTTCGAGCTCATCTACGCGGAGGAAGATGCCCCGCCCACCGTGAGCGTCGTGTACATGAGCCCGCAGGCTGCCGAGCTCGTTCGGTACCCGATCGAGCATTGGCTCCGAGAGCCGGATTGGCTCGAGATGGTGCATCCGGACGATCGCGATGTCGTCGCCCGCACCATGCAACGGAGCGGACGTACCGGCGAGCCGTGGACGATCCACTACCGGATGATCCGCTCGGACGGGACGGTCATCTGGGTCCTCGACACCGGAAGGATGCTCGAGCGCGACTCGCTGGGGAGACCATGGACGTTCCAAGGGGTCCTGCTCGACGTCACCGAGGACGAGGAGGCGAGAGCCGAGCTCCAGGCCTCGGAGCGGGATCAACGGCAGGCCCTCGAGGGAGCGCTCGTGATCCCATGGACCGAGACGATCCACCCGGTCACGGGCGCCGAGCGGTACACGTACATCGGGCCGCAGTCGCTCGAGCTCCTCGGCTACACGCCCGAAGAGCTCATGGTCGAGAGCACGCACTTCCCGCGGATGGTCCATCCCGACGACCGCGCGCGGATCCGCGACTCGGTGAAGCGAGCCGGCGAGACCGGGTTGTGGGAGGACACGTATCGCGTCCTCCGTCGCGACGGCGAGGTCCGATGGCTGCATTCGATCGGACGGCGGGTCTCTCCCGAGGGTGAGGTCCCCGAGCTCTGGCACGGCATCGCCGTCGACGTCACCGCGATGCGAGCGTCCATGGACGAGGTGCCGGCGGAAGCTGGACGCAGTCGTCGCCGGTAGGCGACCATCAACCGCGATCGTCAGGCGCGCGGCGAGAGGACGCGAGCGCGCTCGGGCAGATACGGGTGGAGCTTCGAGGGGATCTCAACGCTGCCGTCGGCGCGCTGGTGGTTCTCCATGATCGCGATCAACGTGCGGCCGATCGCGGTGGCGGTCCCGTTGAGCGTGTGGAGGATCTCGACGTCTCCTCCGGAGCGTCGGACCCGCGTCTGCATCCGTCGCGCCTGGTAGTCGGTGGTGTTCGAACACGACGTGAGCTCTCGGTAGCGCTCCTGCGCCGGCAACCACCCCTCGATGTCGTACTTCTTGGCGGCGGCCCCGCCGAGATCGCCCGCGGCGATGTTCACCACGCGGTACGGGATCTCGAGGTTCCCGAGGATCTCCTCCTCGATCGAGAGGATCCGCTCGTGCTCGTCCCAGGACGTCTCGGGAGCGCAGAACGCGAACATCTCCACCTTGTCGAACTGATGCACCCGGAACATGCCGCCGAGGTCCTTGCCGTACGAGCCCGCCTCACGCCGGAAACACGTGGAGTAGCCCGCGTACCGGATGGGGAGGTCGGCTTCGTCGAGGATCTCCCCGAGGTGGAACGCGGCGAGCGGCACCTCGGACGTGCCGGCGAGATAGAGCTCGTCCTCTCGGGTGACGTAGATGTTCACGGCGTCCGTCGGGAGGAAGCCGGTCCCGTACATCGCGTCCTCGCGGACCAGGACCGGCGGGATCATCGGCGAGAAGCCGTGCTCGACCACGACGTCCATCGCGTGGCGCATCAACGCGAATTGCACGAACACGATGTCGCCCATCAGGTACACGAACCGGGACCCGGACGTTCGCGCACCGCGTTCCGTGTCGAGCACGCCGAGCATCGCCCCGAGCTCGGCGTGATCGCGCGGCTCGAAGTCGAGGGCGGGCGGTTCCTCGTGGTTGCGACTGACCTCGACGGCGTCCTCGTCGGTGAAGCCGTCCGGCGCGCTCTCGTGGGGGACGTTCGGGATCTCGGCGAGCAGGGTGTTGAGCGCTTCCTCCGCCGCGGCCAGTTCCGGTTCCCGCTCCTTCAGCTCCGCGGAGACCTTCGCGACCTCGTCGATGAGCGTCTGCTTCTCCTCGCCCTGGGCGGCCCCGATCGCTTTGGACGCTCGGTTCTGCGCCGCTCGCAGCTCCTCCACGCGGGCCGTCAGCGACCGGCGGCGCTCGTCGGCCTCCAGCAGCCGGTCCACGGCGTCGCCAAGGTTCCGCCGCGCGAGCGCGGCCCGGAACGGATCGGGGTCCTCCCGGATCCGCTTGATGTCGAGCAACCTACGGGACCTTCACTTCCGGCTCGTCGCGCTTCTCCTCTTTAGCTTTCGCCGGCGCGCCGGCCTGCGGGCGAGGGGTCTCCGTGGTGGTCGAGCCGTCCATGATGCTCTGTCCGTGGAAGATGCCGCCCTCCTCGACCACGAGCGTCTTGGACGTGATGTTGCCGTCGATCCTGCCTCCACGAGCCAGATGCGCCTTGCCCTTCACGTTGATCGAGCCCTTGAAGCGGCCGGCGATGCTGACGTTCTGGGCGCGGATGTCGGCCTCGACCTGGCTCTGCGGGGACAGCGCCACGTCGCCCTCGGCATTGATCTGGCCCTTCACCTGGCCGTCGATCCTGAGGTGCCCAGCCGAGACGACGTTGCCTTCGAGCCGCGCGCCCGCGCCGACGATCGTCACCTCTCCGTTCTCTGCCGCCATGTCTGCCTCCGTTCCTTCGGGGCCGAGGCCGCTGCCCGGGCCGTTCGCGTCGTCCCGCCGCCGGGTCATCCGGCCTCGACCGCGGCCTGCCGGCCGCCCATCGCACGCCGGATCGCTTCCTCTTCCTCCAGCGAAAGATTGTGCGTGCTGGCTCCCTGCGTGACCTGCTTGGCGTAGACCCTCGTCTCCTGCCGACCGTTGATCGAGGTGAGCACGACTCCCGTGCCCTGATCGTCGAGGAGGGCGCAGGAGAACGAGAGCCGGCCGCCCACGTCCTCGAAGGCGTCGTAGCGGAGCAACGCCACGTTCCGCACGGATCCTTCGATCTCCGTCTTCTGCTTCTTGTCGGTGGCGTGGAGCGCACGGATCGCGCGTTCGAGCCGCTGCATCTGCTCCCCCTGTCCCTGCAGGATGCCGCGCAACGTCTCGTCCAGGCGGACCCGGCCCCCGACGGCACCGCCCGATTTCCCCGCGTTCGCGATCGAATAGAGCACGGCCACGACGGAGAGCCCGATGGCCACGAGCGCGACCAGCGTCAGGGTGGAGCCCGAGAGCTTCAAGGCGGCGATGGGTACGGATGCAAGCATCTACGTGGGGTTTCGCGGGAAGCCCCGAGTATACGCCGCCGGTTGGTGCGGCCCGGCCGATCGACTAGGGGCCGAACCCGAAGAAGAACTCGGTGTCGATGCCGTGCCACGGAGGGACCGAGACCGTCCTCGCCCCCGGACTCCCACCGAGGATCACCTCGCGGAGCTCGACGTTGTTCGACGGGTCGCCGTCGTAGAGCCGGCCGCCGGGATTGGCTCGCACCTCGATCCAATAGGAGCCGTTCGGCAGGGAGGTGATGTCGAAGGACTGCCCGGGGACGCCCTGGTAGTAGGTGTCACCCCATCCCGTCGGCAGGACCTCTCGGATCCACGTCGAGGTCTCCGAGCCGCACTGACTGAATCCGGTGAACTCCGGCCTCCAGATCGCGCCGTCCACGGTCAGGTCGATCGGATCGGTGGGAGCCAGGCAGAACGCTTGCTTCCTGCTCCGGATCGCGGCCTGCGACGCGTCGAGGAGCCGGTACCTGGCGAACTGCAGGAAGTGCCAGTGCTGGTGTCCGTCGCGGTGGTCGAAGTGGAACGAGCCCACCGGGGCGCGGCCCACGGGAACCCCGTCCTCCGCGAAGTACTGCCAGGCGTCCATGCGATCCTCGTCCGGGACGCGGAACCCCTCGACCAGCAGGGACGCCGGCCCCCTGTTCCACACGTCGGCGCCGAACTGGAGATAGTCATGGCCACGCTCGTGGCCGATGCCGATGCCGTACGCGGGCAGCGCGACCAGGTCGGGAACGGTCGCCGGATCCGGATCCGTCGTGATCGGAACCGGCGTGAGCGCCCGGTGGAACGCGGTGCCCTCCCGCGCGGCGGGGCCACCGCAGAAGTCGCAGAACCGCTGCGTCCGGATCCTGATCGCCAACCGGACCCGGGCGTCCGTCGGCGCCACGTCGAAGAGCGCTTGGTAGCGGGGGGTGATCGAGACCTTCGCGATGTACCGGCCGTCCGGGACCCGGACGGAGGCGTTCGACAGCTGCGGGATGCTCCCCCACCCCTGGTCGATCCCCCACACCGAGCCGAGCGTGAGCGGGTTGTAGGCGCAACCCATCGGATACGTGGGGTCGAAGGGCCCCGAATCGTCGACCCGCTCCGTCTGCCAGCCCGTGAGGCACGCGTCCGGTACCCGGCTCTTGACCAAGGTCCCGTGCTGATACAGGTCGATGCGCAGGAACCGGTCGAGCCCGGTCCATCCCTCGAGGATGCCGGCAGACAGCTCCTCGAGCTCCACGCCGGCGGGGCGATGGAACGCTTGCCAGACACGGATCGGGTCGTCATAGGTCTCGCGTCGGACGCGGAGCTCGAACGGCGCATCCATCGCGGCCAGGGAGACACCGAGGTCGAGCCAGACGGGTCCCGGGCCGTAGCGAGGGACTTCCACGAACGAGGATGCCGCGTGCAGGACGAGACGTGGGTTGCCGGCCGGGGCTGCAGGGGCCGGAGCGGCGACCACCGGGAGCACGAGCACGACCAGACCGAGGACGACCGAGGAGCGGCGCAGCGTCGACACGGTGACACCCCCTGGTCCGCGGTCGACCGCGGACCGGGTTTGGACGATAGCCGTCCCTTTCCGGTTCCGCCATGGCGCAACATCGGGGGCTGAGCTCGCGGAGCGACCGGGAGGAACGGACGGAAACCGGCTGGTGGGCGAGGGGGGAGTTGAACCCCCACCCGGGTTACCGGACACGGACCTGAACCGTGCGCGTCTGCCAATTCCGCCACTCGCCCGAGGGACCGGTCATCGTAGCAGCGGGTCTCCGGGCGGCCGTAGGCCGGCCGGCCGAGGGCGCAACGGCCGAACGGACTTGCGACCGGTGACCTATCCAGTTTCCGATCGCTCCTGGTCGATACCTCTGTGGGATGAGCACGCGAGCTGGTGCCGACTTCGATGGACTGATGCGCCACCTGATGGTGGTGGGGTTCGGGGCCCTCACCGCCTGGACCGCCGTCTCGACGACCGGCTTGGCGCTCGGTGTGATGCAGATCTCCCCGGGCGCGACCCTGCGGTTCCTCCTGGCCGTCCTGGTCCTGGTCTTCGCCCGCCGCACGTACTGGGAGATCCAGGAATGGCGGTGGAACCGGCTTCCTCCCGACGAGCGGTTCGGATTCGCGAACCCGATCTGGGAGCACGCGCGCGCCTCTGAACTCGCCCTCGTCCGGACGGACGACGAGGGAGCGGAAGGGAGCGCAGGAGCCTCAGGAGCCGAGGACCTCGGTAGGATAGGTTCGAAGCGCGTTCCACCCACGCGCTCACCGGGACAACGTGCCGATCCTCCGCGACTTCGAACGACGCCTCGGTGGACTCGTCGAAGGCCTGTTCTCGAAGGCCTTCCGCAGCGGCGTGCAGCCGGTCGAGATCGCGAAGCTGATCATGCGCGAGATGGAGTCGGGCCGCAGCGTCGGCGTCTCCGAGGTCTGGGCACCGAACCGGTTCGAGCTCTCCCTCTCACCCGAGGATGCCGCGCGCTACGAACAGGCCGAGGACGCCATCGCCTCGGAGCTCCGGCGGGTGATCCGCGAGGCGGCCGCGGAGCACGGGTGGGGACTCGTGGGTCCGCCCGAGGTCGAGTTCGTCGTGGACGAGGACCTGAAGAAGGGCGACCTCGCGTGCGTCGCCTCGTTGGTGGAGGGTGAGGACGACGGCACCGGAGGTGGACACGCCTCGGTCGTGGTTCGAGAAGACGGGAAGGAGCGTCTGGTTCCGCTCTCCTCCGACGTCGTCACGATCGGAAGGCTGGCCGACTGCGACGTCGTGCTCAAGGACAAGGGCGCGTCCCGCAAACATGCGCAGCTGAAGATGCGAGGCGACACCTGGACACTCACCGATCTGGGTTCGACGAACGGGACGCGACTGAACGGCCAGACCGTGCAGGCGCGGGAGCTCTCCGACGGCGACACGATCACGATCGGATCCACCGTGATCGAGTTCCGGAGGGACTGACGTGCTGCTGGGTGTGCTCGCCGACACGATCACCCCGTTCGCGCTGTCGGCGCTCAAGTACGGGCTGTTCGCGCTGCTGTTCCTGTTCATCTGGCGCTCGATGCGCTGGGTCGTCCGCGGTCTCTCGGTCGCGGAGGAGGCGGCGGCGGCAGAACGGAGGTGGCCGCCGTCCCCGCGACACGGCACCCACCCTCCCGCCGGGTCCCTCGACCCTGCTCGTGAAAGAGTCAGTCCGACGCGAAGCCCCGCACGGTGCGCCTGTCCGCGAGCATGACGATCGGCAGAGCCCCCGAGTGCGAGCTCCGCATCGAGGACACCTACGCGTCGCAGCAGCACGCCCGGCTCTTCGCGAAGAACAACTCGTGGTTCGTGGAGGACCTGGGCTCGACGAACGGGACCTTCGTCAACGACCAGAAGCTCGCCGCGCCCGCGATGCTCCAGCCCGGGGACAAGGTGCGTGTCGGCCAGACGATCATGGAGCTCCGCCGATGAGGATCGAGGTCGGAGCCACGACCGACATCGGTCGCGTCCGGGAACGCAACGAGGACTCGATCCTCGTGGAGCCGCCGCTCTTCGTCGTGGCGGACGGGATGGGAGGGCATCGCGGAGGACAGGTGGCGTCCCGCGTGGCCCTCGAGACGATCGAGGGGCTCGCCGCCGAAGGACGCGGCTCGCTCCCGGACCATGTCCGCGGCGCCAACCGCGCGGTCTGGGACCGCTCCGTCGAAGACGAACGGCTCTCCGGCATGGGCACGA
>CAVXJL010000025.1:0-12989 GCA_963762015.1 uncultured Actinomycetota bacterium
GAGCCTAAACCCAGATGTCGACGGACTCACTCAACCTCGAAGGCGACTCTGTTCCGACCGCCCTGGAATGACGACTCGATGCTGTTGGCGTAGTCCTTCGCCCGAGAGAACAGGGTGTAGTTGACGGTCCTCGTCCCCACGCTGCGCGGAAGGTTGCCCAGGACATCGTAGATCCACGACTCGGTGCCGTTCGCTCGTCGCCACAGGAACAGAGCGCATCGTCTCCGCACCCAGGACTCCGTCCCACCAGCGACACGTCCCGTCGGTCATCTTCCGTCGAAGCCCTACCTGGACCCACTGCGTCCGGGTCGAGGTTGTCAGCGACCGTTCCGTCGATCGCCGCACTGATGCGGACGGCCTCCAGGCCCACGGCCAGTTCAAACCAACGGGGGCTCCCGGAGGAGCCCCGCCCCTTACCTCAGTTGGTGATCAAGCACTCGGCCTGGATGTCGCCCGTGCTGGCTACGCGGTACGATGCCACCCAGGTGCCGCTCAGGATGTAGAAGTCTCCCCCAAGCCGCCGTTGACGCCGTCCGGGTGCTCGTCGTAGGAGGCATCGCCCAGCCAGGTGGTGCCCTCCGTCTCGCCGTTCATGTCGATGGGCACGTCGTTCCTATACATGTCGAACGTGGTCATCCCATCGAGCCTACGGACCTGAGGTAGAGCCCATCGGCCCTCAACTCCCAGGAGCACTCCGGGTAGAGGGACACCCCGTCGAGGACGACGTGGGTGAACGTATAGGTGCCGTAGGGGTCCACGCCCTGGCCATCGACGTATCCCGTGTAGTCTCCGGGCCTGGGATCCCCGTAACCGTAGGCCTCGAACATCTCGGGATCGGTGACGGGCACACTGAAGTTTCCAGACTCATCGGGCTGAACATGGCTAGCGTGTAGAAGCTCCCGTTGCGGTCGAGCGAGTAGGTCACCACGGTGCCTGGCTCGAACCCCGTGCCCTCCAGGATCAGCGATGACCGATCCAAGTGTGCTCCGGGGAGGAGCGTGGCGGAGGGTCCTGCGAAGTACGGATTCACGGTCACCCCGATGAAGTCGTTTGCCGTGTTGCCTGCGGCGTCCGTGGCAGAGCATCCACGAGCGTGTCCCCCACCGGGAACTCGCTCCCAGATGGTGGGTTGCAGTACACGAGGACTTCTCCGTCAACGGCATCCGTTGCCGTCGCCACCCAGGTAACCACGACGGTCCCATCTGGATTATCTACCGCTCCCGTGCAGGGCTCCACGGGAGCCTCCGGGTTGCATGGGTAGATGCGGCCGGGTGCGGTGATCACCGGCGGCGTGGTGTTAGAACCACGGGCTCCTTGACGGTCCCTGAGCACGTGGCCTTCAAGCCGCCCGAGGTCTTCCGGAACGTGGCGGTGTAGTCGCCCACGTCGGTGTAGGTGGCCACGTAGGAGTCGGATTGGATCCTGAGGCTGGTGATGGTGCTGCCGTCCAGCGTCACCGTAACGTCCGTCCGGGCCTCGGCCTTGGGGTAGCGGGCTAACAGGCCAGTGGCGGTCAGCGTGAGGCTATCGTCAACGTTGCTGGTGAATGAGCAGGAGGGCGTTGGGGGCTGTGGTACCGGCCTCACCTTCGCCATGGCGGGCTGTAGTGCCATCCCGAGGAGCAGAACTGCTCCAAGAGCCACCGCGATTGGGCTCCTGATCGAAGAGATGAAGCGCTTGGTCTTTGTCACGTCCGTGCCTCTCAAGGTGCCCTCAGGTGGTAGCACGCGAGGCACAGGAACTGATGACAAGCGCCTAGTCGTTCGCTTCGCTCGAAGGTAGCTCCGTAGCCCGTTCAACCTACGTCGACGAAGCGTCCGAGGGAAGAGCTTCTGTGAACTGGCCGCGAGAAAGGTCCTTCAGCGACGGTGCTACGCGCGTCTGCGGCCAGCCGAACAGTCTGCAGATCCGGTCCCACGTTTCACCGTTCGGCCAGCGCTCGCCGGCCTCGAGCATCTTAGGGAGCATCGTCACGCGAAGCAGACTAGCCCCGCGCGCGCGCCAAGGAAGCCGCTGAAGCCCGAGGGCTCACCTATTAGATGGTGACCGTGACCCCACCCGAGAATGGGGAATCATGCAACTCCAGCCGGTCAGGCTGTGCACCTTTCGGAATGTCAAAGACCACGACGCCTCTGACCGAGTTCCCCGGATTGATCTCCTCCAGGAAGAAGTTTTGGGACTCGTCAATGGCAAGCAGCGCGTCGGTACTCGCCGAGTACTTCCTTTGCCCGATGAACAAGTACTGGCTGCTTGAATCCATCAACTGAGGTTCGTTGCCGGTGTTCTTGACGGTCATGGTGACGAGGCAGTACTCCCCTTGAGCCTCCTCTTTGAACATGCCTTCACCGATGGACTCCTTGCCGCACTTGACGCTCTTCACAATGAACGTGAATTGCCCGTCACTGACGCGATCCCCGACGGCCGCTGAACCTCCACCCTCATCGTCGACGAGGTTGTCGGACCCGCCATCGCCTGTCGAACCAAGATCGCCGCAGTTCCCCAGGGTGAGGATCCCCAATAAAGCAGTCGCCGCGACGAGGAATCTCATTCCGGGTCTTCTCGCGAGAGTGCGAGTCGACGTTAGACCCTCCGGCGATGGCGGTAGCAGGGTGTTCGGCATGGAGTTCATCCGTCAATCCTATGATGTCTCGCACTCTCCGAGCCAAGCGATTAGCGGGGAAAGGCGTAGCTCCATCCACCTGATCGCCCGGGTATTGCCAGCCTTCTGCGACTCAGGAACCGTACTAGCGGCCCTCTAAACCGTACAGAACAACTTTCCCCGGGGCTGAAAGTCCTCTGGGCGCGTTGAGGCCGTCGCTCACCCCACCCCCCTGAAGACAAGACGCGGGCGGGCGCTGAGCGGTCCAGATCGACCCAACTGGGCCGCTCGCGCCAGCCGCGCTCGACACGCCCTGCCATGCGAAGACGGGGGCGCGGAGTCATACGGTCCTGAGCCTCGAACCCTGCGCGAACCCGAGGATCGCACTGAAGGCATCGGGTGCATCGACCACGCGGAGACCGTTCTTGTGCAAGAACGTCCCTGACTCACAAGGGCCAACGGCGCTCGACAAGATGCGCGCTCTGCATTCGGGCGGCTGTGCACCAAGGTCGGCCTGGAGGGCGTCCGCTTGCATGACCTGCGCCACGCCTTCGCCACGTCGCTCCTCGTGGCGGGCGTCCACCCCAAGATTGTCAGCGAAACCCTCGGGCACGCCTCCACGGCGTTCACGATGGACGTCTACTCCCACGTCCTGCCCACGATGGGCGAGCAGGTCGCCGATGCGATCGAAGCGACACTTGGAGGTTCGGCATGAGCGCTGACATCTCGTGGGTGACTGTTGCCCTCGCCGTCGCCGCCCCGATCGTGGGATTCGTTGGCGTGATGATCGGCCAAACGGGATCGCGTGGCAGAGAGGTTAGGGAGATGCGACGCCCTGTCTACGTGGATTGGCTCAAGACCATCCAGAACCTGGTTCCTCCTCAATCGACCGAGGAGGTATGGAGCCCCCTACTTCCGGACATAGCCGCGAGGTTGAACGACAAGCAGGCCGAGTTGGCAGTCGTGGGCTCCAAACGGGTTCTTGCTCAGACCGCGAAGATGATTGAGGTTGTCACTGGCGACGCCTACAAGAGCGCGGTCCTTGAGGCGAAGGCGGCCGCTCAGGTGTACACCGCACACCGCACCATGATCCATCCGCTCAGACAACGCCTTGTGGAGCTGATGCGCCAGGACATGCTCCCTTGGTGGCGACCAAGGTCTCGCCAGCTGGGCTAGCACCCCCGCCACTTGCTGCCACTCTTGCTGCCAGTCGCGGCAGCGAAACTCAGTACGGGTCAGGACGCCTCGGGACCCTCAGCGCCGCTGAACTGCTGAAACGCGACGGGGCCGTATCACTCGGGACATCCCAGGACGTGCTTGGGAGAACTCAAAAACCCGTGGGCTTCGGCCCGTGAGGGTTCGACCCCCTCTCCCGGCACGAGGTGCGGCATGGCTGAACAGACCGGCTTCGAACGCTTCTTGGCCGCTGGTCGTCCGATCGTCTCTCAGCTCACGTTGAGCAGCCACACCCCTCGGCCGTGCGTCGCCGCCATCAGCTGGGCCCCTCCCGGCTGAAGTGCCAGGTCCAGCACACTGACGTTCGGCAGGCCGGCTCCGTATTCGGACCAAGAGCCGGCGTCGCGCACGTACACACCGACGTCCGTTGCGACCACCAGCTTCCCCCCGACCATGACGATGTCGTTGGCGGGGATGTCGGGCAGGTCGGCGGAGATATCCGTGAAACTGGCCCCTCCGTCGGTCGACTCGAAGACGTGGCCGATGCCTGCCGCCGGGATCCACCGGCGCGAGAATCCCGACACCGTGACCCACACGTGGTTCACGTCCGCCGGGTCCACGAGGGTGGAGGTGATGTACCGGTTCGGCAGACCCGCGCCGGCGAGCTCGTGGAACGTCCCGCCGATGTTCGAGACCAGACCCGACGCGAACGGCGTCCCCGGCGAGAACGAGGACGGATTGCACGGCCCACACCAGGCGGCGTAGATGTCGGGTCCTCGGACCGAGATCGCCGTGGCCTGTCGCGGGGCGCCGAGATCGAACAGCTCGTCCCAATCATCCGACTCCGTCGCCACGCCGAGAGACGTCTCCCAGATCTGCTGACCGCCGGCCACCACGTGCTTCGGCTTGAGCGGGTCCATCTCGAACGGCGCGATGAAGCGCGGATTGTCGTCCGGGGGTCCGACGATGTCCCACGACACGCCGCCGTTGTTCGATGCGAACATCGTGAGGAACACGTACTCCGCCCACATGTTCTGAGAGTTCTTCGGCTCGATGGCGACGTCACCGCCGTCACCGCCGGTCACGACGGGCCACTCGGCCGCTCCCGTGAACTTGGCGGTGCCGTTGTCCTGCGTCCCGCAGAGCATCGTGCCGTCCGCCGAGATGTCCCCGTAGTAGCACTGGATCGTGGAGATCGTGCGATTCAGGTTCTCCCAGCTGTCGTTGTCGAAGACCGGTCCTTCCTGGAAGTACATACCGCCGTCGCTGCCGGCGAAGTAGTCACCGACGGACGTGAAGGCGGCGTCGTGCTGGTCCGGGTGTGTGGTGAGCGTGTGCTCCTCGGTTCCCGGCCCGGCGTTGCACCAGGGTGACTCCGGCCAGGGAGGGTTCGCGTAGCAGAAGTTCCAGTACCGCCCGACCGTGTCCCATTCCTTCCCACCGTCGACCGATTGGTAGATCTCCTCGAGCCCGAGCATCACGTGCTGCGGATCGCTCGGGTCGACCTCGATGTGTTGGTTGTACCAGGCTTGGACACCGGGACCGAATCCCTCACCGATCTTGTCACGGTCCATCGCGGACCCCGGATCGGCCTCGAGCTCGGCGGAATCCACGACGAGCTGCCACGGACCCGCAGGGCCTTTGCTGCTGCGGTACACACCGTTCAGAACCGTGCCGTTGGGCCCTCCCGCGTTGAAGTACTGCGCGTCTTGGACGATTGCGAACAGGACCCGGCTTGCCGAGGGAGCCTGCGCCAGGGTCATGCGCCCGAGACGCTCCTGGGGAGCGAAGCCGGCGGGCGAGCCGAGGGCCGTCCACGTCCGTCCGCCGTTCTTGGAGAGGTAGAGGCCGTTCGATGGAGCTCCTCCCCTCCACCCGATCGCTGCCAGCAGACTCGACCCGTCGCGATCGAGGCTGATCACGTCGCTCACGAAGTTGCCGAACGTGTTCGTGTCGCCAGGGGCGAGGGCGAGCGTCCACGTCCCTCCGGAGTCACCGGATCGGTATAGGCCCTGGTTCGTGGCCGCGAAGACAACGCTGCCGTTCGTCGGAGCAAGGATCTTGAACACCGTCTTGCGGTCGAACAGGCTTCCGCCCACCTTGGCGAAGGTGTTCCCCGCGTCGGTGGATCGGAAGATGCCGAGGCCGAAATAGGCGTCCTGGTTCGTGCTGGCCTCACCGGTTCCCACGTACAGGGTGTCGGGGTTCCGCGCCGCGATGGCGATCGCACCGATCGCCTGGGTGTCGAGTTCGTCGCCGATCGAGGCCCAGGTCGCGCCGCCGTCAACGGTCTTCCAGATCCCGCCGTCCGCGGCGCCCATGTACACGGTGTCGTCGTCCCGCGGGTCGACGGCCACCGCCGTCACACGGCCTGCGTCGATGCCCCAACCTGCTCCGAAGTTGTTCACGACCGGGTCCTGGTACCTCGGGTCCTCGGAGTTCACCGGCTGCGGGCCGGCGCTCCGCCACGTCGCCGCCGCTCCCGCGACCCGCGCGCTCGCCTGGTCAACGGTCGAGGCCTCTTTGACCGCAGCGGAGAACGCGCCCGCCGGGATCCGCTTCGCCGGGGCCGAGCGCTGGCCGTAGAAGTGGGTCACGAAGCCGTCCAGGTGTTCCATGATGTTCTCGGGGTGCGGCAGGCCCGAGACCAGTGCCTCGGCTTCGCATCTCGCTTCGTCGTACCGCGCCTCACACGCTTCCTCGGCCGCGGTCTCAGCCCCGTCTCGCAGACCTCCCTGCGAGCCTCCGGTCCATGCGAATGCGATCATGACCACGACCACCGTGATCGCGAGGGTGGTGACGAGCGCTCGTCGGATCATCCGCCGACCCCTTTCGTTCGAGCGAACCGGCCGTCATCGCCTGGCGTACCGGGGGGATCTCCGCAGAGACCGTATCGCCTCAACGACCGCGGTGGCAGATGAGGGGGTCGTGCCGCCACCGTGGGCGGGACGGGCTCCGACATCGAGCCGCATCCGAGCGATGCTGCGCCGCAAGTCACGTCGAGGGAGCGTCGACGATCGCGCGGGCCACCACCAGATCCTCGAAGGCCATCCCGACGCTCTTGAAGACCGTGACGTCCTCCGACGATCGCCTCACCTCCGTGCCGCGAACGGTCTCGGCGAGGTCGGCGGCAACGTGATCGGCATCGATCGCGCCCTCCGCGAGTGGGATCGCGAGCTCGCCCGCCTCCTGCGCCACCTCCCTCGTCTCGACGACGACACGCGCGCGGCGCACCGTTGCGGTGTCCAGCTCGCGGGCGACGGGCAGGTGTGCACCGACCGCGCTCACGTGGGCTCCCGGCTTCAGGAGCGACCCGTCGAACAACGGGGTGTCCGACGTCGTGCAGGTGCACACGAGGTCGGCCTCGGCCACCGCGCCCGGCTCCCCCAACCGAGCGCTGAGGCCACGGTCGGCGCCCTCCTGGACGAGCGCCTCGGCCGCTCCCGGTGAGCGCGAGACGACGACGAGGTCCGTCACCGGTCGGACCGCGCACATCGCCTCGAGATGCGATCGCGCCTGCACGCCCGCACCGAACACGACCAATCGCGAGGCGTCGGGGCGCGCGAGATGACGCGTCGCCAGTCCCGAGACCGCGGCCGTCCGGAGCGCCGTGAGCTCCGTGCCGTCGAGGACGGCCTCGGGCGACTGTGTCTCCGCATCGAACAGCGCATAGGTCGCCTGGATGTAGGGGAGCTCGCGACCGGGGTTGTCGGGGGTGAGTGTGACGAGCTTCACGCCGATGCCGGCTTCGCCGAACGCCGGCATCAGCAACAGCGAGCCGCCCGGGGTCTCGATGCTCGAGCGGAGCGGGCCGGCGCCGGCATCGTGGGTTCGGAACGCGGTCTCGAGCGCGTCGATCGCCGCTGCCATCGGGAGGCGAGCGCGGAGCTCCTCCGCGCCGATCAGCCGCGGTTCAGGGCTCACCCCTCAGAGCTCACCCAGATAGGCCTCGCGCATCAGCGGATTCTTCAGGAGGTTCTCGGCTGTGTCCGCCAGCACGACCTGTCCGGTCTGGATCACGTAGCCGCGGTCGGCGATCGACAGGGCCATGTTCGCGTTCTGCTCCACGATGAAGACCGTCTTGCCGAGCTCCCGGATCTTCTTGATGATCTCGAAGACCTGCTCGACCAGGATCGGTGCGAGTCCCATCGAGGGTTCGTCCATCAGCAGCACCTTGGGGTCGGCCATCAGGGCGCGGCCCATCGCCACCATCTGCTGCTCCCCGCCCGAGAGCGTCCCGGCCTTCTGCTTCAGCCGCTCACGGATCCGCGGGAACGTCTCGAACACAGCCTCGCGTGCCTCCTCGACGGCCGCGCGATCACGACGGAGGTACGCGCCGAGCCGGAGGTTCTCCTCGACGGACATGTCGGGGAACAGCCGCCGGTTCTCGGGGACCATCGAGACCCCCTTTCGCACGACCTCGGCCGTGGACATGCCCGACACGACGTTCCCGTCGAGGACCACGTCTCCCTCCGTCGGCGTCACATAGCCGAGGATCGTCTTCAGGGTGGTGGTTTTCCCGCTGGCGTTGCCGCCCAGGAGGCAGACCATCTCTCCGGCGTAGATGTTCATGTCGACGTTCCGCAGCACCGCGACCAACCCGTAGTGGGTCGAGACGTTCCGGAGCTCCAGGATCGGCGTGCGATCGTCGGCGGCGGCGGGCTCGCTCATCCGGCCGCCTTGGTTCCGAGGTACGCCTCGATCACCCGTTCGTCGTTGGCGACCTCCTCGTACGTACCCTCCGCGATCTTCTGCCCGTAGTCGCAGGCGACCACGCGATCCGACACGCCCTTGACGACACGCATGTCGTGCTCGATCACGACGACCGTGAGCCCGAGCTCGTCGCGCATGCGGACGATGTGATCGCGGAGCTCGAGCGTCTCCCGCGGGTTCATGCCGGCCGTCGGCTCGTCCAGGAGCAGCACCTGGGGATCGGTCGCCATCGCGCGGGCCATCTCCAGCCGGCGTCGGTTGGCGTAGGACAGGGAGAAGGCGGGCTGTTCCAAGCGGTACCCGGACAGACGCTTGCCGAAGAAGGCGAGGGCGTCCTCGGCGCGCCGCCGGATCCGCTCCTCCTCTGCCCGGATGCCGGGGGTACGGAGGATCGAATCCGAACACGCCGCCCCGGCTGCGGCAATGCTGGCCCACCATCGCGTTCTCGAGGATCGTCATGTTCGCGAAGAGGCGAACGTTCTGGAAGGTCCGGGCGATCCCGAGCTTCACGACCTGATGGGGTCGCAGCCCGAGGATGCTCGAGCCCTCGTACAGGATGTCGCCGGCATCCGGTTCGTAGATGCCCGTGATCACGTTGAAGAGCGTGCTCTTCCCCGCGCCGTTCGGCCCGATCACGGACACGATCTCGCCGCGGCGGACCTCCATGTCGAGGCCGGACAGCGCGTAGAGGCCTCCGAAGTGCTTCTGGAGGCCGCGGATCTCCAGCATCGCCTCCGCGCTCGGCGCCGGGGCGACGTCGCTCACGTCGTCACCTCCGCCGTGGGGCCGAGCTCGCCAGGAGGGGTCTCCCCTTCCTCCACCGCTTTCGCCCATTCGTCCTGCGCGCGTTCCTCGTCCTTGAGCTCGCGGCTCCGGCGGACGTTCGGGACGAGACCTTGCGGCCGGAGGACCATCACGGCCACGACGGCCGCGCCGTACGCGAGGAAGCGGTACTCCTCGAACTCCCGCAGGAGTCCCGGCAGACCGACGAGCACCAGGGCTCCGACGAGCACGCCGGGGATGCTGCCCAGGCCGCCGAGGATCACCAGGCCCAGCACCTGGATCGACACGATCACCTCGAAGCTGGCCGGTGTGAGCGATCCGATCTTCACGGCGAAGAGCGCTCCTCCGAGCGAGCCGATCGCGCCGCCGATCGCGAACGCGAGCAGCTTGAAGCGGGTCGTGCTGATCCCCATGGCGTCGGCAGTCTGCTCGTCCTCGCGCATCGCGGTCCACGCCCGCCCGATCCGCGACGATGCCAGTCGCCACGACAGGAACGCCGCGAGGCCGACGAACGCGAGCGCCAGGTAGTAGAAGCGTTGCGGGTCCCGGAACGCGAACGTCCCGATGGCAGCATCCGTGATCCCGCGCATCCCGCTCGGACCGCCCACGAGCGGGACGAGCCAGGGGCTCCTCACGAGCACCGTCACCATCTCGCCCAGGCCGAGCGTCACCAGCGCCAGGTAGTCGCCGCGCAGCCGAAGCACCGGGGCGCCGATGAGCGCGCCCGCCCCCGCCGCGATCATCATCACGATCGGGATCGCGATGTAGAAGTTCAGGTCGCCTGAGATCGCGGGCTCAGGCGCGACCCCGTAGACGTTCAGGGTCGCGCCGGTGAGCAGCGCGAGGGAGTAGGCGCCGAGCGCGAAGAAGAACACGTAGCCGAGGTCGAGCAGGCCCGCGTACCCGACGACGATGTTCAGGCCGATCCCCAGCAGCGCGAACACCATCACGGTGCCGAGGACCTCCGAGATGACGGAGCCGAGCAGGAGCGGCGCGGCGATCAGGAGGGCGACGGCGGCCACGCTCGCGATCGCCCGGGTGGGGCTCATCGCGGGACCGCTCCGCTCCCTGCCGACGCTCGACGCGAGGCTCCCGCGGACCCGCCCGCCGAACCGCGCGTTCAGCAGGCTGACGCCGGCGCTCACCGCCGCGACCACCGCCGCGCCGATCCACGTCAGCCCGTTATGGATCGAGCTGTAGAGCCAATCCCGTTCGAGCGAGAGCTGGTCGAGCGCGATCGGGATGACCCGCTGGAGGAAGCCGAACATGACCGTCACGATCGCCGCCGCGGTGACCGGGCGGCGGATCGCCGGCGGGGCCACCCGCAGGAGCCCGCCCAGCGCTCCCGCGAGCGACGAGATCGCGATGACGATCGCAGCGCCGACGACGGTCGACTGCCCGAAGGCGACGAACTCCATCAAGCTCGGGGACACGTTCAGGAAGACCGGTCGGATGCGCTCCACGCCGATCAGGTTCGTGAGGAGGATCGCGACCGCGAACACCAAGCCTGCCGTCGCCGCCGCCACCGCCCCCGCGACCGCCGCCTCCCGGGGCGCCATCTCGAGGCGCTCGCCCCCCTCGACCCGTGGAGTGGCGGCCACGACCCCGGCCGCGAAGGCCGGCAGGAGCAGCATCAGACCGGCGAACGTCGATCTCGTCCCCGATCAGGAACACGTCCGTGAAGCCGCCGATCAGGCCGACGAGAGCGAGGAATATCGTGACGATGCCCGCGAGCGCTCCGGTCCGGGCCCATCGGCGCGCCGCCATCAGACCTTCTCCGCCTCGCCGGTGCCGAGCAGCCCTCCCGGGCGGAACACCAGGACCAGGACCAGGACGAGGAACACGAACGCGTCCTTCAGCGAGAAGACGCTGGGGATCCCGAACCCCGTGAGGATCAACGGCGGGCCCACGGCTTGGAGCAGGCCGATCACGAACCCCCCGAGGGCCGCGCCGCCGATGCTGCCGATACCGCCGAGGACGGCCGCCGTGAACGCCGCGATCCCGGGCTTGAACCCCATCGTGAATTGCACCTGCTCGAAGGAGAGCGAGAACAAGACGCCGGCGATCCCCGCGAGGACCCCGCCGATGGCGAACGTGACGACGATGACCCGGTCCACGTTGATGCCCATCAGGCTGGCGATCTCCCGGTCCTGGGCGACGGCCCGCATCGACCTCCCGGTCGTCGTCGTCGAAACGAACCACTGGAGGGCGATCATGCAGATCAACGCGACGACGAGCACGAGCAGTTGCGTGCGCTCGACCGGTACGCCCAAGACCGTCACGTTGCCCGCGAGCACCGTCGGCTTCGGATACCCGTACGGCTGCGGGCCGAAGAACCCGCGGAACGCGTTCTGCAGGAAGAGCGAGGCACCGATGGCGGTGATCAAGGGGACGAGCCGCGGCGCGTTCCGGAGCGGCCGGTAGGCGAGCCGCTCCAGCAGGACCGCCGTGCCCACCGACACGGCCACGGCCACGAGCGTGATGATCGCCAGCGCCAGGAGGGGGTTCCGGTTCAGGAAGCCGCTCTTCACGTACGCATCGGCGAAGAAGAACGACCCGAAGGCACCCGCCATGAACACCTCGCCGTGGGCGAAGTTGATCATCCGAAGGATCCCGTAGACGAGGCTGTAGCCGAGCGCGATCATCGCGTAGATCGCGCCCTGTGCGGCGCCCTGCACGATGAAGTCGCGCCATGCGCCTCCCGAGTACCCGCCGGCGGCGCGATCGAGGATGAGCGTGCGCGTGGCGCCGACGCCCACCACGCCGATCACGGCGATCCCCAGGATGACGAGGATGATGCGCCGCCACGGCAGCCGCTCGAAGCGGCTGAGCTGCAGGCTGGCCTCGCGCGGCGACTCGGTCCCCGCCAGGTTCCCCTCCTTCGAGGGAAGGGGCCGCGGGCGAGCCTTCCGGCTCATCCCGCGGCCCCTCCGCCGTGGTCGTGGATCGCTAGAGGACTTCGTCCAGCGACTTGGTGTCGGTGTACACGGCAGGATCGTCCGTGCCGCCCTCGACCGGCCAGCCGGGAGCGAGGAACAGACCGATCGTGACGTCCGTCGCGCAGTCTCCCGTATCGAGGCAGGTGATCGTGCCGGTTACCCCTTGGTAGCCCTCCGTCGCGAAGATCGCATCGCGGAGCGCCTGACGAGGGATCGAGAGCGATCCGTCGCCGTTGTCGATCGCGACCTCCTCGATCGCTGCGAACACAACGTTCGCGGCGTCGAAGGAGTGCGCGTGGAACACCGCGAGCGGTTCGCTCCCGAACGCCTCCTGGTAGGCGGGGATGAACTCGCCCGAGTAGAACTCATTCGTCTGGAACGCCGACAGGTCCGGCGAGGATGCCCAGACGCCATCTGCGGCAGCTCCCGCGTTCTTCAGGGTGTCGCTCGACAGGCACCCGTCAGCCACGATCAGCTCGGCGTCGGGCATGATGTCCTGCGCTTGCCTGATGATCAGCGTGCACGCTGCCACGAAGATCGGGAAGTACAGGACGTCAGGATCCTGTTCGGCCAACGACCTGAGGACCGGCTTGAAGTCGGTGTCCTCGGAGCTGACCTGCTCCGATCCTGTGATGGTGCCGCCCCCGTCCGTGAAGTTCGCCTCGAACGCACCGACGAGTCCCTGGGTGTACGGGCTCTCGTCCGCGATCGTGGCCGCCGTGGTGGCGCCCAGGTCTTCTCCCAGCGCGAACTCGGCGCCGATCGCACCCTGGATCCGG
>CAVXJL010000026.1:0-6518 GCA_963762015.1 uncultured Actinomycetota bacterium
TCCGCCTCGGTCAGGTCGGCGAGGAGCCGGTCGCCTTCCTCGCTCTGGATCGGGGCTGCCCGGAGCCGGCGGCGTCGATCCCAGCGGAGAAGCCGGCCGAGGGACCATCGGCAGAAGCCGCACGCTTCGTCGTAGAGCACGACGTGTCGTTTCATCCCCTCAGACTACGGCGGGGTCGAACGTCGCCCTCGCGACGGTGGTGGCGTCGGGTCGCCCGGTACGATGCCGCGGGATGTACCTGGACGTCTTCGATCGGAACCCGTTCGGCACGAACTGTTGGTTGCTCGCTGCCGACAGCTCGGACGATGCCGTCGTGGTCGATCCCGGTTTCGAGCCGGAGGAGATCCGTTCGGTCCTCGAGCGAGCCGGGAAGCGGCCGGCGGCGGTCCTGCTGACGCACGCGCACCTCGACCATGCCTACGCCGCAGGCATCTTCGCGGGCGACGATGTCCCGGTCTTCCTGCACGAGGCCGACGCCATCGCGTTCGATGACATCGACGCCTGGAAGGCGGGCTTCGACAATCCTCTGGAGCCGGTGAAGGATCTGCGCGCCGTGGTCGACGGCGACGTGCTGGCGTTCGCGGGGTTCTCGATCGCGGTGAAGCACACGCCCGGACACACCCCGGGCCACTGCTGCTTCGTGACCGACGCGACCCTGATCGCCGGCGACCTCGTCTTCGCGGGTTCGATCGGCCGCTCCGACTTCCCGAACTCCTCGCCGGGAGACATGCGGGCGAGCCTCGGATGGTTCCTCACGCTCGACGACACGATCGACGTGCTCCCCGGTCACGGCCAACGCACGACCGTCGGGCGGGAGCGCGCATCGAACCCGTTCCTGGTGGAGTTCTCCTGATGGATCTGCAGCCGGCGAGAGGAACGCTGGATCTTCTCCCGCCGCAGGGGAGCCGTATGCGCGCGCTGTACGACCGGGCGGCGACACTCGCGCGCCTCTACGGCTACCGGTACGTCGAGACGCCCGGTTTCGAGGCGACCGAGCTCTTCGCACGGACCTCGGGCGAGACGAGCGACGTCGTCACGAAAGAGATGTACACGTTCGAGGATCGCAAGGGGCGTTCGCTGACGCTCCGCCCGGAGGGGACCGCGCCGGTGATGCGCGCCTACCTCGCGAAGCGACAGGAGCAGCCGTCCCCATTCAAGGCCTACTACCTGACGCGGATGTACCGGTACGCGCGCCCCCAGGAGGGCCGTTACCGCGAGCACCGGCAGTTCGGTATCGAGGTGTTCGGCGCGGAGGATCCCGGTGCCGACACCGAGGTGATCGCGGTGGGTGACGCCTTCCTGCGCGGTCTCGGGCTGGAGCGGATCGAGCTGCAGCTGAACTCGATCGGCGACGAGGTCTGTCGTCCCGCATACCGGGAAGAGCTGATCGCGTTCTTCCGTGAGCACCGGGATGACCTGACGGACGAGCATCGCGATCGCTTCGAGGACAACCCGCTCCGGGTGCTGGACTGCAAGGACGACGCGTGCCGGGCGGTCGCGAAGGAGGCGCCGAAGATCATCGACCGGCTGTGCGATCCGTGTCGCGCGCACTTCGAAGGTGTGCAAGGCGGACTGAAAGACGCCGGGCTGTCGTGGGTGATCGAGCCCACGCTCGTTCGGGGGCTCGACTACTACAACCGGACGGCGTTCGAGTTCGTGAGCCCCGGCCTCTCGCCGCAGCAAGCGACGCTCTTCGGCGGAGGCCGCTACGACGGGCTGGCTGAGGTGCTCGGCGGACCGCACGTCCCCGGTGTCGGGTTCGGCATGGGGCTGGAGCGGGTCCTGATGGCGATCGAGCAAGAGGGACGAACGCCGCCCGAGGAGCCGGGGCTCGCGGTGTTCGTGGTCGGCGTCGGCGACGCCGGCCGCCTCCGGGCTCTTGCTCTCGTCCAGCAGCTCCGCGCGGTCGGCATCGCCTCGGACACGTCGTTCGAAGACCGGCCGCTCAAGGCGCAGCTGAAGATGGCGGACCGAGCCGATGCGCGGTACGCCGCGATCGTCGGGGAGCGCGAGCTGGAGGCCGGGGT
The DNA here is from genome assembly GCA_963762015.1 of uncultured Actinomycetota bacterium. GTDB lineage: Bacteria > Actinomycetota > UBA4738 > UBA4738 > HRBIN12 > JAJNBA01. Next base: position 2,028 of record CAVXJL010000026.1, read on the forward strand.
CGTGACGCTCCGGCATCTCGCCGACGGTGAGCAGGAAGAGGTCGCACCGGAGGCGCTCGCTGCGAGGCTCGCTCTCGAGGCGGGGGCCGGATGAGCGACAGCATCTACCGGACCTCGATGCGCACCCACGCGTGTGGCGAGCTGACGATCGAGCACGCCGACGCCGCGGTGATCCTGTGCGGATGGGTCGCGAGCCGCCGGGACCACGGGGGCGTCACGTTCATCGACCTCCGGGACCGGGAAGGGGATCGTTCAGGTGGTCTTCCATCCGGAGGACGCGGCGGACGCGCACGCCGCCGCCCAGCGCCTGAGCGCCGAGGACGTCGTCCGGGTGACGGGCACCGTTCGAGCCCGGCCCGCCGGCATGGCCAACCCGCATCTGCCGACCGGGGAGGTCGAGGTCGCCGCGGCCACGCTGGAGATCCTGTCGGAGGCCGAGACGCCCCCCTTCCCGATCGAGGACCGCATCGAGGCCGGCGAGGAGCTCCGACTGCGCTACCGCTACCTCGACCTCCGCCGGCCGGAGATGACGGCGGCCCTCCGGATCCGCCATCGGATCAACGCGATCACGCGCGACCACATGGACGCACTCGGATTCCTCGAGGTGGAGACACCGCTGTTGACGCGCTCCACCCCGGAGGGGGCCCGCGACTTCCTGGTGCCGTCCCGACTGTGGCCCGGCTCCTTCTACGCGCTTCCGCAGTCGCCGCAGCAACTGAAGCAGCTCCTGATGGTGGCGGGGCAGGATCGCTACTACCAGATCGTTCGGTGCCTCCGAGATGAAGCGCCGCGCGCCGATCGCAGCTTCGAGTTCACGCAGCTGGACGTCGAGATGTCCTTCGCGGACCAGGAGGACGTCTTCGCCGTGATCGAGCCCTTGTACGCGCGCTACGTGCGGGAGATCCACGGCGTGGAGGTCGCCACGCCGTTCCCTCGGATGACCTTCGACGAGATGCTCGCACGCTTCGGGACCGACAAGCCCGATCTCCGGTACGAGATGGAGCTCGCCGACCTCGGCTCCCTGTTCACGGGCACCGGATTCAACGCGTTCGCCTCCGTGCTCGGCACGGAGGGCGGGGCGATCAAGGGACTCGCCGCCCCCGGAGGCGGACAGCTCTCACGCAAGGAGCTCGACCAGCTCGTCCAGGACGCGAAGGGTCGGGGCGCGGCCGGGCTCGTCTGGATGGTCGTCGAGGCCGAGGGGGTCAGGTCGCCGGTCGAGAAGCACCTGTCGGTGGAGGAGATCGACGGCGTGCTCCGAACGACCGGTGCCTCCGAGGGCGACCTCGTGTGCATCGTGGCCGATCAGATCGACCGCGTGAACGTGGCGCTCGACGGGACACGTCGACACCTCGCGGATCGATTGGGTCTGATCCCGGAGGGTGAGTGGCGTTACGTCTGGTTCACCGATCCGCCGCTCTTCGAGTGGAGCGACGAGGAGGGCAAGTGGGTCTCGACCCACCATCCCTTCACGGCGCCGGCAACGGACGACCTCGATCCGAAGACCGCGAAGTCCAAGGGGTACGACCTCGTCCTCAACGGCTACGAGGTCGGCGGGGGAAGCATCCGCATCCACCGACCGGAGGTGCAGGAACAGGTGTTCGCGGTGCTCGGTCTCTCGGAAGCGGAGATCGAGGAGAAGTTCGGTCACCTGATCCGAGCGTTCCGCTACGGCGCGCCCCCGCACGGCGGGATCGCGATGGGCCTCGACCGGATCGTCATGCTGATGGCCGGGCAGGAGACGCTCCGCGAGGTCACCGCGTTCCCCAAGGCGCAATCCGGCGCCGATCCCTTGACGGGTGCGCCGGCTCCCGTCGATGCGGCGCAACTCCGTGACGTCGGCCTCCAGGTGATCGCGCCGCCGACGAAGGAGCCAACGAAGGGAAAGGAAGAGGAGGAATGACGGTGGAGACCTTGCAGGATGATGATGTCGAGCTGCTCACGGGGAAGAACTTCGCCCACGTCGCGGTGATCCGCCCCGACGGCACCCCGCACGTGACGGTCACCTGGATCGACGCGGCGGATGGGTCCGTGCTGGTGAACACGGCCGTCGGCAGGGTCAAGGACCGATACGTCCGCCTCGATCCCCGGGTGTCCGTGACCCTGCACGACGAGAAGGACCCGTACCGATGGCTCCGGGTCGATGGGGTCGTGGATGAGTTCGTGACCGGCCCGGAGGCCGACTCGCACATCGACGCGTTGAACCAGCGGTACCACGACGGCGAGCGATGGACGGTCAAGGCCGGCCAGGAACGCGTGATCTACCGCATCCGGCCGGAGCGGATCCTCAGGAGATACGACGACTGAGCCGAAGTTCGGATGGATGGCCTCGCACCGATCTCCGAGAGTGGAACGCCGGGATCGATCCGTCCTCGCGCTCGTGTCGTTCTGTGCTGTCACGGTGGCCGCTTCCTGCTCACCGGTCGCCGACGAGACACCTCCGGGTCCGCCTCTGGATGCATGGGTTCCGTTCATGGCGATCGAGTGCGACGGCGACGTCGCGGCGGTCGCTGAGGCGCGTGTGGAGGCACACGAGGACGGGGTCCACGTCCAGGTCACGAACTCCACGGGTGAGCCGATCCAGATGGCGTTCGCGGCGACACCGGGACCCGTGACCGCACCGCCCGGACTCAGCCAGTACGTGATCCCCGCTCCACCGGGAGAGGAACTCTCGTTCAGCTGCGGCCCGGGCGAGGCGCAGGGCGGAGCCCAGGTCGTCGACCCAGCCGGGTACTACGTGCGTGGGGTGCTGGACTGCGAGGAACCCGCCGAGAACTTCGGGTCGCACGTCGATCTGGTCGAGATCACCGGGGCATCGGAGCGATCCCCTCCCCGTGATCGGGAGCCTCCCCTCGGGGACGATCCCGGGGATGCGACCGGGGGACGAGCTGAGCCGACTCGGGTATCCGGAGGGCGAGCCGTCCTTCCTGAGGGTCCTCGTCGGACGAGGTGGCAGGGCTCTGCAGATCATCCAGTTGGAGATCCGGGACGCTCAGTGGCTCTACACGGGCCACGAGGCGAGCTGCGTCCCTCTCTTCTAGGCTCGGCCAGGTACTCGCGCCGGCATATGGGCCGGAGCGGATGCTCCAGGAGAAGCACGACTGAGCTTGCAGCGCAGCAACTCCTGGCACGCGTCGCAGGAACCACGCCGGGACGGGCTTCGGCCTAGGGCCGAAGACGGTTCCTCCGGGCCTCGGGAGCGCCTATCATGCTGGTTTCGGCTTGACGGGGCCGAACTTGGTTGGCGTGAAAGGAACTCCTCTCAGATGGATCGACCGCTCGCGACGCGGATGCGCCCTCGCGATTTCAAGGAGTTCGTGGGGCACCATCATCTGCTGGGAGAAGGCAAGCCGCTCACGAAGCTGATCGACGGCGGCCATCTCCCCTCCACGATCCTCTGGGGTCCTCCCGGCACCGGGAAGACGACGCTCGCACACCTGCTCGCGATCGCGGTGGGCGCCGACTTCCAACAGCTGTCGGCGGTGAGCTCGGGGGTCTCGGATGCCCGCCGCGTGATGGATCACTCGAAGACGACGCTGTTCCGAACGGTCCTGTTCGTCGACGAGGTCCACCGGTGGAACAAGGCGCAGCAAGAGATCCTCCTGCCGGCGATCGAAGACGGCTCCGTCACGCTGATCGGCGCGACGACGGAGAACCCGTATCACAGCCTCGTCGGTCCGCTCCTGTCACGGTGTCTCCTGCTCCGCCTCGAGCCGCTCGAGCCGAAGGAGATCCGCGGCCTCCTGGAGATCGCCGTGATCGACTCCGAGCGGGGGATGGGCGCGCTGGGCGTGACCCTGACGGACGATGCCCTCGACCATCTCGTCGAGCTCTCGGCGGGAGACGCCCGAGCGGCGCTCACCGCCCTGGAGGCCGCGGTCCTCCTGGCCGATGCCGGCGAGACGCTGATCGACGGGGCGCGGGTCGCGGACGCCGTGCAGAAACGGATCGTCGCCTACGACCGCGGCGACAGTCACTTCGACGTGGTCTCCGCGTTCATCAAGAGCATGCGCGGCTCGGATCCGGACGCGGCGTTGTTCTGGCTGGGTCGGATGATCCACGCCGGCGAGGACCCGCGCTTCATCGTGCGACGGATGATCATCTTCGCCTCCGAGGACGTCGGGTTGGCCGACCCCCAGGCACTCCCGGTGGCCGTGGCCGCCGCGCACGCGCTCGAGCACGTCGGCATGCCGGAGGCTCGCTTGAACCTCGCGCACGCGGCCCTGTACCTGGCCCGGGCGCCCAAGTCGAACTCCGTCACGGAATCGCTGGAGAAGGCGCTGGCCGATGCGGATTCGAACGATCCGGTGCCGGCGCATCTCCGGGATGCGCACTACGCCGGAGCCGCGAAGCTCGGACACGGAGAGGGCTACGAATCCCCGCACGACTTCGAGGGTCACTACGTGGAGCAGCAGTACCGGCCCGAGCGTTTCGACGACAGCGTCTACTACGAACCCACGGGCCAGGGCCGAGACACCGAGATCGAGCCCG
>CAVXJL010000027.1:0-5764 GCA_963762015.1 uncultured Actinomycetota bacterium
GGCGTCTCCGTCGGTTCGGGCGTCACGCTCGGTTCGGAGGTCTGCGTGGGCGTCGTGCTCGGGCTCGGTGTCTGGGTTCGTTCCTCGTCGTCGGAGAGCGCGATCAGTGCTCCGGCGACGATGGAGAGGAACGCCAGCGCGATGGCGCCGGCGGCGAGCGCCTTCCTCTTCGTGAGCTCGGTCAAGGCCGCTCCCGGGTCTCTCGGTCGGACACGATACGCGCTGAGGGCGATGGGCCAGGGCGGTCGGCTTCGCGGTCGACGCGCCAGAGGCCGTCCGGTTCGGGGCGGCTCACGTCCAACTCCGTCCCGTCGGGGAGCGCGAGGCGGAACCCGAGTCGGCGCTCGCCGTCACGCTCCGATCGCCATGCTCGGACGACATCGACCGGCTCCTCGACGCCGCCCCAGACGACGGACCGTGGTTCCTCCTCGGCCCGACCACCGGCGTAGAAGCGGATCTGCAGCTCGGGCTCCCGCCCGTACCAGCGGCCGATGACGGGTACCCACAGGAGGAACACGATGCCGACCGCGGCGAGCGTACCTCCGCGACCGAGCCCGGGGATCATCCAGATGGCGAGGGCCGCCGCCACGACCCTCGCCATGTTGTAGACGACGTCGTACACGCTGAACACGCGCCCGCGATACCCGTCGGGGGTCGCCTCCTGGACCATCGTGTCCACCGGGATCTTCTTCCACGCGAACGTGAGTCCCACCGCGAAGCTCGCGAGCAGGACGGTCCAGTCCCGGATGAAGAACGACACGGCGATCAACACGATCCCTCCCGCGACGAACGCGCCCGCCACGATCCTCGGCTTCGAGAAGCGCTCCTCGAGCTCGCCCACCGTGAGGATCCCGACGAGGACGCCCACTCCGCCCGCCCCGATGAGGTTGGAGAACGACGCCACCCCCTCGCCGAACGCGTTGCGGAAGACGACCAAGGAGAGCGTGAGGACGATGCCCTGTCCGATCTGATCGAGGGTGATCGAGGTGATGGGGCCGATGGCGCGCCGGTTGCGGAGGAGCCGCCGGGCGCCATCGGAGAACTCCACGCCGACCCGCTTCAGCTGATGCCGGAGCAGGTCGGGGTCCTCCGGTTTGGTGTGAGGCTTCAGTGGGCTCGCGATCCTCGATGCGATCCACGACGCGATGAGCCAGCCGCAGGCCGCCACGACGACGACGGGGATCGTCGGATTCACCCCGCCGATGGCGTCCACGACCCGTCCCCCGACGAAGATGCCGGTGAGCAGTGCCACCGTCCCGCCCACCGTGGCGAGCGAGTTCGCGACGAGCAGGTCCTCGTGCGGTACCAGTCGCGGGACGACGGCAGCGGCTGTCGCGAGGAAGAATCGATTCACCGAGAGCACGAGCAGCGCGCCGGCGTAGAACGGGATCGCCTGTCCGATCGGATCGAACAGCACGAGGCCCGCGAGGGCCGCTTTCGCCCACGGCGCGAACAGCAGGATCCGCCGCCGCCGCCATCGATCGATGAACACGCCGGTGAAGGGCCCGAGGATCGAGTACGGCAGCGCGATGACGAGCGTCGCTTTGAGGAAGCCGGCCGCGGTGTCCTGGCTCTCGGGGGAGAGGAAGACGACCGAGGCCACCAGCGCCGCCTGGAACAACCCGTCGGAGGACTGGCTGACGAGCCGGATGGCGAACAGCCTGCGGAAGTCGGGGCTCGCGAGAGCCCCGCGGATGCGTTCGAGCGAGCCCGGACCGGTTCCCACCGAGCCGCCAGGCTATCCGAGCCGGGTCGTGACCCTTACGTTCAGGCTTCGGAGGCTTGGGCGTCGAAGAAGCGCGTCCAGTCCTGGTCCTCGGCTTGACCGTTGCCCAGGATGAAGCTCTCGACCATGTCATGGGCCGCCGAGTCCGAGAACTGCACCGGGGGCGACTTCATGAAGTAGGCGCTCGGCCCGATCAACGGCCCGCCGATCCCTCGGTCCTTCGCGAGCTTCGCGCAGCGGACCGCGTCGATCACGACGCCGGCCGAGTTGGGCGAGTCCCAGACCTCGAGCTTCATCTCGATCGAGATCGGCACGTCGCCGAAGTTCCGGCCCTCGAGGCGGATCATCGCCCACTTGCGGTCTTCCAGCCACGGGACGTGGTCGGACGGACCGATGTGGATCGAGTCCTTGTCGAGCGGCACGTCGAGTTGCGATTGGACGGACTGTGTCTTCGAGATCTTCTTCGAGGTGAGCCGGGAGCGCTCGAGCATGTTCATGAAGTCCATGTTGCCGCCGAAGTTCAGTTGGTAGGTCCGGTCGAGCTCCGCGCCGCGGTCCTCGAAGAGCTTCGCGAGGAGACGGTGGGTGATCGTGGCGCCGACCTGCGACTTGATGTCGTCTCCCACGATCGGCACGCCGGCCTCGCCGAACTTCCGCGCCCACACGGGGTCGGAGGCGATGAATGCCGGCAGACAGTTCACGAACCCCACGCCGGCATCGATCGCGGACTGCGCGTAGAACCGGGCCGCGTCCTCGGAGCCGACGGGGAGGTAGGAGATCATGACGTCGGCGTTCGAGTCCTTCAGGACCTGCACGACGTCGGTCTCGGGTTCGTCGGACTCCGTGATGACCTCGCGGTAGAACGCGCCCAGTCCGTCGAGCGTCCGTCCGCGGTTCACGATGACACCGGTCGGCGGGACGTCCTCGGCGAACCGGATCGTGTTGTTCGGCTCGGAGAAGATCGCCTCCGCGACGTCCGTGCCGACCTTCTTGGCGTCGACGTCGAAGGCGGCCACGACCTCGATGTCTCGCACGTGGTACCCGCCGAGCTCGACGTGCATCAGACCGGGGACCTTCTCCGCCGGGTCGGCGTCCTTGTAGTACTCCAGGCCCTGGACGAGCGAGGAGGCGCAGTTCCCCACGCCGACGATCGCGATACGGACCTTGTTCACGATATGCGCTCCCTTCCATGGGCTACCGCTTCGCTGTTTGAGCTCGTTCCCTGAGCTACCGCTTCGCTGCTTGAGCTCGCCCGTCCACGAAGCGCCGCGCGGCGGCGCTTCAGACCCCCCGGCCGGGACGTTCTTGGTGCGCTCGGCGGCGATCAGCTGCTCGAGCCACGTGATGTCGGACTCGGTCACGCTGCGGTTGTGCTCGATCAGCGCGCGACCGTAGTCGTCGGTGCTCCCGCGACCGGCACGGAGCGACTCCGCGATGGTTGCGAGCCGCTCCTGCAGCGCCTGACGGCGCCGTTCCAGCAGGCGGATACGGGTCTCCGGCGGCAGGTACCGGAAGAACGCGAGACGCATCCGGAACCGGGCGTCCTCGCCCTGGGTGTCGTTCGGCGTCTCCTGGAGGAGCTCGAGGAAGATCTGCTCTCCCTTCGGGGTGATCCGGTAGACCTTCTTGCGGCGGGCGCCTCGCTCGTCACCGGCCTCGGACTCGATCGCGCCGTCGTGCTCCAGACGGCGAAGGGTCGGGTACAGCGAGCCGTACGAGACGCGCCAGAGGCCGCCCAATGAGTCGCCCAGCTCGCGCGAGAGCTGGTAGCCGTGGATGGGTCGCTCCTTCAGGAGGCCCAGGACCGCGAGTTCGAGCATGTTCGATGTCCCCTTCGAGTGCGTAACGGGCCGATATATCGGTCCGGTATATCGGTTCGATATATAGCCTACCTGAAGGGAAGCGTCAACCCGGAGGCGGCTTGGCCAGGGTGGGCGCGGGGAACCGCTCGCCGGCGAGAGCCAGTGCCGCCCCGATCAGACCCAATGCCGCGCAGACGATCCAGAGGCCACTTGGAGACCACCCGTAGATCGCCGTGCCCCCGATCGGCCCGATCGTGAACGACAGCGAGTACGTGATCCCGAGGGAGCTCTGATATCGCCCTCGCAGGTGTGCGGGCGCGCGGTCCGCGATGAACGCCGCCGTGCTCGCGAGAGCCGAACATCTCGCCGAAGCTCCAGACGGCGACCGCGACCGCCATCCCGATGCCGGTTAGGAGAACGCCGAAGCCGCCGAACCCGAGGCCGGTGAGGAGCACGCCCAGGGCGATCATCCGGATCCGTCGGGTATCGCATCGCGATCGCGGTCACCCCGAGCTCGAAGACGGCGACGAGGAGGCCGTTCCCGCCCTGGAGGAAGCCGTACACGCGCTCCGGGAATCCGCGGTCGCGGACCCAGAGCGGGAAGGTGGAGTACCCCTGCGCGTAGACGAGCCCTCCCGCGAGGATCGCCCCGAGGACGAGAAGGAACCCCTTGTCGGCGAGGATCGCGGCCCGCGCGCTGCCGATCTCCCGGTCCTGCTCCCTCGTGGTGCGTGTCCCGTGGGGGAGCGCGACGAGCGAGATCACGCCGAACACCACCGAGGTGGCGGCGTCGGCGATGAAGAGCTCCCGGAAGTGGTCTTCCGCGAGGAGCCCTCCGAGCGCGAGGCCGATCGCGAACGAGAGGTTGAACAACAGTCGGTTGAATGCATACGCAGCCACTCGGTGCTCCGGGGGGACCAGGTCGGCGATCAGCGCACCGGAGGCGGGACGGTGGAGCTCCGCGAAGAACGAATAGACGATCACGACGCTCAGCACGGCGAGGAGCGAGCGCGCCTCGAGCAGGAGCAACACCAGGCCTGCCGACGTGATCATCGAGATCGCGATCGCGTTCCGGCGTCCGATCCGGTCGGTCAGGAGCCCGCCTGAGAGCTGCGCGAGCATCGCTCCGACCCCGTAGCCGGTGATGGCCAGACCTGCCTCGGTCACCGAGAGGCCGTTGTTCGTCAGGTACAGCGCGAGGAACGGGAAGACGAAGCTCCCGAGCCGGAGCACGAACGTGCCCGCGAACAGGACCCATGCCGTGCGCGGGAGCGCGCGGAAGCTGTCGCGGAGCCGTGGACCCCGTTCGATGGGTGAGCTCACTGCCCGCCGGGTCGGTGGTACCCCGTCACGGATGGGGGGACTTCGCGTCCGTCACTGAGCTGGGGATCGGGTTCGGGGTCGCCGGGCCGCGTATGGAGCGGCAGCACACCCGCCCAGATCGGGAGCTCCATGTCTTCGGCGTCGTCCTTCGGCGGGCCGGTGCGGACCTTGGCCGATGCTTCGTCCAGTGGGACGGCCAACAGGAGGGTCTGTTTGTACTCGGCCTCCGTGGGCATCCGGGCCTCGTTCTCACGTCCGGGGGCCACATGGGAGGTGATCGCCGTCGCGGCAGTGTGGAGCTCCTCGGGATCGGTGACCTCGCGCGCCGTGCCGAACACCACGACCGAGCGGTAGTTCATCGAATGGTTGAAGGCGCTCCGCGCCATGACGAGACCGTCGACGATCGTGGCCACGATGCAGACCTCGGCGCCGTCGCGGAGCGCCTTCCACGCGCGCGCGGCCTTCGAGCCGTGCAGATAGACCGTGTCGCCGACGCGGGCGTGGATCGTCGGAAGGCATCGCGGCGCGCCCTTCGTGTCGTTGAAGGCGACATGGCAGATCAGGGCTTCATCGAGGATGGCGTCGATCGTCGGACGGTCGTAGTCGCCCCGTTCCGGGTGTCGGTGCACCTGCGTGCGTTCGGTTGGCGCCGGCATGCGGGAGAGCATCCCACACGAGTCGGGACTCTCCGGCTACGGTCATGACGTGACTCGGAACGCGGTCTCCGCGGTCGTGCTGTCCGTCGTACTGGCGGCCGGCGTGGCCTGCTCCGGTGCCGATGGAGATGCGAGCGATCCGGTCTGTCCGGATGGCTTCACTCGAACCGAGTCGACGAGCGATGCGGGCGAACCCGGTGCCGCGACACGTGAGGATGCGGTGCGCACGGAGCTCGAGCGCCTTCAGATGTCGGCCT
>CAVXJL010000028.1:0-36881 GCA_963762015.1 uncultured Actinomycetota bacterium
CCGGGGTGATGGGGGCAGGGCCGGCCGCCGCGCACAACTTCACCAGGAACGACGGCAACGACTCTGCAGGGCAAGCTCGATATCCGGTCCGCGTCGGTGAGTCACACCCCAACGGGCGTGGTGCACACGGTCAGAACCTACGGGACATGGGCCGCGCGGAGCCTGGGCAGCGATTCGTTCTTCATCATCCAGCTCGACAAGAACCACGGCGCCCAGGGCATGTACGAGCGCTGCGCCTTCATCTTCTACAACCGGCCGGCTGCGTGGATCGCTGACCAACTGCGGCTCGCGGTTCATCCAGACCCTGCCCGTCGTGAAGGTCTCGGGCACCGTCGCGAGGATCTCGATCCCGAGGACCCAGACGGGCAACGTCTACTGGTGGGCGACGGCGAGCCGCTGGGACGGACCGGCTCCCTGCGGGGGAGGGTGCGTCGACTTCGTGCCCAACAACTTCCCCGACCTGCTCCACGACATGATCCCGCCGGTCGTGAACACGGTGACGACGCCGCTGCGCGTCTGGCAGAGCTCGACAACCCTGCCTTCACCTTCCCGTTCTCGGTTTCCGACGCGCATTCCGGGGTCCAGTCATGGACCGTCCAACGCCGCCCGATCGGGTCAGGACCAAGTGGACGATCGTTGTCTCGGGGACCGGCAGCGGGGGCGCGGGGGACCCGACATCGTCGACGGCGTCGAGGGCACGAGGATGGAGTATCGAGTGGTCGCGAAGGACGAACAGGGCAACCGAAGGATCGGCCCGACGCGCCGCGTCTACATCCCGCGTGACGACGACACCCTCGCCCCGGAAGGGGTGTTCTCCGCGACCCCGACGCCCGCGAGTGACGGGGCCCCGTTCGGTGGTGGGTATTCGGCAGATGGCTAGCGACGGATACATTCACGTACTCCTGGACGCCGGGATCGGAATACCTCTTCGAACTGATCGGTCCGGAACACTGGAACGTGGGCCATCACCGTGACGCCAGATGGCGGTTCGGCGACCCCGATCGACAACACCACGGTGCCAACCGGAGACCGGGCAGGGTCATCACCGGATTGACTCCTGCGCGGCGTCCTACCTCCTTACGGTAACGACAGGCCCGTTCGGGCTCGACGCCGTCCTCGGCTGACAGCTACCGGCTCGTGGGTTCGTCCTCGCCCGCCTGGCGGCGGGCGAGGACGAACGCGGAGATCGCTCAGCCGGTTGAGGTATGGCTTGACCTCGGGATTCACGTCGCGGCCCTCGTGCTCGAGGGCCACGACGTGGCGCTCGGCCCGACGGATCACGCTCCGGGCGAGGTCCAGCGCCGCGCTCCCGGCGTTGGCCCCCGGCACGACGAAGGCCTGGGGCAACGCCCGCTCGGCGACCAACTCGTCGATCCGACGCTCGAGTCGCTCGGTCATGTCCGACGTCACGAGGGACACGCCGGGCTCGAGCTTCGCTCGCTCGGCCAGGGTTCGTCGCCAGGTCGGCACCGACCACGAAGAGCTCCCGTTGCAGCGTAAGGAGCGAGTCCTCGAGCGGCCGGAACCGAGGATGCGCGAGCCAGCCCGAGCACCGCAACCGCCTCGTCCGTCGTCCCGTAGGCCTCGGTCGCCGCGTCGTCCTTCGGGATCCGTCCTCCGTACAACAATCCCGTGGTCCCGTCATCGCCGGTCTTCGTGTAGATGCGCGGCATGGGGAGCTAGCATAGGGGGTCGCTGCGGAAGCCCCGGGGGCCAGCCGGTCGGGTCGCGAGGACCGCTAGACCAAAGGAGGCTTCGCATGGCCGGACGGTTCGGATCCGTGGTCACCGCGATGGTCACGCCGTTCCGTCCCGACCACGGGGTCGACCTCGACGGTGCCCAGGAGCTCGCCTCCTGGCTCACGGACAACGGTTCGGACTCGATCTTCGTCGTCGGGTTCGACCGGCGAGTCGCCCACCCTGTCCCACAAGGAGAAGGCCGACCTGTTCCGCGCGGTCGGTGATGCGATCCAGGGGAAGGGCAAGCTGATCTGCGGCACCGGGACCTATTCGACCGCCGAGACCCTCGAGCTGACCCAGGCCGCCGAGGACGCCGCCGCGGACGGGATCGTCGTGGTCACGCCGTACTAAACAAGCCGCCGCAACGGGGCCTCGTCGCCCACTTCGAGCACATCGCCGACGCCACCGAGCTCCCAATCATCGTCTACAACATCCCGAGCCGTACGGGGACGCGGATCGAGACGAGACGATGCTCCGGATCGCGGAGAAGCCCAACATCGTCGCCGTGAAGGACTCGACCGGGGATTTCAAGGCGATCTCGAACCTGATCTCCGAGGCTCCCGAAGGATTCGAGATCTACTCGGGCGACGACTGGGCGACGTTCGGCTACGTGTGCCTGGGGGCCGTTGGAGTCGTGAGCGTCGCTTCGCACCTCGTCGGCTCCCAGATCCGGCAGATGATCGATCTGATCGAGACCGGAGACGTGCCGGCGGCCCGCAAGCTGCACGAGGACCTCTCCCCGTTGTTCAACGCGCTGTTCGTCACGTCGAACCCGATCCCGGTGAAGGCCGCACTGGACATGCTGGGCCGGCCCGCGGGTTCGCCCCGGCTCCCGCTCGTGCCCGCCACCGCGGATGAGCGCGACCGCGTCCGCAAAGCACTGGAGGATGCCGGTCTCCTCTGAGTCCCCTGCGCGACTCGTCTTCCTCGGAGGGGTGGGTGAGGTTGGCCGGAACATGGCCTGCCTCGAGCTCGACGGCCGGATCCTGATCATCGACGTCGGCCTGTCCTTCCCGTCGGGCGACATGCCGGGAATCGATCTCGTGCTGCCGGACTTCGACTTCGTGCGTCAACAGGCCGAGAAGATCCAGGCCGTCGTCCTCACCCACGGGCACGAGGATCACATCGGCGCGCTCCCGTACCTGCTGCGCGACATCGGTCGCCGCCTCGAGGTCTACGGCACGGCGTTCACGCTCGCCCTGCTCCAGAGCAAGCTGGACGAGCACGAGGTGGCTCACCTCGTCGATCTGAAGACCGTCACCCCGGGGGAGCAGGCGATCACGGGGCCGTTCACGATGCGTTTCCTCCGGGTCACGCACTCGATCCCCGACGGGATGGCGGTCGTGGTCGACACGCCGTTCGGGGCGATCGTGCACACCGGCGACTTCAAGATCGATCAGACGCCCCTGGACGGGAGAGCCACCGACCTCCACGGGCTCGCCGAAGAGGCCGGACGCGGCAAGGGCGTGCATCTCCTGCTCTCCGACTCCACGAACGCCGAGGAGCCGGGGTACTCGGTCAGCGAGCGCACCGTGGGACCCGTCCTGCATGACATCGTCGCGGGCGCTCCGGGGCTGGTCATCGCTGCATGCTTCTCGAGCCACATCCACCGCGTGCAGCAGATCGTGAACGCCGCACATGCCAACGAGCGCGTGGTGGCGTTCCTGGGGAGATCGATGCACAAGTCGGTCGATGCCGCCAGGCGACTCGGGCTCCTCAACGTGGCCGACCAGGATGTCGTCGACATCGAGGAGATCGACCGGCTGGATCCGGGTCGCGTCGTCGTGATCTGCACCGGTTCGCAAGGGGAGCCATACTCCGCGCTGTCGCTGATGGCCCAGCGCCAGCACAAGTTCGTCGACGTGGGACCCGGCGAGACCGTCGTCTTGTCCTCCTCCCTGATCCCCGGGAACAGCCCGCGATCCATCGCGTGGTCGATGCCCTCTATCGCACGGGGGCCGACGTCTTCCACATGCCGTCCGACCCGGTGCACGCTTCCGGCCATGCCGCCCAGGAAGAGCTGAGGTTGATGCTCTCCCTGGTCAGGCCTCGGTGGTTCATCCCCGTGCATGGGGAGCGGCGCCACCTGCAGCACCATGCCCGGCTGGCGCACGAGGTCGGGATCCCTCCCGAGCGGACGCTCGTGTGCGAGGACGGTGACGTCGTCGAGGTGGGGGAGGAGCTCCGGCAGCTCGATCGGATCCAGGCGGGGATGACGTTCGTGGACGGTCTGGGGATCGGCGACGTGGGCGGTGAGGTGCTGAGGAATCGCCGCAAGCTCTCGGCGGACGGGGTGGTCGTGGTCGTCATCATCGTGGACTCCCAGACCGGCGAGTTGGTCGGCGGTCCGGACGTCGTGAACCGAGGATTCGTGCACGAGGAGACCTCTGGCGACATCCTCGAGGAGGCTCGGATCCGGGTGATGCAGTCGGTCAAGGAGTCCGCGGAAGCACACGTCACCGACCCCTCTGCCCTCCAGCAGAACGTTCGCCGCGTCCTCAAGAAGTACTTCAACGAGGTGACGCAGCGCAAGCCAGTGATCCTGCCGGTGATCATGGAGGTCTGATGCGCCTCGACCTCCGGCTCGGCCCGGGTCCTTGAAGCGTCCGCCTCAGCCGTCATGCTTGTCGGACCATGGCCACGAAGACTTCCCCCTCCCGGAGGGCCGGGACCGGTGGGACGCGGAAGCGACCCACGAAGAAGGCCCGTGCCAAGCGCAAGCCCACGAAGACGTCGGTTCGGGCGCTGCTCTCGCCGTGGGCCCGCGACGCCCTCGGGATCGGCTTCATCGTGCTGGCCCTTCTGGCGGGCCTCTCGGTGTGGATCGAAGCCGGCGGTCCTGTGGGCCGGGGGATCGCCTGGCTGATCCGGGGGGCCTTCGGGATCGGCGCCTACGCGTTCCCGCTGTTCGGTGCGTGGTGGGGGTTCGTGCTCCTGCGGGACACCGCGCGTGAGGATCGTGTCCGGTTGTTCATCGGCTTCGCGGTGCTCCTCGCAGGCGTGCTCGGTCTGGTGTCGTTGTTCGCCGGCAACCCGAGCTTCGCCGAAGGCGAAGAAGCGCTCGCGGACGCAGGAGGCGTCGTCGGGGCATCGGCCGCGTGGCCCCTCGCCCGGGTCATCTCTCCGATCGGCGCTGCGATCGTGTGCGCGGGGGTCTCGACCCTGGGACTGCTCATCTTCACGGGCACGTCGTTCGCGGCGGTCAAGGAGAAGATCGACGCCTTCCGGGAGGAACGAGACGAGCGGGATCCCGTCTCCGCCAAAGCTCGCGAGGAGGAACGGGCGAAACCGAGAAGGAGATGGTCGCTCAGGGAAGCGTTCGGACTGAACGAAGGGGACGTCGTCCTCGTCCCCGACGCCGAGGAGGCCACCTCGACGGAGACCATCCCGGCGGTGGAGGACGGGCCAGGGTTCGTGACCGACCCCGGGCTCCCCGTGACCAAGGCATCTCGCAGCCGCACGGTCACGACGCCCCACGGTCCCTACCAACTCCCTCCGCTCGACCTGCTGCGGACGGCTCCCCCCTCCAACGCGGACGCGCGCGCCGAGCGGGACACCCTGGCGGCCCTGGAGCGGACGCTTCACACCTTCGGGGTCGACGCGCAGGTGGTGGGCGCCCACCGAGGTCCGACCGTCACGATGTACGAGGTCGCGGTCGCCTCCGGTACCAAGGTGAGCAAGGTCGTGGCCCTGTCGAGCGACATCTCCTACGCGCTGGCGTCGCCCGACGTCCGGATCCAGGCGCCGATCCCCGGCAAGTCGGCGATCGGCATCGAGGTCCCCAACACCCACCGGGACTTCGTGATGGTGGGAGACGTCCTGCGCTCCCCGGCGGCGAAGCAGGCCACCCATCCCCTGGAGGTGGCGCTGGGCAAGGACGTCCACGGCAGGGCTCGGATGGTGAACCTCGCGGAGATGCCCCACCTGCTGATCGCCGGAGCCACCGGCGCCGGCAAGTCCTCGCTCGTGAACTCCTTCATCACGTCGTTGCTCGCGAGGACCACCCCCGAGGACGTCCGGCTCGTCCTCGTGGACCCCAAGCGCGTGGAGCTCAGCCACTTCGGCGACGTGCCGCACCTGCTCTCGCCCGTGATCGTCCATCCGAAGCGCGCGGCCGAGGCGTTGCAATGGATCGTCCGCGAGATGGAGATGCGCTACGAGCTGCTCGCGACGGTCGGCGTCCGCGACATCGACTCCTACGAGGAGGGTTTGCGCGACGGCACCCTTCGGATCCCGCCGGGCATGGAGGAGAAGTTCGAGCACATGCCGTTCATCGTCGTCGTGATCGACGAGTTGGCGGACCTGATGATGGTGGCCCCGCGTGCGGTCGAGGACGCGATCTGCCGCGTCGCGCAGATGGCGCGGGCCGTCGGGATCCATCTCGTCGTGGCGACCCAGCGTCCGTCGGTCGACGTCGTCACGGGACTGATCAAGGCGAACATCCCGTCGCGCATCGCGCTGATGACTTCATCACAGGCCGACTCGCGCGTGATCCTCGACATGAACGGCGCGGAGAAGCTGGTCGGGCACGGCGACATGCTCTTCGCGCCCTCCAACATCTCGAAGCCGGTACGAATCCAGGGCGCGTGGGTCACGGAAGGTGAGGTCCGGGCGATCTGCGACTTCATCCGCGCGCAGCGGGAGGTCGTGTACGAGAACTCGGTGGAGGGACTGGCCCTGCCGCCCGGCGAGGGTGCCGGTGACCACGGCATCGGCGACGACGACGACCTGCTGGAACAGGCTGCCGAGCTCGTGATCCGGTCCCAGCTCGGGTCGACCTCGATGCTGCAGCGGAAGCTCAAGGTGGGGTTCGCGCGTGCGGGCCGGATCATGGACCTGATGGAAGAGCGCGGGCTCGTCGGGCCGTCCCAGGGATCGAAAGCGCGCGATGTGCTCCTCACCTGGGAGGAATGGGAGGAGCGCCGCTCCGCCTAGCGGGCGGTCGGACTCAGATCGCGCCGACGCGTCTCGCAACCTGGAACAACGTGTCCGCGTGCTGCTGGGGATCGATCATGAGCTTCCCAGCCACGCCCACATGCGCCTGCCAGTAGGCGTAGATCCGTTCCACCGTCCACCCTCTGGTCTGCGCGCTCCGGAAGCTCCGGACCATCTCGCTCCCGGCCCAGATCGCATCGGGGCTCACGAGGAATCCCCCGTATCTGCCTTCGATGGTTCGCCAGAACGCGCCGATCGATCCCCACAGGCCATCGTCCTGTTCGCCGGCCACGAGCAGGTAGCGGACGGGACCGTCCGACAACAGGTGGGTCGCGGGCAGGATCTCGCGCACCGTCGCCAACGGTGAATCGATGGTGTGGTCTTGGGGCATGCCTGCTTCCAACGGATCTCCCTCCCTGCCCCGCCAACTGTAGTCCCCCGAGGGTTCCACTCCACCCGACGGACGGCCGATTCGAAACGAGACCTTGGACCTAGGCCTGCCGGCTCCGCCGCCGCTCGCGCGGGAGTGGAGGGCGCCGACGGCTATCCTTGACCTCTCATGGCCGGCTCAGTGACGGATCCCCGGGCAGGGGTCGGCTCGGCGCTCCGGCGTGCTCGCGAGGTGCGAGAGGTCTCGCTCGACGAGGCGGCGCGCGACACCAGGCTCCGGGTCGATCAACTGGATGCCCTCGAGCGGGAGGACTTCGACGTCCTCCCCGGTGACGTCTACGTACGCGCGTCCCTCCGCACGTACGCGAGCTACCTCGGGCTCGACGCGGACAAGGTGGCAGGTGCCTACGCTCAGACGGCCGAGGACGCCGAGCCGACACCACCGCCCGGCAAGCTCGGCCCCGTCGAGCGGATGATCGCCGCCAGCCGGATCAGGGACAACCAACGGTTCCTCCTCATCGCGGCGACCTCGATCCTGCTGATCATGCTGGCCTTCGGCCTGCTCGCAAGGGGCGAGGCCGCCCCACCGGCGGCCGTGATCCCATCGGGAACGTCTTCCCCCATCCCCACCGATCCCACCATCAATGCGGTCTTGGTGGCCCGGAGTGACGTCATGGTCGAGTCCCAAGAAGACGGTGCCCCCGCCTCGTATGCGATGAGGCCGGGGGAGACGCTTACCCTCGTGGCTCTGGAGCACTTGCAGTTCACCGTGGCGGATGCGGGGCTCGTCGAGGTCAGCTTGAACGGGGCCGACGTGACGGAGGGGACCGCTGGATCGCCGCACACGTACCGCTTCTCGCTTGGCGACGACGGAGGAGAGTCATCGCCGAACGGGTGAGACCGCTCGGGCTGGGCTGGCCGAACGTCCTTTCGATCGGACGGATCGCCCTGATCCCGGTCGTCGTGTTGCTGCTCGGTACGGACCGGGCGGAGACGAGATGGCTCGCACTCTTCGTGTTCGCCGTCGGGGCACTCTCCGACCTGGCCGACGGGTACCTCGCGAGGCGCCACGAGATGACCACCCCCGTTGGGGCGTGGCTCGATCCGCTCTCGGACAAGCTGTTCGTGATCGTGCCGGCGCTGGTACTCGCCGCACGCGGGGACTTCCCGTGGTGGGCGGCGGTGGTGATCGTGCTCCGCGAGGTGGCGGTGTCGCTCCTGCGATGGCGCCTCGATCAGCGCGGTGTGTCGATGCCCGCGTCACGTGCCGGCAAGGCCAAGACGCTCAGCCAGATCTCGGCGGTGGGGCTGTCGATCGCCCCGCTGCCGTCGGGTGCCGACCCGATCGTGCTCGCCGTCGTCGTGATCGCGGTGATCCTGACGGTCGCCAGTGGGCTCGAGTACCTGTTCACGGAGCGCCACCGCATGGAGACGGGGTGAGAGCGGAGATCCTCGCGGTCGGGACGGAGCTGCTCCTGGGCCAGATCGCGAACACCAACGCCCGATGGATGTCGGAGTCGCTCGCGGCGATCGGCGTCGACGTCCTGCACCACCAGGCGGTGGGGGACAACCTTGAACGGATCGTCGAAGCCATGCAGCTCGCTTCGACACGCGCCGACGTCGTGGTCGTCACCGGTGGACTCGGACCGACCCAAGACGACATCACGCGCGACGCGCTCGCGGCACTTCTGCGTGTGCCGATGAAGCGACATCCGGAGCTCGAAGAGATGCTCCGAGAGAAGTTCCGCTCATTCGGGCGGAGAGAGATGCCCGAGAGCAACCTTCGCCAAGCCGACGTGCCCGAAGGCGCCAGATACATCACGCCGGCGCGCGGGACGGCGCCGGGCCTGGTGGCGGAGTTGCCGGCCGGCGGTCGGATCTACGCCGTGCCGGGCGTCCCCGAGGAGATGGTCGAGATGATGGAAGGGACGATCCTGCCGGAGCTCGCGTCCACGGCGGGGGCGGGCGTGGTCCGCTCGCGGGTGCTCCGGTGCGCCGGGATCGGTGAGTCGGCGCTCGCCGAGCGGGTCGACGACCTCTTCTCCGGTTCGGCCAACCCGACGATCGCGTTCCTTGCGTCGTCGGGCGAGGTGAAGGTTCGGATCACCGCGAAGGCCGGGACGGCGAAGGAAGCGGACGAGCTGATCGAACCGGTGGCCGAGGAGGTCCGGCGAAGGCTCGGTGACGAGGTGTTCACCTCCGAGGACGAACCGCTCGAGCACACCGTGGTCCGGCTGCTTGCGGCGTCGGGCAAGAGGCTCGCCTGTGCCGAGTCGATCACCGGCGGGGGAGTGGGAGCCCGCATCACGAGCGTGCCAGGTGCCTCCGGGGTCTTCGTCGGATCCGCCGTGGTCTACACCAACGAGGCGAAGATGGGGGTCCTGGGTGTTCCGACGCAGACGTTGGAGGGTCCCGGGCCGGTGAGCGAAGAGTGCGCGCGTGAGATGGCGACGAGGGCTCGGCGCGTCTTCGCGGCCGACCTCGGGCTCGCGTTGACCGGCGCGGCGGGGCCGGACGCCCACGGGGGTGCGCCTCCCGGCGTCATCTGGATCGCGCTGGAAGGCGACGACGTTTCGCACGCGCGAGGCTTCAAGGTGCCGGGTGAGCGCGATCGTGTCCGCCGCTGGGCGGAGCAGGCCGCACTGGACCTCCTTCGTCGCCACATGGAGGGCCGGCCGCTTCCGGCCACCGATCGCGTGATCTGATGGGTCGGGACCGGGCCTCCCGACCCGAAGCGAAACCGCTCCGGCTCTTCGTCGCGGTCGAGATCCCGGAGCAAGCGAAGGATGCGGTCGAAGTGGCCTTCGCTCCCTGGCGGGAGGAGTTCCCGAAGGCTCGCTGGGCTCTGCGCGAGAACTGGCACGTGACGCTGAAGTTCCTCGGACGAACCTGGCCGCGGCTCACGGACTGGGTGCCGCAACGGGTCGAGGAGGCGGCACGAGCTGTCGAACCGTTCCGCACCCGGGTGAACGGTGTCGGGAGTTTCCCGTCCGCGGGGAAAGCGCGAGTGCTGTGGGCGGGCCTGGACGACGTAGACGGTCGCATGTCGGGGCTAGCGGTGAGCATCGAGGGAGGATTGCTCGAGGAGTTCCCGGCGGAGACGCGCGAGTTCCACCCACATCTCACGGTGGCGCGGAGCGATCCACCCGTGAAGCTACCTCCTGAGTTCGCCGAGACGCCGCTCCTGACGGAGGAGTGGGAGGTCGATCACGTGGTGCTGTTTCGGAGTTACCTGCGGCGCCCGGCGCCCGTGTTCGAGCCGCTGGCGCGATTCCCACTCGGTGGGTAGATGCCGGCCGCGGGCGCCGGGAGTGCGTGGTCTCCGGTCGGGGGCTAAGCCCTTGATCGACCGCCCTGTTCCCACACGGACACGTGGGTCCAGCTCCGTGACGGATACGGGTGACGATCCCAGCCGGCCCAGCGCTCGCGCAGCCGGAGAGCCGCCAGGCGAGCCATGAGATCCAGCTCCGAGACGTAGGCGTAGCGGATGCGTACCGGATAGATCCGGACGCCTGAGTCTCGGATCGTCACGTAGGCACTGTCGGTCCGCTGGGCGAACGGGTCATGGCTCGAGGTTTCCAGAGTGACCTCATCGATGCCCACCGATTCCGTCGCGACGCGCTGATTGTGAGCGTCGAAACGCGTAACGTCTGGCACGAAAGCCTGCATCGCGAAGACGCCGTCGGGCGTGAGATGGCGCGCGACCGCCTCGAATCCGGAGACCTGTTCGTCCTGGGTCAAAAGGCCGAAGTACGTATTGAAGACCACGTAGATGAGCTTGAACCGCGTCTGAAGCGAGAAGTCCGCGAAGCTTCCCACGGTCACAGAGATGCGGTCGCTTCCGGGCTTCGCCTTCAGCTTCGCGAGCATCTGCTCTGATGCGTCGATCCCGTGCACCTCGACTCCGGCTTCGGCAAGCGGCAGCGCCACGCGGCCGGTCCCGATGCCGAGTTCGAGGGCGGGGCCACCTCCAGCCAGGTCCTTCAAGAAGGAGACCGCACCAGCCGTGTCCTCCGCGAACGACCCGAGATACCGTTCGTCGAAGATCTCGGCGATCCTGTCGCCGTAGGTTGCGTCGGCGTAGTCATCGGGGGTCATCGCGCTGAGGGAAGCACCAGGGAGTGCGCGAGTCAATCGGACACGGTTCATGAGATCGGCCCTGTCGCAGACCTCGGACTTCTGAGAGCGCCCCCGCGTTCCGATGGGTGCTTGTGTTCGAACACCTGTTCGACTAGCCTCGGCCCGCACGCACACGGGAAATCAGGAAGAATGACAGAGGTGTAAGTCATGTCAGAGTCGAGGGCTAGTCTCCACTCGTCGCTTGCACAGGCACTCTCCCGGCCCCCCTCCGGGCAGGGCAGGGGCACGAAGGAGGGCAACGTGGATCGGGACAAGATGCTGGACGTCACGCTGCAGCAGATCGAGAAGCAGTTCGGACGAGGCGCCGTCATGAAGCTCGGCGAGCACCCGATGGGGGCGGGCATCACCGTCATCCCTACGGGCTCGCTGGCATTGGACATCGCGCTCGGGGTCGGAGGGATCCCGAAGGGCCGCGTCGTCGAGGTGTTCGGTCCGGAGGGCTCGGGCAAGACGACCGTGTGCCTGCACATGATCGCGGAGGCGCAATCCAAGGGTGGCATCGCCGCTTTCATCGATGCCGAGCACGCGCTCGACCCCACGTACGCGCGGGAGCTGGGGGTGAACATCGACGAGCTCCTCGTGTCGCAGCCGGACTCCGGCGAGCAGGCACTCGAGATCGCGGACATGCTGGTCCGGTCCGCGGCGCTCGACCTCGTGGTGATCGACTCGGTGGCGGCTCTGGTGCCCCGCGCCGAGATCGAGGGCGAGATGGGTGACACCCACGTCGGGTTGCAGGCGCGCTTGATGTCCCAGGCGATGAGGAAGCTCTCGGGCTCGCTGTCCCGGTTCGACACGACCGCGATCTTCATCAACCAGCTGCGCGAGAAGATAGGCGTGATGTTCGGTAGTCCCGAAACCACCCCGGGTGGGCGGGCGCTGAAGTTCTACTCGACCATCCGGCTCGACGTTCGGAAGATCGAGAACCTCAAGGACGGGACCGAGGTCGTCGGCTCCCGTACGCGGGTGAAGGTCGTGAAGAACAAGGTGGCGCCGCCGTTCCGCCAGTGCGAGTTCGACATCATGTATGGCAAGGGCATCTCCAAGGAAGGCTCGCTCATCGACGTGGGCGTCGACCTCGAGATCGTGAAGAAGTCGGGCGCGTGGTTCACCTACGAGGGCGACCAGCTCGGCCAGGGCCGGGAGAACGCCCGGCAGTTCCTCGCCGAGCACATCGATCTCCGGGACGAGATCGAGCGGAAGGTGCGCGAAGCGGTCGGTCTCACGTCCTTCGGTGAGGGCGACGACGAGCCCATCACGATCGGTGAGGCCGAGGCGCCGCCGCTCGAGGAGCCGCCGCCCTCCGACGAGCCGGTCGCCGCGGGGAAGCGAAGCAAGGGGTCGGGATAGGCGCCGCGGCTGTGCCTCGCCGTCGCGAGGTCAAGAACCCGAAGAGCTGCCACGAGCGCGCCCTCGGTCTCTTGGCCGTGCGGCCCCGCAGCCGCCGGGAGCTGGAGCGTCGGCTCCTCTCCGCGCGGTTCGAGCCGGACGAGGTGCAAGACGTGCTCACGCGGCTGGAGCGGGTCGGGCTCGTCGACGACGAGGCCTTCGCCCGGCAGTACGCGGAGCAGCGATTCGGCGCTCGCAAAGAGGGGAGCCGGGGCGTCGAGCGGGGGCTTCGCGCGGCCGGGATCGCTCCTGCCCTCGCGGCCGCCACCGCTTCCGAGGGGGCTCCGGACGACGACGAAGAGCGGGCCGCAGATCTGGCCCTCTCTCGAGCATCCCGGCTCCGTGGCGTGGCCCCCCAGAAGGCCTTCACACGGCTCTCCTCGCTGCTGATGCGACGGGGCTACAGCCCCGAGATCGCCCGCGGCGCAGCGCGGAAGGCCCTGGAGATCTCTCTCGAGGACGACTAGCGACCTTGTGTCTCGCGACCCCCGGCCGTACCATCGGGGAAACGAGAGGAATCGATCTCCCGAACCCAACCAGGCGAACGACCGAAGGGCTGAAGTGACCGAGTTCAACATCGACCCGACCACCTGCTCCGACCCCGCATGTGCTCTCAGAAGGGGTCGGCGGCACTAGCCTTCGTCGAAGCACTGGATCGGTGACCGAGATCCCTCTCCCGAGACATCGGGAGGAACGATGGAAGCCGTCATGGGCCTCCTCGGTCTTGCGGCCGGGGTCGTCGTGGGATTCGTCGTCCGCAACTCGATCGGAGCGTCCAATGCGCGCTCCGCCGAAGCACAAGGCAAGAAGCTCCTGCTCGACGCCGAAGAGGAAGCAGCCAAGACCCGCGCTCGAGGGCTCCAGGAATCCAGGGATGAGTCTGCCCGGATGCGGCGGGAGACCGAAGAGGACCTGAAGCATAGACGGGAGGAAGTGGGTCGCCTCGAGCGCCGGATCACGGAGACGGAGGGCGACCTTCGAGATCGCGGCCAACGCATGGACGCTCGGACCGAAGAGCTCAAGGAGCGCGAGGACAAGCTGACCTTCGTCCGGGAGCAACTGGAGAAGGCGACCGAGCAACACAGGGCGCAGTTGGAGCGGATCGCCGGGATGACGTCGAACGAGGCCAGGGAGCTGCTGGCCTCGCAGGTGATCGACGACGCGAAGCGTGGCGCGATGGCACAGGTACGTGAGATCGAGCAGCGCGCGCGTGAGGAAGGCGAGGAGCGCGCCCGGAAGATCGTGACCATCGCGATCCAGCGGGTCGCCTCGGAGCAGACGGCGGAGTCGAGCGTCAGCGTCTTCACGCTCCCCAGCGAGGACATGAAGGGGCGGATCATCGGCCGTGAGGGGCGGAACATCCGCGCTTTCGAGGCCGCCACTGGGGTCAACATCATCATCGACGACACGCCCGAGGCGGTCGTCCTGTCGTGCTTCGACCCCGTGCGCCGTGAGGCCGCCAGGATGACCCTGGAGAAGCTGGTCCAAGACGGTCGGATCCAGCCCGCCCGCATCGAGGAGGTCCACGAGCGGTCGGTCCGGGACCTCGACGAGCAGATCCGGAAGTCCGGCGAGGACGCGGTCGCCGAGGTCGGTCTGACCGACGTCCATCCGGACCTGATCAAGCTCTTGGGCCGCCTCCAATACCGCACCAGCTACGGCCAGAACGTGCTGAAGCACCTCATCGAGTCCGCCCACATCGCGAGTGCCCTCGCCGCCGAGATCGGCGTGGACCCGACGATCGCGAAGCGAGGCGCCTTCCTCCACGACATCGGGAAGGCAGTGACGCACGAGGTGGAGGGTTCCCACGCCATCATCGGGGCAGAGATCGCGCGCCGCCTGAAGGAGGACCCCGAGGTCGTGCACTGCATCGAGGCACACCATGGGGAGGTCGAACAGCGGACGATCCACGCGGTCCTCGCGCAGATCGCCGATTCCATCAGCGGCGGCCGTCCGGGCGCCCGACGCGAATCGCTGGAGACCTACATCAAGCGCCTCGAGCGTCTGGAGGAGATCTGCACGGCGCACGAAGGCGTCGAGAAGGTCTTCGCGATGCAGGCAGGGCGCGAGGTCCGCGTCATGGTCACGCCCGATGGCGTCGACGATCTCCAGGCGCAGACGATCGCGCGGGACATCGCGAAGCAGGTGGAGGAGGAGCTCCAGTACCCGGGCCAGATCAAGATCTCCGTGATCCGGGAGACGCGCGCCACCGAGTACGCGAGGTAGCCTCGGGACGTGAACGGGACGTTCCTGATCCGCACCTTCGGGTGCCAGATGAACGAGCATGACTCCGAGCGGATCGGAGGCATGCTCCGCGCCGACGGCATGACGCCGACGGAGGATGTGGGGGACGCCCGCGTGGTCGTGCTGAACACCTGCGCGATCCGCGAGAACGCCGACAACAAGCTCTACGGCAACCTCGGTCACCTGAAGCCCCTCAAGGTGGCCAACCCCGACCTACGGATCGTCGTGGCCGGCTGCCTGGCCCAGAAAGACCAGGGCCTGATCCAGGAGAAGGCGCCGTGGGTCGACGTGGTGGTCGGGACGCACGCGCTCCCGCATCTACTCGACCTGCTCCGGCGGGCGGAGAACGAGGGTCCACAGATGGACATCGCCGAGTACACCGAACTTTTCCCGTCGGCGCTCCCTGCGGCGCGTGACGACGCCTTCCGTGCCTGGGTCGCGATCGCGGTCGGATGCGACAACGCCTGCTCGTTCTGCATCGTGCCGTTCGTCCGGGGCGCGCAGCGCTCCCGGGCGATCGGCGACGTGCTCGCGGAGGTGCAGGGGCTCGCCCGCCGGGGGGTGGTCGAGGTGACGCTCCTCGGCCAGAACGTGAACACGTACGGGCGCGACGTCACGGTTCCCGGGACGTCGCGCCGACCTCTCTTCGCCGAGCTGCTTCGAGAGGTGAACCAGGTCGAGGGGCTCCGGCGGATCCGCTTCACCTCGCCGCATCCGCACGACTTCACGCCGGACGTGATCGAGGCGATGGCCGAGAGCGACAAGGTCTGCGAGCACATCCACTTCCCGCTGCAGTCGGGATCGGACGGGGTGCTGAAGGCGATGCAGCGCTCCTACCGGCGCGAGCGCTACCTCGGGTGGCTCGACAGGATCCGCGACGCGATCCCGGAGGTGGCGGTGTCCACCGACATCATCGTCGGGTTCCCGGGCGAGACCGATGGGGACTTCGCCGACACGCTCGATGTGGTCGAGCGAGCTCGGTTCGATTCGGCGTACACGTTCCAGTACTCGTCGAGGCCCGGGACCCGGGCGGCCTCGATGCCCGACCAGGTCCCCAAGGAGGTCGTGCAGGAGCGATTCGACCGGCTCTTGGCTCTGCAAGGCGACATCTCCCTGGCGAAGGCGCGAGCGCAGGTCGGCACGGAGGCCGAGGTGCTGATCGAGGGCGCGGGGCGACGGGGATCGTCCACGCAATCGCGGACGCGAACGAACCGGATCGTGCACCTGGCGGAAGGATTGGAGCCGGGGACGTTCGTCTCGGCGCGGATCACGGACGCCGCGCCGCACCACCTGTCCGGCGAGGTCGTTCCCGCGCCCGCTCTGGTCTGAGGCGTGGAGCCGTTCCTCGCCCTGGTCGGCCCGACCGCGTCCGGCAAGACCGAGGCGGGGCTGGCGGTGGCCGCATCTCTCGGTGCGGAGATCCTCTCGGTCGACTCGATGCTCGTCTATCGAGGGATGGACGTGGGAACGGCCAAACCCACGTCCGAGCAGCAGGCGCGCATCCCCCACCACCTCCTCGACCTCGTCGAGCCCAGCGAGCCGTTCAGCGTGGCGGCCTTCCAGGCTGCGGCCCGCGACGCGGCGGACGACGTCCGCCGTCGCGGGCCGCAGCCCCTGCTCGTGGGCGGGTCGGGTCTCTACTTCCGGGCCGTGGTCGACGGGCTCGAGTTCCCGGGGACCGAGCCCGGGACCCGCGGCACCCTGGAGGGGGAGGCGGACGCCCTGGGACCCGACCGGATGCATCGACGCCTCGCAGAGATGGATCCGGTCGCCGCCTCGAAGATCGATCCGGCCAACATCCGGAGGACCGTGCGAGCGCTCGAGGTGGCCGCGATCACGGGGAACCCGTTCAGTTCCTACGCGGCGGCGTGGGAGTCGTATCCGCCGGAGCGGGTGCGCGTCGCCGGGATCGGCCTGACGCCGGAACAACTCTCGCGGCGGGTGGAGATGCGGGTGCAGGGGATGCTCGCGGCCGGCTGGCTCGATGAGGTCGAGAAGCTCGTCGCAGCCGGGTTCGGAGGCTGGCTCACCTCCTCGCAGGCCATCGGCTACGCTGAGCTTGCGCGCCATCTCGAGCACGAGCTCAGCCTGGAGGACGTCGTCCAGCAGACCGTCAAGCGGACCCGCAACCTCGCGCGGCGGCAGATGGCGTGGTTCCGTCGCGATCCGCGGATCCGGTGGTTCGATGCCGGCATGGAGGGTGCCTCGGACGTCGTGGATGACGTCGTCGCCTACTTGGGGGGCGCGTGAGCGAGCTCCGCGTCTGGAAGTTCCAGGCCACCGGGAACGACTTCGTGATGACGTATGACCCGGAGGATCGACGGGCCCTTTCCGCGGACGAGGTCGAGGCGCTGTGCGACCGGCGCTTCGGGATCGGCGCCGACGGCTCGATCAGGGTGACGCGCGGGAGCGATGGCCGTCCTTTCATGGACTACCGCAACGCGGATGGGAGCCTCGCCGAGATGTGCGGGAACGGCCTCCGTTGCGTGGCGCTGCTCCTTCGCGACGTCGGTGATGTAGCCGAGCCGTCGTTCGACGTGGAGACGAGAGCGGGCGAGCGACATGTGGAGATCGCGTCCGACGGCCGCGTCAGGGTGGACATGGGCGAGCCGAACTTCACGAAGGCCGCGATCCCGATGCGCGGACCGGCGTGGGAGACCTTCCTCCACGAGCCCCTCGATCTCGGCGGCGGTCTGGTCGTCACGGCCAGCGCGGTGTCGATGGGCAACCCACACTTCGTCCTGTTCGTCGAGGACGACCCGGAGCGATTCCACGTCGCCCACATCGGGGCGGTCTTGGAGCGCGACGATCGATTCCCCGAGGGCACCAACGTGGAGTTCGCGAAGGTGACGGACGACGGGATCGTCGCGCGCGTGTGGGAGCGGGGGAGCGGGGAGACGATGGCGTGTGGCAGCGGAGCGTGCGCGATCCTGGTGGCGGCGAACGAGGCGGGCCTCACCGGTTCTCGATCCTCCGTGCGATTCCCGGGGGGTGTGCTGGAGGTCGAACGCCTGGAGACGGGCTCGGTCCTCCTCACCGGACCCGCGAGTCGCGTCTTCGAGACGACGATCGATCTCGATGCCCTGATGGAGACATCCGAAGCGTGACGACACTGGCGGAACGGCTCTCGGCGCGTGCCGAAGCGCTCGTGGCCATCCCGTCGGAGAGTCGGCAGGAGGCGGCGATCCTCGGCGAGATCCGCGGATCCCTGCCGGACACGTACCGGGTCGTCGACGAGGAGGACTCGGTGCTCCTCGCGTTCCCGGAGCGGCGGCCGAAGATGCCGCTGGTGATCCTCGCCGGGCACGTGGATACGGTGCCGGTCGGTCGAAGTGCCCCCGGCCGGCGCGACGGTGACACGCTCCACGGCCGAGGGAGTTCCGACATGAAGGGCGGGCTCGCGGTGATGCTCGAGATCGCCGATGCGTTCGCTGCGACTGCGACCGCGGCGACGGCGGCCGAGTCGCCGAAGAGCGACCCCGACCTCGACGTCGGGCTGTTGTTCTTCGGGCGGGAGGAGCTTCCGTTCGCGGACAGCGCGCTCGCACCACTGTTCGACCGCCGGCCCGAGATCACGGGTGCGGCGCTCGCGATCGTCCTCGAGCCGACCGCGAACCGGCTCGAGCTCGGATGCCTGGGCAACCTGAACGCGACCGTCACGTTCGAGGGTGAGGCGGCGCATTCCGCCCGGCCG
Organism: uncultured Actinomycetota bacterium; assembly: GCA_963762015.1. Classification (GTDB taxonomy): domain Bacteria; phylum Actinomycetota; class UBA4738; order UBA4738; family HRBIN12; genus JAJNBA01. Next base: position 18,529 of record CAVXJL010000028.1, read on the forward strand.
TGGCTCGGCCGGAACGCGATCCACGCCGCGATCGCCGCGCTGGCGCCGGTGGCCGACCTCCCGACCCGTGACGTCGAGGTGGACGGCTTCACCTACCGGGAGGTCGCGTCGGTGACCACGATCCAGGGCGGCGTCGCCACGAACGTCGTGCCGGATCACGCGACCGCCCGGGTCAACTTCCGATATGCGCCCACCCACACGCCGGACGAAGCGGAACGGAGGCTCCGGGAGCTCCTCGGTTACCCGAGCGCCGGTGTCGAGATCGTCGGCAACGCGCCGCCCGGCCGGCCTCCGGCAGGGAACCCCTTGGTGGAGCGGCTCCGGGCTGCCGGCGATCTCCCCGTCGGCCCGAAGCAGGCCTGGACGCCCGTGGCCGAGTTCGGGCTCGCCGGCGTTGATGCCGTCAACTTCGGCCCCGGCGACCCGCAGTACGCTCACAGGGACGACGAGCAGGTCGACGTCGGCGCGCTCGTCAGGTCGTACGAGGTGCTACGAGCGTTCCTCGGCACGGAACGCGCGAGATAGGAAGAAGGGAGCACGTGGTCCACCTGTCGCCGGGTCTCCGAGGAACGGAGCCGTACCCGTTCGAGGAGCTGGATCGCCGCAAGGCGGCCGCCGTCGCCGAGGGGCGATCGGTCGTCGACTTCGGCGTGGGGGACCCGCGGGAGGAGACGCCCTCGTTCATCCGCGAGGCCCTGAAGGACGCGATCCAACCGACCTCTTCCTATCCTCGTGCGGCAGGTCTCCCCGAGCTCCGCGGCGCCATCGCCGCCTGGGTCGAACGGCGCTTCGGTACGACCATCGATCCCGACGTCCACATCCTGCCCACCCTCGGGACGAAGGAGCCGATCTTCAGCCTCGCCCAGTCGGTCCTCGACCCCGGAGGCGGCAAGCACCTGGTCGCGGTGACGAGCCCCGGGTACACGATCCCCGAGCGTGGCGCCCGGTTCGCCGGAGGCGATGTCGCCCGACTGTCGCTCACCGAGGCCAACGGGTTCCTTCCCGACCTCCACGCCGTGGACGCATCCACCTGGGGTCGCACCGCAGCCCTGTGGTTGAACTACCCGAACAACCCGACGGGGGCGACCGCGCCGCTGGACTTCCTGAAAGAGGCCGCCGACCACTGCCGATCGCACGACGTGCTTCTCGCATCCGACGAGGCCTACAGCGAGCTCTGGTTCGAAGGCGAGCCACCCGCGTCGGTCCTGCAGGTCGGCGACCTGACCAACGTCCTCGTCTTCCACACGCTCAGCAAGCGCTCCTCGATGACGGGCTACCGGTCGGGGTTCGTCGCCGGCGACCCGGAGATGATCTCGGCCCTTCGCGCGCTCCGTCCGTCGGTCGGCGTGACGCCGCAGGAGTTCGTCCAGCGCGCCTCGATCGCGGCGTGGAACGACGACGCGCACGTGGAGGAGGTACGCGGCACGTACGCGCGGAAGCGGAAGCTGTTCCTCGATCTGTTCGCTTCGCACGGTGTGCGCGTGGCCGGCAGCGCCGCGACCTTCTATCTCTGGGTCGCCGTACCCGAAGGACGGACGTCGCTCGCGTGGTCGCTCGAGCTCCTCGACGGGGCGGATGTGATCGTCGCACCCGGCTCGTTCCTGGGACCGGAGGGCGAGGGCTACGTGCGAATCGCGATGGTGCCCACGATCGAAGACTGCGAGCGCGCGGCCGAGGCGCTCGACCGGGTCCTGGAGGGATCCGCATGAGCGTCATCGATCTCGCCGAACGGATCGAGCGATCGTGGGCGGAACCGGAGCGTGCCGACGCCGACGCCGTGGAAGAGGCCGTCGGGATGCTCGATCGAGGCGAAGCCCGGGTGGCCGAACCCGACGGGGAGGAATGGAAGGTCAACGAGTGGGCGAAGAAAGCGGTGCTGCTCTCCTTCCGCGTGCGCGACATCGAGACGACCGAGGTCGGCCCGTTCGAGTATCGAGATCTGCTTCCCCTGAAGCGCGGCTACGAAGAGGCCGGCGTCCGCGTGGTGCCTCCGGCGACCGCCCGTTACGGGGCGTTCCTTTCCCCCGGTGTCGTGCTCATGCCGAGCTACGTGAACATCGGCGCGTGGATCGGACCCGGCACGCTCGTCGACACGTGGGCCACGGTCGGGTCCTGCGCCCAGATCGGCGCCGACGTACACCTCTCGGGGGGCGTCGGGATCGGCGGGGTGCTCGAGCCCGTGCAGGCGAGGCCCGTGATCGTCGAGGACGGCGCGTTCGTCGGCTCGCGATGCATCGTGGTCGAGGGCGTCCGGGTGCGAGCTCGCGCGGTCCTCGGGGCCGGGCTGATCCTCACCGGGAACACGCCCGTGATCGACGTCACCGGCGACGAGCCGGTCGAACACCGAGGTGAGGTGCCGGCCGGCGCGATCGTCGTGCCGGGATCCCGCCCTCGTGACTTCCCGGCCGGCAGCTACGGGCTGCCGGCCGGTCTCATCATCGGCTACCGGAACGAGTCGACCGACTCCAAGCTGCAGCTGAACGAGATGCTCCGCGAGTTCGGCTCGTCGGTGGGTTCCTAGCGCATGCCGGAGCGGCAGGGAGCCCAACGAGGGGGGATCGCCGCCCCCAAGAAGGCGAAGGACCGGACGCTCGAGTCACCGCTCTCGGCCACGTGGCAGCCTCGTGTCCGCGAGCGGGCGGTCCTGGTCGGCGTCGGGCCCGGGATCAGCGATGAGGACCTCGACGAGCTCGCCGCGCTCGCGGATTCCGCCGGCGCCGAGACCGTCTCCCGGATCGTGCAGAGCCGCCGTGAACCCGATCCCGGCACGTTCATCGGGCGGGGCAAGATGGATGAGCTCCATCAGACGGTCCACAACCTGGACGCGGAGTCGGTGATCCTCGACCAGGAGCTCACCCCGGGCCAGCTCCGAAGCCTGGAAGAGCGGCTCGGCGTGAAGGTGATCGACCGCACCGCGCTGATCCTCGACATCTTCGCGTTGCACGCGCGGAGCCGCGAGGGCAAAGCCCAGGTCGAGCTCGCACAGCTCAACTACCTCCTTCCGCGCCTGCGTGGGTGGGGAGAGGCGATGAGCCGGCTCGGCGGCGGCATCGGCACTCGAGGACCGGGCGAGACGAAGATGGAGGTCGACCGCCAGCACATCCGCCGCCGGATCGCGAAGCTCCGACGCGACATCAAGACGCTCGCGAAGACGCGCGACCTGAAGCGATCGCGCCGTCAAGACTCCGGGATCCCTCAGGTCGCGATCGCCGGCTACACCAACGCCGGCAAGTCGACGCTCATGAACCGGCTGACGGGGGCGCAGGTGGTCGTGGCCGACCAGCTCTTCGCGACGCTCGATCCCACGACGCGGCGGATCGAGCTCCCCGGCCGGCGCCGAGCCGTGATCTCCGACACGGTCGGGTTCGTCGGCAAGCTCCCGCACGATCTGGTCGAGGCGTTCCGGTCCACCCTCGAGGAGGTGGTCCTGGCCGACTTGATCGTCCATGTCGCCGACGCCACCTCGCCCGTGCTCGACGAGCAGGTGGAGGCCGTGCGGAGGGTGCTGGGGGAGATCGGAGCGGGCCGGATCCCGGAGGTCCTCGCGCTGAACAAGATCGACAAGGTCGCCGGGTCCGCGCGAGCGAGGCTCGCCGGACGGTTCTCGGGCTCCGTGGCCGTCTCCGCATCCACCGGGGAGGGGGCCGAAGGCCTGCTGGAGGAGATCGGGGCCCGGGTCCCACACCCGCCGGTGGAGGTCCGGTTGCTCGTCCCGTTCGGACGCGAAGACGTCACCGCCAGGCTGTACCGGGAGGCCGAGGTGCTCTCGAAAGAGATGGACACCGAGGGCACGCTGGTGCACGCCCGCGTGGGATTGCGACTGCTGTCCGCGATCCGCGGCTTCGTGCTCGACGAGGTCTGATCGGAGCGCTCGGCCTATCGGACGAGGCCGACCGGCTTGCCCACTCCGACGGGCTCCGGCCGTCCTGCCTCGGTCGGGACGGTGCGCCGGCCGCGGATGGTTCGCACACGACGGGCGCGGAGGACGAGCAGCGTCGTGAAGCCGAGGAGCAGGATGATGGCGAGGGCCGCGATGGCGGGAGGCAGCCATCCCGGTTGGACAGGCGTGGTGCGCACCGACGGCGAGGCGCCGGCGGGGGGGAAGGTGATGGTTGCGCGCGCGCTGCGTTCGAGCAGCCCGCTGCGAAGGGTGATCCGTGCGTCCCACGGACCGGCTGGGATCTCCTCGTCCAGGACGATCGTGACAGGCTGCGTGTCGCCGATCGCCAGGGTAGTGCCGAGGGTGGCGGGGAACGGCCCGGCGCTGAGCCCGCCGGGACCGGCCGCGAGATCCAGGGTTCCGTTCATGTCGAGTGCCCGGCCGCCGGTGTTGTGCACGGTCGCGAGGACCATCGGGTGGCCCTCGGGGGAACGTTCCGCGGTCAGCGAGTCGATCGTGAAGTCGGCCGCCGGCGGGCCTCCCGGCCCGACGGAGAGATAGATCCGGATGCCGACGCGGGTGACGAGGGTGACTCCTTCGGTGGAAGGGGTGAGCTCGCCTCGGCCCACACGACGCCGTACTGCTCGCCGGGTGCCGCGTCGCTCGGAACGTCGATGGTCACGGTGGCCGTGAGACGGCCCCCGGCGTGCACGTCGGACGCGCCTGGATCGATGGACGTCCACGTGGACACTTCGTTCGGTGTGTGTCCGGCGGCGCCAAGGAACGAGCCCTTCGCGATCGTGGCGGCTGCGGGGTACAGGACGACGTGCTCTGAGGATGCGGTCGTGTTCGAGACCTCGATGCGACGCTGGATCGTGGTCCCGGGGGCCAGGTGATCCACGATGTAGAGACGGGCTCGAGGATCGTTGCCCGCGTTCGGGGGGACTTCGAGGAGCCGGATCCCGATACCGCCGGCGGCCGGCGTGCGAACGGCGGCGATGGCGCCCCCGGCGGGCGCGATGAGGAACAGGGTGACCGTCAGCACCGCTGGGATCCAGCGGAAGGCGCGAAGGGGGGGGCGATGCCGCAGCCCGCGTGGCGAGCCCCGGCATCCGCACCCCGCTAGACAACGGAGTGGGTGATGGTCGCGTTGTAGGTGGTGGCGACGGTGCCGCCGGCGACCGCCACGTTGATCATCGGTGTCCAGGTCGCGGAGTTGTCCCCCGTGATCGCGGTCGCCGTGACCGCGGCAGATGCGCCCGTGAGGTTCCCCGGGTCGTTCGCCGTGTAGGTGGCAGTACCGGTTTTCGTGATCGTCCCGGCCGTGTAGCTGACTTCGCTCGCGGCGATCGTCGGGCCGGCCGACGGCGTGAAGGCGGTCGAGATGACGCTCGCGACCCAGCCGGACCCGGCGGCGGCGCTGCGTGCGTCGTTCACCTGGACCTGACCGAGCGAGCCGCTGATGGTGCCGCCGCCCACGCTGTTGGCGATGCTCCCCAGGCTGCCGGCGGCCGCCGGCGCACTGATGGTCAGGGCGCCGGCGGTCACGGTGACCGAGGCGGTGGTCGTGTCCGCAAGAGCAGGCATCGCGATCGAGAGACTGAGCATCCCGACGACCGCTGCCACGAACAGGCTGCGCGTTCTCATGGTGTCCTTCTTCCTTGGCTGTTGAGGAGAGCGCAACAGATGGCGCTCTTCCATACCCATCGACACCGGCAAGAGGGAACTCGTCCGTAGGGAGTACGGGGAGTGCTTCTACGTAGTCTCCGGAGCGTCGATGCGGGCGCTCAGGCGTCCGGGCGGCCGAGCCGCCAGAGCTCGGGCGCCGCCCAGTTCCCCGTGATCACGGTGTCCGGATCCTGGCCTCGCTCGAGCGCGAAACGGAGGGCGAGGAGGTGCAGTCGAACCGTGAGAGGGATCTGGGCGAGCAGCATCGGCAGGGGAGCCGGCTCGGCCAGTCGGTGGGAAGGGATCCCCTCCGCCTCTGCGGCGACCGTGACGGCCTCGACGAAACCGTCCGCCTCCGGCGTCAGCAAGCTGAGGAGCGCATCGCTCGCGTTGAGTGGGACCGCCGAACCGTGGAGCAGGTATTCGATGTCGTGCCCCTCGGCCAGCACGCGAGCGCCCTCCCGAAGCTTGAGCGCTCCCTCCCGCGCGGTGAACGCAGCGGGTCCTGCGCCGGCGATCACGAGGGATCGTTCCGGGACCAGGATCGACTCGGTATCGGGCGCCTCGATGGCGTTGCGAACGGCGCCGGGCACGAGCGCCAGCGTGTCGTCCGTGATCGAGTCCGCGCCCAACTCCTTCGCGATCATGGCGAGCGCGAGCAGCGTCGTCGTGTAGCTCACGGTGTAGGTCTCGGAGGTCTCGGCCGGCGACGTCTCGACCGCATGGGGGAACGGCGTTCCGCGCTTCGTGATCGTGATGACGTGGAGTCCGGCCGTCGTCGCCAGAGCCCGGGCAGCCAGCGCGTAGGCCGTCTCGCCGGTGTGGGTGATGACGATGATGGCATCGTCGGGGCCGACGATCGGCGCCCAGACGACGAAGCGCATCGACGACACGGCAACCGCGGACCGTCCGGCGTCCTGGAGCATGCCGGCTCCCAGGATCGCCGCGTGGTGGCTGGTGCCCGTCCCGACCAGCCAGATGCGGCGAGACCGCTGCAGACCCTCGGCCGCCGCGTGGATCTGCTCCCGGACCTTCTCGGAGGTGAGCAGATGAGAGAGCTCATCCGGCTGCGAACGGATCTGGGTCTCGAGGTTGGTGCCTGGCTGGGCGGACATGGGCGAGGTCCCTCCGGTCGGTTCCGCGGAGCTTAGCCCGCCTCGTTTCCCTTGGCTCAGACCTTCCTGAGGACCGCGACCACCTTGCCGAGGATGCGCCCGTCCACCATCTCGAACGGCTCGAGGGCGGGGTTCTCGGGGATGAGCATCACCCGCGCGCCGTCATGGCCCAGTCGTTTCACCGTGGCCTCGTCCTCGGCCGGCCCGGGTAGGAGTGCGGCCACGATGTCGCCGTCGCTGGCGGACCGCTGGCTCCGGATGACGACGACGTCGCCGTCGAGGATGCCTGCACCGATCATCGACTCGCCGGCGACGCGGAGGGCGAAGTGACCGTCCCCGCGCACGAACTCGGTCGGCACCATGATGCGGTCCTGGATGTGCTCGTCGGCGAGGACCGGTTCACCGGCCGCGATCCGCCCGATCAGCGGGACCGGCGTGCCCTCCGCCCGCCGATCGTCCGACAGGGTCATGGCCCGGGGCTTGCTGGGGTCCTTCGTGAGGAGCCCCTTGCGCTCGAGGTTGGTGAGCTGCGCGTGGACCGACGAGGACGACGTGAGTCCTACGGCGTCGCCGATCTCCCGAACGGTGGGGGGGTAGCCGCGTTCCCGAACCGTCCGCTCGATGAAATCGAGGATCCGCTGCTGCCGGGCAGTGATGTCAGACACGGTGCGTACCCTCCTTTTCGAGCGTGGCGGCACGGTAACACTCGGCAGGAAAGGATGCAAACATATGTTCGGTTCCCCTCTTGACATCGAACATCCGTTCGGGAACCATACGGCCATGGGTCGAACACGCGTTCGGCGGAGGCGCCTCTCCGCGCTCTGCGCAGCGGCAGGAGTCGCGGCCGTTCTGTCCGGCCCTATGGCCAACGCGGTGGGCGTGGGCGGCGCGCAGGAGGCATACGTATCCAGGACCTACGTGGTGAGGTCGGGGGACACGCTCTGGTCGATCGCCGCACGGTTCGCGCCCTCCACCGACCCTCGCGTCGTGGTCGACGCGATCGCGTCGAGCAACGACGTGGATCCCGGCGCATTGGTACCGGGACAGCAGCTCTCCATCCCGTCCGTCGGCTGAGGGATCGGCCGATGGGTTTGACCGCCCCACATCCTGGGGGTACCGTGCCCGCGGCCACCACATCTTGTGGCCACACACGTCATGAGATGCCCTTGGTGCGGTGCGGACGACGACCGGGTCGTGGACTCACGGCCCGCCGACGGCGGATCGGCGATCCGCCGCCGGCGGCAGTGCGCTTCGTGCGGCCGCCGGTACTCCACGTACGAGCGGATCGAGGACGTCGGCCTCGTGGTCCGCAAGCGGGACGACTCCAGGGACCCGTTCCGGCGGGAGAAGGTCACGGCCGGGATCCTGAAGGCGACCAAGAACCGCCCGGTTTCGGAGTTCCAGGTCGAGGAGCTCGTGGATCGGGTCGAGGAGCGACTGCGCCGCAAGGGCCCGGAGGTCACCTCCCAGCAGGTCGGGATCGAGGTGCTCCAGCAGCTCCGGAAGCTCGACGAGGTGGCCTACATCCGCTTCGCGAGCGTCTACAAGGACTTCCAGGAGATCACCGACTTCGAACGGGAGCTCGGCACGCTCCTCAAGCGCGAGCCGGCCAAGCGTCGGAAGCGGTAGGCGCCGCCAGAACCAGAAACCCCTGGTACCGGAACAAGGAAGAGCGACAGGAATGCGTTTCCCACCATGCCTCCACTAGCGTTCCACAGCCCTCGACAGGTACGTTGCGACCCGATCCCGGATCTTCGCGGGACCACAAGATGTGGTGGTTTGGGGTGGGGGTTAGGCCCCATATGTAGGAAAATGGAGCTTGACACCGACCGACACCGGGAGCAGTATTACATCCTTGTGATTCCACGGGTGTGATCCCTTCCCCCAGGACTTCCTGGCTCCAGGACCTGGATGGACACTTCCCCGGACCGAGAGGAGGGCGACGCAGTGGCGAAGACGCACGATGACCTGCAAGACGTCCAGGTGATCGGGGCAAGCGATCCGAAGGGGCTCACGTTCAAGAGGCATTTCTCGACCAAGGGGATCCACCCGTTCGACCAGGTCGAATGGGAGACGCGGGACGCGGTCATCCCCAACTTCAAAGAGGGCGGGAACGCTTTCGAGCAGCGCGGCGTGGAGTTCCCCATCGGCTGGTCGCAGAACGCCACCAACATCGTCGCCCAGAAGTACTTCCGTGGTCCGCTCGGGGCGCCCGAGCGTGAGTCCTCGGTGCGCCAGCTCGTCTCCCGCGTCGTCGACACGATCCGTGGCTGGGGCGAGAGGAACCGATACTTCTCCACGGAGAAGGACGCCCAGATCTTCGCCGACGAGCTCACGCATCTGCTCGTCAACCAGAAGGCAGCGTTCAACTCTCCGGTGTGGTTCAACGTCGGCGTCCCCGACACGCCGCAGCAGTGCAGCGCGTGCCAGCCGTACGGCGCGCTCGTCAGCACGCCCGACGGTCTCATCCCGATCGGGAAGCTCGTCGAGGAGGATCGGGTCGGCGCGAAGGTCCACGACGCCGGCGGGATCACGAGCATCGTGGCTACCAAGGCCAACGGTGTGAAGGAGGTCTTGCGGGTCCACACGAAGTCCGGACACCAGCTCGAGGTGACCGGCGATCACCTCGTGTGGCGAACGCAGGGGATCGGTGCCGGCCGGTTCGTTCCGGCAGCCGAGCTCCGTGCCGGCGACAAGCTGCAGTGGCACCGGCGGGATTCGTTCGGCGACGGCGAGATCGACCTCGTCGAGGTAGCGGAAGCAGCGCTCGTCGGCTGGCTGCAGTCCGACGGCTCCGTCGGGCAGGATGAGGGAACCGGTTCGCTCACGATCGAGGCGATCACCGTCAACGAGGACGAGCACGACTGGGTGAGCGAAGCGCTCGACCGCGTGTTCCCGACGGTGCCACGGCACGAGCGGATCCAGGTCACGCACGACGAGGGCCTCCAGTGCCGGCGGATCCGGCTCGACGGGAACGTGCTCGAGCCGTTCGTCGATAGGTGGGGGCTCCGGGCGCGCGGTGTCGACATGGAGGTCCCGCAGCGCTTCTTCACCGCACCCCTCCCCGTCGTGGCGGCGTACCTGCGCAGTATCTTCCAGGCCGAGGGCTACGTGCGCGTGCACGAGTCTTCCGGCATCGTCGCCTTCGAGATGACCTCGGAGAAGCTCGTCCGAGGCGTGCAGCAGCTGCTCTCACGTTTCGGGGTGTTCGCCCGGGTGAGCTTCAAGCGGGATCCCCGTTTCACGCAGAAGGGGTGCTGGCACCTGTCCATCGGCAACGTCGGGGATCAGGTGCTGTTCGAGGCGGAGATCGGGTTCGTCGACACCCGCAAAACGGACAAGCTCGACATGGCGATCGACCGACAGGGCATGGCGACCCGCGACACGAAGCGACTCGAGATCGAGCGGATCGAGCCCCTCGGTCCGATGGAGGTGTACGACATCCAGACCGAGAGCGGCGAGTACCTCTCGGGCAACCTCCGAGTGCACAACTGCTTCATCCTCGCGGTCGAGGACCACATGTCGTCGATCCTCAACTGGTACGTCGAGGAGGGGACGATCTTCAAGGGCGGTTCGGGCTCGGGGATCAACCTGTCGAAGATCCGGTCCTCGAAGGAGGGGCTCGCCGGAGGCGGCACGGCATCCGGTCCGGTGAGCTTCATGCGCGGCGCCGATGCATCCGCCGGCACGATCAAGTCGGGCGGCAAGACACGCCGCGCGGCCAAGATGGTCATCCTGAACGTCGACCACCCGGACGTGCGCGACTTCATCTGGTGCAAGGCGGTCGAGGAGCGCAAGGCCAGGGTCCTGCGCGACGCCGGATTCGACATGGACCTCGACGGCAAGGACAGCCACTCGACCCAGTATCAGAACGCGAACAACTCGGTCCGCGTGTCCGACGAGTTCATGCGCGCCTTCGAGCAGGACCAGGATTGGAAGCTCAAGGCGGTCCTGTCGGGCGAGACGGTCGAGAGCACGCGGGCCCGCGACCTGATGCGGGACATCGCCCAGGCCGCGTGGGAGTGCGCCGATCCGGGGATGCAGTACGACACCACGATCAACGAGTGGCACACTTGTCCGGCGTCGGGGCGCATCAACGGCTCCAACCCGTGCAGCGAGTACATGCACCTCGACAACTCCGCGTGCAACCTGGCGTCACTGAACCTGATGAAGTTCGTGAACGAAGACGGCACGTTCGACGTCGCGGACTTCAAGCACGCGGTGGAGATCGTGTTCACGGCGCAGGAGATCCTGGTGGGAGAGTCGAGCTATCCCACCGAGAAGATCGGGATCAACGCGCGGGCCTATCGCCAGCTCGGCCTCGGCTACGCCAACCTCGGGGCCCTGCTGATGGCTCGCGGCCTGGCGTACGACTCCGACGCGGGCCGGGCCTGGGCTGGCGCCATCACGGCGCTGATGACCGGGCACGCCTACCGGACCTCGGCGCTCGTCGCCGATGCGATGGGTCCCTTCGAGGGGTTCGAGCCGAACGCCGACGCGATGCTCCGCGTGATGCGCAAGCACCGGGAGGCGGCAGACGGGATCGAGGGCGAGCTCGTCCCGGAGGGGTTGCTTTCGGCCGCCAAGCACTCGTGGGACGAGGCGATCTCACTCGGCGAGCGGCACGGGTATCGGAACGCGCAGGCCTCCGTCCTTGCGCCGACCGGCACGATCGGCCTGATGATGGACTGCGACACGACCGGTATCGAACCCGAGCTCGCGCTCGTGAAGACGAAGAAGCTCGTCGGCGGGGGCACGATGCAGTTCGTGAACCGGACCGTGCCGCGGGCGCTCGAGCGGCTCGGGTATGACGCCGCCGAGGTCGAGGACATCGTCGCCTACATCGCCGAGCACAACTCGGTGAACGATGCCCCGCACCTCAAGCCCGATCACCGCTCGGTCTTCGATACCGCGATGGGCGACGCCCCGATCCACTACATGGGGCACGTCCGGATGATGGGGGCGGCACAGCCGTTCATCTCGGGTGCCATCTCCAAGACCGTGAACATGCCGGAGCACGTGACGGTCGAGGAGGTCGAGCAGCTCTTCGTCGAGAGCTGGAAGCTCGGGCTCAAGGCCGTCGCGATCTACCGGGACAACTGCAAGGTCGCCCAGCCGATGTCCGCCGACAAGAAGAAGACGGCGGTCGTCCCCGAGGGTGAGCCGCAGACCCTGCCGTGGTCGGCGAAGAAGCGGCTACCACGGTCGCGCCCCGCGATCACCACGTCCTTCCGGGTCGGCGACGCCGAGGGCTACATCACGGCGGGGTCCTATCCCGACGACGGGCTCGGCGAGATCTTCCTGAAGGCCTCGAAGCAAGGATCGACGCTGTCGGGGATCATGGACGCGTTCTCGATCGCGGTCTCCGTCGGCCTCCAGTACGGGGTGCCGCTCGAGGACTACGCCTCGAAGTTCATCAACATGAAGTTCGAGCCGAGCGGGATGACCGACGACGCCGACATCCGGTTCGCATCCTCGATCGTGGACTTCGTGTTCCGGCGGCTGGCGCTCGACCACCTGCCGCCGGAGAAGCGCGAGGCGCTCGGCATCCGGTCCATCGAGGAGCGGAAGATCGAGGCTGCCGAGAAGATGGCGGCGCCCGAGGACACGCGTGAGGAGACCACGCCGGTCGAGGAGGCCCCGATCCACGCCTCCGAGGGAGCGGTCGTCCGGCCGATCGAGCTGATCTCCTCGCCCACCGCGAAGGAGCTCGACGCGCCCCTCTGCTACCAATGCGGCTCCAAGATGCAGCCGGCGGGCTCCTGTTACGTCTGCGGAACCTGCGGCAGCACCAGCGGCTGCTCGTAGGATAAGCGCGCTCGCGAGGCGGGCCGGGGACGACTCCGTCGTCCCCTGCCCGCCGTGCACGGGGAGACGGAGCAATGAGTTACAAGGAGCCCGGGAGGCTGCTCGGGCTGCACCACGTGCAGCTCGCGATGCCTCCCGACGAGGAGCAGGTGGCCATCGACTTCTACGAGGGCGTCCTCGGGCTCGACCAGGTCCCCAAGCCTCAGGAGCTCGCGGACCGTGGTGGCGTCTGGTTCCGTTCGGGCGACCTGGAGGTCCACCTCGGCGTCGAGGAGGGCTTCCGTCCCGCGATGAAGGCCCATCCCGCGTTCCTGGTGGAGGACCTCGAGCGCATGCGCGCGCGCGTCGAGATGAGCGGCTACAAGGTGATCGAGTCCGATCAGTTCTCGGGGTTCCGCCGGGTGCACGTGCGCGACCCCTTCGGGAATCGCCTCGAGCTGATCGAGCCGGTGTGAGCGGAGTGGACCTTCCCTTCGCACGCACCCGGCCAGAGGGGCAGCTTCCGCAAGCGCAGCATCCGGGCGACGCGGGACTCGACCTCCGCGCGGCCGAAGGCGTCACGGTCAAGCCGGGGGAGCGCGCGATGGTGCCGACCGGCGTGGCCGTCGCGATCCCCGACGGTCACGCCGGCCTCGTGCTCCCTCGTTCGGGGTTGGCCTCGAAGAAGGGACTGACCCTCGCGAATGCCCCGGGCTTGATCGACGCAGGCTACCGGGGCGAGGTGGTCTGTGCCGTCGTGAACCTCGACCTACACGAGGCGGTGGAGATCTCTGCCGGTGACCGCATCGCCCAGCTCGTGATCGTGGCGGTGCCGGAGGTGTCGCCGACCTTCGTCGAGGAGCTCCCCGAGTCGAGCCGCGGCGCGGGGGGTTTCGGCTCCACGGGGGTCGCGTAGACGACCGGTTGAAGCTCAGGAACCCCGTCCCTAGGATGATGGGGCACTCTGCGGACGTGGCTCAGTGGTAGAGCACCACCTTGCCAAGGTGGGGGTCGCGGGTTCGAATCCCGTCGTCCGCTCCACCCATCCCTCGATCTTCGCCGGCTCCTTCGTGGCCCACGGCCGCCGATCTCGGCGAGCTCGGACATCGGAACCCGTAGATAGAGCTCCGCATCACGCTGAGTGATCGACTCTTCACGAAACCTTCACGCCTCGAGGGGTTCCGGTCTCCACGGGAGAGGAGTATCACGGTCTTGGGTCGGTTCGGCCCAGTGATTCGTCCCCAAATGGCGGGGACGCGGAGGCGTGTCCTTCCTTTCCGAGGGGGTGGTTTGGGGCGGTCGGACCCGCCACGCCATTCAGGTAGCGCCCAGGTTGATGGAACCGGCGCATCCGGGCGTGTACTCGCCCGGCTCGAGGCGACAACGACAGGAGGCCTCTGTGAGAGGAGCAGTTTCGATCGTCGGGATCGTTGCAGGGCTTTTCCTCTTGGCGTCACCTGCTTCGGCGCTGACGATCCAGCCGATGCACGCTGAGTTCAAGGAGACGTTTGGGCGAGCCGCACCCAGGCCATGCGAACACTTCCTCTGCGGGACTGGAACGGTCCAGGGGTTCGGTGGCGCCACCAGCGTGTTCGACATCACGAGCTTCGAGCCGATCGAGGATACGAACTGCGCGGACCTCGAAGGAGTAAGGATCATCACACTCGCCGGTGACGGCAGCACGCTCACGCTGGATGAGGTGGGTGTGGTCTGTTTCCCGGGCAATTCCTTCTTCACGCAAGGCTCCCAGGTCTCCTTCGGCAATCCAGCCAGGTATGAAGGAACCTTCGAGGTAAGCGATGGGTCGGGGGTCTTCGACGGCGCGAGCGGATCGGGAACAGACCGGTTCAAGAACGCAGGCGACTCCGGACACGCGACACTCGACGGCACGATCTCGCTGCCCTAGCCGGGAAAAGGCCGCCGAAGGAGGTCCGGAAGAGAGGGGCAAGATGCACGGGATCGATAGATCTGGGGCGCTCGACGCTCAGGCTGCGATGAGGAGGTTCCCATGAGACGAACCCTGCGGATCCTGATACCCACCGCGCTATCCGTCGGTCTGCTGCTCGGCGAAGCGATGCCGGCGTTCGCCGCACCACCCGGCAACGATGACCGCGCCAACGCGACGGTGATCTCGACCATCCCGTTCTCGGACAGCCTCAGCACGGCCGAGGCCACGAACGAGGCGGACGAGCCCTCCGAGTGCGACATCGCCAATACCGTCTGGTACAGCTTCAACCCCTCGAGTGACATCCGGCTCGAGGCGAACACCTTCGGCAGCGACTACGACACGGTCATCGCCGTGTGGGAGGACCTCGGTGGCGGCAACCTCGGCTTCGTCGGATGCAACGACGACGCAGTCGACCTTCAGTCGCTTGTTCGCTGGGACGCCGTCGGCGGCACCACGTACCTCCTTCAGGTGGGCGGCTTCCTCGGTGACACGGGGAACCTCGTCTTCAACCTGCTCGAAGCACCGCCGCCCGTGCTCCTGGACTTCACGATCGACCGCGCGAGCGTGAACGCCAAGACGGGCGTGGCCACTCTGCACATGACGGTGACCTGTTCCGATGCGGGCGGCTTCGTGTTCGTCGACGTGGTCCTCCGCCAGCGGATCGGTCGCCGGATCGTCCGCGGCTTCGGGTTCGCCGAGATCGAGTGCGCCGGGACGGTACCCGTGGCGATGGAGATCCAGGGTGAGAACGGCCTGTTCGTGGGCGGCCGAGCCACGGTCGAAGCGTTCGCCTGCTCAGACGAGGAGTGCCTCGAGGCATTCGCCACGGTTCGGCTGCGGGGCCACTGAATGCCGTCGATGAAAGGGGAGGATCGAGCATGAGACTCAGGAAGAACGCGCTCGCGATGGCATTGGGGGTGACGCTCGCCGTGCTCGGGGCGACGCCCGCGTCCGCAGCCCCGCCTTCGAACGACACCTTCGGGGGCGCGACGCCCGCGACGCTCGGGTTCAGCGAGACGCTCGACACCACCGAGGCGACCACTGACTCCGACGACGCTCAGCTCAACGAAACATGTGGGGCGCCCGCGACCGACGCGAGCGTGTGGTATGCGTTCACGACCGCGGTGAGCACAGGCGTCTTCGTCGACGTCTCGCAGTCCGACTATCCCGCCGGGGTCTTGGTTGGGACCGGCACCCAAGGCAACCTCGAGACGGTGTCGTGCGGACCGGGTGGCATCGGGTTCTCCGCCGAAGCCGGCACCACGTACTACGTACTGGCCATCGACGACCAGAGCGATGGGGCGGGCAGCGGGGGGATCCTGCAGATCTCGTTCACCGAGGTCACCCCAGTTGAGATGACCGTCACGATCGATGGCACGGGTCGGTTGAACAGGCAGGCGAACCAGGTCACGGTGAGTGGCACCCTCACCTGCAACCAGCCGCTCGGCGTCGAGCTGTCCGTCCGGGTCCGCCAGCGGGCAGGTCGTGTCACGATCAACGGGGATGCGTTCTCGTTCGTCGAATGTGACGACAGCGGCCCGGTCGTTTGGGAAGTGGTCACCGACGACGCCGATGGTATCTTCGTCTCCGGCAAGGCCACAGTGCAGGTCTTCGCTTTCGCGTGCAGCTTCGAATGCGTGGAGATCGAGGAGTCCAGGACTATCCGGCTACGCCGATAGGGACCGATGCGACGGCCCCGCTTCGGCGGGGCCGTCGTTGTTCCGCACCGCTGGCCAAGGTGGGGTCGCGAGCCTACCGGTGCATTCGCTACGTCCTCACTGATGCCGCATGGATCGGCGGCGGATCGCGAACGTCGCCGCGGCGGCCGCGAGCAATGCGCCACCGAGAGCGAAGAGAGCAACAGCCCCCACGCCGTCCGTCGGTCCTTCACCGGTCTCCGGGCCACCGGAGGGGACGCGCGTGACCTGCGACGGAGGGGGCGTCCCCGACCCGCCCGGAGGACCCGGTGACGCCGGGGGACTCGGCGACGGGCTGGGACTCGGTGCTGCGACGATGCATGCCGACGCGTCGATGTCGGCGTCGTCCAACGTGACCGAAGCGTTCCGCGCCAACACGCGGCCCTCCACGACGGCGTCGGTCTGGACCTGGATGGAAGTCAACGCAAGGATGTTCCCCGCGAAGTTGGAGTTCGTCCCGAGCGTCGCAGAACTGCCGACCTGCCACCAGACATTGCACGCCGACGCGCTCCCGATGAGGTTGACGTCGGTGCTGTCGAACGTCACGAGCGTGGACGCCATCTTGAAGATGAAGACACCGTCCGGGTCTCCCAAAGCGTCGAGGGTGAGCGTCTGGCCCACGGAGATCTCGAACGTGCCCGAGAGCGAGTCGTAGATACCCGGGTTGAGAGTCTCCCCGCCGAGCTCTGTATCGATCGTGGTCACCGGGATCCGGCTGGCCGCGTCGATGTACGCGTTGGTCAGGGCATTCTGGGCCTGGAGCGCGACGGCATCTGCTTGGTGGATCGCTCCGTTCACGATCCCGGGCGGGAAGTTCGAGACCGCAGGATTCGGATGTGTCCCGAGGTCCCCGGTGACCACCGTGAAGCCGGTGTTGGTGACGCCTTGTCCCGCGAGCACGGCGAGCTCTGTGCGACTCCGAGATCGACGGGCGTGAGCTGTGCGTTCGCGGGCGGTGGCTGCAAGATAAAGAGGCCGAGCGTGAGGACGAGCACGATATGCACGGACGGGGTTCTCAGAGTGCGCTTTCGCATGCCGAGCCTCCTACCGCTAGTAGCGCGGCCAATGGGTGGGCTGCGATTGTATTGGAGCGCAACAGTGAACTCCATGGCCTACTTGCGCGCCCGCGCGTAGGTCGCGCTTGTGCGCAACTCTCACCCGCTCCACCTGGGAAAGCCAGCCACAGACCTCTTACGCGGAGAGTCCGCCTGTAGTACGAGCTCGTGAGGCGGGCCTTCCCATCGGCGATCTTCCTGAGCGCCGCTTCTCCTGTGAGATGGTGCTGCGATGGCAGAGAAGCCGACGACTGCCGAAGACGTGATGCGCGGAGTGGCGGGAGGCGTCCTCCTGGGGGTCCCGCTGCTCTACACCCAGGAGACATGGTTGCACGGACGGAGCATCTCGCCGGTGATCATCCTGGGAGGGCTGCTCGGCACGTTCGCGATCAACGTGGCCCTGTCCTATTACGTGGGATTCCGTCCGGGGCGGACGCATCGACCCATCGAGGATGCTCTGGTCGGGATGGGGCTGTCCGTCCTGCTCTCCGTGCTGCTGCTCCTCCTCCTGGCCCGGGTCGGGCAGGAGAGCGCGCTGGAGAACGTGCTCGGCGTCGCCGCCCTGACGGCGATCCCCGTGAGCATCGGCTTCTCGATCGGGGTGGCGCTCGCGCCTCGCAGCGGCGCCGAGAAGTCCGAGGAGATTCCGAGTGGGAGCGGAGACCTGCTCGTGGCGGCCGGCGGGGCGTTGGTGTTCGCGCTGAACATCGCCCCGACCGAGGAGCCGATCCTCCTTGCCGCCGAGCTGGACGGCGTCCGTCTCGGCCTGTTGGTCGTGGCCTCCCTGGTGCTCCCGTACCTGATGGTGTTCTTCGCCGAGTTCGGCGGCCGCGACCGCCGCGTCGCAAGCGACGGCGCGACCCAGGGACCGCTCACGGAAACGCTCCTTGCTTACGCCGTGGCGTTCGTCGTCTGCGCCGCCCTGCTCGCGATGTTCGGGCGTGTGGATGAGCCGAACGGTGCGGCGACGGCGCGGGTGATCACGCTGGCGTTCCCCGCGTCGATCGGAGCGGCGCTCGGGAGGATGCTTATATGACCGCGAAGCGCGGGTCCGGGAGCAGCGGCGCCGGGCGGGAGCGAACCACGTTGGAGTGGGTGCTGCTGGTGGTCTCGCTGGCCGCCACCTTGGCCGTCGTGGCGGGGCTCGTGGCGAGCGAGCTCTTCGGGCGGGGATCCCCGGTCGATCTCCGCGTGAGCGTGACC